>CAMYLV010000026.1:0-51118 GCA_947259495.1 uncultured Desulfobacterales bacterium | reverse complement strand
CATCGGGATTGACCGTGATCGGGTTTTTAATCATCAAATCATCCAGGGAGATATCACCCAGCATCGAGGGGATCAGGCGCTGTTTTAAATCTGCCAGCGTCAAGAATCCTTCCAGCCGATTTCCGCTGGCGACCACCGGAAGATGCCGAATAGAATTGGCTTTCATCAACTCAATGGCCTCACTGACCGATGCGTGGGGCCTGATGGTGATGGGTTCTGCAATCATCAAAGCTTGGATTTTCATAGGACCTCTTTGTTGGGGGCTTATTTATACCGCTTTCCATAATAGTGTTCCGATATATGGAATTGGGGCATAAGTGGTTGTAGAAAAAAACGTTTGTACCGTTTTCCATATTTATGTTCCGAAATACAGAAGTGCGGCATAAGGGGTTGTAGAAAAAAACGTTTGAATACCGCAACGTTTTTTGACAACCCCTATAAATATCGGAACGTTTTTTTGACAACCACTATAAAATGATACCAAACTGTCCGAAAGGGTCAACAGTTTTCAGGCGTTTGCTCAAATTCTAATGTATTCGTCGGCGAGCGGGATGGATGGGTTTCACTTGGAAAGCGGTAAACGGTATGGTTGGGATGCTCACTTCTTTGAACGGGGCTCGTAGCTGCAAAGGGGCTCTTCTCGCATGAAATCACCGGTAGCCTCGTAGGCCCGTGCACGGCAGCCGCCGCAAACACGTTTATATTCACAGGGCCCACACTTTCCCTTCAGCTTGTCGTAATCGCGCAGCTCCAAAAAGATATTCGACTGATTCCATATGTCGGCAAATGATGACTGCCGAACATCACCGCAATTTAAATCCAGGTAACCGCAAGGCTGCACAATGCCCCGATGGGATATAAAGCAGAAGCCGACCCCGCCCAGGCATCCGCGGGTGACGGCGTCCAGCCCGTGGGTTTGGAAGTTAACGGAAATGCCTTCTTCTTTGGCTCGTTGTCTGAGGATGCGATAATAATGGGGCGCACAGGTGGCTTTCAGCTGCAGCGGTGTGTTGGCTCTCTGATCATAGAACCAGTTGAGGGTGCGTTCATATTCGCCCGCGTCGATCGCCTGGTCGACAATATATTTGCCGCGCCCGGTGGGAACCAGAAGAAAAATATGATGCGCCACGGCGCCGAGTTCGACGGCCAGATCCTGGATGGCCGGAATTTGATTAAGGTTGGTTTTGGTGATGGTGGTGTTGATCTGAAATTCCAGGCCGGCATTTTTGATCAACTCGATGCCCCGCAGCGTACCTTCGAAGGCACCTTTGACCTGTCGAAAGCGGTCATGGGTTTCGGCGCTCGAACCGTCTATGCTGACGCTGATGCGTTGAATACCGGAATCGACCAACTGCCGGGCCACCGTTTCGGTAACCAGAGTGCCGTTCAAGGCCATGACCATGCGCAGGCCCAGCCGGGTGCCATGGCGGGCAATATCAAAGATGTCTGAGCGCAGCAAGGGCTCGCCGCCGGTCAGAATGATAATCGGTTTTGCGACCTGAGCAATTTGATCCAAAAGACCCAGGGCCTCTTCCGTGCCCAGTTCGCCTTTGTGGGGGCCCATGCTGGCCGAAGCCCGGCAATGCACACAGGCCAGATTGCAGTTTCGGGTCGTTTCCCAGGCAACCAGACGCAACTGGTTTTTCTTATCCTGGGTATGCGGATGGGGATGTTTTGGGTTCATTGTCAGTCAGTCTTTAAGCTTTAAGCGCTTTCGCCGCATCTATGGCAAAATAGGTCAGAATCATGTCGGCTCCGGACCGCTTGATGGCGGTGAGCGTTTCCAGCATCACTTTGGGCCCGTCGATCCAGCCCATTTTTTCGGCCGCTTTTATCATCGCAAACTCGCCGCTGACATTATAGGCTGCAACCGGCAGATCAAATTCTTCTCTGACGCGGCAGATGATGTCCAGATAGGCCAGCGCCGGTTTAACCATGACAATATCAGCCCCTTCTTCGACGTCCATCGAAACTTCCCGGATGGCCTCCATGGCATTTGCCGGATCCATTTGATAGGTGCGCCGATCGCCAAATTGCGGGGCCGAATCCGCGGCACTGCGGAAGGGTCCGTAATACGCTGAGCAGTATTTGGCCGCATAGGACATAATCGGCACCTGACTGAAATTGTTTTCATCAAGAATATTGCGAATCTCGGCCACGCGGCCATCCATCATATCCGAGGGGGCCACCATATCGGCGCCGGCCTTGGCATGGGACAGTGCCGTCCGGGCCAGAAGATCCAAGCTGGCATCATTGTCAATCGTTTGTCCTTCCACCACGCCGCAATGGCCGTGGTCGGTATACTGGCACAGACACACATCGGTGATGACCACCAGCTCCGGCAGCTTATCCTTAATGGTCCGCACGGCGGTTTGGACAATGCCGTCAGCAGCGTAAGCACGAGTCCCCAGGGGATCCTTGGAATCCGGTATGCCAAAGAGCATCACCGCCGGAATGCCCAGATTCTTTGCAGAAGTCGCGGTTTTAATCAACTGATCAATGGATAGTTGAAAGTGTCCGGGCATTGATTCAATCGGGGTCCGGACATTTTGACCGCTAATTGCAAACAGGGGCAAAATGAGATCATCGACCGTCAGGTGAGTTTCACGAATCATGCGGCGAAAGGCTTCATTTTGCCGCAGTCGCCTGGGTCTGTAATCTGGAAATAACATAAGCTGTCCTTCTAAAATTTGATTACATCGGATTTGTTTCGAATTTCGAGTTTTATCTAAATAAGGAAGAAAAATAAACCTGTCCGGTGGTCAATTGCATTCTATGACCCATCCGTCAGACCAATCTCTTCGTCGGTCAAATAGCAGGCCGGATCCGGGGCCCACAAATCGCCGGTGGTGGCTTCAGCGCGGACCCTGAAATTGCCGCCACAAATATCCAACCAGCGGCAGTCAGCGCAGCGGCCTTTGACATGCTTTTTCTTGTCTTTGAGTTTTTCCAGCAGCGGATTGGAGAGGTCGGCCCAGATCTCGGAAAACGGTCGCTGCCGAATGTTGCCGAGACTGCAATGGCGCCAGAATTGATCCGGATGCACCTCGCCGTCCCAGCTGACACAGCCGATACCCCGTCCGGAGTTGTTGCCTTCATTCCACTGCAGCAGCTCCAACACGTCTTTGGCCCGCTGCGGGTCTTCTTTGCGCAGTCTTAAATAAAGGTAGGGCCCATCGGCATGGTTATCGACGGTTAAAACTTCTTTCGGTTTGCCGATGTCATGCAGGCGTTTGGTTTCATCGATGATCAGATCGACTGCGGAACGGGTCGCCTCATGGGTCAGATCCTCTGCAACCATTTCGCTTCCGCGGCCGGCATAAACCAGATGGTAGAAGCACACCCGGGGGATATCCATTTCTTCAATGAGGTTAAATATATGGGGGATCTCATTAACGTTAAACTTGTTTATCGTAAAGCGCAGACCCACCTTTATCCCGGCATCCTGGCAATTTTTAATGCCTTCCATCGCCGATTGAAAAGCGCCGCTAACACCTCTAAAGCGATCATTGATATCCTGCATGCCGTCCAGACTGATACCGACGTAAGACAACCCAATGCGTTTCAGGGTTCGGGCCAGCTTGGCGCCAATCAATGTGCCATTGGTTGAAATCACCGCCCGCATCCCTTTATCGACGGCATAGCCGGCCAGTTCGGGAAGATCTTTGCGCACCAGCGGTTCACCGCCGGAAAAAAGAATCACCGGCGCACCGTAACCGGCCAGGTCATCAATCAGTTGCTTGCCCTCGCGGGTGCTCAGTTCGTTATCGTTGGCCAAAGCTTTGGCATGGGCATAACAGTGTACGCACTTGAGATTGCAGCGTTGGGTCGCATTCCAGACAACCACCGGTCGCTTGTCTTTGGAGAACTGTAGCAGATGGGACGGCAGTTTACCCGAATGGCGCCCATAGCGCAGGGCATCAGAGGGCTCAACGGTCCCGCAGTAAAGTTTAGAAATTCCGATCATGGGTTTATTCCGCTTTAAACAATAGGGGTTAAGTCAATTGGGCCTGGCCGTTTAAAGCGCGAAGCTTTACCTCAGATTTTCCGATTTGCTCAGTCGGCTTCAAATTCACTCTGGATCATCTGGCTGATATAGGCTTCGGGGTCCAGCAGGGCTTGACGGGTAATAAAATAGCGGCTGCGGCCGGTTTTCTCCCGGGCCAATTTGAGTCCGTGTTTAAAGTCCATGTCAACCTTTTCGTAAACAGCTTTCAGATCGATCGGTGCCTGAATGAGTTGTTCCATGATAAAATCGATCGCATCTTCTTCCAGGACAATGTTCATATCATGATTTTTGAAAAAGTACAGTTCCATTTTCTTTATTTCATCGTAGTTGGTTTTAATGTGTTTAACGACGTTTTCAATATCCATGATATTTTTGGCATACGCCCGGGCCACGAGATTTGCCCGTGAAGATGTCATTGTCAGGTTGTATTTTTTTTCCAGGTGCGACTTGTTTGATTCAAGATATTGTTTGATGCGCTGCCGTTCTTCCTGGGCCAGATTTTCAAAAATGTCGTCGAAACGGGTATCATCGGCCTTGGTTAGTTTTTCAATAGATGATTCCGGCTTTTTGATAATGTCCAGGGTGGCCGGAAATTTTTTAATCCGGGTAGACGGCAGTTTTTTTTCAAATTCGAGCAGTGTTTTTTCAACAGCGCTCACCAGACCTCTGGCACCGGTATTTTCAGAAAAAGCCTGTTGAGCCAGCATGTGCAATACCTGATCCTCAAATTTGATCTCGATGTCGTAAGCGGCAAAATCCAGCTTTTTACCGAGAATGATCGGATTGTTGGGGTTCTTTAAGATATCATACAAATCGGTTTCGGTTAAATTTTCAAATACGGCCTGCACCGGCAGCCGCCCAACGAATTCCGATTCGAATCCGAACCGAATAAAGTCCTCGGATTTAACCTGTGTCAGAATATTAAACTGCTCCTGGGGGCGCTCGATCCGGGCCCCAAAACCAATTTCCTGTTTTGTCAGACGTTTTTGAATGATCGGCACCAGATCCATAAAGGCCCCGCTCATGATGAACAGAATGTTGGCGGTATTGACCGACTGTTTTTCGCGCTTTCCGGTTTTGCGAAACCGCTCGATCTCCTGAATCATGGAAATAGGGTCATGGGGCACTTTAAGATCGACCTCGGTCTCTTCCATCGGTTTTAACAGCGCGCGTTGCACACCGGTCCGCGATACATCGGCCCCGATAATGTTGCGACTGGAAGCAATCTTATCAATTTCATCGATATAGATAATGCCGCACTCGGCCAGTTCGATATCATCATCTGCTTCGCGCACGAGGTCGCGCACCAGGTCTTCGACATCACCGCCGACATAGCCGGTTTCGCTGAACTTGGTCGCATCGCCCTTGACAAACGGCACGCCGATTTTGGCGGCAATCAGTTTAATTATGTAAGTCTTACCCACGCCGGTCGGCCCGATCATCAGCACATTGTTTTTAATGTTGCCCACCTTGGTGGTGCTTTCCGTATCTTCCGGTCCCTCCCGCGCGCGTCGGATGCGATTAAAATGGGTACAGATTTTGGTGGCCAAAATTGCTTTGGCGTTGTCCTGCTTGACAACGAATTGATCCAGATAAGCGATCAACTCTTCCGGCTTCAAGTCAAAATTTATTTCTTTTTTGCGCTTGGGCGGCGGTTTAACGGTATCGACGGCGTTTTTCTCGGATAAAACGACCGGCGTTACAATTTTGACGTTATCGCCGAATTTTTTGGACAAAAACTCACCAATTTCTTTCTCTAATTCTTTTGGATCCGGTATCTTTTCATCATGTGATTTCATGGCATTAAAGGTAACCATGCCTGCGTCAAATGCAAGAAAGCGCTGCCGCGCCAAACGCATATTAATCGAGGTTTTTCAGGTTGAATATCAGGCCTTGAATTGCGAATTTGCCGTTTGGTTTCGAAAATATCAAAAATGAACAAAAATCATGTTGACAACCGCTTGCAAAGGGATGTAAAAAACTAAAAACTTTATAATCGAACACATCACATCAAATAGTGAATAATATTTATAATACATAAATAATTTAAGATATGTAATATTTAATAAATTATATTCATTTCAACCTATTTTTAGATTGACCCCAGGGTCATCAAAAGAGTCCATACACACTTTAGCTCATTATCACCTAAAATTGTTAACGAAAGGGGGATATTATGGCAGAAAAAGAGATCGTCGAAACTTCTGAAGCTGAAATTGCGGTCCACTGGGGTGAAGAGAAATTTTACCATCCTTCGGTAAAATTTATTGCCCAGGCCAATATGACTGATCCTGCCGTGTACGAGCGGTTCAGCCTGGACAATTTCCCCAATTGCTTCAAAGAATATGCCGATCTTCTCGATTGGTATGAATATTGGGACGAAATTCTAGATACCAGTGATGCGCCCTGCTGGAAATGGTTTAAAGGCGGCAAAATAAATGCCAGCTACAATTGTGTGGATCGGCATCTGGCCAAAAACAAAAATAAGACCGCCATCCATTTTGTTTCGGAACCTGAAGACGAAAAAGTTGAACATATCACCTATCAGGAGCTTTTCGTGCGGGTGAACGAATTTGCGGCCCTCTTGCAGGATTTTGCCGGGCTGAAAGCCGGCGATCGGGTAACGCTGCACATGCCCATGATTGCCGAGCTGCCCATCACCATGCTGGCCTGTGCCCGGCTGGGCGTGATTCATTCCGAAGTCTTCGGTGGTTTTAGCGGTCGGGCCTGTGCCGATCGGATTGTCGATTCCGGCAGTAACGTTCTCATTACGGCTGATGCCTACTACCGCGCCGGCAAGCTGCTCAACCACAAACAAAATGCAGATATTGCCGTTGATCTGGCGGAAAAAGACGGTCAGAAGGTGGATAAAGTGCTCGTCTGGCAGCGCTACCCGGGGAAAGTTTCAAGCGAAACTCCTATGGTGGAAGGGCGCGACTATTTTGTCAACGATGTTTTAAAAGACTATTACGGCCAGCGGGTCGATCCGGTACCCATGCCGGCCGAAGCGCCCCTGTTTCTGATGTACACCAGCGGGACCACCGGCAAACCCAAAGGTTGTCAGCACGGCACCGGCGGTTATCTTGCTTACGTTGCCGGCACGTCTAAATATGTGCAGGACATTCACCCGGAAGATGTTTACTGGTGCATGGCCGACATTGGCTGGATTACCGGGCATTCTTACATCGTTTACGGTCCACTGTCGCTGTGCGCGTCCACCGTCGTTTTTGAAGGGGTTCCCAACTATCCGGACCCCGGACGACCCTGGCGCATCGCCCAGAACCTGGATGTCAACATCTTTCATACCGCCCCGACCGCCATCCGGGCTTTGCGCAAAATCGGCCCGGACGAGCCCGCCAAATACAATTACCACTTTAAACACATGACCACCGTCGGTGAGCCCATCGAACCCGAAGTCTGGAAATGGTACTACGAGGTCGTCGGCAAGGGTGAAGCGGCCATTGTGGACACCTGGTGGCAGACGGAGACCGGCGGCTTTCTATGCAGCACGATCCCGGCCATTACACCCATGAAGCCGGGCAGCGCCGGTCCGGGCGTGCCGGGCATCCATGCGATCATCTACGATGACGAGGGTAATGTCATTCCGTCGGGGGCCGGCAAGGCCGGCAACATCTGTATTCAGAATCCCTGGCCCGGCGGGTTCCAGACCATCTGGGGCGATCGTGACCGGTTTGTCGAGACCTATTATGCCCGCTATTGCAAGGATCCCAAAAGCAAAGACTGGCGCGATTGGCCCTATATGACCGGTGATGCGGCCGTGGAATCCGAAGACGGCTATTATCGCATCCTGGGCCGCATTGACGACGTCATCAACGTTTCCGGCCACCGACTGGGAACCAAGGAAATCGAATCAGCCGCTCTGGTGGTCGAGGAGGTGGCCGAGGCGGCCGTGGTACCGGTGGCCCATGATATCAAGGGTAAAGAACCGGATCTCTATATCGCGTTAAAACCCGGCCTGGAAGCCTCCGACGAGCTGGCGCAGAAAATATCGGATACAGTTTGCGTGGAGATCGGCAAGATCGCCAAACCGCGCAAAGTCTGGATCGTCACCGACATGCCCAAGACCCGTTCGGGCAAGATCATGCGGCGGGTGCTGGGTGCGATCTCAAACGACAAAGACGTTGGGGATGTGACCACCCTGGCCAACCCTGAAATCGTTGAAGAAATAACAAAGATGGCTAAGAAATAGGGTTTCGACCTGTTTGGGATAGAAAAACCTGATCGCTGTTTTGCCTGGCAAGAACGCAAGCGCAACTGAATCAGAATCTGAAACGGACAGGCAACCGGGAATCCGAATGAACTGTCAACGGACCGCAAAAAAATGACAGACGGACTGCGGGGATGGAAGCCATACTGGACGCGACACGTATCTGCAGACAATTCGGAATTAACACTGCGATCAGATTATTTGTTTAACGCTCAAAGAAAAGGAGGTGATGCCGTCTCAAAAAGAGTCGTTTCGGAAATAAACCGCAAGTTATCTATTAATTAGGAAAGGAGAAGAACATGGGGTCACATGTATACTGGCTGTTCTTTTTTGTTCTCCTTTACTGGGGATACTGCATTACCATCGGCGTTACCGGTTACCTGAGGGCCAAGAAAGGGACCGATTACTTCATCGCCGGCCGTCAGCTCAACATCTGGGTTTTTGTGCTGGCTGCCACGGCAACCTCATTTAGCGGATGGACTTTTGTCGGCCACCCTGCTTTAATCTGGCGCGACGGATTGCCTTACGGATATGCATCTTTTTATGTGCTGACCATTCCGTTTACAGGCGTCCTTTTTCTCAAGCGCCAGTGGCTGATCGGCAAACGCTATGGGTTTGTCACCCCGGGGGAGATGTACAACGGATATTTTAACTCAGAGGCCATGCGTATTCTGACCGTCCTCGTAGCGCTGTTTTTCAGTGTGCCCTACCTGGGAATTCAGCTGCGGGCCTCAGGGGTGCTCTTTAACATTTTAACCGACGGCCTGTTTTCGGTTAACGTCGGCATGTGGATGCTGGCCATTGTCGTGCTGCTGTATGTGGGCCTGGGCGGTTTGCGCTCGGTGGCTTACGTCGACACGGCCCAGTGTGTTTTGCTCTGGAGCGGGATTGTCACTCTGGGCATTATTTCCATGAAATTTGCCGGGGGCTTTGACGCGCTGACATCCAAGTTCGGCGACATCGTGGCCTGGATTAACAGCGGCGGAACGGCTGTGCCCGCCTGGGCGGATCCGGAGGCGGCCAAAGTCTTTCTGGCCAACAAGAAGTCCATCTTCAAAATTACACCGGACGGCTACAGTCATTTCGTGGCGGTGCCCGGAGTGATGCAGTTTGTCGCGCACGGCCCCAAAGCCGTCGGCGGCACCTGGACCGGCTTGATGATCCTGAGTTACATGTTCGCTCTGATGGGAATTCACGCCTCCCCGGCGTTTTCGATGTGGGCTTTTGCCAACAAGAACCCCAGACCCTTTCCGCTGCAGCAGGTGTGGGCCTCCACCCTGGGTATCGGATTTGCTCTGTTTATTTTTACCGCTATGCAGGGCATGGGCGGCTGGGTGCTGGCGTTGTTGCCCAGCGGTAGCGGTGAGACGGTACTCCCGCTGGCCAACCTGGTGGGGGGCAAACAGGCCAATCTGGTGCCATATCTGATCCATCTGATGAAGGATACGGCGCCGTTTGCCGTGGGCCTTCTGGCCATCTGTGCGCTGGCGGCCATGCAGTCCACCGGCGCTGCCTATATGTCCACCGCCAGCGGTATGCTGACCCGCGACATCGTCAAGCGCTACATTAAAAAAGACATGAGCGAAACCCAGCAAACTTACTGGGGCCGTGTCACTGTTACGATCGTAGTCGGTCTGGCGCTGATATTCGCCACGATTGTACCGGGCGCCATCGTGATGCTCGGTGCATTTGCGACCTCCTACGGGTTTATGATGTACCCGGCGCTGATTGCGGTCTGTTACTGGAAATTCCTCACCCGTCAGGGAGTGGTCACCGGTCTGATCTGCGGTATGCTGGCGGTGCTGGTTACCTTTAGATTTGATTTCGGTCTTCCCTGGGGCAACAGCCCGTTGACGTTTCATGCGGCAGGCTGGGGCATCCTGTTCAACCTGCCGATCGCCATTCTGGTGAGTATGTTCACCCAACCGACGGGCGAGCAAGAAGCAAAACAAGCGGAATGGCACGGTTTCGTTCATCAACATGCCGGCCTGCCCGAGGAGAAGAAGCCGCTGGTCAAATGGGGCTGGATCATTACCCTGGTCTGGTTTATGTTTGCCATCGGCCCGGGCTGTGTGATCGGCAACACGATCTTTGGCGATCCGCTGAAACCGGCTACCTGGCCCATGGGGATGTCTTCCATCTGGATCTGGCAGATTATCTGGTGGATACTGGGTATCTGCATGATGTGGTTTCTGGCTTACAAACTGCAGATGTCGACCAATATCACTACCGATTTTGATGCCTTGAAGCACGATATTTATGAAGACGAGCCAGTTCCCGAGACATCCTCCCGGGGACAGTCAGGTGTCTGACGTGTAGACGTTAACCCTGATGAATTGGATATCAAAAGGATGAGGAGGCTTTGCGCCTCCTCATCCAATCCTTTTACGCAAAGTGAAATCTAATCTCCAAAAAATGCACCGACTACTTTTAACGCTAATAATTTGTTTATTCACGGTTGCCGGCTGCGGTCTGGGGGTCTCTGATTATAAAGACGCCGTTTTGGACGGTCTTTCCCACCTCAATCGGAACAGGCCGGAGGAAGCCCTTGAAAGCTTCAACCGCGCCATCTCAATTGATCCAGCCCATACCGATGGCTACTTGGGAAGGGCGAACACCCTCAATACCCTTGGGCGTTACCAGGAGTCTCTCATAGATTACAATCGGGTCATTGAAATCAATCCCGAAATCGCCAATGCCTATGTCAATCGGGCAATTGCCTACAGCCACTTGAAAGAGTATGAAAAGGCCATTGTCGATTATGAAAAGGCATTGGCGCTGGATCCCGAAATAGATGATTCCCCCGGATTCCTCGAGCGCATTTTCAGCAACGAACCGAATACCGACAGAGGTATCCGCCGACACCTGGATTTTTTGAAACAAAAAGTGCAGACATCCGATAGCAGGTCCTGAAACGGGCAGCGCAAAAGGGGGAGGGCAAAGGGAAAACCGACCCGTTCATACCCAAGCTCAAAAGGCATACACAAATGCATCGGTGTCAGGTGTCAGGTGTCAGGTTTCAGAAGACAGAGGACAGAAGTCAGAGGACAGAAGACAGAGGACAGAAGTCAGAGGACAGAAGTCAGAGGACAGAAGACAGAGGACAGAAGACATAAAACAGAATTCAGACGACAGACGACAGGGGTCGGATGACAGATAACAGAAGGCAGATGATAAAAGCTGAAAGATGAAGCACCAATCTGTCCTCTGTCCTCTATAATCTGTATACGATGAATCCTGAAGTCTAACGTCGAGGTGACCGACAAAAGTAGCAGCCATTTTAATCACGACACAATTTTGAACGACCACCCGTCCAAAGGAGGCAAATCATGGCAAACCCTTATGAAATCGCACACAAACAATCCATCGCAGACCCGAACGGTTTCTGGGGGGCGGCAGCTGAAGACTGCCACTGGTACCAAAAGTGGAACAAGGTTCTGGATGACACCAACGAACCGTTTTTTCGCTGGTTTAGCGGCGGGCAGATGAACACGTGCTACAACGCGCTGGATTACCACATCGATAGCGGCCGCGGTGACCAAAATGCGATGATCTATGACTCCCCGGTTACCGATACCATCAAAAAATTTACCTATACCCAACTGCGTGATGAGGTGGCCCGCTTTGCTGGCGCTCTGGCCGCCCGGGGTGTGGTCAAAGGCGATCGGGTCCTGATTTACATGCCGATGATCCCCGAAGCGGTGATTGCCATGCTGGCCAGCGCCCGTATCGGCGCGGTGCATTCAGTGGTCTTCGGCGGGTTTGCCGCCAAAGAACTGGCAGTGCGTATCAATGACGCTAAGCCCAGGGTCATCGTGACCGCTTCCTGCGGTATCGAAGTGAAACGCATCATTGCCTACAAGCCGCTGCTTGACAAGGCGATTGATATGGCCGACTTCAAACCGGATTATTGTATTATCAAACAGCGACCCATGGAACCCGCCTCGATGATAGACGGGCGCGACCTGGATTGGGACGACGCCACGGCAAAAGCCCAGCCGCATGACTGTGTATCGGTGGCGGCCACCGATCCCCTTTATATCCTGTACACCTCAGGGACCACCGGCGTGCCCAAAGGCGTGGTGCGCGACAACGGCGGGCATATGGTTGCTTTAAAATGGACCATGGGTGCCGTATACAATGTGCAAGCCGGGGATGTGTATTGGGCGGCGTCGGACGTGGGTTGGGTCGTGGGCCATTCGTACATCGTTTACGGCCCCTTGCTGAAAGGATGTACCACTATTTTATTTGAAGGCAAACCGGTGGGCACCCCGGATGCTGGTGTTTTCTGGCGGGTGATCTCCGAACATAACGTCAAGGTCATGTTTACAGCCCCCACGGCATTTCGCGCCATTAAACGCGAAGATCCCAAAGCCGAACTGATGAAAAATTACGATTTGTCTAATTTTAAAGCCCTTTTTCTGGCCGGTGAGCGCCTGGATCCGGACACTTTGAAATGGGCCGAAAAGAGCCTGAACATCCCGGTCATCGACCACTGGTGGCAGACGGAAACCGGCTGGGCTATTGCCGGTAACTGTCTGGGGCTGCACCATTTTACGGTCAAGGAAGGCTCGCCCACCAAAGCGGCTCCGGGCTGGAACCTGCAGGTGGTCGACGAAAATACCCAACCGGTTGGGCCCGGAGAAATTGGCGCACTGGTGGCCAAACTTCCCCTGCCGCCGGGCACACTTCCCACGCTGTGGAACAATGATCAGGGTTTTTTGGCGGCCTATCTGGAAGAATTTCCCGGATACTATAAAACCGCGGATGCCGGTTTTATTGATGCCGAAGGCTATGTTTTTGTAATGAGTCGCACCGATGATATCATCAATGTCGCCGGTCACCGCCTTTCAACCGGCGCCATGGAGGAAGTCCTGGCAGATCACCCGGATGTGGCCGAGTGCGCGGTGCTGGGGGTCGAAGATAAGCTTAAAGGTCAGGTGCCCGTTGGCTTTTTAGTGCTCAACGCCGGCGTGAGCCGTGATTCGGCCGATATTGTCGGGGAAGTCATCCAGATGGTTCGAGAACGCATCGGACCGGTGGCTTCTTTTAAAACGGCCACGGTGGTCAAGCGCCTGCCGAAAACGCGGTCCGGCAAGATTTTGCGCGGAACGATCCAAAAAATCGCCGATAATACGCCTTACAATGTGCCGGCAACCATCGATGATCCCGTCATTTTGGAGGAAATGGAGGAAGCGCTGATCGGCATCGGTTACGCCAAGGCCAAAAAAGAATAAAGTGGTATCATTATGCCCAAAGAAATACTCATCGTAGATGATGAGCCGAGCATCGTCGTTCCGATCCAATTTTTGATGGAGCAACAGGGCTATAATGTCATCATTGCCAAGAACGGCGAGGATGCGCTTGATGTTATTTTAAAATACAAGCCGGATCTCATCCTTTTGGATATCATGCTTCCCGGTATTGATGGGTATGAAGTATGCGAAATCGTACGTTTGAATCCTGATTTTAGAAATGTTAAGATCATTTTTCTAACCGCCAAGGGCCGCGAGGTCGAAATTGCCAAAGGCATGGCACTCGGGGCGGACGCCTATATTATCAAACCGTTTTCGAATGCAGAAGTGGTTGCCAAGGTCAAAGAGCTTCTTGAAAAAACGCATGAAAAGACGGGGACATAAATTCTGGCAGGCAATTGCGCTATCTTTTGCAGCTTGGCTAATCATATGCGTTGGTTTCGCAGTCTGGTTTAAAGCTCAACTATCCCCCGAAGCGCTCGGCTTTTTGCTGGACCTCTTCAAAGACCATTTCGGGCCGCTGCTCATCCTGGCCGTGCTTCTGTTGCTGGTTGGCGCATTGTTTCTGGACAGTGTTTTGCGCAAATACATCCGGCCCCTGCGAAAAATTACCGAACAAATATCACTGGTTAATCCCACCAATCCCTCACACCGCTTTGAGATTGCAGGTGCGGCAGAAATTCAGCAACTTTGTGATCGGTTAAACGAAGGGGCGGCGCATTACGAATCCCTGCTAAATGATATTGAAAGCCGCGTCAATAGTGCCAGGGCTCATTCAGAGGAAGAGAAAAATATCCTGGCCGCCATTATGTCGGAGTTGCCCGAAGGGGTGATTGTGTGCAACCCCGGCGGTCAGATTCTCTTGTACAACAACCGTGCAAGACTGCTGTTGTCGAGTTTGGACGATCGCAGCCATGAAAAATCCCTACGATTTATCGGTCTGGGGCGCTCTATTTTCGAGGTGTTTGACGAAAATTTAATCCGGCACACCATCGATCAGATAACCGCTAAATTAGAGCATAACGAACCGGATGTGGTCTCGTATTTTGTTTCCCCGGGGGCCGAAAATACCCTGCTGCGGGCCGAAGCGGTGCCGGTTTTGAACCACCGCAGGCATTTCTCCGGCTTGATTCTGATTCTGTCTGATATTACCCAGCAGCTTGAATCGCAAAATTATTTAAACCTCACCTTAAAATCCTTTACCCGCGGCATCCGGGCCTCATTTGCCGGCATTCGCTCGGCCATTGAAACCATATTGGAATACCCGCATATGGATGCCACTCGTCTCGAAACCCTTAAACAGATTATTCACAAAGAGTCGCTGAATATCGGTGAAATTCTAAAGCGCGATCCAACGCTGTCCTCGCATGCGATGTTTAATCAATGGCCGCTGGTTCGGGTTGCGGTGCGCGACCTGTTTGAAATATTGCAGGCCCGCTGTCGTCAGAGGATACAGCTCAAGATCCAAATGGAGAATTTAAACGCCGAGCACTACGTCAGCGTTGATCATTCTTCTTTTTTGCTGGCCCTGTTAACCGTTATTCAACAGATCCAAACAACCGCCGGTGTAAGTGAGCTTACCTGCCGTTTGACCCCACTAAAGCGTTTTGTCGGTCTGGATCTGCTGTGGTCGGGGCATCCGATAAAGGCAGATGCAATGAGGGCCTGGGAAACACAGCCGCTGGTGTTTGAAAAAGAAGGCCTTTCGTTAACCCTCCGGGAAGTGATTGATCATCACCATGGTGAAATCGGCATATATGCATCCAGGCGTTTGAAGAATACATTTTACGTGCGCTTTTTCCTTCCGGTTCCCTACCTCATTAAGCCTGAAAAATCCCGATCTTTGACGATCTTGCCCGAAAGCCGTCCCGAGTTTTACGATTTTGATATGTTTTTGCAAGCGGGGCAACATCCGGAATTCGAGAACCGCAAGCTGGCAAAGCTGACCTACACCGTATTTGATCTCGAGACCACCGGTTTAAATCCCGCTGAGGGCGATGAGATCATTTCCGTGGGGGCGATTCGCATCGTCAACGGCCGCTTACTGCAAAATGAACGTTTCGAGCAGCTGGTGGACCCCCGGCGTTCGATACCCTGGACGTCGGTGCGAATACATGGAATTCATCCCGAGATGTTGGTAGGAATGCCGACCATTGATGAAGTTTTGCCGATGTTTCATGATTTCGCAAAAGACACCATTCTGGTGGCTCACAATGCGGCTTTTGATATGCGCTTTTTGCAATTAAAGGAGGGGCAGACCGGAGTGCGGTTTGTCAACCCGGTGCTGGACACGTTATTGTTATCGGCCGTTGTTCATCCGTCCCACGAAGACCATAATCTGGAAGCCATTGCCAAACGGCTTGGAGTTCGGATCCTGGCCCGGCACACCGCCATGGGAGATGCCGTGGCCACCGGCGAAATGTTTCTCAAATTTTTACCGCTGCTGTCCCAGCAGCAAATTTTTACCCTCAAGGAGGCCCTGGCGGCTTCCCGGAAAACATTTTATGCCCGCAAGCAATTTTAGTGGGTGATGGCAACTTCGCGGGAAGTTGGCAGTGAAAATGAAAAAGTAGACCCCCTGCCGGGCTTGCTTTTAACCCATATTTTTCCATGGTGAAAATCAATGATGCGTTTGCTGATGGTCAGGCCGATACCGGTGCCGTAGGGCCGGCCCTTGGCGGGATCTTTTACCTGTTGAAATTTTTCAAAAATTTTATTTTGATCCTTGGCTTTTATACCAATGCCGTTGTCCCGGACATCAACTTGCACCAGTTGGTCATTGGCTGTCAATCGGATGGTTATTTTGCCGCGATCGGAGTCGCAAAATTTGACGGCATTTGAAATCAAGTTCACCATGACCTGAACCAGACGATCCCGATCGCCGGATATGAGAGGGGGGTGATCGATCAATTCATACTCGATGCTGATGTTTTTATCTTCAACCAGCTGCCGGGTGCTGGCAACTGCGTCCTGGATAACTTCTTTGACATCGGTCTCAATGATGACCCAGTCCATCTGGGCGGATTCGATTTTTTCATAATCCAGGACCTGGTTGATTAGACGGGTTAAGCGCTCGCTTTCTTTAATGATGATGCCCGTAAAGCTCTTGTGCTGTTCTGCATCGATGCCCGGATTGGTATGTAAGATTTCGGCCAGCGAGCGTACCGATGTGAGCGGGGTGCGCAATTCGTGGGTGACGGTTGAGATAAATTCGTCTTTGAGACGATCCAGATCCTTCAGGCGGCGGTTGGCTTCCTGGAGTTCGGCGGTGGCTTTCTCAAGCTCCCGGCTATAGGCAATCACCTGCTGGGTTTCATCGAGTATGTTCAATACTTCTTCGATACCCAGAGATTCTTCTTTGACAATCGAAGCTACCATGACACGGGCGGAGGCCGAACCGATAGCGCCGGCGAGCAATCTTTCAGCATAGCTGACCAGATCGGCATCGGCGGTCACAAGGTAATTCCAGCTGAGTTTGCGCTTGTCGGCGTAGTCGGCAAGAGCCTCATCCGTTCGCCGTCGGCCCAAAAACCGTATTAACAGGGATTTGAGGTCCGGCAGGTGGGCCGTTCCGCGCCAGAAATGAGATTCGCCGGCTTCACCGGAATATTTGAAAACATCGACAAACAGGGCAGCCTGGGTATGCTCGATGGTTTGGGGACGGCTGAAAATAGACACGCTGATATAGGTGCTGATATTGACGAGCATACTCCAGAAAACCGCATGGGATATGCGATTGAAGCCCTGTAACCCAAATAACTCAAACGGCTTCAGCAGCTCGATGCCCAGCGGCCCTTGGGTGACAAAATTCTGGGAGATAATGCCGGCCTGCACCAATGACGGGAAAAAAAGGGTGTACACCCACACCGCAAATCCGGCCAGCAGGCCGCAGATGGCGCCGGCGCGGGTGCCGCCTTTCCAAAAAATGCCGCCCAGCATAGCCGGGGCGAACTGGGCCACCAGCGCAAAGGACATCAGCCCGATTGACACCAGAGCATAGAATTCGCCAACCGTGCGGAAATAGGCATAACCCAGCAGCAAGACTAAAATGATACTGCACCTGCGGATCGTGAGCAGCAGCCCGCTGTAATCCTGGCGCAGTCCCATCTCTTCTATGGGCAACCGCAGCAGTACCGGCATAACCAGATCGTTGCAGATCATGGTGCTCAAGGCAATGGTTTCGACGATCACCATACCGGTTGCAGCCGACATGCCGCCGAGATAAACAAATAAGGCGATGAGCTGCTGGCGCTCGGCCATCGGAAGTGTGAGGACAAATGTATCGGCATCGACACCACCGTCCGGGAAGCGCAATACACCGCTGAACGCCACCGGCAAGACAAAAATATTGATGGCCAGAAGATAAAGCGGGAAAAGCCAGATGGCTTTATTGAGGTGCTCTTCGTTGACGTTTTCGACAACCGCTATCTGGAATTGACGGGGCAAAAAGATAATGGCCAACATGGAAATAAACAAATAAATACTCCAGTCCGTATAACTGTTTCCCTGGCCTTTTATCGTCAGGTATTTATCAAAAATTAACGAGCTGACACTGCCGGATTCCCCGCCAAGGGTGTTTTTTACTTCGGCATATTCGGCGACTTTTTGAAAAAGGTCACCAAAGCCGTTATGGATGAAATAGGTGACAAAAATCCCCACGGTCAGCGTAGCGGCCAGTTTGACGATCGATTCAAAGGCGATGGCCGCCACGAGTCCCTCGTGCCGTTCGGTTGCGTCCAGGTGACGGGTGCCGAATAGAATGGCAAATACGGCCAGCAGCAAGGCGATATAAAACGCGGGGTCGCCCATAATCGGAACTTCGGAAAAATGAAATGCAACCGATATCTCGGGATATTGATTGATCAGCAAAAATCCGGTTGAAATGGCTTTAAGCTGCAGCGCAATATAAGGAATGATGCCGATGACCGCTATGATGGTAACAATTCCGCCCAGGGTGGTGCTTTTGCCATAGCGGGAGGCAATAAAATCGGCAATGGAGGTGATGCGGTGAACCTTGCTGATGCGGATAATTTTTTGCCAGATTAACCATCCCAGCAGCGCCATCAGGGTCGGACCGATGTAAATGGTTAAAAAACCCAACCCGCTGTGGACCGCCAGACCGACACTGCCGTAGAAGGTCCAGGCCGTGCAGTATACGGCCAGGGAAAGGGCGTAGATATAAGGATTGCTGATGATGCTGCGCCCGGCATCGGCGCGTTTATCGCCGTAATGGGCGATGGCGAATAGCAGGCTCATGTAGCCAAATGAAACAAAAAGTATGACCCCGGTCTCTAACATCTGCTATGGCCCAGTTCTGTTGACGGATTTTGGAGGGGGTCGCCTGCTGGTTTTGGTTGCCAATGCCGCCAGCAGAATTAAGAACACCCAGGCGGTGAAGATATATAAAAACAGCAGGGGCATACCGAATATGCTGGTTTTGAGATTAAACAATGACAGCAGCGGGTAATTGAATAAAACGCAACCCAGCAGAAATAAACCGACCAAACGTTTATTTTTTCTAGCCCTGGGAGTCACTGCTCACCTTCGGTTAACCCGCAAAGAAAGGAATGGGTCATTATTTCGTAGCATGCCACTATAAATTAATTGGATCGCAGTGTCAAATGCGCCTTGAGGCTATCGTGTCGCTGACTTCTGCAAAGCGCTATTCGAATTGGCACCTGGCGCAAGTTATGCTACGGTAGTAGCGACGATTGCGTTTTTTTCGTTTTCACGTGCAGCGATGGCATGCGTTAAGCTTTGCGCATCGTTTGTCTGCATGAATCAGGAGAATCTATGTCAGTACCGGTACTTACATTTATATCAGAGCAGGCCCCGTTTTCAAAACTGCCGCAATCTGAACGCAGGCGAATCGCTGCATCGCTTTCCATTGAGAACTATGCCAGTGGGCACGACCTGTCTGTTCAGGGCCGAACGAAACTGGAGTACGTCTATATTGTAAAAGACGGCATATTGGAGCTTTTTTATGAGTCCGACGGCGAAAAGGAAATGAGCGGCATTGTCAAACAGGGCGAAGTTTTCGGGGGCATTTCGATATTAATGAATGCCGGTATTTCGGTTCGCTCGGTCAAAGTCGTTGAGGATGCCACTTTATACGTGCTGCCGGAGAACGTGTTTCTGGATGTTGCCACCCGGCATGCAGGTTTTTACGAGTATTTCGCCGAGATGTTCCGCAAACGCATGATGAATAAATCCTATGCCTCGGTGGTTGCCGCCGGTCAGGGGCTTCATTTTCTGCACGGGCTGGCCCCGTTTTCGTTTCTTCCTGAAGAGGATCTGGAAAAAATGTCTGCTGCGGTCTCCATTATCAACTATCCCAAAGATACCATCCTGTTTGCCCAGGGGCGCTCCAAAATCGATTATTTGTATATCATCCAAAAAGGGGCAGCCGAGCGCTATTTTGAGGAAAATGATGTAAAAACCCTGCGCGGGCTGCTCGGCGAAGGGGATATGTACGGTGGTATTTCCATGCTGGTCAACGCTGGAATCGCCATTCGCACCCTGAGGGTGAGCGAGGACACCTATTTCTATATTTTACCCAAGGAGCTGTTTTTAGAAGCCTGCCAAAAACATGGCGCCTTTTCAGACTTTTTCACCGACACCTTCGGCAAACGGATGCTGGATCGCTCCTATGCCGAAATCATTGCCCGCAATCGCAAACCGGGCGAACAGACGACCGAGTTTTTTAACCGCCCGGTTGAAAGCACATACAACAAAGATCTGGTTTTTTGCGATCAGAACATGCCGATCCAGGCAGCCGCGGCGGTGATGAGCGAGCACAACACGAGTTCCATTTTTGTGCGCGAACCCAGAGGAAAATTTGTCGGTGTGGTGACCGACAATGATTTAAGAAAAAAAGTGACGGCTGCCGGATATGATATCTTAAAACCGGTTTCCGATATCATGTCGTCGCCCTTGAGCATGATTTCCAAAAAAGCTCTCCTGTTTGAGGCCTTGATGGAAATGATGCAAAAAAATATCAAACACCTTGCGGTCACCAACGATGAGGATAAAGTCATTGGCGTCATCACCAACAGGGATTTATTGCGGGCCCAGGGGCAGTCCCCATTATTTATCGTTCGCGAGATTATTCAGGCCAAGTTTATCAACCAGATTGTGCAGGTTCGGCAGCAGGTCCCGCGGTTGATTGAAACACTGATCAATTCCGGCTCCAAAGCCCGTAATGTGACCGGCCTGTTAACAACGGTTTCAGATACGATCCTGCGAAAAATCATCGGATTTGCCCTCGACGAATTCGGGCCGCCCCCGGTCAACTTTGTATTTATGATACTGGGCAGTGAAGGCCGAAAGGAGCAGACCCTTAAGACCGACCAGGACAACGCCATTGTATTTGAAGATGTGCCTTCCGGTTCGCTTAAGAAAGTGACCCAATATTTTCTAAAATTCAGCGAGCGGGTCTGCAACTGGTTGGATGAGG
This sequence comes from uncultured Desulfobacterales bacterium, assembly GCA_947259495.1. Lineage (GTDB taxonomy): Bacteria > Desulfobacterota > Desulfobacteria > Desulfobacterales > JAHEIW01 > JAHEIW01. Next base: position 30,170 of record CAMYLV010000026.1, on the reverse strand, counting down.
CCGGTTACGCCCTTTGCAAAGGCGGGATTATGGCAAAAAATGCCAACTGGTGCCAGCCATTATCCACCTGGAAAAGCTATTTCAGGCGCTGGATTCACACGGCGGAGCCGGAAGCGTTGCTGCGGGCCAGTATTTTCTTTGATTTCAGGGCGGGATACGGTGCCGAAGAGCTGATCGTCGATCTGCGCCAATATCTGTTTAAAGAGCTGGCGGGTTGGCCGGGATTTTTTCGCCATATGGCGGAAAATGCAATGTATTTCACGCCGCCGATCGGATTTTTCCGTAACTTCGTGGTGGAATCTGAAGGCGAGCACCGGGATGCTTTTGACATCAAGGCCGCCATGCAGCCGATTGTGGATTACGCCAGAATCTATGCGCTCAACAATCAAATTGACCAGACCAATACGCTGGAGCGGTTGAATCAACTGCTGGCCATTAAAAAGATCAGCCCGGCGGAGCACAATGAGCTGGGGACGGCATACAGCTATATGATGCAGCAACGATTGGCGCGCCAGGTAAAAGCGATGGTCGAAGAAAACGCAGCACCGAATAATTACATCAACCCCAAAAAACTGTCACGCATCGAGCAGACCATGCTGAAGGAAATCTTCAAGCGCGTCGAAAAATTCCAGGGCAAACTCAGTTTTGATTTCACCGGGATGATTTAAGAACCTTCAGAAGCTATTTGTGGGCCGCGCGAGATGACGACCGGTTGGGCAATTGCCGCCGCGTTATTTCCCTTTACATGGTCACATAAAACTCACCGTTCCAAAAATTATTCGAGTGCTCTGGAAATCAGGCGGAGCTTGCGTTCGATGTCGGAAATCTCCCTTAGTAGACAGTCCGGCAGCGTGTCGCCCGAAAATTTGTGCTGGGTTATTTTATATTGCAAATTCAGATATTGCTTATTGAGATCAATAAATACTTTATCACGATCTTCAGATGCGGTTTGTGGCGCCCTATGCTGAGCAGGTTTTTTTGGGGCTTTATTTTTGTGACGGACACACAACACACCAATGATCCCCATAGCCAGCAGGGCCAGGCTGGTGCCTTTTGAAATGGAAACGGATCGTTCGCTATCCGGCTGCACTATTTGATGTTGCCGGTCGTGGCGTGGTACCTCGGGCTTGGTGCGTATCTCGACTAATCCGAGAATCCCGATTCCGATCATCAGAGTGCAGACTGAAGCAACATATTGGAGATTCTTTATTTTCATTTTTCCGCTTGGCCAATCGATGGGATTTTCTGGAGGGCTATCCGGCCGATTTCGTGCAGGTGAATGTGTTTTTGAGATTGGCATTCACGGGCCATCGGCGCCTCAATAAGCAGTGAGCAGTGCAAAAATTGCGCCTTGAATTTGCCGATACCGGCCGGCCTGGCTAAATGCCCTATTGATGAGGCGTGGTGGTGATACAGAAATAAATGGGGTGTATTTTACTTTATTAAGAAGCAAAAAAGTTACGATTTTGTACAATGATATGTGCAAGAAATAATACACATCATACTGAAATAACTTTAAATAATCGCACAGCGAATCATATGATCTTCAATTCTTGGCCTGCATTTAATTGATTGAAAATGATTCATTTACTACAAACTATTCCAACCCACACGCAGGCGGATCAGATAGTTTGTTGATTGACGACAAAAGAGAAAGGCTTATACTTTACATACTGCTTGTTTTAAAGCAGTTTTCCTTTATCTGGTTTGCAAAGGAGGTCAACGATGAGTCAACGTGCCAAATCACTATCCGAACGTTTCACTGGTTTCAATAATGAAATGATTGCGTTTGTTGAAAAATGCGCTGATGAAAATTGGGTAAAAATCTGCCCGGGTGAACGTTGGCCGGTGGGTGTCGTTGCGCGCCATATTGCTGCAGGCCATTACAGCGCCTATAGTCTGGCGAGAATGATTGTTGATGGCAAGCCATTGCCGGAGCTTACCGATGAAGCCATTGACCGGGGAAATGAACAACACTCCCAAAAACATGCGAATTGCACCAAAGAGGAGGTGCTCGGAATTTTACGAGAAAAAGGGTCAGCAGTTGCTGAATATATTAACGGTCTGGATGATGCGGATTTAGACCGTACGGCAAACCTTGCCGTGGCTGGCGGGCCGATCAGCGCGCAGCAATTCATTGAAAACATCATCATTCTTTCGGGAACCGAGCACCTTACCAATATGAAGACCGCAACGGGCTTGAAATGATGCACAGGCCCTTTTTTCCTACTTTAGAGCCGCCAGTCTTCTGCGATAATAGCGTGTGAAAACCTGATGATGTGCGCAGACATGTGGTTTGACTGAAAAAGCTGAGGCGCATCCAATGATACTGAATAAGCCAATCACAGCTCGATATGCAATTTTTACAGCCCTACTCCTGGCGGGCGTGATATTGTTTTTGTTCGTTGGCTTTTTTAATTTAAATACCCCTTTTAAAATGCCAACCGCATCGGCCGGCACCCCATACGGCATACTGGGTCAGATGGCTCCGGAGCTGAATCTTTCCAACTGGATTGATGGCAATGGCAAAAAGACCGACTCAATCAGGCTCAGCGACTACCGTGGCAAGATCGTTTATCTTTATTTTTTTCAGGACTGGTGACCGGGCTGTCAAAGGGTTGGGTTTCCAACCCTCAAGAAGCTCACGCAGACATTTGAAGATGTCGATGATGTTGTGTTTGTGGGGATTCAAACCGTATTTGAAGGTTACCGTATCAATACCGAAGACAAACTTCGCAAAAACCAGCTAAAATATGAACTGAAGATTCCCATGGCGCATGCGGCCGGAAATCATCAGACGCATGACGTACCGGCGATCATGCGAAACTACCGCTCAGGTGGCACTCCCTGGACCGTCATCATCGATACGTCAGGAAGAGTCGTTTATAATAATTTCCACATTGATGTGAAACCGGCAGTTGCACTGATCGAAACGTTGCTTTCACAAAAGAATTCGCTGTTACACCGTTCTCCATAATAGTGTTCAGATATACGGAAGTGGGACATAAGTGGTTGTAGAAAAAAACGTTTAAATATCGGAACGTTTTTTTGATAACCACTATAAACCAACAGGAAAAACGGGAAACGTCAGTTGCCGTCAGACGAAAATGATTACACTATAATCTAAATTAGGATTTGCCTGACCTGACCGCCACCACTTATGCTCACTGTTGTCTGAACAAATTTATGCTAAACCAATATAAGGAATGACGAATGACACCTAAAAAAGAAAACCTGTCTGATAAACTAAAAAAAGACGTTGTCCTTGTTGCCGAAGGCTATCTTTTTGAACTCGAAAGAAGAGGCTACCTTAAAGCCGGGCCGTTTGTACCTGAAGCCGTTTTAAAATTTCCAGACGCAGTCAAGGAACTGCACCTGGAGTTTTTACGAATGGGAACTGATGTTGTCGTCGCTTTCACGTACTACGGTCACCGTTCAAAAATGAAATCTGTGGGATTGGAAGATCAGCTCGAGGCCTTGAATCTGAGGGCTGTCGAGCTGGCAAAAAACGTGGCGGACTCAAATGGGTGCCTTACGGCCGGAAACATTTGCAATACATGGGAGTATGATACCAGTCGCATAGAAGCGTCTGAACAAATTGTCAGAGCGATCTTTACCGAACAGGTGCAATGGGCCGTTTCAGGAGGAGTTGATTTTATTGTAGCTGAAACCTTCAGTCACCTGGGTGAAGCCTTAATCGCATTGGAGGTCATTAAAAAGGCCGGCCTTCCGGCGGTGATAACATTTACCCCTGCCACCGCTAAAAGCTGCGATGGGTACGTATGGGCGGACGCTTGCAAAATTCTAGAAGAAAACGGCGCCGATGTGGTGGGACTGAACTGCGGGCGCGGTCCTCAGACCATGCTGCCGATCTTAGCGGAGATAAGGCAAAAAGTCAGCGGCCATGTCGCTGCCCTGCCGGTTCCCTACCGCACAGGCAATCAAAGCCCAAGCTTTTTTGATTTACGGCTGTCTGACGGCAAAAATGCCTTTCCGGTGGCACTGGACCCGTTCGTGCTGACGCGCTATGAGATGGCCGAGTTCACGATGCGTGCCCGCGATATGGGCATCAACTATATCGGCATCTGCTGCGGTGCCGGACCCCATCATGTTCGGGCAATGGCTGAGGCCCTGGGTCGAACGGTGCCCGCCAGCGAATATTCGCCCAATCTGGATCTTCATCCGATTATTGGTAACCAAAACTCACAAAAAAAACTGTACCGAGAATGTATGCTCGGGCCGCTGCCCGATGGCCCTGATTCGGACGAATGAAACATCTGCGCAAGGGGCAATTTAAGTGTGAATGGACGTATGTGACCTGACGTTGGTCAAAGTTTCGGAATGGGTAAGTCGGTATTTAAACGCTCGACAATTTAACGAAATTTATCTTTGTGAGCCAGATAAACGCTCATATTCCAGCCGTTTTTTGGGGTTGTTTCTTTTTTTTGCAAATATAATCAAAGATCTTTTGACAATCTGAAAATCCCGTACCTTCAACAATATAAACCACAGCGACATCATTGTTATCCGGGTAGACATTGAAAAAATGTATTTTATTCAGAAGATCATGAGTCATTGTGTTAAATGGATAAGGCAGCATATTTTTCTTTACAATACGTGACTTTTTCCAGCCCTTTTTGTGCCTTACCGGTCTGTGTACCCTAATTTTCTGCCAATCGTCCCTTTTGTCTTGATGTTTTGTAAATATCCACCCGTCAAAGCCATGTGACTTGTTTAAACTCATGGCATTCTCCAATTTTTGCGGGTCACCGATAATTATTTTATATAACCCTACTGATTTTTGACTGCCGTTTTCCGAAATATGCCTGACACCATATTTTTCTAAATGGACATCAATTTGCTCTTTTTGCAATTTATTAGTTGCTTGATCAACAGCCATTTTGACCTCATCAGCTGCGAGGGGTGGACTGCTTAAACCAATAATTAGTGTAATTAAAAGAATTATTTTTTTCATTTGCAGATCTCTTTTGCGGTATTTGCGATTGCTCATGCCTAAGGTAAAACATATTAAACCTGTTTAACGTATATATCGGCATAAATACGGGCATACTTTAAGGTGGATTAAGTTTTGATTATTAAATTCAGGTTGTTATTTCGGGCAGCGGATAGAAACAGCTGCGAGATATGCGCGTATCGTCACGCGTTCAGCGCAGAGAGGCCTTGTGTAAAACTAGGATGGCCGTTCTATATTTACGGTTGGATTAAAAACGAAACCGATCTCCTTTTTCCATTTTGAGCGACCCTTGACTGATTTGATTTCAGCATCTTGGTTAACCGTGCTTATGTCAAATTGCATTTTTGAGGTGCAAAATCTTTCAGTTAAGCGTTATTTACTTATGGGATAGTGTCCTTACTTTAATTGAACTCAAACCCGACACTAAGATGAAGGTAGGTTAGAGTGTGGTAAGCAGATCAATCATTCATTGTGCCGGTCAGGTGACAGATGGATTTTCTGTATATTTCACCCGATTTCCCTCCCAATTATGCTCATTTCATCGAGCAACTGAATTTACTGGGTGTTAGAGTCTGGGGATTGGGAGAGTCGGATTTTTATTTCATGCCTGAAAGCTTGCGATCAGCTTTAACCTGGTATGCCCGGGCGGATTTGAATAATGTTGATGCTGTGCAACACGCCCTGGATGAGCTTTTGAGGCAAAAGAAGGCTTCCGGGTATGCGGGAAATTTTGATCTGGTGGAATCTCACAATGAGCAGTGGCTAACTCTGGAAGCAATCATCAATGAAATATACGGCATTGACGGTATCAAAAAACAGGATTTGCCGCGGTTGAAGAAAAAGTCCAGAATGAAGCAGCTTTTCAAGGACCTGGGGTTGCCGGTCGCCAGGGGGGAGCGGATTGCGGATATCAAGCAGGCGATGGATCTGGCCAATACACTGGGATACCCGCTGATATTAAAACCGGACGAAGGGGTTGGCGCCGGCGGTATTTACAGGGTTGACACTGAAAACCAGCTCAAATCGCACCTGTCCCAAATCAAAGAGGATTATCTTATCGAAGAATTTATTGAAGGCGATATGGTCACTTATGACGGGCTGACCGACTACGGCGGCAATGTTGTCTTCGAGAATTCATTAGTTTATGGAGATGGTGTTCTCGAATACGTTCTGGGAAAAGACACGTTCTTTTATGTCAGCCGTCACATACCAGATGAACTGCGCACAGTCGGTCGGAAGCTTTTACCGCTATTTGACATCCGGCGCAAATTTTTCCATTTCGAATTTTTCAAAACCGGCGGAATCTATATGCCTGTTGAAATTAACTGCCGGCCGCCGGGTGGGGCAATACTGGATATGATGAACTATAGTGTCGATGATGATTTGTACCGCGTTTATGCCGGCATGATTGCCAGGGGCCAGGCGGCTGTTGAGGCGCAAAAGAAATATTATTGTTGCTATATCGGACGCAAAGAAAAGCACTATGCCCGCAGCCATGATGAGATTCTCTCTGCCTTCGGGCATTGTCTGGTAGAGCATGATCTGAACCCACCTGTTTTCCAGCAAGCCATGGGAACTGAAAGATATATTTTCCGTTCACCGAGCGAAGCGGAAATATTTGACATTGCAGAGTTTGTATTAAAGGGCCATAATCAGAATGCCGACAGAATAAAGACAATTCGCAAAAACACAATCGAACGCAAAAACTCGCCGAAAGGATAAGAATTTCGTGTTTTCCAATTCCCATTTCATTTAAGAACATTTCAGATTATTTCCCTGATTGAAGGAATCATTTATGAACGTTGTCTTCCTTTCTCCCCATTTCCCACCTCATTACCACCGGTTTTGCCTGAACCTGAAAGCGGCCGGAGCCAATGTTCTGGGTATCGGTGACGAACCATATGATAACCTTGCTCAGGAAGTCCGCACGGCGTTGACCGAGTATTATCGGGTCGATGATATGCACAACTACGAATCGCTGGTGCGGGCTTGCGGCTTTTTTACACACCGCTACGGCAAAATCGATCGCCTGGATTCCCTCAATGAATACTGGCTGAGCACCGAAGCGCGCCTGAGGGACGATTTTAATATTTTCGGGGTTCGCGGCCGAGAAATTGACTTCATTCGCCGTAAATCCTGCATGAAGGCCAAGTTTTGTGAAGCCGGAGTTCGGGTTGCCCGCGGAAAAATAGTCCAAACCCTGGACGATGCGCACGGCTTGATTCATGAAACCGGTTATCCGGTGATTGCCAAGCCTGATGACGGGGTGGGCGCCATTGCCACTTATCGGCTCAACGGCAACCAGGACCTTACGGCTTTTTTTGCGACCAAGCCCGATACCGATTACATTATGGAAGAATTTATATCCGGTACCATTTATTCCTATGACGGACTGGCGGACCGCAGCGGCAACCCTGTATTCTATACTGCCCACACTTTCAGTCAGGGCATTATGGAAACCGTGAACGAAGCGCGTCATTTATACTACTATTCGCTTCGCGATATCCCCGCCAGCCTGGAAAAGATCGGCCATGAGTGCCTCAGGGCTTTTAACGTAAGGGAACGGTTTTTTCACATCGAATTCTTCCAGACGGCGGCCGACCAATATGTGTCCCTGGAAGTCAATATGCGGCCGCCGGGCGGTTATACCACCGATATGTTTAACTACGCCTGTGATATCGATATTTACCGGGTCTGGGCCGAATTGCTGGTTCATAATCGGACGGCTGTTAATTATACGCGGGATTACCACTGTTGCTATGCCAGCCGCAAATTCAAACAGCGCTATGCACACAGTCATGCGGACATCCTGGCGCATTATGGCAGCTTTATGGCCCAGATCGAAAGCGTCCCCGGGGTTTTCAGCTGCGCCCTGGGCGATATCGGTTATATTTTCCGATCTAAAAGTCTGGATGAGGTTTTAGAAATTGTTCGGTTTATACACCAAACAGAGAATTAACCGAACCAAACCGGTCTATTCATTTTAACTTTGCTGATAAATCTTAATCATGATGTTGCAGTTATAGATCTGCTGCTATGAAGCAGGTGATTAATTTTTTAGGAGTAAAGAGGGCAGCACAATGCATATCGAACATCACCAGTGGTGGAGCAACCATCTGAACCGCGATATGGCTCTGAAGATATACGGACATTGGGGTAAACCGCTTATCATTTTTCCCTCCTCCCGGGGCCGTTATTTTGATTATGAGGGGATGGGAATGATTGAAGCTATTGCAGATTTTATCAAAGCCGGTAAAATCAAGCTGTTTTGCGTGGACAGTGTCGATGAAGAGTCCTGGTACAATTATGCAGTCTCCCCGGCAGATCGCAATGCCCGGCATGAGGCCTACGATCGTTACATCGTGGAGGAGGTTATCCCGTTTATCCGCAACCACTGTCAATCACCGCTAGAGCGGGTGATGGCCAACGGCTGCAGCATGGGGGCATATCATGCGGTTAATTTTTTTTTAAAGCATCCGGATATCTTCGAAGGAACCATTGCCCTGAGCGGTCTCTACCGTCTTGATCGACCTGAATTTCAACTAACCGCAGACGAATTGCCCGAAGTCTATTTCAATTCCCCCTTAAGTTATTTGTCTGGTTTGACTGATTCATGGTATCTGGAACAATACCAGCGGAGCCAGATTATCGTTTGTGTGGGGCAGGGCGCCTGGGAGGATGAAGCCATTGAAGATACCCGTTACCTGGATTATTTGTTCAGGGAAAAATCCGTCCCGGCCTGGATCGACTACTGGGGCCATAGTGTTAATCACGACTGGCCTTGGTGGTATCGGCAGATGAATTATTTTTTAGGACGCCTTTATGGTTGATCCTTACCAATTAAATAGTTTTGGGGGTCGGAGCTTAAACGGTGCACTATGTTAGAGTTAGAAGCATTTTCAATACCGTTGATAATCTCTGCCGAGTTTATGCCAGCGGACTAAAAAAGGCACTTAGAATAACTCTAAGTGACTCGAAAAATGGTGCCGAATATTGGACTTGAAGCGGCAAGGCACTACGAATATCAAGGGTTTACAAGGTAGGTGGCAAACCGCTGGCATACATTGTGCTGTAAAAACTGGGACTATATCTGGCGTGTTAAAATTTAAGTTCTGACAAAATCTGACAGAATTCAGATATCGTTTTCAAATCACATGCCGACTCCGTTTTGGGATCCTGGCAAGAAAAACAGTTTTCGAAGAGCCCAAATTTGATCACCGATCGACCACCAATCTGCAATTTCCTCCAATTGCATGTTACATCTTGATATCCAAAAGAAAAATACATACACCAAATTTCACATGCAGGCACGTAGTCCACAATAATTTAAGGCTCAAAAAAGTGTGTATTAGCCTGGCCAATCTGCAAACATCGCTCTTTAAAAATTTGATAATATTCGTAAAAATATTAATCATGACGTATTTGCTGATCCACTTTCATCCTTTTAATTTTTGGATTAATTTGACTGAATTCAAATGGTTGTTACTATAAATATGGCAGGTATGTTTAGCCTGAACATTTTGCTAGTCTTTATTTCATACCTCAAACGTGTTTGATGAGTCCTGTAATCAACTATCGAAGAGTTGTTTGCAGCACAATGAAACCCAGCTGTAAAAAGATGCGTAATAATGAGGAGGTGAAAGTATGAACAAAAAAGATAAAAATAAAAAAAGCGATAAGTCTGCAGCAAAATCTTGCTGTTATCATGTCGTAGACGGTTGCGGTTGTGTTGTTGGAATATACTGCTGTGACGGCCCGGACATGTCGAATTGCCGATTTGAAAGTCGCTGCTGACATAAAAAGCTTTTAGTAATAGATATAGCAAAAGATCGGATATAATTTCCGGTCTTTTTATTTATACCACAAGGAATAATTTCAAAGAAAAACTTGGGCTCAGTGCTGATTATAGAGTAACGATTTCATAACCGTTTCACAAATTATATGCCAAGCTAAGGACCGTCTTTACCAGTAAGCATGAATCATTAGAAGATCATTGACTCATTAACGGACAGTGACATGCCACGTTTGCCTATCTTGTCAAATGAATCGAACGCCACGATCTGTCTGCCTGATAGTTCGCTTCCCACCTTTTATATGGAGGATTATACTGTTTTGGGGCTTCGGGTTGGAAATTTAGATGTGGCGGTCCGGTTGTTAGAAAAAAACGGCATCGGTATTTTTAAAAACCCGGGATACAGTGAACTGTCCATCGAACACAGAGATCAAATTCCGCATATCATCCAACTGCTGAATGCAAATGATATTTCTTGTGTTATCGCCGATATCGTAGAACAGGTATATCAGGGATGATAGGCCGATACCTGCTGGTACGGCGGGTAAAATGAGTTTTTCGAAAGCGCTCGATCTCACATAATTTGAGGGCTTCTTCTGATGAAAATGCAAGGATGGAACCTTAAAATTCAATTATAGTCGTCCGGCAAAATAAGGACTTAGAAGGTAACAGGTATTTTTATCAAAAATGGGGCAGAAAGATGTAAGGTTAGATGAACAAATATATATTAGAATCAGAATATTGTCCGAATTTGATTGAGGCACGGAAGACACAATTTTCGATAGGTTGATATTTTGTATATTCGTCATTGTGCAATCCACAATCTGAAAAGGCTTGTGATATTAGTTTGGTATCTGTAAAATAACCAAACTGCATGTATTCTCATCGGTACTTTCGTGATATTTTGTTATCAAGCAAATTATCTTCTTAAAGGCTTTTTTAAATAATTCTTCTCGCACTAAGAATCTTTGTCTCCCAAATTACTACACTGTGGTAATCATAGGCTTTTTGTTGACATTGATTTACTTCTCGTCTAAATAAAATCATGGCCTAATTTGAGCGGCAACGAAATCGATATTGAGCCCGATTAAAAATCCGATTACTGCTGTGCCTCTTATTTCTATCTCTACTTCGATTCACTTCCTTTAGCCACCAAGGCCACTATTACTATTTGTTTGATCATTAAGATCCCCCTGATTACCAAAAAAAATTATATGCTACCCGACTATTTTTGGATTGGCCAGAAATAGGTATGTGGTCCGAACCCTCAAAGCGGAAAGGAGGACGGTATTATGGCTAAGTATATCGCTGTACACACTCTCAAAAAAAGTGCTGAAGAGACCATGCAGGTTTTTGCTGAAGCAGCACCTGAGATGGCACGGGCTATGGCTGCAGGAGAGACTCCTGCAAAATGTATCAAAACCTGGAATCCTATCCCTCATGGCAGGACAGACTATATATTCTGCCTGTGGGAGGCCGAAAAACCTGAGGACATCGAGGCGAGCCTTGGGGATTTTCTTAATTTCGTAACCATTGATAATTTACAAGTTGATGAGATCGATTGGGAGGAAGCGGCAAAGGCTGGTGGTTAAACTTTACGCAGAAATCAATTGATCGTTGAAAAAGTAACGTTTAAAAAGCTCAAATTTCAAATAAATGGAGGTGTCAAATGCCCAAGTATCTATATCAAGGCTCATATACTGAAGAAGGTTTAAAAGGGCTTATTAAGGAAGGAGGCACTAAACGACTGGAGACATTAAAGCAAGCCGTAGAGTCGCTTGGGGGGAAATTGGAGGCATTTTATTATGCTTTTGGGGATAATGACTTTTATTTCATCGCTGATAATCCCGATGGCATTAGTTCTCTTACTGGCTCATTATTAGCCAACGCCAGTGGTACAGTTAAGGTTAAAATTACAGTCTTGATCACCCCTGAAGAGGTTGATGAAGCGGTTAAAAAAACTATGGACTGGCGCCCACCTGGTCAATGAAATAAGGGTATCCCATTAGGATATACTAAAGTAGTTGAGATTCAATGCAGGGCAATTATGCCCTGCATTTTTTTTGTTTCCTGTGAACTGCTGGTACTCTCCAACAAATCGGTACTTTTGGAATCCTGAAAAACCTGCGATATTCGATTTAAATCACAAATGACAAAAATCAGAAAAGATGGTTGATCGCGTGGACTGTTTCATATATCCATATCATATCTGAAAATTTGCGATATTTGTGTTTCTCTCATATCACCATTTGACGAATATCTGAGTCACGACAAGATTTTCGAGAAAGCTCCACATTACAAGCAAATATGTCAATGAATGGAGTATCTTCCATCTAATATTAATATTAGGAAAACTAGGTACTGATTCATCGAACAGTGTTGGTCACAAAATTGAAGGGAGGTGTCGTTTTGCAAATTGGAGAAAATCTGAAACATGTTGTAGCGCTTTTAGGGAGCCCCCGAAAAAAAGGAAACAGCACCGTTCTGGCCAAACAGATCATTCAAGGTGTGGAATCTGTCGGCGCCAAAGTGGAGACAGTTTACTTGAATGGACTGAATATCAAGCCCTGTCAGGGGTGCTACGCCTGCAAGAAGAAAAATAGCACCGGCTGTGCTGTGGATGATGACATGCAGTCTCTTTATCCGAAGTTGGTTGAATCAGATGCATGGATCATTGCCAGCCCGGTATACTGGTTTAATATGTCGGCCCAGACTAAAATATTTATGGACCGTTGCTTTGCCTTGTGGAATGAAGATTTAGAAATAAATCCAATGTACAAAAAGCGAATCGCTATAGCAATGAGCTATGGTGACAGCGATCCATTCGATTCAGGATGTGTGAATGCCTTACGCAGCTTCCAGGATGCTTACCGGTACGTTGGGGCGATAATCGTCGGTATGGTTTACGGAAGCGCCGAGGAACCTGGGGAGATTGCATCAAATGCTGAGCTGATGGCTCAGGCCAAAGAAATAGGTAAAAAGCTAGCAGTGAATTAGTGTGAGAGATAATAAAAAAAGCTATAATATTGATGATATCTGAAGTCGAGTCAACCCGTGAATATTCTCAATAAATCTGTAGTTTTGAAAGAGTCCATCTCTTGACACAAAATATTTGATTACATTATTTCCAATTATCTGATATTCATTCTATGGAAAATGATTATGAAAAAGCTTACCCTCACCGAGTATAGAAGTCTCGCCTATACGCTGCGCCCTATCAAGCCATTAGGGACTTGTTGCGGCAACGTACTGTTAGAAACAATTCATGTTGAGCCTTTGGCGGGTAGATCAAAAACCGTAGTGAAACATACGTGTGTCGTTCAATGCCCTGAGTGTAATAAGATGTATTTGAGCAAGTTGGATTAGGGTTTTTATTTACGTCTAACAACATCCAACTGTCAAATTACAGAAATTCTGTGATACCCGTTTAGTATCTGTAAAATTGCCAAAGTGCATTTATTCTCAATATGGACTTTTGCATATTCGCAGATAATGGTGCGGATTTTTAATTGACACAGGAAACTGTTTTTTATAGGTTTTAATAAATTGATTCTCACTTCGACACATGTAGTTTTATCGAAAGGAACTATAAGCTCTTAATCTAAATCAAGTCCAAATTCATCTGCATGATATGTGGGGTATTATGTTAGGTGTTCCGTTTAAATAGCCAAGTAGCTCAGCGCAGTTGCTTGGCTTTTTTATTAGCGAAAGGAGGTCGATATTGAGAGCGATCATGATATTGGTAATAACTGCATTAGTGACCATGGGCTGTAGTACGGAAGAGACCGAAGTGACGACCACGCTACCGGAGACGGAGGCGGTTAACATGCAGGACGGGGGCGATACCCGGACGGGAGGTGACAGGCCAGGACTCGAGACAAGCAGCACGGCTGAGGAGGGTACCATCGATCCAGTGTTAAAGGATTATATATATCCGAATTCAGAGCTCGATGGTGACTATGCGATGGGTAAAACGGTTTCCTATTTCTTTAAGTCTCCGGACGATTTTGCAAAGGTTGTGGAGTATTATCAGAAGAAGTTTCCTGGCTCACCGCCCCAATCCGGCGAAAATGCTTACTATAATAAAAAGGACTCCGACGGGAGCGCCACCGTTACCGTGACAAAAACCGACAATACTACCCAGATTATCTTGAGGCGTGATAAGAAGTAATGATTTTTTATAAAATCATTCCTTGAAACCGTTGATATCTCCAACATATCTAAGGTTTTGAACCTCCGAAAGACTTGCGATATTCATATTATATCTCAGGTGATGATTCCGCCGTTTTCGTTCCTATCCAAGAGTTCATATTAGATTACGCATCCCACACTTTGCCTGAATTTTAGATTCCGGCTATGCAGGTATCAAATTTGGGTAGCCGATTTTTTTCAGATTAGCATAACCTTTCCGTAAGTTGGCTAATTGGAGATTGCTATGTCTAAGACACATTAGATCCGATTTCATCTCTATTTTATTTTCAGACAACCTAAATTTCCCCACTTAGATACCAAAGTCTATATATTGCAAAATTTTTTGCATCACAAAAATTCTCCGCTTGCAACTATTCCCTGCGGTAAGCTGCCTGGTGGGGTTTGCAATATTAGCGAAGTATTCTGAATTGACTCTTTATAAAAGTATATCGAGTTTGTATTCTGGATTTTATGCATTAATTTGATTTAAGTGTTTTCTCATAAGATAAAATCAAAAGGTATCGCAACGACATCTGTAACAGAGGAGGTATCAATATGAGCTTAAAAGATAAACTCGATAAACTAAAAGAAAGCTTTAAAACCAAAGCATCCCCAGATGCCCAAGAGGTCATGCATCGGGCTACGGATGATCTGAAAAATTCTGGCATTATGGATCACGTAGTCAAAGTGGGCGATAAAGCTCCCGATTTTACCTTAAAAGATACAGAGGGGCAGGATGTGAGCTTGAGTTCACTTTTAGGTGATGGTCCTGTTGTGCTGACCTTTTACCGTGGCAATTGGTGACCTTACTGCAGTCTGGAGCTGGAAGCTCTTGGAGAAGTAGCTGCGCAGTTTAAAGAAAAAGGTGCCGTTATGCTTGCGGTTTCTCCCCAAATGGTCACATACAATAAGGCCATGAAAAATGAAAAAAACCTGTTCTTCGATATTTTGAGCGATCCGGGAAATCAAACAGCTGAAAAGTACGGTATCAAATACCAGATGCCTAACGACCTGATAAAGGTATACAGACAGTTTGGGCTGAAGGTAGACGAACACAACGGTGATGATTCCTGGATGCTGCCGATGCCTGCCCGTCTGATAATAGACCAAGATTCCATTATCCGTTATGCTGAGATCAATCCAGATTACACAGAGCGGCCGGAGCCCGGAGATACTTTGACCGCACTTAGAGAGATCTCGGGGTGATTCGCTTGAAATTGATTAGGACTTGTTTAATATAGAGTGGATATTGCGACTACCGAAGCGGAAATATTTGAAGCCTACAATTTTGCATTAGCAAGCGAAATGTAACAAATCGGACAAAATCCATTGACCGGAATGATTGTTAAGATCTCATTCCGGTCATTTATATTCGTTTCAAATTCAGAATCCAGGTCGATTTTCCATTTTTCATCCGGATTCGGAGCTTTGGTAAGAAAAAATCACAGCTATGATTCCTGAATATAATTTTTATGAGGTAAAATTTTAGATTTACAGACGGAACCTATAATAAATTTGGTTTGTTTTGAAACTGTGGGAACAGGCACGCTATATACACTTTTAAGATGATCTTTTTTTCTAGTATTAGGTAGGCGAAACCTACAATGGGTTACTGTGTTCCTGAGGTTAGAGATAGGCACAATATGCAATTTCATTTTGATTTAAATAGACATAATTAATAAGAGACCATTTAGTCCGCGTGACAAAATTATCAAAACTAAATTTTATCCTTACACTACATTTTATATAAGATTATTCAGTTATAATCTTTTTGAGAAGTCCAACGTCTTCGATAGCCCTGCCAGCCCCAATTACCACGGCTGATAATGGGTCATCGACTACATTAATTGGAAGCCCGCTTTCTTCACGAATAAGTTTATCAATATTTTTTAATAGCGCACCACCACCAGTTATTATGATCCCTCTTTCAAAGATATCTGCTGACAACTCTGGCGGAATTTGTTCCAAAACCGTTTTAACCGTTTCTATAATGGCATCGATCTGCTCAGAAATGGCTGTTCGGATCTCTTCAGAATCAATCGATAGAGACATGGGGATGCCCGATGCAAGATCTCGGCCTTTAGCTTCTATTGTTTCTAAATTCTGGAGGTCCGGATATGCATTGCCGATCGTAATTTTAATAAGCTCGGCTGTTCTTTCACCGATCAGCAGGTTATAATTTCTTCTGATATGCTGTATGATTGCAGAATCCATCCGATCACCGGCTACCCGGATAGTTTTGCTGTAAACTATTCCTGCCAGAGATATGACGGCAACTTCGGTTGTACCCCCACCGATATCAACTACCATATTGCATTTGGGCTCTGTTACAGGCAGTTCGGCACCGATGGCGGCAGCCATAGTCTCTTGAATCAGAAACACCTCACGCGCACCTGCAGATGCGGCAGCTTCTGCAACAGCACGCTTTTCAACCGGGGTAATGCCAGTGGGTACGGCAATAACAATTCTTGGCCTTACAAACTTCCGTCTGTTGTGAGCCTTGAGAATAAAGTAGCGCAACATTGCTCCGGTGACTTCAAAATCGGCGATGACCCCTTCACGCATGGGACGCACAACCCTTATATGCCCCGGGACCTTACCCATCATGTTTTTCGCCTCAAGGCCGACAGCCAAAACTGGGGTTTTCGACCTTTTGCCGAGACGGACCGCAACAACAGAAGGTTCGCATAATACAGTTCCCTTGCCTTTAACATACACAAGGGTATTTGCAGTGCCAAGATCGATAGCCAGGTCACTGGAAAATGCACTCATTACCGCATTTAAGATAAAATTCATAAATTCTTATTGCTTTAATGACTTGCAAAAGCTGTCTTTAGTTAAAATTCAATCACGCACGTGTGACGAAAATATCTAACAATCATTGCGAAAATGATTATTCGTAAACAGATTGGAGGTCAGAATTTTTAGGATTAGCTAAACATATCTATAATGAAATGAAATTATTGGCAAGATCCCCTTAGGCTTGGAATATATCAAAAATAAAAACTCAAAAAGGCATGTATTTGTCATTGCATAATCTGCAAAAATCATAAGCTACGATTACGGCATGAATTTTCAAATCAAAATACCTGTATCGGACCCATACTGCACCATCTTCTGAAAAACCTTGTGATATCGGTTATGTATCTGTAATATTTTCATTTAGCGTGATAGTTGGTAGTTTCTCAATATATCAAAACTTTTTAGGACTGTAGGCCAACCACAATATATGAGGCATTTCGGATTTTCAACGCAACCATATCAGTTGCAATTTTCACCGGCAAATTTATACTGAAACTTAGCGGGTTAAAAAAACCTAACCCGTTTGGCATATTAAGGCTGACTGAAGATTGTTGGCAACAGTCCACACTGTCATTTGACAGTCGCAGTTGATGCAGTTGCCCCAAAGCCAAACCCACGGCGATAGGGGTTACGATCCAGGACGTTGTCTTCAGAATTTCCCACAAGTGCCCTAAAGAGGCTATCTGGTTCCGGTTCAGTGTATTGCCTATTGCTTTCATATTCCCCCCTAATGTTCTGTTGTGTTATCTGTTAGATGGAATCCTGCTTTTTCCTTAATTATTAAACATTAATTGGGTTCATAGGCGACCCAGATCTTGCTGAATTTTATAGCAAGATTCGGGTGGTAAATTCTCCCTGCAAAGGTTATTAAGAAACAAGCATAGTGATCAAAAGAATAGTGGCAATCTCAACAAAAGAAACTTAATCTGACAGGAGATATTATATGATCAAGACCATAGGAAATACGCCTGTAGTCTGCCTGAAACGAATCGTTCCGCCTGACGCTGCTGAGGTCTGGGTGAAGATCGAGGGTGTTAATCCAACTGGTTCGTACAAGGACCGGATGGCCCTTGCGATGGTCGAGGGTGCTGAAACTGAAGGTGTGCTTGACAAGAAGCTTCGCCTCCTTGAGTGCACAGGTGGGAGCACGGGAACATCTCTTGCCTTCGTATGCGCTGTAAAAGGCTACCCCTATACTGTCATCACGTCGGATGCATACGCCAGAGAGAAAATCGATTCGATGCGTGCTTTTGGTGCTGAAGTCATTGTTGAGCCGAGCAAGGGTGGTCGAGTGACCCCCGATTTATGGCCGCGCATGCGCCAGCGTGCAAAAGACCTCGTCGGCGCAGGCGACCACTATTGGCTCGACCAGTTCAATAACCCCTATGCCTCTATCGGTTATCGGGCGATGGGTGATGAATTGATTGCCCAGGTCCCGAACGTTGACGCCTTCTGCGGAGCAGTGGGTACTGCCGGGATGATCGTTGGCGTGGGTGGTGTTTTGCGTGACGCAAATCCCGACACAAGAATAGTGGCGCTTGAGCCCGACACATCGCCAGTATTGTCTGGAGGGAAGGCAGGAAGCCACAGAATCGATGGAACGGCTGCCGGATTCGTGCCACCACAGTTCGATCGTACAATCGTCACAGACGTTATGGCTCTGCCTGAGAAAGAAGGGCGACAGATGGCACGGAGACTTGCCAGAGAGGAAGGCATCTTTGCTGGAACCTCGGCGGGTCTAAACGTACTGGCGGCGCTTCATTTAGCATCAAAACTCGGTCCAGGCCGGGTCGTTGCCACAGTTGCCTGCGATACGGGGTTCAAGTATCTCGATGGTGACCTCTATCGGGAGGAGAAGTCTCCATAGAGCGTGGGTATAATTGTCTTGTTTTGATTGATCTGGGTTACGTCCTCACACCCTCAAATCACCGAGCACAACGACCATTAGTACACGGTCCAGCTGATGTACCTGAAACTTCTTCGGAACGGAGCCGAAGTGCCGGATTCGGTGCTGGATACAATTACCGATTGGTTTGTAGAGCGGTTATCGGCAGGTCTTTAACTACGGACTACGACCATTAGTCCGCGGTCAGCATCGGTTGACACGGATCGAGGAATCTTGGCAAAAGTGCCCGGTCCAGATATTCCAATAATTCAGAATTAATTCTCGCCACGCACTAGTTAGCGTTTTAAGATGTCTTGCAGTTGCATCAACCAGTAGATTAATGTATCAATTTAGAAAAAGAGGACCGCTTAAATGGAAGAACATGATAAATATATTCAAGCACTTATCAAATTACACCTTGGTCTAGAGAGACAAGGCCCAGGTGATATAAACTATTCGAATCATATTCTTTCGCTATTAAAAGAGTTACCAGCAAATCCACGTATAGCTGATATCGGTTGCGGTGCTGGTGCTGGAGCACTATTTCTGGCGGACAGATTTAAATCAAAGGTACGGGCAGTAGACTTCTCGCGAGAATTTCTTGATGAGCTGATAAATCGAGCAAAACAACGCGGACTTGAACATTTAGTAGAAGCGATCGAATGCGACATGGGAAGCCTTGATTGGAAACCAGAAACCATCGATCTGCTTTGGTCCGAGGGAGCCGCTTATAACTTGACATTTGAAGGTGCATTGAAAGCTTGGAGACCATTGATGGCAGCTAATGGAATTGCTGTCATTTCGGAAATGAGCTATTTCACAAGTGAAGTGCCGGAATCTGTACGAGTTTATTGGCAAAATGCCTACCCTACCATCGGCACTGAATCAGAAAACTCAAATCATGCAAATTCATCAGGTTTTAAGATTTTAGGGATTCACCGTTTGCCATCAAAGGCTTGGTGGGATAATTACTATGGACCACTTAGAGAAAATATGAACTCTTTCAAGCACTCAGAAGACAGTATCATGCAATCTGTTATTAAGGAAATAGAAGAAGAAATGAAGCTCTTTGAAGAGCATGAGAAATATTACGGATATTCTTTTTATATTATGAAAGCTGTATAGTGATACTACGGCTAACGCAGACTACGACCGTTAGTCCTCGGTCCAGGTGGCGCACCTCTTATACCCTAATGCCGACTATTGCCCTAATGGATGATCGGTCAGAAAGCGTGGATTTTTGTATAAAGTCCACGCTTTTTCTAATTTTGTATGGGCACTAGATATTGGGATTGCAGACTCTGACGTTAAACTTTGGATTCTCCAAGTGCGCCACGAGCGCACTTTTAATATAAAGTGTGCGTAACTTCACGGAAGATGAGGGAAGGCCCCTCGGAGTCGGCTTACAGGAGCAGGCTTCAAACCACCTTAAGCTGCATTGGTAAAGAGCCGTTGTGGTGAGCGTTAAGGGAAAGGCATGGCGAAGACCATGTCAGGTATGGATCAAGGAGATGAGCACAAGCGAACCATTGATGAGGTGTCGAAATATCTGAGATGGCGTCAAAACTGCGGATACTTGGAGGTTCGCAGGATAAGCCCAGAGGGAGCCTGTTTATTGTCTGGGCGGCGCCCGGCATAGAGATGGCATGAACTTGATTCAGGCTTTTGTGCGGAACGTGGGAACCTGTCGTTTCGATGTTAAGGGAGAAATTCAAGTGGAGGTCCCACGAGAATGAGAGTACCGATGCGAAGCACAGGGGCGGATCATCCAGTAGTAGTGTAGAAGGCTCTGTAATGGGGCTGGAGCGAAGGGGATGAGTCAGTTCGCAACAAGCGAAGGTCAACCCCGCTAAAGCGGGGGAGGAGCCGGGTTCTTTTTGTGTAGGCTTGAGACCGTGAGGTCTCAAGAGGAATGCTGGCAGGAGCGGTATGACGGGAGACTGTCACGTGCCGATCTGTGGGGGCGTGGGGGTGAGATTCCCCTGCGCTACCCGACCATATCAACACTTTTGAATCTCTGAAAAACCTGTGATACTTATTTTATATCAAAGGTTTAATAATCCGCTAATTCAGTTTTTCCAAAATTATATATTAGACTGCGTAACCCGCATTTTTGCTGAATTTTAGATTCCGGCTATACAGGCAAACATTTTGAAAGCCTGGATTTTTGAGGTTAATAAACGCAATCTGCACATTATCCGATGTTGACATTTGTAATGTATTTCTATAATGCCCTAATGAGCAACGAGTTTAGGTCCACGACCACAAATACCAAAAGGAAGGAGGTCAGATGACAAAGGCAGAATTAATTGGAAAAATGGCTAAGGATGCAAAAATTACTAAAGTTGCCGCTGGCGCTGTTTTGGGATCTTTTATGGGCAATGTTACAAAAGCGCTGAAGAAACGAAATGGTAAGGTGACTTTGGTAGGGTTCGGCACTTTTAGAAAAGTCTATCGAAAGGCCCGTAAGGGCCGAAATCCACAGACCGGTAGAGCGATCAAAATTAAGGGTAGAAATGTCGTAAAATTTAAGGCCGGCAAAGCACTTCAAGCAAAAATCTAAATTCAGCTGTTTACGTACATGGGCAGCTAATCAGGTAATACAACGCCTTGATTAACTGCCCATTTTAATTTAACCATACAAATTTTCAATCCAACGGATCGCTTCTACATCAGTGTGAAAATTGAAAAGGAAAATGGGGTCGGGCCGCAGTAAGTAATTGATAATTTATGAAAAGAGCTAAAAACAAGGGCGATTTTGGGGCTTAGCGGTGCCATTATAGGGGCAAAATGGGTGTTCTAAGGAATGTATGGACCTACAAGGTAATTGTTTAAATCCCAATGAAATGAATTTTGGGTCCCATCGCCATAACGGGTCCGCCCGTCACGTAGCTGATAATCATCTTCATCTTCGAAAATCTTCCTGCCTTTGGAACGCATTCCTAACTGCTTTTTGATTTGTTCAACAAACGATTTATCTCCGACTGCAATGCTTTGCGTCCACTTGTTTTGGCGAACGAATTGTGATTTTTCCAATTCCTCGTCTATCCATTTTCGATGTGTTTCCTTCAATTCATCTTCAGACGCAATCGGCAGCAGCCGTAGTAGACTTTTAAAGTCAATTAAACCATACCTTTGTTTAGGCTCTTGTATTTCATGATATCCGCTGTGAATCCAATACTGCGGATGCTTTACTACACCTGCTCGCACCATATTTAGATCAATGTAGGTCATGCATTTAATCAGATGTTCATTGTTTTGTACAGCAGTTGCATGATAGCGATCTTGCCAGAAAGCACCCTTGCGCTTTTTGCGCTGATTATATTCCTGCCCGGTTCGTCCGGCTAACAGCTGCATTGATCTAGGGATGGCTTCTCGAGACCCATCATCTGCTACAAGAAGATGAATATGGTTTGATGTTACGATATAATTGAGAATGCACAAGCCATATCGCTTTTTGGCCTCAAATAGCCAATAAAGCCATCTATGCCTGTCTTTAACAAGTTTTAGCAAAAACTCTTTTTTGTGGCATCGGTGTGTAATGTGCCAGACGTAGCCGTGAAGAAAATGTCTTTTTGCGCGTGCCATATTTAAGCAACCTTTTCTTAGAAGGTTGATTTTGACCCCAAAATGGGAGTTCTAAGGTCCAAAATGGCTTGATTTTATAATGTTTTTTATATAATGTCAAATAGTTAGCGTGGCCCGACCCCAAAGTGAAAGTGAAAGTGCAAGTGATGCGGTGGTCGGACGGTTCGAGATTGGGTCATTGATGAGCTTGTCGCTTTCTGTGGTCCCGCTGTTCTTTGTTTTAACGGAAGCGGTTCTGCTTGATGTGTCCCACCCCTCAACCTGAATCCTGAAAACGGGAGGCGATAATGTCCGAAAACTATGACGTGCTGGTGATCGGTTCCGGAACTGCGGGGCAAACCGCAGCTTACAAGTTGAGTACGAACGGACTCAAAGTGGGAATGGTGGAACACAGTGACCGACCGGGGGGAACCTGTGCGCTGAGCGGCTGTCAGGCAAAAAAATGGTTTTATGAGGGAACCGAGGTCGTTGCCCGTTCGCGCCATCTTTCGGACATGGGTATTGATACACCGGCATCAGCCAATTGGTCGCAATTGCTTGGTGAAAAAAACAAATTCACGACGAATGTGTCGTCTAATACGGTCAGCGGCCTGAAAGAGGCTGGAATCGATTTTGTCCAGGGGCGAGCGCGATTCATAGATCAGCGTGTGCTTGCCACCGGTGCGGTTCCCATTTCATTGCCGATCGACGGTGCCGAGCTGATGGTCACCAGCCGTGAATTCATGGAACTGGATCGACTTCCCCAACGAATCGTTTTCATCGGTGGCGGTTTTATCTCATTCGAATTTGCCCACTTCGCTGCTCGGCTGGGAACAATAAACACCCGCTGCACCATCTTGGAGGCCGCTACCCGTCCATTGGCGCCATTTGATGAGGAGATGGTGGCTCTGCTGACAGCAGCCTCTGCATCGGAGGGAGTCGATCTGCACTGCAGCGTAAGCATCACCGCCATCACACAGACCCATCGCGCCTTTAATGTCGTAACCGAAGATGGCCTCGACTTCGAAGCGGATCTTGTCGTAAACGGTGCCGGCCGCATACCGGACATCGAAAATCTGAAGCTGGAGCAAGCCGGCATTGACAGCTCCCGGCTCGGCATCAAGGTGACGCCGGATATGGCAACCACGAATCAATGGGTGTATGCCGCAGGCGACTGTGCGGCCACCGTCCAGCTGGCCCGGGTTGCCGACTCGGAAGCGCGGGTGGCTGCTGCGAACATTCTAAAAAGAGAAAAAGGTGATCAACAGGATGCGGTCATGGACTACACGGCCGTGCCTTTCGTTCTGTTCACCTACCCGCAGTATGGGATGGTGGGGGCCACTGAAAGCGAGCTTAGCGACAAGGGGGTGGCCTTCAAAAAAAGCTTCGGGAAAGAGCTATCGTGGCTGACCTACAAACGCGTCGGGATGCGATCGGCGGCCTATAAATTGCTCGCGGCAGAAAATGGAACACTACTGGGAGCCCATGTTCTATCGGACAACGCCACCGGCCTGATCAATGCTTTCATGCTTGCCATGGTAAATCAGATAACCGTTGAAAAACTTTACCACCAGAGTATCATGACTCCCTATCCCTCAAGGGAAAGTGACATCATCTACATGCTGAAGCCCCTGATCGATTAGGGCGATTCGCTTGATTCCTCCTGGCGGCTTTCCGGTTAAAATAAAACCGATACCGTCACTTAAACGCACGATGTGTTGCAAAGCCCTTCTCTGTATGGATTGGTATTATCGTAATCCGGACGGGATAGCCCGGTCTTGCAGTTGACCTTTGAACTCCGCCTATCACCGTTTCAATTACGGCCGCTCACAGATTGATCTCTCCGGTTATCGTGATTATCGTCTCTTATTAATGTCAAATTATTACTCCAGGCAGTATCTGGTGTGTGGGGATGCAGCTGATATCCGCTGTTTTTCTCTGATTTTAATCATCCTGGGGGGTCAATGATCTTACTCGAAGGCTTTCAGATAGATTGGCAGTTGGTGCTAGATCACCTGTTCCATCTCATTGTCGCATACCTGTTGTCTCTGCCTATCGGCCTGGAGCGCGAACAGAGTGAAAGGCATTTCGGCCTGCGCACTTTTCCGCTGGTGGCAGTCGTTTCCTGCGGTTTCATGCTCGTGGGCATGTCCGTTATTGACAGTACCGACGGCGAGGCGCGGGTGATTCAGGGGATCATCACCGGCATCGGGTTCATCGGTGGCGGGGCGATACTAAAAGATCAGGATCGGATAGCAGGTGTCTCTTCGGCTGCCAGCATATGGAATACAGGCGCCATCGGCGTGGCTGTGGCATTCGATCGGTTCGAGATTGCCATTCTGCTGGCCGTGTTGAACGTTTTAACGATGTTTTTTTTCGGCAAGGTCAAGGAAAAGGTTCAGTCTGATGATTCAGAAGACGAATAATTGCTGAATAGAATGGAGGAAAAAATGGGAATTGAAGTGGGTGGTATTCTGGGGCTGGTGATCTTGATTGCGGATATTTGGGCCATTGTAAAGACATTCCAAAGCTCGGCAACCACCGGAATGAAAGTGTTTTGGCTCATCCTGATTCTGATTCTGCCCGTGCTTGGCCTGCTTATCTGGCTGGTGGCAGGGCCGTCCGGGCGCAAACGATAGGCCCCGGGGCTATTTTTTCTTATGCGCCCGATCATACCGGTTGTCGGACCGGGGGAATGTTTAATGGGTTGAATCCATTGCGGGGAAGGAAAAATGATGGGCACATCTATTAAATTTCAAGATACCAATGCATTGCTGGCCGAGGCCGACGAGCTTGTTCAGAGACTAAATTCGATGGTTTCTGAAGATGTCACCGAAACCCATCAGATCGAATTCGAAAAGCGCCTCAAGGAAATAAAAAACATCAGATCCAAAATGCAGGATAAGATCGCAAAACAGAGCGAATCCGAAGAAAACAGTTCGATTGCCGAGGGCTTTCATGAGGCCTACCAGGAGATCGTACAAGCGATAAAAAACCTCAAAGAGCTGCTGAACTGATGGTGCACACCGCGTCCGGGTCCCAACTTTTGCTGTCGCGGGCTTTTATGCCGAATAAAAGAGGAATGACGTTATGGTTAATCGAATAAGATTTTTTCTGAATCGCTTACGTGAGCGGCTATGGGTTCGGCCGCTCATTTTCTGTATATTGTCGGTTACTGGAGCATTTCTCGCCAAGATGGTGGATAATACAATAATGGGTCGAGTCGTCCCCGAGATCAATCCGGAATCAATAGAGACGCTGCTTGCCATTATTGCCTCAAGCATGTTGGTGATTTCGACCTTCGCTGTCGCATCGATGTTATCTGCATATGCCGCAGCCAGCAGCACCGCGACGCCCCGATCTTTTTCTTTGGTTGTGTCCGACGACGTATCCCAAAACGCTCTTTCGACATTTATTGCTGCTTTCATCTTCAGCATCGTCGCCCTTGTCGCCCTGAAGAATGAATATTATGAGAAAGCAGGCCATTTTGCATTGTTTACGCTTACGATAATAGTATTTGCATGGGTTATCATTACGTTCCTGCGATGGGTGGATCAGATCGCCCGCCTTGGGCGCCTCGCGACAACCATCGACAAAGTTGAGAAAGCGACGGCAGCCGCCATGCAGCGACAGCGATGTGTGCCTATTCTCGGCGGGGCCCCTGTGGGATTGCGGCAGGATTCTAATCAGGCCATTTATGGGAGTTCGATCGGATATGTGCAACGCATAGATGTCGATGCGCTGCAAGCGTATGCGGAAGAAACCGGGATACGAATCATAGTGTCCGCTTTGCCCGGCGCTTTTTCTGCTCCGGGACGGGCCATTGCCTACGTGAGCTCTGACCCAGTTGATTTATCTGAAGACGACATAAGGCATATAGAGAAAGCGTTTCAGATTGGTAATGACAGAACATTCGATGAGGATCCTCGTTTTGGGCTTATCGCCCTTTCGGAAATTGCAAGTCGCGCATTGTCACCTGCCGTCAATGATCCCGGTACAGCAATCGCTATTATCGGAAGGTTCGTGCGGCTTTTTGCGCTCTGGGCTGAACCCGTCGAAGAAGATGAAAAGCAAACCATTGAATATGATCGCGTGGCGGTGCCCGAAATTTCTTTGTCGGACATGTTTGATGACGCCTTCACTGCGATTGCCCGTGACGGGGCAGGTACTGTCGAAGTAGCAACGCGGCTGCAGAAGGCATTTGAGTCCCTGGCATCGTTAGGCGTAACCTCGCTGCGGGACGTTGCGATACGCCATGCCCGCTTAGCGCGAGCTAGAGCTGAAAATGCACTCGTGGCCCCAAAAGATCTGGAGGTTCTTCGAAAAGTTGCCAAATTCGCTAATCCAGTCTAACCGTAATGATTCCATGCGATCCCAAAGTTGCCGGGGTCGCCCATCGTTGCCGGGTCGGACCGCAGTAACGTATTGGAGTTTTATCATTTTTAGGGGCAAAATCGACCTTTTAAGAAACAGAAAAGCCGCAATCCATTAGGAATGCGGCTTATTCTTTACAAGTGGTGCCGAAGGCAGGAATTAAAAAATTGATAATGATATCGAATAGTTAATAAAAAAAAAGCTAGTTTAAGCGACATTAAGCGAGTTTTTGTATAGTCCTGGCTGCATATTCGCATATAAATTGTTTAAGAATATAATATCCCTTAAAACACTTATTTACCCCCAAAATGCTCGTTCTAAGTTAAAAAATCGACTTTATATTTGGTTCTTTTAAAATACTATCAGCTAGTTACTACGGTCCGACCCCAGTTTTCAATTTTAACGTAAATGTGTCGTGCGCACATATGAAATCTGAAATCTTTTAAAATAACATTCATTAATTTGATAATACCGGCGATACTTGGTATACATTATTAAGTAGCGCGTTATTGATCTTGCGATGAAATTGAGCCTTGCGCGCCAAATCCGATCCGGTTTTGCTGAAAGATGATTTTCAATTTTTCTTCATTAAACAAGCTAGTTCATTTACCCCCGTGCCGAATTATCGACCTGTGGGCCTTATCCAATAGGCGTCATCTTACAATTCTATTGATATTCATCTTATCTTTCCATGGCTGTGCTGGTATGAGAGAAGAACTGGTAAAATATCTGCCGGTTCCAAGCCACCCTGAGGAAAAGATCGAACGAAATGACTTTTTTGTTGCTAAAGAAGATGACGTGATTGGCCGGTTGGCGGTCATCAAAGTTGAAAAGGGGGATACGCTGCCGGATATAGCGAGACACTTCAGCCTGGGAATCAATACCGTCAGTACAGCTAATCCGGGGGTGGATATTTGGGTGCCTGAGACCGGAGGGCGCATCCTGTTGCCGCTGAGTTTTATCCTGCCAGACG
This sequence comes from uncultured Desulfobacterales bacterium, assembly GCA_947259495.1. Taxonomy (GTDB): domain Bacteria; phylum Desulfobacterota; class Desulfobacteria; order Desulfobacterales; family JAHEIW01; genus JAHEIW01. Next base: position 2,611 of record CAMYLV010000026.1, on the reverse strand, counting down.
CCCGTAGAAAAGGTATCGTGATCAATTTAGCGGCTATGAGGCTCTTTTATTTTAAAAAAGATGGTAAACTATTGGCCGTGTCGACCTACCCGGTCGGTATCGGTACCACAGAGCAGCCCACCCCCATGGGCAAAATGTATATAACGCGCAAGAAGTTCCGGCCGACCTGGTATGTGCCCGCTGTGATTGCCAAAGATCATCGCAAAAAGGGAGATCCGCTGCCGGCGAATGTACCTCCGGGGCCTCTAAATCCATTGGGAGAACACGCGCTCTATCTAAGCAAGTCAGGCTATTTGGTCCACGGTACGAATAAACCGGCCAGTATCGGTCTCAGGGCAACCTATGGCTGCATAAGGCTCTATCCGGAAGACATAAAAAGGCTTTACAAAAACTCCCCGGTAAAAACACCCGTACGCATTGTTAACCAGCCATATCTGGTCGGCCAGCGTGATGGCATAATTTACCTGGAAGCGCATAAGCCCTTTGAAGGATCAGGCACCGCTGAGATGAAGAAGGCATATGCACAATTGAGAAATATTGAAAAGAAGTCAGGACACGCGCTTGACTGGAAAAAGGTTGGGCAAGTAATGGGCGAGGCCCGCGGATTCCCGGTTCCCCTATTCGATATCAATACCGGAACTCAAAACGGACGCGTGGTATGTTCTGGCTGCTACTTTGCGTGACAAGATTGACGCTCTGAGGCTTGCGGCAATTATTAATCATCAGGGTCCACCAATTCCCGCAAGGGTGTTGTCAAAAAGCAATCGCTATCGTGTTCTCGCAGGGCCTTTTAAAAACAGGAACGAGGCTAAAGGCGCGGTAAAACGTTTGAAAATTGATTTGGAAATAGACGGTATATTGGTTGAACCGATAAAGGAGGGTTAACCCATTGCGCCTTTTCTTTTACGTGCAAGCCGCTTATAAATTATGGAAATTACTTAAGCGATCCTGCATTGAGAAATCAGGCAATGGTTGTACTTTAGTTCCAAAAGAAGTACCTTTTTTGCAACAGGCAATGAACCAACGTGAATAATTTTTGTGAAGTAACGTGGAATTTTACAGTCGCTATTATGACAAGGTAAACCGAACTGAAAGGAGGTGACGACATTATGAAGAAAAGTCTTTTAGTGATCTCAATAATGCTTGCTCTCGCTATTGCCGCAGGGGGTTGCGCTACAAAAGGTGACCTCGAGGAGGTGCAGACCCGGGAAAAGGCGATTGGTGCTAAAGCTGATCAGGCGGCTCAGGATGCCGAGGCTGCCAAGGCAGCAGCCGATGAGGCTGTGAACAAAGCAAATGAAGCAGTGGTCCGCGCTGAGGAAGCTGAAAGGAGGGCGATGGAAAGAGAGAGAGTCGCAGCTGAAAAGGAGAGAATCGCAGAGGAGAAAGCAAAACAAGCTGAAGCTGCTTTTCAGAAATCAATGAAGAAGTAAATCAAAAGGAAGTGGCAGGGTTTGAGCCCTCCACTTCCTTCTATTTCCACCGTTTAGCATGGTACGTATTGCAGATATATCTGGAAGAGGTCCGGTTTTGCGATCACTGCGCACATTATTAACAAGCACAAAGACGTATACAGATAAATTTCCGAGAGGGATAGGCAAGTATCTTCGCCTTTTCTTCGTCTGCATCATGATAACATCAATTCTTGTATGCGGATGCAGTGGGGGACACCAGGCCAGATCTCTCTCCAAGGAGGCAAATGATTTTTTCAACCAGGGAAAATACGAGGCTTCTCTGAGCAAATACAAGCAAATTATTGAAAAACATCCCGCGGTAGCGGACAGAGTTCTCTTCGAGATGGGTATTATTTATGCCCATCCCAGGAACGAAAAAAAAGACTATCAGAAATCTCTCAAATGTTTTCAGAAAATCGTAAAGGATTACCCGGATAGTGAATTCAGGCTGGACAGCCAGATGATGATATTTCAAATCCATAATGTCATCAACAAGGATAAAATAATTGCTGCGCAGCAAACACAGGTTGATACTTCTCGCCAGGAGCTTAAAAGCAAAGAGAATGAGATTATTTCACTGCAAGAAAATATTGAAACGCTCGAACAAAAGATTTTTCTACTCCGCACGGAGCCGGCGGATAAAGTCCTGATAGAAAAGAAAGAGCGACGATTGACGTTGCTTTCGAAGGGCGAGGTGATCAAATCCTACAAAATAGCCCTGGGGGGAAACCCGGTTGGTCCGAAAGAAAGGCAGGGCGATAACAAAACCCCGGAGGGAACCTACACCATCGATTCAAGAAACAGGAATAGTGGTTATCACCTGTCTCTTCATATTTCCTATCCAAACGACAAAGACAAAATGCGGGCAAAAGAGCTTGGTGTTTCTCCGGGTGGAGACATCATGATCCATGGCATCAAAAATGGTCTTTCGTGGATTGGTACTTTGCATGCAGAGATTGACTGGACAAAAGGGTGTATTGCGGTTACAGACCAAGAGATGGAGGAAATCTACAGGTTGGTGCCAAATGGTACGATTGTTGAGATAAGGCCATAGAAAAACCGCACAATCTATCGTTCCACCGAATCGCACTGATAAAAAAACGGATTCGGCCAGTTGCTGAATCCGTTTTTTATGATTAATGGTGCCGAAGGCCGGA
>CAMYLV010000025.1:34737-118671 GCA_947259495.1 uncultured Desulfobacterales bacterium | reverse complement strand
GACATTGCCTTTCGCGTATGCTCAGGACACTGGCTGATGAATTACATAATTCTCTTAAAGTTAGGGCGGCGGGATTAGAATAAGATATCAACGAAAATCCTCGAAAATCATAATAAATAGGCACAATTTGGGGCACAAAACAGAGATTGATCTCGACAAATATTTGATTTTATCATATAAAGATGGTGGAGGCGGCGGGAGTCGAACCCGCGTCCGAAAACATTCCACTCAAGCCTCTACATACTTATCCCGGATACTGAATTTCATGCTATTAATCTCCTCCAGGCAGGGATACTAGCAGCACTAGCCTGTTAAAGGTTCGCCGGTTCGGTCACAGGCAGACAGAAGCGACTATCCTGCTAGTCGACGTTCACACCGGATCCGCAGGAAAAATCCGGCAGAACGCTGGCCTAATTATGCGGCCAGGGCATATTCATAATCGTCTGCGATTATGTTAAGCCCCATCGTTTTAACGAGCTGACAGGACGCTCGGTATGCAGCTCAAGCTTCTTTATCCCCGTCGAAGCCGTTTCGCCCCCATAGCCAAACTGTCGTTTGGAGAAAGTAAGGTGGGGTATGTAAAAGAGCAGTTTTATAAAAATAAATTAAGTAATTTCAGCTGTTTTGTCAAGAACAAGCGTAAACTCATTGTAGAAAAGCATTCAATTCTTAAGCACCGTATTCTTTTTTGGGGCCATTTTGTTATCAGCGATTCATTGATTTCTGAATCGTTTTTACTCCTTTAGAAACCATTTTTCCGGATGCTCTCTCCTGCCAAAAGTTTGATTTCATTTATTTGGTTTCTGTATGCAATAAGACTTGCGAATAGTAGCACTATACGCAAATGAATTAACGGGGTCACATCTTGATTATTGATTAGGATTCAATCGCCGGTAAAGTGGATTCGGCCGGTATTATTCCATTTTTGCAACCTGTGGGGCAACCGCGGCTAATTTCTGTTTCCTGAGAAACCATAGCAGCGCTGCCTGGATCAACAGGCCGATGATCGTCAGACCGGCACCGGCAGCAAATGAGAGCCGGTACGCCCAGGGTTGAGCATAGCCGGCGGAGATCATCCCGTCCACGATGGGGCCGGCGATCAGGGTGCCCGCCACGCCAAAGCTAAGAAAAAACGTGCCGTTGAACCAGGCAAACAGCCGCCCGCGCATCTGCGGCGGGATCAGCACAGACGCAAAAGTGTAGGCGGCCGACATGATCACCGCATCCCCCACCCCTCGCAAAAAGCAACCCGCGTAAATGATGGGCAGGGCAGTCGAAAAAGTTAGAAAAGACAGCCCGGCAACAGGGGCCAGCGTGCCGACCAGCAGCGCGGCGCCATTGCCGATGCGCCGGCAGAGCCAGCCGGCGGTCCATCCCAGAGCGACGATGGCCAGAGATTGCGTGTTGACAATTTGGGACAGCGTCCGGCTGTCGAGATCCAGGCCAGTATCGAGAGTGAGGTACTGGGTGAAAATGATGGCAATCGAATTGCGGCCGAAATTGATAAAGACCATCCCGGCCAAAAAGACCAGATAAACGGCGGCGTCGGCAGACGATCTCTCCCGGTGATCATTTGCGGTTACTGCTGCAGGGTTGTACCCGACACCACCTTCGGGCAGAAAAAAAAGCGGAAGGGTAGAGATCAGCATGGCGCCGGCAGCCACAAAAAAGAGCGGCCCCTCGAAAAAACCCCATCCCTCGGCCTTCAGTCCCAAACCGTCATAGAGCAGTCCGCCGATCCAGACCCCGATCATGCGTCCGACGCCGCCCAGGCTGGCAAGCCACCCCTGAATGCGGCTGCGTTGCTGCTCGTCATAGATGTCTGAAACCAGGGCACTCCAGCTGATGTTGGACATCGACCAGAAAATTTCAATGACCGTCAGGCCTACGATGATGGCGTAACCGGCGGCAAGGGCATCGGAAAATTGCCGATGAATAATCCATACCAGAACCGTCCCGCCGGCGGCCAGCACTTCGCCGACGATGATCAGGGTCCGCCGCTTCTGGAGGCGATCGGAGATCTTTCCCCAGACGAGGCTCTGGGCCAGCACGTTGACGATCATAGGCAGCGTGGCAAAAAGAGTGGTTTCGGTGACGCTAAGCCCGAGGTTGTGGCGCAGGTAGATGGACAGATAAGCGTAAAATAGGCCGCGGCGGAACATGGCCAGCATTTCAAACGACGTTAAGCCAATAAAATAGCGTAAGGGTGTTGCGGACAAAAAAAACCTCTTTCAACTCAGTATGCGCTGGGCAAAATGATTTTGGGGATAGCGGATTTTACCATACTGTCTCAAATGCCTCGGCGCCAGATCCCATTTGCGACCGTAAACGTGGATGCGGTCGGTCAGCCATTTCTAATCGTATACGTTGCCACCATCATGGACCCAGGCAAGAATCCCGCCGCGCAAGTTATAGATCATGGTTCCATTTATTTTTATGCCAATAATTTGATCATTATCTTTATTCAGCAACCGATACTTTCTGTGCAGAATTAACTTGTGGGTAAAAATGTATACTAATACCGGAAATCAAAATGTCATTGTACTCAAGAGGTCCGGCCCTGGATAACTTAAAGAAGAGCTTTCCTTTTTTTAAAGTTGACAAAATCCGTGATGATGACAAGCATATTCACAATAACAAAAAAATGCTTCGGACCATTTACGGCCGGATCTGTGATTATCCCCATTTTTTTTATATTCTGAGTTTCAGGCGCAATGAGACGTGTGCATTTTGATAGCGCCATTTTGAATTGGGTCTACGTTATGCCCCGGCTATTGCAAAGGATTGTGTTTAGATGAACAAAAAATTATTGAAGCTTTATTCTATAGTTTTGCTGGTGATGCTGGGTACGGCTTTGTTTCAATTTTTCAGTGCCGGAGACAGATCTGAAAATATTAATGGTTTGTCTCAAAGACAAGAAACACAATTAGTCAACGCCGGTGACTACGGGCCCCGACATGCATCCGGATACCATTTAACTGCGGGGATCTGCGCGCTACTGCTTGTGGGATACCTGTTTTGGTTCTTGTATCACAAGTTTCAAACGGACAGCCGGGCTGAGCTGCTTGCAAAACAGAATTCCTTTTACAACATCTCTCTGGCAACCGGACGAAGCGAATATGATTTATTCCATAAATCCGCAGAAGGCTGGTCGGTATCCGGCGACAGGATCGACCAGGATTTCAAAAGATACATGGCAGATCAGGTTATGCCGCATTATGCCAAGGACTTTGTCCGCAAAAACCAGACACACATTGACGAATCGCTCATAAGAAAAGATGAAGTTAAACCCACATCCTGGTCGGATTGGGCGATCGCAATGCTAGTTTTTCCAGGCAGTGTCCTGTTACTGTATGTTTTGATGGTTTTATTTGATTAGACATAGCCGTTCAAAGTGCTTCGCCTTGACAGCCAAATCTAACTTCGATAAATGCCCACTCTAACCTATTGACACAAGTCCGTATGGCATTAAATTAATCTCTTGATTAAGATTTGCTAAACCCGAAATAAACCCCCTGGGAGCAGATTATGTTTGAGAGCCTAGATCCCACTTTGTTGGCACGCATTCAGTTTGCATTCACCATCTCTTTTCACATCTTGTTTCCGGCTTTCACCATCGGACTGGCCAGCTGGCTGGCGGTGATCGAGTGGCGCTGGCTTAGAACCGGCAATCAAATCTACGCCGATGTCTATCGCATGTGGGTCAAAATTTTTGCGGTTACCTTCGGCATGGGGGTGGTGTCCGGTGTGGTCATGGCGTTTCAGTTTGGCACCAACTGGTCGAGATTTGCAGACGCCGGCGGCAATGTCCTGGGTCCGTTGCTGGGCTATGAAGTTTTGACGGCCTTCTTTTTGGAGGCGTCATTTTTAGGGGTGATGCTGTTCGGCTGGAACCGCGTCAGCCCCAAAATGCACTTTGCTTCCACGGTCATCGTGGCGGCGGGAACATTGATCTCGGCCTTTTGGATTTTGTCGGCCAACAGCTGGATGCAGACGCCGCAAGGATTCAGGGTAGGTCAGAATGGTCTGTTATATCCAACCTCCTGGCTGGAGATAATCTTTAACCCCTCGTTTCCCTTCCGTTTGGTGCACATGGTCACCGCTGCCTATCTGACGACTGCCTTTACCGTGGCCGGCATCGGCGCATACTATCTGTGGCGGCAACGCCATGTGCAGCATGCCCGGGTGATGTTTGGCATGGCAATGATCATGGCCATATTTGTAGCCCCCATGCAGGGGGTGTTCGGCGACCTTCAGGGTCTCAACACGCTTGAGCACCAGCCGGCCAAGGTGGCCGCCATGGAAGGTCTGTGGGAAACCCGGCGCGGCGCGCCTTTGGTTCTGTTTGGCTGGCCGGATCAGGAGGCCGAGACGACTAAATACGCTATTGAAATTCCCGGGTTATCCAGCCTGATCCTCACTCACGACCTCGATGGTGAGGTCAAGGGGCTCAAGGAGTGGCCGGCGGACGAGCGCCCACCGGTAGCAGTGGTATTCTGGGCCTTTCGGCTGATGGTAGGCATCGGCGTGCTAATGATCGCAACCGGTGTAATCGCAATTGTGCTCTATCTGAGAAAGCGGTTGTTTGACACCCGCTGGTTTCAGTATTGGTGCATGGCTCTGACACCGACCGGATTTATCGCGGTGCTGGCCGGGTGGTTTGTAACCGAAGTCGGCCGCCAACCCTGGATCGTCCAGGGCCTACTAAGGACATCGGATGCTACCTCTCCGGTAATGGGGGCATCGGTTGCCATTTCTCTGACCGCCTTTGTCATTGTTTATGGATTCGTATTCGGTGCGGGCAGCTACTACATTTTAAAGTTGATCGGCAAAGGCCCTGCGGGCGATCCGGAGGCCTATGGCGATCATGGCGTCGAAAAACCACCCATCGTCACCGACCTGACCGGGGAAAAGGGAGGCCTGCATGTTTAGCTTCGAAAGTTTAGTGGATCTACCGCTGATATGGTACGGGCTTATCGCCACCGCAATTTTCTTATATGTATTGCTGGACGGCTTTGACCTGGGGGTAGGCATTCTTTTTCCGTTCGCACCGACGGACCGCTGCCGGGACCGTATGATGAATTCCATCGCCCCTTTTTGGGACGGCAACGAAACCTGGCTGATCCTGGGCGGCGGTGGACTATTAGCGGCGTTTCCACTGGCATATGCCGTCATAATGCCGGCGCTTTACATCCCGCTCATCATCATGTTGCTGGGGCTCATCTTCCGGGGGGTAGCGTTTGAGTTTCGCTTTAAGGCTACCGGTAAATCCCGCCGCATCTGGGATGGCGCTTTTCATTTCGGCTCTCTTGTGGCTGCTTTCATGCAGGGCGTGATTATCGGTGCTATTGTTCAGGGTATCGAGGTAGAAGGTCGGACGTATGCAGGCGGGTCTTTCGGCTGGCTGGACGCCTACAGTGCCATGACCGGTGTTGCCGTAGTATTTGGTTACACGTTGTTGGGCGGCACCTGGCTGGTGATGAAAACCGACGGTGAAACCCAGGTCTGGGCCCGCAAGAGCGCCTCCTATGTGATCGGCTACGTGGCCATATTCTTGGCGATCGTTAGTATCAGCATGCCGATCATGAATCCTGAAATACGCATGCGCTGGTTCAGCGTGCCAAACTTCTTTTTTCTGCTACCCATACCGACTGCCAGTTTGATCATGCTGATCATCATCTGGCGCGATTTGCACACGGGCAGAGAATATCGCCCCTTTCTTCTGAGCTTCGGTGTATTTCTAACCGGCTATATCGGCATTGCCATTAGCATGTGGCCGTATATCGTACCCTTTGAAATTACCTTTCGTCAGGCAGCGGCGGCGCCTGAATCACAGTCTTTGCTACTCGTCGGCACAGCCATTATGTTGCCGTTGATTCTTCTTTATGTCGGATACTGCTACTACCTCTTCAGGGGAAAAGCTTCACATGAAAGCGCTTACTAAAAAAAAGCGACAGTGGTTGTGGTTTGCGACGCTTTGGTGCGGCGGATTGATGGCCACCTTTATCTTGAGCTATCTGGTGCGCTGGTTGATCTCGATTACCTAAGCGCTGACTGACTGAGGCTGCCCTCGCATTGCATTTCTAAGTTTATACCGCTCAAGGTTCAAGGATAATTTTAACGCATTCATTTTTGCCCGCTGGGTGCGCCCGATTAAATGCCGCAAAGCGGCCCCCGCTGTGGGCTCAAGCTGGCGAGCCGGAGCTTTTCATCGGTCTGCCTCCGGCGGATTATTAAGGGCGAAGCAAAGTTCGCTGGAGCTTCGCCCTTAAATGTCCCTTGGAGTGGGACATATGAAAACCTCTGACCCGTGCAAAATTAAGTTCACAAAAAATCAGCCTTTCATCGACCACACATCTAAAAAAACCGTTGACCTACTATATATTGTATATTATAATTCGTACACGTACAAGATAGCTTTTCTGTAGCCAAATTCACGTTTTCGAAACAGGCAGCCACACCTGCCCCAAAAACAGTTTTTAAAAGGAGATTGCCATGCCAGTCGCAAAGAGAAAAACAACAGCCAAAAAGAAACCCGTCGCCAAAAAGAAAACCACCGCTAAAAGGAAACCGGCCGTAAAGAAGAAAACCACGGCTAAGAGGAAACCGGCCGCCAGGAAGAAAACCACGGCTAAGAGGAAACCGGCCGCCAAGAAGAAAACCACCGCTAAAAGGAAACCGCACCGCTAAAAGGAAACCGGCCGCTAAGAAAAAAACCACCGCTAAAAGGAAACCGGCCGCTAAGAAAAAAACCACCGCTAAAAGGAAACCGGCCGCTAAAAAAACGACAACCAGAAAAAAACGATAGTCCGAATATAACCTTTTACGAAAAACGGGGAGGCGGTGATCATTTAAGAAAATGATGATCGCATCCCCGTTTTTGTCTAAACGTTGCCGTTCACAAAAGGTAAAATAGGACTCTAGCTGAGCTTATGTTTTTGCCTTAGCAGCGCCGACAAGTGGTTAATCATTTCAAATGCTTTTTCGACCGTTTTTTCTTTATCCGGGTTAACCAGGCAACAGGTAGCCGGTGAAAGCAAGCTTTTTGATAGTAAGTGTTCCATATCGATGCCTTTTTTGCCGAGGGTTTGCCAGACATGCTCCATCTTCGCAATCAGTGAATGGATGCTTTCTATTTCAAAGGATTCCATTCCAGTCGGCACAATTCCCCAGACAAGTGTGCCGCCTTTTTCAAGAAAGCGCCTGATCGCCGGAGCATAGGACGCAAAAATTTCTGCGTTTGTGTATATATCCATTGATACAATTTCAAGATCCAGCCCCAGCAAAAAATCCCAGTCCGGATTTCCGCAGAGATGAATGCCGCGTGGTCTGTCGATCATAGAAAAAAATATATCCAGGTCCGCTTTGGCTTTGACATCCCCGTAGCCGGCCATGGCCGAAAAAAGAAATTGGAGTCCGGGTTCATCAATAAACATAAATGCATTCGGGTTGAGACCCTTGAGACGCGCCAGTTGAACATTTATGCGCTTGGCCAAAAATTCCAACATGAAGGGGCGTACCGAATCGTCAAACAGAATCGGACGTTCATCCTGATCCAAAATATTAAACCCGAAACTGATGGGTCCTTCGAGCTGGCCCCGGATCGCCGGACGATCCGACAGGTTCAGCGATAGAAAACGGTGATAAACCACAGAATAAGTTTCGCTCACGTCAAAATACTGCGGCTCTTCAAAATGAGCCATGGTTTCTTCGAGTTCGGCAATAAATTTTTCCAGTGAGAACCTCAGGGTTCGATTTTGCACGTCCAATATAATACCCGGAAAATGTTCGGCCGCCTGCACGTACATGTCCTCATAATAGCTATAATTGGGCAACTGAGGCCAAAAAGGTACATCCAGTGATAATGCCTTTTCGAGCGCACATTCAACATCTGTATGCGGCATAACCGCCATGGCAGTTGTCAATAAATTGCCTGGTATTGCCAATTGCATCTCCTTTCTTATTTCGTTTGTTCGCATCGCTTTTGGTCAAATCTAACAATAGTTAGGTATTAACGCAAATCCGTTTTAAAAAAAACCCGCCAGTGCGCAAAACCCTGAAGCGAGACAAGAAAATAAAACAACAAAGGGAACCCAACTGAAACGGATTCCCTTTAGTCATTTTTATGGCGTATAAAATTGTATAATTTGATAAACAGGTATCACAGCAAAACTATCATTCGAGCACAAATGTAACTTTTAAAAGTACCTTGTACTCGGTGATTTTTCCTTTTGCAATATCCACCTGTTGATCTTTAACCCAGACACTTTTAACATTTTTCAATGTTTTGTTGGCGCGTTTGACGCCGACTTTCAAGGCATCATCAAAGCTTTTTTTGGACGAGGCAGAGATTTCGGTAATTTTAGCAACTGACATGGCACCCTCCTTTCAAAGTGTAAATAAAATGGCTTTAGAGATTCGTCGGACTGTGGGTTATACCGCTTTCCATAATAGTGTTTCGATATATGAAATTGGGGCATAAGTGGTTGTCGGAAAAAACGTTTGAATACCGGCACGTTTTTTGACAACCACTATAACGCAGAATTAAGCGTGATTGAATAAAAATTGCCGAATTGCAATATTGAAAATATGTGCATGTGGAAGTAAAAGTCAATATGCGGAAACGCATTACCTGAATTTGCTTGAGTCGGAAACTTTCATATTCTCCTTATTTCATGCAAAATTCGGTTTTAAGGCATTTTCTCAGATTCTTTTATGATTTGATCCACTTCGTGCTGGATAAACTGCGTGTGGGCCTCGGCCTGGTCCATCGTCATGACCGGAACGTCGGCAGATAGATCCTTTAGCTTCTCTTTGGCGATTCCGATGGTTTTATTGACCATAAATGAATCGACTTCCCCGTTTTCCAATACATAGCCGCAACCACCGGCAACCCCCAAAAATTCACCACCAATAAAAATGGGGACCACCAGTTTCATCAGCCCGGCATCACATTCTGAGATGATCGGTCTGCGCGTGCGTTTCGCCTGGGCGGCTATATTTTGATGCGCGACGGCACAAATATAGTTCTGACCTTTCTCATCGGCTTTGATAACCGGACAGAGCTTGTTGGCCCAGCGTTTAAAATCTGTTATGCGCACACCCGCAACGTCAAACACCGAAGCATTTAAGCCGGAGCGTTCATTGATTTTTTGTTCAAGTTCAAGCCATATTTTTAAGGGCGCGATGTCAGTCAGTTTCATTCATTTTTCCTCTTGGTTATCACAGATTTCGAAATCATCTTCGGAATCGAAACTTTAAATTTAGATCCGCGCCCGGGTTTCGATTCGACGCTTATCCTGCCGTCGTGTTGATCAATAATTTTGTCGGCGATAAAAAGACCCAATCCTGTTCCTTTGTTGCCTTTGGAGGAAAAAAACAGGGTAAACAAACTTTCACGGACCTCCCGGTCCATTCCGATCCCATTGTCGCTTATTTCAAAAAAGATTTGTTTATCGTCCTGTTGAACACGAAACAGGATCTTATGAGATTTTTGGGCTTCATCTTCAAGGCAGGCATCCAGCGCATTTTCCAAAATATTGATCAGGGCCAGACGTACAACGCCTGCATCTAGTTTAAGCGCACCGACCGATGCGTCGAATTCACGGACGAATTCAATACCGTTTGCTATTATTTTGGGCTCAACCGTTGAAGCCACATCATCAACAAAGTTTAATATGTCAACCCGGTCGCGTTTCAGTTCTCTTTCCTTGGCAAAGAATAGGATGTTGTACACCAGTTTACGAATGCGACTGACGATGAGTTTTAGATCCTCATAGCCCGCTTTGACTCTTTCAGATTTGTCTTTGGCAAAGCCAGTCTCCATCAGATACATGCCACCGTCCAAACCCGTCAGCAGGCTTTTGATTCCGTGGGAGATCGAGCTAATTTTCAATCCCAGTGATGAAAGATGATCCTGCAGCTTGCGGATCTGGGTGATGTTGGTGGACATCTCCATCACATGGGTGATCTCTCCGGCAGCATTCCGCAGAGGCGCCGTCCAGATCAACACGTTGTAACGTTCACCGGCTTTGGAGGTGACCACCATCTCCGACTGGTGCGAGTGCCCGTCCTCAAATGTTTTGGCCACCGGGCAATTAGGGCATGGCTCGCCCTGATGTTTGTAAACCTCATGGCAAAAGGCCCCGTGTTCAACATTAAAATCCTCTTTGAAGCGTCGATTGACCGCTGTCAGCCGCAATTGGCGGTCCTGTACCGAAATATAACAGGGCACTTCATCAAAAAGCTGCTGGTAGCGCTGCTGGCTGCGGTCCAATTCTTCCTGCAAACGCTTGACTTCCGTAATGTCGGCCGATATCTCCACAACCAGTTCCACATCACCATCCTGATTGCGAATCGGGGCAGTGTTGACCATAACCGGCGCTTTACCACCGCTTGCGGTTTTCACGGTTGCCTTGGTCCGCAGTCCTTTGCCGCTTTTATAGGTCTGTCCGGCCGGGCAATTTGCTTGGGTGCCGGTTTTGCCGGCGTAGATTTCCCAGCTGTTGTGTCCGACTTTATCGCCCAGGCGGTCCCGGTACAATGGATTTACCGCGATCACCTTTAGCTGCGGGCTGTGAATGGAGACAAAGCAGGGCATTTCGTTAAAATAGGTCAGGCCGCCTTCCAGATCCACGGCAATATCGCGCATGGCCGAAGACAACCCTTCAACCGCCTGCCCGACGGCAACTTGCCTTTCAATTTCGACCAGTTTCGCAGATTTTTCGCGAACCAGGGCTTCAAGGTTTTCAGTATATTCCCGCAGTTGTTGTCGCATGCGGATCTTTTCATGCGCCCGGTTTAAGGCAATTTCTAATGCATCGTCGTTGATCGGTTTGGTAACAAAATCAATGGCCTGAAACTTGAGGCTTTTAATGGCCAGTTCCATGTCGCCGTGGCCTGTTATCATAATCACTTCGGTGTCGGGACTTTCCTGCTTCAGGGTTTGCAAAAGCTCGATCCCGTCCATTCCCGGCATTTTAATGTCGGTCAGCACAATCGGGGGGGTTTCCCTGCGGAAGATGTCGAGGGCTTCCTCACCGTTTTGGGCAGTAAAAACCGTATAACCGCTGTCGGATAGCGCTATACTGAGAACTTTGCGAATGCCCTCTTCGTCATCGACGAGTAATAATTTCTTAGCCATAATGAACGGTCAGAAAAAAATTTAGTCCGTGGTTACCCGTGTGGCAACCAGGCAATTGCCTTAGCCGATCGTATTTTTCACGATACCGACTAATTTCTCCGGATCAAAGGGTTTTTTAACAAAGGCAACGGCATCCTTAACCGCATGGTCACCGTCAATTCCGCTGACGACAATCACCGGTGTGTCTTTTAATTCTTTATCTTTCCGCAGCTTGCGGTAAAACCGGGGGCCCCATTCACCAGGCATCTGCAAATCCAGGCAGATCAGATCCGGTTTTTCCGCTTTGACCACCTCCAGCCCTTCCATGCTGCTGGAGGCATTGCAGGTAGCATAGCCGTTATCACTAAACACCGCCTTTAGATATCTGACGATAGCCGGGTCATCGTCAATGATCAAAATCTTTTTAGGCATTAGTTTTTCTCCTTTGTCTAAGTTGAGCGTTTCAAATTTAAAAATCGCTCAGCTTAGACTTTGATATTATCGGACATGACAGGTACCGCACATAATCGGGCCTTTGTTTTGTTCAAGATGACACCCCTTGCAGTTGGTATGGAATGCCTTTCGCAGGCCGGGCGTATTGCCTGAGCCCTTCTCGTCATGACATTCGGAGCAAATCTGGTCTTCCGAGGACTCATCTTCCAATTTTTTGCCCTCCTCGTAAACATGGTGACATTCGTTGCAATCTTCTATCTCTGCTTTTTCGTTGTGTTCGTCATGTCGAAAAATGGCCGGGGGGCGCTGTTTTTTTGAAAAACCGCCGTCATCCACCACCTCCATATCTTCCTGTGAAAACGCCGGCAGCAGGATTATGCCAACAAGTGCCGGAGCGATCAAAATCAATTTAAGCCACTTCATCATCATTTTGTCTCCATGTGTGCCAAGATTTGCGGTTTAAACGCTCAGCGTTCAGAGTTAAACAAAGCGATGCTTCAGATCTGGCGTCAACCCTGAACCTCTGAACGGTTAAGCGGGCTTGTCCATTACCTCATACAGAATATCACTGATAAATTTAATCTCATACCCCAGCCCGTAGTGATGATTGATATCTTCAAGGCCGCTGTGACAATTGTGACAGGGGGCAATTAATATCTTGGCGCCTCTGGACTTGGCGGCAAATAACTGCTCGGCTTTAATGCGGTTGCCGTCCATGCGCGTCATCTTATAAGGCGGTCCGCAATTGATCACCCCGCCGCCGGCACAGCAGCAATAATTGTGTTCGCGGTTGGGATGCATCTCGATCAGTTCTTCACAAATGGCATTGACCACGTAGCGGGCCTTTTCGGCCAGACCGCCGCCTCGAATCACGTTACACGGGTCGTGCAGGGTAACGGGCTCCTTGAATTTTTCGGTGATGGTGATTTTTTTGTTTTGGATCAATTCATAGTAAAAGTCAATGGCATGCACGATGGGAATGGGGGGCATGCGCCAGCCCAACCAGCGGTTGCCCATATCATAAACCGAGCGAAAGGCATGGCCGCATTCACCCATCACAATCCGGTTCACCCGCAGCCGGGCGGCGGTCTCGAAATGGGCCCGTTTGACGCGCCCCATGATTTCATTATCACCGGTGTACATGGCCATATCGCTGTTGTCCCAGCCGGGCGTAGCCGGCATGGTCCAGTCAACCCCGGCCACGTCCATAATGACCGCCGCCTGGTAGAGCAGCTGGGCCTGAAATTTGGGCTCGGGACCAATAACCGAGTACATGATGTCAGCCCCTTCTCTCTCCAGGGGGATGCGCAGGGTGGGTATCTCGGCCTGGGCCTCTTCTTCCTGCCACTGCAGGGTGTCAATCCACTCATCGTCTTTGATCCACATCTGGTTCATGGTGACCGCATGGCTGTGGGCGGTGTCCTGAATATAGAGCGGGGTTACGCCCAGCAAATGACAGATGCGTCTTACGGTCAGCATCATATAGGCAATGTCGATGCCAAACGGGCAGTACATTGCACAGCGCTTGCAGGCATTGCATTCGGTTGAAGCAATCTCAGATGCTCTTTTAATGAAATCAGCACTGACGTTCCCTCTGGCTTTTAGCATTTTCCACAGGGTTTGTTTCACCTTTCCGACCGGCGAATATTGCGGATCTTTATCATGCGAAAGGTAATAGTGGCAAGCTTCAGAGCACAGGCCACAGTGAACGCAGGTATCTACATAAGCTTTGAGGCGTGCGCCGGATTCACCTTTTAACACACGGTTGATCACTTTTTGAATCCGCTCCGCGGTCAGATTCTGCACACCGACTTCCAGGCCTTCGTCTGTAATCTTTTTTTCTTCTTTTACCGCTGCTTCAGTCATTCTCGTCCTCCTATGAGACGATGTTTGTGAGTTAAATACTAAAATTAAAGATCCTTTTTAAGATAGCTTTTCTACCAATCTCTGGCATGCCTCACCCCCCCAAATTCCGATCCCATATACGCCCGGGTCAGAGGTGCAAACAGCATGTGACTCAGACGGGTAAAGGGAATGGCCACCAGCATGACTTCTCCCGAGAGAATGTGCAGAATCAAAAGCGTTTGATACCCAAACCACTGGTAGTATACCAAGAAGCCCGTAATAAAAGGTGCCGCGACAATTGCCAAAAGAATATAATCCGACACCGAAGTGACATACCGAACTTCCGGATTCACCAGGCGCCGCACCAGAAAAAACACACAGGCGGCAACCACAATCAACGTCATGATTTCAGCCAGCCCTTCGGGCAACGTCCACCAGCTAAGATTCCAGGACTCTTCGATCAGGGTCACATGGGCCAGCAGAAAGAGCGGGGTCAGTATCAGACAAATGTGAAAAGCGAAGGCAACGATGGTCAAAGCCGGATGCCTTCTCATATTTTCAGTGGCAAAGGGCGTGCTCCATCTAAAAATGGAGCGCAGGCTGTATTTCAGGCTCATGTAAGAGTAGATAAATTTCTCCTTGCGGTGGACCAATACCATTAAGCTGATCAACCGGTAAAGGCAACCGCCGATAAAAAGGATAAATGCCAGCCAGGCCAGCGGGCCGCTCACAAAATTGTATATACTGTGCATGAAACCCCCTTTTAACGCAAAATCTCTTCGATAGGCAAGACGTGCCGCGTATAGATATCGTCCTGCAGCGTGCGCAGCAGAATTTTATCGCCTTCAGGACTAAAGACGGGATTCCAGATTGCATCAAAGGCTTGATGCCAGATGCGATCATTTACAGCAAGGCTGTATTTGCCGTTTCTTTCAATTTTGGCGGCAACCGTTTCACCTGTTGGACTGAAGATCGGCTGCCAGACTCTATCAAAGGTGTTCTGCCACACAGCACCGTCAACAACCATCAGCCAGCGCGCATCGTTTTTAGCGACCGCCGCAACACGTTTGCCATCCGGGCTGAAAACAGCATCTGTTAGCAGGTCTTTAAATGTAACCCGCCAGGGGCGGCCATCGACGGCCATGGTCCATCGGCCGTATTTGGGGGCCACTATCGCTGCCAGCGTATGGCCGTTGGGGCTCACCATCGGATGCCAGAGCTGCACAAATTTTCGATCCCAGAGGATCTGTCCGTCCTGTGCCAGGAACCACTTGCCGTTGGTCCGGACAGGGGCAATTACGGCCCCGTTTTGCGGATGAATGATCGGCTCCCAGACACAATCAAAGGTTTGTGGCCAGGGGGTTCCATTAACGGCAATCGTGTAGTCGTAAAGATCCAGCCGCACCTCGGCGGCCAGATTTTGGCTGTCAGCGCTAATGGCCGTTCTCCAGACGTTGACGAATTGCGCGTCCCAGGTTTTGCCGTCCAACGCAGCGGTAAAAACACCCTCCTGAAATTTGTGAATTTGGCCTTCGCTAAAGTCGACAACCTGAACGGCGGCCGCGGTCCGAGATCCATCAGGACTGAGCGTGGGGTTGGTCATATTGGAGAAGGTTTCTGCCCAAACAACATCATTTAATGCCATGCTGTATTTCATATCCTGCTGGACGGCGACGGCGATGTTTTTCCCGTCGGGGCTAAACATCATATCCCAGACATAGCCGAATTTATGCTCCCAGGCGCTGCCGTCCACCGCCACGGTCCATTCGCCCATTTCAGATACAAAAGCCGCCAGGCGGCCGTCGGGCGCAAAGCGCAGGTGCCAGATTTTATCAAAAACCGTTTCCCAGGCCTCACCGTTGACACAGACATTAAACTCGCCTTCTGCCAGGTTAACGATGGCGGCAATCCTTTCGCCATTCGGACTGACGTAAGGCTCCTCGATCCAGTTAAACTTTTTTTGCCACTGACCGATATTGGCAATTTCTCTGCTGCCGGGTTCCCAATCCCATTCAATTCGTGTCAGCATTTGTGCAACTCCCGTTTGCTTGATTTGGCTTTCGTTGACCACCCTGTTTACCCTTCTTTTGGGATGCATCCCTCCTCGAAGTCGGCACCGCTAACCGATCAGGGTGGTTGTCATTTTGAGTAATTGCTCTGCTTCCGGCGGTTTTTCAATATAGGCGTCCGGATCCGGAATGGGGTCCTGCATGCGCGCATTGACCATATTTAGATAATGGGCAAAGGTTTTTTGGGTAACGGCTGACAGCATAATGACCGGTATGTCACACAGGTTTTTATCGGTTTTTAACTGCCGGTACATCTGAACCCCGCCCTCACCGGGCATCATGACATCTAAAATGATCAGATCCGGACAAACATCTTTGGCTTTGAGCATGCCTTCATTTCCATCTCGAGTCATGATCGGCTGATATCCACTGGTTTCCAGCAGAGTGGATATGAAGATCCGCATATCCAATTCATCTTCTACGATCAGAACCGTTTTCTTTTTCATGTAAAAACTCCACCCACACAGCTGCCGTTGCGAGCATCGCAGTTTAGAGATGAGCGACTTTGTCCGGATGATTGACGCTGGCCACCGGACAGGCGGATCGCAGAACCACCTGCTCAACCGTGCTGCCGAGTTCCGCCTCTTCCGGATCAACTTCCCGGGTATGGTGGGCCATCACAATCAGATCACCCGTCTTTTCACGGGCAAACTTCAATATTTCAACATACGGAATCCCTTCGCGGACTTCGATATCATAATTGTCATATCCATCCATCTTGGCGACATATCGCTTTTCAATTTTTTGTCTGGCCGCTGCAATTTGCTGTTCAATCTCTGACTGCCCCATGATGACGCCGGCAGGTCCGGAGTTGATTTCGCAGGCATGGAAAAGGTGCAGTTTGGCCCCCACCTCGCGGGCCAGACCGAAAGCCCACTTATAGGCATAGTCGGCAGCCTTGGAAAAATCGGTGCCGAATACAATATTTGAAAACAACTTCCAGCAGGTGGTGCACGGCCGGCTGATGATCACCACCGGGCAGCGCGCGGATTTAGCCACCTTTTGCATCGTACTGCCGACGATGCTGCGGTAGCGCGTCGCGCCGACATCCTCCTGGCGGGTGTGCGATCCCATAATGATGAGATCAATGTCTTCCTTGCGCGCCTTTCTCAAGATTTCTCGATAAGGAACGCCCACCGCAGCTTCGATGACCGCGTTCTCGCTATCGGCCAGCAAGGTATCGTACGTATTTTTCATTTCTTCTTTGACCCACTCGATATAGTCCGGATCCGGCTCCATAATCTCACCGGTTCTGACGTCGGTGACAAATGGGCTATAGCCGCGACTCGGGATGCCGAGTACATGAAAAATATAAAGCTTGGCGTCCCACTTCAATTCCAGATCGAAGGCCACTTTGGCGGCATTATCGCAGGTGGGGGAAGCCGTTGTGGCAAAAAGGATTTTTTTAAACATTTCGCTTACCTCCTTAGCTCGCAGTGTTCCGGGGTGCCGTGGAAACTGAGTTGCCACGCAATCCCATCGATGAATTCAAACAGCGTGTAAACCGTATCAAACTCGAAGATGTCGACACGGTCTCCGAAAACGACGTGCTTCAGCCTTCCGAGCTTGAGCGGTACGTCCAGCAGGCTGGCCAGCTGCATGGACTTAATCTCAGACGTCTCGCTGGCGCGGACGCCAAAAAGGGAATTATATATCTCCAAACGCTTATCCGGAACGCCGATCATTTCGACCGTTTTGCCGAATTCCAGATAATCGAGCAAACCGGCATCGCAGCCCTGTTCCGGACAGCTTTGGACCTGCTCGGCATAGGTGGGAAAAAAAGCATTCAGCTTTGCAAACAAAGCATAATTAGCGAGCATCATAAAAAAGCACCTCAGGGTGTATACTTCCTCAAGCGCTATCTGGCAGCTGAGCAAATCAAGCCGTTCGGCGTCCACGGCCTTTCCGCTGAGGTGAATGGAGCCATCCGTTTTTAATGTGACAGCGTTCATGGCATTCTTTCGTTTGCAGTAAGCTAAGATGGTATGTTGCGGAACGCGTCCTATTGGTCGCTGCTACCTATGCTTTGAGCATCAAACGTGCCAGAAATCTTTTACATGTCTTAAAAAAATTAATTAATAATAATTTTAGTAACTTAAATATTTATTCGGCGCGCTGTTGAGTATAAGCGGTAAAATTGGATGTTGCAATATTGCAACGTATATTGGACAAAGGCGAGGATAAATAAATCTATTTGCGTGCTTCGATGTTAGGCATTTTTATTATTTTTATAAATATTTAAGATGATTTAAGTCTCTATTTGAGATCGATCCAAATGTGGTTTAATATAATGCAACAATTTGCAATATAAATTGCACCATTCTGCATCGATTAGTAGGCCTTTTTTTGAAACACGGGCTGCAGAAGCTTGGATGGGGTACGGTTGGAGGTCTTTAGGAAACGATGGCAGAAGGAAGGGAGATTAATTGGAAATATTGTATTTTTTCATCTTGCGCCACAGGGTGGAACGGTTCATATCGAGTGCTGAGGCGGTTTTGCCCTTATTCCAGTTGTATTTTTGCAGGGCATCTAAAATCAAGGTTTTCTCGCTGTATTCAATTTCTTTTTCAAACGCTGGCTTTTCCGGGGCCGGCAGGCGGGATGGAGGGCCGCCCTGAAGTGACAGGGGCAGATGATTGCGTTCGATGATTTTACCCTGGCAGACAATCAGGGCGTGTTCGAGGATGTTTTCCAATTCTCTGACATTACCGGGATAATCATAGTTTAAAAGCACCTCCAGGGCATCGTTTGATATTTTTTCAACTGCCGTGTTCCGGGTTGCACACAGGCGCTTTAAAATATGGGAGATTAACAGGGGTATATCACCTCTTCGATCCTTTAAGGAAGGCAGATCCAGTCGCATCACATTCAGCCGGTAGAAAAGATCCTCACGAAATCGTTTTTCCCTGACCAGCTGCTCCAGATTCTGGTTGGTCGCCGAAATAATGCGCACATCCACAGTAGTGGTTTTTCTGCTGCCCAGGGGATAAAACTCTCTGTCCTCCAAAACCCGCAGCAGCTTGGCCTGCAGCGATAACGGCAGGTCTCCGATTTCATCCAGAAAGATGGAACCGCGGTCTGCTTCCTGAAATCGCCCCGGTTTGTCTTTTTCCGCACCGGTAAAAGCGCCTTTCACGTAACCAAACATCTCCGATTCAAGCAGATTATCGGGCAATGCCGCGCAGTTAACTTTGACCAGCGCTTTTTTCGAGCGCTTGCTGGCATTGTGAATGACCTTGGCCAAAACATCTTTTCCGGTGCCGGTGGGCCCTTCGATCAGGATAGTGGCATCACTGGCGGCCACAACAGGCACAATTTCAAAAATTTTCTGCATGGCCGGATCCTTGCCGACCATATCATAAAAAGTATAGCGGCCTCTGATTTCACTGTTGAATTGATACTTCAAGGACAGGTCAGAAATCGTAGCCAGGCCACCAACAATGCGCCCATCTTCATTTTTTAGGGCCATGTAATTGGCCCGTATCGGAATGGCCTGCCCATCGCGGGTTTTGATTTCTCCTTCGCCGGTTGAGCGTGCCTGCCCATCGGCGATGGTTTCCTCAAACAGCAACATATCGTGGGCGCTGGTTTTGCCGAATATCATGCTGCAGGATTTTCCCAGGACATTGCCGCGATTGAACCCGGTAATGGTTTCAGCCCGGTTGTTAAAAAAAGTAATATGCCCCCCCCGATCCACCGTCAGCACGCCAATGTCAAGGTTATCCAGAATTATTTTCAAGCGCCGATCATCATGCCTGACGCGTTCAAGCAGATCTTTAAAAACGGTATGATCCTGAAAGATCTCGATACATCCCGCTGGTATTTGGTCCGGCCCATAAATAGGGGATACGATTCGGGTAATATTGTGTTTCCCTTTACTGCGGTCGCTGACCTCAAAATCGACACTGCCGGCCTGGCGACCGCTTTCGACCGCATCCTGATACTGGCATTCGCCGCCGCACAGAGAATCGAGTAATACCTGGCTGCAGGTTTTGCCGCGCAAATCCGATTCGTTGTACCCGGTGATGATCTCAGCGGAGTGATTCAAAGAAATGATTTTGCGATCAGGCCCCACGACCATGACCCCCATGGAAAAGGTGTCAAAAATGTCGCCGAGCTGCCGGTAATTTAAAAGGAGGTCATCCATTTGATACTTTAGGGAGTTTGATGAAAAATTTAGAGCCGGCACCTTCCTCAGATTCGATGTTGATTACACCGTTGTGTTCATCGATTATTTTTTTGCTGATCATTAGCCCGATGCCCGTGCCCTCGGAACCTTTGGTCGAAAAAAAATGTTGAAATATTCTCTTTTGGGTTTTTGCGTTCATACCACAGCCGTTATCCAGCACCTGGTATTCAACCCCCCAGCCGCGTGCTTTTTTCACACGAACCGTCACCTTTTTGTCCGGCGCATCCGGGTCATCATTGCGGCAGGCATCAATGGCATTGGTCACCAGATTCAGCAGACAGCGGCAAATGAGATCCGCATCAAAATGACAGGAATTCAAATCTTGGGAAAAATCGCTGACCAGCTCGATCCCCAGTTCCTGTGCCCGCGGGCGCATGAGGTCAATGACTTCCTGAGCCGGTTGGCGGGGATCACAGGCCTGAATATTCAAATCGGTGGCTTTGGCATAATTGAGCAAATCCAGCGAAAGGTTGGTAATCTTATCGACATTGCCTCTGATCATTTCCCAGCCCTGCATCAGATATTTCTGATCATTGAGTTCGATCCCTTTCTCCAGTACAAAAGCGCCGCCCTTGAGCCCCCCGGTAATATTCTTTATGGCGTGCGAAAGTCCCGCCACCGTTTGCCCGACAGCGGCCAGCCGTTCGGCTTCAACCAGTTGTTGGGTCTTATCCTGCACCAGTTGCTCAAGATTTTGGGTGTATTCATTGAGCGTTTGGCGCATGGTAATTCGCTCGGTAGCGCGGTTCAGGGCGATTTCCAGGACTTCATCGTTGATGGGTTTGGTGACGAAATCCGTGGCTTCATACTTAACGCTTTTAATCGCCAGATCCATGTCGCCGTGACCGGTAATCATGATAACTTCCGTATCAGGGCTTATTTTCTTCAAGCGGCGCAGTAGCTCAATACCGTCCATTTCGGGCATCTTAATATCGGTCAGCACAATGGGCGGACGTTTATCCTCGAAAATACGCAAGGCTTCCAAACCGTTTTCGGCAGTGTGCACCTGGTAGCCCAAATCAGACAATGCAATGCTGAGGACCTTGCGAATCCCGGCTTCATCATCAACGAGTAAAATTGATTTTTCCATCATTCTTCTTCCGCGATGGGAAATTTGATAATAAAAGCGGCCCCTTCATCTTTGCGGGAGACGGCCCGGATGCTGCCGTTACAATCCTGGATGATGCCGTAGCTTATGGAAAGACCCAGACCGGTACCCTGCCCCACTTTCTTGGTTGTAAAAAAAGGCTCAAAAATGCGCTCTAAAATGGAATCCGGAATCCCCGATCCGGTATCATGGACTTCAACCGTGATTTCTGAGGCATTGGATCTGGTTTTCAGCCGAATGGCCTTGTCGCCTTTTTGATGGGGCTGCGATTGCCAGCGTTCATCAATGGCATCCCTGGCATTAATCAATAAATTAATGAACACCTGCTCCAGGCGGTCCGGATCTGCCATGATCAGGGGAAGATCCTGCTCAAAATCCCGGATCATTTCAATTCCCCTGACTTTTAGTTGTTGGCTCAGGATTTCAAGGGCTTTATCCAGTAAAGCGTTGACCCGGACATTTTCCAGGGAGATATCCGACTTGCGGCCAAATTGCCGCATGTGATTGATAATTTTGGTGGCGCGGTCAACATATGTGTCGATCTCCTCTGACATGGTCAACAGGATATCATCTTTTATTGTTTCCTTTTTCCGAATCTTTTTCATAAAAAAACGGCTGGCCGTCTTGATGACCGCAAGCGGTTGATTGAGCTCGTGCGCTACGCCGGTGGCCATTTCACCCAGGGTCGCCATTTTGCTGGCCTGAATCAACTGCTGTTCGGTTTCCAGCCGCTGGGTAATATCGCTGGTGGTGACCAGATATACTTTTTCGCCGGGATATTCATGCGGTGATATCCGGATATTGACAAAAAGCGTTTGGCCATTTTTAGCGACGTGTCTGACTTGATTGATGACGGCGGTCGTTTTTATCAACGTCTGATAATGATCCTGCTCCTCTTGCCTGAACAGCTCTAAAAAGGATTTTTGAATGATCTCCTCTTTTTCATATCCATAAACGCCCCTTACACTGGCATTGCAATCCAGTATTTCAAGGGTATCCATATCTAAAACAAAGACGGGATTGGGGATATTGTCAAATATGGCGTAGTATTTTTTCTCGGATTTTTCGAGCTCCTGTTCGAGCAATTTGGTTTGCGTCACATCCAGGCTCATCTCCATGGCAGCCACAATTTCGCCCCGCTCGTTTTTAATGGGCGAGGTATTGACAATCCAATGGGTGGGGGTTCCATCTTTGTTAACCCCTCTTTCCTCGCTGAAGTGCGACCGGCCGTCTGCGAACGTTCTTTCAACCGGACAGATCACGCATTTTTCCTTACGCCCTTTATAAGCGGCGTAACAATAATCTCCGGGCTGTGGGTTAAATTTTTGATAAAACTCGCGATTGTATCGAATCAGCTTATAGTTGCGATCCTGAACGGTGATGATGCAGGGAACTCTTTCGAACAGATTCTGGTATTCATTGCGCTGCTTGTTCAGTTCGGCCTGTTTTTCGCCGATCTTTTTGCCCATTCTGTCAATCGCCAGCGACAGCTGGCCCATTTCGTCAACCTGATCCACATCAATTTTATTTACATATTCGCCGTTGGCAATCTGATGCGTTCCGTCAACCATTTTCTTTATGGGCCGTTTCACAAATCGCAATATGAAAAAGATGATCGCCACTGAAGTGATGAGGAATAAAATACTGGCAAAGGCCACCAGCCATCTTTTAAATACGCCGAGTTCCGCATCTGTTTTGTCCAGCGATATCACCAGATCCAGAGCCCCTAAAACCTTTTTGTCTGCCGGATGGGCGTGACAGGCATTCGACGCGCATCCGGGTTCACTGTAAATGGGGCTGATGATACCCAAAAATCGACCGCCCTGGGGGAAGGTAAAAATACGGGTCCTTTCCGTCAGGCTCAGCTCGGAAAGCGGCGGCTCCGAGCGGTGGCAGATGTAACAGGCCTCGGCTTTGATGTTGGTCATCTGGTTGACTTCGGCATCTTTGTTTGAAAACTTTATTTCACCGCTTTTGTTGTATATACGGATGTTTTCGAGTTTTTTCTCCTGCGCGATATTTTTGATGATCAGGGTAATATCAGCTCTTAAATTGTTCATCATGGCATAATGCATGCCGAGCCTGATGGAATGGGACAGTCCATCGGCGCCTTCTACAATGCCCTGCATGATCTTTTTTTGCTGGTAGTTGATATTAAAATAGGCCCATATCGAAATGCACAGCAGCAAGATAAATCCGACCAGGATCGTCAGTTTTAATATGATGCTTCTATTAATTTGATGAACAAGTTTGAACATTCAGATGTTGGCCTTTTTATAAAATTATGATTCGGCTGCTGAAAGTTTGCTGATCAGCCGACTGAGTTCACCGGCGTCCGGCGGCTTTTCCATGTAAGCTTCGGGTTCAGGTAGCACAGATCCCCGGTGGGGGCTTAATAGTCTAATGGAGTGCAAAAAGGTTTTGCGGGCAATAGCAGACAGAATAATAATCGGTATGCGTGATAGTTTTGAGTCGGTTCTGAAGCGCCGATAGGTCTGGATACCGTCGTCAATTTTAGGCATCATAACATCCAGAATAACGAGCGCCGGTGGATCTAAATCAGCTTTTTCGATCGCCTCCATCCCATCTTGGGCTTTAATGGCTTCAAAGCCGGATGTCTCCACCACCGTGGAGACAAAAATGCGCATGTCGCGTTCGTCATCCACCACCAGGATTTTGCGATTTCCCATCGTCTAATTCCAATCCTAAGAAACTTGAGGTCGGAAAATGATAGTCTTTGTTATAATGCAAACCATCGGCCAATACAGATCCGGCCGAACGACGGATTAATTTTGTACCAAATTGATTAAATCTGCAAGTACAAAACAAAAAAGAACAGCTTGAAGCCGGCGCCCATTTATAGGGGTTGTCAAAAAAACGTTCCGGTATTCAAACGTTTTTTTCTACAACCCCTTATGCCGCAGTTCCTTATTCCGGAACATTATTATGATAAACGGTATATTCGATTGACCCCGGCAACATCTTTGATGCTGGCGCCAATCACTCCGGCGTCTATTTTTTTCTACATTTCGGATTTCCGATATTTTGACTATCGGAGGCAAATCAGATATTATGAGGGAAGAACAATCACGCTAATCAGGAAAATCTAAGATAATAATAGAGCTTATGAACTGCCTTCAAATTAAGTTTGCCATCAGGATGATTTGCCTGTCGCTTTTAATGGCAGCCGGCTGTGCTGAAATGCAGGGCCGCTCAATTAAAACCTATCATTCTGATTATCGCGCTGCCGTTCAGGCCAGCTCGGACGCTCTGTGGAATCTGGAGATCCCGGTTCTTAAAGAAGTATCGGATGAGCTGAAAACCGAATTTTTGGCAAGACGTCCTGATGGCACGCCGGTGACGGTGATGGTGACGCGGGTCGATCAAAATTTTACGCAAGTATCGGTCAGCACCGGCAACGGGGTTGACCGATACATGGACAGGGAGGTTTCCAATCAGATCCAGGGGTTTATCAGAGGACGGTTGGGGAAGATCACAGTCGAAGATTAGTTGTTTTTTTGTTTGGAGTAACCCGGGATCAGCGTCTGAGAGCTCAAAACGCCCGATATCTGCCGGATCTTGTTGTGCACAAAATCCCCGATGGTTTCAGCATCCGAGGAAACCAGATCGCGTTTCAACACAACTTTGGCGATGACATCGACATTGCCGTGAACTGAATGCACTTCTTTGACTTCATCAAGTTTGAACAGCTTATCCACAAGCCGGACCTCCTTTTTAGCTGCAACATTGATCAGCACAAAAGCGGTAATCTCCCGCAGCATCTCAGGATATTCGGTTTCCTTTAATTTGGCCATTTTAGTTCTAAACGCCTCCATGGTCTTGGGTACCAGCTGACTGATACCGATCCCGTATCTGAGCGCCTCGTCATTTCTTTCCCATTGGTGTACCGATATAAACGTATACAGATCCGCCAGTGTTCTGCCCGGAAAGTGTTCGATCAAACCGCCCTTTTTAATAATGGCGACCAGTGGCCGGTAAACAGTTGTATACCAGTCTTTGGCTGCATTGGGAATAGTTATCGGCCCTTCGCTTTTGCCGACAAGATATTTCCGAAGGCGGTAAATCTGTTCGAGCAATAGCCCGTACTGGCCAAAATCCGTCAGTTCGATGGTATAGGGTAATTGGGTTATGTCGTCGAATTTGGCCTTTTCACGATAAAGCAGATTCTCCAGAGAACCTTTGGAGGGAATAAATTCGGTTACCTGTGCCTGGATTTCGTCATAGCCGAGTTCATTGGCAGCCGCAATGCGATGATTGCCATCCAGGGCGTAATATTCATTTTTGACCTGGTATAGCTTTACCGGTGGGAGCATTTTGCCTGATCGCATTCTGTTTTTGATCTTTTCCAGCCGCTCAACGGGCACGTGCGAGCGGATCCGGAACCGTTCGTCAAAATCGTGATACCGGCCAACGCTGCCGACAATTTTTACCAGGGCAACTGAACGAATGCCGCGATCGCGGGTTTCATAGGCCGCTTCATTTTTCTGAACTTCTTTGAAAGATTTGAGCATCTGGGTTTTCCTAAATGTTCGGCAGCCGGATTCAGCACTTAGGCGTTGCTGTCTGCGGCCATATCGAACACATAATACCCGTAGGTGTTGATCACACGGGTACGGTTGTAAAGGGTTATGCGCTGGGATGCATCGGCAAAATTGGCATGGATGTGTCCATGAATGAAATAGGTCGGTGAATATTTTTCAATCAGCCACCGGAAACTCTTAAAGCCCCGGTGGCATCTGTCTTCCGCATCGTGGATATGCCGCGGGGGCGCATGCGTAATAACGATATCGACACCTTTTCGCCACCAGATCCGTGGACGCAAACGTTGTATCTTCCAGTACATCTCCTGCTCGGTATACTGGTGAGGCCCGCCGTTATACCAGCGCGAGCCTTCCAACCCCAGGATATTTTTCCCTTTAAATTCAGCCAAATCATGGGCCAAATGCGTACAGCCCCCGGGCGGTCGAACATCATAACGCAGGTCATGGTTGCCGCGCACAAAATAAAGCGGTGCGTTCAGGCGATCAGACAGAAACGAGAGATATTCAGGCGGCAAATCACCGCACGCCAGAATGAGTTCGACACGCCCAAACTGCAGAGGATCAAACTGATCATATAAGGCGGGTTCAACCCGATCGGAAACCGTTAAAACCCTCATTTAATGACTCACAAATAATGATGTTATCCAATTCAACAGGCCATACACGGTTCATCAGAAAAACAAAAAAAAGGAATCAGATTTAAGCTGATTCCCTTTTTGACTATCACGAATGATTAAAATGGTGCTGCGGTCACTCCCTATTTTTTTCTTCTTGCTCACGTTTGCGTCGGTCCTCATTTGACCGCCTTTCGGGAATGTGCTCGGTATATGAAAATCGTCGCCGATCAACATTTGAACGACGATTTTCTTTGCTGGAATCTTTTTTATCTGTCGTCTTTTTTGCTGCCATTGAAAAACCCATTTTGGCCTCCAAACATTAAAAGCATCGCTCTTTTTATGCCAATTCCGCCTAAAAATCAACTTAAATCTCGATTTTTTCCCCAAATGCGCCATCAGCAACGGCGTTGTGCGTCGCATCCGGCAAAGATATTTTATAAAAAGTTCTTGAAAAGTTCAAGGTCCATCATCTATTTAATAAAAGCAGCTGCCGATTAATAAAAGCAGCTGCCGATAAGCCGCAAAGCGGTCAAAACGAAGCACACATCGCACATAAATCCACTGCTCCATTCTGCAATATGATGCTATAATGCAACGCGGGAGGAATAATGATTGCCTATTACGTTTACGATGAAAAAAAAGAAACCGATACCATTGTCATACCGGAAATGGGCTGTAGCATCACGATAACCCTTGATATCTTTGAAAAATTCATTTCTGTAAATCCGGACTTTACAGAGTGGTCGGGGGATGCCTGCGGCGATCTGTCCCCGGAAAATTTTGGTGTTGTCATTGCGACCCGGGAAGACCAAGGCGATGTTTGTGTGACCAATAATGAAATGTGGCGCAAGCGCATGTTCTTTTATATGAACGGGCCGAAATAATTTTATTACCTGGTGGTTTTGGAACGCCAAATACAATCCACATACAAGCGCCCGCTGAAATGACAGACATGCATACAAACAAATCGATGGTCTCTTAACAAATCAGCCCTTGTCTTTATTTTACAATGAATTGCCATCCGCTTCGTTTTAAGTTAAGAGGTTCATGTTACTGTGTTATATTCTCGGTGGTCAAGCCCTGATGATCAATCACCAGGATAGACCTACACCCGGCCACTGAGCGCCAAAGATCCATTAAAAGAGAGATGAAAAATGAAAACCGACCTCATGTTTGATAATGAAAGTTTAGCGGATAACATGGTCTTGACCGTAATCCTGATTGCGACCATCTATTGGGTTTTGGACTCGATTTTGAACCTGTTTTTTTCCAACCGGTTTAATTTGATCGCTGAACTTTTCGGCCCTGATCTTTACAATGTTTATATCCGGGTGATTGTATTGTGTCTGTTCATTATTTTCGGGTCCCACGCGCAAGCGATCATAAATAAGCTGAAACTGGCCAAAAAAAAATTGGATGAATCTGAAGAACTATGGCGATCGCTGGTGGAAACCGCCCCGGACATCATCACTACCGTTGATCGCGAGGGTACGATCCACTTTATCAACCAATCCACCGGTATACTTTCACCTGATCAAATGATGGGAAAATGCTTCTATGATTTTCTGCCGCAAGCGTATCAGGAGATGGCAATGGAAAGCGTTGCAAGCGTGTTTCAAACCGGTGAAACCGACAGTTTTGAAGTCCTTGTGGGCGAAAACACCGATACGACCTGGTACACTTACCGCGTTGGCCCGCTGCGGATCGGCGGGAAAGTGGTCGCAGCCACGATTATTGCGTCAAATACTACGGAATTTAAACAAGCGGAAGAACTTGTGCGTTACAAAGAGCTGTTTGATAATGTGGCCGAAGGTGTCTTTATTCTCAACCGCAAAGGTCAGTTTATTGAAACCAACGAACGTGTTCTTGAAAGCACGGGATATACCAAAGAAGAAATTCTGAATTTAAATATTAGCGACCTGGTTGAAACCGATCAAATCTTTTTTGTGAAAAAAACGATGGAACAGGTCAGTCGTGAAAAGGAAATTCGATTTGAACTGAGCCTTAAGTCCAAGTCTGACGGCCGCATACCCAATGAAATCAATTGCCGCTATATTTCCTATTTGGGCGAATTTTGCTATCTGTGTGTCGCCCGCGACATTACGCAGACGAAAATGCTTCAGAACCAGCTGATCCGCTCCGAAAGGCTGGCCGCCACCGGCCAGTTGGCGGCCTCCATTGCGCATGAAATCAATTCGCCGCTTCAGGGAATAACTGCCCTGATCAATGTTATTCAAAACCAACATAAAAAAGATAAGAAATTATTGGACCAGTTGGATCTGGTTAAGAGTGCGTTCGAAAGCATCCGGGATACCGTCCGCAACCTGATCGATCTCAACCGACCAGGTAAAGAGAAAAAACAACCGGTGGATATCAATCAGGTTATCGAAAATACCGCGACGCTGGTTCGCAGTTATCTGACGAAAAGCCGGGTGAAAATCAATCTGAATATGGCCGCCCAAAAAGCCAAGTTGACGGCATCGCCGCAGCAGTTGGGACAGGTCCTTATGAATCTGATCAACAATGCCGTCGAATCCATAACCGGGACTCCTGAGTTTCAGAAAAAGTTAAAAGAAAATCCGACTCACAGCGGTGAGATCTTTATCGACACCTTCAATCAAAATAAAGAGCTTGTTATCAAAGTCAAAGACAGCGGACCCGGTATTGCCGAGGTCGATCTGGAGCGGATTTTCGATCCTTTTTTCACACGGAAAAAAACCATGGGTATGGGGGTGGGGTTGTCCATCTGCCACGGAATCATCGAAGACCACAAAGGCTACATCGTCGCCGATAATGACAAAGACGGCGGAGCTGTATTTACAATAACACTGCCGCTCAAATAGGATGGCTAAAAAGCGTGCTGGGCGTTCGGGAGTGCCTGGTCCGGATTTTGACTTTTGGTTTGGGCCCACAAATTGACCAATATTTTTTGCGGGGCCACCCGGTCAATTTTGACATCGAAGGGTAAGAAAATGTTTTTGGCAGAAAGTCTGATGAGGTGCTTGCCGGCGTCGATGTTGCTCAGGTCAACACTGACCTGTACGTCTTGATCTTTAAGCGTCCGGATCTTATTCCGCCGACCCGATAGGGTTAAATCCACCGTGGGCGTCGATCCCTGACCCACTTTCAGCTGATCGGGAATATTGGTATGTTGTACGGGTACCGCGAGGGTCAGCTCTGATTCTTGCTGGCTCGCCAGAGCAAACCATGCAATCGTAACAAGCGCCAGCGCACCTAATTTGGTTCGCCAGTTTTCCATAAATAGCCCTTTGAAAAAATCCTTCATAGCGGGCATGTTGATTTGCGGACCGCCAATAACTTCATTGAGGTTGGCGGTTAATGCATCCGGGTCCTGCCAGATTACGATTTTGCCACCCACAATGGTAGCAACCTCCGAGCGTTCTTCGGAAACCACCAGACATACAGCATCTGTAACTTCAGACAGGCCCAGCGCCGCACGATGCCGCGTGCCATATTGTGCCGGTAAATTCTCATTCTCAGATAGCGGCAAGATGCAGCCCATTCGGGTAATACGATCCTGGTTTATGATAATGGCACCGTCGTGCGCCGGTGCATAGCGATTAAAAATGCTTTTGATCAAAGCCGGATCAGGCAGGGCCATAATTGTCTGTCCGGCGTGAATAAATTCGGAAGGGTTGTCATTTCTGACAAGCACCATTAAAGCCCCGGTTCGATCGGCAGCCATCTCAAATAGCATCTGAGACAGTTGTCTGCCAAAAGTCTTCTTGAAGGCGCGCCGGCGGGATCGCAGATATCGCATCGGACTGACTCTTTCAAGCACCTGGCGAATTTCACTTTGAAACAGAATCAGTAACAAAATGAGAAGTACTTGCCATAAGATTTGAAAAACCCAGGTTGTCAGATAAAGATCCCATAATTTGGCAAGCGAATAAACGCCGCCCAAAGCCACCAGGCCGATAATCACACGAAGTGCGCGACTTTCACGGAACCACACGTACAATTGGTAAGCGACGATTGTCAGAAAGAGAATATCGACGATATCTCGCCACATGGGCGTCGGAATGAGATCAATCAGATACAAGGGTGACTCCGTTATCGATTTGCAACAAGTTTGGCAAGGCAAAAGCCTTTTCTTGCGGCCACCACATTTTAGTAAGGATATAAAAGAATATTAGCAGGATAACCGGCATTCGTCAATTTTGCTGCCAGCGACACAAATATGGAAAGCGGTATAAAAAAGGAATAGCGGAACGAAGAGCAGCATATCAATCGCAGGTCCAAACCGAAATTTAGCCTGCATAAGGTTTACCACATTCCTTACAGCGCCCATCGGGCCCGATCACACCAATGCAGCTTTCATCAATGCATAGCGTGCGATTTTCCCAATCATCATCGCTGTCGGATGGCGGTGGTGCAGCAACAGCTGCATCATCGACCGGCTGGCTGTTGCTCTGGGCGGCGTTGCTCTCTTCATCTTCAGTCTGCGGTTGTTCATGGGGGCGGCCACATTCTTTGCAGCGCCCGTCGGGCCCGATCACACCAATGCAGCTTTCATCGCTGCATAAGATGCGATTTTGCCAGTTAACATCATCCGAGTCGTTTTCTTCTTCGCCGTTTAAATTGACAGGCTCATCCGACATATTTAGACCTCCAGAAATCGTTCAAGTTCTTTTAAATTTTCAATATGATACGGTGTGAGTAACGATTCATTCCGATAAGCAACAAAAGGGATTTTTGCTGCACCAGCCGCCTCGGCATCCACCGGTGAATCACCGACGTACAGTGCCTGATCGGAGGTAATGTCAAAATGGGATAATACTTTAAGCAACACGTCCGGGTAGGGCTTTGGACGTGGGATATCAACAGAGGTGACCACCAGATCAAAGTATTCGGTCAAATTGAATTCAGAGAGCAACCGATCCACTGTATCTGTACGATTGGTGGCAATAGCGGTCTTAAATTGGGGCCTTATTTTATTGAGCAACGGGGCCAGATCGGGTTCAATTTTTAGGTATTTAAGAAACCCGCCGTAATCCATCGTTTGTCGATAGGCGTGCACAGCAGCGACGCTCTCGTCGTCACCAAATAAGTACACAATTGATTCATTCAATGTGTGCTGATGGGCATAGGCAAACTGGTCCGCCGTCAGCGCCGGTCTGCCGAAATGTTCCAAAATATGATTGTAATAAGCCCAGTTGGCCGCTTCGGTGTCAAAAAGAACGCCGTCACAGTCAAATGCAACAACACGAATATTTTTCATATGGATTTATTGATTTTGCTTTTTTGTTTCTTCAGTCCGTTGCCGGAGATCACCAAAAACGCTTATACTTAATTTTGGCTGAATCTTGCTGTCGGTTTCCAAAGTGATCATATCAAAGTAGCGCCCTTTCTGTGACCGCTTGTTTTCAATCAAGAGCGCATAAACCGGACCTTTCTCGCCTTTTTCTTCCGACAATTCAAAGCGAATGTCTTTGCCGTCTTTGGCGCTGATCTTCACGATTTTGAATGGATATTTCTTTTCAGGGGTGATAGTCACTTTGCTTTTGATCTCGTCTCCGGCAGCCCCCCGCAATTTAACTCGCCTGGGCTGAATGGTGACAAATTTATCAACGCTTCCGGTAATGGTAAGTCTCAACCGCGGATTTTTTTCATCGTTTGTGAAAAGAGTGGCATGTTTTTGGATTGTGTGACCGCCCTTGTTGTTCGTGTTCACCTTTAGCGTAACTTTGCCCTCACCACCGGGAGGGATCTGCCTCGTATAAGAGGCCGCTGTGCACCCTCAGTCGGTTTTGACTTTTTGAATTTTAAGCGGGGCAGAGCCCTTGTTCTCAACCATAAAATCATGAGCGACTTCTTGTCCTTCCACAACCGTGTCGAATTGGTAACGGCCGGCAGGCAGAAACGCCAGCGGCAGCTTTAAGGAAACCCGCAAAATCTCAACGCGCTCGCTGTGTGAAGGCTCTTGGAGCCCATCCTTTGGAGTTGCTGGTTTAGCGCCACCGTAATTTATTGTCATCAGCCGGTTATTTTCAATTCCGTGTTTCGAAAACCACTGTTTTACCGCCTGGACGCGTTTTTGTGAAACCTTGCGATTCTTTTGGGGTGCGCCCTGTTGATGGCCATGCCCTTCAATGCGCAGACCCATAGCTGGATCCGCCTCAAGCGCTGCCTGAATTTTCTTTAAATCATTTTCAAATTCCGGCTCAATTTCAGCAGATTCGATTTTAAAATAGATGGTCGCTTGAACGACTCGCGCACGGTCGCTTTTCGCCCCGTAAGCATGTGCCACCAGGCAAACGACAAATATTACCGCTATTAAAGAAACCCATTTTTTTCTGACCATAAACGTCTCTCCTTCATTGGACTCAACCTTAGTCGCTGTGTAAATTTTATGTTGCCATACGATCGATGTCAAGCCATTGGCGATTGAGCACTTGAATATCTTTGTTTTTTTGTTTATACCGATTTTCATATTAATGTTCCGAACTACGGAATTGCGGCATAAGGGGTTGTAGAAAAAACGTTTTGATATCGGAACGTTTTTTTGACAACCCCTATAAAAAGAGCCGGATTGCCGCTAAAAAGTCGACAATCAATTCTGGTACCCATCGCCATCCGCCTCTGGTGAATTCCGGCTTGGTTCAAAATGCTCACCTGCTTTCAGCGGACTCCGCTGTTACACCATCCCGCGCCTTTTTAACACCTTTATCTTAGGTATTATGTATAACCGGTTTACATGAGTGAAACGGGGTCGACATCTACAACAACCCTCACCCTTCTACGATTGAACACAGCAGGATTGTTGGCCATCAGTTGGCCGACAAATTGATGCAGGGCACTGGCACGCGTGCCTTTCAAAAGGATTTGCCATCGATATCGGCGGGCAATTTTTGTCAAAGAGGATTCAATGGGTCCCAGGATTTCAACGGAAGCGTAAACAGATGCGTTTGACGTTTTCAACGACAGGCATAAATTTCCGAGAGTAGCGGCACAATCTTTGGTCCGCTGTTGATCTTTTCCAGAGATCTTAAGTTGGATCATTCTTGAAAACGGTGGAAAATTCAAAGTTTTGCGGAAATTGATTTCCTGTTTGTAGAAGGAAATAAAATTTTGCTCTTTCGCCGCTGAGATACTGAAATGGTCCGGATTATAGGTTTGTAAGATTACCCGCCCAGGAGAAGCGCCTCTGCCTGCGCGACCGGCCACCTGTGCAATCAGCTGAAAGGTCCGTTCACCGGCTCTAAAATCTGGAAAGCTTAGCGATAAATCGGCACAGATGATTCCCACCAGGGTGATATTTGGAAAATCGTGCCCTTTGGCCACCATTTGTGTGCCCACCAGGATATCAATTGACTGATCTTTGAGACCCTTGAGCAATTTAAAAATGCTTCCCTTACGGGTGGTGGTATCCCGATCCATACGCGCGACGCGGGCCTTTGGAAAAAGTTTCTGCACCGTGGCTTCAATCTTTTCGGTACCCAGTCCTATTTTTTTTATTCCCGAAGATCCGCAACTGTCACAGCTGGTTGTCGCAGCACGGGAAAATCCACAATAGTGGCATCTAAGGGCATTGGCCTTTTGGTGATAGGTCAGGGAAATATCACAATGTTTACAACGCAAGGCCTGACCGCATGATCGACAGAGCACAAAATTGGCAAACCCGCGACGATTGATAAAAAGCAGCACCTGCTCGCTGCGATCAAGTGTGTCTTTCATCGATCGGTGCAATTCAGGTGTAATAAAGCGTCGAACTCCCCGATATCCCATGCTTTCACGAAGATCCACGATTTTTATGGCGGGCAATGAGCGGCGTTCGATACGCTGTTTCAAATTGATTTCAATAAATTTCTTGGATCGGGCATTATAGTAGGATTGGATCGACGGTGTTGCGGACCCCAGCAACGCCAGGCAATCGTTACGTTTTGCCCTCACCACCGCAAGGTCTCTGGCATTATACCGCAAGTTGTTTTCCTGCTTATAGGAAGCATCATGCTCTTCATCTACAATAATGAGGCCGACCGCAGGAAATGGTGCGAAAATAGCCGACCGCGCACCAATGGCAATATCCACCTTGCCATGCAGGATAAGACTCCATTGATCAAAGCGCTCACCGGCCGAAAGACCGCTGTGAAGCACGGCTATGCGTTCTCCGAAGCGGGCACGAAAGCGGCGCTCCATCTGGGTGATCAGCGCAATCTCGGGAACCAGCACCAAAACGGATTTCTGCTGCTTGAGGACTTCAGCAGCGATATGCATGTAGACCTCTGTTTTGCCGCTTCCGGTGACGCCTTGCAAAAGAAATGTTGCAAAGCCTTGGCTCAATCTATCATTGACCCGCTCTACGACGCTTTGCTGTTCGGCATTCAAGTCAAAGGCCGTATCCGCACGAATGGTCTCACCAAACGGATCCCGATAGATTCGTTTATGCCGAACGATCAGATACCCATCTTTTTCAAGGGCCCGAACCAGACGGGTTGCGCTGGGTACCTGCCTTTTTAACGCGGGCATCGAAATTTCACCTTGCTGACGGAGAATTTCGATAATCTTATGGCGGGCTTTTGAAAGTCGATCCTGAGACGGAATCGATTTTGCAAGAGCGATCTGGCGCTCCGTGCGGGTTTTGGTCGAAGCAGGCCTCAATTCTCGCGTCTTTGAGACCCATCCGCTGCGTTGAAGTGACTGGATAAGTGCGCCGGGCACATTTTGGTTCAGCCTGTCGCTCAGGTGCTTTAGGCGGCAGGGCCCGGATTCAAGCAGGTTTAATACCGCTCTCTGAAGAGAAGTAACGGTATTATTCGTTAAGGCCGCATTTCCCTCCGCTGTAATCGTAAGCGATGCATAATCATAGAGCGTAAGGCCGCCGGGAAGCGCATTTTTGATAACATCCCCGATGGGATGTTTATAATAATCGGAAATCCATTGAAAAAAAGGGACCATCGACGACGGAAACAAGGCCTCTTGATCAAGCACATCCAAGATATGCTTGATTTCAGCCGGCTCGGTTTCTGTAGCAGACCCCAAGATGTAGCCGGTTACCCGGCGTTGCCCGAATGGAACCAGAACGCGTTTGCCGGCTGCTATAAACGGGCTCAAGAAAGACGGGACGCTATACGTAAAGGTATGATGAACGGGTAAAGCAACCGCAACTTCGATGTTTGAATTTCCGGCAGTCATGGGTCAATAGCAAGTCATTTAATTTTTGCTAAAAAAAATCGTTATTTTTTGTCAGTCTATTCGTAACGCTTTCTAATCTTTTAAATTTTTAACAAAATGGATATACATATCCTAAAAATAGTGCTAATATAGCCTTAAGTTAGTTAGGATTCAACCTATAGTGTTCCCGAGCGTTGACCGGTTTCTAAAAATACATCTTGATGGCTGGTTGAGCCGCTTAAATTTTTATTTCGAGGCATATTTGCTCGGAAAAACCTAATGAAATTCCAGATCTGGACGATAGATAAGTTAAGGAGGCAGTTATGCGAAACTTTATAAAATCAGGGGCAGTTATTGGTGTGATCGCGGCCTTGATCTGCGTGCCCTTTGCAACTTCAGCCCAGGCTCAGGAGTATTTTGAAGCCAAAGAACCCGGCGGCGGCGCCATGATGTATGATATGGTTGTTGTCCGGCCTATCGGTATAGTGGCCACAGCTGTCGGATCGGTTTTTTGGCTGATCTCGTTGCCATTTTCGGCTTCGGGTGACAATACCGATACGGCGACCAAAAAACTGGTGAAAGAACCCGCCGCATATACCTTTAAACGACCTTTAGGCGAATTTTAGCCCCCATTTAAGTCTTCTTCTGTCTTGACACAGGGGTATTAATTGCATATACGAGGCTGCAATTAATGACTCATGATACAGCTGTACCTGTTTTTTCTCCTACCTGTCATACCATACACTTAATCTATCACAAAAGGAGGTCGCCGTGCCGGTACATGTCGTAGATCACCCCTTGGTCAAGCACAAATTGGCGTTCATGCGGGAACATGGTGTCACAACCAAAGATTTCCGCGACCTTGCCTCCGAGCTGGCCAATCTTCTGACCTATGAGGCCACCAAACACCTGGAGACGGAGACCGTAACCATTCAGGGCTGGGCCGGTCAGATTGAAGTTGAAAAAATTAAGGGCAAAAAGATCACCGTCGTACCGATTCTGCGGGCCGGACTTGGCATGATGAACGGCGTCCTTAACCTCATACCAACCGCCAAAGTCAGCGTTGTCGGTTTATACCGCAACGAGGAAACCCTTGAACCCATTAGGTATTACGTCAAAATGACCAGCAAGATGGATGAGCGCATTGCGCTGATTCTGGACCCCATGCTGGCAACCGGCGGCACGGTGATCGCCACAATTGATCTGATCAAAGAATCCGGCTGCAAAGAAATCAAAGGGATCTTTATGGTCGCCGCACCTGAAGGGATCGAACGGCTACAAACTGCTCATCCCGATGTCGAAATATGGGTTGCCGCCATAGATGAAAAACTAAACGAGGTCGGATATATACTTCCCGGCTTAGGAGATGCGGGCGATAAAATATTTGGTACCAAGTAAACCCAGCGGAAATAATTGATTCTGTCACCTCATTTTCAGTCATCAGGGAACCAGCGTAAATATGGCCGTAAAGGATTGGATCACAGACTATAAATTGAATTACCCAGACAGTCTATTCAGTGTCCAAATTCTTCTGGTCGCATTTGGTGCGCTGATTACCGTGCCCATCCTCACCGGTCTCGATCCCAGCATCGCATTGTTTTCGGCCGGTGTTGGAACCCTCATTTTTCATGGCTTCGCCAAAAGGCAGATTCCGGTTTTTCTGGCATCATCCTTTGCCTACACGGCTCCGATAATGGTTGCAACCGAAACATGGGGTCTTCCGGCCACCCTCGGCGGACTGGTGGCCGCCGGATTTGTCTACATGGGCATCGGTGGCATCATTTACTGGAAAGGCCGCACA
The DNA here is from genome assembly GCA_947259495.1 of uncultured Desulfobacterales bacterium. Taxonomy (GTDB): domain Bacteria; phylum Desulfobacterota; class Desulfobacteria; order Desulfobacterales; family JAHEIW01; genus JAHEIW01. The sequence goes on along the minus strand of CAMYLV010000025.1, from coordinate 81,770 downwards.
ATCATTCCGTCCTTATTTCCGCCTATTGTGGTCGGACCGATTATTATGGTCATCGGGCTGATGCTGGCACCGGTAGCCGTTTCCATGGCTTTGGGCAAGTCGAATCCCGCTCATCTGATACCCGATAAAATCGGCCTGCTGATCGCCGCCATTACGCTGGCAGTGACCATTTTAATCTTTATGCTGGCCCGGGGCATCCTGAAACTGATGCCGATTATGGGCGGCCTCTTAGCCGGATATTTGGTCTCTATCCCATTTGGAATCGTTGATTTTTCAATAGTTGCCAGCGCGCCATGGTTTGCGGTCCCCAAATTTGTATTTCCTCAATTCAACATAGATGCCATTGTCTTTCTAATACCGGCAGTGGTTGCTCCGGTCATCGCACATTTCGGGGATATCTTCGCCATTGGCGCGGTTACTGACAAGGATTACCTGATAGAACCCGGCATCCATCGCACATTGATAGGCAACGGCGCGGCAAACACAATCGCGGCCTTTGTCGGTGGCCCCCCGGTTCGCATTTACGCTGAAGTTACCGGAGCCGTAGCCGTCTTCAAAAAATGGCAGCCGGCCATAATGGTCTGGGCCGCTGTATTAGCAATGATTCTGGCCTTTGTGGGTAAATTGAGCGCTATCATCCAAACCATTCCCGATCCGGTTAGCGGTGGCATTCTGATTTTATTTTTTGGTGCGTTGGTGGTGGCAGGCATGAATTGTCTGCTAAAAGACCCGTCCAAATTAATGGAATTCAGAAATATATTAGTTGTAGTGCTCATTTTGGTGTCTGGAATCGGGGGGATCACCTTTTCAGCCGGAGCCTTCTCCCTGAAAGGCGTGACGCTGGCAACCCTTACGGGTGTTATTTTGAACCGGATCCTTCCGGAAAAAAAACCGGATATATAGTTAAAAGCGTGAATTCAAGGAGTGTATTTTGGCAAAGCTGGTTCGTCTGGGCAGACAAATTACAGATGCTATTTTAACGGTGTTGAAATACGTAAAAGCAACAACCGGAAATGAACCCTCCCAGGCAGAAGTTGCAGATGCCCTCAAAAGCTATTTTTTATTGAACGAAATCGGGAACCAGATCAAATTTCAACGCAAAAAACAGGCTTCACAGCCTCTCCCGGATACGCCTGCAATAGATCCGTTCTGGAAGATAAACCTGAAAACGGGCCCATCCAAAAACAACTTGGTTCGAGCCGGTCTATTTTACGAAAACATGCAAGACGCCCTCATTACGGTGAAACGCTTTGTAAAAGATTCCGGCGCGAATGAACCCAGCGAGGCAGAAATCGCATCAAGCCTCATGAGCAGTTTTATTCTCAGTGAAATCAAAAACCAAATCGATTGGCAGCGAAATGGCGAGAAAAATGCCGAAAAAACCATATCTATAACAAAATAAGCTGCTTAAGCCTTATATTGTATTGCCCCCGCCAAGTTTTTCTCAACTCTCCCATTCAATCAGCCGATAAATGATTTAAGGTGCTGACGCCAGCGTTAACCGCCAAGGAGCTCAGCCTCAATGTAAACTGATTTATAACGGTATAAATAGCGCTGCGCACAAAGACCCAAACAAAACATACGCCGCCGCCAGAGGAATGGAAAACATGCAAGCCCAAAAAATTATTTTAATCATTATGTTCCTGACGCTAACCCTTGGAATATCATCAGCCGAAATTTACAAATGGGTTGATGAAAAAGGCGTTACGCATTATTCAGATTCTCCAACCCGCGACATTCCAGATACCACTGAAACTGAAAATGATGACATTCAATCTTCCGCCGCGGCTCCTGCTGATAATCGCCCATCGGCTGATGACACCCGCAAGGGCAATCTGGAACCTGATTTTTTTGACTTTTTGAAGGATTCCCAGGACGACGCTGTCGCTGTCAATATCCCAACTGTCGAGATATATGAAACCAGCTGGTGCGGCTATTGTAAAAAGGCCAAAAATTTTTTCCGCTCACGGGGAATCAAATTTACCGTTTATGATATCGAAAAAGATCCGCTGGCCGCACGCCGAATGAAGACCATGACGAAGCGGCGGGCGGTGCCCTTTGTCGTCATAAATGGTAAGGGGATTCAGGGATATTCTGAACAGGCCTACACGCTGGCGCTGCAGGACTAAGACATATCTCAACACCGCTTTGAAAACCCCGGTAGCGAACCAGCATCTGATGGACGCGCCCCAGGCGGTATCATCGCTCTCGAACGGATCAAGCCCTCCTAACGTACATCGCGGTTCAATTGCTTTTCTTGCGGTATAACTTCTAACTGACACCTTCGGGCGTAATTCGCATAATTCGATTGCATCAAATAAAAAGGAGCGGTAGGTTATCCCAGACCAATTCAGCCGCGTGAATCCATGGGGCAGGTTTCTCTTTGAGATGATCATCCAGGGCGTCAAAAATTCTCTTTTGGATTTATCTAACAAATGCGATATTGTTAATTAACCATGAAAAGGAGACGTCAATATGATCAATCATGTCGTTTTGATCGAATTTAAACCGGGCGTCAAAGATACGGACATCGATGACCTCGAAAAAAGTCTGGATAATCTCCCAAATAGGATTGTTGAGATTCAAACCTATGAATTTGGGCGCGATCTGCTGCATTCTGAGAGATCTTATGACTTCGCGCTGATAGCATTGTTTGCCAACCTCGATGCTATCAAACGCTACCAGGAGCACCCTGCTCATTTGAACGTTCTGCAAAAGATAAGTAAGTTGAGCTCAAACATTTTAACGGTTGACTTTGAAGGGACCGATGCCGGTAAGATTAAAAAAGATGAAGCGGGCGCAATACTGAGCCGTCTTGGCAGAGTTTAGTCGTGATCACCTATTTCGGAGGCGAGGTATTTATGCGGAAAAAAGTCTATATTGCCTATACAGGGGGAACCATCGGCATGAAGCGCACAGCGGACGGTTTTGTGCCGGCTGCCGGATACCTCGAACAACTCATGGACAACGTACCGGAACTTAAAAGTGAATTTTTACCGGAATACCGGATTGGCGAGTACGAACCGCTGCTGGACTCCTCTAATATGACTGCCGGCGACTGGCTCAAAATAGCCAATGACATATCCGACCGCCACAGCGAGTTTGACGGATTTGTAGTCCTGCACGGCACCGACACCATGGCCTATACGGCCTCGGCTTTACCCTTTATGCTGCAGGGGCTGCAAAAACCGGTTGTCATCACCGGCGCCCAAATCCCGCTGTGCAACATTCGTAACGATGCCCGCGAGAATCTGATTACGGCGCTGCTAATAGCGGCCAATTTTAAAATCCCTGAAGTCTGCCTGTGCTTTGGCGACAAACTGCTGCGCGGCAACCGGGCGGTAAAAGTCGATGCGGACAGCCTGGATGCATTTGAATCACCGAATTTCCCACCTCTGGGAACTGTCGGTATCGAAATCAAAATAAATTGGGATCTGGTCTTGCCGCCCCCCAAAACCCGTAAAACTATAAAAGTAACGGCATTGAATGAATCGCGCGTGGCCGGGCTAAGGTTGTTTCCGGGCATTTCAGTCGATATTGTCAAAAACTTCCTGCAGCCGCCCATGCGGGGCTTAATTCTGGAAACTTACGGTGCCGGCAATGCACCCGAAAACCGTGACCTGGTTGCGACATTGAAAGCAGCCAATGACCGCGGCGTCATCATAGTCAACTGCACCCAGTGCCTGAAAGGTACGGTCAATATGGAAGGCTATGCCACCGGCACCTCACTGGCAAAAGCCGGTGTCATCAGTGGCTTTGATATGACACCCGAAGCAGCTTTGGCAAAACTGTCGTTTTTGCTCAGTCAGGAATTGTCGGTTACAAAAATGAAAAAATTGATGCAAACCGATTTGCGGGGTGAATTAACGCACCCCTGATTGGCGGAGACAATGCAAAAAAATCTCGCGCAAAGTGGATGGCTTTAAGGAGTAGACATGGAAAATATGAAAGATATAGATCAATGGGTGTGGGTGGTGGTTCAGGATCCCGGCGGCAATGAGCAGTTTCTAGGCCAGTACGATCAGCATATGGATATCTCGTTTATTCCAGCTTTTATCAACAAGGAAGCTGCCCAGCAGTGTTTCCTGAACCTGACGCGCCAACCGGGACATAAATACGAAGTGCAGGCAATTTTGCGTGAAGAATTATTCAAGGATGCCGCAGCCGGCGGTTTTTTGATTTTTTTGCTAAACGAAAGCGGCGATGTACAGGAAAGAATCAAGCCCGGACCTCAATAGATAGCGATACATGCCGGTCTCCTCAAATGTAATTTGCAACAAACATCACATATGCTTTTAGCGGAAGTTTGTCGACGTCTTCTCAGGTTCATAGCATTCGATCGCCGAAATTACAATCCTGTGCGCTTGGGAACCACCACCTTCATCCCGCAGGGCTCGCCCTGGATGCGGTAAAATATATTGAGGTTTTAGCCTGATTATACTAACATATGTAGTAATGGAGAATTCAGCATTTCCCATTTATATGATACAGCTGACAAATAGCAAATTGAGGTAAAACAGGGATGACGGAAGATAATACCAAAGAGGCAGAGCGGCTATCTGAAGAAAACAATTCGGAGCGTGACGGTCCCGCTGAAACTTCGGCAAACCCCGCTGACAAAAACGATGACAGCGCCAAAAGCAGCATAGCTGAGGAATCTGCCGCTCAGGAAGATAAACAGGCAGAAGCGCTATCTGAAACTGCAGCTGCCGACGAAAATGGCTCTGAAGAAATACAGACGGTTGAAGACTTTGACCTGAATTTGCTATTGGACATTCCGTTGGAAATAACCGTTGAACTGGGTCGGACCCGCATTCAGATTCAGCAGTTGCTCGAACTCGAACCCGGCTCAGCAGTCACCCTTTCCAAACTCGAAGGTGAACCGGTTGACATACTGGCAAACGACAAATTGATTGCCAGAGGAGAAGTCGTTTTGCAGAATAAAAAATACGGGATTCGCATAACTGAAATTACCAGCCGCATGAATCGCATCAAGAGCCTCAACTAAAACGCTTCCTGTTCCCACAAGCTGTCATCGATGACCCATACAACTCATTTTGAAAATCATGCCCCCCGCTGAAAGTCAAGGAACGAGCATTTCGTCCGGTTTTATATCGCTTTCCATAATAACATGCCGGGTCACCGACCACCCGCAGAGCGGGTGGCTTGGATTTTTGCGCCATCAGCGAAAAAGCCAAAGGCACGGTAGTGCCTTAATCGGTGCGGGTGTAACCGGGTGCAAAGCACCCGGTTAAAAACACCCAAATACCGAAGTGCGCCATAATGGTTCTTCCGCCGGACCGGCTATAATTCCTTGACAGCGAAATCGATCTGTCGATATACCAAAAAGCATAAGACCTGAATTTTGCAAGCGGCGGAGGCGTCATGCAGAAAAACCAATTGCTTTATTTATCAAAAGCAGATGTGGAAGCCATCGGCGTAACGATGGCCGAAATAATTGAATCTCTGAAAGTCACTTTTCGCGCCAAAGGCGAAGGCCGCACCGAAATGCCGCCCAAACCGGGCATTCACCCCGGTGGGGGAGACAATTTCATCCATGCCATGCCGGCCTACATTGCGGATTTAAAATCGGCCGGGATTAAATGGGTTGCCGGATTTCCGGAAAACCACCAGAAAGGACTGCCTTACGTCACCGGTTTGTTGATTTTCAATGATGTTGCGACGGGTTTACCGCTTGCCGTAATGGATTGTGTCTGGATTACGGCCATGCGCACCGGAGCGGCCACCGCCGTTGCCGCCAGCTATCTGGCACGCGCCGATTCATCGGTAGTGGGTGTGCTGGGCTGCGGCGTGCAGGGGCGCAGTAATGTAGAGGCCTTAAAGGTGTTGTTTCCTTTAAAAACCGTCCGGGCCTATGATGTGAATGCTGAAACGGTAGAAAAATATGCCGCGGATATCCACTCTCGCCTGAATCTGGAAGTCGTGCCGGCTGTAACACCCAGAGACGCCGTCAGCGGCTGCGATATTGTGGTTACCGCCGGTCCGATTTTAAAAACGCCCCATGCCACGATCCAGGCTGGCTGGCTGGACGAGGGTGCTTTTGCCTCACTCGTGGATTATGATTCCTACTGGGATCCGGCCGCCATGGCGGAAGTCGCCAAATTCTGCACGGACGACACCGCCCAGCTGCAACTGTATCAACAAATGGGGTATTTTAAAAAAATCCCGGAAATTTATGCCGATCTTGGTGAACTGGCGAGCGCTCAAAAGCCCGGACGCCAGGCATCCGAAGAACGGACCATGACCGCCAATCTGGGCCTCGCCCTGGATGATATGGCCGTTGCCCCGCTGTTGTATCAGCGTTCCTTGGAGAAAGGGATTGGCACCTGGCTGCCGCTCTAAGGTTCACGGGTTCTGGGTTCTGCGTTCAGGGTTGCGGAATTTATGAATCTCTGAACCTTTGAACGCTGAACCTTTGGACACAGTGACTGACACCCGACACCTGACACCCGACACCTTGAAAATTTGGCACCCGTATTTTACATTTTGCTTGAGTTGAGGTTGTGAAGATAATGAGCCCTAAAACCTACGATATCATTATAGTTGGTGGCGGCATCATGGGCAGCGCCACGGCTTATTATCTGATGATGGCCGATCCAACGCTCAAGGTCGCTGTGGTTGAGCGTGACCCTAGTTACGCGCAAGCGTCAACCACCCTTTCAATGAGCAATGTCCGCACCCAGTTCAGTTTAAAACAAAACGTCCAGATCTCCCAGTACACCTTGCAGATTCTAAATTCCTTTGAAGAAGATATGGCCGTAGACGGCCAGAAACCGAAAATCTATTTCCGGCAGGAAGGGAATCTTTTTCTGGTGGCTGCCAGTGACGAAGATGACGCCCGGCAGGCGTTCCAAATGCAAACGCAACTCGGTTGCCGGGTTGAATGGTGGCTCTCGCAGAAGATCATAGACCATTATCCGCTGTACGAACCGCAGCCATTTGTGGGCGGGACCTTCGGGCCGGATGACGGCTATTTTGATGCCTATGCCGTTCTGATGGCTTACAAAGCCAGGGCCCGTATACTGGGGGCCGTCTACATTCAGGATGAAGTTGTAAGGATTACAAAAACCCGGCGAGGTGTTAGTGGTGTGGCGCTGTCCACCCATGGCAACCAGACCGCGGAATATGTTGTCAGCTGCGCCGGGGCATGGGCTGCTGAGGTGGCCAAAACGGCCGGTATTGACCTTCCGGTTATTCCGGTCAAACGGCAGGTATTTGTGCTGGACACGGCCTTCAAATTCGAAAAGCCGTTGCCCCTGACGGTATTGCCTTCGGGACTGTATTTTCGCTCGGAAACAGGCGGGCTGATCCTGTTGGGAAAATCGATGGCGGACGATCCAACCGGTTTTGCGTTCAGCTGGGACGAACAGCGATTCATAAACCATCTTTGGCCGGAACTTGCTGAATTCGTCCCGCAATTTGACCGTCTTAAAGTGGTCCGCGGCTGGGCCGGCCTGTATGCGGTCAATACCCTGGACGGCAACGCCATTCTCGGACAATGGCCGGAGCTTAATGGACTGTACCTGGCAAACGGATTTTCCGGTCACGGCCTGCAGCAGGGGCCCGCCGTCGGTCGCTATTTGAGCGAACTCATTCTACAAAAGCCTTTGTCACTGGACCTTTCCATTTTTGCCCCACAACGTATACTTGACAATCGAGCATTGAGTGAAACGGGGCTGGTTTAACATTTTCTGAACATTAATCTTGACTAATGCTCAAATGTTGTTTAAATAAGCGCCAAACTGTTTGAAGCGCAATCATCGACTAAATCTTATTTAGTATCGATTTCAGGATGTTGGCGGATAGTCCATAAAAATCTAAAACGATTGTTTGACATTTTAAGCCATTGAGATTATAGCATAATAGTTTCCGGCTTCCGCTCAGACGCCGAAAGGAGGTGATGCCAACCGGCAATGCTGTTGTATTTTTTGGACAGAACTCTCAACGTATCAAGCGTTAAACATAATGAAAGGAGATCAAAAAATGAACCGCAAGCTAATTATGATGTTGACATGTGTGTTTGTGATCGCTTTCGCATTTGGCGTTCAGGCCGAGGTGAAAGATCCCATCGGAGTGGTCAAACTGCGCCCCGGTGAGCCCATCCATGTTGCCTACTGGGTTGTCATTTCGGGTCCGAATACGTCACTGGGCACCGATATCTTCCGCGGCATTGAACTTGCCGTCGACGAATTCGGCGGTCAAATAAAGGGCTGGCCGATCAAAATTACCGGCCAGGATGCCGGCTGCAGTGCCGAAGGCGGTCAAGCCGCTGCAACCAAACTGGCGGCCGACCCGACCGTTGTCGCCGCCATCGGCTCCGCCTGCTCAAGTGCAGCCAAGCCCGGAGTCCCCATTCTGTGGAAGGCCGGCATTCCGAGTGTATCTCCCTCAAACACCGCCCCATTCCTGACCGACCCCGAACGCGGTGACGGTTACGGAGGGTATTTGCGGACCTGCCATAACGACAAGGTCCAGGGCGCGATTGCGGCGAATTTTGCTTTTAGAAAGCTGGGTCTCAAAAAAGCGGCCACCATCCATGACGGCAGTGTTTACGCCGAACAGTTGGCGCAGGTGTTTGCCAAAAATTTTAAACAAATGGGCGGCACCGTCACATCCATGGAAGCCATTTCCCCCAACGACACCGACATGCGTCCGGTGTTGACCAAAATCGCCACCGGCATGCCGGATATTATCTACTATCCGATCTTTATTGCCGAAGGCGGATTTATTACCCGTCAGGCCAAAGAAGTGTCCGGTCTGGAAAAGACCGTCATGTTTGGCGCCGACGGGATGTTCTCGCCGGATTTCTACAAAGCCGCCGGCATGTCAGCCGTGGGGATGTATCACTCCAGCCCGGATTTTTCGGCATTCGCGGGTGGATATGCAGCGTTTCTGAAGGCACACCAGAAAAAATATGGTGAAAAACCCATCGCGCCGTTCCATGGTCACGCCTATGACGCTACCATGATAATTTTGAAGGCCATCGACCAAGTGGCCGTCAAAGAAGGCGACAATCTGTACATCGGCCGCAAAGCCCTGCGGGATGCGATGTATGCCACCACAAAATACCAGGGACTGACCGGCACAATCACCTGTGACCAGTATGGCGACTGCGCCGATCCGAAAATTGCGGTTTATAAGACGGCAGCCGACAATGTGAAGCAAGGCGTAATGCCGAGCAAACCCGTCTGGAAACCCTATTAACTGTAATCGATAACGCCGGCCTCTTTGGAAGCCGGCTTTTTCCTTGATGCTGCATGAGAGCCGGGTATTCAAAGGATACCCGGCTCTCCCTGCAAAACAGAATATTCTTCCCGCCCGTCTACCGCCCGTCGAGACACACCACTTCCTGCTGCGGGAAAATGCTCTGTATCATAAGACAAACCTCAGGCTTGCAAGGATTAAAAAGGAAAAGGACGATGCTGCAACGAATTCGCGAACGGATATCACCCACCGACGTGGTGATGTGGCTGATCGGCGGCGGGTTGATGTTCATGGTCGTCTGGGGCTCGATTGCTACCCTGATCAAAGGGACTTATACCACCCGACACTGGATCGACTTTGTCATCTTCGGTCTGGCCCAGGGCAGCGTGTATGCGCTGATCGCCACCGGTTATACCATGGTCTACGGCGTGTTGCGCATGATCAACTTCGCCCACGGCGAGGTCTTCATGAGCGGCCCCTATACGGCATACTTTGTGGCCGCCTATTTTTACCGCAATGACTTTCTGGAGGCCCAGCCCATTCTCTGTCTGGGAGTCATCTTCCTCGTGTCCATGGCCGTATCCGTTACGATTGCTTTTTTTCTGGAACGCATAGCCTACCGGCCCCTCAGAGGCGCACCGCGGCTGATCCCGCTGATCACCGCCATCGGCGCCTCTTTTTTTCTGCAGTATTTGTTTCGGGGGCTTTACGGTTCCAGCTTCCAGGCGTATCCAGATATCCCCATGCTGGAAGGCCACTGGGTTATTGCCGGCATCCGCATTCTCAAATTTCAGGCCGTGGTCATCGTGGCCGCTGTGATGCTGATGTTCGCCCTGTACTCCTTTGTCATGAAAAGCCGCATCGGCAAGGCCATTCGGTCGGTCTCCGAGGACAAGGAAGCCTCTGCTCTGATGGGAATCGACGTGGACAAGATGATCTCTATGACCTTTGTGGTCGGGGGCGCCGCCGCCGGTGCGGCCGGCGTACTGTATGCTATTATGTTCAAACAGGTGCATTTTTTCATGGGCTTCATCCCCGGCATCAAAGCGTTTACAGCTGCGGTTTTAGGTGGTATCGGCAATATCCCGGGCGCCATGCTGGGCGGCATTTTCCTCGGCCTGGTCGAATCGGTCGGCCCCAGTTTATTTCTCGACGGACTGGGTATCGTGGCACCCTATCAGTTAAAGGACGCGATTGCCTTCACCATGCTCGTGATGGTGCTGATTTTCCGCCCGACCGGATTTCTTGGAGAACGACTGGCCGTTAAGAAAGCTTAGCAACTATTATGCTGTCAGAAAGGACGGTTTTGGCAATATGAATCAGGACCAATCTCCCTGGCGCTATGCGGTCAACATCGGGCTGATCGGAGCTTTGACGGTGGTTATGCTCGCTCTGATCGGCATGGTCGCGGCCTTCAACAAGCGCGACATTATTTATAAAGTCGTGACCATGGGCGATACGCTGCTGCTGCTCACAGCGGTATTTCTCAGTTTCCTGGCTGCTAAAAAAGCCGGCCGTGATCAGACCCTAACGGCCATCGGCACTGCCATCCTCACCGGTGTAATAACAGCGGCCGGAATTGCCCTGCTGGTCGCCGTCGGTCAGCTCATCAATTTGCGAATGATGTTTATCAATGCCTCGCCGGCGCTGTATCAAATTTTAACCTTTTATTTCGGCCCCAAGCTGGGCATCCCTCTGGTGCTGTTGGGCGGTGTTCTGAGCGGTCTTTTTGCCGGTGTCCTCTATCTGGCGCCGCCAATGCTTCGTAAAACACTCATCACAGCCCTTAGCAGTGTGATGATCGCCGGCGTGCTGCAGGACATGCTGCGCCCGGTCATCTCCCTCTGGGGCCCGCTGGCCAAAATCAACCTGTTTTTATTCGCCGCCAACGGTTTGGCCTTCAAAGGCGCGGTGGGGCTGTTCGTTTTGGTCGCGCTCCTCGTGTACGGATGGGGCCGCAAGGGCAGCACCGTTAAAAGCAAAGTGGTGGGGCTGCCGGCCGGGCAGCAACGCACCCTAAAGATCGCCACCATGCTGGCCATTGTGTTTGTCCTTCTGGTTTTGCCGAAAATCCTGGGGTTGTTCCTCAGTGAGGTCCTGACCATTGTGGGCCTATACGTGCTGCTGGGTCTGGGCCTCAATATCGTGGTGGGGTTTGCCGGCCTGCTGGATCTGGGCTATGTGGCCTTTTTTGCGGTGGGTTCATATGTGGTCGCCGTTTTGACATCCCCTGAACTGGGATTTTTTAGTATGGGCTTCTGGTCTGCCCTGCCCTTTGTGATGGCCGCGGGCATCCTTTCCGGGGTGCTGCTGGGGGTGCCGGTGGTGAAATCATTCGGATTCTGGTCCTGTCCGACTGGCTGCGGCCGTGGATCGGCGGCGCCCAGGGCATCGGCCAAATTCCCAATATCAGCATAGCCGGTTACATCTTTAGCACCCCGCAGCAAATCTATTATTTAATTCTGGCCGGCTGTCTGCTGGTCGGGTTTATTTCCTGGCGCCTGCGCGACTCCCGTCTGGGCAGAGCCTGGATGGCCGTGCGCGAGGATGAGGACGTGGCCCAGGCTATGGGCATAAACCTGGTGGCTACCAAACTGATGGCCTTTGCCACCGGCGCCGGTTTTTCGGCCCTGAGCGGCGCTATTTTTGCCACCAAAATCGGCTCGGTCTATCCCCACAGTTTCAACGTCATCGTTTCCATCAACATTATCTGTCTGATCATCGTCGGTGGCATGGGCAGCATCCCCGGCGTCATTGTGGGCGCTTTTGCCCTGGTCGGTTTACCGGAACTGCTGCGGGAATTTGCCGAGTTCCGGCTGCTGGTATACGGTGCCGCGTTGGTGGCCATGATGCTGTTGAGACCGGAAGGGTTGTGGCCGGACGTCAAGCGGCGGCGTGAGCTGCACGTCGAAGAAGACGAAAATGTGGCGGAGGCGGCAGAAGCCGCCCCGGCGGCAAGCGCTTAGGAGGAAAACATGGCAATTCTGACAACAAAAAGACTCACCAAACAGTTTGGCGGTCTGGTTGCCATCGACAATCTGGATCTGAACGTCAAAGAAAACAGTATCCACAGCATCATCGGACCCAACGGAGCCGGTAAAACCACCCTGTTCAATTGCATCACGGGCTTTTACAAACCCGAATTGGGCGAAATCGACCTGATGGGCCACGCTCTGGTGGGGCTGCTGCCCGATCAGATCGTGCGCCTGGGGGTTGCACGAACCTATCAAAATATTCGCCTGTTTCCCGCTCTAACGGCCATGGAAAACATTCTGGTAGGCCTCCACTCCCATCTCAAAGCACGTTTCCTCGGAATCGTCATCGGAACCCCGGGCACCCGCAAAGAAGAGCAAAAGGCCGATGAAGAAAGCAGCCGCCTGCTACGCTTTGTCAATCTGGGCGGCAAAGGAGAGCAGCTGGCCAAAAATTTGCCCTACGGCGAGCAGCGGCGGCTGGAAATTGCTCGCGCGCTGGCCACCGATCCAAAAATTTTGTTGCTGGATGAGCCCGCCGCCGGTATGAACCCCCGGGAAACCCGTGAGATGATGGACTTTATTCAGAACTTGCGGGATGAGCTCGGCATCACGATTATTTTAATCGAACATCAAATGAAAGTGGTCATGGGCATTTCTGAAACTGTCACCGTCATAGATTATGGTGAAAAAATCGCCGAGGGCACACCGGCGGAAATTCAAAAGAACCCGAAAGTGATCGAGGCCTATTTAGGAACCGGAGCGAGCGCTGCTGATGCCGCCGCTTAGATTAGATATCGGGAGGAAAGTTTACCATGGCAATGCTTGAAGTTGAAGGAATCCATACCTATTACGGGCTCATCCATGCGCTCAAAGACGTTTCGGTCAACGTCGAAGAGGGCGAGGTTGTGACCATCATCGGCGCCAACGGTGCAGGCAAGAGCACCATGCTCAAAACCACCAGCGGCCTGCTGAAGCCCCGCAAAGGATCGATCCGCTTGAACGATGAGGAGCTCACCCAGCTGCGGCCCCATAAAATCGTCGAAAAAGGTGTGGTCCAGGTTCCCGAGGGCCGCCGTATTTTCGGGACCCTGACGGTCATGGAAAATCTGGACATGGGCGCCTTCATCTGCACCAACAGTCAGAAGAACAAAAAGAACCTGAATCGGGTTCTGGAACTCTTCCCGCGGCTCAAAGAGCGCAGCAAACAGGTAGCCGGCACCCTCAGCGGCGGCGAGCAGCAGATGCTGGCCATGGGCCGCGCGCTTATGACCAATCCAAAAGTACTGCTGCTGGACGAACCTTCCATGGGGCTGGCACCGGTGCTGGTCGATGATATCTTTGCTACCATTCGCCAGCTGCACGATGCTGGAACGACCATCTTACTGGTCGAACAGAACGCGAGGCTAGCGCTGCAGGTCGCCAGCCGCGGCTATGTGTTGCAATCGGGTTCGGTGGTGCTTAGCGATACCGCCGAAAACCTGGAAAAAAACGAAATGGTTCGCGAGGCTTATCTGGGTGAGTAGTGGCATAGCGCATAGGGTGGATGTTCAAGTAATTAAAAACTCGCCTGCTCGCCAAACCGTCCGAGGACAATAAAAAAGGAAAGCACAACATTTCCTACAAATCCTGCAACTCGACTCATCACCTGCCACTGTAACTGTCCCTCTGTCGCATCGTCTCCATTTATATTTCCGTTTATAGTGGTTGTCAAAAAAGCGTTGCGCTATGCACTTTGCGTTTAGGAGACAGGCATCTAATAACGAGCACATCGTGACAACTGAGTGTGCATGCATTACGTTAATTCTGCCTCGCAAGGGCTGCTATGATAAATATTACGGATAATCCATATATTGCTTAAAAAATAATGCCTGATAACGAAAACATCATCAAAGCGGCTATCGCCCTGGCCGAAACCTGGCAAAAACGGGCCAATGATTTACTGCAGCCGCAGGAAAAAAAACGGTACCGTCAACTGGCCCGTCTGCTGGAAAATCCAAAAGATAAAATTCTGCTCACCAAACTGATCGATCAATGCTTTCGGTCCATCAACCCGCATCGGGTTGCCGATCAAATAGGCTATCTGCTGGCCGAATATGGTATTCCCGCCTTTTTTTCACCGTTTGAACGCCTGCTGATGCATATTTTTCAATATGCCACACGGTTTATTCCGGATGTCACGGTTCCGAAAATGATCGCAAAAATGCGGACAGACAGCAGCCATGCGATCATTCCCGGTGAAATCGATGCATTGCAGAGGTATTTGCAAAAAAGAAAAGCGCAAAAGGTGCGCATCAACATCAACCACCTGGGGGAAGCGGTGCTGGGAGAAGAAGAAGCCCGCACGCAACTTCAGCGCTATCTCGATGATTTGAAAAATCCTAACATAGAATATATCTCGGTTAAAATTTCAACCATCTACTCCCAGATTCATCCGCTGGCATTTGACCATTCGGTGAACATTATCAGCGCGCGGCTCGCCGAATTGTACCGCACGGCTGCAAGGCACCAATTCACCGGGACTGACGGCAGCCAGGCGCCTAAATTTGTCAACCTTGACATGGAGTCCTACCGGGACCTGCCCATTACTGCCGCCGCTTTTATGCAAACACTGGATCAACCGGAATTTAAGTCCTATTTTGCCGGAATGGCGCTGCAGGCGTATTTACCGGACTCCTACGGCATGCTGCAAAAAATTGCGGGCTGGGCCCGTCAACGCGTGGATGCCGGTGGGAGCCCGGTAAAAATCCGCATCGTTAAAGGCGCGAACCTGGAGATGGAGAAAGTCGAGGCCGCTATTTTTGACTGGCCCCTGGCGCCCTATGACAACAAACTGGCCACCGATGCCAATTACAAGCGCATGCTCGATTTTGGCATGCAGCCCGAAAATATACAGGCCGTGCGCCTGGGAATCGCCTCCCATAATCTATTTGAACTGGCCTATGCCTATCTGACAGCCAAACAAAATCAGGTGTTGCCGTATTTCTCATTTGAGATGCTCGAAGGCATGGCCGATCATGTGCGCCGGGCCATTCAAGAAACCGGTCAGGAAATCGTACTGTATGCGCCGGTTGCGACCCGGGCGCAATTCATCAATGCCATTGCCTATCTGATTCGACGCCTGGATGAAAATTCCGGGCCGCAAAATTTTTTGCGCCACATCAGCCAGCTTTACACCCGATCCAGTAACTGGCAGGTTCTTGCCGACCGGTTCGCCGACTCTGTCCGCCAAAAAAGCGACGTCGGTCAGATACCCCACCGCAAACAAAACCGGCTCAACGAAACGTTTACGACCTCAAAGGATCTCAACTTTACTTCGGAATTTAAAAACGAACCCAACACCGATTGGTCCCTGGCAGCCAACCGAAAATGGGCCGAGAGCATCCGCCAAAAATGGAAAAAGCGTTCCGAGGACCCGCCCTTTGACATCCCACTGGTCATCGACGGCGAAGAAACTTTTGCCGATCGCGAACTCGGTGATAGCCGGGATCCGTCGCAAATCAACGCCAATGTCAAAGCGGCCCGATTTGCCCTGGGCGCTGCAGCCGATGTAGATCGGGCCGTAGCCATTGCCAAAAGCGATCCGGACGGATGGCGCCGCAACAGTTTTAAGGAACGCCAACAGGTTTTTTCGAAAGTGGCCATGCAGATCCGCAAAGCCCGCGGTGACTTGATCGGCGCGGCCGCCGCTGATACCGGCAAGGTGTTTACCGAATCCGATGTTGAGGTTTCCGAAGCCATTGATTTTGCCGAGTACTATCCCCGGTCGGCCAGCGTCTTTGCCAATATCCAGACTATCCGCTGTCGCGGCCAAGGTGTCGGGGTGGTGCTATCACCATGGAATTTTCCGATTGCCATTCCCTGCGGGGGCATCGTCGCATCACTGGCAGCCGGCAACACCGTTATCTTTAAACCGTCAACCGAGGCGGTGCTGGTGGCCTGGGAACTGTGTCAATGCTTCTGGCGGGCCGGGGTATCCAAAAAAGCATTGCAGTTTTTGCCCTGCTCCGGTGAGACGACAGGCAGTCGCTTGATCACTCACCCGGATGTGGATTTCATTATTCTAACCGGCGGGACAGCCACCGGCTTAAGCATATTGAAGCAGCGACCGGATGTTTTCCTGGCCGCCGAAACCGGCGGTAAAAATGCCACCATCGTCACCGCCATGTCGGATCGGGATCAGGCCATCGGTGATGTTATCTACTCGGCCTTTGGCAACAGCGGTCAAAAATGCTCGGCCACATCATTGCTGATTCTTGAAAAAGAAGTTTATGACGATCCGCATTTTAAAAATCAGCTGATCGACGCTGCCTGCAGCTACCGCACGGGCCCCGCCTGGGACTTTGAGAACAAAATGGGGCCCCTGATACGCCCGCCCCGGGGTGATTTGAAAAAAGCTTTGACCCATCTTGAGCCTGGCGAAACCTGGGCCTTGAAACCTGAAAATGTTGACGGCAATCCGTACATGTGGACACCGGGAGTTAAATGGGACGTTCAACCGGGCAGCCGCACCCACAGGGTAGAATTTTTTGGTCCGCTGCTGGGGGTGATGCGGGCTGAAGATTTGAATCACGCCATCGAGGTGGTCAACCAAACCGGCTATGGCCTTACCTCCGGTTTGGAAAGCCTGGATCCCCGGGAGCAGACCCGCTGGAAAGAAGGTGTCAAGGCGGGCAACCTGTACATCAACCGGGGAACCACCGGTGCGGTGACGCTGCGTCAGCCCTTCGGGGGCACAGGAAAATCAGCTTTGGGAGCCGGGCTAAAAGCCGGTGGGCCCAAATACGTTGCCCAATTTATGCACTTTGAAGAGACGGAAATGCCAACGGTTGGCCAGCTTCAGAAATCGCACCCCCTGCTGCATCTGGCACAGCAGTGGCAACAAAAAATCGATCGGGGAGAATTTGAGGGTATTGAATCCGATATCCGTAAAACCGTGCAAGCCATAAAAAGCTATCTGCATCAGGTGGAACAGGAGTTTTCACAGGCAATAGATTATTTCCATCTGCGGGGGCAGGATAATATCCTGCGGTATCTGCCGGTTGGCAGAGTGGTGGTCCGCTTACATGCAGAGGATAGCCTGTTTGAAACCCTGGCCCGCATTGCGGCGGCACAAATAACCGGATGCCGATTGATGATCAGTGCGCCCAAAAAATTACACAACGCGGTTACCCAATTTTTACTTGCAGCAGAAGGCCGTCGGCTGGTCGGTGAGCACCCCGTCTTAAGGGAAACAGATGCGGATCTGATCAGCAAAATTCCCGCAATTGATCGCATCCGCTTTGCCGCACCCGATCGGGTGCCGCCGGAACTGTTTAAAGCCGCCGCAAAAACCGGCTTTTATATCGCCCGCAACCCGGTGATAATGGAAGGTCGCATTGAACTTTTGCAATACTACCGCCAGCAGAGCATCTGTCATACCTATCACCGCTACGGCAATCTCGGTGAACGAGCTCAGGAGTGGGAAGGTCCGTGATGCAGCGCCGGTCGATTGTTTCGGACAATTCGTTATGGTGTCAGGTGTCAGAAGACAGCTGGTTAATCCCGGAAGATGAAACAGCTATTCTGACTTCTGTTTTCTGTTCTCTGTTTTCTGTCCTCTGTCTTCTGGCACGCGCAGCACTAGTCCCCGTTAAGATGGGAGCGGGTATCCAGCCATAGTCCCCGCGCATGCGGGGATCCAAACCCAAATGAACATTTCTGGATTCCCGCTTTCGCGGGCAGGACAAATTTGAAATGAAAGAACCCCGAATCCCTGAGATGAATTTGCCACGCCTGCTGTCATTCAAATTCTTGCGCCATGCCCTATGCCCCATGCCCTTTGCCACTAAAGTGCGCAGTATTTTTCGTAGGCCGCCTGCGAAAGCTCAGCGATAGGACTCTGGTACCGAATCTGCCCCTGATAAACAATACAAGCACGATCACTGATAGATCGGGCGAAATTCAGGTTCTGTTCCGCCATCAGAATGGAGATCCCTTCAGATTTTAATCTCTGGATGGTTGTCAACAGATGATTAACAATAACCGGCGCTAAGCCCTCTGTTGGCTCATCAAGAATGATCAGCTCCGGATTGCCCATCAAGGTTCGGGCAATGGTTAGCATTTGTTGCTCTCCACCACTGAGCATTCCAGCCAGGTGATTGCGCCTTTCTGCCAGATTTGGGAAGAGCTCAAGTAAGCGGGCAGGGGTCCACTCTCCATACCCCTCTGAAGGCGGCTGCCGACCTACTTCCAGATTTTCAAGAACCGTAAGGCCTTTAAATATCCTACGATCCTGGGGTACATAGCCCAGACCCAGAGCACAGCATTTATAGGGCGGCAATTTATCAATCGATTTTCCTTTGAAAAACACCCGTCCACTTTTTGATGAAATCATTCCCATGATACTTTTTAAAACAGTTGTCTTACCGGCGCCATTACGACCGAGCAATACGACAACTTCCCCGCAGTAGACATGGAGCGCTAAATCAAAAAGAATCTGAGCCTTTCCGTAATAAGTGTTGAGAGACTCAACATTAAGTATGATGTCCTGAATGTTATGTTCCATTGTGAATTCTAAAGATAACCTAAATTGAGCGTTTCAAATTCATAAGCATTATGAGGATGCGGTCCCGAGATAAATTTTTTTGACTTCATTATTTTTTTGAACTTCATCCGGCGGGCCTGCAGCTATCATTTTACCGCGATTCAGAACAATGACCCGATTTGCGTAGTCAAAAACCACCTTCATATCATGCTCGGTAAATAAAACACCCATTTCGCGAGTATGCACAATCGATTCAGTCAGCTTCATTAAACCCTGGCGTTCAGCCGGCCCCATCCCGGCTGTGGGCTCGTCCATCAGCAGCAGTTTAGGTTGATTGGCCAATGCAACGGCCAGTTCCACCCGTTTGAGGTCGCCGTAAGCAAGAACACCACAGGAGCGATGGGCTTGATCTGCAATGCCCACCAGATCGATTAACGCCATCGCTTCGGCTACATAAAGTCGGCTGACGTTTGTGAGAAGAGATTTTGTTCTTCGGTTATGCGATAGAAGTGACATTTGGACATTTTCCAACACTGTCATTGACGGAAAAGTTGATGTTATCTGGAAGGTCCTCCCCACGCCCAGTTTCCAGACATCTCGGGGTTTTTCCCCGTTCACCTTTTGTCCCATAATGAAGATGCTGCCTTGATCCGGATTTAATTGGCCGTTGATTAAATTGAAACAGGTTGATTTACCGGCCCCGTTGGGCCCGATCATGGCCATTAACTGCCCGGCTTCCAGCTGAAAACTCACATCAACAACGGCTCTGAGACCGCCAAAAGCCTTATGCAGATTTTGAACCTTTAGTATAATTGCCATGACTTTTTTTTGCTTCAGTTTTACTTTCTTGTAAAAATTTCACCATAGAGTTCATAGAGCACACAGAAAAAATTATAAATTGGTGTCTCGACAACTCGCAGAATTCAATCTCTGTGATCTCCGTGTTCTCTGTGGTAAATTAAAATATTTGATGAATTCTAATCCGGTTAATCTTCAAAATACCTGCCCAATCGAGTATGAATGGACCCGGCAATCCCATCAGGAAAAGCAATGACCAAAAGGATAAAAATACAACCTAAAATTAACTGCCAATAATCAATCCGTGCGATTTGGTCATGCAGCCAGGTAAAGGCGGCCGAACCGGCAATCGGTCCAAATAAGGTTTCAATGCCTCCCAGCAGAATCATAAATAGAAAATCAAATGAACGCGGGATGGCCATTACGTCCGGAAACACATTCCCCTTAGAAAAAACATAAATTCCGCCGGCGAACCCGGCGAAAGTTCCCGCCAGGGTAAAAGCAAACCATTGGTGCCTGTGCCGGTTGATCCCGATCGAATCAACCCGCAACGACGAATCACGACAGGCGCGCAGCGTATAGCCAAAGGGGGCGAAAATAAAATGGCGCAGCGCCATAATACCGCCGATGCACAGAATCAAGGTCAGATAGTAGAACACGGTCTTATCGCTGGCCCAGGCCGAAGGCCAGATGCCGAGAATCCCGTCATCACCGCCGGTAAATTTCCCCCATTGAAACACAATCGACCAGCAAATCTGAGCACATGCCAGAGTGAGCATCGCCAGATAAACGCCCGACAGCCGCACGCAAAACCATCCGATTATCAGGGCCACTAGCCCTACTAACAGGGGCGCTAAAAGAATGGCCAGTTCCATCGGCGTTTGCATATAGTGCACCGTCAGAGCAGCGGCATAGGCGCCACCGCCGAAAAAGGCCGCATGCCCGAAGGACACCATCCCGCCGGGTCCCATGATAAAATACAGGCTCATGCTGGCCAGTGCAAAAAGGGCAATTTCAGTCATCAGCACCAAGCCGAAGGAACCCACAAATACAGGCATCATAAATAGGAGGATCAAAAGCGCCAGGCCCAATAATTTTAATTTCTTTGATGCCGGCTTCAGCGTCGCAGTGGACATCTTCGCTGCGCCTTGTACCTCGGGCTCAGCATTGCCCAGCAGGCCATGGGGACGCATCACCAGCACCACGGCCATTAGCAGAAACATCAAAACTAAAGTGCTTTGAGGAAATATGAGAACACCAAATGCGCTCAGTTCACCGATAATTACCGCTGCCAGATAGGCACCGGGAATACTGCCCATTCCACCAACCACCACGACAACAAAAGCAGCTGCGATGATGTTTAAATCCATAAGAAGATTGGCTCCTCCTTTGGGAAGCTGAATTGCACCCCCCAACCCCGCCAGACAGGAACCCAAAAAAAATACGCCGGTAAACAACCGGCTTTGATTTACTCCCAGGGCATCCGACATCTCTCGATCTTCAGTAGCCGCCCGCACCAGAATGCCCCAGCGGGTTCGATATAAAAAAAACCAGAGCCCAACGAGGATCAGCGGTGCAATAACAATTAGGACAACATCATATTGCGGAAGTAAAACTCCCATGATATCAATGCTGCCGGCTAGTCCCGGCGCCTGCTGCCCGAGAATATCCTCGGCTCCGAAGAACCAGCGGGACAGGTCTTGGAAAATTAAAACGATGCCGAAGGTGGCAAACAAAATAAACAGCTCCGGCGCATAATAAAGCCGTCTCAGCAGCAGAGTTTCAATTACGATGCCGATTGTTCCGACAGTTAATGCCGCCAACAAAATGCCGGCCCAAAAGAAAAAAGCCCCCTGAGGAAAATTAGCGATTAAATAATAGGCGAGGTAGGCGCCCACCATGTAGAAGGAACCGTGGGCCAGGTTAACGATTCGTAAAACACCGAAAATCAAAGAAAGCCCGCAGGCAACCAGAAACAGAGCAGATGCATCCGATAGTCCGGTTAGAAACTGAACAAAATAAAAACCCAAAAGAATTCCTTTTTCGAGTTTCGGCATTCGAGTTTTGTTGCCGGTGTGGCCAAACGACCACACCGGCAACAGAGCATTATTGCGGTCTTAATTTCATGACCTGCGCATCATCGGGAAGATAGTCTTTGCCATCTGCATAATTCCATCTCACCATGATGCCTTTACCCTCTTTGAGAGCAGTATAACCGACGAACGCACCCATTGATGACTGATGATCAATTTTTCGGAAAGTAATCGGTCCGACGATCGAATCGAATGTTAATCCCTCCATGGCCTGAATCATTTTTTCGGTATCGGCACTGCCGGCCTTTTTTAACATATGGTAAACCGCATACATGGCATTATATCCAACAAGTGAGCCGTTACGTGGGTAGTCGTTAAATCTTTTCTGATAGGCTTGCAGAAATTTTTTGTGTTGGGGTGAACTAATATCGTACCAGGGATACCCCGTCACCAGCCACCCTTGCGGTGCCTCCTCTCTTAACGGATCAAGGTATTCGGGTTCGCCGGTTAACAAACTGACCACGAAGACATTTTTAAATGCATTTCTCAATTTACCCTCTCTGACGAATTTCGCCAAATCGCTGGCAAATAAGGCGTTATATATTGCTTCAGGATTTGCACCGGTGAGTGCCTGAATTTCTGCACCCGCATTGATATTAAACAATGCCGGCCATTGTTCAGCCACAAATTCAATATCCGGTCTTTTGGCTTTCAGTAGTTTTTTAAATGAGGCCACCGCATCCTTACCGTAGGCATAATTCGGTGCAATGGTAGCCCACCGTTTCGCCTCATTCTTGGCTGCTTCTTCAGCCAGCATCGCATTTTGCATTGAGTTAGACGGACGCAGCCGAAATGTATAGCGATTTCCTTTGCGCCAAACCAAGGCATCGGATAATGGCTCAGTAGCAAAGTACAGTACCTTGTTGCGTTTAGCAAAATCAGACAAAGCGAGTCCGACATTGGATAGAAAAGAGCCCATCAGTAAAACGACTTTATCTTTTAGAATCAATTCTTCTGCAATTGTCACTGCGGTTCCCGGTTCGCCAGCATCGTCACGGGAAATAACCTTGAGCTTCTTGCCCAGTACACCCCCGGCAGAGTTGATCTCTTCCAAGGCAAGCTGCCAACCATTTCGATAAGGAAATGTAAAACTGGTTAGTTTGCTGTAGGTTTGGATTTCACCTATTTTGATGGTGTTGCCCGGGAAAACATCGGATTTAGCGGAAATCCAGAAAATTAAGGCGCCGAGTATCAGCAAAAGCAAAATTACCAAAATTGCTGATGGAAAAATCTTAGCGTTCTTCATCCCCTGTTCTTCCTTTCTCAATTCGGGTCAATGTTGTGTCATCTAAGTATGCGATTGCTTTTTGGTCTGTCAAGAAAAATGAAAAAGCTGCAAAATCGCGGTTTTGCGTGCATTGAAAAACATCTTGCTGTTTTTGCATCAAATTTGTATGAATAATCAGAATAAATAGTGCAAAAGGAGCAGCTTAAAGCATTGGAAAAAATCGGACTGGTTGTTAAATCAGATACCAAAGCCAAAAAAAAGGCCGACGAGCTCGAGGACTGGTTGCGGTCTAAAAAAATTGAAATTGTCCGCAAAAAAACAGTTGAGCCCGGGCAAAAAAACGACAGCGACAGTCTGCCGCCGCCTACGGATTTGGACTGCATTTTTGTGCTGGGCGGAGACGGTACCTTCTTAAGCGCAGTCCGCTGGATTGAGGATCAGGATGTTCCCATCTTGGGGATAAAATTTGGGGAAGTGGGCTTCCTGGCGGAAATTGCAGAGGAGAACCTTTATGCAACCGCTGAAAAGGTTTTGAAAGGCGATTTTATTCTGCGGTCCCGCATGCGCCTCTCCGTCAAAGTGAAGCGCCGCAACAAGACCCGGGCACAGGAAACCGTATTGAATGATGTGGTCATCAACCGCGGTGCACTGGCGCGGCTGGCCCATATTGAAACCCGCATCAACGACCACTATTTGACCACCTACAGCGCAGACGGCTTAATCGTGGCAACGCCGACAGGCTCGACCGCCTATTCATTGGCCGCCGGCGGCCCTGTCATCCACCCGGCAGTACCGGGCATCATTTTAACTCCGATCTGCCCCTTCACCCTTACAAACCGACCTTTAATCGTTCCGGAATCGGCACACATTAATATCAGGCTGGCTAAAGGTTCTTCCGATATCATCCTGACGTTCGACGGACAAAAGGGGCTGGAAATAAATGACCAGGATGAAATTCAAATTCAAAAAGGACCCCATCCGGTTCATTTGATCACGCTGCCGGAGCGGCAGTACTTCGATATATTAAAGGATAAGCTCAAGTG
This sequence comes from uncultured Desulfobacterales bacterium, assembly GCA_947259495.1. Taxonomy (GTDB): domain Bacteria; phylum Desulfobacterota; class Desulfobacteria; order Desulfobacterales; family JAHEIW01; genus JAHEIW01. The sequence continues at coordinate 57,885 of CAMYLV010000025.1, read as the reverse complement.
GAGCGGCAGCCGCGCCTAATTTTCAAACAGAAATGGCCTTTTTACGCAATCTCTGCGTCACAATCAGATTTTAATCCTCGACATACTTCAAGTATGCCTGCGGTAAAAATCTGATTCTTCCTTGACCTTGCAAAAAAATACTCATTTCTGTTTCGAAAATTAACTATTATAACCAAAAACACATAGCGGGAATAATGCAAAAAAGGCTTTCTGTGTGGCTAAAATATTAGCCCGCAGAAAGCCTTTTTTCTCATAATATGCTTTACAGGATTTTCGGTTCCTAGATGGGCAATTTTTTCGATGGGCCAGGCCGCACAAGGGTTTTTATCCGGGGCGTACTTGAAGTACGTTCCGGGTAAAAATCCGCGGAGAACACAGGCCATCGGAAAAAGGGCCTTTTAGGAACCGAAAATTAGGTGCCGATGTTCCAGGATGCTAAGTACTTCTTCTGTTCCGCGGTCAGCCGATCGATTTTGGTTCCCATGGCCGCCAGCTTTTCTTTAGCGATTTGTTTGTCAATTTTCTGCGGGACCGGATAAACCTGTTTGGCCAAAGGCTTTTTATTTTTGACCATAAACTCGATGCTGAGCGCCTGGTTGGCAAAGCTCATATCCATGACACTTGAAGGATGACCTTCAGCAGCCGCCAGGTTAATCAGACGACCCTCGCCCAGCACATTAATCCGGCGCCCATCTTTCAGAGTAAATTCTTCCACAAAGGGCCGGATCACGCGCCTCGATTTAGCCATACGCTCCAGGCCCACCAGGTCGAGCTCGACGTTAAAATGACCGGAATTGGCCACGATCGCGCCATCTTTCATATATGAAAAATGTTCTTTGCGGATGACATTAATATTGCCGGTCAGAGTACAGAAAAAGTCACCGATCCGGGCGGCCTTGCCGATCGGCATAACGGTGAATCCGTCCATCACCGCTTCAAGGGCCGGCAACGGATCGACTTCAGTGACAATCACATTCGCCCCCATACCGCGGGCTCGCATGGCAACACCGCGGCCGCACCACCCGTAACCGCAGACCACAAAATAGGTTCCGGCCAAGAGGCGGTTGGTGGCTCGGATAATGCCGTCGACGGTGCTTTGGCCGGTGCCGTAACGGTTATCAAAAAAATGTTTTGTCTGCGCGTCGTTAACCGCAATAATCGGATACTGCAAAACCCCGTCGGCGGCCATACTCCTGAGCCGGATAATGCCGGTTGTGGTCTCTTCGGTCCCCCCCTGAACATAGGATAAGAGTTCGGTGCGCTCAGAATGAAGGGTCGATACCAGATCGGCGCCATCATCCATGGTGAACTGTGGCTTGAAGTCCAGCACGGCATTGATGTGTTTATAGTAAGTCCGGTTGTTTTCGCCTTTGATGGCAAAAACCGGTATTTTATCGTGTTTCACCAGGGAGGCAGCCACGTCGTCCTGCGTGCTGAGCGGGTTGGAAGCACATAAAGTCACTCTGGCGCCTCCGGCTTTGAGCGTCTGCATCAGGGAGGCGGTTTCAGTGGTCACATGCAGACATGCAGCCAGGCGCACACCTTTCAGCGGTTTTTCTTTCGCAAATCGTTTCCGGATACGGTTTAAAACCGGCATGTTCTGATAGGCCCACTCAATTCGCAAGGCGCCGTCTCTGGCAAACTTAATATCCTTAACATCATATTTCATCAGTAATATTTCTCCTTCGCAAAGATTCCTGACCCCGAGGGCCACAGTTTGATTTCGCCCCAAAAGCTGTGATGCATACGGCCCGTAGACCCATGGAATAATGGAATCGTGGAATATTGGAATATTGGGTATGATAGTGAATGATAGCCATCTAAGGAATAATGGATCTAATTTTGCAGAACCCAGTATTCCAACATTCCATTATTCCAGTAACCCAATACATTTGATTACTGCAAAGCAAATGATTTCTACCCTATCCAAGAGAGTAAAATCCTTCAGTGTTAAAAGCAGCTTTACAGACCTGCTTTTTCTTTCAAAACCTCAGCCATATCGGTATTCTCCCATGAAAAATCCGGATCGTTGCGGCCAAAATGACCATAGGCCGCCGTTTTGCGATAAATCGGGCGCAACAAATCCAGATGTTCGATAATGGCTGCCGGTCTTAAGTCAAAAACGTCTTTGACAATGTCCTCCACCTTTGATTTGGGTATCGCACCGGTGCCCATCAAATCAACCATAACCGAAACGGGTTCAGCCACCCCGATGGCGTAGGCAACCTGGATTTCACATTTTTTTGCAAGCCCTGCGGCAACGATGTTTTTGGCAATATGACGCCCCATATACGAAGCGCTGCGATCCACCTTGGATGGATCTTTGCCTGAAAAGCAGCCGCCGCCATGGCTACCCTGGCCGCCATAGGTATCCACAATAATTTTTCGGCCCGTTAAGCCGCAGTCTCCCATCGGGCCGCCGATCACAAACCGGCCGGTTGGATTGATGAAATAGCGCGTATCACCGTCGGTCATGTCTTGCGGGATGACCTTTTTGATGACTTCCTCGATGATGGCTTCTTTCAAATCGTCATAGGTCACATCCGGTTTATGCTGGGCGGATACCACCACGGTATCCACCCGTTTGGGCGTCCCGTTTTCATATTCAACGGTGACCTGGGATTTACCGTCGGGTCTTAAAAAATCCAGGGCACCATTTTTGCGAACCTTGGCCAGCCGGCTGCACAGTTTATGGGCGTAGGAAATCGGCATCGGCATCAGTTCCGGTGTTTCAGCGGTGGCGAATCCGAACATCAGTCCCTGATCCCCTGCGCCCTGTTCCTTAAATAAGCCTTGACCGGTGTTGACACCCTGGGCAATGTCCGGAGATTGGCGGTCAATACTGGTAATCACCGAGCATGTCTGGCAGTCAAACCCCATCTGTGAGGAGCAATATCCGATGTCACGGATGGTATCCCTTACAATCTGAGGCATATCGACATAACAATCGGTTGTGATTTCACCGGAAATAAAAGCCAGTCCCGTCGTAACAAGGGTTTCGCAGGCGACCCGACAATTTTTATCCTGAGCCATAATCGCATCCAGAACGGAGTCGGATATGGCATCGGCGACTTTATCCGGATGTCCTTCAGTCACGGATTCAGAGGTAAATAAATATTTTTCCATATTGATCTCCTTACTTGGATTTCAAAAATCTGGGCAGCGAATCGGTAAAAATTATAGCCGAGACATAAAAATTTCAGTTTAACTGAAATCCAACAAATAAGCAAAATAAAATTTGCCGAAGTCTGGAGTTTTTAGATCAACCGTCAGGATAAGTCAAGTTGGGAGTTTGATCGCTGCGTTTGAGCGCTGTCGATATTCAACAATTTTTATAACACCGGGAATTTTGAGTTAAGCGCACCTGTTTGTTCGATTCGAGCTTGACACGAATTGCATAAAACTGTATTAAAATTTTGATCTAGCAAAACGCGATTCTTCTCATCTCAAGATTGGATCTGTGGGGGCTCCTTTCTTCAATGCACATTCAAAAAGATTAATTATTTACGATCACCTTCGATCCGATCTGAAGTTCAGCAGGCGCTCCTTATCTTTCGACAAAACGATATCTCGTAATAGCAACTAACCTTTTGAAAACGAATTCATAAATTTTTGCACAAGTGGTTTGCAACAATCGAAAGCTGTCGCATCCGGGTATCAGCGGCTGCAATGAGTTGATGGGCGATTTGTTACTCGGTTTTTCAGATTGCTTTTGTCTGCAGACAACGCATATAGTTTTTCACTGAGGTTAAGCAAATAAGTTTTTTCGTTAACGCAGGACAAAAGAAAGGAGGGGCTCTTATGAGGATAAACCGACGGGAGTTCATCCAGATCTCAGGGGCGGCAGCCGCCGGTCTGGCGTTAAGCAGTTGCGCCGGTAAAGGTGGTATGTTTTCACCGGCGAGGGACCAGGCCAAAATGCTCCAGATCCAGGATGCCAAAGAAACCACCACGATCTGCCCATACTGCGCGGTGGGCTGCGGTGCCATTGTGCACACGGCCAAAACCGGTGATAAGCGCGCCATCAATATTGAAGGCGATCCGGGCCATGTGATCAATCGCGGCACACTATGTTCCAAGGGAGCGGCCCTGCGGCAGCTTTCCGAAAACAGCGAGCGCATCACCCAGCCGCTGTACCGGGCGCCATATGCCAAGGAATGGAAAAAAGTTTCCTGGGACTGGGCGCTGACGGAAATTGCCAAACGGGTAAAAACCACGCGCGACGCCACGTTTGAGGCCCGAAATGCCAAAGGCCAGGTCGTCAATCGCACCATGGGCATTGCCTCGGTGGGTTCTGCCGCCCTGGACAATGAGGAGTGCTGGACGTATCAGGCCCTGATGCGGGCGATCGGGGTGGTCTATATCGAGCATCAGGCCCGTATCTGACACAGCGCCACTGTTGCGGCTCTGGCAGAGTCGTTCGGACGCGGCGCGATGACCAATCACTGGATTGATATCAAAAACAGTGATTGCATTTTAATCATGGGCAGCAATGCTGCCGAAAACCACCCCATTTCCTTTAAGTATGTCAGCGAGGCCCAGCAAAACGGCGCCAAACTCATCAGTGTCGATCCGCGTTTCACGCGTACATCGGCCCGGGCGGACTTTTATGCGCCCATGCGTTCGGGAACCGATATTGCCATCCTGGGCGGCATGATCAAGTACATCATCGACAACAAGCTTTACAATAAGGAGTATATAGCGGCCTATACCAACGCGCCGTTTATTGTGGGCACGGACTACTCTTTTGAAGACGGTCTGTTTGCCGGTTACAATCAACAAGGCAAAAAATATGATAAGCGTAAATGGGCCTTTGAGATGGATGCCAACGGGGTCCCCAAGATGGATCGCAGCCTGGCGCATCCGCGATGTGTGTTTCAGATTTTAAAGAAACATTTCAGCCGCTACAATGTCGCACTGGTCTCCCAAATCAGCGGCACCCCCCAGGCCGATCTGAAGAAAATCTATCAAACCTATGCCGCCACCGGCGCCAGAGGCAGGGCCGGCACTATCATGTATGCCATGGGCTGGACCCAGCACACCGTGGGCACCCAGAATATCCGCACCATGGCCATCATTCAGCTGCTGCTGGGCAACATGGGGGTAGCCGGCGGGGGCGTCAATGCCCTGCGCGGGGAGTCCAACGTACAGGGTTCCACCGACCATTGCCTGCTGTGGCACATCTGGCCCGGTTATTTGAAAACCCCTCGGGCATCCAACTTTTCGCTGGCGGCCTACAACCAGAAATGGACCCCCAAGAGCAACGATCCCATCAGCGCCAACTGGTGGCAAAATTATCCCAAATATTCCATCAGCCTGCTCAAATCGTTCTTTGGCGACAATGCCGTTCCGAAAAATGATTATGGCTATGACTGGCTGCCCAAAGTCGATGACGGCAAACATTATTCCTGGTTGGATCTGTTTGATGAAATGTACAGGGGCACTTTTGCGGGCTTTTTTGCCTGGGGGCAGAACCCGGCCTGCAGCGGGGCGCATGCCGGCAAGACCCGCGCAGCCATGAAAAATCTGGACTGGATGGTCAATGTCAACATTTTTGACAACGAAACCGGCTCCTTCTGGCGCGGACCGGGCGTGGATCCGGCCCAGATCAAAACCGAGGTGTTTTTCCTGCCCGCTGCAGTGTCGTTTGAAAAAGAAGGCAGCATCACCAACAGCGGCCGCTGGATGCAGTGGCGCTACCAGGGACCCAAACCCCTTGGCAAGAGCCTGCCCGACGGCCAGATCATCATGGAGTTGGGCAATAAAATTAAAGCCCAGTACAAAGATGGCGGTACCTTCCCTGAACCCATCCGCAATCTTAAATGGGATTATTTGACCAAAGGTGAGTATGATCCGCATGCAGTGGCCAAAGAAATCAACGGCTACTTCTTAAAAGATGTGACCATTAAAGGCACAGTCTACAAGAAGGGCACGCTGGTACCCAGTTTTGGATCTCTGCAGGCCGACGGATCCACCTCTTCGGGCAACTGGCTGTATTGCAACAGCTACACCGAAAAGGGCAACATGGCAGCGCGGCGCAGTACCAAAGACGCCCCCAACAACATCGGTCTGTATCCCGAATTTTCCTGGTGCTGGCCGGTCAACCGCCGTATCATTTACAACCGCGCTTCAGTGGATCTGCAGGGGCAGCCCTGGGATAAGGCGCAGTGGGTCATCAAGTGGGACGGTGCCAAATGGTCGGGCGGAGATGTACCCGATGGTGGGTGGCCCCCGCTGGGCAGCCTGGAAAATCCCAATCCCAAAAGCAAGCATGCATTTATCATGCGCAAACACGGTCACGGCCAGATATTTGGCCCGGGCCGCGCTGACGGACCGTTGCCGGAACACTACGAACCGATGGAATGTCCGGTGGAGAGAAACTTCATGAGTTCGACCTACACCAATCCCACCGCAGCGGTTTATGGATCCAAGGCGGATGTTTATAAAACCTGTGATCCGCGTTATCCGTTTGTGGGCACCACCTATCGGGTCGTGGAGCATTGGCAGACCGGCGTGATGACCCGTCATCAACCCTGGCTGATGGAGATGCAACCTCAGGTGTTTGTGGAGATGAGCGAAGAACTGGCCGCACTCAAGGGCATCAAAAATGGCGAGCGGGTTCTGGCCACTTCGGCCCGGGGTCAGTTGGAATGCACTGCCATCGTCACCAAGCGGCTCAGGCCGCTGAAGGTGGCCGGCAAACTGGGTACCGAAGTGCATCAGGTGGGATTCCCGTGGTGTTATGGATGGCAAACGCCGGCCGGCGGCAAAGAGGAAAGCGCCAATCTGCTGACGCCTTCCACCGGTGATCCCAACACGCGCATACCAGAAACCAAGGCCTTTATGGTCAACATCCAGAAGATATAGAAGGAGGTGATCGCATGAGTAAGTCATTTTTTGTCGATACCACATTATGTACGGCCTGCAGAGGCTGTCAGGTGGCCTGCAAGCAGTGGCACGATCTGCCCGCAGAAAAAACTGAAAACCGTGGGACTTACCAGAATCCGGCCGATCTCTCCTTCGATACTTACAAACTGGTAAGAATGCGTGAGGAGGTCATCGGCGGGCAGTTGAGGTGGCTGTTTTTCCCGGACCAATGCCGCCACTGCCTCGAAGCGCCCTGCCTGGAGACCGCCGGAGATCCGGCCGCCATCTACTATGATGAGCCCTCCGGGGCGGTGATTTACACGGCTGCAACCAAAAATCTGGATGCGGCTGAAATCATCGAGTCCTGCCCGTACAACATCCCGCGCAAGGCCGCCGATGGCACCCTGGCCAAATGCGACATGTGCTATGATCGGGTTGCGGCCGGAATGCAACCGGCCTGTGTCAAAACCTGCCCGACGGGCGCCATGAACTTCGGGGAACGCGCCGAAATGTTGGATCTGGCCCAAAAACGGCTGGCGGTGATCAAAAGAACCCATCGTGAGGCCATGCTGCTGGATCCGGATGACATTCGCGTCGTTTTTATGGTCGCCTATAAGCCCGGCCTTTATCATGACCATGCCGTGGCCTCAAATACCGGCTCCGGCATTTCACGTCAGGTGGCGTTAAGGCGAATGTTGCGTCCACTGAAAAATTTGGTCTCACAACTGGCTTAATTATTTGCATGAAAATTAATGAGAAGTTTATGTTATTATTTATAACAACAGCTTAAGCAAATCAGCGGAGAAAATAAAAATACCAACGCTGTACAATGGATGAAAGTCATTTTATCTCATTAATTTTCACCCTGCGGGCGAGCTGGAGGCTTCCATCTGCTGCGTTATTCAGGGCGAAGCATAGTTGACTATCGCTTCGCCCTGAAGTGCCTTGCATATGAAAGCCTCCAACTCGTGCAAAACTCAGGTAAAAAAAAGTCCAAAACCAACATTTATATAGAGAGGGGAGACGGTTTTACCGGCTCTCCTTTTTTAATACCAGAAGGTATGATAGGCTCATTATATGATTTGCACCGCTTCCCATAATAATGTTCACAATTGCGGAATTACGGCATGCGTGATTCAGGATTGCTTGGCAGGACAACCCCACAAAAGGAGAATCCATGACAGCTGATCTGGCCATCACCTCACAGCAGGTTAAACAGGCGGTTGCAGCCCTCAAAAAGCTGCGACCGACTTATGCAGACCTTTTGAATTTTTACGAAAAAATTTTTGTGGCCCAGGAAGATTCCAAAAGCCAGATAAATATAGATCCGCTCAAGATCAGCAAAGAAACCCTGGCGCTCAAGAGAAAGGAAAAATTTTCACTGATTGCGATATCAGAATTTGTCGTCGATCAAAATGCAGCAACCGCCCTTTTAAAACAAATATGCCAGATAACCGAAACGGCCGACAGCGAGATGGCGGATGCCGCCCGGGTCATTCAAAATGCCATGACTGCCGGCGAACTGAATCCGCACGCAGTGTTTGCGGCGCTTCTGAATACGGAAGATGCTTATTTTAAAAAAATTGAAACGGACATGGGCATCGAAAAAAAAGCCCTGGCCTTTGTTGCCTACAGCAGCATCAAGCCTTCCGTGGTCCATTGCGCCGAGCAGCTGGCATCTTATCTGGATTCAGACCATCCATGGGATAAAGGATTTTGTCCCATATGCGGCAGTGCGCCCGGGTTTTCACTGTTTGAAGATGACGGAAACCGTGTTATATTTTGTGGATTTTGCTGGCATCCCTGGGCAGCCCAGAGAATCTATTGCCCGTTTTGCGAAAATAAGGACAGCAAAACCATACATTACTACTTCAGTGAGAAAGAAAAAAACTATCGAATTGATGTTTGTGACAGCTGCAAAACTTACCTAAAGGCCATCGATCAGCGCGCCACCGACCGACTTATTTATCCGCCGCTTGAATTCGTTGCAACGCTGCATCTGGACATCAAGGCTCAGGAAATGGGTTTCCAAAGCGGCATTCAGCTTGAGCTGCAGTAGGGCAGGTTTCAGAAATCAGAGGACAGAAATCAGAATTCAGAGATATGAAACGCATTATTCTCACATGCAGTTTGGTCTTGATTTTGATCCCAATGATGCCCTGGATCTCCGGTGCCAAAGACCAGAAAGATAACGACAACCTGTCGCAGACTGCTGAATCGCCGGCGACCGATGTGGTTCGGCTGGCGACTGCCTGGTCGGTTGACCGGGCGCGTCCCGGTGATACAGTAACCCTGGCCGTTGTGGTTGATATCAAAGACGGGTTTCACATTAATGCGGATGTCGGTCAGATCCTGCCTTTTGAAGATTTTAACCCCTATCCCACCAACGTTCAGGTTATGGCAGCCACTGACGGGGTTACCATTGAGAGCGCCCGCTTTCCGGAGGCCAAGCCTTTTAAAGTAGACTACGCCAGCGGAGACCTCATGTCTTTTGAAGGTCGCACCATCATCACCCTTTCGATGAAATTGGATGAGCAGATACCCCCGGGATCCATCGGTCTGGATATACAGGTGGAATATCAAGCCTGCGCTGACCGCTACTGCCTGTTTCCCGAAAAAAANNNTTGGCGGGGTTGCCTTTGACCTGTTTGGCTGGGAATTTTCGGTTAATCCGATGTCAGGGGTCGGTCGGATAATGCTGCTCATCGTGGCGGCTTTCGGCGGCATGCTGCTGAATTTGACGCCATGTGTCCTGCCGCTGATCCCGATTAAAATTATCAGCTTGTCGCATGCTGCAGATGACCGCAGAAGATGCTTTTTGCTGGGCTTGATGATGTCACTGGGCGTGCTGGCGTTTTGGGCCGGCATGGGTATTTTGATTGCACTGGTCAGTGATTTTAGCGCCACGAATCAATTGTTCCAATATCCACTATTTACTATCCTGGTCGGCACCATCATCGGGATCATGGCATTGGGAATGTTTGGCTTTTTTTCGCTTCGTTTACCCCAATTCATTTACATGATAAACCCCCGGCAAGACAGCCTGCAGGGATCTTTCGGGCTGGGCATTCTGGCCGCTATTTTATCAACACCCTGTACGGCGCCTTTTATGGGCGCCGCTGCTGCCTGGGCCGCCACACAATCCCCATTGACCACCCTGTCGACATTTGCGGCCATCGGCGGCGGGATGGCCCTGCCGTATTTGGTACTTTCAGCGATTCCCAATCTGGTCAACCGAATGCCCAAAGCCGGACCGGCCAGCGAGCTCATCAAGCAGGTCATGGGCCTGTTTATGCTGGCGGCGGCCGCCTATTTCTTGGGCGTCGGCATCAGTGCCCTGCTGAGCTCACCGCCCAATCCAGCGAGCAAAATGTTCTGGTGGCCGGTAATGGTTCTGATAGCAGCCGGCGGCACCTGGCTGGCTTTGCGAACGCTGCAGCTGGCTTGCAGAAAAATAACCAAAACGGTTTTTGTCGGCCTGGGCCTCATTTTGATCGCCCTGCCGATCTGGGGCGCAGTACGGCTGGCAGATAAGGGCCCGATTGATTGGACCCATTATACCCCCGAACGCTTTGAAGCGGCCCTGGAACAAAACAAAGTGGTCGTGCTGGATTTTACCGCCGAATGGTGTTTAAACTGTAAGGCACTCGAGGAGGGTGTTCTTCATAATCGCAAAATTATCGATGCCCTGGCACAGGCGGATGTCGTTGCGATGAAAGTCGACATTACCGGCAACAACCCGGCCGGTAAAGCCAAGCTTAAGGAAGTTGGCCGTCTGACCGTACCTTTGCTGGTTGTTTTCTCGCCTACCGGCAAGTCAGTATTTAAAAGCGACTTTTATACGGTCGATCAGGTATTGGATGCTGTAAAGCGGGCGCTAAACAGTAAGGAATCCCTTAAGTGAAATTAATCCGTTCGTATTGAAGGGCTGTTACGGGTTGCGGGATGCGAGTTGCGGGTTAAAAAATGCTCGTTAGCGATGGGTTGCCGGCGGTTTTAACTCGGAACGCATAAAGCGCAATATTTACTGATCTAAAAATTTCCGAATCTTTTTGTCCAGTTCCTTCTCGGACCGCCTGCCCGGCATTTTTTCGATAATACGGCCGTCTTTCACCCAATAAATCATCGGTATTGCAAATATGGAAAATTTCTGAATGGCGGATTCTCCATACCAGTAAACCGGAAAACCAACCTTCAGTTTATCAATAATCGGCTGCATCGCTTGAGACCCTTCTAAATCGATGCTGATACCGATTAATTTTAATCCCTTAGCTCTATACTTATTGTATAACTTGTTTAACGCCGGTAACTCGTCGATACAGGGCCCACACCAGGCCGCCATAAAGGTGATCACCAACTTTTGGTTGCCGGAATGGATCAATTCATCGAGCGCCGATTCAGAGATTTTTTGAACGGTAACACCGGCATTCGCATTGACATTGATACTCAGAAGCGCGATGAGGAGAAGGGCTGCCGCGGATATGAGTCTTAACTGAATCCGAGTCATTGAGATCAACCTGTGAACAATTTCTAAAATTATGAAACCTTTACCGCTGAATATTTGTCAAAAAAACGTTCCGATTGCGGGACGTTTTTTTGCTACAACACTTATGCCGCCATCCTTTTTTTCGGAACATTATTATGACAAGCGGTATAAATTATAATTAATCAGTAATAGCTATTTAAAAGCTATCTTAAAAAAAGCAGATTACGCCCCCCGCTTAAAATCGGGATTTCACATCTGATCTTAAAAAATTAAGGTGTTCAACAAAGCAAGGCGAAAACGGCTCGGCTGAGCTCGTCGCAGGCCGATTCAAAAGGGGAGCATACACGCTAGTATTCGAGCATTTTGAATCGGTTTTATGCACTCCTTAGTGTTTATAGAAATAGATGTATAATCCCGTTTATCCGGGATAACACAGCCCTTGGGCGCCTGTCCGCCGCAGGCGGGTTAGATGCATTTTCAAGGCAGCTTTTATTTTTTGTTCATTTTTTCCAGCGTCGTCGCACACTGCGCCAGGTCCGGTCTGACATTGATATCCGAGACCTGGATATCTTGAATGATTCCCTTTTTATCAATAAAAATCAAGGCCCGCTCTGTAACGCCACTCGACCGCAACACGCCATATTTTTTAGCCACCGCGCCATGCGGCCAGAAGTCGGAGAGAACGGGAAACCACAGTTGACCCATCTGCTTCGTCCAGGCATAAAGGGTGGGAACATTGTCCACCGTAATACCGAGCAGCACCGCATCGTTTCCGTCAAACATTTGCTTTACAATATTATACCCCGGCCACTGATCGGAACAAACCGGCGTCCAGGCTGCCGGCACAAAGGAAATGACCACATGTTTTTTGCCCCGGTATTGGCTGAGCGTAATTGCTTCACCCGAAACAGCCGGCAAGGTAAAATCCGGCGCAAGCTCGCCGACTTTGACTTTCAATGTGCTGTCAACAGGCTTTAACTGGCCCGGATTATAGATATTTCCTTTAAATGCCTCCGAGGCACCATAGGCAGCTGTCATGTTTATAAACATAATCAGGCCTGCAACAATCGGTATAATTAAAGGTTTTTTCAATTATATCACCTCCTCATCATAATCCCGAATCCTTGAGCAATTTTTCCAGGAGTTGATCGGCATCTTTGGCGCCGCCCACTTTGGAATAAAAGACCCGGTGGCTGCCGTCGTTCTTTATGCGTAGGCAAATAAAATAAGGCGTTCGTACTTCACCGATCTTTTTGTGGATTGAGAAATTGCCGTCCGGGAAAAGGGGAAACGGAATGTTGTAAGTCTTTTTAAAATAGCCGACCTCAAATGCCGAGTTGCCGACACCGATACCCAAAAGTTTGACTTTGCCCTTCATGCGCTCATCGCTTTCGATTTTGCGATACATCTCGTTGATAGAGGGAGCCTCCCTCTGACAGAAGGGTCAGTACATACTAAATATCTCAATGATGACCACTTCAGCCTGTATTTCTGGAATGGAGAAAGCCTCTTTGCCGGCAACTCCCAGATACCTCTGGTGGTCATCATTTTTGGGTACCGAAAGGGAAAATTCAGGTAACACCCCGCCCACGGCAGGCGGTTGGGAATCAGCACTGGAAAAACCGGGGCTCAGCAGCAGAACGCCCATCAATACGGCAACAGTTTTCAAAATCTTTCCCATGTTAAATGCCCTCCTTAAATGATTAGAAAAACGGCTGCAAGGGGTAACGCACATCCGCATTTGAAACGGACAAGGGCGGATGTGCTTTAAAAAATCCACATTTTAAACAACGCGCATCAATGTAAGATATCCAGTGAGCACGAATTTTTTTCACAAGAAGGTCAAAGGAGCCACTGCTGAAGGCTGCAACCGGAGTCGTGGGTCAGCCGGTTCGTTGCTTTTCCTCATCTATTTTCATGCAAATTCAGGAATTGATATTATTACAGATAATATCAGTCGCCTGTTCCACGGATTGCTTACCCATGTCGATTATCAGATCGTATAGGCCAGCGTCGTTCCAGTCCTCATCAAAATAATGTTTGACATAGGAGCTTGAATCTTTTTCTTCCCTTTCAATCATTTTTTTTGCGGCCAGGCGATTTAAGTCATAATCCTGCATGATTTTCTCGATTTTCAAGCCGTCATCTTTGGTCAGGCGAACATGCAGGGTGTTGGGTTTGCCGCGTAAAATGCATTGCCCGCCCCACCCGAGAATAATGACGTTGCCCGCATCATATAATTTTTCGACCAGCGTCTTGGTACTTTCAAAATAATTGGCATCATCCAGGCAGCCATGTTCGCGATCGACGACTTTTTGAACCAGAGAACAGGTGTAGCGGTCCATCAAGCGAATAATCCGTGATTGAGAGGTCTGTTTAAATGTTTCGACCTCGGCTTCTGACAGGTTCAGGTCCTTGGCAATCTCTGCGGCCAGTTTTTTGCCGATGTATTCATAGCCCAACTTTTTGGCGGCAATCGCTGCAACTTTTCCCGAATCGGTCCCAAATTCTTTGCTTATGGTGATGACCGCCATTATTGAACTCCTTTCGCGCTAGAGTAGTTGAAAATGGATCTGTTATTTATACCAATATCATATTGATTATAGGAACCCACCCGTAGCTGTCAAGTTAGGTTTTACTTTACCCGGACGATGGGAAACTGCTTGCAAAGATTTTGTTGCTATGTTAATCGAAACCGTTTTATAGCGCTTTTCATCTTAATTTTCCGACTGGCGGAATTGCGTCATAAGTGGTTGTAGATAAAAACGTTTTTATATCGGAACGCTTTTTTAACAACCACTATAAAACTGTTATATGGTTTTTGACTATAAAAAAAATCGCGCCTGGGCCGAAAATCTTTCAGTCGTCATGCAAATCGGCCTGACGATGGCCGGTTGCATTGTTTTTTGCTTTTTTATCGGATTGTACCTGGACAAATGGCTGGGGACCAAAGGCATATTTGTCACCATCTTTACTATATTAGGCGTTGTCGGCGGTGCCTTCACCGTCTACCGCCAGATTCTACAAACACTTGAGAATCGGCCACAGAACAAAAACGATTCAAGCAATGGAAGCCGTTAAGCAAGCACAAAAAAAAATTACGCGACTGGTGCTAACGCTGTCGATAATCGTCGGACTTGTTTTTATTATAACGGGCTATAAGCCGGTGGGCAAAGGGTTGGTTCTCGGCGCTATTTTCAGCGTGCTCAATTTCATCTTCATGGCCAAATCCATCGGGTTTAAATTCGGACGATCAAAGGGCCAGATATTTTCAATTTCCCTCGGCTCGATCATTTTCAGATACATATTGTTGGCGATCCCACTGATCGCAGCTGTAAAATTTGAACAGTTTAATCTGATCGCGACGATTGTCGGCATCTTCATGATCCAGCTGGTCATTCTAGCCGATCACCTGCTAACATTCGTTCCTTCCGGCGGAGGGAAAAGTATTTAAACGGTAAATTTATGGGCGAACTTGGCAGATTGCATCAACTCATCATTCCGGTTTTCGGCCACAACATCACCATTAATCTGGAAGTTATGGTCATGACCTGGATTGTTTTTGCGCTGCTGATCGTGCTCGGACTGTTTGCCAGCCATAAAAGAAACATACTACCCCGCCCCATTCAGGCTCTGGGGGAATTGATTGTATCCCTGTTATACGACCTTACTGAAGATGCGCTCGGCGAGGAGCTGGCCCAAAAATATGCCCCCCTGATTTGCGCGCTGTTCATGTTTTTGCTGCTCTCCAATTGGCTGGGTATCATCCCGCACCTTGAGGAGCCGACTAAAGATTTAAATACCACCCTGGGACTCGGGGTTATGGGGTTTTTAATTGCCCACTACGCGGGCATTAAATCCAAGGGATTTAAGGCTTATATCAAGGAGTATTTCCAACCGATTTTTTTTATGATGCCATTGAATCTCATCGGCGAACTGGCCAAGATCGTGTCCATTTCTTTTCGATTGTTTGGAAACATCATGGGCGGATCGATTATTATTCTGGTTGTTTCTTATCTGACATACAACCTTGCCCTGCCGCCCTTTTTGTACGGTTTTTTCGGCCTTTTTGTCGGCACCATTCAAGCATTCGTTTTTACCATGCTTACGGTAGTTTATATCTCGGTTCAGGTAAAGTGACAGATGGAACTTGAAGTCGAAACCGTTATAAAAATAGCCGCCTATACCGGCAGCGGCATTGCCATGGGCCTGGGTGCGGTTGGCGCTGCCATCGGGGAGGGCTATACCGCTGCCAGAGCCAATTTGGCCGTCTCGCGCAATCCCAAGATATCCGGCGATATTTTTAAAAACATGCTGGTGGGCCAGGCCGTCGCTGAATCGGCCTCGATTTTTGCGCTGGTAATCGCCATTTTGCTGCTGTTTATGGATTTCGCCAGCCCCAGCCTGCTAAAGGCCGCCGCGTTCCTGGGTGCCGGTCTGTGTATGGGTTTCGGCGCGATCGGATCGGGCGTCGGCTCCGGGTATCCGGGCGGTGAATCCTGTTTTGGAATTTCGCAACAACCTCAAGCCGGTTCACAACTGACAACCAATATGCTCATCGGCTCGGCGGTGTGTCAAACACCGGCGATCTTTTCCATGGTGGTGGCGTTGATGTTGATCTTCATCGATTTTGGCAATGCGCCGTTGACCCCCACCTGGGCCGCTTTTGTGGGTGCCGGTTTGAGCATGGGCCTGGCGGCCATCGGCTCGGGCTACGGCGGCGGGTTGGCCGCCGGAGCCAGCTGTGAGGGCATCGCCCGTACACCGCAAGCGGTCACCAGTGTGACCACGATAATGCTCGTCGGACAGGCGGTGTCGCAAACGCCGTCGATTTTTGGATTGTTGGTCAGTTTTATTTTGATGTTTAAAACATTTCCCGAGTCCAGCATGCTGGCAACCCCCATGGCACTTTTGGGTGCCGGGCTTTGCATGGGATTTGGCGGAATCGGACCCGGAATCGGTAATGGAATGGCCGCTGAAGGCGCGGTGAGATGGGTGGCCCGCAATGTCGAGCATTCAAACGAACTCATGCGAATCATGTTGGTCGGCCAGGCAGTGTCACAGTCAACCGCCATTTATGCCATGGTGGTGAGTCTGGTGTTGATATTTGTCGTTTAATAGGCATGGATCCTATTGTATATTTTTTTTGACAGGATTTACAGGATCAACTGGATTTTATCGAAAGAAAAAGACAGGGTATTTCACTTAAGGAGGAAAAAATGGCAATTGAAGGTGCAGAAATCGTAAAAGCAGCGGCATTTATCGGTGCCGGCCTGGCAATGGGGTTAGGTGCCATCGGACCCGGTGTGGGTGAAGGCATGGTTGCGGCCAAAGCGTGTGAAGCCATCGGCAGAAACCCTAAAGAAGCCGGCCTGTTGACGCGAACCATGCTCGTTGGCCAGGCCGTTTCCGAATCGACCGGCATTTATTCACTGGTTGTCGCCCTTTTGCTATTGTTTGTGGTTTAAGCCAAAAAATATCGCAATTTCAACTTTATATACGGTCGAATGCTATTTTGACCGAATGGCAGCCACCCGGGTGGAAAGCGAATCATGCAGATTATCAGCAATGTTGCGCTCATCAGCATCAACGAGACCTTAATTCTTCAGGTGATCTCTTTTCTGATTTTTCTGTTCATCATCAACCGGATTATGTTTCGTCCGCTGCGCAATGTCATGACTGAGAGAAAATCATACATTGACAAGATCCAGCAGGATGTTGTCAACGCACAAAGCGAGTTTGAAACGCTAACGGATCGGATAGAAAAACAGGAAATAAATGTCCGCAATGAAGCCTTTGAACAAAAGGAGCAGCTGGAGGCCGCCGGCATGCAACAGGCTGCTGATATCATTGCATCTACCCGGGAAGAGATTAACGCCACAAAGGCCAAAGCCCAGAAGTCGGTGGATGGCCAGATCGCAGCAGCCCGAAAACATGTTCAAACAGAAGCCGAGAGCCTGGCAGTAAAAATTGTTGCCAAGGTCCTGTATCGGAGCCTGAATTCGTGAGGCGAAATAAACATATCGCATTATTTGGCTGTTACCTGATCGCCGTCTTTATCGCTCTGCTTCTATGCAGCACGGACGCCCTGGCGGCCGAATCTTCGAATAACTGGCGATCAACTTTTGATCTGGTGATGCGATGGGTTAATTTTGCCATTATCGCCTTTGTCTTAGTAAAGTTCGGCCGTAAACCGATAAGTGATTTTTTAGCAAACCGCCGCGAGGAGATCGATTACCAGATTGAAAAATATGAGCAGCAAAAAGGAGCCGCCGAAGAAAAGGTTCAAGAGGCAAAGGAAATGCTGAATGACAGTGTTGCCCGTTTTGAAAGAGTCAAACAGAAAATCATCGAAGACGGTGAAAAGAAAAAACAACAAATCATAGAAGACGCCCGACAGGAAAGCAGAATCCTGCTGGAAGGAACCCAGCGTAAAATCCAGAATCAGATCGCCGAAGCCAAAAATTTGATTCGATCCGAGCTTATTGAATCCGCCATTGCGCTGGCAGAAAAGAGACTGCCGCAAGAAATCACGGCCGCTGACGAGCAGAAACTGATCGAACACTACATGGAAATTACGGCCGGCAAATAATTTGAAAAACGATACGCTACAGCCTGATTTTTGTGCGAACCGGTTATAATTAAATGAGGGGTCGAGGAGTTTTTTTAAATCGGTCGCTACATGAATCATCAGCGACTGCATCGTGCAAACTCATGCATAAAGGAGCGTAACGAAAGAACAGAAATCATATATAAAATAATGGGTTAAATGCAAAATCAGCATTGTGCCAATCAGCCGCTTTGAGATTACAGGCTGTTCTTTCGCAACGCTCCCTATTGCATTCAGATCCGCCTGCGGCGGACCCGATTTCGCTGCTGATAATTCATTCCGCTATTGACAAGGGCTGGGCAGAAAAACTCCCCGACCCCTCAATTAAATAAAAAAAAGATTCTCATTTCTTTTCATGCAAATTCAAGTAGGACCTGGATTTGGCATAAGTCGGAGGCTTCCATAGGCAAGGCGCTTAGGGGCGAAGCGATAGTGAACTATGCTTCGCCCTTAATAACGCAGCATATGGGAACCTCCGGCTCGCCCGCAGGGTTAAAATAGATGAGATTTAAAAAAAGATCATCATCCAACTTTACTTCCTAAGTCAATTGGATTGTACGATATCCTTGTGAAATTCTGCAGTATCGGGATAAAAAGTTTCTCATCTATTTTTATGCAAATTCAGGTTTGCAAGGAAGTCATTGTGGTCACTAAAGAAGAATCAATCGCTAAATTTGTAAAGCAGCAAATCAGAAAATGGGAAATCAGCCCGGCCAAACCGGATCGGAAACCGGAGGTTCGCATACCGGTCATCACCATCAGCATGGAACCGGGAGCCGGCGGCAGTCTCGTCGCCCAGGAGGTAGCCGGGCGTCTGGGTTTTGATTGTTTTCACCGGGATATCATTCAGGGCATCGCCAAAAGCGCCAGGATAAGGGCCAGCGTCATAGATACACTTGAAAAGGAACGGCTCTCAGGGATCGAGGATTTTATCGCCTCTCTTTACAAAAACCAATATCTCTACCCCGGAATCTACATGGAGCACCTTTTGAAAGTTGTCAATACGATTGCAAAACACGGTCAGGCGGTCATCGTCGGCAGGGGCGCCAATTTTATTCTGCCACCTGAAGAAAGATTCAGTGTTCGCGTTATCGCGCCCCTGCAGATCCGGATCCAGAATGTCGCCCGGACCCATGGCGCAAAAAAGGAAGACGCCAAGCGGCGCGTGATTGGAAGAGAATCAAAGCGTAGCGCTTTTATTAGACAGTCCTATAATGCCGATATATCCGATCCCGAAAATTATGACCTGACCATCAATACGGGCAAAATGCGCATCGAATCTGCAGTAGAAACCGTCATCGCTGCAGTTAAAAGTTTATAACCCGTCTCCTTTTTCACTCTCCGGGCTAACCTCGGGCGCGTCTATGTCGGGGATGCGGCACTCCATACCGAAAGGCACACAGGCATCTTCGGCATATACGCCTTTAAGCTCATCTTTAATCGTGCCCTCCCACAAAGAGACGCCTACCAGATAGGCAATGCGACCAATCCGATGGGCCCCCACCGGTGCTGTCAGAAAAATAAAACAAATCGTTGCCAGCGCCCGGGTGGCCACCCCGAGATTCTCAAAATACAGGGCCAGGGCAAACAGTACGGTTCCGACGCCGATCGTTGCCGCCTTGGTGCTGCAGGACATCCGTAAAAAAAGATCCGGCATGCGCAACATGCCCAGACCGGCGACCAGCATGAAAAAAGAACCGATGACAAGCAATATGGATATCAGGATCTCACTCATGGCCGGCCCCGCCATTTTTCAATATAGTAAGAAAATGCAATCACGCTTAAAAATGATATAATGGCCCAGGCACTGGCCACATCCAGCAAAACGGCCTGATCGGTCACAATGGCCGACACCACAATGATACCGGCGGAGGTAATCGAAATCAGCTCAAAGGCAATGATGCGATCCGGCAGCGTCGGGCCCAGGAGCAGACGAATAAACCCCAGCACAAGGGTCAAACTCAGCAAGGGAAAAACGATGAAATGTATCACCGTTTGTAAAATCATTTGAAAACCTCCATAACGCGCCGCTCCAACTGCATCTTGATATCCCGGCGGAATTTATCGATATCATCCACATGCATGGCATGGATATAAAGGGTTTTACGATCCGGGGAAACATCCAGACTCAACGTGCCCGGTGTCAACGTAATCAGATTCGCCAGAACCGTAATTTCCAGATCGGATTGGGCATCCAGAGGAATGGCGACAATGGCTGCCCGCATCTGATAACCGGGTGTTAAAACTTCGTAAGCGACCCGCAAATTGGCCACCAACAACTCCCAGAGAAAGAAAAAGAAAAACCCGACAAACCGTAAAAACCGGCTGATATATACAATAAAAGTCACATCCGCCGGAGAGCTGATCAACCACAATGCCAGGGTGCTGATGGCGAAGCCGACCGCAAAATTGGCAAAAGTAAACGTTCCGGTCAGCGCCATCCAGACCAGCGGTAGAAAAATATTTCCCAAAAATACGTTGATCTGTCTCATTTCACTCTTCCCAGTACGGCATGAATGTATGCTGCCGGGTCCAATAATTGGTCCGCAGCGTGGGTTGCCAGCTCAAAAAACGGAGCCGACATAAATCCAATGGTCAACGTTAATAAGCCCAATACGACCATCGGCAGATATAGCGCGATTTTCTCTGAAGCCTTGAGCGGCAGATGCACTTGTCCGACCCCAGCGGCAGTCGTTTGTGGCGGGTCGCCCCAGAAAGCCGCCGCCCAGATCTTTGCCATCGAAAACAGGGTTAACAACCCCACCCCCAGGGCGGTGGCAGCGATAAGATAAGCTGTTATATCAAGGCTGGCTTTAACCAGAATAAGCTTCGCCCAGAATCCGGACAATGGCGGTATGCCGGCCAGCGAAAAGGCGGAGATCATAAAAATAATGGTCAGCGCCGGAGCTGCCTGATAAAGCCCCCCGAGTTGATTCAGCTGATAGGAGCCTTGAAGCCTGCGGGCCACGCCGCTGACCAGAAATAAATTGGTTTTAACGATAATGTGATGCATAATGTAAAAAATTGAACCGGCCAGCGCCAGCGGTGTAAACAGTCCCAACCCCAGGACCATGTAACCGACCTGGCTGATGATGTGAAAGGATAATATCCGGCGAAACTCGTTTTGGGCCATCGCCCCAAGTACGCCCGTCACCATGGTCAGGCCGGCAATGACAAGGATAATGGTGTGTGTATAAGCGATATCCTGCGCGAACAATAGCGAAAAGACCCGGATAAGCGTATAAACCCCCACTTTGGTCAGCAAACCGGCAAAGATAGCTGAGACAGCAACCGGCGGCGTATGATAAGAAGCCGGCAGCCAGAAAAACAATGGAAACAGAGCGGATTTGATACCGAAAGCCACCAAAAATAGCATGGATAGCGTGCTGATAACGCCGGCATGCATCCCATCGCTGATCTGACGGGATAAATCCGCCATGTTCAAAGTGCCGAGCATCCCATACAAAATGCCCAGAGCGGTCAAAAACAACGCCGAGGAGATTAAATTGAGCGTAACGTATTTGATGGCACCTTCTAACTGGTGTCTTTCGCCCCCCAGCGCAAGCAAGACAAAAGACGACATCAACATCACTTCAAACCAGACGTAAAGATTAAAAAGGTCGCCCGTTAAAAAAACACCGCTGACCCCCATCAGCAAAAAATGGAAAAAGGCGTAATAACCGGATGACTCCCGGCCGCTGTCCATACTCGCCAGGGAATAGACCACCACCGTCAACCCCATCAATGCGGCCAATACCGTCATGATGGCGCTGAACAGATCGGCCACCAGGGTAATGCCGAACGGCGCCGGCCAATTGCCCACCTGGATGGCAAAGATGCCGTCTTGCCGGACAAACCACAGCAACAAAAGCGCCGCCACCAGATGAGCAGTAGATCCCAGGGTGCCGAGGAGGCGCTGAATGGCCCGGTGCCGCCAGAACAGCAAGCAAAATGCCGCCGTGGTCAACGGGATGAGTATCGGTAAAACCAGCAACAACTTCATGTATCGGTCGCTTTCATTTCATCCAATGTGGTTGCTGACGTTGTTTTGAAGGTACGGCTGAACAGCACGAGAGCAAAAGCCAGAACGCCGAAGGAAATCACGATAGCAGTCAGAATCAAGGCCTGGGGCAGCGGATCTGCGGTAACTTCGACCGCCCGCAGGGAATCTGGTGGTATCAGGGGTACTTTTCCGCGAATTAAACCGGCCGCTGTGAAAATCAGCAGGTTGATGGCATTGGAGAGCAGCACCAAACCGATGATCAAGCGCACCGGAGACCGGGACATCAATAGATAAATACCGCACCCAAATAGCCCCCCAACAACGATGGCCGCAAGAATTTCCACTTTAATCTCCTTCCGCCAGAGATAAAATAATAGTCAACACCGCCCCGATCACCACCAGGTAAACACCGACATCAAAAAAAATAGGCGTGCCCAGATGCCAGATTTCCTCTGTGCTGATTTGAATTTCTCCCCACCGGCCGGTCATAAAGGGTTTTCCGGCTACAAGGGAGACGCAGCCACTGCCCAAAGCCAGCAGCAGGCCGACACCGATCAATGTTCGCGGCGAAACGCGCAACAACGCCAGCGTACTATGGACGCCATAGGTATAACTGTGAAGGATAAAGGTGGCGGAGGCCACCAGGCCGCCGATAAAACCACCCCCCGGCAAATTATGGCCGCGAAACAGAATAAAGGCCGAAAATAGAAGCAACATCGGCATCAAAATTCGCGTTGCTGTTGCAAGAATGATCGATTGCATGTTTGTACTCGTAACCAACTTTTTTGAGGTTAAACTCACCAATTACCGAAACTTTCGCTTTGCGCCATGGCGACTTTGCGCAAGACTTTTCTTTCTGCCTCAGCTTTCAGGCATTTTAATGGCTTCACTGTCCTCCGGTTTCAGTTTCAGCAGCGTATAGACCCCCACACCGGCTAGCGCCAGAACCGTAATTTCGCCCAGGGTGTCCATCCCGCGAAAGTCGACAATAATAACATTTACGATGTTTCGGCCATGCGCCAGAACATAACTGTTTTCAGCAAAAAATCCGGAAAGACGCGATCCTTCCCGCAAACTGAGAGCAACCAGCACCAGAATCGACATCAGCGTGCCGCTGGCAACGGCCACCAGGGCATTGCGCAGCCGTTGGGGTCGGGTAAATTCAATCTTTAATTTTGGCAG
>CAMYLV010000025.1:0-34677 GCA_947259495.1 uncultured Desulfobacterales bacterium | reverse complement strand
ATCACACCCATGGCAACGACGGCACCGATCCGCGAGGGCACCCATACCGTCACGAATGCCGCCGCCAGCATCAAAATGGCCACAACCAGCTCAACCAATCGAATATCACCGATTTCCAGTGAAAAGTGAAGTCCACCTTTGTGAACGAGCGTGTAGCCGACCAGTGCCAGGGTGGTTAATACAATCGCCAATACATAATGATGCAAGTATCCGCTTTGCAGCACGCGCGTTTGCCAGCCGGCCATTTGTTTTAAGCGTTCCAGAGAACCGAAATACCATGCCGCCGGTCCCCGGGCTGCCAGCCAGGCACCCCGCTGTGCAATACGGCGCAAGCCGGTATGCATCAGATAAATCAATGCCCCGCAGGCGACGGTCAGACCGCTGAGCGCCAGCATAGGAGTCAATCCATGCCACAGGGCCAAATGCATGTCTACCGGCCGGGCCGTCACAGCGGATACGGCGCTGGCTACCGCCGATTGGACGACTAGATTCGGAAACAGGCCCAGGATCAGACCCAGCAAGGCGGGCAGCACGGGTCCTAACCAGAGATTCAGGCCAAGCGCATGCGCTTTGGGGTGCGGGTCGTCCGGCGCGCTAAAAAATGGGCGTAAAATCATAATAGCAGCCGCCGCCAGCAAGACCGCATTCGCCAGAACCGCTGCTGCACCGAACAACCAGCGCAGCCCGGAGGCCGTTAAGATGGATTCATAGATCAGCTCTTTGCCGACAAAACCCAGCAGCGGTGGGAGCCCGGCCATGGAAACAGCAGCCAGAACTGCCGCAACCGTTATGAGGGGCATCTGACGGGATAGACCCTTTAACCGGCTTAAATCCCGGTTGCCGGTTTCATGATCGACCACACCGGCGGACAAAAACAACGAGCCTTTATACAGTGCATGCACCACCAAAAAAACCATGGCAGCCTGAATCGCCAGCGGCGTGCCCAGTCCGGTTAAAAATACCAGGGTTCCCAGTCCATTTACCGTCGAATAGGCCAGCAAAAGTTTAAAGTCGGTTTGTACCAGCGCCATCAAAGCCCCGGTAACCATTGTGGTGGCGCCAAACAGCGTGAGCGTCAGCTGCCAGATTTCAGTGCCGCCCAGCACCGGGCTCAGACGCAGCAGCAGATACACACCGGCTTTGACCATGGTAACCGAATGCAGAAACGCGCTGACCGGTGCCGGTCCCTCCATGGCCGAAGGCAGCCAGAAATGAAACGGGACCTGAGCTGATTTGGTAAAGGCGCCCAGTAACACCAAAATCAATATCGGTATGTACAGCGCGTTGTCCCGGATCATATCAGTGCGGGTCAACAGCTCATTTATTTCCAGGCTTCCGGTCGCCCAGCCCATTAAAAGCACACCCGCCAGTAGGGCGAGCCCCCCGCTTCCGGTAACCAGCAGCGCCTGCAGGGCGGCCGTGCGGGCGGATTCGCGCTGGTGGTCAAAGCCGATGAGAAAGTAAGAGCTGATGCTGGTCAGCTCCCAGAAGACAAAAAGGCTGATGAGATTGCCGGCCAAAACCAGGCCGAGCATCGAGGCCATAAAAAATAAAAGAAATAGATAAAAGCGCCCGAGGTTGGGATGGCCGGATAGATACCCGCCGGAGTAAATCACAATCAGCGTGCCCACGCCGCAAATCAGGAGGGAAAAAACCAGGCTGAGACCGTCCAGATAAAATGACAGGCTAACTCCCAGGCTGGGGACCCAGGCATGGGACTCGACGATGATCTGACCACCATTAATTTGCGGTATTTTTGAGGCAAAGAAGACCGTTAGTGCCAGAGGTAAAATGCTCAGCACCCAGCCCGCTCGATTCGGCAGCAACCGCTGCAGCCACGGTGCTACCAGAGCCAGAATAAAAACCGAAACAACTGCTGCCAAAATCATTTGCACCACTCCTGCTCGAAGAGAATATCATCAACCCGATATCGTATTCGCCCTTTTTTAAGGTCAGGAAAAATGAAGTGATGTATATGGGTGGTGATCAAGAACAGCCACACAATTCGCTATCATCCTATCGCGCTGACCGGTTCATATACTTAAAGCAAATAAAATAAAAATAATCAACATGGTACGGAAGTCAAAATTAGAAGCTGCCTCAAAAGTGCATTCCCGACCTGAAGAAATTCAGCGCTGCATGGCGTTTATTGTGGAGAAATAAGAGCCGCTGTTTGAAGGCGGTGAATCCCCCAATCTGAACCTGCTGCTGGAGATCACAAAGAACACCGCGGTCGGTTTTGAGCACGGCGCCAGTGATGCCCGCTTTTCATCCGCCCATGGCATCAAGGGCATTGTCTGCGGAGCCGATGGCGACATGAGCCAGCATTCGGCCGATAAACACGTCAATATCGACAGCCTTGATAAACTCTATGACTTGCTGGACATGTTATCAATAGGTCTCAAGCGAGCCGCTTAAAAGGCTCAATCTGATCGAGAATAGTAATCATTTTTTATAGTTAACTATTTAATAAGGTTTTCTTACTTGACCTTGGGTTACTTCTCAAATATAGATTGTTTCTGGCAGTAATGATTTATGCCCATTTCTAAACACAGATTTTTTTTTGGGTGTGGAATTAACCAAAAAGAAAAAATTAAA
The DNA here is from genome assembly GCA_947259495.1 of uncultured Desulfobacterales bacterium. Lineage (GTDB taxonomy): Bacteria > Desulfobacterota > Desulfobacteria > Desulfobacterales > JAHEIW01 > JAHEIW01. The sequence continues at coordinate 32,079 of CAMYLV010000025.1, read as the reverse complement.
GGAAAGGAGGAAAGAATGAAAAAACTTTTTATAGTGAGTTTAGCTATTTTAATGCTATTTTCGCTGGGTTCCATCGCAAGCGCCAAAACTTTAAAACTGGGCCTTGATGCGGGCCCGGTATCTCAGGACCCCCAGGTCCAATTATCCGGCGGAATGCTGCAGTATTCACACTGGACTTTTGACCCCCTCGTTCGCTACGCCCAAAATATGGAGTTCGAACCCCGCCTGGCCGAGCGCTGGGAACGGCTGGATGACCTAACCATGCGCTTTTATCTGCGCAAAGGCGTCAAATTCCACAGCGGCAATCCTTTTACGGCCAAAGACGTCAAATTTACCTTTGAACGTTTTTACGAAAGCCCGGATTTCAAAGGGCTTTTCACACCGTTTGAAAGCTGCACCGTGGTCGATGATCACACCGTTGATATCAAGACCAAAAAACCCTACGCCCTGTTGATCAACATGGCCACCTATATCTTCCCGTTGGACAGCCAATTCTACACCGGCACGGATGCCACCGGCCAGCCCAAGGACGCGGTCGTAAAAATCGGACCTTCATTTGCCCTGCAAAACAGCTCCGGTACCGGTCCTTTCAAAGTTGTCGAATGGGAACAGGGTGCCAGATATGTTTTCGAACGATTCGCCGATTACTGGGATAAGGATTCACCCGGCAATGTGACCAAGATTGTTCTGACGCCGATCAAAGAAGATGCCACCCGGGTGGCGGCGCTGCTTTCCGGGGATGTGGATTTCATTACACCGGTACCGCCCCAGGATTTCCAGCGGATCGAAAAGGATCCTAAAGTCAAACTGGTGACCTACTCCGGTGGCCGCATTATCACGGTTCAATTGAATCAGAAGCGCCGTGCCGAATTCAAAGATGTGCGGGTGCGACAGGCCATTGTCCGAGCGATTAATAATGTGGGTATTGCCCAAAAAATTATGAAAGGAACTGCAACACCTGCTGACCAGCAAAGCCCGATGGGGTATATGGGACACAATCCTGCACTGAAACCCCGCTATGACCTCAATAAAGCCAAAGACCTGATGAAACAAGCCGGTCTGGCAAACGGCTTTGAAGTGACCATGATTGCGCCCAACAATCGCTATGTAAACGATGAAAAGATCGCCGAAGCGGTTGTTTCCATGCTGGCCAAAATTAACATCAAAGTCAATCTGAAGACCATGCCCAAAGCCCAGTACTGGGATGAGTTTGATGCCCAGGTGGCCGATATCCAAATGATCGGCTGGCATTCGGATACGGAAGATTCCGGAAACTTTTCAGAATTTCTAACGATGTGCCCCAACAAGGAAACCGGGTACGGGCAGTATAACAGCGGCAACTACTGCAATCCCAAAATCGATGAGCTGACCATGGCAGCCCAGGTTGAAACCGATCTGCAAAAGCGCACCCAGATCCTGCAGCAAATCGAAAAGATACTCTACGATGAAGCCGCTTATGTACCGTTTCACTGGCAGAACCATTCGTATGCGGGTAAAAAGAACGTAATGATCAAGCCGATCGTTAATACCATGAACTTTCCCTATTTAGGGGACTTGGTCATCAAATAGGAAAGTGGTTGTCCGAGATCCATTGTCAATTCTAAATGCAACCCGAAGCTGTGGCGGTTGCCCTGATTTGCTCCGGGAAACGGACGACGCAACAAACAATGGGGCAGGTGGCGATTAAAAAGTCACCTGCCCCATTTTTATTCAGGGGAACTGAAGTGGACGCTTTTGCTACGGGTCAATCAATTCAGCAACCCTATCATAATCAATTTATTCCAGTAGTTTAAAAATTTTTCTCCCTTGACCTTGAACTTCATTGATCGTATTAACAGATTCTCAGCTATTAGGCATATTTATAGTGGTTGTCAAAAAAGCGTTCCGGTATTCAAACGTTTTTTTCTGCAACCACTTATGCCGCACTTCCATATTTCGAAACAATATTATTGAAAGCGGTATAAAGGCCTTTCATGTTCGCATTCATCGTAAGACGTATCATTCAAGCCATTCTCGTGATGCTGGTGATCGGCCTGGTGGGATTTGTGATCCAGCACCAGATCGGTGATCCGATCCGGGATCTGGTGGGCGAGCGCGTCACTCCCGCCGAACGTGAAGTTATCCGGGACCAGCTGGGCTTAAACGACCCTTTCTATGTCCAGTATTTCCGCTTTGTAAAAAATGCCTGCCAGGGCGATCTGGGGTTGTCCTTTTTCTATAAAAAACCGGCCCTGAAAGTCATCGTTTCCAAAGCACCGGCAACCATCGAGCTGGTCATCGTCACCGCCCTTATCCTGATCATTATCTCCATTCCGGCAGGCATCTATTCTGCCATTTATCCTAAAAGCTGGTTCTCCCGTATCGTCATGGCGGCCAGCACCATCGGGGTGGCCATTCCGGTCTTTCTGACGGCCATCGCCCTGATCTATCTTTTCGGGGTGGAATTGAACTGGCTGCCCTCCTATGGAAGAGGAGAAACGGTTAACATCTGGGGCTGGGAAAGCGGTTTTTTCACCTGGGACGGGTTAAAACACCTGATTTTACCCAGCGTATCCCTCTCATCGATCATGCTGCCGCTTTTTATTCGTCTAGTCCGCGCCGAGATGATGGAGGTTTTGGAAACCGAGTATATCAAATTCGCCTGGGCCAAAGGGCTCCACCGCGAACGGGTTTGGTATATTCATGCCTTTAAAAACACCCTGCTGCCGGTCATCACCGTATTCGGCGTTCAGCTTGGAATTCTGTTTGCCTTTACCATTCTGACCGAAACTGTTTTTCAATGGCAGGGGATGGGATTTATGTTTCTGGAGGCGGTGGAACGCTCGGACACCTCTCTGCTGGTGGCCTACCTGGTCGTCGTGGGGGTAATTTTCGTGGTCGTCAATACCGTTGTTGATATCGTCTACGGGTTCGTCAACCCCATGGTACGAATTGCAGGAACCAAATGAAATCCTGGAATCGATTTAAAAATTCCTATCTACTGTACAGCTTTAAACGCGACCCTGTCGCTATTTTAAGCTTTTGCGTTCTTTCGATACTGGTGATTATCAGTATTTTGGCACCAGTGATTACACCTTACAATACCTATGATTCGGCAACCTTTGATATCATGGATGCCGAAACCCCGCCGGCATGGATGGAAGGTGGCAGCAAAAGCTTCCTTTTAGGCACTGACATCCAGGGGCGGGATCTTTTGAGCACCATGATTTACGGCTTGAGAGTATCTCTTCTCATCGGCGTGGGAGCGGTTCTGTTTCAGGCATTGGTGGGGATCCTGGTCGGCCTGTTATCCGGATACCTGGGGGGCAAACTAGATGCGTTATTGATGCGAATCGCCGATATTCAGTTTTCAATTCCCTATTTGATCGTTGCGATTTTTACCAGTGCTATCTTCAAGCTGGCCTTCGGCGTCGGACGCTATGCAGAACTTGCCGTACCGTTGCTGATCATTATTATCGGAATGTCCGAATGGCCCAAATATGCCCGCACGGTAAGGGCGTCAGTGCTGGGGGAGAAAAATAAAGAGTACGTGGAAGCAGCCCGGGTGATCGGCATTAGCCGCTGGCATATCATGTATCGTCATGTCTTGCCCAACACCCTGACGCCCGTCCTGGTTATTTCCACCATTCAGGTTGCCGAAGCGGTGATGAGTGAGGCCGCGCTGTCATTTTTGGGGCTCGGTATGCCGATAACCAAACCCTCGCTGGGATCTCTCATCCGCGCTGGTTTCGAATATATTTTTAGCGGATCGTGGTGGATCACCTTCTTTCCGGGAGCTCTGCTGGTCATTTTCATACTGGTAATCCTCCTTTTGGGGGATTGGTTGAGGGATGTCCTCAATCCCAAACTCTATAAAGGATAAGCGAATAAACATGCGCCACCTGCTTGAAGTTAAAGATCTGGAAGTTAAATTTGCTTTATGGTTTGGGGAATTGACTGCCATTGACGGTATCAGCTTCACCCTGGACAGAGGTGAACGCCTGGGCATTGTCGGCGAAAGCGGTGCCGGAAAGTCGGTAACCGGTTTTGCCATTATCAATCTGATCAGCAAGCCCGGCTATATTTCTGCCGGGCAGATTCTCTTCGAAGGTCAGGAATTAAATCGGCTGCCGGAAGATGAGATGCGCTCCATTCGCGGCAACCGCATCAGTATGATTTTCCAGGACCCTATGATGACCCTCAACCCGGTTCTGACGATCGGAACCCAGATGATCGAAACCGTGCTGGCCCATGAAAATGTGAGCAAATCAGAAGCCGTCGACATTGCGCTGGACAAATTAAAAAAGGTTCATATACCGTCCCCGGAAAAGAGGATTCACCAGTACCCTCATGAGTGTTCGGGCGGGATGCGGCAGCGGATCGTTGTTGCCATCGCGCTTTTGACAAATCCGGCTTTGATTATTGCCGACGAACCGACAACTGCCCTGGATGTCACCATTCAGGCGGAAATCATGGATTTGCTTTTGGAATTATGCGAATCCGAAAAAATGGGGCTGATCCTGATTACCCATGACCTGGGGGTCGTTTCTCAGATAACCGAGAAAGTAATTGTCATGTATGCGGGCAAAATCGTAGAGAGCGGAGCCACCCAGTCAGTGGTGCAGGATCCCAAACATCCCTATACCCGGGGATTGCTCAAGGCAATACCCGGCATCATTCCGCCGGGCTCACGTTTATACCAGATCCCCGGCATGATGCCGAATCTGACGGAAATACCACAGGGCTGTTCGTTCCATCCGCGCTGCACGATCAGCGAGTCGATCTGCAGCACGGAAGTGCCGGCCCTGATCAGCAAAGATCAACACCATCGCATGGTCGCATGCCATATGGTCAAATAAACGATTGATGATTTCACGTATTACTTTTGGAAAACCTCAGTAATGGAACAGAATAACAGCCTGTTAACCGTAAAAGATCTTGTCAAGCATTTTGATATTTCCGGTGGTTTGCTGGACCAGCTGGCATTGGAGAGCGGACGAATTGTCCGTAAAAAAACCACTGTGAAAGCGGTCAATGATGTCAGCTTTACGATTATGCCGCAGGAGACATTAGGGGTGGTGGGGGAAAGCGGTTGCGGAAAATCGACCCTGGCCAGAGCCGTTCTGGGATTGTATCCGCCCAACAGCGGCGAGATACACTATCAGGATCAACGCATTGATAACTTGAATCCCAAACAGATGCTGCCCTTTCGCAAAAAAATGCAAATGATATTTCAGGATCCGTATGCATCTCTGAACCCCCGCATGACGGTCAAAAAAATTTTGGAAGAACCGGTTTATTTTCACAACAAAGCTATCAACGCTCAGGCAGCCGAAGACAAGGTCGCCGAAGTGATGCGCCAGGTCGGCGTGGACCCCGCGTGGTCCGGGCGGTATCCGCACGAATTTTCCGGCGGCCAGAGACAGCGGATCAGTATTGCCCGCGCCCTGATGGTCGATCCCGAATTTATCGTGGCGGATGAGCCGGTTTCGGCTTTAGATGTTTCCATTCAGGCCCAGATTTTAAACCTGTTGATGGAAGCCCGGGAAAAGCGGGGTCTGACCTATATGTTCATCACCCATGACCTTTCAGTGGTAAAGCACATCAGCACACGCGTGGCGGTCATGTACCTGGGCACTATCTGTGAATTGGCGCCGACCCAAACGCTTTACGCACAACCGGGTCACCCATACACCCGGGCCCTGCTGAGCGCCATTCCGGAGCTCGGCGTTCAAAAACCCAAGCACCTGAAACTCAAAGGCGAGGTCCCGACACCCATCAACCTGCCCTCGGGTTGTGTCTTCCACGGCCGCTGCATCTATGCCAATGATCGCTGTACACAGGAGATTCCGAGGCTTATGCGGCTGGAATCCGGCGCTTATGTTGCCTGCCACGGCGTCGAAGAAAAAAGAATATAGATAGCGGTATAGTTATGTATAAGTATCGGAACCTTGTACGGTATATTTTTTGACATTCACTTTGGTTTTTGATAGATCTAAGTGACCCTTGTCTGGCAAGCCGTTATTTGTTAGAAACATGTTAACCAACCAAACGAAAGGAGGACATATGTTCAAAAAAACGATCTTAATATTAACATTAGCAGTCTTTTTATGTGCCGGCACTGCACTGGCGGCACCCAAATCTGGGGGCACACTGATATGGGGTCGCGGGGGCGACAGTGTTGGGTTGGATCCGGCCTATGAAACCGACGGCAACTCCTTTCAGGTATGTGACAACCTCTACGAAGCGCTGGTTTTCTATAAGGATGAATCCACCGCCCTGGAACCCGGCTTGGCCGAATCCTGGACCATCTCACCGGATGGCAAAACTTACACCTTCAATCTGCGAAAGGGCGTCAAATTCCATGACGGCACGCCTTTCAATGCCGATGCGGTGGTCTTTTCCATCGGGCGCATGATGAAAGAGCGCAATGTCAAATTTCACGGCAAAGGCTGGGATATCCCGGCCCAGGACCGCACGCCCGAATACTGGGTATCCATGGAGATGGATGATACCATCGGCGCCATCGAGGCCACGGGTGAGTACGAGGTGGTGTTCAAACTCAAAAGAGTCGAAGCACCGTTTCTGGCCAACATGGGCATGGACTTTGCCGACATCATCAGCCCGACGGCCTTTATGAAAAATCCCAAGGAGTTTCTGCGCAATCCGGTAGGAACCGGCCCGTTCAAGTTCGTCAAATGGGTCAAAGACGATCAAATTATCCTGGCAAAAAATACAGATTATTGGGACAAAGCCGCCGGTCCCTATCTGGACAAGGTGGTTTTCCGTTCCATTCCCGAAAATTCGGTGCGCTTCCTGGAACTGAAAGCCGGCAGCATCCATGCCTGCCAGTTTCCCAACCCGGCTGATATTGAATTGGCAAGAAAGGATCCAAATATCAAACTCGTTTCTCAGCCAGGCATGAACATCGGCTATCTTTCTTTCAACCACACCAAGGAACCCTGGAAGAGCAACCTGCATCTGCGCAAGGCCATTGCGCATGCGATCAACCGCAAGGCCATTGTGGACAACCTCTACCAGGGTATGGGACAGGTTGCCAAAAACCCGATTCCGCCCACCATGTGGGGCTACAACAAGCAAGTACCGGGTTTTAAATACGATGTGGAAATGGCCAAGGCCGAACTGGCCAAAGCTGGGTTCCCGGAAGGCGAGGGGTTGCCGGAAATTACCCTGTGGTCCATGCCGGTCCCCAGACCCTACAACCCGGATGGCTTGAAAATCGGGGTGGCCATGGCGGCCGACCTGGCCAAAATCGGCATCAAAGCCCGGGTGGTCAGCTTCGAGTGGGGCACCTATCTGAAGCGCCAGCGCGAGCAACCGGAGGATATGGACCTCTTCCAGCTGGGCTGGACCGGCGACAACGGCGATCCGGACAACTTCCTGGCTGTTCTCTTCGACGGTTTGGCATCGTCTTCGGTCAGAACCCAGTGGCACAACGAAGAATACCACAAGTTGATCCTGCAGGGAAAACAGACTGTCGATCAGAACAAGCGCGCCGAGATCTATAAAACAGCCCTGAAGCTCATCTATGACGAAGTGCCGGTGATCAGTGTGGCACACTCCACAGTCATCACACCGGTTAGAAATGAAGTAATGGACTTCAAGCAACATCCAACGAATTCACAACGGATGAAAAATGTCTGGCTGAAGTAGAAAAATTGTATTGCTTCACGTTCTGAAAAAAAGGGAAAGAGGCTGATCCTCTTTCCCTTTTTTGTTTACACCTCATGTATATTAGTATAGAAATTTAATGCTTAGCAGCTAAGATACAAATCCGTTTCTCATCTAGCAGATAAAAAAAAGCCATCTTTCGAGCTCACCATGCTGGCCTACATCATCCGCAGAATTTTTGTATTAATCCCCACCCTTCTGGGCGTATCCATTCTGGTGTTTCTGATGTTGCACCTCACACCGGGTGATCCCGCTGAACTTTTGATGGGAGAGCGGGCCTCGGAAGAAGCACTGCAGGAAATACGGGAGCATCTGGGGCTCAATAAACCGCTATATGAACAATACGGACTGTTCCTCAAACAATTGATGCAGGGCGACCTGGGGGAAACCATCTGGACGCGCCAGAAAGTCTGGATCGAGGTCAAACAACGATTTCCCGCTACCATAGAGCTATCCATTGTGGCCTTATTCATCAGTTGTTTTGCCGGTATGATCCTCGGCATTATTTCAGCCACTAAACAATACTCCATATTCGATTACCTGAGCATGCTCGGGGCGCTGGTAGGGGTCAGTATGCCCATTTTCTGGCTGGGACTGGTATTTATGCTCATCTTTGCCCTCAACCTCGGATGGCTGCCCATGTCAGGCCGGCTGACTGTCGGCGTCGAGCTTGAAACCATCACCAATCTCTACATTCTGGATGCTATAATAACCCGTAACTGGGCGGCACTGAGGGATGCGCTCTGGCATATCATCATGCCGGCGGTTACCCTGAGCACCATTCCGACGGCCATTGTCGCCCGCATGACCCGCTCTGCCATGCTGGAAGTGCTGCGCCAGGATTACATCAAAACCGCTAAAGCCAAAGGCCTTTCCCAGTTTATTGTCATTTTCAAGCACGCTTTGCGCAATGCGCTGATTCCGGTGGTCACCACCATCGGCCTTCAGTTCGGGGTGCTTTTAGGCGGCGCGATTCTGACGGAAACCATCTTTGCCTGGCCCGGTGTCGGCAAGTGGATGTATGACGCCGTCATGCAACGGGACTACATGGTCATCCGCAGCGGCACTCTGTTCATTGCCACGATTTTTGTTTTGATTAACCTGTGCGTGGATGTGCTGTATGCCGTTATTAATCCGAGAATCAGTGTGAAATAGGTTGGTGTTTGGTGTTTTATGTTTCGTGTTTTGTGTTTTGTGTTTGGTATTTTGAGTTTGGTCAATGGCATTCGGACTTTCAGACACAAAATACTAAATACTAAACACTAATCACAATTTTATATGAAAAATAAAAAGTCACATAAAAATCCAGAGGACCGGCATCCGTTTTTTGACCAGATCAGCCAGCTGTGGCGTAACAAAACCGCCGTGCTTGGTTTGGTTATCATTACCGTTTTTATCCTGAGTGCCATTTTAGCCCCTTATCTGAGCCCTCACGATCCCCTTGAGACAGCTCTTTACGATCAGCTCAAACCGCCGGTGTGGCATGCGACCGGCACCTGGAAAAATATCCTCGGTACCGATGACCTGGGCCGGGATATTCTCTCGCGACTGATTTACGGCGCGCGTGTCTCTTTGGTCGTAGCGGTCATCAGTGTCGGTCTGGCTTTTTTATGCGGCACCCTGCTGGGTTGCATATCCGGTTATTACAAAGGGTTCAGAGAAAGCATCATTATGCGCTGCATGGATATTATTCTGGCCTTTCCCTACATTCTACTGGCGATCGTGGTGGTGGCCTACCTGGGCCCCAGCCTGCAAAACGCCATGATTGCCATCGCTATCACCTATGTGCCCCGTTTTGCACGCATTGTGCGCGGCAGTGTGCTCGAGGAATGCGAAAAGGACTATGTCAGTGCCGCCCGCGCCATCGGTGCGCGTGACTTTCGTATTATTTTTATTGCCATTTTACCCAACTGTCTGGGCCCGCTGATCGTCCAGACCACCCTGGGGTTTGCCTCGGCCATCCTGGACATGGCGGCATTAAGCTTTCTGGGGCTTGGGGCCCAGCCACCCACACCCGAATGGGGCGCCATGATTGCCAAAAGCCGGGCGCTGATCCTGCGGGCTTCCTGGGTCATGACCTTTCCGGGGCTGGCCATTCTTTTTGCGGTGCTGGGCTTTAATCTTCTGGGCGACGGTCTGAGAGATGCACTTGACCCCCGGCTGCGGGACTGAGATTCAAATTTATGGAAAACAATAACCTGCTGGAAATAAAAAACCTGCGAACGTATTTTTATGTCCGCGGATACGTGGCCAAAGCCGTCGACAACATCAGCCTGGCGATTAAGTCCGGTGAGACCCTGGGTCTGGTCGGAGAGTCCGGCTGCGGCAAAAGTGTCACCGCCCATTCCATTATCCGCCTGATACCTGAGCCACCCGGCAAAATTGAGGGCGGCGATATCTTTTTCGATGGTCAGGATTTGCTGAAATTTACCGAACCTCAGATGCGCAAAATTCGGGGCAACCGGATTTCGATGATTTTCCAGGAGCCGATGACATCGCTGAATCCGGTTTTTCCAGTGGGCGACCAGGTCGGCGAAGTGATCCGTCTGCACCAGAAGTTGTCCCGCCGCGGCACCCGCGAACGCGTGATCGAAATGTTTCAGCTGGTGGGCATCCCGGCAGCCGAAAAGCGGCTTGCAGACTACCCGCATCAGATGAGCGGCGGCATGCGGCAGCGCGTGATGATCGCCATGGCACTGGCCTGCAATCCCAAGTTGATGATTGCCGATGAGCCCACCACGGCGCTGGATGTCACCATTCAGGCCCAAATCCTGGATTTAATGAACAAACTCAAAGACGAAACCGGGGCCGCCATCCTTTTTATCACGCACGATCTGGGGGTCATTGCCGAAATGGCCCAGAATGTGGCGGTGATGTATGCCGGCAAAGTCATGGAATCCACCGATGTGAAAACGCTTTATGCCAATCCGAAAAATCCTTACACGGTGGGGCTTCTTCAATCCATCCCGGTACTGGGACGAGAAAGCAAAGAAAACCGGCTACAAACCATTTCGGGTGTGGTGCCTTCTCTGCTGAATTTACCCGCAGGCTGTCTGTACAGCGATCGCTGCCCGGATGTCTTTAACGACTGTCGTCAGGTGGAACCCGAGATGTACGCGGTGGCCGATAATCATTTGGTAAGGTGCTTGAAATATGCCTGATATCCTGCTGGAGGCCAAAAATATTGTTAAATACTTCCCCATAAAGGGCGGCGTTTTTCTCAAGGAAATCGCAGCGGTCAAGGCGGTCGACGGGGTGAGTCTGACCATTGAAAAGGGGGAAACCGTCGGGCTGGTGGGAGAATCCGGTTGCGGCAAGACCACCTTCGGAAGGGCGATCTTACGCCTGGAGGAGCCGACATCCGGCGATATTTTCTTTGAAGGTCAAAGTATCCTCACCTATGACAAGAAAAAAATGCAGGCCCTGCGCGAAAGCATGCAGATCATCTTCCAGGACCCTTTCTCTTCGTTAAACCCCCGCAAAACGGTCGCGCACATCATCGGCGAGCCGTTGCTGGTTCATGGCATGCGCAGCCGCAAGAAAAGAGACGCACGGGTGCTCGAACTGTTGAGAGTTGTGGGACTGCGCAAGGAAAACATGCGCCGCTATCCGCACCAGTTCTCGGGCGGTCAGCGGCAGAGAATCGGCGTTGCCAGAGCCCTGGCGTTAAATCCCAAGCTGATTGTCTGTGATGAGGCGGTGTCTGCCCTGGACGTGTCCATCCAGGCGCAGGTCATCAATCTGTTGAAAGACCTACAGGATGAATTCGGATTGACCTATCTTTTCATATCCCACGATCTCAGTGTGGTGGAGCATATCAGCGATCGCGTGGCCGTCATGTATCTTGGTAAAATTGTCGAAATCGCACCGAGCAAAGCGTTGTACAAAAAGCCACTGCACCCTTATACCCAGGCACTGCTTTCGGCAGTGCCCATTCCAGATCCCGCGCTGCAACGCAACACTCGCATCATTTTAAAAGGCGACGTCCCCAGCCCCATCGATCCCCCGCCGGGCTGCAGCTTTCATCCGCGCTGTCTATATGCCAAAGACATCTGCAGCCGAAGCGAACCGAAAACCAAAGAAATAGAAAAAAATCATTTTGCGGCCTGTTTTTTTGCCGGACAGGTTGGATTAACTGAGATTTTGTAAGATGTCGCCTGTGCTAAATTTATCAGACGGGCATGTTGTTTTCCGAAAGGCGATCTGCGGATGATTTCCCCAGTAGTAACGCAGTGACCCGATATTGGGGATGAACGGCAACCATGTATTGGAGCCACCCGCAGCGATGGTCGAATCCCAAATATCGGGGCACTGGCACCACAAAATTCATATCGCCTTTCGGGAAATGACATGCCCGGCTCTAATCTTGTAAATTATTTCTGAGACGACACGCTATAGAACCGTTTCATTTTGCATAGAAAGCCTGCATCAACATCCGTGGATTTCACGACTCTGGAAGGCGCCACGATATAACAATCCTGCGGCGCGATGTGATCCCCGTTGTCGTCCCTGCCGAACAATTGCCCTTTTGCCAGTTTTGTTCCAGTTTCAACATCCGTGATGAGAAATTTAAAATTGGGGCCCGGTTTAATGGCGCCAATGCTTTCATACTGCTCGATGCTCAGTATCTCTGTTTTTGGGGCCTCAGCAGCGGTGCGGAACATCCGGTAATGCGCCAGCATGGCCTGCATGTGGCTTAGAGCGGTATCCACCCCTTGCTTGGACAGGTGATTGCCGCATTCCACGATCAAGCCGCAGATTCGCCGCCGGCCGGCTGCTCCGATCAACGTGCCGGGCATATGTGCCGGATGATAGATAAAATGCAAGGGGATGTCGCTGATGCTCAGCGTCAGGTCCAGAATTTGGGAGTTGTCTTTTTCATAAACACAGATTTTAAAATCGCCGATACTGACCGAATGCAGATCCAGCAGCGCAACAATATCATTGTTGCGGTCCAGGTATTCAATGATTTCAGCGGCCCGCCGGCCTTCAAGGGTGGCGCCTTCCGGATGGTCGAAGCTGCGGTTCAGGTCCCTGTCAATATAGCGCCGGTCTTTCTGGTAGGCTTGCGGATTACCCAGCAGCAGACTGACTTTGCCGCTCTCCAGTTTAATCTCGCCATTTTGCAACTGCCGATGAAAGGCAACCATGGCTCGGACACCGGCGGGTTCATTGCCGTGGGTGCCGCCGACCACAACCACATGTTCCCCTTCCCTGTCTGAGGCCACTTCAATACAATACGGCAGCTCGCAATTATTTTGCTGCTGAAAATACTCTAGAATTTCTTCTCTTGATTCCTCGGTACTCATAATGACTTATTTGCCCTGACCGATACTTGAATTGACCGCGTTGAAAGGAGGCATGGATTAGGAAATAGAACGCTTTATTTATGGACTCTAAAATGACTGTTAAATATTTTTGAATCAAAACCGATTTTAATCTTTGAATTTTAAAGATTTTACCATGCCCGCCAGATATTCCGTCGGCATATTCTGACTGCCAACGACCGTAACGGCGATAATCTTATCATCTTTATAGGCACCGACAGCCACGGTTACCAGGTCGAATGATCGATAGCGCCAGGTAATTTCACCATAATTGGCCGGGGTTCCATCCGACAGGGTGATGAGTTCCTGTTTTCGAATTTCGGGATCTTTAATCTGCGGTTCTTTTCTATAAAGTTTCAGAAGAAAATTTCCGGTATCTTTCAACGCCAGTCCCTGGGGAATGTCCCCCAGTGCAATACTAAAAATGGGTACGCCCTGAGGCGCTTTTTTTCGAAAAATCTGACCCGGCTTCATTGCATGATCGGTGATGGTCAGTTTGGGGTCATAACGGGCCGAGAAGCCGTACGCGTTGTTCACGTATTCTCCGGGCAGTAGGCTCGAAGGGGCTTTGCCGGTTTTTTCTCTGATTTTCTCACGATCCTTGGGGCTTGTCTTCTGCCAGAGCGCCATCAGATCTTTAAGTGTTTTTTGTTCCTGTAAATTTTCTGGCAGCGGTTTGTCTGACTTTACAGACGGAATGATATTGGATCGCAATAAGACAGAGGGAATAAAAATATTCTTTAGATCTAAATTACTGGTAAATACCGCTATTATGTTTTTACGCGGCACGACAAATATAAATTGTCCACCATAACCCATGGCTCCGTATTCGCCGGCTCCAGTTGTCCACCACTGATATCCATAATCCAGAAGCCCATTAGTCGCAACATGCTTGCGGGTTGAGTCCTTTATCCAGCGGGAAGAGATGATCCGTTTGTCATCCCACAATCCATTGTTCAGATAAAGAAAACCGAATTTGGCCATATCTTGCGGGCGCATATGAATTTTGCCGTATCCGACGGTTACTCCCTGAGGATTAGATGGCCAGATGACTCCGGAAATACCCAGCGGTTTAAAAAGATGTTTTTCGGCAAAAGATAGCGCATCCAGGCCGGTTTTTTGCTGCAAAACGGCCGAAAGAAGAAAGGTGGCGCCATTACAGTAGTTAAAATGGGTTCCCGGCTCTTTGGCCATGGGCAAATCAATCATAAACTGCACCCAGTCCGCGCTAGCCTTCATTTGCTCTAAGCCGATCCAATGATATCGATAAGAATCACGGCAATCCAATCCGGAACTCATCGTTAGCAGGTGCGCTAGCGTCATGGCTTCTTTGTCGGCATCAAGATTTTTGGCAACGCGTTCTGGAAAAAAATCCAGTACTGGCTGGTTCACGCCTTTTATGTAGCCCTGATCAATGGCGATGCCAACCAATGCCGATGTAACGCTTTTGGAACAGGAGTATATGTTATGTATATCAGCCTCATCGCGAGGATAACTGTAGGCATCCAGCACGATATACCCGTTGCGAACCACCAGGACACTGTCGATTTTAATATCATTTTGCCAGATGACTTCCAGCATATTCAACAACACGGCCGAATCCATTCCCTGGCTTTCAGGGGAGGCGGTCTTCCAGTTCTTTGTCGGCCAGTAATCCGGTTTGTCCTGCCCCGCCCATTCACAATTCCACATCAGCAAAGCAGCCAAAATAAGGACAAATAACAGTAACGCATTTTTTCTTATCACTCGTTCCATCCTTAAAATTTTAAAATATTAAATTGCTTCAAAATCGCTCAGATTTTGCTCGCGGATTTCAAGGGGGGGCAGAGAAAACAACATTTCAAACCTGGGTTCGAATTATCAAATTAAGGAGACGTCTTTAACAGTTGTGCTTTTGAAAAAGCGTCACGGCTTGAATTCTAGAGCCAAACTGCTTTAAAAAAAGGTTAGATTTTGTTTGAGAGTAAGGCGTAAATCGCTTCAAAAGTGGAGCGTACACATTAGTACGCGAGCATTTTGAAGCGATTTGATGAATACTTTTATGTCTATAGAAATAGATGTGAAATCCCGCTCATCATCGCGGGGAAACGCAACTATTGAGCAAAAGATAGCCCTTTTTAAAGCAGTTTTAGGCTTTGCGCTGAATTTTGGGATTAAGCTCTTCCCTCAGCCAATCCGCAAACAAATTGATACCGATCACCAGCAGAATCAGAGCCGCGCCTGGAAAAACAATCATCCACCACATACCGGCATAGATATAGTTTTTACCGATGGAGATCATCATACCCAGGGAGGGCTCGGTCAGCGGAACCCCCACACCCAAAAAACTGAGGGTGGCTTCGAGCATAATCACCACCGCCAGGTCGATGGCCAGAACCACAAAAATCGGCGGAATGGCATTGGGCAGCAGGTGGTGCACCAAAAGTCTAAAATCACCGGCGCCGGTGGATTTGGCGGCCATAATATAAGCGTTCTCTTTGACCTCCAGCACGCTGCCGCGCATGGTACGGGCATAGCGCACCCAGCCGGCAATGCAGATGGCAAGAATGACAATTAATATGCTGCCGCCGCCGGAAATGCCGAGAAATAAAAAGGCCAGCAGTGTGGTTGAAAAAGAAAATAACGTATCCGCCAGGCGCATGGTGACCGCGTCGATCCAGCCGCCGTAATATCCGGCCAGAAGCCCCATGATCACACCGAATGTCCCGGCTATCAGTACGACACTGAAGCCAACGAACAAAGATGTTCGGCAGCCGTAAATGATGGTGCTGAAAATCCCGCGCCCCTGATCATCGGTCCCCAGCAAATAAGGTGCCTGTCCCGCTTCCATCCAGATCGGCGGGGTCAGAAAATGTTCCAGGGTCAGGGTTTCCAGATCGTAGGGATTCTGCGGCGTAATCAAGGGCGCCAGCAATGCGGCCGCAATGAACAACACCAGAATGACAAATCCAACAATGGCAGACGGATCGTGCAAAAAGCTGTGGAGCATTCTGGATTTAATGCGTCGCTTACTCATAGCGAATCTTCGGGTTGATCACTGCGTAAAGAATATCAACAATGATGTTCATGGTAATGATGACCACTGCTGCCAGCATGATATAGGTGACAATCACCGGTTGGTCGTTTTCACGGATGGAGGTCAGCAATAAGTTGCCCATCCCGGGCCATTGAAAAATCGTTTCGGTGATAATGGAAAATGCGATCAGTTCGCCAAATTGCAGGCCGGTGATGGTTATCACCGGAATCAGGGCATTGCGCAGGGCATGTTTGAAAATCACCTTGCGGGGCGGCAGGCCTTTGGCCCAGGCGGTTTTGATGTATTCTTCGGTCAACACCTCGCGCATACCGGCCCGGGTCAGCCGCAAAAGCACCGCCAGTTGATACATGGCCAGTGTCATGGCCGGCAGAATCAGGTGTCTGATGCCGTTGATATTTAAAAAACCGGTACGCCAGAAACCCACCTGGGTGGTCTCACCGCGCCCGAAGGGTGGTAGTATCCCCAGATAAACCGCAAAAACCATGATCAACAATATACCCATCAGAAACGTCGGGATTGAAATACCCCCCAGAGATCCGGCCATAATCAGCCGGTTGCGCACCGCATAGGGCTTGAGTGCAACCAGAACACCCAGGGCCACACCAAACACGAAAGATAAAATGACGGCGGTTGATGCCAATTCGAAGGTGGCCGGAAAGCGTTCCAGGATGAGCCCCAAGGCCGGCACCCGGGTCACATAAGATATGCCGAAATTGCCCTGAGCCACATTGCCCAGAAACCGGAAATACTGCACATACACGGGCTTATCCAGACCCAGGCTGCGTCGCACTTCTTCCATTTGATCAAAGGTGGCATAACGCCCGGCCAACGTAATAACCGGGTCCCCCATAAAGCGAAAAACGATAAAACATAAGAGAGACGCCACCAGCAGGACCACAATTCCCTGGATCAGTCTGCGTGCAATATAAGCGGCCATGGCAGTTAAAACAAAGTTTTGTCGGGGCCGGAATTTTCCAGCCCCGATTTCAGGTTGCGGCTAAATTATTTTGAGATTTCCTTATACACCATCCAGCGGTCCGGACGGGGTTTGAAATTTATACCTTTGCCTTTTTGGATGGCATACAGATCTTCCTGATAGTGCAACGGGATCCAAGCGATCTTATCAACCATGGCCATCTTGTTGAGCTGTTGCAGAACCTTGCCGCGTTCTTGCGGATTGACAATATCGGCTGTGGATTGCAAAAGTTTATCAATATCAGGATCGCTGAAGGCCGCTCCATTGAAAACACCATGCCCGGATTCTTGGTCACGGGTATGGGCCAGCTTGAAATAGGTGCGTCCCATGTCAAAGGTGCCGTCGAACCAGCCGATCAAATAAAAGTCCAGCTTGCCTTCGGTCACTTCCGGAAAAAAGATAGACTTGGGTTTGACATCCAGCTTCGTTTTGATGCCGACCTTAGCCAGATATTTGGCAACGGCCTCGGCAATTTTGGCATCCTGGACATAACGGTCATTAGGACCGGACAGCGTAATCTCAAATCCATTTTCATAACCGGCTGCTTTGAGCAGTTTTTTGGCTTCCGCCGGATCGTATTTGAGCCGCTGGATGTTGCCGTTATAGCCGATGGTGGGTGGATCCGGGATCTGGGCCGCAGGCGCAGCGTGGCCGCGCATGACTTTTTCGATAATCTCATCTTCGTTGATGGCCATATACATGGCTTTGCGAACCCGCATATCGGCTGTCGGGCTGCCGGGCTTATTGTTCAATGCAAGAAAGATGGATCGACGGGCGGGCCGGCTGACCACATCCAGCTTGGGATTTGTGACAATCTTATCGAACAGTTCCACCGGCACACCGGTGACGATGTCGACCTGGCCTGACGCCAATGCCGCAAAACGGGTGGAAGCTTCGGTAACCGGACGAATTTCAACCGTTTTTAACGGCGCTGCGCCTTCCCAGTAATCGGCGTTGGCTTCCATGCGCACATAGGAGCCTTTAACCCATTCCACCAGCTTATAGGCCCCGGTGCCGATGGGTTTAACCATGACATCCCCCGGATCACGGGATTCGGTGGACTCTTTGTCCATGATAAAGACCTGGTGCATGTTGTTGGCAAACCAGGGAATCGGCTCCTTGGTTTTAATGACCACCGTGAAATCATCCAGCGTTTCCACACCCGCAATCGATTTGCCGGTGTTGATAAACTCGGAAACATCCGGATTGCTCAGGCGCTCAAACGAAAACTTGACATCGGCAGCCGTAAAGGGGTTGCCGTTGTGGAATTTAACGCCTTTGCGCAGATAAAACTTCCAGGTTAGCTGATCCAGCCGCTCCCAGCGTTCGGCCAGGGCCGGTGCCAGGGTCCCATCCGGGCCTTTGCGCTGCAGCAGGCCGTCAAAAAAATTGGCCATGTATTGCAGACCGGCATCGGAATCATCCCCATGCGGATTCATCATCCGGGGGGCGACGTCCTGAGCAACCACCAGAGAAGAGGCCGCCAGCACCGATCCGCTCGACCCGAATACCATCACCGCAACAGCGATGGCGATTAGTAAATAAAATGTCTTTTTCATTGATGTTTCTCCTTTCGTTCAGTTTTGAATTTACATTACTCCAACACTCCAATGCTCTATTACGCCAATGATCGATTATAAAATACTAGAATTCAATAAAATACAACGGTTTCCCCGTTTTATAAAATTTGAAACGCTCAATTAGATTTAATATAGATAACAGGCAACCTCGTGATTGTCGCCGATGTCCTTTAGCTTCGGTGCCTCCTTATCGCAGACGTCCATGCGATGCGGACAGCGGGGATGAAATGCGCAGCCAGATGGTGGATTGATCGGGCTGGGCACATCGCCTTTGAGAATCATGCGTTCTTTTTTTACCCTGGGATCCGCTACCGGAATCGCCGACAGCAGCGCCCGGGTGTACGGGTGCTTCGGATCGGTATATACGTTATGATAGGCGGATGTTTCTACAACCTTGCCCAGATACATCACCGCAATACGGTCGCATATATGTTCGACCACCGCCAGGTCGTGGGCAATGATAATATAGGAAAGATGAAATTCTTGCTGAAGATCAATCAGCAGGTTTATAATCTGGGCCTGAATGGAAACATCCAGAGCGGAAACCGGTTCATCGCCGATGATCACCTGGGGGTTGAGGGCCAGCGCCCGGGCAATTCCAATACGTTGCCGCTGGCCGCCGCTGAATTCGTGCGGGTAGCGCCGGCCCTGTTCGGGTCGCAGACCGACTTTCTCCAATAAGTAGGCAATCCGGTCCTTTCGTTCAGTTCCCGGATACATGCCATGGATTTCCATGGGATCCCTGAGAATATGATTTACAGTCATGCGGGGATTCAGCGAAGAATAAGGATCCTGAAAGATCATCTGAATTTCTTTTTTAAGGGTTCTTAATTCAGATTTGTTCAGGGTGGTGATGTCCGTACCCCCAAAACGGACGGTACCGGCAGTAGGTTCGATCAATCGTAAAACTGCCAGACCGGTGGTGGTCTTACCGCAACCGCTCTCTCCGACAATTCCGAGCGTTTCCCCTTTTTCAAGGGTGATGGAGACGCCGTCGACAGCGTACACATAGCCTGCGGTTCGCGACAGCAATCCCTTCTTTATGGGAAAATGAACCTCTAAATTTTCAACTGACAGCAGTGTCTCCAACCCGAATTCCTTTTAGCATTTTTGCGATAGGTTCTAGTACAGAAAACATCTCACCCGATGGCCATCGCCCAGATCTGTCATCTGAGGTGGCTTTTGGTTACACATCTCCATGGCATGCGGACAACGCGGCGAAAAATGGCAGCCCGGTGACAATTCATATAGACTCGGTACGATGCCCGATATTTCCTTGAGTCGCTGACGGCCATGCTGTGACCGCTCTCCCAGCTTTGGAATCGATTGCAGCAATCCCCGGGTATAGGGGTGTTTGGGATCTTCAAAGATAGCAATGGCTTTTGCTTCTTCCACCACCTTGCCGGCATACATCACAATGACGCGTTGAGCGATCTCGGCGATCACGCCCAGATCGTGGGTAATCATCATGACGGCGGTATCGTAATCCTCCCTGAGCTGCAGCATCAGATCAAGGATCTGGGCCTGAATGGTCACATCCAGGGCGGTGGTGGGCTCATCGGCGATCAGTATTTCCGGGTTGCAGGCCAGCGCCATGGCGATCATAGCGCGCTGGCGCATCCCCCCGGAAAGCTGATGTGGATACTCATGCACTCTTTTTTCCGCAGCGGGAATCTGAACCTTCTTAAGCATCTCAATCGAGCCGTCCCAGCTGTCGCTTTTGGACAGCTTTTCATGCAGAATAAACATTTCCGATATCTGATTACCAATGGTGAAAACTGGGTTCAGGGAGGTCATCGGTTCCTGGAAAATCATGGCAATGCGCTTGCCGCGAATCGCTCGCATCTGTTCCATGGTAAGCGAAACAATATCGGTGCGGTCAAATAGTATTTGACCCTGGACGATTTTGCCCGGCGGCTCGGGTATCAAACGCATGATGGACTGCGCCGTTACGCTTTTACCGCAGCCGGATTCTCCCACAATGCCAAGCACCTCGCCTTTGTCGACATGAAATGTGACGTCGTCCACCGCCTTGGCAACGCCCTCAAATGTAGAAAAATGGGTTTTGAGATCTTGGACTTCAAGAAGGTGAGTGGTATCGCTCATGTGTCCTTTCGAAAATAGGGCTTAATCGAATATGAACAAAAACGATGAGAGCAGTTAGAGACCGCTAGTAAATGTTAAATGCACGATTTAACTAAATTAGCACTACATCAATACCCTTGTGAGTCGCTCTGTGTCAATAAAAATAGGCCGAAAACAGCGCCTATGCCTGACTTCAGATAGTTATCGGCTTGAAAAGATCTATAGATATATTTTCAGGATTTTGAGGATAATTTTAGGTAGAGAATTACATTTTTGATATGAAAAAAGAGTACCTCTAGATGTCTTTGAGGAGCTTATTAACCGGCGATTTCTCCATGGCTTCGCCGAAGTCCTGCAGCGCATCGGACAGTGCCTGATAATCCTCGGTCCTGGCAACCGGTATGTCGTCGGTCCCCTTTTGATCGAGCGCCTCCAGAACGTATTGAATGGTCATCTTGTTGATGTCGCGGGCGGGTTGATAGGCAAATTCCTTATCGGCTTTTGTGAGGGTTTCTGCCACCAGGCCGCTTTCGACTAAATCGAAAATAATAGAATGCACCAGTCGAACCGGCATGTTCAGATGATTCGATATCTGGGAATAGGTTAACGGTTTTTCACCGTTTGAAAAATTTTTGACCAGCGAGTGGGCGACTTGCAGGGTGAGCAGCTTTTTAAATCCAGGACTGATATTCAGACAATCCGGCTCATATTCATAGGTATCCACGTTTTGATTGGCAAAAGACAGCTCGGCACCGAAAAGCACGATCCACCAGCTGATCTGAATCCACATCAAAAACAGCGGCAGGGCGGCAAAACTCCCATAAATTGCATTGTATCTGGCGGCCCCGATTTGGAAACTGATATAGGTCCCCTGGGCAATCTGGTAAAGCGTTCCGGCAACAATTCCGCCGACCAGACCCGCTTTAAAATTCACCCTGGTGTTGGGCATAATGATATACAGAAAGGTGAAGAGCATCCAGATGAGGATGTACGGTAAAAACTTCAGCATGAAAGAAATTAGCGGGCTGAACATTCCCAGCAAAGCGACCCGCTGCGTAATCTGTTCGACCTGGGTGGTGATAAACACCGTCGCACTGCCGGACATAATAATAAAAATAGGGCTGATGAGCATAATCGCCAAATAATCGCTGAATTTCCGGCCCCAGCTGCGGCCGGTCTTGATTTCCCAGATGTCATTAAAAGACCTTTCGATATGATTGAGCACCTTTAAAACCGACCAGAAAAGAACTGCCATACCGATACCCGCGATGACCCCGCCCTGCGTTTCCTGCAGAAGTGAGTTCGAAAAATTAATGACCTTTTCAAGGATTTCTTCCTGACCGCGAAAATTTTCGTACAATCTTCTTTCAAGTACTTTTTCGAACCCGAACCCCTTGGCGACACCGAAGAACATGGCCGCCACCGGCACGATGGACAACAGCGTATAAAAGGTCAGTGAAGAGGCGCGCACAAAACATTTGTCCTCATCGTAGCCCCGAATGGCCAGAATAATGATGCGCAACTGTCGGATCAGAAAGGACTTACCGAAAGGAAGATCGGCGAGGCGAATTCGCCAGATATCAGTCCGGATGAAAGAGAAAGCCTGGGAAATAAGATCTCGGAAATCCAGCTTTGAAGTTGGTTCCATGGGTATACCTCTAAACCATAAACAGGGCTCAGAGTTGATTTAACTTTTCTGATCCCTTGAAGAAACCGTCCGTAGTGTGTTGTCCGTCGTCCGTTGTAAAAATTCGATACGCAACTGACGACTATCCACCGACAACAGACAAAGTAACAGAAATGCCAGTTTATTTAATACTTTTCAATACCGCATAAGATTTCATGAAAGCCGGAAAGCCGGCCGTTGGTATCAGCAACAATAAGGCATGCTTGATTTCATCTTCGGCAACACCGGCCGCTGTGGCTCTGCGAATGTGGGTTTCAAGGGCGCGCTTGTGGTTGCCGGCAGCGGAAATCGCGATTTTGATCAGCCAGCGGATTTTTTCAGGCAGAGGCCCGCCCTTCTGATGAACTTCTTCCCCCAGAGCCGCATGTTTTTCGTGAATACCGGGAAATTCTTTTTTAAACTCGCTAAAAATTTTGTGAACATCTTCCATGCTGTTTATCCCCTAAATTATAGTTGATTGTAAAAAAAATAAAAAAAAGGGATGACATAAGGTAATCTTAATCATTTTTGTTGTGATTTTCAAAATTTAAATGAACCTCCCTAATTTGATTTAATCTTTTCCCCTCACCCTAACCCTCTCCCCAAGGAGAGGGAATCGGTGGGTGACCCTGTAGCGAGCTACAGGGAATTATCAATTTAAAGACATCTTTGAAACGGATATATTTATAACGGCTCAAACGCCAGATAGGTCTCTTTTTTTGCGCCCACTTCCGTGTGCAAATATTTTACTTTAAGCGGCATCCCCACTTTGATTTCTTCCGGTTTGTTGGGGTCCAACCCTTCGATACGCGCATCAACCCGCCCCCCCTCCTCCAGTTCCACAACACCGGAGATATAGGGATTTTTCCGATTGTATCCCTGCGCAATCATGAAGGGCGGTGCAATGGTGATACAGGTAAAGGCAGCCAGACGCCCCTTGCCTTTCAGCTCCAGCCACTCCATATCCGAGCTAAAGCACTTGACGCAAATGGAACGGGGAGGCACAAAGCGGGCATCGCATTCTTTGCACCTGGACCCCATCAGTCTTTCTTCTTTCAGATACTGTTCATAGGTAATATCACTGAATGGTCTTTCTTCCATTGATTATCTCCTTTATTTTCTCTCCAGAATCGTAAAGGTGCAGGTTCCGCCGGTGCCGCCCAAATTATGGGCCCCGCCGAAACGCAAATCACCGGCTGGCACCTGCCGCGGGCCGGCCTGACCCCTGAGTTGAGTCCAGACCTCATAAAGCTGGGAGATCCCGGTGGCCCCCACGGGATGGCCCTTACACTTGAGTCCCCCGGATGTATTGATGGGTTTTAGGCCGTCCAATCGCGTTGCCCCTTCTGCAACGGCCTTGTATCCATGGCCGGGTTTGAAAAAACCCAGATCCTCGATGTGCACAAGCTCTGCAATTGAAAAACAATCGTGTACTTCGGAGAACTGTATGTCTTTCGGCGTGAGACCCGACATCCCGTATGCCTCCTGCGCCGCATAGCGTGTGGCTTCAAAATAGGTCAGATCATCACTGGCATGAAAACCTCTTCCGCTGCCCTGCCCCAATCCGGCCACGGTGATCGGATCGTCTGTAAAGTTTTTGGCGATCTCCTCGGCAACCAGCAACATGCAGCTGGCCCCATCACTGATCGGACAACAGTCAAAAAGGTGCATGGGCCAGGCCACCACCGGATTTGCACGGGGATCGTTGAGAAAATCCTTTTCGGTTTGCCACTCCGGTGCGGTGCCCTCCCTCTTTTTTAAGCTTTCCTTTTTTTTGTTCATCAGGTCCTGGATGGTGATGGGAAACTGTGCTTTGGGATTAAGCGGTGCATTATTGTGACTCTTGATCGTGATATTCATGAGATGCTCACGATTCGCGCCGTATTTTGCAAAGTAGGCCGTGGCCACAGCACCAAAGACACCGGGGAAGGTAAAACCCGCCCGCCCTTCATAGGGAACCGTAGCAAGCGCCAGTCCTTCGGCGACTTCCTCGGTGGTGCGTTTGGACATCTCTTCCACGCCACCGACGAGAACCACATCGTAAAAACCGGAGGCGATGGCAAAAACACCCTCTCTGAATGCAAGCGCGCTGGATGCACAGGCGCCTTCCGTTCGGGTAGCCGGCTTGGGCGCAATACCCACCAGATCCGAGATGATCGGTCCCCAGTGAGACTGACGCATAAAGTAGTCACTGCTAAAATTCCCTAAATAAAGGGCGTCGATCTCCTTGGGATCAACACCCTTGTCCACCGAAACGATCATTTCTCTGAAGGCATCGGCAAACAGGTCCTTGGAATCTTGATCCTTGAACATACCGAATTTGGACATACCGGCACCGACGATGGCCACACCGCGGCCGAGTTTTCTTTTCTTTTTCATTGATTTCTCCCGTATTCTACAAATTAGGCTTACCAATTAATACCAACCAGAAAAAGCACTTCTGCGGGAGCGGCGTTAATTCTCTTTTAAAAACTCCCGGACAGCCCGATCTCTGGCCTCATGGGGCTGGAATACGATGCCGTAATGGTTTAGGCCTTCCACCTCAAAGCGTCTGACATCTGGAATTTCAGCCATCATTTTATCGATCACGTCTTCGGGCAGCAAAATATCTTCCTGACTTAAAAGTCCTCTGGGCGCCCGCAGGATTAAGACCTTACAATTCACTTTAGGATAGAAGGTGGCGCAGGCTACTTTGCGGATGTTGTCTGACTCCTCCTGAATATGCGCCGGTTGAATATTCGTATGGACCCCGCCTTCTGTGGGTTCGATTTCATAGCGATAATAGGCCTCGATTACCGGCGACCAGGGCTGGATATAGGGCGCCGCGCGCATCTTTTGCAAATAGGCCTCCTCGGATGGGAAAACCATCTCCAGACGATCCAGGGCCGGTTTAATTCCAATAAAAACCTTGTCCATCTGTTCTTTGGAAAGATCACCACCACCGTCGACCAAAATCAACCGCT
Source organism: uncultured Desulfobacterales bacterium (assembly GCA_947259495.1). Lineage (GTDB taxonomy): Bacteria > Desulfobacterota > Desulfobacteria > Desulfobacterales > JAHEIW01 > JAHEIW01. The sequence continues at coordinate 6,774 of CAMYLV010000025.1, read as the reverse complement.
CAGTGCGCTGCGGGTATTCGGCTGCAAATATCAGCCCTATAAATGCACCCAGTGAATGTCCCATAATGATCGCCTGATCAATGTTTAGATCATCCATCAGGCAATTCATATCCCGGATGTGATGATCGAGAGAATAGCCCTTAGCGGGCCTGTCGGAGCGGCCCCTGCCGCGCAAATCCATCGCCATCACATGATTTTGCGGCGCCAGTGCTGCGGCGAATATATCCCAGCAGCGACAGTTGGCGGTAATGCCGTGAATACACAGAATGGGTTTGCCGTCTCCTTCCCACACAGCCAAATTGATCCCCACTCCATCACCTTTGACCATTTTCATTAGCGGTTCTGGCATTGATTTATCTTCCTATATCGCAAATAGAACCAGCCCTGCAATATACTTTATCTTCATATCCCTGCCTCTTTTCTTAGACGTAACATTAAGGAAAACGCTATTTTCCTTTGCTATAATCATCCCGCATGACGCGTTTGAGCGTTTTGCCGGCCACATTGCGGGGGAAATCTTCCATGACCACAACATCATGCACCCGTTGGAATTTGGCGGCAACCCGCGCATTGATCCAATCCCGCAGCGCTTCGGCTGCAATACTGCCCGGTTTGTGTAAAATAACGGCGGCCAGTGGTGTTTCACCCCATTTTTCATGAGGGATGCCCAAAACGGCCACCTCTTTGACTTCCGGATGTTGTGCCACGATTTCTTCAATATCCCGCGGATACACATTTACGCCACCGGAGATGATCATATCCTTCATGCGGTCCACCAGATACAGGAAGCCGTCTTCATCGACATATCCCAGGTCTCCTGAATGCAGCCACCCATCTTTGAGGGCTGCGGCTGTTAGATCCGGACGTTTGTAATAACCCGGCATGAGAATCGGTCCTTTTCCGCAGATTTCGCCGACTTCACCGGTCGGTACTTCGTTTCCGTTTTCATCCAAAATTTTCATTTCAAAAAAAGGAGGGGGTACGCCGACCGAGTCCGGTTTGGCGGCATAATCTTCTTTGTCAAGAACGGTAACAAACCCCTCGGTCAGGCCATATAGTTCATAGAATCTACCGGGTAATCGTTTGTTGAGTTCATCTTTGTGCTCTTTAAGTAAAGGCGCGCCGAGGGAAAGGATCATCTCAAGGGATTGCAGTGCTTTTGATGAAAAATTGGGGGCATTCAGTATGGCAATGATCTGGGCGGGCACCAACATGACATGGGTGACTTTTTCGCGTTCAATGGTTTCAATATAGCTATCGGGGTCAAACTGGCTCAACAGGATATACGTTGCCCCGACAAACATCGTGGGCATCAGATCAACAAATGCACCATTGAAGACGATCGCACCGGCATGCATGGTAACGCTTTCGGGAGTCATGCGATAGGCGGCCGCAAATGAGGTCCCATAAGCAGCTCTTATCCGATGGGTGTGAACAATGCCTTTGGGCAACCCGGTGGTCCCGCTGCTGTACATGATATTAAAGGGGTCATCATCAGTGATGACCATACCCTCCGGATTTTGATCACTGGCGGCTGTTTTTAAATCGGTATAATCGCGATAGCCTTTCTGGCCGGAATAATCTGTAAGGACATAGCGATCAGCCGGTATGGCCTGCAGCTCAGGCTTAATCGAATCGATTTTATCGACGAACTCAGAGTTGGTCACCAGCAGGACGGTATCCGAATCATTCAGTAAGGTTTTCATGGCTGGTTCAAGCAGGAGCGTACTGGATGGCACTACGACCGCACCAATTTTAGCTGCCGCCCAGTAGACTTCCAACAATTCTAAGCAATTGGGCAAAATTGTGGCTACCTTATCACCCTTTTGAATACCCAGATGGGTAAAGGCATTGGCCAGGCGATTAATTTGTTTGTTAAATTCAAGCCAGGTCAGCCGCTGATCCTCAAAAACAACGGCAAGATGGTTGGGGCGATATTTGGCATGTCGCGAAAAAAGTAATCCAATATTCATGGCAGCCTCGCTTTTAAGTTGATGGGGTTTTCTGGAAATCTGGCGTCCGCTCTGTCTCTTTTTCTTAGCGAATTTTATGCCAGATATTTCCGGTCGATCAGCAACTCCCGCAAAGGGCCCTGCCTGCCAAGTACAGTTATATTCATAATATTTTCATATAGATAAAATTTCCTATGATAAGAGTTGTTGTGGAAAAGCGCGAGACGTCATGATAAATGCGTATCAAAAAGAAGACATGTATCCAGTTTGAAACGAAGGTTTAAAGGAGAGGATAGGAAGCATCCGGAATCCATAAAGTATCCAATTGTACCAATTTTGATACAATCCTGTATGTAATTAGCTTATTACTGCCAGAACTTTGCACGAGTCCTCCAGAGGCGGACAAGTCGGAGACTTTCATATTCTCATTAATTTTCATGCAAGATTCTGGTATTAAGCTTCGGGCAAGCGCACCAGCATGACCGGTATGTTGCTCCGCCGCAATACACGGCGCGTCGTACTGCCCAAGACGGCCTCTCCCCATTTACCGCGATCATGATACCCCATCACGATTATATCGCATCCTTTATCGCGACTGACAGCTAATATTTCGTCCACAATATTGCCCCGGGTCACAATGGTTTCATCGGTCATAAACTCGCACTCATCATGATCTTTTTGAGCGGACGCACAAAACTCTTCCAGCGCCTCTTTTATCATCGCGCCTTCCCTGCGTTTGCCGATCAGAATCTGTTTGGCTTCTTGCTCGTGGGCTTCCTGTAGAAACTGCCACTTTTCTTCACCCAAAAAAGACTTTATATGCACATCCGAAGAATGCGACACCTCTTCCATAACGTGAAGAACCGTAATAACCGCTCCGTAGCGGTCCGCAAGGCTGACCGCATAATCAAAAGCCTTACGGGCGTTCGGGGAAAGATTGGTGGTAAATAAGATCTTCTTAATGTCGGGAACCATTTTTATCCTCCTTTTTATTAAACGAGCGCTCACCCAATCACTTAAACAGTCTGCAACTCCCATACCACTTTTTAGGCGATGATAAAATCTGATTCTCACCAATTTTCGAGTAAAATTCAGGTGATAATGCGCCCACACTGGTATAAAGAAACATTTTGGGGTTGACCGCAAATCCAATCCGGATTTATGGTGTCTTTAAGCAAATCCGGTAAATTTATATTTGCCGCAACGGTAAATCGTTAATAGATTATGGCTGTTATAATTTCTAATCGTTAAAACAACAATGTCAACTGGTAAGCGATGATGTCACACGACCCCCAAAAACCCGAAAAAGTGTATTACTTCGGTACCTGCCTGATGGACACGATTTATCCTGAGGCCGGACTGGCGGGACTCAAACTGATCCAGCGCGAAGGCGTCCAGGCCATCTTCCCGCGCGAACAGAGCTGTTGCGGACAGCCCGCCTATAATTCCGGTTTTCCAAAAGAAGCCCGAAAGGTCGCCCTGACACAAGTCCGATTGTTTACCGCAAACTATCCCATCGTGGTGCCTTCCGGATCCTGCGCCGCAATGATGAAACATCATTATCCGCTGTTATTTGAAGGCGATGCGAATCTGGAATTGATTCAACAATTCTCAAATCGAATTGTCGAGCTTTCCGAATTTTTGGTGCGCACGCTAAAAATAAAATTGGCGGACCGCGGGCAACCCATCAAAGTCACCTGGCATTCGTCGTGCCATGCCTTAAGGGAAATGCACATCATCGAATATTCAAAATCGCTCATCCGTCAGCTGCAAAATGTCGAGTTGGTTGAGCTGCAAAACGAACATGAGTGTTGCGGATTCGGGGGGACCTTTGCCATTAAGCAGCCGAATATCTCCGGTGCCATGGTGAGCGATAAAGTTGCCGACGCCCGGCAGACCGGTGCCGAACGTTTGCTGGCCGGAGATTGTGGGTGCCTGATGAATATCAGCGGGGCGATGGATTATCAAAAGGTACCCGTGCGCAGTCAACACCTGGCCGAATTTATCTGGGAGAGAACCCATGTCAAATGATACCGGACCCAATTTTCAGCAAAACGTTTCCCGGGCGTTGAACGATAAGCAGCTGCGCAAAAATTTCAAGTTTGCCATGGGCAACTTTATTCTCAAGCGCAAGCAGATTTTTTCAGATGAAAGCAAAACCGAACAACTGCGGCAGGTCGGAAATGCCATCAAACGCCGCGTCCTGAGCCAACTACCGCAGTTGCTCGAAGAGCTTGAAGAAAAATGCACCCGGAATGGTATTCAGGTTCATTGGGCTGAAACCACTATTGAAGCCAATCAACAGGTTTTGCGCATCATGAACGCGCATCAAGCCACCCGCCTGGTAAAAGGCAAGTCAATGGTTTCCGAAGAAATGGGGCTGAATGAATTTTTACAACAAAATAAGATTGAAGTGGTCGAAACGGATCTGGGCGAATTCATCATCCAATTAAACGATGAGAAGCCTTCTCACATCATCGTGCCGGCCATCCACAAAAATAAACAACAGATTGCCGAGATTTTTCACCAAAAACTGGCCGATACGCCCTATACCGAGAAAGTCGAGGAACTCAATGCCATTGCCCGCCGCATCCTGCGGCAAAAATTTTTTAATGCTCAGGTCGGCCTGAGCGGCGTTAATTTCGCCGTGGCGGAAACCGGCACCCTCTGCCTGGTTGAAAACGAGGGCAATGGCCGTATGAGTACTACGGTGCCACCGGTTCATATCGCGGTGATGGGATTGGAGAAAGTTGTTGAAAAATTAGCCGATATCCCCCCCATGCTGCGACTGCTGACCGGTTCGGCCACCGGACAGCTGATCACCACCTATGTGAATATGATTACTTCGGCGCGCAAGCCGGGTGAAAAAGACGGGCCCAAAGAAGTCCACCTCATCATCCTGGACAATGGCCGCTCTGAAATATTGGCCGACCCGCAACTGCGCCAAACGCTGCAATGTATTCGCTGCGGCACCTGCTTGAATCATTGTCCGGTGTACACCCGCATCGGTGGACACGCCTACGGATTTGTTTATCCCGGGCCGATCGGCAAAATTTTAAACCCTCAGATTGAAGGCTTAAAGAAAGCCGGCGAACTGGCAACGGCATCCAGCCTGTGTGAGGCCTGCGCCGAAGTCTGCCCGGTTAAGATACCCATCCCGCAATTGCTGCGCCGACTGCGCAATGAAAGTTATGCAAGCGGTTCTATTGCGACGGTTAAAGATGGCGGCTACAAAAAAAATGTAATTGAAACCATCGGCTGGAAAGGCTGGGAAATGATGAACACCCACCCGCACATCAATGCCATCGGAAACAAAATAATGAGCCGCTTGGGCGCCAAAATTCCCAAAATCGGTCCGTTAAAGCAGTGGACGCGCTATCGGACCGCACCCAAATTTGCACCCAAAAGCCTGCATCAACTGGTTGATGAGGAAGGAATTCAGGATGAATGACGCTTCGCGTGCTCAAATTCTAAAGCGACTGCATGCGGCCACCCAACAGCAACCGGTGGACACCCCTGAGATGGCTGACCTGCCGGTGGAATTACTCACTCCGCCTCAAAAAATTGAAACGCTCAAAGCACATATGGAAGCGGTGCGAACCGAGGTGCATGTCGTAGCGGCCCGGGATTGGACAAAGCTTTTGAAAAAAATTTTAAAAAAGCGGGACCTCAAGACGTTGCTCTACGCTCCGGGCACACCCGTCGGGAGCGAAGTACAAAAGGCATGGGCGGAAGAGCCCGAAAGATTGCCCGAATTGGTCAGCTATAAAGACAATATCGAAAATTTTAAGGAACAACTCTTTGACATCGATGCGGCCGTCACGTCGACTGTCGGCGGTATTGCCGAAACCGGTGCGGTGATTCTGTGGCCCGATGAAAAAGAGCCGCGCCTGATGTCGCTGGTGCCGCCCATTCACATCGCCATTTTACAGGCAGCTAAAATCTACACCACATTTTCCGAGGCCATTCAGGCTGAAGATTGGGCCCAAAAAATGCCGACAAATGTGGTGTTGATATCCGGCCCTTCCAAAACAGCGGACATCGAATTAACACTGGCTTTTGGCGTACACGGGCCCAAGGAACTGATCGTTCTGATCCTCAAGGATGAATAAAAAACCCATGTTAACTGAAAATTACCGCCAATTCTACGACGATCTGAGCGCATTTATTCCCGACCAAAGGCTGTTCACCGATCCGCTGCGCACGCTGACCTACGGCACAGATGCCAGTTTTTATCGGCTGATACCCAAAATCGTTATCAAAGCCGATTCCGAAACAGAGGTTTCCCGGATTCTACAGACGGCCGATCAACGCAATATCCCCCTGACCTTTCGGGCTGCCGGCACCAGTCTCTCGGGCCAGGCCATCACCGATTCTGTTTTAGTCCTCTGCGGCGGCAACTGGAACGCTTGCGAAATCCTGGACAACGGCAATCGCATCCGTCTGCAGCCCGGTGTCATCGGTGGACAGGCCAATCGCTATCTGGCGCCTTTCGGCCGCAAAATCGGTCCTGACCCGGCATCCATCAATTCCGCAATGATCGGGGGCATTGCCGCCAACAATGCCAGCGGGATGTGCTGCGGCGTGACCCAGAACAGCTACCAGACCATTCACAGCATGCGGATTCTGTTGCATGATGGAACCCTGCTCGATACCGCTGACGAGAAAAGCCGCACGCATTTTAAACAAACACACCCAGCGCTGATGGACAGCATTCAACAGTTGGCCGAAGCGGTGTGCGCCAACACTCCGCTGGCAGAACGCATTCGGCAGAAATTTAAAATTAAAAACACCACCGGCTACAGTCTCAACGCCCTGGTTG
>CAMYLV010000024.1 GCA_947259495.1 uncultured Desulfobacterales bacterium | reverse complement strand
ATCATTTTGAAAGTTCGCAAAAAAGAGGAGGGCTAAAATGGATAACATCGGTACCATTGTAACAATCGGTATTGTCATACTTGTTGTCATTACAGTTATTAAGACCGCTAGAATCGTGCCCCAGAAGTCGGCTTTTATCGTCGAGCGACTGGGGAAATACGCCAAGACGCTGGAGGCCGGATTTCACATCCTGTTTCCTTTTATAGAGCGGGTTGCCTATAAGCATTCTCTAAAAGAGGTGGCGGTGGACGTTCCCTCACAGAGTTGCATCACGCGCGACAATATTGCCGTGGAGATTGATGGGGTTTTATACATGCAGGTAATGGACCCCTCAAAAGCGAGTTACGGTATCGAGAACTTTATGTTTGCTTCAACGCAGCTGGCCCAGACGACCATGCGTTCAGAAGTCGGGAAACTCGAGCTGGACCGCACATTTGAAGAGCGCGAGAATATAAACGGCTCCATCATCGAAGCGGTTGATAAGGCATCTGATCCCTGGGGGGTAAAGATTACGCGGTACGAAATTAAAAATATAGAACCCCCGGATAGCGTAAAAGACGCTTTAGAAAAACAAATGAGAGCCGAACGGGAGAAAAGGGCGGCCATAGCTGAATCCGAGGGTCAGCGTCAGGCCATTACCAACGTTGCCGAGGGCGACAAACAGGAAGCGATAAAGAAATCCGAAGGCGAAAAAATGAAAAGAATAAACGAGGCCGAGGGCCGCGCCAAGGAAATCGAGCTGATTGCCAATGCAACTGCAGAAGGTATCCGCAAAATCGCCGAATCAATCAAAGCACCGGGAGGCGCAGACGCTGTCAATCTACGTGTCGCTGAACAGTACATCAAGGAATTCGGAAATCTCGCCAAAGAGAACAATACCGTGATCATCCCATCGAACCTAAGTGATATCGGCAGCATAGTCGCTTCAATGACAAGTTTGCTTAAATCTCCTGCCTTAAGCTCAGAGAAGCGATCCGATCAGGCAGAGTAAGAATTTGTAGATTATGTCAGAATTGTGTTGAACCAAGATCAAAAGATTCCTCCTATCATGCTCAGTCATGATTTTTGTTGAGTTATGTGGGGAGAGTGGAAGTCCATTTCTTGTTAACTTGACTTTTTGGCTTGCCAAAAATAGCTAAAAGGCTCAATAAAAACATGCTGCGAACAAGACGCAGATGTTTACGTTACCGGTTGCTCCAAACTATCAACCGGAAGGGTGGCCTGGTGATATCTGCTATAAATCTTCAACTGGTTGAATTTGTTTGTTATTAGGATATCATTATTATATCTCAGGTGAGAGGATAAATGCAGTAATGTAAATTCCAAAGTCATCTTCAAAGGACGGTCATCAAAATACAACATATGGTATATTGATTTTTTCTCGAGGTTAAGTCTGGGGTGTGTATTACGTATTGCGAAACATACACTTTGGCCCGATTTTATAAATCGGCTATGAAGAGCCAATCGCTATTTATTGCATATATCATCAGGTAGTCCGAACTATTTTCAAGCCTCAAAATTGCATGTTACTCCAACATCTATGTATATTTGACCGTCTCTAAAAATCTGTAATATCAAATTACGATATCTGTAAAATTTCCAAAACTTGGGTATTCTCAATATAAAAAACTATTCATCAAGCTGGAACGATTGGGTGCTATTCTCGACGTCCTACAATAATTCGACGCAACCTAATTGATTTCGAATATTTGAGATTTAAAAGTGTCCCTTTACTTTCCGTTGGTAGTGCTGCAGAGCCTTTTCTTCCGAGCTTTCACTGTCAATAGCTCTATTTATTCCACGATTTCCTGAATCTCGCTGCTGATTATGTCGATCTGTCTACGGTGGGTATCGAAATGTGCTACCGCAAGCTGCAGGGTGCCAACCGGATCAAGCGGACCGGCTGCCGGATGGCTGAACATGATATCATTCACAGTTTCTTCGGTTATCTCTTCCAGCAGATCACATAACGCTTTTCGTTCCCGATCCCAAAGAGCGATGAGTTCATCCAATTCCATTAATCCATCGGGCTCCACAGACATATCCGGTACTTCAACGGGAATATCTTTTTCGAGCACATCCATTACAATAGCCAACATATTCCCAGGTTTCAATTGCTTGCGTACAGGGTTGTTACGAAGTTCCGCTTCTGTTAAGCGTATCCCCTGTTCGCCGAGTATAATATGTTGTAAGGTCATGAGTATTGACCACCGTTGCGGTTCCGGTTGAAACCGCAGACGTTCATTCGTATACGTCATGAGATCTTTGAGAAGCTTCGATTTTCGATCTTCTAAGCCATATAAAATTACTTGAATTTCAGGCAACATGGTTCTCTCATGTGTGGTGTCCTATTGTCTGGTTAGGTTATCCACAATTATGACAAGGCTGAATTATTGGATGAGAAACATTGGGCTGTACGACTGAATGCTGTCTATTTGTAATTAAAGTACGAACATCTCAATGGGTTTTGTAAGCAACTAAACGAACGCAAAGCTTCTTTTCAAGCTCTTCAATTTCCGTTAGCTGCTCGGGGGTGAGATCGGCCGATACGAATGGTGTGGCGTAAGCCATAATAAGCGTGCCCGTTTCTTTTTCGAGGGCCTGAATCTTTGCTACATCCTCATCGCCTACGTAATTTGCATATTGATGTTCTATATTCATTGGTAGTCTCCTTGAAAGTAATTTTAAAGTTACAGATCATTATGTCACTCATTAAGAATTCTAATGCAGCAAAAATGATCGTCAACAAAAAAAATCATAACCCCAGTCTAATACGCAATCCCTTTGAATATTGCCCCATGTTTTCATCAGGCATTACATACAAACAATTTAAAGACGAAAAATATTGTTTTTCGTCAGTGGACAATCCACAAAAAGCATAAGCTACAATTGAAACACGAATTTTTAAATCAAGATACCTATAACGGATTCAGCCTACAGCACCTTCCGAAAAGCTTTGTGATGTTCGTTTCATACCTGTAACATTGCCAAACTTTGTTATTCTCATCTGCATTGCCCTGATATTTGGCTGACAAGCAAATTTCAGAACATATCACAACCCATTTAAAATACGCGGAAAGTCCATATCTTGTGGTTTTCATAAATTCCTGATATTGTGCGTTTAATATTAATCAGGCATAAATTAACCTGGTCTTCCAATAATTGCGCAGCAATACCCTGATTCAGTCTTTCATTTTTACATTTCACAATACCAACACTATTTTTGAGGTTATAGGAATTCAACAATAATGCAAGTAAGCAAGAGTTTTAGCAATAACAAATCATGTATTTTTTTTGATATTATTCAAATTTTACATTTTACTCAAAAAATGTTTGAGGTTTCAATATTCAAAAAACTTATTACAATGAACTTATTAAGGAAAGAACTCCTGCAAGATTTATTTTCAGGCGTACTGATTTTTTTTCTAATCATTACAGGATACGCAAATCAGGTTAAGGCAGGTGATGAAATACCCATTGAGGGAGCAGTCTATTCTGTTCACAGGTCTGACGGTAGTATTAAAACATATATCGATGTGGTCATAGGTCGCAGATTCCCTGGCAGACTACCTGCTGATATTGATTCAATCATAGTTTCTGGCCCTGGTGGTGATTTATCGATCGATAAGGATGACTTTAATTATTATCCTCAATGGAGAGCTTTCTGGACCGCCAGACCAGGTTCTCCAGAAGTCGGAACCTATACATTCAAGGTAACCAGTGGCAATAGAAGCGGTTATGCCACAGATACTCAGTCAGCCTTTATAAAAATTCCCTTGCCGGATGCGCGAGAATTTCATCCAGCCAATGGAGAACGTGTCACCTGCACACCCCCTGTCTTCTCCTGGCAGAAACTGAACAATGATAGACCTCTTTTTTACCAGGTTGAAATCAGAGATATTAATCGCAAACATGTTTATAGAAGTTACTATGTCAAAGACATGGAATCCGTCAGATTGCCACCGGCTATACTAACTTCAGGCGAAGCATATCAATGGCGCGTACGGGTTGCCGATGGAGCAGATTGGCTCACGCATAATAACCGGTCGCAGTCAAGTTGGGTTTCATTTACGACAAACAAAAACTTTAATAGCTGCAAGTATAGTTACCACATTCCACTTAAGATAGATGGGAGTTGGGAGATATCTTCCCTGGGTGAGCAAAAGGTAGATCCGCAAATAATTCGGGAATTAATGCGCCAGATTCTTAATAACAATTTAAAAAATATTCACAGCATATTGTTGATAAAAAACGGCAAACTGATTTTGGAGGAGTATTTTTGTGGATATCATCGTGACTTAAAACACCCTGTAGCATCGGTTACAAAAAGTGTGACATCGATATTGTTCGGCATTGCACGTGATCTCGGGGAAAAAATCGTTTTAAATAAGAAACTGATCGCCTATTTACCAGAATACAAGGATTTACTCTCAAGCAGCGGTAAAAGCAAAATTTCACTGGAGCACTTACTGACAATGCGAGCGGGGCTTGAATGGAATGAATTTTCGCACAGTTATTTTCAAGGCATGTATGAAAGTAATGATCCTATTAAGTTTATATTAGAAAAAGAGATGGTCGATGCGCCGGGTCAACGCTTTTTTTACAGCACCGGATTGTCTACGGTCTTAGGCAGAATCTTAGAAAACACGACTGGATCTGATGCTGAACTATTCGCTGATGAATATCTCTTTACGCCCTTGGAAATTAAGGATTACTACTGGGGAAAGCTTTCTGATGGCACTGTATTGACCGGCTCGTCTCTGTCTCTCCGGCCAAGAGATATGGCGAAACTTGGATATTTATTTTTGAAAGAAGGTGTTTGGCGGGATAAGCAAATTGTCTCTAAAGAGTGGGTTAGAGAATCCATCTTCCCGCATGTTAAATACCCGCATGATAAAGGAGACCTGATATCCGGGACGGGGTACGGGTATCAGTGGTGGCGTGGCACATCAAGGATTAGTGACAGAGATATAGACGCCTTCTATGCGGCGGGTCATGGTGGGCAATTTATTTGCGTCATCCCGAGCCTGGATCTCATAACTGTCATCACCAGTCAGGTTGATGATAATGACACAGGTGATTTCAGGGCTTATAATGTTATTGATAACTACGTCATTCCGGCTGTACTGCAAACAGATCCCGTAAGAAAAATACCTCCGTTCGATGTTGAAAACTACCGCCATGTCACTGGCAAGTATCGTTGGCCTAAAGCAAAACTTCCTCTGAAGATACATATCGATAACGGTAAAATATACGGTAATACCATTTTATTTGACGGTAAGTTCGAATTATTGCCGGTTGAAAAAAGCCGCTTTATGTGCATCTCTGAAGATGTTGGTAACTTCTGGCTTGCTATAATGGAGGATTCAAAAGGAAATATCGAAGGTGTTAAACTTAATATTGGATTTTCTTACCTCCCGTTTAAACGAACAAGAGGGCTTTTTTTCGGCTTTTAATTCAATTTCGGGCTGCCATTTCCTTCGAACATGTAAACTGAAAAGCATTATTATCCTATTCATGACTTCAGATTGCTATCCAAAACTCAACTATACCAAATCTAAGCCTCAGTAGCACATCAAGATGTTGTGGTCGCTGCTTTAAGCCAGAGACTTGTGATCACGTTTGAATACCACACGTAAAATATTTATCCGGAAACTTGTGCTCACTCCAACGTATCGGTGTTTTTGAGGATTTCAAAAAATTGAGATCGCCATAATATGAAATTTTACCAAAGTTTGGATTATCTCAGAGACTGTCGAAAAACCCTAAATCTGTAAAATTCCAATATTACATATTTTGTCAGCACATCTAACAAATTTTCAGTTCTCCCAGATTTCACCATCAGGCACGCGACCTATTAGAAAATAAAGATTAAAGAGAGAATGTATTTGTCATTGAGCTAAATAAAAAAAATATAATCTGCGATTTATGCATTAGTATTCAAACCCGGAATACCGCATTAGGCCATAATTTTCATCCGATATTTAGGCATCAAGTACTTGCAATTTGATGCAAATGAATATCGCGTTGCGGGAATGGTATGGACACACCTTCAGCATCAAACCGCTCTTTGACAGCGCGGGTTATCTCCCAGTAAACATCCCAATAATTTTCGGTTTTGACCCAAGGACGGACCACAAAGTTAACTGAAGAATCGGCTAATTCGTGAACTTTAACGACGGGTTCGGGGTCTTTTAGGATCGATTCATTATTTGCCAAAATTTTTTCCAATATTTTTTGGGCCTTTCCGATGTCATCACTATAGCCAATACCAAACACCAAATCAACGCGACGCTTAGAAGTGCCGGTTATATTGGTGATGATATCTCCCCAAATCTTATTGTTCGGCACGACGACTTTTTGATTGTCAGGTTTTCTTAGCGTTGTTGATACAATCGTCATGGCATCTACCTTCCCCAAGACGCCACCAACATCAACGAAATCACCGACATCGTACGGTCGATAAATCAGTATCATGATACCGGCAGCAAAATTACTTAAAGTGCCTTGAAGGGCAAAACCCATGATAAAGCCCACGGCACCGATGGCAGCCAATAAAGGTCCAACGTTGACCTCCAGCATCGATAAGGCCACGACAAAACCGACTATGAAAACTGCTTTTCGGCATATATTCACAATAAATACTTTCAAAAGCGCAGAAGCACTTTTAATATTAGCGACAGCTTTTTCAACAGCTTTGCTAACAACCTTTGACAAGATCCATGAAATCAATATGATAACCAAAAAAAATGAAAGGTTTTTAGCCCAACGAATACCGCCTTCGGTTGATTTTAACCAGCCCGTAATTACCGTCCAGGTTGCACTCGCATCTGAAACATCTACCGTAACTCCGGTTATTGCTGTGATATATGATTCGTAATCTTTAATTTCGCCCCGTTTTGATTTTAATTCTTCTATCACCACTTTTAAACGGTCGGTTAAGGCAGTCTGTTCCTCTTTGAGCTTGTTTACAGTTTCAAGCAATTTTGTTTTCTCATCACCTTTAGCTGTCAGAATCTGGATTTGCGTGTCACTTACTTTCCCAACATGTTTTTTTAATACTTGCAGCCAACCATTGGCTTCCACAGAAAGATCATCCTTTGTCAGTGGTTCAACAAGGTATTCCAGTTCTTCTTTCGAAATGTTAGGATTATTCGTTGTCAACGGTGTCGGTTCTGGTTTTTTATCACTCTCAGCGAAAGTACCTGAGAAAGGTACCAAAATAATGGCCCAAATAATAAATGCACTTAAAATCCTTTGGTTTTTTAGAACATGCTTCAATTTCATTTTTTCTCCTTCCAGAAATCGGTATGACCGGTTTTACCCCAAAACGCTCAAAGTTCAATATAATTATTCAAAAAACCTTAATCACAAAAAAGTAGAAGTCAAAGCAAATTATTTGGGGATCACCTCAATAAACCCAAAGGATCATAATATATTTGGTGATGCCGAATAGATTTCACTAGTTTGCTTTATCTGGAACATAGCCTTATCAGCCAGGCTAAGAGCCCAACACGAGTTTAGCTGCTGTCGGGATACCTTGAATTGAATATTAGATTTAAACTTTTATAGATGTAATAGCCCGCGCAGGGTCATAACGGCCCTGCCCTTATTATGGATATCACTAAAAGAACCATATATCTCTGGCCATGATTTTATGCATATACCTCCAAACGGCAAATATCAATTCTGAAAATTCCTGTGATATTCGATTTTAATCACAACTCAGAGGGGTGAATCCGAGCCTATGGATTTGCCTTTTTATTGTCGCAAAGCCGTATTTTTCGGAACCATGATTTGACATCAATCACCCAAATCCGATAAGTTTCACATATCGCTTTTGTATCTGCAATAATTTTAGAAAGCCTGATATCTTGACATATTCAATATCTCACGATCGGATGATATTTGGTTGTCTGATATGGTATCACCACCTGCTGGAACCCTCAATTTACGTTAATTATGATATGGGTTGTAGGTATAATTTGGACCGCAACCAGGAAAGGAGGACTTGAAATGAAAATTTCGCAAGTGCGTGCCACACCGGTCAACATTCCCCTTGAGGCTCCTTTTTACTGGTCGGTCGGATCTTATCCGGGTACAACGAAAACGATCATTGAAGTTGAAACCGATGAAGGGATTGTTGGACTCGGGGAGTCGCCGTCGGGAGATTGTGCCGAGGTGATCAATAACCATATGGGGCCCCGGTTAATCGGCCATGATCCCATCGATATCGCCGGCTGTGAGATGCGATGCTTACCGGAGTGGTGTGTGGTCCAGAATACAGATGACGCTTCGGTTGTCAAGGCATTCGGCGGCATTGAGATTGCGCTTTGGGATATACGGGGCAAAGCATGGAACCAACCGCTGTACGAATTGCTCGGAGGCGCCGTACGCAAGAAAATTCCATTTACCGAATACTTTGCTTTCAGGGTGGCAAAGGAAGGACATGGCGGAGAAGTAACTCCTGAGGCGGTTGCCGACTATTGTGTCAAAATGCAGGAAGAGCATAAATCCACCATGTTTGAAGGCAAGCTGAGCCTCGGTGATCCTCACCTTGAAGTTGCTACGGTTAAATGCCTGCGTGAAAAACTCGGTGCAGAAGTGATGATCCGGCTCGATTCGAACATGTCGTGGTCACTGTCTGCTGCCCGCCAGATATTGCGTGAAATTGAACCCTATAACATCCGTAACTATGAAGACCCCGTGGCCACCTTTGAAGAAATGGCGTCGCTGCGCCAGCACTCAAGCATTCCATTTTCCTCCCACGTACCCGACATTCGACGGGCTGTGGCGTTGGGGGTTCCGGATGCATTTGTCACCAATTTCGCCGTACTGGGTGGCATTAATCGGGCGATTCGATTCATCGGAGCATGTGAGGCCATGGGTATCGGTTTCTGGTGTTATAGCGGTGACGCGGGGATCTGTACGGCTGCCTACTTGCATGTAACCGCCGCCACGCAATGGATACACGAACCCAGTCAATCTTTAAAGCGCTGGCAAATCGGCGATGTCATCCAGGGAGGTCCTTTTAAACCGCGAAACAATGTGGTGGATGTGCCGGAAGGTCCCGGTCTCGGAGTGACGCTGGATCAGGATGCCTTCAATCACTGGCATCAGGATTACCGGAAAAATGGCCCAATGGATCATTATTATAATCCGGAAAACCCCGGATACTTTCGGCGCTTGCCGTTAGACTAGCTATACCCTATCTCAAAAATGCATGTATTCTCAACCATACATTTTTTGCCCTAAGCTCCAATCACAATATGTTGATGTCCACGGCTCCTACTTTTTTTCAACTTTTGAATACCATCCATATGGTTAACTATGGCGGGACTTATCCATAATGCAAGTATGCTTGAGTTTCAGGCAAGCTACCTGATGATATTGATTCAATCATTGTCACTGGACCTCACTGCGATTTATCGATAGAAAAGGATGACTTTAATTACAATCCTCTCAGGTACGAATACGATGGCGAGCAGACAGTCAAGAATATCAAAGAGCCAGTGCGCGTTTATAGTATTTTAATGAAACCTGAAACTGCCCGGAAAGTTATCGCGGATAATAAAATTAAAAGAAAAACCTGGAGAAAGGCGGCGCTATCTGCAATTATTGTTCTGATAGTTGTCGCAGGGGGATTCATAGGCTGGTACCTACACCACCGTCAAGCAGCGCAGATAGAACCGGCTTCCTCGGATATAATGGGTTTTTCCCTGCCCGACAAGCCATCCATTGCCGTGCTCCCATTCGAAAACCTGAGTGGCGATCCAGAGCAAGATTATTTTAGCGATGGGATAACCGAGGATATTATCACTGATCTTTCTAAGATATCAGGCCTGTTTGTCATCGCCCGCCACTCTGTCTTTACCTATAAGGGCAAGGCAATCAAAATAACGGAAGTGGGAAAGGAACTTGGGGTAAGGCATGTACTGGAAGGCAGTGTCCGCAAGGCGAATGGCAGGGTTCGGATCACAGCACAACTGGTGGATACAACCACGGAGGGGCACCTTTGGGCCGAGCGGTATGACCGGGACTTAAAAGACATTTTTGCACTACAAGACGAGGTGGCGCAGAAGATAGTAGCCGCTCTGGAAGTGAAATTGACGGAGGATGAACAAGAGCGTCTGCTAAGCAAATACACCGACAACATGCAGGCCTATGACTTCTCTTTGCAAGGGATGGAGTATCAAAATCGCTTTACGAAAGAAGCTAATGCCCGGGCACGGCAACTGTTTAAGCGAGCCGTTGATCTGGACCCCGAGTTTGCAATAGCTTATTCAGCATTGGGTTTCACCTATTTCCATGATTGGACCCTCGGCTGGGGTCAAGACCCCCGGTCTCTCGAGCGTGCCCTTGAACTTGCTCAAAAAACATTAGACCTGGATGACTCACTACCTTTAGGCCACCACCTATTGGGCAAAGTCTATTTATGGAAAAAACAGCATGAGAAGGCTATCGCTCTCAGTCCCAACAATGCTGATAACCTTGTGGGGCTGGGGTATATTCTAAATTTTGCTGGAAGACCAGAGAAAGCTATCGCGTTGGTAAAGAAAGCGATGCGGCTCAACCCAATGTATCCAGTCTATTACTTATGGGAATTGGGCCATGCCTATTTCTTAACAGGTCGCTACGTAGAGGCGATTGAAACACTCAAAAGAGTCCTGGACCGCAACTCGAATTTTATGCCTGCCCATGTCTTTTTGGCTGCCAGTTACAATGAGATAGGAAGGGAGGAAGAGGCTCGGGCTGAGGTGGAAGAGCTCGTGAGAGTAAATCCACAGGCCTCCCTGCAGGCTCTGAGACAGAGGCTTCCCTATAAAAATCAAGCGGTGTTAGAGCACCTACATGACAGCCTGCGGAGGACGGGATTGAAGTGATGGTATTTTATTTGGTTCAGTTTAAATAATTGAACTCATAGGTGGTTCTACTGATATTTAACACCGCTATCTTTGCAGTTCTAAAACCTTTGGGCCAACGATTCGGTAGATATCAAATCTGAAAATTGTTTGGATATTCGATTGAAATCACAACTCAGAAGGGTGAATCCGAGCCTATGGATTTTCCCTTTTTTTTCCGGCGACCATATTTTTCAAGCCCATTGTTTGACACCAGATTTGAAAATACGATGGATTGAAAGGAGGAAAAACTATGTACTCAAGAGTTGTCATTGTTGAATTTCAAAGGGGTAAAATCGACAAAGCAAATCGAATCGTCAATGAATTTATCGTACCAGTTCTTAGAGAGCTGAAAGGGTTCAAGTCTGCTTTTGACTCTTGCCCCTATTTGTTTAAGATCAACAAAAATCAACGACAGATTGGTCCACCATAAATTAAACGGATTGCAACCTACTCACTGTCAAGACTCAACGGTATCGTTAATCGAAAGGTAGCCCCCTTGCCTTTCTCGCTTTCCAGCTTGAGCTTACCCCCCAGGCAGCGGGAGATAATGTTAGCCCCGGCCAACCCCAGACCATGTCCTTTGCGGGAGACAATCGCGCATTCTTTGACCTGGGCATAGCGTTGAAATACCATTTCATGATGTTCCGGCTCAATGCCGGGTCCATCATCGCCGACCGCCACCACCAGATCATTGCCATCCCTTTCGAGTCGGACCTCGACACGCTGCTGCCGATGATGAAGCGCGTTTTTCATCAGATTGCCGACAATCTGGCGAAACTTAACCTCATCCTGAAACATTTCCAGATCATTCATCTGGGGCGAAATATCCACAACTATGCCACGGGTTTTTAAATATTCAAGGGCTTCAGGCGTATTATGATAGCCAACATACTTTTCAAAAACTCCCCAGGCATTGGATTCAAGAGCATCTTCCAACGCCTGTAAGATTGATTTTGCCGGACGGAAGCGCTCACCGAGAAAGCACCCAGCTTCGGCCCGGCCAATCTCCAACATGTTGTGGAGCAACTCCCGGGCTTTTTTCGAGTTCCGCAAGGTACGCTTTAATGTATTTTCCTGACGCGTGGATAAAGCCCCGAATTTATCCTGGCGCTCGAGCAGGGTTCGCAGACCGGTTTCAATAATTGCAATGGGATCTTTGAGTTCATGGACCAAAAATTCAATTTCAATATCTCTGAAAAATTTTTAGTGGAGCGTAAAATCTTGAATTGTTTGAGGGCTTTAGCCCGAGTTTTTAAGATTTAGTGCAACAAGCTTAGCGCTTTGCAAAAGCCGCAAATCGGCTGAAACGGGGTTTTGAAATGGCTTCTAATTATTGCATGAAAATTAATGCGTATATAAAAACCTCAGACTCATGCAATAATCAGATGACAAATTACTTTTTTACCAATATTATTTTCAATTCAAAGGTTTAACCGTCCGCGCTGCCATCTTATCTTTTACCCTGGCCGGATGGCTTTCTTTTGCTAAATCGCTCGGCCGGGTAAAACTGCACCGTCACCGTTGTTCCACCGCTGTTGTGGCAATCTTTGGTTTCAGCGTCCGGTGTGCAATCCGCTACATTGCCCGGGCATTCACACCCCTTTGCATTGACCAATTTACAGAGCTGAGATGTCATCTTTATTTTGAAGTTATACCTTTCTGAAAATATTTTCATGCGCAGCAAATCAAAGCCTTTTCCACCGGCTTTAAAATCATAGGGCTGCCGGGTAGAATACTGCATGGTGTCATAGGAGGTAAAATAATTTTCGAAAATCAATCGCAGATTTTCTTTGCTGATGCCGATACCATTATCTTTGACTTCCAATTCAGGGCCCATTTCACCTTTGCGCACCTTTACAGATATCTTTGCGCCATCGGGTGTGTTTTCAACGGCGTTGCGAACCAGACCTTCGACAACTTTTCCTAAAACGTCCGGCGGAAGGTAGACATGTGCGGTCTGCGATGCATATGTTCTCAAACGGCACTTGCGATGCGCAAACCTGGGACGCAGGGCGTTTATTTTGTCCTTTACGAACGGCCCCAGCTCAATCACCTCTGATTTGGCTATACGGGGTCCATAGATATCTTCAATGTGCCGGCGGATCTTTTGAATGATGTCTTTTTCTCCCAGCTCCAGGGATATCGATGCCTCCAGTTCATCCACACACGCGTCCAGCAGGGCGGAGAGCATATAAAAGGCTTTGTAATCCTTTTCGCGCAGGATGTCTTCCAATTGATACTGCATCTCCAGCAGACGCTGTAAATTTCTTTGGGCGCGGTCAAAAATGGGTTCCCATCCCTGATCCGCCATTTCGGCGAAGCGTTTTTTCAGAAGATTCAATGATGCCGATAAGATAGAAACCGGGGTTTTTAATTCATGGGACAGATGGTGAATCACGCGGTCTTTGGTGCGGTTCAAGCTTTTGACATCTTCGTAAGAGCGTTTGAGCTCTTCATTGATGCCGGCATTTTCAATCGGCAGTGCCACCAGATTGCCGACGGTCGTCAACAGTTCAATATCGGACTGGTCAAACTCGCTCTCTTTTTTGTTGACGGCGCACAACACGCCGATCATGCGCCCCTCAAGCATCAACGGCACATCCAGCATGTTGCGCGTACGATATTTGGCCTTAAGATCAACCTCGCGCGCGAAATACGGGCTCTGATAAGCGTCTTTTATAATCTGCGGCTTACCGGTACGATATACCAATCCGGCAATGCCTTTGTCCGCCGGGTAGCGGATCTCTTTAAAGTTGGTGCCGGTTTCGGTTCTATCAAAGACGGCTTCTCGGAAAAAAAATTCATGATTTGCTTCGTCCAGCAAAATAACCATGGCGCCTTCGACGCCCAGCAAATCTTGAATTTCCTTGGTTATCAGCGCCAGACGCTGGTCCAGGCCCCGATACTGATACATGGCGCGGGCAATACGAAAAAGGGCCCGGTTGAAACGCGCATTGCGCTTTTCCTCGGTCACATCCCGCAGGGTGACGACCTGGCCGGCAGGCTGATTTTGCTCGTCATAAAAAATCGCACCGTCGACAATGATATCCAGTAGCCGCCCGTCTTTGGTCAGCCGTTTGGTTTCAAATCCACGAATAATCTTATCCTGGTGCAAACGCCGGATACCCTCAATGGTCTGTTCCTTAAAATTTTCGGGGACAAAAGGTATTTTCTTGCCCTGCAGCTCCTGGAAGCGCCAGCCAAAAACATTTTCGAAAGCCGGGTTCAAATAGGACACCGTATTATCCAGATTAAATACGAATACGGGAATGGGCAGAAACCTTAAAAATGCCCGATAACGCTGCTCGGCACGCCGACTTTGCTGGGATAGCTCCAGCGCGCAGGTTTCGGACTCGCTCAATGCCTGCTGGGCTATGACTTTATCGGTCACATCTCTGGCAATGCCCCTGAAGCCGACCGACTCACCATCGTTATTCTTGATCAGGCTAGCGGAGATTTCCAGATGTCGCCTTTCACCGTCCTTGCGAATGATTTCCCAATTGATATCTACCACACCCTTGCCGGTGTGATAGATTTGGTTGAAAGCCTCCAAGGCAATTGTCGCATTCATCTCATCCATAAATGTACGGAAGTTGCTGTTTTTAATTTTGCGGCGGGAGTAACCGAATATGCGACAGAGCGCGTTGTTAAAAAATAAGAAATTGCCTTTTAGATCAACTTCGTAGAAACCGTCGGCAACATCCTCTATCAGGACGCGATAGCGCTCTTTTTGAATTTGCGTTGTTTCACGCTTCACGGCTTTTGCCGCGGATGAATTTCCGGCCTTGCGCCTTGACGATTTGGTGGTAGGATTTTTGGGTCTGCGAGGTGTCATTTATACCGCTTTCCATAATAATGTCTGAAAAACCGGAAGTGCGGCATAAGGGGCTGTAGAAAAAAACGTTTGAATACCGGAACGTTATTTTGACAATCCCTATATAACCACATTGCCCGTGTAATAAATAGTCGTCATCTGCATTCAACGATATTTTAGCTTTTGTTTTCAAGAATCCCGAATGCTTCTGCATCCAACAAATTGATGCCACTGGCCTTCAAAACCTCGATGGCCCTGTCATTGTCGCTAAAGCGGAAAATCATAATCGCATTTCCCTGGGCAAAGGTAATAAAAGCATACATGAATATGACCGTTACACCTGCTTGCGTCAACGGCTTGAGCAGGTCTGCCAGACTGCCGGGTTTATCCTCGATTTCGGCCGCAACGACTTCATTGACATATGCCGGAATCTGCATTTTCATTAAAATCTTCCGGGCGGTCGCCACATCCGAAACCAGCAGTCTCAGCTGGCCAAAAGCGCCGGTGTCAACAAGGTTGAGCGCACGCAGATTGATCCCGGCGCTGCCGAGCGCTTCGGTGACCTCGTGCAGTCGGCCGGGCGCATTTTCAATGGATACGACGATCTGTTTCAGTTTTAAACTCATCAGAGCCCCCCCTAACGAATAAGAAATCAACATTATGATAAAATTAAGTGTCTTTGTACTCAATTAGACTATAAGTAAAGGCGCCCTGCTGTCAACCGGTGCCCGGCATCTTGGTTTTACGTCAGAGATGATATGGTAAAAACCCCGTACACCCGGTTAAATTTATCCCTGCAGCGGCCAGAGGCCTTTTTCCTCCAGTACCGACCTCAGGGCCTTTAACGCCTGATTGGTCGCCGGCACACCCCCGTAAATGGCTGTTTGGAAAATCACCTCGGCAATTTCCTGCGGTGTGCAGCCGACATTCAGAGCAGCATGGATATGAAGCTCTAATTCCTCCAGACGCGAGAGCACCGTCAGGGCAGCAACCGTTATGAGCTGTCGGGTCGGATGCGAAATTTTTTCGCGGGCATACATCTGACCGGTGATAAAAAGGGACAGATCTTTGGCCAGATCCCTGTCAAAGGAACGCCAGAGATCAAAGGGCCTTTCTCCCTGAACACCTTTAAAGTAGAGTTCCGCCGTTTTTTTTGTTTTTTCAATGATATCGGTCGACATAAGTTTGCCCTTTCATTCAAAAACAATCAGCCCTGCCGACATAGCAGGGCTGATCAAAATTGCAGTTTTATACCGCTTTCCATAGTGATGTCCCGCAACACGGAAGCACGGCATAAGGGATAGTAGAAAAAACAGTTGAATACCGCAACGCTTTTTGGACAAGCCCTAAATAACCGATGCAGTTTGCAGGCCATTATCAGAATCAGTGCTTATTCTTTTACTTTCTTAACCTCTTCGGTTATCGCCGGGACAAGTTCAAATAGATCGCCGACAATACCAAAATCAGCTTTTGAAAAAATCGGCGCTTCTTCATCCTTATTGATGGCCACGATATACTTGGAGGTCGACATACCGGCAAGATGCTGGATGGCGCCTGAAATACCACAGGCAACATACAGGGTCGGGGACACCGTTTTACCGGTCTGGCCCACCTGGTCACTGTGAGGCCGCCAGCCCTCATCGACTGCCGACCGCGAAGCCCCGACAGCAGCGCCCAAGGCATCGGCCAACGCTTCAATACCGGCATAATCACCGCCGGTGCCGCGTCCACCGGAGACAATGATATCGGCTTCAGTCAGCTCGACTTTATCGTCGGTTTCCATTTTCTTTTCGACGATCGCGGTTTTGACCTCACCGAGTTGTACAGCCGGCTTTTCAATGGCGCTGTTTTTGGCTGCTTCCGTAATGTCCATCACATTAGGCCGAATGGCAACGATTTGAGGGGCGCCTTCAATTTCAACATCTGCATTTATTTTCCCGCCAAACATCGGCCGGGTGTAAGTTAAATTGCCATTTTCCAGCTGGACCTTGACACAATCCATGGCCACACCGGCATCCAGTTTGGCTGCCAGGCGTCCCGCCAGATCTTTGCCCTGTGCCGACGCGCCCATTATAATAACTGCCGGATCCGAAGATTGAATCAGTTCGGCCAGTACGTTGCTGTACGCATCGGTGGTATACTCCGCCAGGCCCGCGTCATCGGCAACCAGTATCTTGTCCGGACCGTACTTTTTGAGCTCTTCTGCAAGGCCGTCGACACCGGATCCCAGCAAGACGGCCGTCAGCTCGGTTCCCAGACCATCGGCCACCCGCCGCCCTTCACTCACAGTCTCAAAGCTTACTTTTCGGAGTTCTCCATCTCTTTGCTCTGTTATCGCAAAAACACCTTGTGCCATTTTCGATCTCCTCTAAATAATTTTGGTTTCCTCATGTAGGATCTTTACCAGGGCAGTTGCCTTATCGGATGCCGCTTCGCCCTCGATCATTTTAACGGTCTGCCTTTCAGGGGGCAATCTCAGCGATTTTATCTTTACCTTGCGGTTGGCTGCGCCCACCAGGGCGGCATCGACGCCCAGATCGGCAACGGTCTTTACATCCACAGGTTTTTTCTTGGCTTTCATGATACCGGGTAAAGACGCATAGCGCGGTTCGTTGAGTCCACGCTGGGTGGTAAACAGTGCCGGCAGTGATGCTTCCACGACAACAGTGCCGCCTTCAATCGTGCGGTGACAGGTAATTTTGCCATCGGTTAATTCAACTTTGTTGACCATGGACACCTGGGGAATCCCCAGCAATTCGGCAACAGCCGATGCGACCTGATAGTTGTCTTCATCTACGGCCCGATGCCCTGCAATGATCAATTCATACGGAATATCCTTCAAAGCTGCGGCCAGCAATTTTGCAGTGGCTAGCGAATCGCTGCCTTCGGCGGCGGGATCATTGATGTGCACGCCCTGGTCGGCCCCCATGGCCAGCGCTGTTCGGATGGTTTCAATCGCCTTTTCCGGTCCAAGCGATAAAATGGTTACCGTACCACCCTGGGCTTCTTTGATTTGCAGGGCTGCTTCGACAGCCAGCTCGTCGTAAGGGTTCATGATCCATTTAATATCTTGCTTTTTAATGGAAACACCATCATCTGCAACCTGCACCAGCGATTCGGTATCCGGCACCTGTTTCACCAAAACCACTATGTCCATATTCGACTCCTTTCTACTAATATAAATGCTTTATTTCTGAATCAGTACGAAATTTCAAATATAATGTGAACCGTAAACTAACTTTAAAATTGTTAGATTTTGTTCGAGGGCAAGACGAAATTCGATTCGAAAGTGGAGCGTACATGATAGTACGCGAGCATTTTGAATCGGATTTATGCACACCTTAGTGTTTGTAAAAATAGGTTGTAATCCATTTATCCTGGATAACACAGCCCTCGGGCAAAAGATAATGGTTTTAAAGTCAGTTTTAGCGGTTTGCTTTGCGAATCCCTAACTGATCCAGCGCAATAATCCATTTGCAGATATTGGCGGACCCTTCCACCATGGTGTAGGTCGGCGCATCACGGAAATAGCGCGCCACGGAATATTCGGTCGAATAGCCGTAGGCGCCCAGAATCCGCATCGCATAATTGGCGCATTTGGTTACCACCTCACCCGCAAAATATTTGGCCTGGGCCACATCCAGACCATTATTCAATCTTCCCTGATCCTTGGCCCAACCGGCCTTGTATACCAGCAGTCGGGCAGCTTCAATTTCGGCTGACATCTGGGCAATGAGATCCTGGTTCATCTGGAACTCACCGATGGCCTTACCGAATTGCTTGCGCTCGGTGGCATATTTGACGGCTACATCCAGGCAGGCCTGGGCCACGCCTACCGCCCCGGCTGCAGCAGAAAGCCGTGTTTGATTCAGGGATCCGAAAAGGATTTTAGCACCATCACCGGGTTTGCCGAGAATATTTTCCTTGGGCACTCTGGTATCCGTCAGATAGATTTCTCCGGTGGGTGAAGATCGGGATCCCAATTTGTCCAGTGCGGTTGTGCGGACATCGTTAAAATTTTTTAGCTCCACCACAAACGCCGATAGTCCCTTTGAACCCGCATCCCGATCCGTATAAGCATAATAAATGACGATATCGCCCACATCAGCATTGGAGATCCAGGTCTTGGATCCGTTTAAGAGCCAGTGGTCACCCTTGTCTTCGGCCCGGGATTTTATGGCCATTACATCGGAGCCTGCATCCGGTTCGGTCATTGCAAATCCGCCCATGTATTCGGCGCTAACAAGTTTGGGAATATATTTTTTTGATAATTCCTGACTCCCATATTTTTCGATGGTGTAGGCACATCCCAGAGTCTGCATGTTGATCTGGACCCTCAGGGAACTTGATGCGCGTGCAATCTCTTCAGTGATGATCATGGCTGCCAGCCAGCCCATTTCGGATCCACCATATGCCTCTGAGATAACCGTACCGAACAAACCGAGTTCGCCCATCGGCTTAACAGCCTCTTCGTACGGGAAATAATGCTTTTCATCCCATTCATCGGCAAACGGTGCAATTTTTTCATCGGCAAAATCACGCACCGTACTTCGTAGTATTTCAAGCTCTTCCGGCAGGCTAAAGTCCATTTTTTTCCTCCTGAAACTGATGTTAGATGGCAACTTCGTATACTGTATACATCTTCAGCACAAAAGATGAACTATAGAGGAAGGCACCATTGGTGTCAAGAAAGAAAGCGACAAAAAACGGATGAATAACGCGCATTTCAGTCGAGCCGGCGTTTTCAATTCAGCTTCATCGGAAAGGTGAATCTCACGGGATACAAACGGGTGGGTCAATCAATTTGAACGGACGGACGGCATCAACTAAGACCCGTTTATACGGGCTATTTTAGCGGCCGGCAAACAAACGTTAGATTCCCTTGTCGCGGATGTTTTTATCACGCTTGAGACGCTCCTGGATCCCTTTTCCGATGGAATAATTTCGGCTGAATTCCGACCAGAATTCCTGATCCTTTTTCTTCCAATCGGGGCCGAAGCGTCGGTCAAAATAGTCGCCCAATTTTTCAAATAGCAGCTTCCAGGGCGGTTCACCGCGCTTGTAGGCCCCCAAGATCGCATTCAGCAGCTCATCCAGCTCGGAAAGCTTTTCTTTGGGCAGATAGGAAATGGCCCCTTTTTGAATGGATTCTATAAGGGTTTCGCGGCTGACGGCATGTGCCGTGAGCATGACCGTCGGGATGCCGCGATCAACGGACTCCTCGAGTAGCTTTAGCCCGTTGACCCCCATAATGTCTAAAATGGCCAGATCATACCGCCCTTTTTTTATTTTCTGGGAAGCGCTCTCATAATCCCGCGCCGTATCAATGACCGACTCATCCAGCAGATCGCCGATAGTTTCCAGTATATCCTCTTCATCATCTACAGCCAGGATATGCTTGCCCTTGAGTAAAGATTCATCACCAGTCATGTAAAGCGCCTCCTAAAATCGAATGCTGCCCTGCCATCTTTCTACTCCAAAAAACCCATCGCTCGCGGTAGCCACAAAACAACATCCGGTATGTAAGTTATGATAAAAAGAACGATCATTTGAATGATGATAAACGGAATTACGGCTTTGCTTATATAAATCAGATCCTTATTGGCAATCGCACCGGTGATGTATAGACTGACACCCATGGGTGGTGTGCAGTATCCGATGGCCAGGTTTACCGTCAGAATCAGACCAAAATGCATCCAGCTGATATCAAAGGCATCCAACATCGGCAAAAACACCGGTCCCAGGATCATGGTTGCCGAAATAATATCCATAAACATGCCGACAAAAAGAAGCAGCGTGTTCATGGCCAGAAGGAAAATGTAAGGCGATTCGATTGCGCCTAAAACCGCTTCGGTGATTTTACCCGGAATATTTTCCAGTGTCAGCAAACGGCCGAAACAGACCGCACCGGCGACAATGATCAACAACGTGGCCGAGGTCACCGCAGAGCTGACGGTCACTTTCTTGACGTCTGAAAATTTCATCGAGCGGTGAATAAAAAGCTCCACAATAAAGGCATACACGCAGGCAACCACTGCCGCTTCATTGGCGGTAAAAGCACCCGAAAAGATTCCGCCGAAAATGATCACCGGCAGCATCAAGGCCCAGAAACACTCCTTAAAAACAGCGAAAAGCTCGGCCGGCCTGGGGATCGGTTTACGCACAATTTCTTTTTTCTTGCGAAAAACAAAATATGTGTAGAGGCAAACCCCGAACATGATCAAAACCCCCGGTAAAAATCCGGTCAAAAAAAGACCTTCAAGGGACACGTTGCTGATCATGCTGTATAGAATCATACCGATACTGGGCGGAATGATGACGCCCAGGTTGGGTGATGTGGTCATCACACCCAGGGTATACTTTTGCGGATACCCGTTATCGATCAGGGCCGGAATCATAAATCCCCCGAGCGCCACCACGGTGGCCACCGTGGACCCTGAAATGGCGCCGAACAGCCCACAGGCCAGAACCCCGGCCATCCCGAGGCCACCCGGAAGCCAGCTGACAAGTGCATTTGCCATCTTAATCAGCTTTTCCACAATGGTGCCGGCTGTCATGATATTGCCGCACAGAATAAAAAAGAGAACCACCACCAGGGCAAAGTTGTCCATACTGCGGAACAGGGTCTGGGCCAAAAGGAGAATGGGCAGGTCGGTAAAAAAAATGAAGCCTAATACGGCGGTGAAAAACAGACACATGTAAACGGGAATATAGGTCGCCATGCACCCTAAGAGAATCGCCAGGATGACGAAGTGGCTGGTTTCCATAAGTCCGGTTCTCCTTATCTCTGCTGAAATCGAAAAATTAATCCTGGGTCTTCTTGGCCAACTGTTCCTGGATATCCTCGTAGAACACCTGAATGACCCGTATCAGCATCAGCACGCCCATCAACGGCAGGATTGCATAAAGATAGACCAGCGGAATTTGCATGATAATGGTCTTTTGCTGAGTGCGCACCTGAAGGGCCGCTATCAGCCAACCATAATAGATCATCATGACCGCAAAAATCATGACGACAAAATTACTGAAAAAAGTTAAGGGGACTTTTAGCTTGGGAAAAATCTGGACGGAGGCATCAATTTTAATCAGCGAACGATTTTTAACAGCGGCACAGCAGCCGATAAAGGTGGTATAAATGATGACCTCGCGTACCAATTCTTCAGACCAGGCCAGTGAATAGTTGAAGCCGTAGCGCAGAACAACATTGAAAAAAAGCGCGATCAAAGCGACCAGCACACTGACAAACAGAGTCCACTCTTCAAAAAAGCTCAACACCTTGTCCAGAAAATTCAGAATCTTTCCAAACATGGGATTCTACCTCATCGTCCGGAAATTAATAAAAGGGGCTTCGGTCAGACCGAAGCCCCTTTATTAGAGCCTGGTAAAAAAATAATCAAGTTATTTTGTATAGCCCATATATTTTTGGACTTCCATCAGGTAATTATCCGGACGATATTTGTCGCCGGACTGGAGTTTGTTGATTTCAGGCGCAAATTTTAGATGCACGGAGTTGGCCTCATTTTTAAGGATGCCCATCTCTTTGCCGGACAGCTGAAAGAATTCGATACCCTTGCCCATGGCGGCTTTGCGCTGTTCCAGTTCCTGCGCTTTGGCGGCCACGCGCGCTTCGGCACACATGTCGCGCACTGTCTCAACCAGCGTCTTTTGCAGGTCGGCCGGCAAACTGTTGTACCACGCCTTGTTGAACAACCAGATAAAAAGACCCTGGGCGTAGTTCAATTCGGTAAAATATTTGGCCACCTCGAATTTTTTGGTAATACTGCACACGGTGAGGGTGTGATCCAAGCCGGTGATGACACCCTGCTTCAAGGCCACCGGCACATCCGGCCAGGGCATCACGACCGGGTTGAATCCCCACGCCTTGTAAGTCAGCTTGTTGACCGCCGCCTCGGCAATTCGAAATTTCACCTGCTTGGCATCGGCAATTGTTTTAACCGGCACGGTCGTGGCCCAGCCGTAATTACCGTAACTTGCAATGCTCACACCCATGATCCCCTGGTGATCCATGCTCATCAGGAAATGATCAAAGAGCTTTCCACTGTTGACGAATTTATCGAGTTTTTCAAAGGAATCGACTAAAAACGGAAGGTTGACGATACCAAATCTGGGACCCAGATTGGTGGCTGCCACCGAACTGACTGCCATACCCTGAATCGCGCCCATTTGCAGCTGGTTGAGAACTTCCACCTCACCCCCCAGCATGGAAAAGGGTTTATAGTCCAGGTACATTTGGCCGTTTGTTCGTTTCCACAATTCATCCCGGATGGCAAATCCGGTGTAGACCCCTTTTAAAACCGGATGCGAGACATTCGAAACGATAAGCTTATATTTGGCCCCTGATGGATCGAAGGCGGGTTTCCATTTTTCCAGGGAGGGTCCTTTGGCGAGTGCCGGGCTGATGAGCAAACCAAAAACAATGAGAAATAGCGTCGCGCAGAAAGTCAGTCTTTTTAAATGCATTGGTACCTCCTTTGTTGGCTGTATGCCTTTAATTTCTAAACTTCATTCATTTGCCAAAGATGATTCGATAGCTATATCACAGCTATTCGGACTATTGTCAAGTAAAAATATTGGGTTAAATTGGAATGTCAATTTTTCTAAGTGCATATCACATAAGCATTGACAAGGACTCAATCGTTAAAACCCAATTAATATAAAGACGAATTACGATCAGATATCTGAGAATTTATGACCATCGGACAGCCATTCCCTAAAATCAGATTATTGCTGCATGGTTTACCTGTAAGTTGCATGTGTCGCAGGATTTCATACGTTCATTCATTTTCATGCAAGATTCAGGTTTAATTGCCTGTCCAGTATTGCTGGGGATCAAAACGCTGCAGCATATCCAATTCTTTCTCGGTTGGTTTTGGTGTTTCTGTGAGCTGATCAGCGATCTGAAGCGGCCAGCCCGTGTTGTCCCGAACCGTTTCAACGCTGACACCCGGATGGACCGAAACGAGCATGACCTCACAGCTTTGGGCGTCAAATCGCAAAACCCCCAGAGTGGTAATCACCGTAGCCGGCCCTCCGCGCGGCAGCCCGACTTTCCTGCGCCAGCCGGCACCAGCGCCAAACCCGGGCGATGTAATGTAATCGACCCGCGGCACGAAACGGCGCTTTTCATGATTCATGATAATAATGTGCCGTTGCGCCAGGCTGGCCAGATCACACGCACCGCCGCTACCCGGTAAGCGCGTGGTGACATTTGTCACCCCGCCGATGTAACTGGTATTGAGGTTGCCGAATCGATCCACCTGGGCACCGCCGATGAAGCTGACATCCACCCGCCCCTGTTGCAGCAACCCCATCATATCGGCCGTATCGGCCAGCCACCGCGCCCGATAGAGATTGGGCAAATCGCCCATGGTCAGTATGGGCTCGGGCGCCAGTGTATCGCGCACGATCCCCAGTTCGTAAATTCCCACGGCCTCGGGCGCATGCGTACTTTTGGCCAGTAAAAAGCCAAGTAACGGCAGCCGCATACCGACAAAAACGACTTCGCCGTCTGCAATTTCACGGGCCGCAGCCGTGACCATCAACTGGGGTAAAGTGTAAGACATATTCGGCATAAATATTGTTTACAATAAGTTTACGTTTTTATTCTAAACCTATGAAATCCCAGAGGTCAGCGACAGGGTTCAGAGGTTCAAGGTTCAACGTTCAGAGGTTAAAAGACGAATCAAAATAAGAACTTAGAACAGTTCACGGTAGCCGTCAGAAACAAGAGGCCTAAACGTATGAACCCAGAACCTATGCTTAATACCCATAATCAACGGGTTCCGAAAGATCATGGTGTTTTATGGCCAAATCCGCCATGCGCTTAGCGCCCAACAACTTTGTATAATCCTGCCAGCTATGCACGCTGTCTACCCACTGTCTTTGCCATTCGAGAAAGGTTTCCTGCGTTTTGCTTTCGGCTTGATAATCAATAAATCCCTGGTGATCCCGGTTATAATAACCGGGCACTGGCGAGGGATGGCCGCCCCAGGGCGCATGCGCAACGGCACTGACCCGAAATCCCGGTGTAATCACCCGATTGGGGTCGCGGCTAATGACGTCCGGTTCCACAATCTCCTCGGCCGTAATAATGATGTGGCGGCTCGCCAGACAGGCGTCACGGATTAGACCCAGATTACCCCAGGCATGAGCGTTGCCGAACACATCCGCCCGCTGAAGGTGAACGATGGACGCATCGGGTTTCAAGGCTGCCACGGCGGTCAACGTATCATCGCTAAACGGGCAGTTCATGGTTTTCAGGTTGGCATTGGTTTTGAAAAGATCGCTGCCCAGCGCCGTGCGGGCAGGCATGAAGGGAACCCCCATGGCGCCGGCCCGTAAGGCCATGGCCAGGGTTAGATTCGAATGGTCTTCCATTTCCAGAGTGCCGGCCTCAACCGCCCTTCGAAAATTATAGCCGGACCCCGTAATAACATTGCCCACCCAGGCGGCCCGAATTTTGTGGACACATCCCGCGCCGATGATTTGATCAAACAAGATGTCCGATATCGGTCCGATTAAAGTCAGATCCTGCTTGTTCTGGCGGATGAGTTGATGCCCGGCGGCAAACGGAATGAGCGTTTCCTGGGCAAGGCCCATGGCAATTGAGCTGCCGTTGGGCACGAAGCGGTCAATGGCTTCGGAAAGGGGCAGCAGTTTGGCCTCTGGCAACTTGGGCAACCTCCAGCTTCAAATTCAAAATGGAACTACGATGGTTCGAATTCGGCCTAGTGTCACGATTTGATGGATTTTTCGAAATCGTCAAAAAATTGGTTGCGTTTTTTCCAATCCGGCCCAAAACGTTTGTTAAAAAAACCACCCAGTTTGTCAAAAAGCTTCTCCCAGACGGGTTGACCCCCTTTGAGTACGACATCGGCTATAAATTCGTCCAGGTTGCTCATTTTTTCTTTAGGCAGGAAGGAAACGGCTCCCAGCTTAATGGATTTTTCCAATGCTTCAGGCGTCAGGGCGTAGGCCGTCAGCATTACCGTGGGAAACCCACGCTTTACGGAGGTTTTTAAAAGGTCGAAGCCATTTACACCCATGATATCCAGAATGACAATATCAAACGTATATCCGAGCAGCAATTGATGCGCCGTATCATAATCATTGGCTTTGCGCACCAAACACATGTCCAAAACCTCTGCTACGGTATCGGTAACATCGACCTCATCATCGACGGTCAATACAATTTTATCTTTCAACAGGGTTGCCGGATCCATAATCTTGAATTCTCCTTTCTGCAAAAGCCTGCGATAGGCCGAAAGGCCGGAGGCATTGTTTTTCGTATATCACTTTAAAAAACAACAAGTCAAGATATGCCTCGATTTGCAAATATCAACCTACCATTTTTTATTTGAAGAATATAAGCCGATATGATTGATTTTAACTTGCATAGCAGGCTGGCCTGTACTAAAGGTCCCTATTTTAGGTTCAAAGGTTCACGGTTCAAAGGTTAAGAATCAAGAATCGAAGAATACTGAACTTCCGAACCCTGAACCCTGAATGCTGAACCTCTCAACCCGGCGAACGATGACACCAGCGGAAAAAAAACAGATCGCGACCCTTAATAAAAAATTATCGAAAAAAATTCAGATCAAGTGCCTGCACACCGACCATGCGCAAAGCGCTCCCATTGAGCAATTTTGCGACAGTCTCAGTCAACAGGTGCCCAAAATCCGTGTCCAGAAGGAAACGGGTGATTCGGATGAAATGCCCGCCATTCAAATTCATGCCGGGCTATCGTATCAGGCGGTTCCCTCGGGCACCGAGATCGCACCTTTCGTCGAAGCTCTTCAAATGGCAGCCTCAGAATCAGCGCAGATGGATGAAGGCCTATCAACTCAACTGGCAGTTATTGATCTACCGACCCATCTGGTCCTGTATGTTGCGCCGCAATGCAAATTCTGTTCTCAAGCCGTGCGCCAGCTGCTGCCGCTGCTTTCTGCAAACCGACATATTCGCCTGACGGTCATCGACGCCATGACTTTTCCCGAACTGGCAGAAAAAGACAACCTTCAATCCCTACCGACTTTGATTTTAGAAGATCAATTCCGCTGGACCGGAACATTTCAGACCGACGAAATCGTTGAGATCATGGCAAAGCGCGACCCCGGCGCTTTAGGACCGCTTTCGCTGGAAATGATGCTCAAAGAGGGCAACGCCGGGCAGCTGGCGGAAATGATGCTGGAAAAAACGCAAATTTTTCCGGCCTTCTATAAACTTTTAATTCATCCAAAGTGGCCGGTTCGCCTGGGTGCGATGGTGGTCATGGATGAGCTTATTGAAAAAAATCTTGATCTTGCCCTTCAAACCATAGAACCGCTGTGGCAGCAATTTTACAAAGTTGACGACCGGGTAAAAGGAGATCTGCTTTACATATTTGGCCAAACAGAGCAAATTGAAATAGCTCCTCGACTGGAAAAAGTATTGAACGGAGACTTTGCTCAAGAAGTCAAAGAAGCTGCGCAAGAAGCGTTAGATAAAGTAAGGCCTTGATTCATGCTTTCACCATCTGCTTAACTTTATCGAGCCTTAAGCATATTTCGTCGAGTGTTGCCGCGGACTTGGCAAAACAGAATCTCACCTGGTGGTTCCCCATTTCTTCCATATGATAAAAGGCCGTGCCCGGTACCGTCGCAATACCGGCCAAATGAATCAATTTCAGGCTGAAAGCATCGGCACCGTCTGCCCCCAACTGATCCATCAAACGGTCCGCATCGGCCATGATGTAGTAGGCGCCTTTGGGAGACCTGAGATTGAATCCGGCATCCAATAATGCATCACAGATCCGATCTCGCGCTTGCGTATAGCGGCTTTGCAACTTTTCATAATATGTCTCCTCCAAATTCAGAGCGCAGACGCCGGCCTTTTGAAAAGGGGTGGGCGCACCCACAGTCAGAAAGTCGTGAACTTTGCGGATGCGATGGGTAATATTTTTATGTGCCAACGCCCAACCCACGCGCCACCCTGTGACGGAATAGGTTTTGGAAAGGGAATTGATGGTTACCGTGCGGTCTGCCATGCCCTCCAAGGCAGCAATGGAAATATGCCTTTCGTTATCATAGATGATATGTTCGTAAATTTCATCCGTTATGGCCAGGCAATTCCACTGGATACAAAGTCTGGCGATATCTTCAAGCTCCATCCTGGAAAAAACCTTGCCGGTCGGGTTGTTGGGCGTGTTGATGATGACGGCCTTAGTGTTGGAATTGAAGGCTTCGGCCAGTTCGCTTGGGTCATACCGCCAATCCGGAGGCCGCAACGTGACGTAACGGGGTCGGGCACCGGACAGGATGGCATCCGGACCGTAATTTTCATAGTAGGGCTCAAAAATGATGATTTCATCGCCGGGATTCACGATGGCCTTGAGCGTGGCGATCATGGCTTCAGTCGCACCACAGGTGACCGTTATCTCAGAGCCCGGATCATAGTCAATCTGATTGTAGCGAAGTGCTTTGGCAGCAATAGCCCCCCTCAAATCGGGCTCGCCAAAGGTGATCGAATACTGATTACAACCCGTTTCAATAGCCTCAATGGCCGCTTGTTTGAGCTCCTGCGGCGGATCAAAATCCGGAAATCCCTGCGCTAAATTTACCCCACCCTCGGCCATGCATACTCGCGTCATCTCGCGAATAACAGATTCGGTAAATTTATTTGTGATTTGAGAAAGCGGCTTCACTTGGCCCCCTTTTTCGTTTTTCCCGACAAGCAATGAATAAATGTTATCAAGACTTAAAATGATCTTTATCCGCCTCAGGCGGACCTTCAACCTCAACAATTGCTCAATATAGGTAATTGATAGTGTTTTTTCTTCTCTTTTTCAAGCGGAAGCGATAAATTTTTACCGGCAATTGGTTTTGTCACTCCCAAATTCGGCGAAATTCAAATCTTTCCTATTATGACAATCGTGAAGTTTTCGGGTTTAAAACTTGACGCTCAGAAAATGCCGGTGCTACAGTTCTCATAGAAAATTTAGCCGCCAGGATTCTCTCCTCAATGAGACAGCTCATTCGAACAAAGCAACAGAAGTGCATATGAATTAAAATTGGCAAAAGAATATCGAAAAATGCCCGATGTCATCGAAAAACTAAATCATTCAATCGTTCAGCACGGCCCCATTAACGGGCGCGTTTATCTGATGAAACTCGATGAGCGCGATATGCCATCAATTGTAACTGCCTTAGAGCATCTTGCCCGCGACAAGGGCTATGAGAAGATTTTCGTTAAGGCGCCCGCGCGCCACAAAGATGGATTTGCACAAGCAGGATATGATCAGGAGGCAATCATTCCGCATTATTTTAAAGGTCGAGAGGACGCGGTATTCATGGCCAAATATTTCTCCCCAAACCGCAGGCAAGTCAACGACCGTCAAGATATAATTGAAGTGCTTTCGGTGGCACAAAGATACGAACCTACCCGATCGCCCAATACAGATGATCGCTTTGGCGTACAAATATGCCAGCCGAACGATGCCGCTGAGATGAGTCGATTGTACAAAACGGTTTTTAAAACATACCCGTTTCCGGTCTTCGACCCGCATTATCTGATCGAATCGATCAATAGCCATGTAACCTATTTTTGTATCCGCAGGGACAATCGCATTGTGGCTCTGGCTGCAGCTGAAATGGACCCTGATAACCTGGCTGCAGAAATGACAGACTTTGCAACCCTTTCCGAACACCGCCGGCAGGGGATGGCCAATTGCCTGCTGCAAGCAATGGACACTGAGATGACTCAACAGGGCCTGCAAACAGCCTACAGTATTGCCAGATCACTGTCAGCGGGAATGAATATTACATTCGTCAAAAACGGCTACCAATACGGCGGTACGTTGGGCAACAATACCCATATTGCCGGACGGATCGAAAGCATGAACATCTGGTACAAAAACCTGTAAGGCATCAAATGAGGGTTCGAACTTCTTTTCCAATCATTACTTTGCATGTTGCATTTGACAATCAATTTGGCCATGGTATATTGGCCGCTAAAGAAGCGAAGACCCGTAATGCTACTCTCGTGACCGCCATTCGTTAAGAAAGCTCAAAGCCGAAACTTTTTTAAATCGGCAAAGGTGGCTAAAATGAATCTTGAAGATACAGTCTATCAGGTGGAATTTGTCAACTCCGGGGAACAGACAGATGTCGCCCTTGCCACGCTCACATCTGATGCTGCTGATTTCCTTGAACATTATGGAGAAGAATACCTTTTGGGAAGCGTCTTTTACGAAATCATTGGTGAAGGCGACGGCCAAACGAAATTTCACCGGCTGTTAAGTGCTGCCGGGTATGCCAATAACCCGCAGGGCTTTTTTTTAGAAATGACCGAAAAACTGGGCACAGCCAACAGTGCAAACGGTGATCCGCTGAACATTAGCGGTGTTGACCTGCCCAACCTTTTCGTTTTGTCCATCCTGGAAAAAATCATACCGGACAACCGCTTCATCTCGGTTCGGGATGTGAGCCGATTTGAAAAACTGACCAATATAACGGTTGGTGAATCAGAGCGCAATGCACTGCAGGAAGTCATCGAGACCTATCCGGTCAGGCTCTCGATGCATACCCTTCGACAGATGCGGATTTCAAAAAGCGTCGCCTATCAGTATGCGCCGTTTATCGAGGAACTGGACCCGGTCGGACAGATCAATACCTGGGTTGGCCAATTCCACCAGGGGCTTTTAGAACAAATGTATCGCAACCGGGTTATCTTTTTACTGAACATGAGCTGCCCGGTCTACTGTCGTTTCTGCTTCAGAAAACATAAGGATTCCAGAAACCAGACCAATCCAACGGCGGCAGATGTGCGGCAGGCCGTAGATTATGTGGGAGATTCTCCCAATATCAAGGAAATTGTCATCACCGGTGGGGACCCCTTTTTGAACAAAAAAAACATGCTAACGGCCATTGACGGTTTGAAAGAGATTTCGCACGTTCAGACCCTTCGACTGGCAACACGTTCCATTTCCTACTACCCGCATCTTTTCTACAAAGACAATTCCTTCTGGCTAAACACGATCAAGATGAAGAACCTGGAACTGCAGCAGCTGGGAAAACGCTTGGAGGTTGCCACCCATTTTATCCATCCCGATGAGATTTCCCTGGACAGCCTGGATATCATTTCGACGCTTGTTAAAAACGGCATCAGCGTTTATGTCCAGACGCCTTTTCTGAACAACTGCAACGATGAAGGACCCGAACTGACAAGGCTCTTCAGTCTCTTAAGGGGCGCGGGAGCTGAGCTTCACTATATCTATATCCCCTGTAGCCCGATACAGGGCAACAGCGTCTATTGGTCGCCGATCTCAAAGGGTTTAGAAGCAACTCGATATCTGCGGGCCCATTTATCGGATCGAATCATGCCACGAATTTGTACGGCCACACCCATCGGCAAAATAGACTGGCACTCAAGCGGCTGGGCGGTTGAAAAGGATGCGCAGGATGATCATTTTTTCTGGGTCAGAACGCCCTATACCCCGGACTATTTTAAGGACTTTGCCCAGAAGGTCGAACAGTTGGATGTCGTGCGGGTCAATTCGGAAGGCACACTGGATGCACGTTTTATGGCAGAAACCGGAGATGATTCGATATTCATTGGTTCCCGCAATGCCGTGCCTGCAAAAGCAAATGAGACCGATCAACAAGCCCTAAAACAAATGCAGGCGCTGACCATAAAAGATCAGCGATTGGGCGGCTCAATTGTCTCGACTGCATCTGCAACCCTCTGCAGGACACACGAAACGCGAGTAGAAATCGATGCCACAGCCAACGATAAAGACCTGGATTATATTCGAAAAGACAAGCGCATCACCGACATCGTCATATCATCTGAGCAAGATGCAGTAGAGCACCTTTATCGCATAGGAAAGCTGATCGGTCATCTGCGGGAAATTCATCATGTCAACGCGGTCCGGTTGCGGAGTCTAAAGTTCAACTATGTACCCGCGGCTTATACCCGGGCTGTGATTGATCGACTGGGCGAGCTCAACCGCCTGGCGGTCGTCAATCCCTTGAGACTGGAAATCGAGACGCAATTTCTGCATTCCTGTGAAATCGAACCGGTCCATGCTGAGCGGGTAAAGGCCTTACACAATAAAGGCATTACCGTTTATAATAACACGCCCCTTTTGGCCAACATCAATGACCATGCAGAAGAAATACACCGCCTGGCATACAGCTGCCGAAAGATCGGCCTCGAATTTCACCATTTATATGTTGCCGGTTTGCCCCTGCAAAAAGATTGGAGTCAGAAACACCCCCTCGACATTGCCACTGTCATCGACATTGCAACCCGGGTCCGAAGAAACGGCAGCGGCCGAGAAATACCGCGCTATATCATCCTGACGGAATTGGGCGAAGTCGATTTTGGCCTTACATCGAAGCTGTCTGAAGAAAACGGGCAGATGTCGTTGAAACTGCTGCCCTATCGGTTGGACTATTTCAGAGGCATGGATTCGACTTACGACTGGCCGCCGCACGTCAGTGTCGACGCTGATGGTCATCCAATCCTTGCGATTGAAGATCTTATCAATACCGGCGGTTTTTTTATGGCTTGATAGGCCAGCGCAGGATAAAGACCCATCCGGGATTGTTATCTGGATTTTGCACGAGTCGGAGGCTTCACGGCTCCAGTTGTCTCAACCTGATGTAATTTAATGGTATTTTAAGATTCTCATTAATTTTCATGCAAAATTCAGATTAATCGGATCGATAGACAATCCGACCGTCAAAAATGGTCATTTCCACCCGGGCGTCGGCAATCTCCATCGGGTCCACCTGAAAAATATCACGGTCTAAAACGATCATGTCAGCCCACTTTCCGGGTGTTAGCGTGCCCATATCCCGCGACTGACCATAAAAAGCGGCCGGCAAAGTCGTATAACCCCGAACGGCATCTTCCACACTGATTCGCTGTTCGGGATACCAGCCCCCCGCCGGAGTGCCATCGCGCCTTTGTCGAGTAACGGCAGCATGAATTCCCACCAGCGGGCTGGGATCACAGACCGGCGCATCGGAACTGAGCAGCACCGGAATGCCCGCATCGATCATTTCTTTATAGGCATAGGTCCAACGGCCTCGGGGCCCGACGGATTCGTCGATCATGTTGATGTCCAGAATCATGTTGTGCGGCTGGACACAGGCAGCTACTTTGAGTTTGGCCAGGCGTTGGATGTCTTCGGATCGAATCATCTGAGTATGCTCGATGCGATGGGGCAGCGCCGCTGGCACAAAAGATCGTTTTCGGGCCGCACTGCGCAACTTCGCCAGTTCCTCCAGGATGGTAATGACCTCGCGATTCGCTCGATCCCCGATGGCATGGACGATCACGGCCAGCCCTGCCTTTTCTGCCGCTGCGATCTTATTGGCCAGCTCCTCCATAGAGCCGAGCGGCATACCGTATTCGGCATCCAGATAGGGCTCCAGCATCCAGGCGGTGCGGGCGCCCATACCGCCGTCCGCAAAATATTTGAGGTGGCCAATGTGAAGGCGTTCATCACCGAGCCCGGTTCGAAGTCCCAGAGCAATCGCCTCCTCCAGACGTTCACCGGCAAGGCTCACCCAACACCGTAATTCAAGCTGACCTTTTTCGTTTAAAAACTGCCAGGCCTTTAAAGCAGCTGGGCCTTCCACCCCCCCCATGAGGCGCACATCGTGAAGACCGGTCAGTCCTAACGTATGTAAATGTGAAATGCCGTCTCGCATCGCCGTCACAATATCATCAGTGCTGGGTGTCGGGATAACCGCTTTGACCAGGTTGGGCGCCAATTCCCGTAAAATGCCGGTGGGACGCCCGGTTGAATCCTTTTCAATTACACCGTCGGGGGGATTCGGGGTTGTTTCATCGATTCCGGCCAGTTCCAGGGCACGGGAGTTAACTGAAACCAGATGCAGATCACAGCGCCAGAGGGCGATCGGATGGGCCGGGGAAACACCATCCAGATGATCCCGGCCGGGCATGATATGTTCGGGCCAGTCGGATTCATTCCAGCCCTGACCTAAAATCCAGTTCGCCTGCGGTAACTTACCGGCTGCTTGGGCAACCTGGCTGAGACATTCATCCAGGGATCTGACGTGCGCTAAATCAAGTTGCTGTCGCCCCATGGCCCAATCATAGAAATGGAAATGAGAATCCATCATCCCCGGAATTCCCAGACGCCCATTGAGGTTGACACGCTTTGTTTTGGAACCCGCTAAAACACTGATTTCGTCATTTTCTCCGACAGCAGTAATACGGCCGGCCTTGATGGCCATTGCCTGAGTATATGCTCTTTGAGCGTCCATTGTACGGATGTTGCCATTCAACAAAATGAGATCTGGCAAAGATGCGCCCGGGGTCA
The DNA here is from genome assembly GCA_947259495.1 of uncultured Desulfobacterales bacterium. Taxonomy (GTDB): domain Bacteria; phylum Desulfobacterota; class Desulfobacteria; order Desulfobacterales; family JAHEIW01; genus JAHEIW01. The sequence goes on along the minus strand of CAMYLV010000024.1, from coordinate 36,061 downwards.
TAGCAAAAATCCTTTCTGAAATGGGTCTTTCGAATCGATGATGAATTCGTGTATGCCGGTAATCTGGGCGTTTCCACGGACTTCTGCGACAACCGCTTTTTTATCCCCCAGCCGAGTTTCTTCCACGAGGCGGCCCTCAAAAGTCGTCCCCAGCGGGCTCTTGTTAATGAAGGTTTCCTTGAGGCCCAGCTGGCCCCGGTGATGGAGCAGGGTCATTTTGGCAGCAGTACCGGTGCCGCAAGGAGAGCGATCCATATGTTCTTCGCCATAAATAACAATACTCTTTCCTTTGCCCTCAGCGTCCAGTGATGGATCATAAAATTCGGTTACATCCACTGTATTGACTTCCGTTCGGGTGGGATGGCGTACCGTCAATTGTTGATTCGCTGCTTGAATGAGCTTCATCCCCAATTTGATTAAACGGTTTCTATTGGGCGGCGATAAATCAAGGCCGATCTGATCTGATGAAACCATGATGAAGAACCCACCCACACAGACGGTTGCGACCTTCAGCCGGCCGGTCTCCGCAATTGATAGGGTTTCATTATCCCGGTAAACGAACGATGGCACCATCTGGATCGCAATTGATTCAACCTTGCCGTTCTGCATGTAGGCCGTTGTTTGCATGGGGCCGGAAGGCGTGTCGACAACAACCTGAAGTACGTCTTTGTCTGCGTCAATAACACCCGCCTCGATCAGGGTCATGACTGCACCCATGGTCGCATGACCACAGAGATAAGGATAGCGGCATGCATCCATGTAGATCAGACCTAACCGCGCACCGGGTGATACGGGTTCGGTGACGCATGCGGCCAGCATGTCGCGATGACCGCGGGGTTCGCGCGTCAGTTGCTGGCGAATGTAGTCATAGCGTTCCATGAAGAAAACGCGTTTTTCCTGCATGGTCTCCCCAGGCACCGGACCGACCCCACCGACAATCAGACGGGTTGGTTCCCCTGCAGTGTGCGAATCAATTGTGATGATCCGATCTGGAAAAATATTTTTGATCGTTTGTACTCTGTTAGCGAATTCCATTGAAAATCCCCTGGCAAACCAATACCACCTCCCAAAATGGGAGCAAACTTTATTAAAATTTAGCATTAAAGTTACTTGGGGTGGGTCATGATGGCTAGCCAATGTGTTGATACTATTTTGCAGGCCGTGCATCCCCGCCAGCTTTATCTTTCTGAAGCAAACCACAATGCCGGGGCGCCACGTGAAGCCGGATTTTTTCCCCTTTTTTAAAGGGGGTCAATTTGGCGATGCCGATAACATGCACCATCGTGCCGCTCTCCAATTCCACGAAATAACTGACCTCGCCACCCATGTAGCTACGATCTTTGATGGTACCATCAAATGTGTTCATGTCGGGTTCGGGCGGCGCCTCATCCAGATAAGTCAGTTCAAATTTTTGAGCACGTATGACCAACTCGACCGCCGCATTATTTGCCCAATCTCCCGGATGCTCGACTCTGAATTCATTTCCATCCTGCAACTTGACACTGACCCCTTCGTCTTCCAAGCCCGCAATGACACCACCAAAGAAATTGGAATGCCCCAGAAAATCCGATACAAAATGGTTGCGGGGATAGTTGTATACTTCCTCAGGGCTGCCTTCCTGCTGCTTGAGACCATCTTTCATCACGACGATTTTATCGGACATGGAGAGCGCTTCGCGCTGATCATGAGTGACAAAAAGGGTCGTGACACCCAGCATCTGTTGCAAATTGTCTATTTCCCGGCGCATCTCCTCGCGAAGATTCTCGTCCAGGGCCGACAGCGGCTCATCCATCAAAAGGACATCAGGTTCAATGACAATGGCACGGGCCATGGCAATGCGCTGCTGCTGACCACCGGACAGCTGCGATGGCATGCGGCCCTCAACACCGGGAAGTCGCACCATTTCCAGTGCCTTTGTGACCTTTGCTTGCATTTCACCTTTGGCAACATTCCGATATTTTAACCCAAAAGCGACATTGTCAAAAATAGTCTTATGCGGAAAAAGGGCATAATTTTGGAAAATCATGCCCAGGTTGCGCTTGTGGATCGGAATATCGTTGACCCGTTTGCCTTTGATATAGATTTCCCCTTCCGTTGGGGCTTCCAGCCCGGCTATCATTCTTAAAATCGTGGTCTTGCCACAACCCGATGGTCCCAGAAGCGTCACCAGAGAGCCTTCTTCAAAGTCAAGGTCCATCTTCTGCACCGCCACGACTTTGCCGAATCGTTTATACACCCCTTTCAGCTGAACCGCAGGGGAAGTCGATTTGTTTTCCACGGTCTACCCTCTTTTAGTGTCAATGGATTGCCGGCCGCTCTTCTGAAGCGACCGGCACCATCCTTGTATTATCCACCCGCTTTGATACGATCCCACTTCTCGGCGAATTCAACCTGATGACTGTTCCAGAAAGCAGGATCAGCGAACAGGTACCCTTCCAACTTACCGGTCGGATCAAATGCCGGCAGCTTCTTGACTGCCTCGGGCATCGGAACCTTTGTGGGATCCAGGCTTGACGGATATTTCTGCCCGACAGCCACCGCAATGGCCGCTTTGGGTTCCAGCATGAAATTGAGCAGCGTTTGGGCTACATCCAGATCGGTTCCCTTCGTGACAAAAATACACTCCTGCCATGAATAACAGTTATGCGGAGATAGGAATCCGATGGGGTGCCCCTGGGCTTGAAGGGCAGCCACGCGGCCCGACCAGGCAACGGTGGCATAAATCTCCTCATTGGCCAGCAAGCTCATGAGCTCTGCGCCCGATCCCCAGTACTTTTTCACCATCGGGACCTGTTGCTCTAATGCGCTCCAGACGGCTTTCATGTCGGATATTTTGTTTGGATTCTGTCCGGTATGCAGAGCCGCATACCAGATGTTGGTGCGCCAGTCTCCCCAGCTGCCCAGTTTCCCTTTGACGGCTTTATCCCACAACAATGAAGCCCCCAGTTTTTCAGCCGTATCCTTTGGAATATGCTTGGTGTTGTAGGCAATGCCGGTCTGGCCATAATCGTATGGAACAGCCGAGAGCGTCCCGTTTGTAATTGCCCGGTAAGGCTCTATCATGGCGGTCATCACATTTTTGAGATTCGGAATTTTGCTTTCATCCAGGACGACATTGAATTTGAGGCCTGCATATCTGGCGTAATCAAAGACGCCGCTCAAATGCGCCAGATTGAACTCCCCGCCGGGTGGGAAAGAGGCTTTGACCCGTGTCAGGTAGGTGTCCATGTCACCAAACTCTCCATCGATGACCTTGACGCCGGTGGCCTTTGTAAAGGGCTGAAAAGCGTGTTCGCGAAAAGCTTCGGAGACAACCCCACCCCATCCATCGAAACGAATGGATTTGGCTGCATAAGCAGGTCCGCAAAATCCGAATGGACCGCCCACCATGCCTACCGCTGCGCCGGCAATGCCCAGAAATTTTAGAAAGTCCCTCCTGCCAATTTCTCCATTCATATACTTTTCAAACAATCGATCCAATTTCTCTTGCAGATCGTGCTTCATACCATACCTCCTTTTAAAAAGTTTTTGTTTTTCAGTCCTTTCCTCATCTAACCTCCTGATACCCGCATTTTTTGGCCCATTCTGTATCCTCCGGGTTGCAGACCCAATATACGGGCAATTCGCCTTTGATGATCTTCAAAGCAACCGAAGATTTTGCGACATAGGACCGCGCCAGTTCAAGGGAATTAAACGGGAACACGGTAATCCATCTTGTATTTCCATCCTTGTCCGCCAACTCGATCATCGGCATTTTAGATTCTCCCTGTTTTAGAAACGCTAAGACCCTCTGGAGAGTTTGCGGGACAAATAGCCGGCCAGCAAAGGCGTAGCAATCGTCAGAACGATCATAACCGTGCCCAGTGCATTGATTTCGGGACTGATGGAGTTTCTTAGCATACCAAATATTTTAACTGGCACGGTTTGATTTTGGGCCGTCGCCCAGAACAGCGTAGCAGTGATATCGTCAAAGGATATCGTGAAAGAAAACAGCATCCCGGCCAATATGGCCGGTGTCAGCAGCGGTAAGGTCACCTCCTTGAAGGTTTGCAAGCCATTTGCTCCCAGTGATTGGGCCGCTTCCTCATATTCCTTTTTGATCCCGCCCAGCCGGGCCTGAACGATTAAAAGAACGTAAGGCAGAGTCAACACCACATGCCCGATAACCAGCAGTGCAAAACTTTTGGGTTGCTGAAGCCAGCGGATGAACAGCAGAAGGGCCACCCCCAATATGACTTCGGGAATCATGATGGGCGCTAACAGCAATGTATTGAGCGTGTTCTTGCCCGGAAAGTTATACCGCACGAATGCCATGGATGCCATAATGCCGACAGCCGTTGAAACGACGGCGGTCAGTGAGCCCAGAATCAGTGAATTTTTAAAGGCAATCAATATGGTTTGATTTTGTGCCAGTTTGATAAACCATCTGAAGCTGAAGCCCTTCATCGGAAAGCTGCCGAATTGTTCCGGGTTGAAGGACAGGACGACGACCACGACAATAGGGGCGAACATGAACGCGTAGACCAAAATGGTATAAAAGCGAATCAAAGACCAGCCCGATATTTTTGGCATGCACTTATTCTCCCTGGAGACTTTTAAATATCTGGTTGATGCCCAGATAACGATTATACGTCCAGACGATAATTAACAACAGACCCAGTAAAACCACGCTGATCGCTGAACCAAAGGGCCAATCCAATGTACCGATAACACGTTTAAAAATCAGGTTGGCAATCATCTCATTTTTCGGACCGCCCAGGATCATGGGCGGCAGGTAGGTCCCGGCGGTTAAAACAAATACTAAAAGACTGCCCGCACTTAAACCTGGAAGGCTGAGCGGCAGTGTTACCTCCTTAAAAGCTTGCCATTCGGTACAGCCCATGCTGCGAGCCGCCTCCAGCAAACTTTTGTCAATACCCTCCAGACTCACATAAATATTCAGAATCATAAATGGGAGAAGATACTGAATCAGACCCATCAGGACGGATCCCTCATTGTAAAGCATGCCCAGGGGTTCAGATAAAATGCCAAACTTGATCAGATAATGATTGATCAGTCCCGTATCACCAAGAATGTTGATCCAACTCATGGTGCGGATGATGAAACTGATCCAGAAGGGAAGCATAATCAACAAAATAAGGACCGATTTGAAACGGGTTTCGCTGCGGTAAAAAAAATAAGCAGGGATATATCCCAACACAAGACACAAGGCTACGCTTTCTAGCGAAACCCGAATGGTTCTCAATAGGATTGAAGGATAGAAATAGTCAGCAAAGAATTTAGCGTAATTGCCGAACTGAAAGGCGGCAATGTCGGCTCCGGTAGGAGATCTCAACCAGAAGCTGTAAACGACGATGAAGCATACGGGCACGACCAATAAAAGAAATACAGCGCTGAGCGCCGGGGATAAAAGGGCCCAAGGTTTCCATCGTTTTGATTGCATTCGTTCTCCCAGGGTTGAAAGAACAATAAATTAAAATGCTTTAATTCAATCATTAATTTAACGCGTGCTCAAAGTCAAGGGCGATGATTTAAATTTTATCGGTATTTAGGTTGAATATCGGCTGTAGAATCAGAATTGACGCTTATTTTTGACGATTCCCATCGTTGAAAACTGAACATGTCCAATGACGCCAATGAAACCGAAAAAAGGCCCTGTCAAAAATGACAGGGCCTTTTAAAGGTTTGATGTTATATTATGTAAACTAAAAATTGCCGGGTTATTTCAGGACTTCTTTTCGTCCTTTTCAGCTTTCTTTTTTGAAGCGCGCTTGGGTTTATCTTCGGATGCTTTTTCTTTTTTTGCTGCTGCTGATTTTGTTTTTGCCGCCTTTTTTGGCTTGGTTTCAGCTTTTTGAGTTTCAGATTTTTTCTTGGCGGCTTTTTTAGGCCCGGATGTTTCTTCTTTTTTCTTTTCCACACCTTTTTTCTTCGGTTCTGATTTTTTCTTGGCTTCCGCAGCGGTCTTCTTTTCAGCACCCGCTTTGACTTTTGCAGTGCCTTTTTTAGCGGCCTTCTTTTTGGATTTTTTCTTATCCCCAGTTTCAAGAACCACCAGTTCAATCAAAGACATGGGTGCCGCATCCCCGGCTCGTCGACCCAACTTAACAATGCGCGTGTATCCTCCGGCAGAATTACCAAATTTTTCGTTGGCTTCTGCAAACAGCTTGTGCACCACGCGTTTTTCCCTGATAATCGAGAGGGCCTGTCGCCTGGCGTGCAGGTCACCCCGTTTGGCCAGCGTGATGAGATGATCAGCCCAGCGTCGCAGTTCTTTGGCTTTAACGCCCGTGGTCCGAATACGCTCGTGTTTAAATAAGGACGTGACCATATTTCGGAACATCGCAGTGCGATGACTTGTGGTTCGATTGAGTTTCAAGCTGGCTTTTCGATGTCGCATATGGTCAATTACTCCTCTTCTTCCTTATCATCTGCAGGAGGCTTAAAACCTTCGAGTTTCATGCCGAGTGACAACCCCATTTCAGATAATACTTCTTTAATCTCATTCAATGATTTGCGGCCGAAATTTTTCGTTTTGAGCATCTCCGCTTCAGTCTTGCTGACCAGCTGCCAGATCTGATTGATATCTGCATTTTTCAGACAATTGGCACTGCGCACAGATAATTCAAGTTCTTCAACACTGCGATACAAATTTTCATTAAACTTTGGTTTTTCCTTATTCGTGGCAATTTCTTCAGGCGCGGGTTCCATTTCTTCATCAAAGTTGATAAACACCGTCATCTGCTCCTTTAAAATCTTGGCTGCATAAGCTACCGCATCTTCAGGCAGAATACTTCCATCGGTCCAGATTTCCATTGTGAGTTTATCGTAATCTGTTCTTTGGCCGACCCGGGCATTGCCGACCACAAAATTGACGCGTCTGATAGGCGAAAAAACAGCATCAATCGGTATCGTGCCGGTAGGTGCGTCTTCATCTTTGTTCGCTTCGGACAGAGAGTAGCCTTTCCCGTATTTAACGGTCATGGTTAAATTCAGCTTCCCTTTTTTCGCAAGGCCCGCAATGTGGTGTTTGGGATTCAGCACTTCACATTTGCCGTCATCACTCAAAATATCGCCGGCGGTGATTTCACCTTCGCCGGAAGCTTCGAGTCTGACGGTTTTGGGTTCAGCGTCGGAAACCTTAAAGCGCACTTCTTTGAGGTTTAGAATAATTTCAGAAACGTCTTCCAGAACTCCGGGAATGACACTGAATTCGTGCATAACGCCGTCAAGCTTTACCGATGTAATGGCCGCACCGTATAACGATGACAGCACAATCCGCCTTAATGAATTACCGATCGTAATTCCGAAACCCCTTTCTAACGGCTCACAAACGAACTTGCCATAGGATGGATTGCTGGTAACCTGAACTCTTTCTGGCCTAATCATTTGCTGCCAGTTAACATACATCAGTTCATCGGATGACATTTTCTAATCTCCAAATTGAAAAGGTTTTAGATGATTCAACCAAAGCCGGGCTCGCCGACCATAAATATAATTCAGCAGCACTGCTATTTGGAATAAAGCTCGACAACCAACTGCTCCTGAATGGGCATTGTAAGGTCTTCTCGCACCGGAAATCCGGTCACGACACCTTTGTGCTTTTCTTTTTCAAGCTCTAGCCATTGGGGTATACCTCTGCGGACAACCGCCTCTAAGGAGTCCGAAATAGCCGCAATCTTTTTGCTTTTCTCTTTAACCTCAACGGAATCGCCTCTTTTGACCAAAAAAGAGGGAATGTTGACCTTCTTTCCGTTGACCAGAAAATGATTATGCAGAACGAATTGACGTCCCTGTGTCCGAGAATTCGCAAAGCCAAGGCGATACACGACATTATCAAGACGGCATTCCAGCAACACAAGCAGATTGGTACCGGTAACGCCTCTTTGACCCTCAGCCCTTTCAAAAAACAGGTGAAACTGTTTTTCAGAAAGTCCGTACATTCTTTTGACTTTCTGCTTTTCCCGTAGCTGAATTCCGTAATCAGAAATTTTCCGGCCACGCCGCTCTCCATGCTCACCCGGCGGATAAGAGCGTCTGTCAAAGGCGCATTTATCCGAATAGCAGCGATCTCCTTTGAGATACAATTTAAGGTTTTCACGCCGGCAATGCCGGCAAACTGAATCTTTATATCTTGACAAAAGATCCTCCCGATTTGGTTATTGGTTATTAGTTATGGGTTACCTGTTATTTGTTATTGATACTGCATCCAATTGCTTGGCGAGTAATATTATCCCGAATAACGATTATACTCTTCTTCTCTTGGGTGGACGACACCCATTGTGGGGTATGGGCGTAACGTCTTTTATCATCGTGACATTGAATCCGGTAGCCTGCAGGGCACGTAAAGCGGATTCTCTGCCGGGACCGGGCCCTTTAACATATACTTCTACGGTTTTCATACCATTTTCCATCGCCTTTTTTGCTGCGTCTTCAGCAGCCAACTGGGCCGCAAAAGGTGTGCTCTTGCGGGATCCTTTAAAGCCCTGTACTCCGGCACTCGACCAGGAAACAACATTTCCGCCTGAGTCGGTTATGGTCACAATCGTATTGTTAAAGGTCGATTGAATATGAACAACGCCATTCGCAATATTTTTCTTTACTTTTTTCTTGGTACGGACTTTTTTGGCCATCGATTTTGCCTCGTATGCGTAATGCTTTTCTATTGCCGATCGATTATTCTATTTCTGGTTAAGGTTCTTCAAATGTTCAATGGGGCGACAGACAACAGTTAATTATAGCAACTATTTTATTTTTTCTGTTTGATAGCGCCTTTCTTTTTCACAGCTGCCCGCTTGGGCCCCTTGCGCGTTCTGGCATTGGTGCTCGTGCGCTGTCCACGCACCGGCAGCGACTTGCGATGACGCAATCCGCGGTAGCAACCCAAATCCATCAGCCGCTTGATATTCATCGAGACTTCCGTACGCAGTGTACCCTCAACTTTATATTCATTGTCGATTACTTTACGGATGTCGCTGACTTGATCTTCTGTCAGCTGATCGGTCTTGGTCTCCATATCAATAGCTAGTTTTTCCAGGATGCGCCGGGAAGAGGACCTGCCGATCCCATAAATATAAGTCAGACCAATCTCAATTCGTTTATTTTTGGGTAGGTCAACGCCTGCGATTCTTGCCAATGTTTATCCTCCTTTATCCTTGCCGCTGCTTATGCCGTTTGTTTTCGCAGATCACCCGCACAACGCCTTTGCGACGTACAATTTTACATTTGGGGCAAACTTTTTTGACTGATGCTCGAACCTTCATAATTTATGCTCCTTGTAAAACTGGGAATTGGGTATCGGGTATTGAGTTATGGTAAAAGCCGAACAATAAAAATTCAGATTTGGATCCAAAACCAAATTCCCAGTTTTACTTTGATCGATAGGTGATTCGGCCACGCGTCAGGTCGTAAGGAGATAATTCAACCGTGACCTTATCTCCGGGAAGAATTTTGATGAAATGCATTCGCATTTTACCCGAGATATGGGCTAACACCTGATGCTTGTTCTCCAATTCGACCTTGAACATCGCGTTGGGCAATGTTTCCAGAACAACACCTTCAACAACAATCGGTTCTTCTTTGGCCACAGGTAACTCCTGTTTGCAGGTCTAAATTGACAAATTCTAAACGGCTAATGGCGACCTTTTAATCGTGCGCCGCCACCACGCTTTAAAAATCCTTCGTAATGCCGGCTCAGCATATGCGACTCGATCTGGGCAACGGTATCTATAGCCACACCCACCACAATCAGTAGAGCCGTACCACCAAAATAAAATGGGACGTCAAAACGAGTTATTAAGATAGAGGGCAGCACACAGACAGCCGAAACGTAAATAGCACCGCCCAGCGTAATGCGAGTTAACACCTTGTCAATATAGTCCGCAGTTCGTTTTCCGGGTCGGATACCCGGGATGTAACCACCCTGTTTTTTCATATTTTCGGCAACGTCGACTGGATTAAAAGTAACCGCCGTATAGAAATAGCAGAAAAAGAAAATAAACCCAACGAACAGTAACTCATAAACGGCATTGCCTGGCCGCATGCTTTCGCCGATTGTTTTAATCCAGGGGATATTAATAAAATTGGCAATGGTGGCCGGAAACATGATGATCGATGAAGCAAAAATCGGTGGAATCACGCCGGAGGTATTAATTTTCAATGGCAGATGCGTGCTCTGACCACCATACATTTTTCGCCCCACCACCCGTTTGGCATATTGAACCGGAATACGGCGCTGCCCCTGTTCGACAAAGATGATACATCCGACCACAAGCACCATAAAAATGATCAAAATCAGCGCAACAAAAATTCCCATTTCTCCGGTGGACAATAGGCGAAACGTATTTCCGCCGGCAGTTGGCAGCCGAGCAACAATACCGGCGAAAATAATGAGCGAAATACCATTGCCGATACCCCGTTCGGTAATCTGCTCACCCAGCCACATGATAAAGGCCGTACCGGCTGTCAGCGTAATCACCGTCAGCAGTCTGAATGCCCAACCCGGGAATAAAACAACCGGTGCCCCGCCCGGGGAGCTCATACTTTCCAGCCCCACACTGATGCCGAAGCCTTGAACAATACTTAAGAAGACAGTACCATAGCGGGTGTATTGCGTGATTTTTTTGCGCCCCTGCTCACCTTCTTTTTTGAGCTGTTCCAGATGCGGTATAACAACCGTTAATAACTGCAATATAATGGAGGCACTGATATAGGGCATAATCCCAAGAGCAAAAACCGACAGTCTTTCTAGGGCTCCCCCTGAAAACATATTGAAAATACCAAATATGGTGCCTTCCGCCCTGGCGAAAAAAGATGCAAGTGCTGAAGAATCGATACCCGGGACGGGAACATGAACACCGATCCGGTAAACGATTAGCAAACCAAACGTAAAGAGAATGCGCTTTTTTAGCTCGGGTATTTTAAATACATTTTGAAACCCGCTACCGATCATTATATGACCTCTACAGTGCCGCCAGCAGCTTCAATCTTTTCTCGGGCAGCTTTGCTGACATGATTGATTTTGACATTAAGGGCGACTTTGATATCACCGTGTCCCAGTAGTTTAATCCCGTCTTTCCGGCCCTTGACAAGCCCTGCTTCCACAAGCGCTGCCTTATCGACCAAACTGCCACTCTCGAATCTCAATAAATCTCTGACATTGATGGCGGCAATCTGTTTTTTAAAAATATTGGTAAAACCGCCTTTCGGAAGACGCCGTTGAATCGGCATTTGCCCGCCTTCATACCCGGGTCTGACCCCGCCGCCAGACCGGCTGTTGAAACCATTGCTGCCTCGACCGGCGGTTTTGCCCCGGCCGGTTCCAACACCACGCCCCAGGCGTCGACTGGATTTGCGCGACTTTGAGGGCCGCGATAGTTCATGAAGCTTCATCGACCTACTCCTCCGTGCTAACAAGATGCGAAACTTTGTTGATCATGCCCCGAAGTTCCGGCGTATCTTTGAGCTCAACTGTTTTGTTTAAGCGCGTTAATCCCATCCCCCGCAAAACCTTACGTTGCTTTGCAGGTCTGCCAATCATGCTTCGAATCAGCTTTACTTTTATCGTTGCGGCCATTTATCTGATCCTTTTGATAATCCCGTTCCTGTGCTGCATTCGGCCTTGCCTCACGAACCCTGAAGATCTTCCACTGAAATTCCCCTTCTGGCAGCCACCATTTCACGACTCTCAAGCCTTTCAAGACCGTTTATCGTTGCCTTCACCAGATTGTGAGGGTTATGAGATCCGAGACACTTTGTTAATATATTTTGGACGCCGACGGCTTCCAGAACTGCCCTTACAGCGCCTCCGGCAATCACGCCCGTGCCCGGCGCAGCCGGTTTAAGCAAAACTTTGCCGCCTCCGAAGCGACCGATAATTTCATAAGGAATCGTACCTTCAAGCAAGGGCACTAAAATCATGTTCTTTTTTGCCTTTTCTACACCCTTGCGGATCGCCTCAGGGACTTCTCCGGCCTTACCGAGACCAATTCCAACTGAGCCTTGCCCATCGCCTACGACAACAATTGCACTGAAACTAAATCGACGACCCCCCTTAACGACTTTGGCCACTCGATTGATGTGGACCACTTTGTCGATAAACTGCGTATCCTCTATTTCTCGTTTGAACAAAAGCCTGCCTCCTTTGATGTCACAACCTACAGAGATGTTAACTTGGTAAAAGCGAGAATTAAAATTTCAAACCGGCCTCCCGCGCACCTTTCGATACGGCCTTTATCCTGCCGTGGTACAGAAATCCGTTACGGTCAAACACGACCTGTTTGACGCCTTTTTCCATAGCGCGTTGCCCGATTATCTCACCCACCATATTGGCGTCGGTGACTTTATTCTTCACTTTCGTCTTTTCCCGAACGGTCTTTTCTGTACTTGACGCTGCAGCAAGGGTTTGACCCGAAGAATCGTCGATTATCTGAGCATAAATGTGCCTGGCACTTCTAAACACGCAGAGTCTGGGCCGATTGGCTGAGCCAACCAATTTTTTGCGTATTCTTTTTTTCCGTTTTAGCCGTGCTTGCGTTTTTAAATTAAGCGTTCCCATTTTCTGATGCCTGTTTTTACGGCGGGTATCAAGCTGGTTGATTTACACCCGCTTCTGAAAAATTAAATTTTACTGAACCGCGGTGCCCGCTTTACCGGCCTTCCGGCGAATGCGCTCCTCAGCATATTTTATGCCTTTACCTTTATAAGGCTCCGGAGGCCTTATTTTACGAATAGCCGCAGCAGTCAGACCCAATTTTTCCTTGTCGATACTGGATAATTTGATAATGGTGTTGCGCTCAATTGAGGCGACAACGCCTTCCGGTAAATTGAACTGAACCGGATTCGAATAACCAACATTTAATATAATGGCGTTTCCTTTCATTTCAGCCCGATATCCGATGCCATTGATGATCAGTGTGCGCTCAAATCCCTGGTTGACGCCGGCAATCATATTTGCAACCAAGCTTCTGGTCAACCCCTGCAGCGCCCGGCTGGTCCTTTTATCTTCAAGCGGCACCACGTTCAAGACACTGTCTTCAATTTTTAATTCCACGTCAGGATGGATCGATCGCATCAGTTTGCCTTTTTCGCCTTGAACAGTAAGGACCCTGTTTTCATATGACACTTTGGTTTTTTCTGGAATGGGTACCGGTTTTTTTCCGACTCGAGACATCTGTTACTCCCATCTTAGTAAGCAGTATGCGGTAAGCAGTACGCATTTTTCATTCTGCATTTGGCTGAATGCTGCATTCGTTTTGATCTACCGCTCGCTCCTTACAGCTTACTGACTGCTCAAATTGCTACCATACATTGCAAAGGATCTCGCCACCAACCTTTTCTTGTCGTGCCTTTTTGTCTGTCATAAGGCCTTTGGATGTGGATAAAATGGCAATCCCCATACCATTATAGACCAGTTTGATTTCATTACTTTTTACATAAACTCGACAACTGGGTTTACTGATGCGCTTTAACCCATAAACAACATTAGACTGCCCCGGACCGTACTTGAGGTAAATTCGCAAAATACCCTGTTTGCCATCTTTAAGGAATTTGTAATTCTTTATAAAACCTTCATCCTTTAAAATCCGGGCAATGTCTGTTTTCAGTTTAGATCCTGGCACATCAACACTGTTAAACCTGGCTTTGACGCCATTGCGAATACGGGTCAACATATCGGCTATCGGATCGCTTACGGCCATTATCTTCTCCTAGTTTTGATACTTGAAACTTGTAATTTGAGCCCAGGTTTAGATCCGCTGGTAAAACGAGGATATGAACTTGGTTTAACGAATTTCCAGTTTCGAGTTTCCAGTTTCCAAAATTACCAACTTGATTTTACAACTCCTGGGAGTTTGCCTTCGGATGCAAAAACCCGGAAGCAAATACGACAAAGTCCAAACTTTCTCAGATATCCCCTGGGTCGTCCGCAGACCGGACAACGATTGTACTGCCGAACCTCAAACTTGGGCTTGCGCATTGCTTTATTTCGAAGTGCTTTTTTGGCCAAATCTCCCTCCCTAATTTTTAAACGGCATGCCCATAAAACTCAATAACTGCCTTCCCTCATCATCTGTCTGGGCTGTCGTCACAATACTGATATTGAGACCTTTTATCTTATCAATTTTGTCGTAATCAATCTCCGGGAAAATGATATGCTCTTTTATTCCTAGAGAGTAATTGCCCCGGCCGTCAAATGCTTTAGCGGAAACACCTCTAAAATCTCTCACACGCGCAAGAGCAATATTGACCAGTTTGTAGTAAAAATCATACATGCGGAGATGTCGTAGCGTAACCATGCAGCCGATCGGCATCCCTTCTCTGAGCTTAAAGGCGGCAATGGACTTTTTGGCACGGGTGATCACCGGCTTTTGCCCTGCGATCGCCTTGAGTTCCTCGGATGCGGTATCCAGCACTTTTATATTTTGGATGGCTTCTCCCAGGCCCATATTGAGAACAATCTTGTCCAATCTGGGAACCTGCATCTTGTTTTTATAATTAAACGTGTCCATGAGCTTGGGCACAACTTCGTTTTCATAAATATTTTTCAACTGTGACATCGCCTTCCTCCGCGCGCCGGGTTTAGGTGTCGATTGCTTCGCCGCACTTTACACAAAGCCGTATTTTTTTCCCATCTTCCAGGCGCTGCATCTTAACGCGGGTAGGATGAATGCATTTATTGCACATAATCATTACATTGGAGATACGAATTGGCGCCTCACCCTCCACAATGCCGCCCTGTCTGTTTTTTGCACTGGCCCTTGTATGGCGCTTGATCAGGTTGATCTTTTCGATGAGCAAGTGGTTCTTTTTGCGATCAACTTTGAGCACTTTGCCGATTTTACCCTTGTCCTTACCGGCGATAACCTTGACCTTATCGTCCTTTTTTATCAGTATTTTGGTTTGGAGCATGTCTGGGTTTCCATGTGTTTGTTATCTGTTTTCTGTTATTTGTTGCTGGCAATTCGGCGAACACTGCGAATCGTTAATAAATATAAACGAATAACTAAAAGCTACAACACCTCAGGTGCTAACGAAATTATTTTCATGAATCGTTTGGCTCGCAATTCTCTTGCCACAGGCCCAAAAATTCGGGTGCCAATCGGCTCTCGCGATGCGTTCACCAAAACAGCAGAATTATCATCAAACCGGATGTAGGAACCATCCGGCCGACGGATCTCTTTTTTCGTTCGAACCACAACCGCTTTTAATACATCGCCTTTTTTAACCTTAGCATTCGGCAGCGCTTCTTTGACGGCCACAACAATGATATCCCCGACCCTGGCATATCGTCGACGCGAGCCTCCCAGCACTTTTATACAATACAAGACCTTGGCCCCGGAATTGTCGGCTACAGTTAGCCTCGTTTCTGACTGAATCATGGTATTGTTCCCTTGGGATTAAACCGCTTTTTCGACGATTTTACTGACACGCCACCTTTTTGATCGACTGAGTGGGCGGCACTCTGTCAGCATGACCTTATCACCAATCTGACAGGTATTGCCTTGATCGTGGGCAGCAAACTTGGCCCGTCGTCGGATATACTTGTGGTAAAATTTATGCTTAACCAGCCGCTCAACCGAGACGATCACGGTTTTATCCATTTTGTTGCTAACGACAGTCCCCATCAATTGTCTTTTCAATCCTTGTTTTCTCATGACATTATTTATTCTTCAACCGTCTTGTTTTTCAATTCAACTTCACGAATACTGGTTTTTACCTGGGCAATATCTCTTCGGGTCTGTTTCATTTTATTGGGGTTTTCAAGCTGGCCGATTTCGTGCTGAAATCGCAGGTTAAACAACTCCTCTTTCAGGTCGCTGACTTTACGCTGCATTTCATCAAGATTCATCTCTCTTATTTCACTGGCTTTCATCAGACCTCGCTCCTCTCAACAAACCGGGTTTTAACCGAAAGCTTATGGCCTGCCAGGCGGAATGCTTCCTTGGCGGTCGCTTTATCCACGCCTTGCATTTCATAAAGAATTCTGCCAGGGCGAACCACCGCCACCCAGCCTTCCGGGGCACCTTTGCCCTTTCCCATTCGGACTTCAGCCGGCTTTTTGGTAAAGGGCTTATCGGGGAAAATCCGAATCCAGATGCGACCGCCTCTTTTTATGTGACGCGTCATTGCGATTCGAGCGGCCTCAATTTGTTTGGCGCTGATACTGCCGCAGCCAGTGGCCTGCAAGCCGTATTCTCCAAAATTCAAATTACTGCCCCGACGTGCAACTCCCCGCATTCGACCTTTTTGCTGTTTGCGATATTTTACTTTTTTGGGACTTAGCATGTTTAATTACCCCTGTTACGGGTTCCGAGTTTCGCGTTTTTCGTTTATGCCCCGCAACACGTAATGCACAAAAATTGCCGGTTGCTTATGGTGTCTAAATGTCTAATGGTGTGCGTCGATTAAGTCTTAAGCACTAAGCTTCAGCGAGCTCGGTTTCATCCTTTTTCAATATTTCCCCTTTGAAAATAAATACTTTGACACCGATAGCGCCATAGGTGGTTCGGGCTTCGATAAAGCCATAATCAATATCCGCCCGCAAGGTGTGCAAAGGAACCCGTCCTTCACGATACCATTCCGTTCGGGCCATCTCGGCGCCACCCAGACGGCCAGAACAGATAATCTTCACCCCCAGGGCACCAAAGCGCATCGCAGAGGAGACACCGCGTTTCATGGCCCGCCGAAACGCCACCCGTCTTTCAATTTGAAGCGCTACATTTTCGGCAACCAGTTGGGCATCGATCTCCGGTTTGCGGACTTCCTGGATATCAATTAAAATCTCACGGTCCGTCATCTTTTCAATCTCTTTTTTAAGCATCGATATCTCAGAGCCCTTTTTACCGATAACAATTCCAGGCCTGGAAGTATAAATGCGCAAACGCACACGCTTGGACGATCGCTCAATTTCAATTCTGGAAACGCCTGCGTGGTAGAGTTTTTCTTTAACAAACTTTCTCAATCGGTAGTCTTCCAAAATATATTCGGCGTAATTCTTCCCACCGAACCATCGTGATTCCCACGTTTTGACGATTCCCAATCTCAACCCGATTGGATTAACTTTCTGGCCCAAGCTTTTACCTCCTTTGTTAAACCGAAGATTTTTCGCTTAAAATAACAGTAATGTGACTGGTTCGCTTTAAAATCCGGGTTCCTCTGCCCCGCGCCCTGGCCCGCCAGCGTTTCAGCGTGGGACCTTGATCGGCGACAACATTGCGAATCACCAGCAGATCGATGTCGACATCCGGATTCTGATCGGCATTGGCGACCGCTGAACGGATGACTTTTTCCAAAATCCCCGCAGCTTTCTGGGGCATAAATTTAAGGGTATTTAAGGCCGTTTCAACTGGCTTACCCTTGACAGCCCCGATCAATTTATGAACTTTACGGGGCGATATTCGCATGTACTTAGCAGAAGCTTTGACTTCCATCGGTTTACAAACCTTTAAGTCGCTCTGATTGAGCGCAAATCGCTCAATTGGCTAGTTATTTTAATCGCGATTTTTTAGCGCCAGCATGTCCGTAAAAGGTCCGGGTCGGAGAAAATTCACCCAGTTTGTGACCCACCATGTTCTCTGAAACAAATACCGGTATAAATTTTCTGCCGTTATGGACGGCCAATGTAATACCGACCATCTCCGGAACTATCGTGGAACGTCGCGACCAGGTTTTAACGACCTGGCTGCTGCGAGATGCCTGCGCTTCGTTAACTCTTTGGAGCAGGCGCTCATCGATAAAAGGACCCTTTTTAAGCGAACGTGGCATAAATACTCCAAAATTAGGTATTGGTTAATAGTTAATGGTTATTAGTTATTGTTCACAGTGGGTCATCGAACCGCCAAATAACGTATAACAGATGACGGTTGCTATTTGCGTTTTTTGACAATCAAACGGTCGCTTTTTCGTTTGTGACGCGTCTTAAAGCCTTTGGTGGGCCAACCCCACGGACTACAGGGATGTCGTCCGCCAGACGAACGACCTTCACCACCGCCCATTGGATGGTCAACCGGATTCATAGCGACCCCGCGAACTTTTGGGCGACGTCCCAACCAGCGTTTGCGACCCGCTTTGCCCAATGATTTATTTTCATGCGCGACATTGCCGATTTGCCCGATGGTGGCTTTGCATTTCAAAAGCACCATACGGACTTCCCCGGAGGGCATTTTAATCAATGCGTACGCATCCTCTTTGGCCATCAGTTGGGCGTAGGTGCCGGCACTACGAACCATTTGTCCGCCCTTGCCCAGACGCATTTCGATATTATGAATCTGAGTACCCAGCGGGATATGACTCAACGGCAACGTATTGCCGGGTTTGATATCCGCATCGGGTCCGGACTCTACGATATCATCAACCTTAAGACCGACAGGTGCCAGGATATAGCGCTTATCCCCATCGGCGTAATGCAACAGAGCGATTCGCGCAGAGCGATTGGGATCGTATTCGATGGCAGCCACTTTGGCTGGAATTCCGGTTTTATCCCGCTTAAAGTCGATTATCCGGTAATGTCGTTTATGACCACCACCGCGACGCCTGATGGTAATGCGTCCATGGGCATTGCGGCCACTGCATTTTTTAAGTGACTTTAACAGCCGTTTTTCCGGAGTCGTTCGCGTAATCTCATCAAGTGACGTATATGTCTGAAAACGCCTTCCGGGTGACGTCGGTTTAACCTTCTTCGTAATCATGTTGTGCTCCTGCTGCTAAGCTCCTTCAAAAAAATCGATGCGCTCGCCGGGCATCAAAGTAACGATTGCTTTTTTCCAATCCCGGCGTTTGCCGATATTTCGCCCTCTGCGTTTGACTTTGCCCTTAACCTGCATGGTCTTAACGCTGGTAACTTTGACTTTAAAAGCAGTTTCAATCGCCCGTTTTATTTCAATGCGATTAGCGCGTCGATCGACTTCAAATGTCAGCTGATTGGCGATCTCTTTCTGAATATTGGTTTTTTCAGTGATCACGGGTCGCTTGACGATCTCAGATTCCATCATGCGGCCAGCCTCCTTTCGATATACTTTATTGCTGGCTCCAGCAAAACTAACGTCTCGTATTTAAGGATATCGTAGACATTCAGACCTTCCGCGCGAAGCACTTTTACATTCGGCACGTTTCGCGAAGACAGCTCCAAGTTTTGATTTTTCGTATCAGCAACAATCAGCGTGTTGGTCAGCTTCAGGCTTTTTAAAATCCCAACAAAATCTTTGGTTTTTATTTGCTTGAGCTCTAATTCATCCAGCACCATGAGTTCACTGGCGCCCAGCTTGGTGCTCAAGGCCATCTTCAACGCTAATTTACGGACTTTTTTGGGTGCCCTGAAAGCATAATTACGGCCATCGGGTCCAAAAACAACTCCGCCGCCCCTGAGCAAAGGAGATTTAATGTCACCACGCCGTGCTCTGCCGGTACCCTTCTGGCGGAATAATTTGCGCCGGCTGCCCTTCACATCGCTGCGATGCTTTACCGCAGCGGTGGCTGCCCGGCGATTGGCCAGTTGCATCGTGACAACCTCATGCAGCAAACTTGGCTTTACAGGAACATTGAAGATGCTTTCAGCCAGGTCGACTGTTTTCACTTTTTTCCCTTTGGTATTACGAACATCTACAACCGGCATAGTATCCCCCGTTTGCGGGAATTCAAGCAGGTTCGTGTCTTTCAAAAACCTGCTCTTAAACCATAAAATTTATGACACTTTATCTTTCTTAAATTTGAGCTTGTTGATCGTGACCAGTCCGGATTTGGCACCCGGCACCGCACCTCTAATAAGAATAATGTTATCGTCAGGTCGGATATCAACAACTTCCAGATTACGCGCGGTACGGCGGTCATTCCCATAATGACCGGGCATCTTCTTGCCTTTAATAATTTTTGAAGGCGATGCGCTGCAGCCCACGGATCCGGGAATACGATGGCTGTGGCTGCCATGTGTTTTGCGACCGCCAGCAAATCCATGGCGTTTCATAACACCTGAAAATCCACGTCCTTTCGTGGTGCCGATCACATCCACCCGTTCTCCGATGTTAAACATCTCCAGGGTAATTTGCTGACCCAGATTGTATTCGCCCGGATCGGCTACCGCGAATTCTTTAAGCGTGTCAAATGCCCCGGACGCCCCTTTACTGAAATGCCCTTTGAGCGGTTTGTTGACCCGAGATTCATTTTTCTCACCAAAGCCCAGCTGAAGCGCATTATATCCATCCTTTCCGGCAGTCTTTATCTGGGTGACCACGCATGGGCCGGCTTCAATAACGGTTACCGGTACATACCGGCCGTCAGGCAAGAAAAGCCCGCTCATTCCCATTTTTTTCCCAATTAATCCTTTACTCATTGCGCTCACCTTTTGATCGACATCCAAAATGCGGTATAAAACATCATATTTCGGTGGCCGATGGGTCAAAAAATTAGGGATACAGGGCAAACAATCAGCTCAAATTTGTTTATATAACCTGAATCCCTAATTTAGATCTGGGCTATAGCTTAATCTCCACATCGACACCCGGCGACAGGTCCAGTTTCATCAAGGCATCCACTGTCTGCTGGGTGGGTTCCACGATATCCATGAGTCGCTTGTGGGTTCTCATCTCGAATTGTTCTCTCGATTTTTTATCAACATGTGGAGATCGCAAAACCGTATATTTTTTAATTCGTGTGGGCAGCGGTATCGGCCCGACCACTTTAGCTCCGGTTTTTGTCGCGGTATCAACGATGTCGTATGCAGACTGGTCAAGTAATTTGTGATCGTAAGCCTTGAGTCCGTTATTCAATAATATCGCTGACCACACCGGCACCAACGGTACGACCGCCTTCGCGCACCGCAAAACGCAGCTCTTTTTCCATCGCAATCGGGGTGATCAGCTCCGCCTCAATCGC
This sequence comes from uncultured Desulfobacterales bacterium, assembly GCA_947259495.1. GTDB lineage: Bacteria > Desulfobacterota > Desulfobacteria > Desulfobacterales > JAHEIW01 > JAHEIW01. Next base: position 15,196 of record CAMYLV010000024.1, on the reverse strand, counting down.
TACATTGTCGCCCGGCATCACCATCTCCACACCCTCGGGCAACGTCAATATGCCCGTTACATCGGTGGTGCGAAAATAAAACTGCGGCCGATAGCCACTGAAAAACGGCGTGTGACGACCCCCTTCTTCCTTGCTCAATATGTACACCTCGGCCTTGAACTTGGTGTGCGGGGTGATCGTGCCCGGTATCGCCACCACCTGACCACGCTCAACTTCATCGCGCTTGGTGCCACGCAGCAACACGCCAATGTTGTCGCCCGCACGACCCTCATCCAACAGCTTGCGAAACATCTCCACGCCGGTGCACACCGTCTTTAACGTCGGACGAATCCCCACAATCTCCACATCATCGCCCACATGGATGATCCCACGCTCCACGCGACCCGTTACCACCGTACCCCGACCCGAAATGCTAAATACATCCTCAATCGGCATCAAAAACGGCTTGTCCACATCGCGCTCGGGCTCCGGAATATATGCATCAATCGCCTCCATTAATTCAAATACACACTTGGCCTCTTCTCCGTCGCTATCATCTGACTCCAACGCCTTAAGCGCCGAACCCTTGACAATGGGCGTATCATCGCCGGGAAATTCATACTTGTCCAATAACTCCCGCAACTCCAATTCCACCAACTCGATTAACTCCTCATCATCAACCATGTCGGTTTTGTTTAAAAATACCACAATCCGCGGAACTCCCACCTGGCGCGCCAACAAAATGTGCTCGCGCGTCTGCGGCATCGGACCATCATCGGCGCCCACAACCAAAATCGCGCCGTCCATCTGCGCTGCCCCGGTGATCATGTTCTTAATGTAGTCCGCATGACCCGGACAGTCCACGTGCGCATAATGACGATTCGCGGTCTGATACTCCACATGCGCTGTGGCAATGGTAATTCCACGCTCTTTTTCCTCCGGCGCCTTGTCAATCTGATCAAACGGTATAAAATCCGCCAAGCCCTTCTTGCCTAAATGCTTGGTGATCGCCGCCGTCAGGGTCGTCTTACCATGATCAATGTGCCCAATGGTGCCCACATTTACATGCGGCTTGGTTCGCTCAAACTTCTCCTTCGACATCTTCTCATCCTCCCAATTAAACATGCACGGGCAGCACGCATAGCACACCGTCAATATCTTTCATTGCTATGCAATTAGCCCATGGTGAGTTGGGTTTTAGCCTACCAGCGGAAATGGGCAAAGGCCTTGTTGGCTTCGGCCATTTTATGAGTGTCTTCCTTTTTCTTAACGGAAGCGCCTCTTCTGTTGGCTGCATCCAGTAGCTCCGCGGCCAGCTTATTGGCCATACCTTTCTCAGGACGCTGGCGAGCGTATGTAATAATCCATCGAATGCCCAATGCGGTTCTGCGGGAGGGGCGTATTTCGGTTGGAACCTGATACGTTGAACCTCCCACGCGCCGGGACTTTACTTCAATCAAAGGTCGCACATTATCCACAGCTTGTTCAAACATTTTCAGCGGAGGTTCGTTGGACTTTTTACCGATGACATCCAGCGCATGATACAGGGTTGATTCTGCCACGCTTTTTTTCCCATCACGCATAATACAATTGACAAACTTGGCGACTAAGACACTGTTATATTTGGAATCCGGGGCAGTATCCCGCTCCGGAATTTCTCTCCGTCTGGGCATAAATACTCCATTGTCAGTTATTGGTTAATCGTTATTGGTTATTAAAAATCCAAATACTATCGATGACTCAATGCTACTCTAATAACTGATAACCAATAAGGAATAACAAAAATTATTTGGGTTTCTTGGCACCGTATTTGGAGCGGCCCTGTTTGCGGTCTTCGACACCAAGGGTGTCCAGTGTGCCCCGAACAATATGATAGCGAACACCGGGCAGGTCTTTGACACGGCCGCCGCGCACCAAAACCACCGAATGTTCCTGAAGATTGTGCCCGATGCCAGGAATATAGGCGGTGACCTCAGCTCCGGTCGTCAATCTCACACGCGCAACCTTGCGCAATGCCGAATTCGGTTTTTTGGGGGTCGATGTGTATACCCGGGTGCACACGCCGCGCTTCTGGGGTGCTCCTTTAAGAGCCGGCGTGGTAACCTTCTGTTTGACCGTCTTTCGGCCTTTGCGAACGAGTTGATTGATAGTTGGCATAAGCTCGTGGTTATCCTTTTTGCTTCTTAGATTACGAATCTGGTAAAATGTCCGTATTTATACAGCAAACCGTCTATTGTCAAGCATTTTGTTAAAAAACTGCTTAAAAAATACGCAGCCAGAAACGCTGAAGATTATTCAGTCCTTTCAACAGAAACAATTCCGTAATCCTTTAAGCCCGTTCCGGCTGGAATCAGCCGGCCCATGATGACGTTTTCCTTCAGCCCTCTCAAATCGTCCACCGCACCGGCGACACTGGCATCTGTGAGAACCTTGGTTGTTTCCTGGAATGAAGCTGCTGAAATAAAGCTGTCTGTACTCAACGAGGCCTTGGTGATACCCAGAATCAACGGCTCGGCTGTTGCCGGTTTGCCGCCTTTTTCAATCACGGCTTTATTGGTTAATTCAAATCTGATGCGATCGACCTGTTCCTCGGTAATAAAATCGGTATCGCCCACATTTAATATCTTCACCCGCCGCATCATCTGCCGAACAATGACCTCGATGTGTTTATCGTTGATGCGCACACCCTGCAGACGATAGACTTCCTGGACTTCGTCGACCAGATAACGCGCAAGCGGGACCTCCCCCTTAATGCTCAAGATGTCCTGTGGGATCGCTGACCCGCCAATGAGCGGTTCACCGGCGCGAATATAATCACCTTCGTATACATTAATGTGTTTGCCCCGTGGAATCAGATATTCCTTCTTATCACCGACATCAACCGGGGAGATGGTGACCTTTTGTTTGCCTTTTTTGGTGCTTTTTGCGATCGATACATACCCATCAATTTCACTTAATACCGCTACCTCTTTGGGTTTGCGAACTTCAAAAAGCTCGGCCACACGGGGTAAACCACCGGTAATATCTTTGGTCTTGGTTGTGGCTCTGGGCAGTTTGGCAACCACATCGCCGGCTTTGACCGCTCCGGTTTCCTCGACAAGTAAAATGGCATTGACCGGTAAAATGTAGCGGGCCATTGCCGATGATCCGGGAAGCTTGGCGGTTTTACTGTTTTTGTCTTTAATCGAGATCCGCGGTCGCTCGTCACCGCTCCTGGATTCGATGATGGTTTTACTCGATTTACCGGTTATCGGATCTACTTTTTCCTGCATGGTTTGACCGGCGATAATATCACCGAATTTTACGGTGCCGTTAACCTCGGCGATGATCGGGGTCGTAAACGGATCCCAGGTTGCCAGCAGATCGCCGACTTTGACTTTTGCGCTATCCTTGACCTTAATGTGCGCACCATAGATAACCGGAAAGGTTTCAAGTTCACGCCCGGTTTTGCTGACAATGGTAAATTTGCCGCCGCGCCGGTTCATGACGACTAGCTGGCCTTCGGAATTTTTGGCGACACTAAGATCTACATATTTAACGGTGCCGTCAGTGCGCGCCCGAATATCGGCTTGTTCTACCCGCCGGCTGGCCGTACCGCCAATATGAAACGTGCGCATCGTCAACTGAGTGCCCGGTTCACCAATGGACTGAGCCGCCAGAATCCCGACTGCCTGACCAATTTCCACAGGCCTGCCATGGGATAGATCGCGTCCATAGCATTTGCTGCACACACCTCTATTGGATTTGCAGGTCAGAACCGAACGGATCTTGATATTGGTGATGCCGGTTTCTTCTATATTTTGGACCGCGGCTTCATCAATATCATCTCCGTTTTGGGCCACAACTTCATCTGTGTACGGATCATGAATATCTTCCAGCAAGGTTCGTCCTAAAATGCGTTCACCCAGCCGCTGAATGATCTCACCACCTTCCATCAAGGGTTCTACTTCAACCCCCAGAGTGGTGCCACAGTCGAACTCGGAGACCACACAATCCTGTGCAACATCGGCAAGTCGGCGGGTCAGATAACCGGAATTGGCTGTCTTCAGAGCCGTATCTGCCAGACCTTTCCGTGCGCCGTGGGTTGAAATGAAGTATTGAAGTACAGAGAGGCCTTCCCGGAAATTGGCGCTGATGGGTGTTTCAATAATTTCGCCAGACGGTTTGGCCATCAGTCCCCGCATCCCGGCAAGCTGTCGCATCTGATCTTTGCTGCCCCGCGCCCCGGAGTCCGCCATCATAAAAATGGGATTGAAACTTTCAGCATAAACCGGCTTCTTTTTCTTAGCTGCTGCCGGCTTGCCTGAATCAAAGGCGCGTTCCAGTTTCATGGATTCCATCATTTCATTGGCAACATCATCGGTCGCTTTGGCCCAGATATCGACGACCTTATTATATTTCTCTCCCTGGGTGATCAAACCCTCGGTATACTGACGACCGATCTCTGAAACCTGGCTTTCAGCCTTTTTTAAGATGTCCCATTTAGCCGCCGGAATAATCATATCGTCTATGGCAATGGACAGTCCGCCTTGAGTGGAATACTTGTACCCGACATCTTTGAGCCGATCTGAAAGAATAACGGTAGCTTTGGGCCCCAGATTGCGATAAACGTAATCTACCAGCTGGCGCAGCATCTTTTTATCCATCACCTCATTGACAATATCAAAGGGAATGGCCGGTTCCTTGGAAATAATTCCAAAAATGTGATAGACATCATTGGCAAATATGATATCACCGGTATTGCCGGCCTTAAGCGAAAATAAGGTCTCAATATCCGCTTCCCGACATGCGAAAACACTGCGAAATTCGTTAAAGCTGAGTTTTCCGAGCAGCCCTTTATTTTTCTTATCCGGGCTCTGGGAATATTTTTTCACAAGATTGGCAAACTTTCGGCCGGCATTGATCTTAGCCAAAACCTCGCTGGCCGTCTCTTCAGAGTCTACCTGGATGTGGCTTAACTCCAAAATATCCACCTGAGGGATGATCTCCCATAAAAGTACCCGTCCTACTGTTGTTTCATAGCGTTGCCCGTGCATGCGCACCGTGATTTTGGCGTGCAAATCAACTTCTTTAGCATCGAAGGCCGTTTGAACCTCATCAACATTCGCAAAAATTTTGCCTTCGCCCTTGCGATTATCAACCCCCCGGGTCATATAATAGGTGCCCAACACAATATCCTGGCTCGGCACAATAATGGGGCTTCCGTTGGCTGGCGATAAGATGTTGTTGCTCGAAAGCATCAGCACCCGGGCCTCAATCTGTGATTCAACCGAAAGTGGAACATGCACCGCCATCTGATCACCGTCAAAGTCTGCGTTGAAGGCCGTACACACCAGCGGATGCAGCTGAATTGCTTTTCCTTCGATCAAAATGGGCTCAAACGCTTGAATACCGAGCCGGTGCAGCGTCGGTGCTCGGTTCAACATCACCGGATATTCTTTGACCACCTCATCCAGTGTATCCCAGACTTCCGGGATTTCGCGTTCCACCATTTTCTTGGCACTTTTAACAGTTGAGACAAGGCCTTTTTGTTCTAATCGAAAATAAAGAAACGGTTTAAAGAGTTCGAGCGCCATCTTTTTGGGCAACCCGCACTGGTGTAACCTTAAATCCGGTCCGACGGTAATAACGGTACGTCCGGAATAATCCACGCGTTTGCCAAGCAGGTTCTGCCGAAATCGGCCCTGCTTGCCTTTTAAAGTGTCACTCAATGACTTTAAGGGCCGCTTATTGGTACCGGTGATCACCCGGCCATGGCGCCCGTTGTCAAACAGGACGTCAACGGATTCCTGGAGCATGCGCTTTTCATTGCGCACGATGATTTCCGGTGCCTTAAGATCAATCAGGCGTTTGAGGCGATTGTTGCGGTTGATCACACGACGATACAGGTCATTGAGGTCGGATGTCGCAAAGCGACCCCCCTCCAAAGGTACCAGTGGTCTCAAATCGGGAGGAAGGACCGGAATGACATCCATAATCATCCAGATCGGATCAACGCCTGATTTGCGAAAGGCATCGACAATCTTCAGCCGTTTGGATAGCTTCTGTCGTTTGGCAACCGATCCAGTCGCTTTAATGTCGGCTTTCAGCTCCGTGTATAATTCCTCCAGATTAATGTTTTGCAGCAGCGTTTTAACCGCTTCGGCACCGATGCCGGCCTCGAACTTGGGACCATATTCTTCCAGAGCCTCCATATACTTTTCATCCGAAAGCAATTGACCTTTGGCCAGCGGCGTATTTTTGGGGTCCAGCACGATGTAGCTGTCAAAATAAAGAACCTTTTCCATGTTCTTGAGGGTTAAATCCAGCAGGTTACCAATTTTGCTGGGCAGGCTTTTTAAAAACCAGATATGTGAGACCGGTGTGGCCAGCTCGATATGCGCCATGCGCTCACGCCGGACTTTGGATTGAATGACCTCGACGCCGCATTTTTCGCAAATGACACCTCGATGCTTCATGCGCTTGTATTTACCGCAATTACACTCATAATCTTTAGTGGGCCCAAAAATTTTGGCACAAAATAGCCCATCCCGCTCGGGTTTAAAGGTTCGGTAATTGATGGTTTCCGGCTTTTTAATCTCACCATGCGACCATTTACGAATTTGTTCCGGCGAAGCCAGTGCAATCCGAATACCGAAGTACTTTCTTGGATCAGTCGGTTTGGCAAAAAAATCGTAAAGAGTTTCCATTGCGAATTCCTATATTTTTTGGTTGAGTTGAAAAATCTACCCCGCCAACATACCTATCGATGACGTTGTGGCCTTTTGGCTTCCAGCTCGCTTTCTTCCAGGAGCGCAATATCCAGCCCCAGCGCCTGTAATTCTTTGGTCATGACCCGGAAAGATTCAGGAATCCCGGGCTCCAAAACATTTTGACCTTTGACAATTTTCTCATACATGCGCGTCCGGCCTGCCATGTCATCGGATTTAACGGTTAAAAATTCCTGGAGCGCATAAGCCGCCCCGTAAGCTTCCATTGCCCAAACTTCCATTTCCCCCAGACGCTGGCCGCCGAACTGGGCCTTTCCGCCCAGGGGTTGTTGCGTCACCAGCGAGTATGGGCCAATCGAACGGGCGTGAATCTTGTCGTCGACCAGATGATGAAGCTTCATGACATACATCGTCCCCACGGTGACCTTATCATCAAATGGCTCACCGCTGCGACCATCGAAGAGAATTGCCTGACCGCTTTCATCCAGCCCGGCTTCTTTCAGCAGTGCTTTTATTTCATCTTCCTTAGCACCGTCAAAAACCGGCGTGGCCATGTGAACCCCGTCATTATAAAAGCTCGCAAAATCGACCAGCTGCTTTTCGTTCAAACTGTCGATGGCTTTTCGCTGCACAGGAACTGCAAAAATCTTTTTCATTTTATCGCGTAACGCTTTGTATTTTTGATCCTGGACCAGCGCATTCAATTGATCGCCAAGCCCCTTGGCAGCCAGGCCCAGATGAATTTCCAAGATCTGGCCGACATTCATCCGCGAAGGAACACCCAGCGGATTAAGCACCATGTCAACCGGTGAACCGTCTTCGAAATAGGGCAGATCCTCAATGGGTAAAATCCGGGATACAACCCCTTTGTTGCCGTGACGGCCAGCCATTTTGTCTCCCACGGACAGTTTGCGTTTCATGGCCACATAAACTTTAACCATTTTAATAACGCCCGGCGGAAGATCATCGCCTTTTTCGTAACGACTGACCTGCTGCTCGAAAGCCAGCCGACAGAGTTCACGTTGGTCCCGGTAGCGCTCTAAAATCTCATGAACCTGCTGGCTTACTTTGGGGTCTTTGAGAACAAGTCCCTCCAGCTGCGCCAGCGGGATCTGTGCCAAAATATCTGCAGTAATCTTGGCACCGTTTTCGATATAGACCTTCCTGCCCTTTTTCAGCGCTGCCATGGCTTTTTTGCCGATCAGCAAATCAGCCAGCTGAGTACGAACAACTTCTTCGACCACCGCCAGTTCATCGTCGTGGTCCTTTTCGAGGGAAGCAATTTCTTCATCTTCAATCAGGCGCGTACGGTCATCTTTGTCAATACCGCGTCTTGAAAATACTTTGGCATCAATAACAATGCCCTGGACTCCTGGTGGCACCCGCAAGGATGTATCTTTGACATCACCGGCCTTTTCACCGAAAATGGCACGCAGCAGTTTCTCTTCAGGAGAAAGCTGGGTCTCACCTTTGGGCGTAATTTTACCCACAAGAATATCGCCCTGCTGCACCTCGGCACCCAAATGAATAATTCCGCTGTCATCCAGATTTTTTAAGGCTTCTTCTCCCACATTGGGAATATCACGCGTAATTTCTTCTTTTCCCAGTTTGGTATCTCTGGCGACGACTTCAAATTCTTCAATATGAACCGAGGTGTAAACACCGTCGCGTACCAGTCTTTCGCTTACCAAAATTGAATCCTCAAAGTTATATCCGCCCCAGGGCATAAAAGCCACCGTGACATTCTTTCCCAAAGCCAGCTCACCCTGATCGGTTGCCGGACCATCGGCAATGATCTGCCCGGCCTCAACAAATTCGCCTTTGAGAACGATGGGACGATGGTTGAAGCAGGTGTTCTGATTGGACCGAATGAATTTTGAAAGATTATAAATGGTAACGTCTTTTCCAGAAGGGGTTTCGGCCGGATGATGCTTTAGCACGATCCGAGCGGCATCAGCGTGGACCACTTGAGCATCCCGCTTGGCAACCACAGCAACTCCGGAATCCCTGGCCACCACCCCTTCAATTCCGGTCCCGACCAGAGGAGCGGAATTTATCAACAGCGGCACGGCCTGGCGTTGCATGTTGGAACCCATCAGTGCCCGGTTGGCATCATCGTTTTCCAGAAAAGGAATCAAAGAGGCTGAGACACTGACCAGCTGATTGGGCGAAATATCCATCAGGTCGATATTTTGTTTTTCGACCATCATAAATTCCCCGGCCACCCGTGAGGTAACCAAGGGATTGACATATGCTCCCTTTTTGTCGATGAGCGCGTTGGCCTGGGCGATGGGGTGATCTTTTTCTTCAAATGCATCGAGAAATTTGACCTCCTCGGTGACTTTAGCACTGGCCACCACACGGTAAGGCGTTTCTATGAAGCCATAGGGATTGACACGCGCATAAGTGCTCAAAGACACGATCAGACCGATGTTAGGCCCTTCCGGAGTTTCGATAGGGCAAATGCGTCCATAATGCGAAGGGTGGACATCGCGCACCTCAAACCCCGCTCGCTCCCGCGTAAGGCCGCCGGGCCCCAGTGCACTTAAGCGCCGCTTGTGCGTCGTTTCAGAAAGCGGGTTGGTCTGATCCATAAACTGAGAAAGCTGGCTGGTGCCGAAAAATTCTTTAACCACCGCAGATACCGGCTTGGGATTTACCAGATCGTGCGGCATGAGCGCATCGACCTCCTGAAGACTCATGCGTTCTTTAATCGCCCGCTCCATTCGTACGAGCCCGATGCGATATTGATTTTCGAGCAATTCTCCCACTGCGCGAACCCGACGGTTGCCCAGGTGGTCGATATCATCCACAACACCTTGCGTATCTCGCAACTGGATTAAGGCTTTGGCCGTAAGCAATATATCTTCTTTGCGCAAGATGTTTAAATTGATTTCACTGCCGATACCCAGGCGCTGATTGATTTTTAGTCTTCCGACACCGGAAAGGTCATAATAGGTCGATCTAAAAAACAAATTATCGATAAAATCCTGCGCGACTTCCGGTGTCGCCGGATTCCCCGGTCTCAGCCGTCGATAGATCTCAATCAGGGCTTCTTCTTTAGTTTCAACTTTATCCAGTAGCAGCGTTTTGCGAATAGAGTCGCTGTTGCTCGCCGAATCGACATACAGCAGATCAAATTCCGTGACACCACTATCACTGAGTTTGGTCAATGTGTCCTCTTCGATCATCTCAGCGACCTTCACGATCGGTTGCCCGTCCTTTGCATCAACAACGGTACTGGCGAAAGCACGATCGATAATCTCCTCCACATTGATCGGAATCAACTTCGCACGAATGGATTTGAGATGATTAATGGCCTTGATGGAAAACACACGGCCTTTTTTCACAACGACATCTCCGCTTTTGGCGTCGCGCACATCTTTGCTGGCCCGTTTGCCTCTTAGAAATGCTTCATTGAACTCTTTAAAATAGCGTTTGCCCTTTACAACGATTTTTTCGGTTTGATAAAAGTAGCTCAGCAGATCTTCGGTTGTGTAACCAAAAGCTTTAAACAACAACGTGACCGGAAACTTGCGGCGGCGATCGATACGAATGTAGACAATATCCTTAGGATCAACTTCCATATCGATCCAGGAACCGCGAACCGGTATAATTCGAGAGCTGTAAATAATTTTCCCGCTGGAATGGCTTTTACCTTTGTCATGATCAAAAAACACTCCGGAAGAGCGATGCAGCTGGCTGACCACAACACGCTCGGTTCCATTAATAATGAAGGTCCCTTTTTCGGTCATCAAGGGTATGGTACCAAAATATATTTCCTGCTCCTTGATGTCGCGGATGTTTGAAACACCGGTATCATTATCAATTTCATAGACCACCAGTCGGACGGTAATCCGAACCGGGATTTCGTATGTCATTCCGCGGTGAACACATTCCTCAATACTGTGCTTCATCTCACCGAACCGGTAAGAAACGAATTCAAGGGATGCACTACCGGTAAAATCCTTAATCGGAAAAACAGATTTAAAAACGGTCTGCAAGCCGATGTCCTCACGTTTTTCCGGGGGAATATCTCTTTGTAAAAGCCGCTGAAAAGACTCGCGTTGCATCCCGATAAGATCAGGGATTCCCACGATCTGTTTTATCTTTCCAAAATTTTTCCGAATCCGTTTTGGTGCCAAAGTGCGTTTAGACATGGCATCTCCACTGTTGGTTGGGGTTATGATTTGTTGGCGCTGAGTGATTAGGATAAACAATAGCTTTGCCAGCACCAAGCAAGGGGGCCATCACCGTTTCCGATGTGTCCCCCCCTTGCCCATTTATTTTCAGGTGAATTTACTTGACCTCCACCTGGGCGCCAACTTCTTCAAGTTGGGATTTAATTTTTTCAGCTTCATCTTTGGCCACACCCTCTTTGACAGGTTTGGGGACTTCATCAACCAAAGCTTTGGCATCTTTTAACCCCAGACCGGTGATGGCCCGAACTTCCTTGATAACCGCAATTTTCTTGTCTCCAGTGGCTAAAATAATAACATCAAATTCGGTCTTTTCCTCTGCGGCCGCAGCCTCACCCTGGGCGGGCCCGGCGGCCATCATCGCGACCGGAGCCGCTGCAGACACGCCAAATTTTTCTTCCATTTCCTTAATCAGCTCGCTGAGCTCAAGCACCGACATATTTGCCACAAATTCAATTACATCTTCTTTGGTAACACTCTCTTTCGCCATTTTTTCCTCCAGTTTCATTAACGCCATCATCATTTGATGGTTTATTCGTTTAGTAAATTAGGCTGCTTCTTTTTGATCTTTCACGGCCTGTAAGACATTGAGCAATTTTCTGGGAATTTCTGCCAGCATTCTCACAAATCCGGTTGGCACATTGTTCAATGTGGAAACGAACATGCCCAACAAAACTTCCTGGGACGGCAGGGCCGCAAGGGCTTTGATCTGATTGTTGTCAAGAACCTTGCCATCCATGACCCCGACTTTGATTTCAAACACTTTGTAGTCTTTGGCAAAGTCGGTTAATACTTTTGCCGGCGAAACCGGATCGCCATAGCTCATTGCTATGGCACTGGGACCTTTAAACGTGTCCTTGATCAAGGCCACATCTGTTCCTTCCGAGGCTCTAATCAGAAGGGAGTTTTTTGCGACCTGATATTCGACTTCTTCTTCTCTGAGCTTGCGACGCAGATCATTTACGGCAGCGACATCAAGACCCTTGTAATCAGTTACAAATACAACAGCAGCCTTTGTAAATCGTTCATTTAAATCCTGTGTAATTCTTTTTTTCTCTTCTAAATTCACGAGTACGTTACACCTCCTTTCCATTCCTTTCTGACAAAACCGGAGGAGTGAATATTGCCGATTTGCAATTGACGACAGCAAGTTCCTGCGCCGCGCAGAGCTGGGCAGAAACAGGAATCATACAACTGTCTCGGCAGGCCGGCAGTGCCGATTAAACACAATCACAGCAACGCGCTGTACCTGTGAACCTACGGTCTTTGACAGATGCTTTCTTTTTTTTGAGCGCCGCTATCGACGCGAATACCCCGATTGCGCAAAAAACGCCTAATCAGGTTTATGGCTTCTTGCTATTTTAACAGGTCTTTGACCAGAACCGCATCGACCTTAAGGCCGGGTCCCATAGTGGTCGAAATCGCAATGCCTTTAAGATAGGTACCTTTACTGGAAGCCGGCTTGAGACGCATGATAGTGTCAAAAAAAGCCGCCATGTTTTGAACAATCTTATCGACGCCGAACGATACTTTTCCCATCGGCACGTGCACAATTCCGGCTTTTTCAACTCTAAAGTCAATTTTCCCGGCTTTAAGGTCCTGGATGGCCCGTACCACCTCGAATGTAACGGTTCCGGTTTTGGCGTTAGGCATCAGTCCGCGGGGCCCCAGCAGCTTTCCGATCTTTCCGACGGACCCCATCATGTCCGGTGTAGCAACGGCTTTGTCAAACCCAAACCAGCCACCTTTTATTTTTTCAATCAAATCGTCATTGCCGACGAAGTCGGCTCCGGCATCGGTGGCCTCTTTTTCTTTTTCGCCTTTAGCAAAGACCAACACCTTGATATCCTTGCCGGTTCCATGCGGCAGTACCACGCTGCCCCTGACCATCTGATCAGCATGCCTTGGATCAACACCCAAACGTACAGCCAAATCAACCGTTTCGTCAAACTTGGCAAACGATGAATCCAAGGTCATTTTAACGGCATCATTGAAACTGCTGACACCCTCTGATTCGATTCTTTTTTTGGAATCTAGATATTTTTTTCCCCGTTTCGGCATCTTTCTAACCATCTCCCTCAATCGCGCTGCGCGTTTCAGCTTGCGGGTGGAAAAGCTTTTTAGCACCCATTCCACAACCGCATCTCGCAACGGTAATTTTTAGCTAACTTCTATGCCCATGCTTCGCGCTGTTCCTGCTATGATCTTGCAGGCTGCGTCCAAATCATTGGCGTTTAAATCGACCATTTTTAGCTTGGCAATTTCTTCGACTTGCTGCCGTGAGACGGACCCAACTTGCTCTCGCTTGGGGTCTGCGGCCCCTTTGGCTATTTGGGCAGCCTTCTTTAGCAGGACCGCCGCGGGCGGTGTTTTGGTAATAAACGAAAAGGACCGATCCTGATAAACCGTTATGACAGCCGGTATGATCATGCCTTCATCATTGGCTGTTTTGGCATTAAAGGCCTTGCAAAAGTCCATAATATTGACGCCATGTTGGCCCAGAGCAGGGCCAATGGGTGGCGATGGATTGGCTTTTCCAGCTTCTACCTGCAATTTGATCATTGCCAATACTTTTTTTGCCATTTGCTTTTTCCGCTCCTCGTTCGATTAAACTTATACAAAAGTTAAATATTCGGTTATTGCATCTTCGCAACTCGTATTTCTTTTACCACAGAGACCACAGAGATCGCAGAATTTGAACTCAAAACTTAAAGCGCTTTTCTCTGTGTGCTCTGTGCGCTCCGTAGTGAAAAATAAGTATTTGAAATTTTTCCGAATGACGCCTAACACCGACTAAAGTTTTTGAACCTGAACAAACTCCAATTCAACCGGTGTCGAACGACCAAAGATGCTGACCAGCACCTTGATCTTTCCCTTTTCAGGATTGACCTCCTGAACCGTCCCATTGAAATTGGTAAAAGGCCCATCAATGACACGGATCTCGTCTCCGGATTCAAAAAAATATTTCGGCTGGGGCTTGAGTTTGCCGGCTTCCATGCGATTTAAAATTCGAGCCGCCTCATCCTCAGAAAGCGGTGTAGGCTTACGCCGACCGCCTAAAAACCCGGTTACCTTAGCCGTGTCATTGACGATATGCCAAGTTTCATCATTTAGATCCATCTGGACCAATATATAACCCGGATAAAACTTACGTGCCGACGTTTTACGTTTGCCTTTAACAAGTTCAACAATTTCTTCGGTTGGCACGACGATCTCGCCGAATTTATCAGCATGTTGAGAAGAGGCAATGCGTTCCCCCAAACTGACTTTAACTTTATTTTCAAAGCCTGAATATACGTGGATGATATACCATTTAAGCGCCAAGCGTTTTCCTCCTCCTTTTATTGCAAAACTACACGGATCAGATTGGATAAACCGATATCAACGAATCCGAGAAAAAGTGAAATAATTACAACCAATGCAATGACAACTGCGGTGGAGCCGATCGTTTGTTTGCGCGATGGCCAGGTCACTTTTTTGAGCTCTATTTTGACCTCTCTTAAAAATTGGATCGCCGATTGAAAAAAGTTCGTCTTTGGTTTCACCGCCGCGGCGCTGACCATCTGAGATTGCTTCTGGCTTGCTGCCGATTTTGCCGCCTGGCTCTCTTTGCTCGGCGTTGCGGTGCGGGCCGTCTTTTTCGTGCTCAAATCAGCGGCCCTCTGACCCTTTTTGGTTGCAGCGGATTCGGCCGTTTTTTTCTTCTTTTTCTTGGCGCCAGAGGTTTTTTTGCGTTGTAGCCGTCCCATATGACTCCTAAAATGTTGAAAGCTCAAAGCATCAAAGATATGAGGAATCCCATAGTTCCCTGACCTTCAAACTCTGAGCCTTAAAAAGGAGATGGCAGGCCAGGAGGGATTCGAACCCCCAACCGCCGGATTTGGAGTCCGATGCTCTACCGTTAGAGCTACTGGCCTGCATCCTTAAAATTGGTTAAATCAGTCCATTAAAAAAAAATCTTTTGCGATTTTAACGGCCGACCGATGTCTCCGCTTATGCTTTCAGTTATCAAGCGCGCCTCAGCCGATGCCAACCGGAAGCGTTTATTTCGTTTCCCGGTGAGGTGTATGCTTGCGACAAAAACGGCAATATTTGTTGAATTCCAGTTTATCTGGCGTCGACTGCTTGTTTTTTGTGGTTGTATAGTTTCTTCTTTTGCATTCCGTACATGCAAGGGTAACAATTATTCTCACCGTTCGACTCCTATGGCGTTATTCAATAATATCGCTGACCACACCGGCACCAACGGTACGACCGCCTTCGCGCACCGCAAAACGCAGCTCTTTTTCCATCGCAATCGGGGTGATC
>CAMYLV010000023.1 GCA_947259495.1 uncultured Desulfobacterales bacterium | reverse complement strand
ACCTCGAGCATGGAGTCCCGCATGATCAGCATCGGCGTGGCCAGATAGTAGAAGGCGGTGGTAATGGTCGGCAGAACCAGGTGGTGCAGAAAATCCTTGTTGAACAGCATTTGAATGCCGGTTGCCAAGCGCATGCCCGGGGTGGCCATGCCGCCGGTGGGAAACAGTTCAAGCCGGTAACTTAAGATGATCAAAAAAAGAATGCCGGTCACAAAGGGCGGCGCGGATTGGAGAACCAACGCGCTCACGGTGGAACCCACGTCCAGCGCGCTGCCGCGTTTCCAGGCCATGAGCATCCCCAGGCCGGCGCCGAATACCAGGGTAAAACTCATAGCAGCGCCCATCAGAAAGATGGTGTTCCAGAATCGATATTTAAGGATGCCGAACACTTCATGCTGGGTGGTGTAGGAGCGGCCCCAGTCCAGCGTGACGAGGTTTTTGAGGTACAAGGCGTATTGCACAATCAACGGTTTGTCCAGTCCAAAGGACTCCTTTAATCTGGCCTGGGCCGCCTCATCCAGGGCCGGGCTGATCACCTGGGCCGTGGGGTCGCCGGGCATCACGCGAAATATAAAAAAAAGGATGGTGGCGACCGCAAATATCGTCATAATCGTGTATAAAATTCGACGGATGATATATTCTTGCACCGTTATTCTCCTCTGTTGAAGGGGAGGCGGCCGGAACGTTCAGGCCGCCTCCATTGCCGGCAGGCAAAAGTTCAACTAGGCCGGATAGTGGAGTTTGCCCTTTTTCCAGGTGTAGCCGGCCTCGGCCAGGATTTTTTTGGCTTTGTTAATGTCCTCCGGATATGATTTGATCGCCGGGTTGTGCCAGAATTTATTGGCCGGTGCGATGACTGAACCCCCCGAATCCGCCAGGCCGGACAAAATGGCCTCGATGATCAATTCCTTGGGGATCACGTGGGCAATGGCCTTTCTGAAGGCCGGATCGTTCAGCGGCGGCCGGCGGGTATGAAAGCCCAGGTTGTAGAAGCCGTGGTTGGGATACCCTTTGGCGACAATGTTCGGCACCTTCTGCAGGTCTAGCAACAGGCTGGGTTTGAGGATGTAACGGTTGCGGTCGCATTCGCCTTTTTCGATGGCCGCCGCCACCGCATCATGGGAGCCGTAGACGATCCCGATGATCCCGGCGCACTTTGGCGGATTAAAGTGCTCTTTAAAGGCCGACACCTTGAATTCCCGGCCCCGGTCCCAGTAATCCAGTTTAAACGGGCCGCTGCCGACGGGCTTCTCATTGGGATAGTTGAGCGGATCGCTCACATCCACCTTCTCGGGGATATCCTGCCAGACATGTTTGGGAATGAGGAACATGGCGCCCAGCAGGTTGGGAATGAAGGGGGCGTAAGATTCCGCCAGTTTGATGCGCACGGAATGTGGACCCGTGATTTCAACGCTCTCGATCCTTTTCAGGATCTGGTTAAAGAAGGGATGCTGCCACTGTTTACAGTAATCGAATGTAAATTTGACGTCTTCGGCGGTCAGCGGTTTGCCGTCGTGCCAGAGCATTCCCTTGCGGATACTCAGGTCAAGTGTCAGCTGATCGATCACTTTGTAGGACTCCGCCGCCCAGGGCACCATATTGCCGTCGGGACCGACCCTGAACAACGAATCGTAGATCATCCGCAACTCCATGAATTCGGTGGTATCCTTGGCCGCCACGGGGTTGAGCATCTTCAGGGGCGTCGGCCGGGCCGTGCGGACATATCCGTCGCCTTTGACCACCTCCATGTTAATGTCCGTCCAGAAACTGCCGGTGCCTTCGCCCAGCATGGGAACCACATTCTTGATGCGGTCGGAACGATAGACCGTGGTCATCTGCATATAGGCAATCACGTTCAAGGCCTGGGCTTCATGACACAATTCCTGGGCCTTGAAGACGATTTC
Organism: uncultured Desulfobacterales bacterium; assembly: GCA_947259495.1. Lineage (GTDB taxonomy): Bacteria > Desulfobacterota > Desulfobacteria > Desulfobacterales > JAHEIW01 > JAHEIW01. The sequence goes on along the minus strand of CAMYLV010000023.1, from coordinate 76,923 downwards.
CCGCCGCTTCTCGATGTCCATTTCCTGCTGCTGGGCCACGGCCACTTTATCGATTGCAGGATCGTTGAGACCATACCAGTTATAGCCCCCTTTCTTGTACTGCGAAGAATGGTGAACCTGGTAGATGAAAACGTTGGGATCAATCCGAATCGAGGCCCCGGAGAGCATGACAAACCACATGTCATAATCATGCTCCATAATCACCTTCTGGACGTTGAGGTTATAGGCAATGGGGTCCGCCTTGACATCCCAGCCGATTTGCTTGAAGGCATCCGCGCATACCCTGGCCACCTCCGGTCTGACCGGGTCCATGGTGGCAGTGGCGGTTGTAATCTTCATGGGATCGACTTTCGCTCCCGCTTTGGGCGCAGCGAAGACGGCACCAGGACCCGCAAGCATGGAGGCCCCGATAACCCCCCCGGTTACTTTCATAAACTCACGTCTTCCTATTTTTCGTTCATTCATCATAAGCCTCCTTATTGTGAGATGATTACTTTCGGCCAGCTGGTTATGGTGGCCAAAGAACTTACTTATCGTTTTAAAATGGTCAAGCAAAGCTGATATGAACTAAATTTAATTATTTTTCTACCATAAAAAAGATAACTATGATTAAAAAAACAGATTTTACAAAGATTAAACCATGCTTATTAGGAAAAAATTGAGAGTAAAAAACCTATAACCCACTAACATCGCGTGCTATATTGTTAGTGTAGACAGGTGGTTAGCTATTTTATAGGATAGTAGGGTTGCTATAAATAAAATATAATTTAAAATCAACCTTTTTTATTTCAAATTTGAATAGGATTGATTTTTTTTAGAGGGCTATTTCCCAATCCCGGCCAAATCCGAATCACCCCAAATAGCGCTCGGATGACGATCCAGAAAGCCGTAATTAGCCAGATCCAGGTGAACGCGCCTGCCGTCGTTTCATCGAGCAGATAGATTGCCACGGCACCGAAAGTCGTTGCGGTAATTATAGCATTTCGTAAATAACGAAAATCACCGGTTCCCCAGTGAATACCATCGGTGGCAAAGGCCAGGGCATTTATAGGCTGAACCACAGATGCTATCGCCCAGGCCGGAAGAAAAAAACTCATCGCAGAGGGTGGAACCAGCAATGTCATCACAATGCGCTGAACCAGCCACATGGCCAAACCCAAAAGTATGCCTGTGCTGACACTCCAGGAACACACAATCCGTGCGACTCTTTTGGCCTGCTCCATCAACCGTGCACCGACAAAATAGCCCACCAGGCTCTGAGCAGAGATGGAATAGGCATCCAGAAAAAGGAAAGAAAAAACCCAAAATTGCCGCACCGCCTGGTGTGCAGCCCCGGCATCCGGAGAAATGCGCGTGGCCGCCCGGGTAGTGAAAATATAAAAAGCTGTTAGAAGGCCGGTGCGGATAAGCAGATCGCGCCCAATTTGAAATAATTTAACAACATCACCCAGCCGGAGACGATCTGGAAACCCGATTCGTTTATGGACCACCCAAACTAACCAGACAGCACCTATCCATTGACTGAGGATGCTGGCCAGTCCGGCGCCGAAAATGCCCAATTGCGGGAACGGCCCGTATCCGAAAATAAGCAATGGATCCAATATGAGATTCAAAATGTTGATGCTAACGGCTACCTGGAAGGGGGTTCGCATATCCTGAAGCCCCCTGAAAATGCCAAATGCTGCTATGGTTATCAAAACAGCCGGTGCTCCAAGAAGTCTAATCTGAATGTATTGAGATGCGAAATCATGAACAGCACCGGTAGCCCCCATTACCCTGGATACATAGGATCCGAATGGCAGACCACAGATTACCAGCAAAATTCCGAAGATGGCGCTCAAAGCAAGGGCGAGGCCACCGACTTCTTTTGTCCGCAAAATTTCATGCCGGCCGGATGACTGGGCGATTTCCGTCTGCGTACCGATTCCCAGGAAATTGAAAATCCAAAAAATGCCTGAAAGCGTTACCGTTCCAACACCGAGGGCGGCGAGTGATTCTGAGCCCAGGCGCATAATAAAAGCGGTATCCACCAGGCCGGTCAACGGCTCTGCCACCAGTGACAACAGCACCGGCAAAGACATGGATAGCAGGGTCTTATGGGGTGACTTCACAAAAGGATGATCATTTTGCAGGCCGTTTGCAATCTTCACGCTGCCATCCATCGGATAAACTTGAAGGAATTAAAAGTGATTTTATAATCGTTGACCGTTCATTTTGACGCGTTGCAATTTTTCAGTGATAAATAAAATCGCTCCGGGGAGCAATAAAAATAAAATCATGCGGCCATTAAAAATGATATTGAAAAAATCAAACCAGGGGGTTGTCAAGCCCGGGCCGGGTCTGTTATTGTCAACCGTAAAATTACGATAAACGGACCGAAGACTATTGGAACAGCAAAAAACAGCGATTCCACCTGCATGTTGCACATTAAATATCTCCGGAAATGAACAGGACCGGCTTGTTGTGATGCTTAAGGCCCTGGGCAACCCCATCCGGTTTGAAATTATCAAGTTTTTGGTCACCCATCCCGGGTGTATCACCGGCGACATTGTCGAATATCTGCCCATTGCCCAGGCCACCGTTTCACAACATCTAAAAGTGTTAAAAGAGGCCGGCTGGATCTCCGGTATTATAGAGGGCACTGCTACCTGCTATCAGCTGGATGAAACCAATATTGGGTGGTTTAGATCGGTCGTCGATGAAATCTTCTAAAAGTGATTTCAAAACCCCATCTGATGCCCGAGAGTAGTTGTAACACAGCCCCTGGGCGCCTGTTTGCCGCGGGTTAGATGCATTTTTAAGATAGCTTCAAAAAGAGGAAGGGTAAGCTTAATGGACAAGCCTAAAGAAGTCACGGTTCAAAACTATAAGGGCTGGGAAGAATTTTATAACATCGAAAAAAGCAACAAACTCGATTTCTTCATACGAAACGGACGCATGATTGACGTTTTGTTTTCCCAGCAATTTGACAGGCAATTTCTGAATAATATGTGCCAGCTGGCCACCCAGATCCGCCGCATGGCCCTGACCAAAATGGGGGCCAAAAAGTTGAGCAATCTGCTGGCCCACAAGCGCGCCATGCTGTATTTTGTGCAGCCTTCCACCCGAACCTTTATATCCTTTCTCAATGCCTGTCATATCCTGGGAATGAAAATATCCGAAATTCGCGGCACCACCACCAGCTCGGAAGTCAAAGGCGAATCCCAGGAAGACACCATCCGCACCTTTGCAAGCTATGTGGATTTGATCATTATCCGCCATCCCGAAGCCGGGTTTGCTGAAAAAACAGCCTGGCTTTTGAATCAAAATAAACAACCGGTGGCTGTCATTAACGGCGGCTCCGGACCCGACCAGCACCCCACCCAGGCCCTGCTGGATATCTACACCCTTGAGCGCTCGTTTCGCAATATTGGCGGGATGGACGGAAAAAAAATTGCCATGGTGGGGGATTTAAAGCGCGGCCGCACAGTGCGATCACTCAGTTATCTGATGCGAAATTATAAGGATGTCACTCTGCATTTTGTCGCGCCTGAAGTTTTTCACATGAAAGACGACATTAAAAGTTTTCTTAAAAAGCATGAAATCGAATTTCACGAAACCGATGATTTCGCCAGTGTCATGCCCCATGTGGACGCCATATACATGACCCGCATTCAAAAAGAGTATTCTGAAGCCCCCGCTCAAGAAACTGAAGTTTATCCGGAGTTTCATTTCACCAAAGAGCATCTTTCCGTTATTCAGTCCCATTGCATCATCATGCACCCGCTTCCGCGCCGCTATGAAATCGAAGTTGAAGTCGACAAAGATCCGCGCGCGGTCTACTGGAAACAGGAACGCAATGGCATGTGGATGCGAGCTGCCTTAATTTCATATATTTTCGGAGTGGATGATGAAATTGCGGCGGAATTCCAGTAGCGTTGTCAACACAGCAATTTTGGTACAATTTGGCTGGCTGGAGAATACCGGCATTCATTGACCGGGACATGCGGAAGCAGCGGCGGCTAGTGAAACCGCATCGGTACGTCTATGGTCAATAATTTTTTACCCGAAACAACCCGTATTAAATCCTATGAACTCTCTTCGGGCCGGTCATCTGTTGGCGGGTCAAATGGGAAGAATGTTGTGCAACTGAACGATCACCTTTTTTCTCATTTAACCGGGGCAGAATCCGGAGTAAAAGAAAAATGATCACGAAACCGATGAAGCTAAAGCCGATAAAGGTTAAATTGTTCAAAGCATCAACCCCTTTGAAAATTTGATAGGTTTGCGACTTCCTTTAGTAAAGGGGGCAACCCACCATGAACTGCCCCCTCCAAAAAAATAATCTTACCAAGACTCTCACAAACTGTGTTATATTATAACACAAAAAGCTTGTATAAGAAAGACCCTCCACAGTTTCTGCCGGTTGATCAACAGGGACAAGAGCAGTCCGGCCGGCAGCACCGATTTTTGGTATCTTTTTTTCATTCTAAAGTATTCCCAAAAAATGCCAATAAGTTATTGGAGGTATACTAAAAATGAAACTTATTTTACTGGTACTTGGCATTGTGGTGATCGCATTGAACCTCTTTCTCTGGTATTCGAAAAAACAGGGCGGCGCCGCAAACGCTGATAAATCAACAGCTAATATAAAAAAATCGGATGGTTCTGAGACCGCTTCAACCGAATTTTTAAACACTCCGAAAGCCGATGAATTGAAACAGGCAGCGGCAGCCGAGCTGGGCATATCGGTTGAAAAGCTGGGTCGTATGTCTACCGATGAGATCGCGATTTTGGCAGCTGAAAAGGGATTGATCTAAGAAAAAAAATTCAGACTTAAACCACACACACGCTTACGTATCCCTAAAAGGGAACTTATTTCTATTTTCTATTTTGAAAAAGCCCCAGCTGAGAAGAATAAGCACTCTTTTTTCTTAAGGATGTCTGGTTTCTTTTTGAGTTATAATTGCCGATAAAATTGGGATCTTTTTTTAATTTCTCCAATTCAGACTCCCAATTTTTACAAAACATAGGCTGTGGTCCAACTGAATATAGCACCTCAAATTCATTATCACCAGTGGCTTTGATGTTAGTAAGCGCATTGAATAAAAGCTCTTTTTCCTGAGCCGTCATGACGGGAAAACCATAATGCTTATTGACATATTTCATCGGACCATTTTCTTCGATCCATTTTGCGCTAAACAGGATGTGTCTTTCGATTCGATTGTGAATGTAATCATTGGAAAAATCGATAATAGATTCCGGTGCAGATTGAATCGTCTCTTTCAAGGTTGGATCTATTTCAAAGCCGATGCTGCTCCGCCCACCTGTCATAGCAGCCGCCATGGTCGTACCAATTCCTAAAAAAGGATCAAGCACCAAATCACCCTTGGCAGTATACATATTTATTAGTCTGTATGCGAGTTCGAAAGGATAAGCCGCACTTCTTGAACGTATATCTTTTTCGCCTAATTCTTGTTGTGTTCCTTTAATATCGAACCATATGTCCGAGAACCATTTATTGCGCTCTTCCCAGAAGAATGCGCTCTCTCGTCTTATTCGCTTTTCATCGGCTTTATTAAATTCTCTTTTAGATCCCTTACGAGCTATTAGTATGTATTCATGTTCCAAAGTTACATACGCACCGGCAGGCAGCATACCAGAACCCATAAATTTATTTGGCGCATTTGTTTGCTTTCTCCACAAAATTGCCGGCAAAGAACTGAATCCCAATTGCTGCAGATAGCTATTTATTCTTGAATGGTTTGTATATAGTTGAAAATTACCATTTATGGTTCTTGTTGCATCACCAATATTAATACAGACAAACCGGCCTTGCCTTAAAACTCGATAAACCTCATCCCACACGGGGTCTAATTCTTGATGCATTAGTTCATATGCTTGCATACCAGCCGATCTATCCAAAGTCTCTCTTATTAATGGATTGAGATCGCTAAATATTTCATCCCACATTTCAATCATTGGGTATGGCGGCGAAGTTACAATTAGATCAGCGCTTTCAGCGGGAAGCTCCTTCATATTTTTGGAATTTTTATAAATTATTCTATGTGAAGTTTTCATTATTTAACTTTGATCCTAATCTCTATGCGGCGATTCTGTCTTCTTCCTTCAAAAGTTTTATTGCTTGCTATTGGATTTTTGGGTCCCATTCCAAAAGTTTTAATTTTAGTTGCAGGGATACCGACATTAACCAAATATTTTTTTATAACATCGGCTCTCAATTTGGAAAGATTTTTGTTATATTTGTCATCACCAGAAGAATCGGTATAACCCTCGACAATAATTTCTGATACGGGTGTAGATGAGCTTAATTTGACAATCTGGTCAAGTACTCCATATGCTTCATAAGGAAGCATCATTGAATCATACTCAAATTGAATAATCGTTTTCCGTTCCGGAACGGAGAAGTAATTGTTTGAGGCTTTGGCGTTTTGCGTACGGTTATCGCCCCGGACCGTCGTTAAAACCGATTTATTTCTCGTTTCATTAATTTTGTCCCGGCTGTCTGTATCCCCCATTTGACGGTTTTGCGATACTTTTCCTTTATCAAATTCTCCTTTTTTGACATTCTCTGAGGTTAGGCTTTCTTTTTCTGAAAAACCATTTTTCAGGGCCTGTTGGCTTTCTCGTATTTCAATAGGCGATGGGTCTCTCCACAGAAAATTATACAGAGTATATCCGATACCGATAAATGCCAGGACAAAACAAACATATACCCAATTTCTTTTGCTACCTTGCCCCTTGTCAGTGGGCTCACTTAATTCATATACGACTTCATTCTCCTCAAAGTAGTTATCTTCCTCCGGTAGCATATTCGGCTCGGTTAAAATATGGAGGTCTTTCTTACATTCTGCAATCACGCTGTCATCGATCAGTTTTAACCCTTTTGAATAACCGATCATGAGGGCATGATCACATATGATATTGATTAAACGCGGAAAGCCCATGGAAAAATAAAAAATTTCACGAATGGCGTCGGAATTGAATTTCTCTTCGGTGGCACCGGCAACAGCAAGGCGATGCTTTATATATTTTTCTGTTTCCTTTTTGTCCAGAGTCTCCAGTTGGTAGCTAACAGCAATCCGTTTTCGAAACGCGACGTTGCGTTCCTCTCTTAATGTTTGATTGAATTCACTTTGCCCGACAACAAAAATATTTATCAGTTTTCTGTAATTGTATTCGATATTCGACAAAATACGAATCTGATCAAGAAGGTTATGGTTGAGTCTCTGGGCTTCGTCAATAATTAGCAATACCTTTCCTTCTGACTGGTAAACTTCATACAGAAAATGTTTAAATTCGATCAGAAAGGAACCTTTGGTTTCGAAATTTTTGTTCATCTGAAATTCTTCAGAAAGAAAATTAAAAAAATCCAAAATTTCCAAATCCGGATCTGGAATTGTGGCAATAATGGCTTGCACCCGGGTTGATTTTGCAAGGGCGTTTATTAGTAGGGTTTTTCCCGTACCCGCGTCGCCGGTAAGCAGCAGAAACCCTTTGCTCTCAAGTATTCCGTATTCAAGCGTGGCTAAAGCCTCTTGGTGCTTTTCTCCAAGCCATAGAAACTGAGGATCCGGGCTCATCTCAAAGGGTTTTAGATTTAAATTATAATGGTTTAGATACATATTTCTTTCTTTATCGATCAGCTTCTTTAATCAGCAGGCACCTTATTGATGAAAATTGGGGGCGAAAAATTGAAATAAATTTCAAACGAAAAAAAGGGGGCAGAAACAGGATCTATCAGATACTCAATTGTTAATTATTAATACGACTTTTTGGGCCATGTCAATACAAAATTATGTGAAATATCAATTATTTATTCATTATCAGGCATAAATTTTGATCTAAATTTATTAAATGAATAGGCGATATATTTTTTTTTATACTCAACCCCGCTACAAATTTAAGATTGAAAAATTTGACCTAGAATCTTGAGCTCACTATGCAATCTTCAAATGTCAACTTGATTCACATCTTTGATGCCCAACTGTAAACACAGTTGACATTTTCGAAACCGAAAGGTTGCCGATTGGATGCCCACATTTTTTTTCTTGGCCCAAAAATTGTTTGGATATTAGAATCTTATATTACCCTCCCTGCTCTGCTTGAATTTTTTGGCACCTATTTTGCTCTCCTATGGAATTGAGGCTCCTAGGATTTCAATTTTACTTTGAAACGACACAAAATATTTCCGTAAATTTCTTTATCATCTCCGAATCCGGTCTCATCAATGCCTTCTAATTGATCCTACTTTTTACAGCCCGCAAACATGGAGCCATCTCTGTTAACAAACAGAATGAAAGGAGGGCAACATGAATGCAAAAGTATTGATCATTGGTTTGATGATCGCTTTTGGAGTTTTGACCGGGGTGCTAAACGTACCCGGAATTTCAGGTGAAACGGAGGACCTGACCAAATTGTACGAAAGAAGCATTGATAAAAAGATTGAGAAGTGTGAATCTCAAGCAGATTTGTTGCACACCTCCAGGTCTGTAACACTTCGGAATTATGCCGACCTTCAAGTTAAAAAGGCACAATTTTTGGACGCTGAGAAAGAGATGCTGATTAACATAATGATTCAAAGGCGTCTTGAACCAAAGCGATATAAAATAGAACACTTTTTGGACGACCAGTTTTACAGATCTATTACGAAATAATAACCCATTTTGATTCCGTTTATTGAACTTGTTGACTTTATTCTAAATCTTGTTATTTTTTCGCTAAAGTGGTTGATTGAAATCCGGGACTATGCGTATTAAATTTAGTATTCAGCCATGGGCTAACGATTTATGATCGTATCTTTTCATCCGTTATTCGAAGCCGACAAAAACATCATCTGTGCCGGGCGCGAACCCGGCGCAGACGACCTGGCGGCCATAAAAGCAACAGAGGCGGTCATATTGCCCCAGGGGTGCCGCCAATCCCTGTATGAAATGGCCATCAATAACTGCAGGCATGTCTTTCCCAATTATGATACCCGTTTTGAGTATCCCGGAAAAATCGGTCAGATACAGCTGTTTCAAAAAAACGGAACCGCTCACCCGCACGCCGAAACATATCATTCGCTGGAGGATTTCAGACAGCGGTACGGTGATAGTCCAAAAGATATTGCCTTTGAGCTGCCGGTCGTTCTTAAATTTGACTGGGGGGGTGAGGGCGAAACCGTTTATCTGATAAATTCGCGGGAAGATCTTAAAGAAGTCCTGCAAAAAGCCGCTGATTTTGAGCGCTCTGGCCAAGCCGGCTTTTTACTGCAGGAATACGTGCCTACGCAAGGCAAGACCCTGCGGGTGGTCATCATCGGCCAAACCCTGATTTCATACTGGCGGATTCAGGAAAGTGCGGACTCTTTTATATCCAATGTATCGCGGGGGGCACGTATTGATGCGGCATTGGCGCCTGAGCGGCAAGCGGTCGCAAAGGTATTTGTAAAAAATCTTTGCGCCAAAACGGGCATTAACCTGGCCGGTTTCGATGTCATATTTGCGCCGGCCAAGGAACATATCAAACCCCTGATGCTTGAAATAAACTATTTTTTCGGCCGCCGGGGCCTCGGTGGCTCGGATGCCTATTATGAAATTCTAAAAGAAGAAATCCGCAACTGGCTGGCGAATACATTAGATAAACCAGATTAATTCAACCCCGAATTATCCGGGCGGGAGTAAACCCCGCCCCTACGTTTCTTTTATTTAGCCAGGTAAAATATAGGGGCAAAGTTTATCTCCACCCATTCCCGGTATCGTGTTTAGAATTTGTTGATCAGATTTAAGGTGCTTTTCTTCAGCAAAATCGTTAAGCGTAAATTATTATGAAAAGAAGAAAATCTCTAAAGCCCTTCGCCTATGATCTGGAAGAATCGGATCTCAAACGCGAACGCCGTAAAGCCCGGGAGCTGAGGGAATCCCAGTGGTGGAAACGCCGGGTGGCCAGGGGCCGATGCCATTACTGTGGCGCGTCAACGCCGCCCGGAGAACTGACCATAGATCATATCGTGCCGATTGCACGCGGCGGCAAAAGCACCCGCGGAAATGTGGTTCCCTGCTGCAAAAGTTGCAACAACGCCAAGAAACAACTTCTGCCGATGGAGTGGGAAGAATATCTAAAAAATGCCGGCCCAAGGACAAATGATCTAAAATGACTAGAAGCCATTTTAAAACCCCGTTTCAGCCGATTTGCGGCTTTTGTCCCCGCAGAGCGGGATGACGCTGCCAAAAGCGTCTACGCTTGTTGCGCTAATCCGTCTGAGGCGGAGAAAACTCGGGCTAAAGCCCTAAAACAGTTCAAGATATTACGCTTTACTGCGCTAAGCGCTTTTTAACAAAAGTCCGCAAAATTAGCACCAAAGAGGTGTTAAAAATGTGTCAATTTCAGCGAGAAATTATTATTGACACATACTACAATGTGGTATAGGCTAAGCTTTCAAATGCTAATTTCAGACTTATAAACATCTGATTCATCCCGTTTAGACGCTCGCTGATCCTGAGTGGTTCTGTGATCTAAATACTGGAATTTCGAAGGTGACATCCTGATAAATGGAGGTGAACCATGGAAACTGCGATTGAATACCGAAAGTGCAAACGGTTTTATCATAATTCGACAATTTTGCTGGAAGATGAGCAACGAGGCTCCTTTGCTTATGGTAAAATAAATAATATGAGTGGCGACGGCATGTTTTTTGTTACTGAATTTGCCTTCAGCCCCGGAACCCGGATTAAATTCAGACTTGATAATCCGCCTTTTAAATCCTGCCCCAATGAGTATTGTGGAATCGTTAAATGGTGTAAAGAGACCGGCGATGACGATGGCGCTGATTATCCCTTTGGAATAGGCGTAGAATTCTGCTAGTCCTTTTTAAAAATTAGAAAATACACAACCCCATTTTCCCAACGCGAAAATGGGGTTTTTGCATACATGCTTATCACGCACTCAAATTTAACACTATCCGCTTTAGGGCCTGCTTCCAGTTCTTGAAAACCGCGCTGGCGTGTTTATGGTATTCAGTTGATCGCTCACAAAGGGAATTCTTATCCGGTGAACAATTCCAATACACCTAAAAGTAATGGTTCCAGCAGTTTTTTGATCATCACAGCCTGCCTGCTTTTGCTGCTGTCATTTGGCTATCGTGCCGGTTTCGGGTTGTTTGTAATGCCCATCACCGAAGCCAACGGCTGGGGTCGTGAAATCATATCCATCGCGCTGGCCGTTCAAAATCTTTTTTGGGGCATCATTGCATTTTTTGCCGGGGGATTGGCGGATCGTTTTGGCAATGTTAAGGTCGTCATTGCCGGAACCTTTCTATACGCCCTGGGTATGGTGTTAATGCCCGGGGTGACCAGCCCCTGGGGGCTGAATGCTTCCGCCGGTATATTGGTCGGTGCGGGAATTGCCGGCACTTCATTTGGCATCATCCTGCCGGCCATGGCCAGAGCGGTGGGACCACAACGGCAGCAGTGGGCGCTGGGGTTGGGAACAGCGGCCGGCTCCATCGGGCAATTCGCGATCGTGCCGCTTGCACAAACATTAATCGATGCCTATGGCTGGGCCACCACCCTCAACATATTAGCGGGTTCTGCATTGCTAATGGCCGTGCTGGCTATTCCGCTGGCACCCTACTCAGGAAGACAACCGGCCGGGAATGACCCAAACGCAACGGATCAGACGGTTCCGCACGCATTGCAGGAAGCCATCCATTACCGATCTTTTTTGCTGCTGGTGATGGGATTTTTTGTCTGCGGTTTTCATGTGGCTTTCATTACAGCCCACATGCCGGCCTTCATCACCGATTTAGGCTTTGACCCCAAAGTGGGCGCCTGGAGCATATCGATTATCGGTTTGTGCAATGTATTCGGCGCCTATTTTTCCGGTGTTGTATCTGGCAAAATGTCCATGCGGTATCTGCTGGTGTTTATCTATTCAGCCCGTGCAGTTGTCATTACTCTGTTTTTGTTAATCCCCATTAGCCTCGCATCCGTGCTGGCGTTTAGCGCCACCATGGGTTTTTTGTGGCTCGCCACCGTGCCGCCGACCTCGGGCCTGGTTGCGCTCATGTTTGGGACCCGTTACATGGCCATGCTGTACGGTATCGTTTTTTTAGGCCATCAGGTGGGCAGTTTCATCGGTGTCTGGCTGGGTGGCTGGCTGTATGACCGCAGCGGCAGCTACGATATGGTATGGTGGCTGGGGGTTGCCCTGGGTTTAATGGCTGCTGTTGTTCACTGGCTAATGAGCGAGCGGCCCGTAGAGCGGCTGGCTGCACAAAATTTATAGACATCTCTTTTTAGGAAATGGCGGCAATAGGACTTATGCTAAGGGTGTCATTTATTACCTGTGATTTTTTGCAGCAGCAAAGTCATTGAAATTCTATAACGACACGGCTTTTCACTTGACTTTTTTCTCCACCGGCACCGCCGGCCGGGACGTTCTGCGATTCCCCTGCTGCGGTTGAAATTTTTGAGACCTCAACCCCCTTTGCGATCAAATAATTTTTAACGGTATTGGCTCGAACTTCAGATACCATTTGATCGTAGGAAGATGTGCCGGTCGAATCTGAAAACCCTTTTATCGTAATTTGTGTTTGCGGGTTTTTCGCCATAAAAAGGGCGACGCGATCAAGCCTTTCATATGCATTCGCCGTGAGGTCGTTTGAGTTTGGATTGAAATAAACGATCAAATGCTCATCCGGATTGATTCCGGCAACCGTCCGGGTGGAACGCGCCTGTGGCTGTGTGCCGGTCTCCACCACCGTCGGACTGCGGGCCGTGTCTCTGGCAGCATGTTTTTTTACAAAAGGAAAAACGTCGGTATAGCCGGAGATGTCCGTGAATAAGAGAATTAAAAAAACCAAAAATACGATAATGATAAATGTTTCGAAAAAGCCACTGCCGGCCGGAAGCTGGTCGATTATATCAGCGATACCGTCTATCTCAGTATCTGATAAACTATCCATCCGGGCTTTGACCTCGTCGGGGTCAATGCCCCGGGATTCCAAAAGCGCTTTTATATCTTCACGAACCAGATAATGGTTCAATCGGACCCGGGCATCACGCCCGCGATCGACATTGATCAATGTATCTGTGCTGATTATTGCCGCCCATGCGGATTGATACGGGCCTGACAGCATCAGCATGTGGAGCGCCAGCAGCCAAGCGGCAGGCTTAAATATCTTGCGAATGATGTTCAAGCAACTTCTCCTTTCATTTGACGGTGCGCTGAAGTGTATCCATAACACAATACAGGGTTTACTGCCACCCTTCCTGATTCCAGGCTCATTTTAGACGCCGGCCCTAAATCAAAAACCCTGCTTTTCGGTGGAAGAAATGAGATCCCTTGCCCCATTGCACGGCGATCTTTCTAAAACGGTACTGGAAATCTTTGGCCTGATAACGGCCGGATGAGATGAGGCCAAAATGTACAGGCTATCCCAGTCGCCCATGGCGGAACAACCGAGATAGCCTAACCATAATACCAAACCGCAAATAAGGAGGGCAGGCATTATGGGAAATATAACTATAACATTTTTAGCTGATATAAAACAACAGCTATAATCGAATCAAAAGAAAAACGAACTACCCGACCAGTAAAAATCAATATATTGACTTCTATTGTCTGCAGATGATATTTACGACTGGACCTTAAGATTAGCTAAGTATACCCTTTACGAATCCAATCAATGTCATCTGGAAAATGTCACCAGAAATAACCATAAAAACGGATTATATTTTAATCGAACCCAAAGAAGGCATCGATCTCAGAGAGATAAAGCAAGGCATTGCAAGGTTATTCTATGTAAAAGGGCTTCCGGAACAAAATAGAATCTGGGTTTTCCGGCAAGGCCCCCAGAATTTATCCTATGCTGATTTGCAGAAGCTGAAAGACATCATTAAAGAAAATTACCCCAAAGATTCCAGGATAAATAAAACGGCTCTGGTGGTTGAATCCGGGGCGCAGACAGATTTAGCAGAAGCATTTGCTAAAATCGCTACAGATTTACCCCAAACATTTAAGGTTTTTTCCAATTTGGCGGATGCTGAGCAGTGGGTAAAGCAATAATCAGCTCATTGGGCAAGCATTCATCTGGGAGAGTCCCCAATCTAAAGGCTTGAAACCTGACACCTCAAGCCCTATGTGCTTAATCCAACTCCGCATCCTCAAACAGTTTTTTCATCCCGGCTTTATTTTTGAACATTTCTTCGCGGGTAAGACCTTCCAACTCGTGAGGAAACACCAGCCATTGATCGGTTGCATGAATATAATAATCCGGCACGATGTCCGTTAGATTGTATTTCGGCTTAAACCAGGCCGTGGCAACCCTGATGTCTTTCGGCAGGTTACGGCGCATTTTTGCTTTAAGGGCCTCGATGATGGCTTTAATACTGCTGCCGGTGTCAAAGACATCGTCTACGATCAGCAGGCCGTCTTCCCAGTTGGCCCGTCGGATGACATACTCGAGTCCGTGGACCCGGACCGTTTTGTCTCTTTTTTTGATCCCGTAGTAAGAAGAGGTGCGGATAGCGATATGATCGGTTTTAACGCCTAGATGGTCTAGTATTTCCTGAACCGCAATGCCGACCGGCGTACCGCCCCGCCATACGCCGATAATAAAACTGGGCTTGAACCCGCTTTTGAAGATGCGCAGGCCCAGCTCAAAGGAATCAGTTAACAGTTCCTGGGCGGTCAGGTATCGTTTGTCTTTGTCCATAATCAGATAAAATAAGCTCCTTGATGGGATCTGATGTTTACAGGGCTACACTATTTTTCATTTCGTTTTTTTTGTCAAATGAAAAAATTGATCGCTTTTGCGTTACGGCCATAGAAAATTTTAAACGAAGCTTAAGCGCGTCGTGAATACGGCGTACCGTAGGTGTTGAACGATACCTTATGATAAGGCAAGGTTTTTTTTGGGTGCCCCGGCTTGGTTTCATCCGGATAGCCGATGGCGATGATAGATTCCACCTTGATGTGCGCTGGAAGGTTCAGTATTTTGGAAATATAGGCTTCGGCCGTTTGCCGGTCGTCATGTTTCCTTTCTCTGATTTGAATCCAACAACTGCCCAGGTCAAGGGACGCTGCTGCCAGATGAATAAAAGCAGACGCAATCGATGCATCTTCAATCCACACGTCAGTTGTTTGCGGGTTGCCACAGACGACGATTCCAAAAGCCGCATTTTTTAAAAAGGTCGCCCCATGTGGTTTTGCGCTGGATAGTTTTGCCAACAAATTTGAATCCGTCACAACGACAAATTCCCACGAATTTTTGCCCATCGATGTCGGGGCGCGCAGCGCCGCTTCCACCAATCGATCCATCTTTTCAGCAGCCACCCTTTTGTCCAGGTATTTTCGGATACTTCTTCGCTTTTGCGCCAGTGCTAAGAACATGATTGCCCTCCCGGGGAAAACGGATCAAATAAAAATGAAAAATGAGACATGCGAGACAACCGGATACACGCCGATGTTTGTGCTCCTGGCCGGCGAACCAATTTAAATGGATGGATGGCAAATGTCAATAACCTCAATTGAGCATTTCAAATTTTAAAAAAAGATAATTTTGCCTTTCTTTTACGATGTTGCCTTTTACCTTGCGCCCCGAACCCTGAACCTTTATAAACATTAGACAGCGATATTTTTAAACACCAGAAAAATGGATTGCCGGTTTATGACCAATCATAATTTAATCAACACCCTGCTATGGAAATAAAAGGGGGAAAGGAGGGGCTCTTATGAAGTCGCTCTCAATCCTGACAATTGGAGTCATCATCCTGGCGCTGGCGGCCGCTTCGTATGCAGAATGCGGTCCCATGAACAGCGGTCATAATCTAATAGCCTGTATCGAAAGCAGTGATCCACAGCTGTACGGTTATGGTCTGGGATTTATTTCAGGTGTCACCTTTGCGTATCGCGCTATTTATGATGGCGTCTTGAAGCCGGAAAAGATTTGCATCCCCAAAGGCCTTAAAATTAAGGAAGTCAGGCTTGTAGTACAAGATTATCTGTCTAACAATCCTGACAAGCTAAATGAAGCACCCTGGGTTCTGGTCTCCGAAGCGATTAAGGAGGCGTTTCAATGCTACTAACGCGAGATAGCTTAGAATAAAGGAAGCTTATAATGGCGAAAATTATTCCCTTCGATCATGAAGATCGGGAATGCTGGAAACAGCAAAATGCAGTTGTTCTCGATGAGGTTCAAGATCAGGCGTTAAAGGAGATGATCAAGATGGTTCTGCATTTACACGAACTCGAGCATAGTGGTGAATGGCGCCAGGCGCACCGGCGGCTTGATTTTTCGAAAAGAACATTCAGGGATTATCTTCAACTCTATGCACGCTGGTCGATTCCCGAATTTAGAATACTCGAAGAAGCCGTATTTGAAAATTTTGATGAGCTCAAGCGCAAGGGGTTGTACAGCGTCTTGATTCGGCTTAGAAAAGAGAAAGACCCAAGGTGATATTATTGACGCCCGCTGCGGATTTTGAATAGCAGCATAAAATTCATCGGCGTCTGCACTTATGCATAAAAGCAATAGCGGCGCTTCGAACGATGCCTACTTCTCAAACCAAGGTATTAAAAAAGCCGGTCTGTGTGCTGGCCGGCGATATTGGCGGTACCAAGACCCGTCTGGGTTTGTTCGTTGCCGGCAAGATGCGCCCGGTGGCCCGGGTGACCGCTGAGTTTTCCAGCCGGGATGCGGGCAGCCTCGAGGTGATCATTGACCAAATGATCGAGCGCTACCCGGAAAAGATTAAAACCGCCTGTTTCGGTATCGCCGGACCGGTGATCAATGGCGAATGCCGCACCACCAATCTGCCCTGGGTGGTATCAGAAAAAAAGCTCCACCGGCGCTTTGGCTGGCAGCAGGTCCGGTTGATCAACGATTTGGGCAGCACCGCTATGGCAATTCCATTGCTCAACCATCGCGAGGTTAAAGCGCTAAACGGCACACGGATTCGTAAAGGCCAAAACATCGGTCTGGTGGCCCCGGGCACCGGTCTGGGCCTGGCCCTGCTGGTTTATGCGGATGGCCGCTACCGGCCGGTCGCCTCCGAGGGCGGGCATGCCGGTTTCGCCCCCTCCGATGAATCCGAGACGGGTCTGTGGCAGTATCTGCACGCCCGCTTCGGCCATGTCAGCGCAGAGCGCGTTCTTTCCGGCCAGGGATTGGTTAATATCTATGACTGGCTGAAATCAACTGGGGATAATGCCGAATCGTCCAGGGTTAAGAAGGCCATGCGCGCATCCGATGCCGCGCGCGTGATTACCGAATACGCCATCAACGGCAATGATCCCCTTTGCCAAGAGGCTCTGCAGCGGTTTTGCCGTATTTTCGGATCAGTTGCCGGCAATCTGGCTTTGACCGGCGTTACCACCGGCGGCATGTTTTTAGGTGGCGGTATTCCGCCCAAAATCTTACCTGTGCTTCTGGCTGAAGACTTCATGGCTGCCTTTATCGCCAAGGGCCGCTTTGAAAAATTTATGAAAAATATTGCGGTGCGGGTGATCCTCAACGACAGAGCCGCTCTTCTGGGCGCTGCCCATTGCGCCTTGAGTCTGTAAACTGCGCATAACGGGCCCCTCTTCAAATGACATAATTTCCGATGCCCGATTCAAGTAGGTTCCACTCCTTAGTCCGAATCCATCCCGCTTTCCTTGAATTTTTCCTTATTGCGGCATAAAATCCCAATCCTTTAACATGGGTCATCTGCCGAACTTGCGGCTTTAAGGTGTGGCATTTCACCCTGATGCCGGCGGCTTCCTTCTTGAAGCAGATTTGAAAAACATATAAAGCAAAAAAATAATCACAATAAATTTAAGTTTTACAAAATCTTATAAACGGTTCATTAGCCGAATTATCGCAAAATTCAGCTGAATTTAAATATTGGCACGGCTTTTGATTTTAACATATCAGCAGTAGGCCAATCAGGTCGTTATTTTTGTGAAATTGTTTTTGTCGTTACAACTTAAAGTCATAACGCTAGAGTGGGCTGGAGCCTCCTGTGAAGATCCGCTACGATGGGATGTGACTATGGGAAGGTTGACAGTTATTCGGCCATTGATATAAATTATAGCAGATTGGCCGGGTGTAGCAAAGTTATATAATGGGGACCCTGGCCGACAGTTGATCCGATATTCTCAATATCCTCATATTATTCGACCTTCATCATTCAAGCCCAGTCCTTATGGGGTCCCCCACAACGAAGCGTCATGCATCGATCCCGGTGCCGATCACGGATATTGTTGATGGCAAAGCGGCGACCAACAATTAGCCGTTTTCTTTATCAGCGCAGAACCATTTCTGCCAGTTCTCGGCCATGAAACCGAGATGAAAAAAAGGTCATTTTGAAAACACAATCTCAACATTCTTTGTTGGTCCGCGCGGCACAGATTCTGGGTGTGGCCGCTGCATATTTTGTGGTGGGCAAAATCGCGTTGCCGCTGGCCATTCCACCGGGATACGCAGCTGTGGTGTGGCCTGCAGCGGGCATCGCTTTGGCCGGCATTCTCTTGTTCGGTCGGGGCCTATGGCCGGGCATCTTGATTGGCTCATTTAGCGTCTATGCCGGGATCGCTCTTGATTCCGCCAGCCCTGCCACGATGCTCATTTCTTCGTTGTTGCCGACCGGCATTGCTGTGGGGATCACTCTGCAAGCCCTGGCGGGCGCCCAGCTGATACGGCGATTCGTTGGATTCCCAAACCCGCTCGATCGCCTGAAGAATATTTTTAAAATGTTGATTTTGGGCGGACCGCTAAGCTGCCTGATAGCTGGGACTATCGGTGTGACAGGCTTGTGTTTGGCGGGGGTCATTCATTGGAATGACTATTTTTTGAACTGGTGGACTTGGTGGTTGGGCGATACCGTCGGGGTGCTCCTTTTGTTTCCACTGATGTTGGTCTGGAGCATGGAACTTCGTGAATCAAAGCTTCGCACGTGGCTCTCGGTGGCGTTGCCGATCTGTCTTGCCACCCTGTTGACCGTCCTGTTGTTCCTCAATGTGCGTGCCGGCGAGTTAAAGCGGGCGCAACTGGTATTTGAGCGTCGCACAGACCACCTATCCCAGGCCTTGGTGAAGACCCTCAGTTCCTATGCCGATGTGCTCTATTCCATCGAAGGGCTGTTTCGATCGAGTCAAGAGGTGGAGCGCAACGAATTTGCCAAATTCGTTGAGCGCCCATTAACGCGCCACCCGGGCATTCAGGCTTTGGAATGGATCCCCCGTGTGCCAGAAGCGGAACGGGCTGTCTATGAGACCAGGGCGCAGCAAGATGGGTACCCTGACTTTCAAATCAAAGAAACGGACCCGCGGGGACAGCTCATGCCCGCCTTGCCGCGGGCGGAGTATTTCCCGGTTTATTATCTGGAGCCTTTTAAGGGTAACGCGAAAGCTTTGGGGTTCGATCTGGCTTCAAATCCCGCCCGCCGCTCTGCCATGAACCGGGCGCGCGACACCGGACAAGCGATCGCCAGCTCCAGAATCAGGCTCGTGCAGGAGGTCGGGAACCAGTTCGGCATCCTTATCTTTTTGCCGATATACAATAGAGGAATGTCACAAACAGATACGGAAACACGCCGCAAACACCTGCAAGGCTTTGCTTTGGGGGTTTTGCGGATCGATGACATGGTAACCGCGGCCCTGAAGCCGTTCGATCGCCAGGATGTTAAGTGCACGATTTACGACCTGTCGGCTCCTGTCGGCCATCACCTGTTATATACCGATCACACACAGCTAAATGAAGCACCGCATCTAATGATGGAAGCTAACCGCCGTGGTACTCTTAACGGCCTTCTTGCGGGATCCACTTTCGATTTTGCCGGTCGTCGCTGGACGGTTCAATTCACGCCGACAGCCGCGTATCTTTCAGCACATCGGCCCTGGGAGGCCCGGGCCGTCTTAATGGGCGGCTTTCTGTTTTCCGGCCTGTTAGGGACGATCCTTTTAGTAATGGCCGCCCGCACGGCAATGATCGAACGTGTCGTGGACGATCGTACGGCTGATTTATCTGATGCCAACACCAACCTAGAGAAAGAAATCAGCGTGCGTCAGCAGACAGCGGCAGCGTTAACGCAGAGTGAGGCACGGCACCGTGCCATTGTGGAAACAGCGGTCGACGGCATCATCACCATCAACGAAAAGGGCATCGTTCAATCAATTAATCCGGCGGCAGAACACATCTTTGGCTACCCGTCGGCTGAAGTGGTCGGTCATAACGTCAACATGCTGCAGCCCGAGCCTTACCACAGCCAGCATGATGAGTATATCAGAAATTATTTGCGCACCGGCAAGGCCAAGATCATTGGTATCGGACGGGAAGTCGTCGGATTGCGCAAAGACGGCATTACATTTCCCATGTACCTGGCGGTTAGCGAAGTGCATCTGGGCCAGAAGCGCCTGTTTACAGGAATTGTTCGCGACATTACGGAACGCAAGCAGGCGGAGTTCCAGATTAAGGAGCGGTCGAAACTTATGGCTTTGGGAGCAGATGTGGGGAAAGCCATTACCGAGCACAATGAACTTCAACCCATGTTATGTCGCTGCGCCGAGGCTATAGCCGATCATCTGGACGCTGCTTTTGCGCGTATTTGGACCCTGAACGGCGAGGAGCAGATACTTGAACTGCAGGCCAGTGCCGGTCTCTATACCCATATCGACGGTGCGCATGGCCGCATCCCGGTGGGAAAGTTTAAAATCGGGCTGATTGCCCGGGAGCGCCTTCCACACCTGACAAACGACGTACAAAACGATCCACGGGTCAGTGATAAGGCATGGGCCAAGCGGGAAGGCATGGTTGCCTTTGCGGGATATCCGCTGATCGTTCAGGAAAAACTGCTGGGGGTTATGGCCATGTTCGCCCGTAATAAGCTGTTGGCATCAACTCTAGATACCCTGGGGACGGTGGCCACGCAAATCGCCCTGGGAATCAATCGCATCCAGGGTGAGGCGGATCTAATGGTTGCCAAGGATCAGGCTGAAGCCGCCAACGAGGCCAAAAGCGAGTTTTTGGCCAGCATGAGCCATGAAATCCGTACACCGATGAATGCCATCATCGGCATGGCCGAGCTGCTCGGTGAAACACCCCTTGAGCCCGAGCAACGCCAATATGTTCAAATTTTCCAGTCCGCCGGTGAAAACCTTCTAACCCTCATAAACGATATTCTTGATATCAGCAAGCTGGAGGCAGGCCATTTTGAACTGGAAAAAATAGACTTTGATCTGAGCGAGATTATCGAAAAGACCTGCGAAATTCTGGCCCTGCGAGCCCATAAAAAAGGACTTGAATTGACCTGCCGCGTCATTGCCGAAACGCCCGTTAAACTGGTTGGCGATCCGCTGCGCTTGCGTCAGATCCTGGTGAATTTGGTTGGCAATGCCATCAAATTCACTGAAAAAGGCGAAGTCGCCATTGAAGTTAAACCGGCATCGGAGTATGCGCCTGGCCGGGGGTTTGACTTGATTTTTTCAGTGACCGATACTGGAATCGGTATCCCGCCCGATAAAACCAAAAAGATATTTGAGCAGTTCACCCAGGTGGATGCATCCACCACCCGGCAGTATGGGGGGACCGGCTTGGGATTAAACATCTCTCGGCGCATTGTCGAAGCTATGGAAGGGCGAATCTGGGTTGAAAGCATTCTGGGGCAGGGCAGCGCCTTTTACTTTACGGCCAGATTTGACGGGCAGACCAAGCCCGAGGATGATGCAGAACTGCCGGTGATCGAAATGAAAGGACTTAAGAGCCTGATTATTGACGATAACGCCACCAACCGTCTGGTGCTGAGGGAAACGCTTTCGCAATGGGGGATGGCGGTGACTGAGACAGAAAACGGCCAGGCCGGACTGGACGCGTTACTGCACGCCCGCAAGGCGACAGCCCCGTTTGACCTGGTATTGCTGGATTGCCGGATGCCCGGTATGGACGGATTCGAGGTGGCGGATCATATTCACCAGGAGGCCTCCCTTTGCGGCATGACCGTTATGATGCTGACTTCCGACAACCGCGCGGGGGATATTTCCAGAGCCAGCACGCATGGCATATCGGGTTATCTGGTTAAGCCCATCAAGCGTAACGAATTGAAAAATGCCATTATCGCTTCGATGGCCAAAACCAAGGCTGCTTCCAAAAAGCCGAAAGCCAAGCGTGTGTTACCCGCAGTCGAAGAGCGTTCCTTACATATTCTGCTGGTCGATGACTCTGAAGACAATCGGCTATTAATAACGTCATACCTGAAGAAAACGCCCCACACGGTCGACATCGCCGAAAACGGCGCCATTGCCATAGAAAAATTTGTGGCAGGAACATACGATCTTGTTTTGATGGATATGCAGATGCCGGTAAAGGATGGTTACACAGCCACCCGGGAGATCCGGCAGCTGGAAAAACAAAAGGGCAACGCGGAGACCCCTATTGTGGCCCTGACGGCTTATGCGCTCAAAGAAGACACCCAAAAAAGTCTTGATGCGGGCTGTAATGCCCATTTAACCAAGCCGATTAAGAAGGCTAATTTATTGGAAGCGCTCACTGAATTCAGTCAGAGCAAACCTAAGACGGATCGCGTGGGCCAGGATAAGGAGGGAACATGACCGCAACCCATGACCCAACCATCGGTGAAAAAATCATCGTCACTGTAGATTCTGATCTGGAAGATCTCATCCCCGGATTCCTTGAAAACAGAAACCGGGATATCAAATCTATTTTTGATGCCCTGACTCGAGATGATTATGCAGCTATCGCCAAACTCGGCCACACCATGAAAGGCGTTGGCGGAGGTTACGGATTCGATGCCATTACGGATACCGGCCGTTTAATTGAGCAGGCCGCCAAGGATAAAAACCCCAAAAAAATAAAGGCGTCATTAAACGAACTTTCAGATTACCTGGAACGGATCGAAATCGTTTTTGAATCCAGCTAGACTTTATGGCAGTATAATTTAGATTTATTTTGAGATACGACCTTAAGCCTGAAGGGATAATGGTATGCGTATTTTGATTGCCGAAGATGATAAAGATTCTCAGAAACTTCTCACAAGGATTTTGGAGAAAGAAAATTATGAGGTTGTCATCGCCGATGATGGACGCATGGCCTGGAAGATCTTTCAAACAGAAGATTTCCGCCTGGTCATCACGGACTGGATCATGCCCCGCATGAAAGGTCTAGAGCTTTGTGAAAAAATTAGAACCAAAGAGAAGCCGGGATATGTCTACATTATACTGGTGACTTCAAAGGACGGGGCGGATGATTACGTCACCAAACCTTATGATAGAGGCGAGTTGCTCGCCCGGGTGCGTGCCGGGCAGCGAATTATCAACCTGGAGCAAACGATCAGTGAGAAAAACCGGGAGCTTTTTCTTGAAAAGGAAAAGTCCGAACGATTGCTCCTCAGCATCTTTCCCAGGTTTATCGCCGACCGCCTGAAACAGGATTCGGGCCCCATCGCCGATAGCCTTGCGGAGGCGTCCGTTCTGTTTGCCGGGATCAATGATTTTTCAAGTCTGGTTGCTCAAAAAACGCCGATTGAGGTGGTCGATTTGCTGGGGCAGGTGTTTTCAGCGTTTGACCGGCTGGCGGAACAGCGTGGTCTGGAAAAAATCAAGACGCTCGGCGATATTTACATGGCGGCCGCGGGCGTCCCCGTGCCGCGTCCGGATCACGCTGAGGCTGTCGCCGAGTTGGCCTTTGCCATGCAGGCGGAAATGGTCCGTTTTGATGCCGGGCTCGATGCCCCCTTTCAGTTGCGCGTAGGTGTCAGCAGTGGTCCCGTGGTGGCCGGCGTGATCGGAACCGCAAAACTGGCCTACGATCTGTGGGGCGATACGGTCAGCACCGCGGCCCATATGGAAGCTACCGCTTTGGCCGGTTCCATCCAGGTCAGCGCGGAAACTTACCAGCGCTTGCAGAAGAATTTTGTGTTTGAAGAGCGTGGCGAATTCTATGTGTCCGGAAAGGGCAACATCCGAACCTATCTGCTGGAAGGCCGCAAGTAACCGGCCGCTGCGCGAACCAAAACAGCAGCCCGGCTAAGGTCCTGCTCCGTGGTAACTGATCATCGCAGGTCTTTGCAATTCGAAAGCGTGCGCACACTTTGGCCGAACGTCAAAATGCTTGGCCTAAAATATAGACCGCAAAAAATGTGTCATTGAAGGCCGTATGAATACCTTTGCTCAAGTTGGTAATTTTGCGCTGAACGGATGGCGGGAGATTTGTTACCTGTCGGGCATAACCGCGCAGGCACTGTTTGTGGGTGTCAAACCGCGCTATTGGACCCGCCCGGTTCGAGCCGAGTTTTATCGCCAAATTCTTTCGATCGGCATTGACTCAATCGGATTTGTTTTTTATGTCGCCAGTGCGGTCGGCATAGTTGTTGTTGCACAGGCGTTGGTGTGGTTGCAGGTCGTCGGTCAGTCCAAGTCTCTGGGCGCTCTGTTTGTGACGGTACTGATTCGTGAAGCGGTTCCAATACTGACCAACTTCCTGATCATCGGTCGCAGTGGAACCGCGCTGACCTCAGAATTGGGCAATATGAGAATATCGGGTGAAGTACGCGTTTTGGACGCCCAGGGCCTGGACCCGTTTATCTATCTGGTGATGCCGCGCGTGTTAAGCTTGACCGTTTCGGTTTTCTGCCTGGCGGTTCTTTTCGTGGCCGTTTCCTTTAGCAGCGGCTATCTGTGCAGTCTTCTGCTGAGTCCCGCCATTGCCGATCCGGGTACGTTCATTTACAGCATTTTCAGTTCGTTAAATCCGGTGGACATCATCAATTTTTTGGCCAAAAGTATCATTCCGGCTTTGTTTACGGGCGCAATCTGTTGTGCGGAAGGACTGCGCGTTGAGGCTTCCATTACTGAAGTGCCGCCGGCAACCAAGCGCGCCCTGTCGCGTTCCGTCAGAGCTCTGTTCGGTATTTCCGCTCTGGTTACGCTTCTAACTTACGTATAGGCGATGGTATGCGCTCGTCGGGCGCGGATGCATGCACTGCAGACGCCAGTGCGCCTATATTCAACCATATGCGATATCAGGGATTGAAAAAGCAGTGAGTATCTCAACAACCGACCCCGGATTGGCGGGCAAGAGCAGCACACACAGCCCGGCGGTTTTGGACTTTAGGGGGGTGTCAACCGAACCATCGGCTTTCTTTGACACACCGCTTTGGGATGTCAGTTTCAGGCTTTCGCAAGGACAGCTGCTGCTTGTCAGGATGGAACGGGGTCGCTTCAGGCTTCCCCTGGCGGATCTGGCCGCCGGCATTTTAGAACCCGCTGACGGTGCGGTCGAATTTATGGGCAGGAACTGGCAAGAGATGGCCGCTGATTATGCGTCCGCGCAGCGGGCAAAGGTGGGCCGTGTTTTTGGAAGCCAGGGGTGGATTAATTTTCTTGGTGTGGGTCAGAATATAACTCTCGCTCAACGACACCATACCACCCGAACTGACACCGATATCGAAGCAGAGGCCACTGAGCTGGCCAGGATATTTGGTCTGCCGGGTCTGCCCCATAGACCGGTTTCCGGTGCGCGCCTGGAAGATCTCAACCGATCGGCGTTTGTTCGTGCTTTTTTAGGTCAGCCGGCTCTGATTATCCTGGAGCGGCCGACGCGGGATTTGATGCCCGCAATTTTACCGCCGCTTGTTAATGCGGTTCGGATTGCGCGTGACCGGGGGTGCGCGATTTTGTGGACAACCAGCGAAGATCTGGTATGGCGTGATCCGGGTATTGATGCGACTTTCAAATGCACCATGTTCGGCGCGCGCATGAACGTGGTTGCGGAGGAAAAATAATGGCCGAGCGTTTCAGATTCAGGTATGTGAACGAGTTCATCGGGGGCTTTGTCATCCTGGTGGTTATTCTGGCGGCCGTATCTGTTTTCGTGGTTGCGCACAGCCAAAAATGGTTCGCGCGCAATTACGAGCTCAGCGTTTTGTTGCCTGAAAGCGGCTCACATGGTTTGCGTAAAGGGGCTGAAGTGATGCTTTTGGGTGCCGCTGCCGGACAGGTCCGCAGGATCGCCATCGACGCAGACGATCGCATGATAGCCCAGGTCCGCATCCGGGCTGATTTTTTTCGATTTGTGCGCGATGACTCGACAGCTATCATACGGAAAAAATTCGGCCTGGTGGCCGAAGATACTTATCTGGATATTACCCGTGGAAAAGGCGCTGCGCTGCCCAAAAAAAATTCAATGATTCCGTCGACGGTTGAAAAGAGCATTTTTACGACGATCGAAGAAACGCTCATGCGCATGGAAAACGCCACCCTCAACGCCGTTGAGCAATACGGGGAACTGGCGGCGAATCTCAGAAACCCGGACAGCCCTTTGCAATTGCTGCTCGAACGCATGAATCGTTTTTCACAAAAGTTGGAAGCCGGTGAAGGTATTGTCACCAAGCTTTTAACGGATAAATCGATGGCCGCCGAGCTTGAAAAAACGTTGAGCGGTGTAAATACGATTCTTTCCGAGCTGAAGGTCGTCTTGCTGGATGCCCAAAAAACCAGCGGCAAGATTGCGCAATTAACCGATAATGTTGGCGAACAGCTTGCTGCCATGCCCCGCCTTACATCATTGACCGAAAAGGTGCTGCAGGAGACGGAAGTGGTCTTGAAAGACATCCACAAAACCATGGACAGCTTTCCGAACATCGTTGGCCGTCTCGACCAGGAAATGCAGTCGCTGCCCGGGCTCATGATACAAACCCAGGAGACGCTGCGGCAGATAGAAAAACTGGTTATCGGCATGCAAAAGCACTGGATGCTTCGCGGCTATGTCGAACAGGCCCAGCCGACGACGCGGATTCCAGCAGCTGAAGTTGGATCAGAAAGGAAGCGGCCATGAACAGACAGACGTTATCTGTGGCAGTGGCATTTTACCTTTGCGGCCTGGTGTCTTTTCTGATGCTAAGCAGCTGTGCCACTTCCGCTCGCCCTAAAGGGGAAGCGATCGATGCCGAATTTTCGGCGGCCATGTCGGCCGGGCGTGTTGCATTTGAACAGGGGCTGACCGAACAGGCGGCAACGCTCTACCAGCGGGCGCTTCAGCGGGCGCGCGTCATGGACAGCGCGGCGGCGATCGGTGATGCGGCTTACAACCTGGCGGCCTGCCACATTCGGCTGAGCCAGTTTGAAAAAGCCAGATTTTTACTTGTCGAGGCCAAAACAGAAGTTTTGAGCGTTCAAGGCGACATTTCCGATATTTTGCTGGTTGAGGCAAAGGTCGCCCGCTTGCAAGGCCAACCGGAAGAGGCCCTGGCGCTCACGGAGCAGGTTTTGTCCGACGCTGAAGCGATTTCCACGAACAACCATCGGGTGCAGGCCCATTTGCTGCGCGGTCAGATGGCCTGCGACCAAGAAGATGCAGCGCTCGCTGCCCGGGAGTTGCAAATGGCTGCAAAATTCGCTACGGGTGCGTCGGATAGCGGCTTGCGTGCCGGATTGTCGCGTCTGGCAGGGCGTATTCATTTGATTCGAAAAGAACCGGTTATGGCAGCCAGGGAATTTGACCGGGAGGTTTTCTTGCTTCAGCAGGCTGAACAGTACGCCCAAATGGCCGGTGCCCTGCAAAGTGCCGCTGAGTCTTATCGGCAGGCGGGTAATTACCGTCTGGCGGCAGACCGGTATTTCAGGGCGGCACGCAGCTCCTTCGCCCAGGGGCAAAATCCGGCAGCTCTCCAACTTGGGAACCTGGCGCTTTCTGCAGCAAATGATGCTGCGGATCAAATGGCCGTGGCCAGAGCCCGGGCTCTGCTGGATGAAATTGAAACCGCCGCCGGCCGCAAGTAATTGGCCTTGTATGCATTAGGGGAAAGTCAGCGAAATAAAAATTCCTTTTTTACGTCTAAAATTCCAGCATTCATTTTCTGCCGAATAGCCGTTAATTTTCTCCAGGTGGCTATCCCAGCCTTGCGTATCACCCCGCCTTAGGCTATAGAAAATGCATGAGCCTTCTTGCGGTCAAAAAGCTTTCTTTATCCTTCCGCGGCCTGCAGGTTTTGTCCGATGTCAGCTTTGAGGTCGTCCCGGGCGAGGTTTTCGCCATCATCGGACCTAACGGCGCCGGCAAGACATCCATCCTAAACAGCATCAGCGGCTTTTATCATCCCGACGAGGGGCAGATTTTTTTCGAAGACCAGGATATCACCCACATGGCCGCGCATCGGCGCGCCGCCCTGGGCATCGGTCGAACTTTTCAGAATATCGCCCTTTATCGCGGCATGTCCGCTCTGGACAATATAAAACTCGGAGCCCATAGCCATCTGAAAACCGGTCTTCTGGCATCTTTATGTTACTGGGGGCCGGCCCATCGAGAAGAGATGGCGCTCAGGCGCAAAGTCGAAGAAGACATTATCGATTTTTTAGAAATCGAGGCCATCCGCAAGCTACCGGTGGGATCTCTGGCCTACGGTCTTCAGAAACGCGTCGAACTTGGCCGCGCCCTTGCCATGCGACCGAAAATACTGTTGATGGACGAACCGGTCACTGGCATGAATGCCGAGGAAACCGAAGATATGGCCCGTTTCATACTGGACATCAATGAAGAACACAACATGACGATCGTGCTCATCGAACACGATATGAAAGTTATCATGGATATCTCTGATCGGGTTTTGGTTCTCAACTTCGGCCAAAAGTTGGCAGAGGGCAAGCCCGAAGATGTTCAACAGCACCCGCAGGTGATCAAAGCATACCTGGGAGAAAAAAAGGCACGCAATGGACATATTCCTTCAGCTGCTCGTTAGCGGTTTTGCGGTCGGGGGCGTTTACGCGTTAATCGCTCTGGGTTTTGTCCTGATTTATAAGGCCACGAGCATCATCAATTTCGCAACCGGCGAATTCATGATGATCGGGGCCTATTTTTTTTATTCCTTTATGATTTACATGGGTCTGCCGGCCATCCCCGCCTTTATCGGTGTGATGGCCTGTGCCGCTCTGCTGGGTTTTATGGTTGAGCGCCTCGTATTGCGGCACATGCTCGGACAACCCACCATCAGCATTGTCATGGTCACCATCGGTCTCAGCTCAATTCTGATGGGCATCGCCGAAATGGTTTGGGGATCTGATTTTCGCAGTTTTCCGGCGATTGTGCCCAGGGCACCGCTAATAATCGGTGAGATCGTCGTGCGCTCCAACCTTTTTTATGGCTTTGTTCTGGCGGTGGCAGTAGTGATCGTCTTTGCGTTGCTGTTCAAATACGCCAAAGTCGGAATAGCGATGCGCGCCACGGCCGCAGATCAGAGCGCTTCTTTTTCCATGGGCATCAACGTCAAAGCCATGTTCACCCTCTCCTGGGCTTTCGGGGCCGTTGCCGCCACCCTGGGCGGCATTATCATCGGCAACATCGGCGGTGTGCACCCCACCCTGGGACATATCGGCCTTAAAATATTTCCGGTGGTTATCCTGGGCGGCCTGGACTCCATTGGCGGTGCTGTCCTGGCAGGCTTTATCATGGGCATCATCGAAAATCTGGCCGGCGGCTACCTGGACCCCTATTTTCACGGCGGGGTCAAAGACGTCGCGCCGTTTGTTGTTCTGGTGCTGATCCTGTTGATCAAGCCCTACGGTCTTTTCGGCAAACAAGAGATCGAAAGGCTTTAGAGAAAAAATTTTAGTATGCGTATCGGAGATTTCAAAGCGAATTATGTCGCAGATGAAGCGGTCTTTAAAACGCCCACGGTCCGTTTCTGGATGGGCATCTTGTTTGCGGCCCTTTTAATATTTCCCTTCGTGGCCGGTAATTATTGGCTGTACATGGCCAACCTGGTGGGGGTGGCCATCGTGGCGGCGGTGGGGCTCAACATTCTAACCGGCTTTGCCGGGCAGATCTCTTTAGGGCATGCGGCTTTTGTGGGCATCGGTGCTTACACCGCGGCGATTTTGACGACCCGGCTGGAGGTGCCCTTTTTTCTGTGCCTGCCGTTATCGGGGTTGTCGGCTGCCGTTTTCGGCCTGATCGTCGGTGGGCCCTCCATGCGAATGAAGGGACTGTATCTGTGTATTGCCACGCTCGCCGCTCAGGTTATCTTTGAGTTTATTTTCGTGCATTGGGAGTCCATGACTGGCGGTATTCGGGGTATCAACCTGCCTGCCCCATCCGTGCTGGGAATTTCTCTGGACAATGAATTCAAGTTCTATTTTGTGACCCTTGCGGTAGTCGTCATCTGCGTGACTGCGACCCGCAATATTTTCCGGAGCCGGGTGGGCCGAGCTTTCATTGCCATCCGTGACCGGGATATTTCGGCCGAGTTGATGGGCATCAACCTGTTTCATTACAAAATGTATGCCTTTGGCATCAGCTCCTTCATGGCCGGTGTGGCGGGGTGTTTGTGGGTTAACTTCCTGAGAACTGTGACCCCCGAGCATTTCCCGCTAATAGAAAGTATTCGCTATCTGGCCATGATTATCGTCGGCGGGCTGGGCAGTGTTCTGGGTGCCATTTTCGGCGCCATCTTCATGACCCTGGTGCCCGAAATACTCAAAAACACGCTGGGTCTGCTGGTTGACGCTTTCCCGCAGGCCATGGGCTATCTGTTTCCCCTGCAACAGATTGTTTTCGGTCTGCTGATTGTCGTGTTTCTGGTTTTCGAGCCCCATGGATTGGCTGAAATGTGGCGTCGGTTGAAAGATTATTTTCGGTTGTGGCCCTTTGAGTACTAAAGGCCATTTGAAAACCCTTGAAACCCATAACCCAAAAGAAAGGAGTAAGCTATGAAACACACTAGAATCTTTTTGGCACTCACAATGATGCTGTGTTTGCTCGGGACGACTGGGAATTTGCTTGCCGAGGATGTTATTAAGGTGGGTGCCTGTCAGCCGATCACCGGGCGTTTTGCGTTTGCCGGCAAGCACCTCAATGCGGGACTGATGGATTCTTTAAACTATACCAACGAACAGGGCGGCGTGGGTGGCAAAAAATTTAAATACATCTATGAAGACACCGGTTATGATCTCAAGCGGGCTATTGCTTCTTTTAAAAAGATCATGGCTCAGGAAAAACCGGCCATGATGTACGGCGAGTCCACCGGCCAGGGAAAGGCCCTGGCGCCCGAAATCAACAATCGTTACAAGGTGCTTTACGGGTCCACCAGCTTTTCAGAAGAGCTCAGCGTCCGGGAGAAAAATCCCTATATCTTTGTCAGCGGGCCGACTTATGCTCAGCAGTTTGGCGTGCTGTTGAAATACATTGCCAAGAACCCCAAGCAAAAAGGCGTGGCGCCCAAAGTGGCATTTTTTTACAGCGATACCGAATTCGGTCGTGATCCGATCCCCTTTGCCCGCAAGCTGGCCAAAGAGCTGGGTATCGAAGTAGTTGCGGAGGAAGTCACCAAGGTCGGGGCCGTTGATGTCACCAGCCAGCTGCTGGATCTCAAGCGCAAAAAGCCCGACTATTGCATATTCCAGGGCTACGTGGTCTCACCGATCCCGGAAGTGATCAGCGGCGCCAAAGATTTCGGCCTGGATATCACCTTTATGGGCACTTTCTGGGCCATGAGCAAGATGCTGCTGGACAAGCTGGGCCCGGACGGGGAAGGCTATATGGGTGTTTCACCGTACGCATACTGGTACATGGATGACGTGCCCATGATCAAGACCGTCAAGGCGTTTAATCAAAAACACCACCCGGAGGTGACCTATCGGCCCAACTCCTACTTGCAGGGCTGGTTCACCGGTATGGTTTTCGTGAAGCTGGCTCAAATTTGTCATGAAAAAGGCCTGCCGATCACCGGCGAAAATCTGAAGAACGCCATCCCGCAGGTCCAAAAATGGGATACCGGTGGCCTGGCCGGTTTGGTCAGTTTTGGCAATACGAACGCGACGGCCATGGGTAAGGTTTACAGGGCGAAAGCCGGCAAGTTCGTACCGGTATCGGATTGGATATATCTGGACTAACCTTTTTCTGGATCTTGCATGAAAAGTAATGAGAATATGAAAGCCTCCGACTTGCCCGCCTCTGGAGGGCTGGTGCAAGATGGAAACATTAAGCTGGGTCTGGGAGCATGTTTGCTTCCGGACCCGGCCGGCAACACCCCGATATCGATTTAGCGGTTCAAAGGAATTACAGGAGGACGGTTTGACGCCCATTCTCGAAGTCAACAATATCGAGGTGATCTATAACAATGTTATCCTGGTATTAAAGGGCCTTTCTTTGCAAGTACCGGAGGGCTCCATTGTGGCGCTATTGGGATCGAACGGGGCGGGCAAATCCACAACCCTCAAGGCCATCAGCGGGCTGTTGCCCCTTGAGGACGGGGAGATTACCGAAGGCAGTATTTTTTACCGGGGAAAGTCTCTGGCCGGTCTGGCTCCGCATAAAATTGTGCGTCAGGGGATTTTTCAAATCATGGAGGGTCGGCGCATCTTCGAGGATCTCACCGTGGAAGAAAACTTGACCTGTGGGGCTTACACCCGCAAAGACCGCTCCGGAATGGGCCGTGACCTGGACAAGTGCTTTGCCTATTTTCCGGTTTTGAAAAAGCGTCTGAAGCAGACAGCCGGCTACCTGAGCGGTGGCGAGCAGCAGATGCTGGCAATCAGCCGGGCGTTGTTGGCCCAGCCCCGGCTAATGATGCTCGACGAACCGTCTATGGGCCTGGCGCCTTTGCTGGTAGATGAAATCTTTCAGATCATTCGCCTGATCAACCAAAACGAGGGCACCACCATGCTGCTGGTCGAGCAGAACGCCCAGATGGCCCTGGAGATCAGCCGCCCAGATGGCCCTGGAGATCAGCTCTTACGGTTATATCATGGAAAACGGCCGGGTGGTTCTGGACGGCCCGGTGGAAATTTTGCTCAACGATCGCGATGTGCAGGAATTTTACATGGGCGTGGGGCATGCCGACGGCAAGACCAGTTACCGCAACGTCAAGCACTACAAGCGGAGGAAACGATGGTTGAGCTGAGCGGAAAAACCTTGATGCAGTCTTTCCTGGAGCGCGTCGCGGAGCGCGGCCAGCAGATCGCCCTTAGGGAAAAAGACTTCGGTATCTGGCAAACCGTCACCTGGAATCAATACCAATCGCATGTGAAACACTTTGCACTGGGGCTAGTGCGCTTGGGTTTTAGACGGGGCGATCATCTTTCGATCATCAGTGAAAATTGCTGCGAATGGCTTTACGCCAGTCTGGGCTGCATGAGCCTGGGCGGGGTGACCCTGGGCGTGTACCCCACCAGCCCATACCCGGAAGTCCATTATGTCGTCAAGCACTCGGATTCGGTGTTCGTGGTTTGCGAGGATCAGGAGCAGACCGATAAGGTTTTAGAAGTCCTGCATGACCTTCCAGTGCTTAAAAAGATCATCGTCAAAGACATGAAGGGATTGAGAAACTATCCGAAAGACAACATCATCTCCTTTAAAGCTGTGGAAGCACTGGGCCGGGAACTGGCGCAAGAGCAACCGGATCTTTTTGAGCGCGAGGTGCAAAAAGGCCAAGCCGAGGATGTGTGTATGATGATTTACACCTCGGGCACCACCGGTCTTCCAAAAGGGGCCATGGTCAGCCATCGCAACGTGGAGGCCACTACCCTGGCGACAACCGAGGCGCTTGAAGCTGATGAAAATGACAGCGTGGTGTCCTATCTCCCGCTTTGTCATGTTGCCGAGCAGATATTAAGCCTGTATCTGCCGATACACCTGGGTATCACGGTCAACTTTGCTGAAAGTGTGGCCACTATCCAGAGCGATCTCAGAGAGATTGCACCGACCATTTTTCTGGGGGTTCCCCGCATCTGGGAAAAGCTTCAAAGCTCCATTACGGTCAAAATTAAGGATTCCAGCTGGATCAAACGCTGGCTCTTTAAACAGTGCATGGCAATTGGGTACCGGGTCTGTGACCGGCGACTGGCAAAAAAGAAAATCGGCCCGTGCCTGAAGCTGGGCTGGTGGATCAGTTACGGGCTGATGTTTCGGGCGCTGCAAAACTATGTGGGGCTTCGCAAAGTGCGCCTGTGTTTTTCAGCGGCGGCTAAGGTCAGCCCCGAAGTGCTGCGCTTTTTTCACGCTTTAGGCATCCAGGCCAAGGAAGGCTACGGCATGACCGAGTGCACCGGGCTTTCTTTTATCCATACGGGCGATGATATCAAGCTGGGCACAGTGGGCAAACCGATCAACTGCATCGCCTATCAGATTGGCCCTGATGGGGAGTTGATGAAGCGGGGGCCAAGTATCTTTGTCGGCTATTACAAGAACCCCGGGGCCACTGAAAATACAATTGTAGATGGGTGGCTTTTGACCGGTGATATCGCCGAGGTGGACGAAGACGGGCATTTGTCCATCGTGGACCGCAAAAAAGATATTCTGATTACCTCAGGGGGTAAAAATATCGCGCCGTCCCTGCTGGAAAACGAGTTAAAAGTCAGCCCGTACATCAAAGAAGCCATTGTGCTGGGTGATGGCAGAAAATTTGTGTCCGCCCTGATTCAAATCGACTTTGAAAACACGGGCAAGTGGGCCACCGATCAGCGCTTGCCGTATACTAATTTTAAATCGTTGTCCAATCTGTCGGAGGTGCGCAGGATGATTCAGCAAGAGGTGGACCATGTCAACGAGCGCTTCGCGCGGGTGGAAAATGTCCGCAAGTTTTTACTTCTAACCAAGGAGCTCGATCACGATGACGATGAAATGACGGCGACCATGAAGGTCAGACGCGCCAACATCTATGAAAAATTTGCCAGAGAGATCGAACAAATCTATGGCATGGACGAATCAGGTATTTGAGGATGGGCCTGTGAGTTTTTCATGATGTGGTCGCTGCATGAATCATCAGCGACTTCATCGTGCAAACTCATGCATAAGGGAGTGTAACGAAAGAACAGAAATCAAAAACAAAATAATCGTTTTAATGTAAAATCAGCATTGTGCCCATTAGCAGTTTTGAGGCAATGAGCTGTTCTTTCGCAACGCTCCCTAATGCATTCAGATCCGCCTGCGGCGGACCCGATTGCGCTGCCGATAATTCATTCCGCTATGATATTAGGCCGGACCGAAAAACATCCTGATCCCCCAGGTATTGAATTTGCATAAAACAATCCACACGTGTCTACTATTTTAACCGCCTACAAAGCCCCACCCTTTTAGCAATCTAATAACCCACCGAAATTAAATCGTTTTTAAAAAACCGCCCTCAGCATAAAATTTGCATATCCAGACGATACGCTTAACCCATTGGTCATTTTAGAAAAGGAGGTAAAATGAAAAGAATTGGGCTGCTCACCTTTTTGTTGCTATGTCTGCCATGCATGCTGCTGGCACAAGAAAAACCTACCCCCGCGGAAGCTAAAAAGGTAATCGATTACTATTATAAGGGCAAAGGCCAGGGTGCTGTCTTAGTTGGCCACCAACTATGCGCCCAAATCTATGAAGAAGGACCCTATAAGTATGAATGCCAGGAGGTCGTTACAGGGGGACAAATCGAAAAAGATCGGGAAGTATTTTTATGGATGAGTTATTTGGTGCCCGCCGGGGACAAACCGGATATTATTATTCATTTCAAACGCAATAATAAAGTTCGCAGCGTCCACAATCTCGAGCTTCCCGGCTCTATCCGCTATCGAACCTGGAAAAAAATCCCGACTGAAAAATTGGGTGACTGGGAGGTCAGCATACTTCAGGAACTGGCGGATACCGATCTAAAACTGGGAGAAATAAAGTATTCTGTGGTTGAAGCCGGCCAATAATATAAAGCGCTTATCTGCATTGAACAAGGAACGCACGCGAATGTCCGTATTTCCAATATAATTTTTAAAGGCCTGATTTCATCAGGGCTTTAAAATCAGCTTGCCGTGAACCTTGCCACTCTCCAATAATTCATGCGCCCTGGCGGCTTCGGCCAGTGGAATACGCTCATAGATGTGGGGTTTTATCCTGTTGTCTGCCAGATCGTTAAACAGAATATCGGCAGACCGGGCCATCAAGGCCGGGTCAAGTTCGAAAATGCTGGGCAGCATAAACGTTCGAATACCTGCACTTCTAACAAAACCGGCACCCAGCTGCTCGGCTAAACTTCCCGTCGGCGGGCCGGCTGCCATGCCATACCAGATAATCTGGCCTAAAGGGGCCAACATTTCAAAATCACGTTCGAAGGAATCTCCGGCAACCGAGTTGAGGATGATTTCTACGCCTTTGCCACTGGTAATATCTTTCACGCGCTGATGAACGTCCTCGGTCTTATAGCTAATGATATGTTCAATCCCCTGGGTTCGGGCGAAATCGACTTTTTCGTCCGTACTGGTTAAGCCGATGACCGTCACGTTTGCCAGTTTTGCCAGCTGAATGACAGCGGTCCCGACACCGCCGGCGGCCGCGTAGGACAGGATCGTCTCTCCCTCTTTGACCTGGGCCATGGTGTGCATCATATGATAGGCAGTTAGGTAGTTGACCGGAATGGCCGCAGCTTCATCCATATCAACATCCTCGGAGATAGGGAATACCGCGACAGCATTGGTCGCCATATATTCCGCATAACAACCCCGTCCCAATGTAGCGACATGCTGCCCCGGGCGAAACCGGGTGACATTCTCTCCCACTGCTTCCACAATCCCGCTGCAGTCAATACCGGGAATCGCTGGCAGCGGCGGCATCATGGGATATGTACCCTTGCGGGTCATGACATCCGCAAAATTGACCGAAGCCGATATGACTTTGATCAACACTTCGCCCCCCTCCGGCATGGGCGGATCGACTTCTTCATGTTTTAACTGCTCAAATGAACCGGTTTGATGAATTCGGATGGCTTTCATGACGGGACCTCCCTGGCGCTCGTTTAGAAGGAAAATGCATTTCAATTTTATTTTTCGTTTGTTTTTTTTGTTTATCTTTAAGGTGTTTTATTCGCTCCGATTATCCTAAAATTTAGAGTGAGGTCTAAATCCTGTTTGTCAAGCGAGCGGGGGCGCGATATACCGTGGAGGCGGGAGCATTTCTGCTTTTTGCTTGCCGATTGTGCGTGGGCTGTATATTTTACAAGGCAGCCCCGCAAACATCGTCTGAACGCAGGAGAAAATTGGATAGCGGATGACCATATTCTTATATATTGTGTCGTTGTTGCTTGCGGCCCTGATGGGCTGTGCGGGATCGGCATCACCTTTCTTTTGACGCGACTTTTCACCGGCAAAAACTTTAAGGTCGTTTGCAGCGATGATATTTGCCGAACTGAAGATTAGGAAGGTGTGGGGGGCAACCAAACAAAAAGGCGCAGGTTACCCCGCGCCCCGCTGAAATAGTTTTTCTAAGAGAAAGTAAAAATGGGGTCGTACTTCTTTATCATTTAAGCCGGGAAGCCGGCAATCAATCGGCGCAACCGTGCAAACAATAAGATTTAAAACTTATGTTTTGCCCGATAGGTTTTTAAATTCTTTCGCAAGTTTTTGATACTCGGTATCCAGCTTATCTAATACCTGGGGTGTAAGCTCGCTCCCCATATCAATTTTCATCTGGGTCCACTTTTCAATATAAGAATTTAATTTTGCCTCTAATTCAGCCTTCTGACCATCTTCGGCTTTGGCGTATTCGTCGACCGTTTTGCCAAATTCCTGTATAAACTGAGTCATATCATGCTTTTGCTGCGATTCTCCGCATCCAAAAACGAAAACGAGTCCCGCAATTGCCGCCAGTACCACCACAACTTTAAGGTTAAGTTTGATCTTTAACATTTAGGGCCTCCAACAATAGTTTGAGATAAACAAGATCGCTGAATCATATTCAACGCGTAAAGACGATCCGAACAATTAAAAACGACTCTAATCTATATATAATAAATTCTAAGAAATCAACCAAAAATTTAAGCCATCATATTTTTTAGGAAACAGCACAAATATGAGATAGGCTGATTTTCATCCATTTTACCTGATCGGTATTTTTGTA
The DNA here is from genome assembly GCA_947259495.1 of uncultured Desulfobacterales bacterium. Classification (GTDB taxonomy): domain Bacteria; phylum Desulfobacterota; class Desulfobacteria; order Desulfobacterales; family JAHEIW01; genus JAHEIW01. The sequence goes on along the minus strand of CAMYLV010000023.1, from coordinate 39,095 downwards.
GAGTTGGCTGACTTAGTCTGATACTATTAAAATGGATTAAAACTTCAATTTTCATGCAAAATTCAGGTGGATTTTTTGAAGTGCCCTTTCATCCCGGTTTCTTTCCAGCTGCGATATGCATTTATTTCCCCTTTAAGAGAGTTCATAATGGTGGTTAAGACCGCCAGATCATCTAAATATCCGACAAGGGGAATGAAATCCGGGATCAAATCTGCGGGCAGGATGAAATACAGCAATCCGCCGCCAATCATGGCCACATTCGCCGTGTGGAGTTTGTAATCGCCTTTGACCGAGTCCTTGAAAAGCGCATATAGCTCGCGCACGTTTTCAAGGACTTTTTTTAAGGCCGGATAGGCCTTGTTGATTTTATTGCGAATGGCCTCATCGTTTATAAATTCATCAAAATCCTTGCCTCTGGTAAATCGAAGCATGCGATCGTAGTTTTTACGCCGTTCGGCATCGCCCAGTATGTGGTAGGCCTGATTCAAAACCTTGGTCTTTTCTTCGGCCTCTGCAGTGCGGTCGGGATTTTTATCCGGATGCCAGCGTTTGACCTGGTTGAGGTAGGCCTGCTTGACTTCTTGGGTTCCGGCTTTGGAATCGACTCCCAGCAGTTCATAATAATTGACAAATTTTCCGGAGACGTTGTTCATTTTATTTTTTTAGCCTGCCTGTTTTTCTTTATTTTCAATACTCGCTTTAGCCCGGACCAATATAGGAGAATAAAATGCGAACGTCCATTGTTTTATTGGATTTGGCCAAAAGAAATTAAGACCTTAATTGAGCGTTATATGAATGGTTGCAAAATATTATAGAATACCATAATAGGCATGCCTCGGACTTTCCAAGCGCTATAACCGATTGCGGTCGGTTTTAAAGCCGTCAGTGATTTACTTCAGGTTTTTATAACCGCTAATAAGTTGTTGACAGGTCAGAATATATAGCGCACCAATCTAACTGCCTAAAGTTTAATAGACGGTTATAAGCTTTTATTTAGTGCGCAACCAATTTTCCCTTTCGATCAAATGTATATGACGAGGTCGGCCTCAATCTCATGCGCGACACTTCTGTTTTAAAAAACCGGGCTCAGCGATTCACCCTGCTGACCCTTACCCTCGGGGCAGTGCTGATCAGTTTTTCCGGTGTCTGGGTTAAAGTGGCCCATGTGGCGCCGAACGTCTCGGCTTTTTACCGTGTATTTATCGGTGGTGCCGCTTTACTGGCTGCTGCCCTGTATCGTCGCGAACTCCGATGGCCCGGGGCTCGCCAATTGCTGCTGATCCTGTTATGCGGTATTTTGTTGGCCCTGGACCTGTGGCTGTATCATCACAGCATTCGATACATCGGCCCGGGGCTCGGTACGATTCTGCCGAATTTCCAGGTTTTCATCCTGGCTGCGATCGGAATTTTGTTTCTAAAGGAACCGCTGCGCCTGATATACATTATTTCCCTGCCCCTTGCATTTGTCGGTCTGTTTATGATCGTGGGGGTCAACTGGTCTCACCTGGAACCATCCTACCTCATCGGTGTTTATTATGGTCTGGCGGCAGCAGTCTGTTATGCGGGATTTTTGCTGTCGCTTCGTCAACTGCAGACCGAACAGATGGGCACCTCTTTTTTTTATGTGCTGATGATGGTTTCGCTGACCACCGCTGCATTTTTAGGGTCCGAAATTGTTTATAACCGGGATTCCTTTCAGATACCTGATCTGCAGAGTTTTTTGGCCCTGGCAGCCCTGGGCCTCCTCAGCCATACTGTGGGCTGGATTCTGATCACCAATGCCCTGCCGAATATTCGCGCTTCCTATTCAGGCCTGATTCTGCTGCTTCAGCCCGCGCTCGCATTTGTCTGGGATGTTTTATTTTTTCAAAGACCGACCACACTGATAAACTGGCTGGGGGTGGCGCTCGCCCTGGCGGCCATTTATCTGGGCATGGCCAGACAATCGGCTACCGGCCATTAAGTGCTGGGGACCGCCTCCTGAGGGCTGAAAATAGTATCAAAATCTGGGAATTTCATGAATTTAGTGTCATTCCTAAAATAATCAGGAGGAACTTTGTAGCTATACGGTTGAGGCAGCTTCAAGGGGCAGGCTGAATTCAGCCTGCCCCGGGGCGGTTGCAACCTCCTTTTTGATTAAAAACGTCAGGTATTTTTGAACGACATGACGTCAGTTGGTCCTGCTGGTTCCCACCGCAATGGTAAAACCGCTGTTCTGTACCGAGGCGGATGCCTGAAACGCTTCTGCAGGGTCGGCATCACTTTCGGCACGGCTGTATTAGTTGTTGCTTTCTTGCATTACCTAGTGACGGTGCCGCCACTTCAAGTACCCGGGATGCCCCTGACGGTAGACCGGGCGATGACGCCAATGACGGTATTGGGGTCCGAAGCGGTGTGTTGCACGATAATGATGACGCTTATAATATTTGTGCTTGAACCGCTGTGCCGGACGATAATGGTTCCATTGTGCCGGACGATAATGGTTCCATTTATTGTATTTGTGCTGGAAGCGGGGTCCGGGACGGTTAAAATCACGCCGGGGATAATGGCCCGGGCCGCGATCACGGACACGGACTCTCCTAAAGTTGTCACGCACAGAGTCATCTACGTCCTGAAACCGGTGGCCGCGGTCCATACGGCGTTCACCACCTCTTTCGCGTGCCGCCCATGAATTGCCGGCTAATGCTCCCGCAAAAGCAATCAGTGCGATGCTAATGATAACAATTTTTTTCTTCATGGCGAACCTCCTTGTTTGCAAATTTAACAGCACCGTTATCCGGCGTGTTTGTTCGGTAAGACGCCATGGTTTTCCGAATAGTTTACAATTGGAAACCAGTGTATGTTTTATGGGTCCTTATTTTAGGCTCTTAAATATTCAACATCCGGCTGTAAGCCAAGCATCATTTGGTTTTCTGCGCAGCTGTGTGATGCTTCAATTTTATTTGACCCTGGCCAAACGATTAAGGTATAAAATTTTAGGTTTATTTCGAAGGGTGAAAATTAATGAGATAAAATGATTTTCATCCATTAAATGTGATCTGCAATTTAGATTACTTCGATGATTTGCCTAACCAGCTGTCGCTAGATATATTTATAGCCTCTCATTAATTTTCATGCAAAATTGAGGAGGAGCCTGTGGAAAAGACCTTACTGCTTCCCGGTGATGTGTTCCTGACCTATGGAGCTGGATTTTTTTCCAAACTAATTCGTTTTTTTACCCGCACGATCGGTGAAAGCAGAACGCAGGTGAACCACACCGGGATTGTAGTGGCAGAAGGAGATCTGGAGAACTGTCTGATTGTTGAAACCCTCCTGCGCGTGCGTAAACATAAACTATGGAAACGCTACGGCCCGTTTAGTCATGACAAAGTCGCCGTCTATCGCCCGATCAACCTCACACCTGCTGAAACGGATACCATTGTTGCGAAAGCGCTCGAACAGGTGGGCAAAAAATACGGCATCGTTACGGTCATCGGTCATCTGCTGGATTGGTTGCTATTGGGAGCTTACGTTTTTCGAAGAATCACGCAAAACAGGGATTACCCGATCTGTTCCTGGCTGGTCGCCTACGCCTTCGCCAAAGCCGGAAAAACCTTCGATGTTCAACCGGGAGCCGCACAGCCGGATGACATCTGGGATTTCATCCAGAAAAATCCTGATAAGTATCGGTCGATCCACCCGCTTGAGCAGATCTGGTAACCGCCTGAGCCCTAATTTGCCAGATGGCACCGCCAGAGCGGATGTTTCCATTGGTTTAAAAATAAATCCTGCAAGTCACCCGGCCACTTATGACGTTTTGCGGATGCCGACACTGAATCCGACAAACCCGCCCGCCAGATGAGATAGCGGGACGGGGATCATACCGGAATGGGTATTGGCGACAAAAATGGTCTGGCCGGTAGTCGTTTCGTAGGTTACTTTGGCCAGCAAGGCCACCAAGCCCACTGCATAAAATACAGCCCACATCCGGTTGCTTGATCGCATTTCGCGCTTGATGAGCAACGCAAACAGCAATGCGTAAAGGGCGCAATCCAGCCCCGATAAGCCGCCGTAAATTTTAAGCTCCGGCAGGCCCCCCCAGATGGTGGCGGGAATGAGAACCACCGCGATAACAAGCGTCTGGTAAGTCTTTTTCTTATCCAGTATTTCACACACCGAACCCAGAAACAAAAACGTGGCACCCGACCAGAACAGATGATCCCAGTTCAAATGTACCCAGTGACAGGTCACCGCTCGCCATAGCGCCATATCGGCCAGAGCGGTGCGTTCATAAAGCAGCTCCACCCGTAGACCATTTGTCAGGTGGATGATCACCGCCACCAGGGTGAGCAGCAGTGAGGCGCATGGGATGCGCCCCACTGCCTGACGTTCGATATTGGTGATGTTGCCGGTTATTGTCGGGATCGCCATTTTAGCGCTTTTTCCTTCGCAGAGCGAGCCGGACAGCTCCGGCGGTTGTGATTAAAATCCCCAGCACACCGGTCAGCGGATCGATGGCACCGCCACCACCGCCCAGACTCGGGACCTTATGCTTAAAGGCCGGCTTTTTGCGGTCCACCCGGTAATTTTTGGCGGACTGCTGGCTGCGCTGGACCCGGGCCTGCTGCTCACGGGCGATACGGGTCTGGTTATGGCGCTCGATCCCGCGGTCGGCGAAAGCGGTATCGGAAAGCACGACCATTGAAGTGTAATCGGTGACGATCTGATATTGCAGTCCCAGATCCCGGATGGCGTTTTCTGACTCGGTCGGCACCATTTTGCCAATGCGCTCCATGGCCTCAATCTTTTCTATAGTCGCCAGGGCCCAGAGCCGCTCCAGTTCCGGATTTTCCGTGTCGATATCCGGGAAAACAAATTCGCTGGTGTAGGTTTTATCCTCGCCTGTCAGGCTGGCTTCCAGGGTTAAACGCGCATTGCCGCCCTGGTTGTATTTACCGAACAAGACCAGTTGTTGGCCGCGGTAGACTTTTTTAAAGGTGTCATCGGTCAGGTCGGTGACCTTGACACCTGAAAATTTAACGCGGGCGTCGAGCAGGGCTTCGTAGTTGATTTTACTGCCCGCCAGCATGAGCTTACCCATGATGTCGTCCACATTTGAGATGCTGTCATAAAACCCGCCGGACGTCTCGGTAATCGTCTGCATCAGGGGCCAGTTGGCGCTGTTGCCCAGCAAAAAGCCATAAATGCGGACATCCACCTTTCGCAAAAGTTTATGGAAATCAATTGGATCGACGATGCCCGTGTTGGTAACGGCATCGGTGACCAGGACAATATTGACCGCGCGGTCGTCATCCAGCCGTTTAAGCCCCAGATCGAGTCCGGCGTACAGGTTGGTGCTGCCCCTGGCATTAAGCGGTTCCAGGAGTTGTTTGGCTTTGATCAACCCGTCCGGGTTGGCCGGCAGCCAGTCGCGGTTCAGCTCACGGGCCTGGCTTTCAAAGGTGACAAACCGGAAGCGATCTTCGGGTTTAAGTTTTTCAAGGGCCTGCATGACGCCCCGTTTTAAAGTGGCCATCTTGGCCTGCATGCTTCCGGAAATATCCAGAACGAAGCAGTAGTCGGCACCGTTGGTCAAGGGCTTTAAGTCCACTCCCGGAGTGATGACCATCATAAAAGCGCCGTCCTCATTTTCGTTATCCCGAAACGGGATGACTTCCACCCGTCCGGGCAGGCCTTCCTGTAAGCGGTAGTAGAAAATAACGTCGCGGGTTAAGTTCATGTCTCTCAGTTGCATTTCCAGCTTATAATGATCTTCTCCCAGTTTGTTGATTGTGGCAGCGGCCTCAAATCCGGGCACGCGCACATCTTTAATCGGATAGGCAGATTTTAACTCCAGGCTCATGGAAAAGGTATTTTCCACTTTGGCATGGGTGGTCCAGAAGCTCATGCCCGCTTCGTCGGTACCGCCTTCTTCCAACGGATACAGGTAGCGGCCGATGCCGGTGTCGATTTTTAGCGGCTGGTAGTAAAGGAACCGGATCCGGGTTTCAGCGTTGGCCGGCACCGGATGGACCTTGAACTCAAAGGTATAAAATTCATTTTTCTCAGCCAGTCCGGTTTCATTGCCCTTGCTTTTTTCGTCTTCATAGATCTGCTGGGCTTTTAACTTCTCCAGCACTTCACCATGAATTTCGCGTTCGCCCACATAGATGGTGACCTCCGAGAGGCTGGCGCTTTTGGGCAGGGGGAAACTATACATGGCTTCAAGATCTTCGGTGTTTGGATTGTAAAAGGTCTGCTGCACCTCAGTCATGGCAAAGCCGTTATTGATGACCACATTGACGTGGTGGTCGCGGATTTGAATCGGTTGATGCCGCGATCCCACCGGGGTCAGTATTCCGGCGGCGTGGCAGACGCTGGCGGTTAGACCGAAGGCTGCAATGAGTATAATCGAGATGATTGCTTTTTGCATGCTAAACCTCCTTTTGTATGGGTTCGTCATACATAAAGAGCAACGCCTGTGCCAGAAGTACCAATTTAGGCCCCTTAAATTATTTAACAAACTTAAATTATTATAAATATAATTTTATCCGGGCGGCACATATTTGGATAAACGCGAATAAAATAGGTAAAAATTAATACAAAAAATGTAAGTTAAATACATTATATGTACAATTATTACCGAAATATGGGATTTGAAAAACGGAATTTATAATATTAACAATAAGATATAAAATATGACGATGCTGTTTATTTCCTTTTAAAAAGACTGTTTTGTGATTCGATTCGGGCGTTTTTAAAATATTTTGTTCAATATTTATATCTATTGCAGTAAGATATAATAATATATACAATTAATGTATAATCTGAATTTTGCATGGAACTCAGATGTTTTTTAACGGTCGATTGAACATATGGAGGATGCCGTGGCGTTTTTAAATCCTGACGATTGTCGTTTCCTCAAAATTGTTTCCAAACTCAATTACGTTAATCCCTTTTTACCGGAGCGCATCCGATATGAACGCGAGGCCCTGGGAGATGCGTTCGATGAATCCAAGGCCGACTGGAACCTTCTGGGCGATGATCCCGATTTTCATCTGGTCAACACCAAAAAAATAACCGACCGGGCCTACCCCCTTCTGATGAAACTGCAGGAGCGTTTGCGAAAAGGTATGCAGGCCACACGCAAAGAGCTTGAACTTTATGAAGATACGGCTCTGTTTCTCGTCTACCATTACTACGCCCAGCAGTTTAAACAGGACATTATTCACCCTAAAAAGGGCCCGACCTATGACTATTTCAAAGAGTTTAATCACTACTGGGGCCTCCTGTTTGACATACCCGGCTACGACCTGCCTCAGAAAACCGAAGCCGCTCATATTTTTGCCTGTATATTCCAGGTGCGCCGGGCGTTTCTATATATATTTCGGGCGATAATCGGGCGGTCAGCGGTGGCGGCCAATCTACGGGCGGCGGTCTGGAACTCCATTTTCACCCACGACATGCGGCGCTATCGCCGGTCCTTTTTCAAATGCATGGGGGATTTTGCAACCCTTATCTTCGGGCCCACCGGCTCGGGAAAGGAACTGGTGGCCACGGCCATTGGTCAGGCGCGATATATCCCCTTTAATCCTCAAACACGGACGTTTAAGGACGATTTTTTTAATACGTTTTTTCCCATTAACCTGTCGGCGCTGCCAGCCACACTGGTCGAATCGGAGCTCTTCGGCCACCGGCGAGGTGCTTTTACCGGCGCGCTGGAGGACCGCAAGGGCTGGCTGGAAGCTTGCCCGGCTGCGGGCACCGTTTTTTTAGACGAAATCGGGGAGCTGGATCCGCTGGTTCAGGTCAAGCTGCTGCGCGTGATCCAGGCCCGCACGTTTCAGCGTCTGGGTTCAACCAAGACCCTGGCATTTGAGGGCAAGATCGTGGCGGCCACCCATCGCGACATCCATCTGGCAATGGAAGAAGGCGATTTTAGAAAAGACCTGTATTACCGGCTGTGTTCGGACATCATCACCACGCCTTCTTTGCGCCAACAGATGCATGAATCCCCGGAGGTGCTCTGGGACCTGGTGGGGTATATTTCCCAGCGGGTGGCCGGCAGCGAAGGCGAAAAGCTCGCGGGGGAGGTCAAGTCCTGGATTAAGGACAAACTGGGATTGGATTACACCTGGCCGGGCAATATTCGCGAGTTGGAACAGTGTGTCCGCAATATCATGATTCGCCGGGAGTATCATCCGGCCATCGTTAAGGACAGCATTGCCGAAGAAGGTCTGATGGCATCTTTCCGTCAGGGAATTTTGACGCTGGAGGAGCTGTGTGGTCTTTACTGCTCCTGGATTTACGACCGGGTCGGGTCTTATGCCGAAACGGCCAGGCGACTGAGGCTCGATCGACGTACGGTAAAAAAGTATGTCGATCAGAGCAAGGCACAAGGTGCAGGGCAGCGACACCGCAGAGGCCCCTTGCATTGAAAGCTTGTTGCTGAGATACAACCGAAAACATCTTTAAAACATTATCATAACGCTTTGAGCTGTTCTATGGCGCAGAGATAACTGTTGACTGAAGCCCCATAAGTATGATTTAAATACGACCGGTTGGTATATTATGGATGGACAAATATATGGTCGCTAAAGGTATTCAAACACGTCGGGGCATCATTGAAAAATCACTGCAACTTTTCTGCGTCAAAGGCTATTACAACACGTCGATCAATGATATTTTGGCAGCCACCGGTTTAACCAAGGGCGGATTCTACGGGCATTTTACCAGCAAAGAAGAACTCTGGTATGCGGTTTACGATGAGGCCCTGCGTATCTGGCGGGATGTCGTTTTTGATGGGATTCCCACCGCTTCCGATCCTCTGGAGCGCATTCAAATCTTTATCGAAAATGATATCAAAAAAAAGCTGGGAAATCAGGTGTTTGAAGGCGGCTGCTTTTTCCACAGCATGCTGGTGGAGTTTTCCGGGCAATCAGCCGCCTTGAGCAGTCATCTGTTGCAGGGCTTTGACCAGCTGGCCGGCTTGCTGTGTGCCTGGCTGAAGCAGGCTGCTCGGCAGGGCCTCCTGAAAGAAAACTTAAATTTAAATGCCATCGCCCGCTATATCATTATTGCTTTAAACGGCGCGGCCGCATTGCATGCCTGCAGCCGTGACCCCGCCATTTTGGATCAGGCCGTCAAAGAGCTTCGTTTTTATATTCAACAGCTAAAAAAATAAAGAACGCTGCCCCGGACAATATCCTGCTTCTTTTTCCTATAAATATACCAACCGGTTTATATATTTTTTATTTTCATTTCAAGCAATATGATCAACCACAGTGGATGATTTCCCAGTCGGTCATATCCATTATCTATTGACGTCTTTCGCCCGCTTTTAGATCTTCATTTTTGACCTTTTGAACTCTGATTCCCTTGCGGCAATTCCACCATTTTTAGCAAAATTAAAGTTTTTCGGTGTTCATGACGATAACTGTAATAGAGACAACCCGTTAAGCGGCGAATATGTCTCAAGGAGCCTCGACATGAAAAAACTAATCCTTATTCTGGTAATCGTTTTGCTGCCTGCTATTGCTTTTGCCAACTTCTCGATCAAGTTTGACAATACCACCAATAAAAAGATGTTTTATCTGCTTTATTGGATAGATCACACTTATGATTGGCCGCAGCCGTTCAACCTGGCAGGCGGAGAGCTGAAGGCTTCCGAAACCGTCAATCTAAAAGTGAGCCTGCATAATGGACAGTACTATGTGATCTGGAGCGATGATGGGGACTGGCAAAACAAGGTGATGATGGACATTAACGACGAGATCAAATCGGTTACTGTGACGCCGATTAAAAGCAGCATGATAAAATAGCAAATGGACAACGACCCATAAATTGTCTGGCCGATTCGTGCCACGGCAGTACCCGACAAGGGGGTTCGAAAAGAGGAATCAGAATATTTCTGATTCCTCTTTTTATTTCCGTTAAATCAGACTATAGGGGTAATGGCGGTGGTTCCCCGAACAATTAATTCAATGCAGTTCAAAGACCATGCCATTAGAAAGAACAACACAGGTTTCGCCCTAAACATTTGAAAATATTCAAAAGTACACATAGATGAGAAGACTGGAGGTTGAAAAAGGGAGCATAAAAAACACCAAATATGGTTTTTAAACCATATTTGGTGGTTCATGAGAGGGGGTATGGAAGGAACTGAAAAGATGAACACCGAACACCGAACATCGAACGTCCAACATCCAACCTTGAATGAGAAAAGATGAAGAAACAGCGGAAAGTGGAATTGGGAATGCGGAAGGCGGAAAAGAAGAGGAAGGGGAGATGGGGGGGGGCTGGGAGACCAGGATTGTGTCCTTCGGCCCGCACACGCGCCTAGTGTTCTCGAGCTGGTTGAACGGCGCCTTGAATTGTGGTGTGTTTTTATCGACCGCGCAGAAATACATGGTTTTGTAGCTCATGATCAGCGGCAGGCCAAAAATGTGCGCCTCCTCTGCAAGGGTCTGGGTTTCTTCCGGGACAGATACAACCTATTAAAGCTACATATAAAACGCTTATCACCGGCATTTTTGTTGACAAATTGTTAAAATGCACGGTAAATTAACGGCCATGTTTAAAAGATACCTGCAAAACAGAATGCCGGAAACCAGTTTTTTTCTTTTCGGGCCCAGACAAGTGGGTAAAAGCACCTTGCTGCATTCCGAAAAGCCGCATTTGAGCATAGACCTTCTCGATCCCGAACTTCAGCTATCCTACAACAAAAACCCGAATCTTCTTCGGCAGCAACTCGATGATCTTGCGCCCGATGAAAACCATAAGATACTCATCGATGAGATCCAGCGCGTACCGAAACTTCTGGATATCGTGCATGCCATCATGGAACAAAGACCTGAGCTCCAATTCATCCTCTGCGGTTCTTCAGCACGAAAACTACGTCACGGCGCATCTAACCTTCTGGGAGGGAGGGCTTTATATCGCGCCATGCACCCTTTGACATTTAATGAATTGTCCGACGATTTTAATCTCCAATGGGTCCTATCTTATGGTTCTCTCCCAAAAATTTACAGCACACTCAAACAGAAAAAAATAAAGGAAGCCCAGGATCTCCTGAGGGCCTATGCCATCACCTATCTCAGGGAAGAAATCAAAGCGGAAGCCCTGGTACGGAACCTTCAAGGGTTTCAAAATTTTTTAGATATTGCCGTGGCCCAATATGGTGAACAAATTAATTTTTCCGCCGTCTCCCGAGATTGCCAGGTGGCTCTGTCAACAGTCAGGGAATATTATTCCATCCTTGAAGATACGCTCATTGGGTTTTTCCTTTACCCCTATTTGAAAAGTCAGCGAAAACGCATGAGTCATCAGCCCAAATTTTATTTTTTTGATAATGGTGTAACCCGGGCTCTTTTGGGATCCCTTCAGGATCCCCCTAATGTTACAGAACAGGGTCGCCTGTTTGAGCAGTGGATACTCCAGGAGATTATTCGTTTAAACGACTATCAACAAAAAGATTGGAAACTTTCTTTCTGGAGAACCAGTCACGGAGCAGAAGTCGATATACTCATCAGTCGTGGCACAAAACTTTTATATGCCATTGAATGCAAGTTTACAAAACAGCCCTCTACGAGCCACTTATCAGGGTTACGATCTTTTCATGAAAAACACTCCGATGTTCCCTGCTATATTGTTGCCCCTGTTAACCAACCTTTACGTCTATCATTTGCCCGCGTTCTCCCCCCCCATAGATTATTGCTGGAATTATAGGCTTCCATACCGCCCAATCATTCGGACCAGCTTTTATAAAGAAAATTCTCAGCTTAGTTTCCTTGCGGCCCAAAAGCGACTTTATTGCAGTGTTTTGCAAGAATGTCTTGACTTTTTTGCAAAGAAAGGGGGCAGATCTTTGAATTTGACAAATTTAAGATCTTCGCCTGATTTGATTAGATTGATTATTCAGTTAGCTTCATGGTTTGCCCAGGGTTTGCACCCCGGTCCCACCCGCAACGATTTGGGCACTACCGTGGACCTGTCTTTTTGCCGCCTTTGGCGGAAAAATCCAAGCCACCCGCTTAGCGGGTGGTCGTTGACTCCAAAACTTCGGCTACGATCATTTCAAACTTCTCGCCAAGAACCTTGGCTGCACCGATCAACACTTCGTATTTTTGTGTCAGGAAATGCTTCTGCATGGCTTCGCGTGTTTCCCACTCGGCAACGATACAATATGCGTGTTCCGCGTCTAAATCCTTATAAACATTGCAATCAACACATCCTTTTTCTTTACGAAATCCAGATAAAAGCGAGCGCAGAAAATCCACGAACTCATCGATCTTATATTCCTGAATAACGATCTTTATCTGATAAAGCTGCATACATCCCCCTTTTTGGTATCCCACCAATAAGTCAAAATAGTCTATGGGATAAATCATAAAAGTGTGGATAACGTATTCAAGTGTCAAAGTTTTTCGGCTGCTCGCTTTGTTCGATAGCGTGCCTAAGTTTGCAATGACAGAAAATTGCAGATTGTAGAACAACATATTCACGGGTGATGTTTTTGCGGCCAGTGAGCCACCACAATATATTGTGGTACCGCCTACAATGTGTAAAACGGGGGATATGATTTATCAGCTGTCGGGCTCAACCTGGACACGGCAGGTATTGCAGGGAAAGGCGCCGGCCGGGGACATGGCATCTCGGGTGAGGACATTCACACAGCCGCCGTTATCGACGCCATCTGCATCCAGCTGAAACCAGGCACCCGCATCCAGGCTGACGACCCCGGGCATGATTCGATCAGTGACTTTAGCCCGGGTGCGCAGACGACCGCGATCATTGTACACCAAGACTGAGTCACCGGTTGAAATGCTGCGCCCGGCTGCATCTGTGGTATTTAACCAGATGCGGTCATCGGCTTTTTCTTTCATGCGGGCAATGTTGTCGAACTGGGAGTTGACCCGGGTTTTAGCATGGGGACTGACCAGTTGCAGCGGAAATTGAACCGAACGGTCAACGGCCGGTCCTTCCAAATGCCGGGGGGTAGCCGGAATCCGGGGATGGTTCATTTGCGCAATTTTGTGGCTGTAGATTTCAATTTTACCGCTGGGGGTGGCAAATGGATAGCGCTCGGAATCTTCAATCTGCTTTTTAAAGGCCACCCGGGGTTCATCGAGCTTTATGCGAAATACGCCTTTTTGCCGAAAGTCTTCCGGGTCGGGAAAATCGGGCGTGGCAGCCAGAAATGAATCCAACCACTGCCGGTCGGAACGCTCATTGTAGCCTTCGATCCCCAGGCGGTCTGCCAGAGCGCTAAAAACAGCCAGATCCGAACGGGTCTCCGGGATTGGATCGATCACCTTGTGCATATAGATACAGTAAGGGCCGCCCAGCCAGGGCTGGCCGATATCTTCCTGCTCCAGATAATGGGTGATGGGCAGCACGACGTCGGCAAAGCGGGCGGTGGGTGTTAAAAACAGATCATGGACGACCATAAAGTCCAGGGTTTTGAGAGCCTTGATGCCTTTGTTCACATTTAAAAACTGGTTTAACATGTTGCAGCCGACAACATAGAGCAGTTTAATATCTGCCGGATACCCGCCGGAGCGCCCGTTTAACAGGGTGTCGTAGATTTCATTGACATGCACCGCCGGATTTTCTTTTTCCGGTACGGGCAATGACACCGCCAAATCACCCAGGTCCATGCGGTCGGTGCCACCGGCAACATGGCCGCCGACATTGCCGATGTTGGCGGTCATGGCGGCCAGGGTAATCGCGGCACGATGAAACTGCTCGCCAAAGGCGCTGCGGCCCGGCGCCCAGCCGGTGCAAAGGGCCGCTGGCTTCAGGCCGGCATAATCCTGCGCCAACTCCATGATACGCTCCACCGGAACCCCGCAGATCGGTGAGGCCCACTCCGGAGTTTTGGCTTCCCCGTCGGTTTTGCCCATGACATAAGATTTAAATTCATCGAATCCAAAAGTATATGTGGCGATAAAGTTCTGGTCATAAAGGCCCTGATCGATCATGATATGAGCCATTGCCATCATCAAAGCGGTATCGGTACCCGGTTTGATGGCGATCCAGCGTTCAGCCAGCGTCTTGCCGGATAGGGTTAAGCGCGGGTCCACCGCGATGATTTTAGCCCCTTTTTTCTTCGCCTGCGCTAGATAGGATGCGGTGTAAGGCCGAAAACGCGAAACCAGCGGATCCCAACCCCACAAAATAATATATTTAGAGTGCAGCAGGTTGTCGCGGCTGTTGGCGGTAAACCGGCTGCCGAAGGTGGTTTCGCAAGCAAACCTGGCGCCTTCCATCGAGGTGCTGCCCCAGACCGTGGTGCACCCGCCAAACAGGTTAAAAAAGCGTCGGGCTGTTTTTATGCTATTGTGCAGAGCGCCTTCGTTGCCATAATAATTCATTACCAGGGTTGCATGCGGTCCGTAGGTTTTTTTAACGTGCTCTAATTTCTGAGCCACTGTGTCCAGGGCTTCTTCCCAGGAGATGGGCACAAATTGCCCCTGGCCGCGGGGCCCGGTTCTTTTCAGGGGTTGCGTGAGGCGATCCGGTGCATAAACCACATGTTTCTGGGATAACCCCCGGATGCAGGCGATTAAAGATCGTTCGCGCTGACTGTCGGTGCGGATTCGAGTGATCTTGCCGTCGGCAACATGCACCTTGAGCAAACAGCGCGCCCCGCAATCAAAAGAGCAGGTGGTGGTGATCACTTTTTCTTTCACATTGGCCTCACGCAAAGGCGCAAAGACGCCAAGAGATTTTTAAGTTAAAGTTATAATTCTTTGTGCTCTTCATGGTTATATAGGGTGGTTTTTTCACCACGAAGGACACGAAGATCACTAAGTTCACGAAGGGTCTTTAAAGTTTTATGGATCTTTTCTTCGTGGTCTTTGTGTCTTGGTGGCATATTAAGGCCGCTTTTTTTCATTTTTATATACACAATCTTGACATGCCATGCTACCTTAAATGCGCAGGATCTGATGCGAAGTTGCGACTTCTGGCATGCTTTAAAACAAGTTCGATTGACTTCTTTATGCCTTTCTCCGATATTATCTTCAATAACCGCACAATTTAATCGTTACTCACTTCGCACTACGATTAACCTTAATTTGGGGGGGCGCATCATGAGGACGAAAAATCATGCAAGCATGTCACGGCGTCAGTTTGTCCAGCTGGCGGCAGCGGCAACCGCTGCGTGGTCGCTTGACTGGACCCGGGTGAAAGCCCTGGCTGCCGCTATCGAGCCGAAAAAAGACCTTCCGGTGGTTGTCATCGGAGGCGGCCTGGGCGGCCTGAGCGCAGCGGCACATCTGGCCCAAAGCGGCTTTCCGGTGACCCTGATCGAACAGCATGATCGGCCGGGCGGCTATGCCACGGCTTTTGAGCGCGAGGGTGGGAAATATACCTTCGAGGTCTCTTTGCATGCCACTGCCGGTGCCCAGGGCGGATTAAAATCGTCCCTTGAAGGCGCCGGTGTGCTGGAAAAAGTCGAGACCGTCGAATTACCCGAACTGTGCCGCATCATCACGCCCGAACAGGACCTGATATGGCCGCAGAAAAACCCGGCGGCTATTGTTGAACAGCTGACGCAACAATTTTCCGGTGAGGCTAAAGGCATCCAAGGATTTTTCGATGAGATTTTAGGTGTCATTGACGATGCCATAAAGCCGTTTGACCGTAGTTCCTGGTGGGATTTGATCCGCTTTCCGATGACCCATAAAAAGATGTGGGCCATCCGCAAGCAGACGCTGGCACAGGTGCTCGATCAATACACCCAGAACCCCAAGCTGCGTTCGATTTTATCAACTTTCTGGCCTTACTATGGGCTTCCTCCCTCTAAACTCTCCGGCTTTTACTATGCCGTAGCCACCGCAGCCTATATTCGATTCGGCGGTCATTACATTAAACACCGCTCCCAGGATCTGAGTGACGCTTTGATGCAGGCTATCGAAATCGCCGGCGGGCAGGTATTGCTGAACACCGAAGTCATCGACATTACTTTA
Source organism: uncultured Desulfobacterales bacterium (assembly GCA_947259495.1). Taxonomy (GTDB): domain Bacteria; phylum Desulfobacterota; class Desulfobacteria; order Desulfobacterales; family JAHEIW01; genus JAHEIW01. The sequence continues at coordinate 23,142 of CAMYLV010000023.1, read as the reverse complement.
AAGGGGGGTGCGGTAACCGGGGTGGTGCTTGATAACGGAAAAAAGCTCAACACCAAAGCGGTGATTTCCAATGCCAGCGTGCCCGCAACCGCGGATTTGCTCGCACGCGACTCGGCCCCCGAGGATTTACCGCGCAAAGCAACTCAGTACGCGGAGAAGATCAAAGCCTATCGTCCGTCTATATCTACCTTTTTAGTCTGGCTGGGCCTCAACCGGGAAATCAGCAAAACGGTCAAAGGCTATGAAATTTTTCTCAGCGAGCACTACGATCCGGAACGAAGCTATCAGGCATGTTTGGCCTGCGATCCGAACAAAAGCGGGATGGGCGTTACCATTTATGACAATGCTTTTGACGGGTACTCGGCGCCGGGCACCTCGACCGTCCAACTGCTGATACTCAGCGGTTATGAACCCTGGAAACAGTATGCGGATGATTATTTTGCCGGCCGCAAAAAAGCCTATTTAAAGCAAAAAGAACGCATCGCCCAGGCCCTCATCGAAAAGGCCGAACAGCATGTTATTCCCGGCCTAAGTTCCATGATCGAGGTTATGGAGGCGGCCTCCCCGCTGACCAATGTTTACTACACACAGAACCCGGAAGGCGCCATTTACGGCTATGAGCAATCGATGAACAATGCCTACATGAACCGGCTTGAAAACACCACTCCATATAAAGGCCTGTATCTGGCTTCAGCATGGAGCAACCCGGGAGGTGGCTTTCAACCCTGTCTGGATTCCGGTGCACAGGCATTCAAAGCGCTGGTTAAGGATTGGGGTGGTTAAGAGGTAAAAACATCTCACAGATCCGGCGAATCGATATGACAGCCCTTGCACGCTATTATTCGATTGTTGATGATGATAAAGCTTTTGCTGCGACTGCGCGCCGGCCCCAGCCGCTGTTTGTGTGGACCAATACCCTGCGCACCACATCCCGGCAACTGGTCGATGTTCTCACACCGGACGGCTACGAGCTTACTCCGCTTGACTGGCATCCGCAGGCCTACCGGGTTAGCTGTCAAAATGGAAACGGTCGATTGGGTAACCACTGGGCCTATCTGGCCGGCTGGTTTCATATCCAGGAGGCCAGTTCGATGATCCCGGCGCTGCTGCTGGACCCGCAGCCCGGTGAGCGTGTTCTGGACCTGTGCGCGGCACCCGGCAATAAAACCGCACTGATGGCACAGGCCCTGGGGAATCGGGGCACCGTGGTGGCCAACGATGTTTTTTGGGAACGCATACGACCTCTGCGGTCCGCCATCGACCGGCTGGGATTGCTCAATGTCAGTGTGACCTGCCATGACGGCACCGCTTATCCCCACACGGCCGGGGAATTTGATTGTGTTCTGGTGGATGTTCCCTGCAGCTGTGAAGGCACCAGCCGCCGTTTTCCGGGTCTTTTGAAACGGCCGCCCACCCGCCGGATATCGAAACGATTCAGAAAGCAACAACTATTGCTGGAAGCGGCTATTCGCCGCTGTCGAGTCGGTGGTCGTGTTTTATACAGCACCTGCACCTATGCGCCTGAAGAGAATGAAGCGGTTGTCGACGCGGTGCTGGGTGAAATGTCCGGCACGGTTCGTATTCAGCCGGTCAGCCTGCCGGGCTTAAAAAGTGCCCCCGGGTTGACGGCCTGGGCGGGTCAATCCTTCCAAGGCGACCTTCGACACACCATTCGAATCTGGCCGCATTTAAACGACACCGGCGGATTTTATATCGCCCTTCTGGAAAAAATTGGCGGTGACTCCCATAAAATGTCTGATCCGCCTGAAATAGCGCACATGGACTTTCAAACGGCCTCCGGCAGTACCCAGCAGCGGCTGGACGATGCCGCCCGCATGTTTGATATCCTCGGCGAGCGTTTCGGCATCGATCCTTCCGTTTTTTCAGACCTGCAGCTGCTGAACAAAAGCCGCCGGGATATTTACGCCGTGGCTGCCGATCATCGGCCGCCGCAGATGGCCAAATGCATCAGCGGGCTGCCGCTGTTTCATATGCATCTTCAATATCCCAAGCTGACCACCTCATGTGCGGCCGTCTTCGGCCGCAAGGCCGTGCGCAACCTGATCGATGCTTCCCCCGGCCAGCTGCAAGCTTATCTGGCCCGCAAATCTTTTACCCTCAAAAAAGACCAGGCCCTGGCCTGCGACGGCAGCGGTTATGTGCTGGTACGCTATCATAACGCCGTTCTGGGTGTCGGGTTTTATGATCAAAATCAAGATGTTGTTGCCAGTTTGTTTCCCAGGAGCAGGGCCGCAATGTAAGTTTTTGGATGCAAATTCGACTTAAGATACAAAAATCTGACTTTTTAATTAAAGTGCTTATCTTTTATTCGGCTATCCATAAAACCCATTGCATTATATGGAGTTAAAAATGATGAAAACAATTTTTACAATTGGCGCAATATTCCTGATAGGCATCGTCCTATTCGGATTTCAAAAAACAAACGATAAACAGCAGAAGCAGGAAGAGAAGAGTCCCTTTATGAAATCAGAAACCAAAAACTATAAGACCGCAACTTTTGCCGGCGGCTGTTTCTGGTGTATTGAATCGGATTTTGAAAAAGTTGACGGTGTGGTCGAAGCAATATCCGGCTATACCGGTGGTGCTGAGCCGAACCCGACTTACAAGGAAGTTTCGGCCGGCGGAACCGGTCATACCGAAGCGGTTCAGGTGCGCTATGATCCGGAAAAAATCACTTACAAACAGCTGCTGGATGTGTTCTGGCGACATATGGATCCCACCGATGCCGGCGGGCAGTTCGTCGATCGCGGCTCCCAGTATCGACCCGCTATTTTTTACCATGACGAAGAGCAAAAGCGTATTGCGGAGGAATCCAAAGCAGAGCTGGAAAAATCCGGTCTTTTTAACAAACCGATCGCCACCGAAATTGTTCCACTGGCAGAATTTTATACGGCCGAGGAGTATCACCAGGATTATTACAGCAAGAATCCCTTGCGCTACAAAATGTACCGTTACGGCTCCGGCCGCGATCAGTTTCTGAAAAGCGCATGGGGCTCTGAAGCCAAACCCTCCGCTCAGACAATGAAACCAGCGGATAATCCCAAATATTCAAAGCCCGACGATGCGGTGCTCAAAAAGAATTTGTCGGCCATGCAATATAAGGTCACCCAGCAAGACGGCACCGAGCCGCCCTTTAACAACGAGTATAATGACAATAAAAAAGAGGGCATCTATGTGGACGTTGTTTCCGGAGAACCGCTATTTGCTTCCGTGGACAAGTTTGATTCCGGAACCGGCTGGCCCAGTTTCACGCGACCGCTGGTGCCCGAAAATATCGTCGAACATAAAGACCGCAAGTTTTTCATGGTGCGAACCGAGGTGCGCAGCAAGAACGCTGATTCCCATCTGGGGCATGTGTTTCCAGATGGTCCGGCGCCCACCGGCCTGCGGTACTGCATCAATTCGGCCGCGCTGAAGTTCATTGCCAGAGAAGATCTGCAAAAAGAAGGGTATGGCGAATATACAAAACTCTTTGAGTCAAAATCCGCTCAAACGGCCAATTAATCGTAACGTAAATGCCAAAAGGGAATCCGTTAGAACGGATTCCCTTTTCTGATGAAAACTGAGGTGGCTTCGCGATCTGTCACTCAGGGCTGACGACCACCGTCTTTAAAGGTTTCGTCCAATTCCACCTGAAAACCGTTGACCAGCGCGTTGGTCTGATTGGCCATCCCCACCACCGCCATCAACTCGGCCAGCATCTCGTCGCTCATGCCTTTTTTGCGGGCGGCCGCTGTATGGCTGTTAATGCAATAAGCGCAGCCGTTGGTCACACTGACCGCCACATAAAGCATCTCTTTGACCAGCGGATCGAGGGCACCGGGCGCCGTCACCCCTCTGACCCCTTCCCAGGTGCGCCGCAAAAGTTCAGGTTGCACCGCCAGTGCTTTCCAGAAGTTGTTGACCCAGTCGATTTTGCGTGTGGCCATGATATCATCGTAAACCGCTCGCACCTCGGGGCCGGCCGCTTCGTATTCGATTAACTTAACGGTTGCCATAATCCTTTTCCTTTCCTTTATTTAAAATGAGCGTTTCAAATTTTATAAGAGTTTCACTTTACTCACAGCTTGTCTCCTGCAGATAAATGTGATCTATTTTTAGATAGGTTCTAATTTTGATTAACGAGGTCGCGAATATGTTGAATCAGCTGTTTGATATCGTCCAGACGGGTGTCGGGGTGGTTAAACACCATGCGCAAATATCTGCGGCCGCCAAATGCGGTGGTGGACAGATAAAAATCGCCCTGCGCAGTCAATTTGTTTCTGACTTCCAGTTGGAGTTCATCACTGCCATCGACGCGAAAACAGAGAATGTTGCTTTGCGGTGCCGCAGCACACCCAAACTCCGGTAGCGATTCGATATAGTCAAACGCCTGCTGTGCTAGTTCATATTGATCATCAACATGCTTTTCCAGCCCCTGCTCGCCAAGGGCTGCCAGCACGAAAAACCATTTCAATCCCAGACCTGCCTTGGTACACTCAACCGTGCGGTGGATAAAATCAAAACCCGGCTGCTCTTTATCATGAAAGATATAGCTGGCCTCTTGCTGGAAGGCCTGATCGATGGTGCGAAAATCTTTGACCAGAACGGCCGTGCATAATGCCGGTGTTCGCATTAATTTGTGGGCATCCCAGATCAGGGAATCCGCCAGTTCAGCACCGTCGAGCCGTTTTTTATGCTTTTTTGAGAGCAGCGCACTGGCCCCGTGGGCCCCGTCGATGTGAAACCACACATGCTGTGCGTTGCAAAATTCACCAATTTCACGGATGGGATCATAGAGCCCAGCGGCGGTGCTGCACCCGTTGGCAACCACAGCCAAAACGCTTTTGCCCTCATTGATTAATCCCTGGTACAGGTCAGGCAATTTGTCGGGGATCACGATACCTTTTTCATCCACCGCCATGGGATAAACCGCGTTGCGACCCAGACCCATGATACCGGCTGCCCGGGCAATTGAGTAATGGCTTTCTGCGGGCACCATTAGAACCATATCGCCGGGGTTGCCCTCCTGCCAGGCGTCCGGGGCTAATTTGCTGCGGGCTGCCAGCAAAGCGGTTAAATTGGCCAGCGAGCCGCCGTGGGTTAATACCCCACCACCGAAAATCTGATCTGTATTATTCGGTACCCTGAGTGGCTGTGGGAGCCAGCCCACTTTTTCCAGCAACCAGTTGATGATGGTCCACTCGATGCTGGCTGCTCCCGGGCCCATTTCATAAATGGCCATGGGATTGTTGGTAAAGCCGTCGATCAGCGAAGCCAGGGCGCCGGCATAATGCGACGTTCCCACCTGGTGAGCTAAATAGGCCGGATGCAGCAGGCGCGTGGTGGATTCCAGATATTTGGTTAAAAATTGCGACAAGCGTTCACCGCTCAAACGGCCGTTTGTGATATGAGTGCTTAAATCCAGATCAGATACCACTGTTTCCAGCGGGGCCTGATGGATGACCGGCTTTTGCCTGGAAATGGACTCCTGGTAATATTTTTCCAGGGCGGTGATAACGATTTGAGCATCAGATAAAAAAGACATTCAGACAGATTCTCCTTTTTGGTTATCTGGACAGCGTTTTCACCACAAAGGCACAAAGCTTTTTAAAATTGATTTCTTTGTGTTCTTCGTGTCTTTGTGGTTAAACATGCAGCCTTTAATTTGATGTTCTATGAACTGATAATTTGCGTGAGCCCAAACATTTCATTTCCGTTTGGCCATTTTTTTCTTGTAAAACCGACTGGCTTTGGCGCGGTTACCGCAATCGCGCATGTCGCACCAGCGCCGGCTGCGATTGCGGCTGGTATCTAAAAAAAGCCAGCCGCAGGCCGGATCGCCACACTTTTTGACTCTTTTCAGGTCTTTTGAAATCAGCAAATCGGCTGCCGAGCGAATCAGGGGATTGAGGATCCATTCCGGGTTTGCCTGATCTTCTTCTATAGCCCATTTGAAGCCATCCGGGGTTTTGACAATTTTCGAATTTATCATCGTGCGGGAAAAGAATTTATTAAATGTTTCCAGATCTTTGTTTGCGGCAGCGTTACCGTCAGCCAGCGCGGAGAATATTCGGTAAAGGCTCTCCCTTAATTGAATCGCTTTATTCAGAACACGGGTTTGTTTTGAAAGCTGGCTTTTGGATCTTTGTGTGATGCGCCCTGCCGGCTGCCGGGATATGGTACCGGCATGCCGGCTCCAGGCAATCAGATCCGGGTAGGTCTCCAGAAATTCTTGCGGCTGGTCGCTGCCGCGCCAATCCAGGGTGTTGACAAAATCCAGGCAGGGTCGGCCGCCCAAAAGGCTCAGGTTGCCGGCGTGTTTTTTCTTTTTTTGCAACGGATATACCTTATTATGTTATAACCATCAAAAAAATATTGACAGGTTAGAAAATAATCGTTAAGGATATAACTGTCTAAAATTTAATAGAGGGTTAGATACTTGTCAAGCATTTTCAATACAAACGCTTATTGGTCATTCGTGTTTACCATTTAATTTTAGCAAAGGAGGCGCAATCAAATGGAAAATAGTAATGTTCAAAAAAAGACCAAAGGTGGATGCTTGTGTGGAGAAGTTCAGTATGAAATTTATGGTGAGCTAAAGGATATTGTAAATTGCCATTGTTCAAAATGCAGAAAGTTTCATGGTAATTATGGGGCGTACACGAGTATCCAAGTCGAAAATCTAAAAATTACTCAGCAGAAAAGTTTGAGGTGGTATAAATCCCTTACAGATGAGACACCCAATGTGCACCGTGGTTTCTGTTCAGAATGTGGATCATCTCTTTTCTGGCATCCAAAAGATCAACCATACATCGCCATCGCTGCAGGTTCATTAAATCCTCCGACAAATTTAAAAACAATGGGTCATGTTTGGTGCAGCCAGATTGCAGATTACTATAAAATTGAAGATGATCTTCCTCAGTTTGATGAGAGATGGAGTACCTAAAATCGAGAAAAATTTTGATAATGAATGGGAACGAGCGTCAAATCGTTTCCGTTTTGGGAGCGAATTAGCAAGGAGGCCAATAATGCACGGTTCGCCATTAAGCGGGGCACTATATAAACGTATGGAAAAACAAGGATTTAAAGGCAAAATCGTATCCATTGCTCACGTTAAGGAGCTTCAAAAAGAAATCGAGACCCTTCGTAAAAAAGGCCTGCTGGATAGAGAGCTGTATGATACTTATCTGGCTTCTTTTGATTTTGAATGTCAGCGTGCCTTTTCGGGTGCCAGATCACTGATCATCGTCTGCGTGCCACAACCCCAGGTGCGGGTTGTTTTTAAGTGGGAGAACCATTCGTTCCCGGCGATTATCCCTCCCACCTATTCATTATCGACGGATCAGCAAGTGGCCGATCTGCTGGATTCATTTTTTTCATCCACAAAATACCATTTCAAAAAAGTCAGGCTGCCCGAAAAGCTGCTGGCCGTGCGCAGCGGTCTGGCGCAATATGGGAGCAACAATATCTCGTATGTCCCGGATATGGGCAGTTTTTATCGGCCGGTGGTTTACATTTCCAATTTTCCCTGTCCGGCAGACAGTTGGGGAAAAGCAGCTGTTTTGAAATTTTGTGAAACGTGCAATGCCTGCTTAAACGCCTGCCCTACTCGTGCCATCTCATCGGACCGCTTCCAGCTGTATGCCGAGCGTTGCCTGACTTTTTTCAATGAAAGCACCCGGGATTTTCCGGACTGGTTGTCGCCGGCCTGGCACAACAGCCTGATGGGCTGCATGATCTGCCAGAAAGTGTGCCCGGCCAATAAAGATGTTGTGCGCTGGACAGAGACGGCAGCGACTTTCGATAGTGAAGACACGGACCTTATTTTAAACGGTGTTTCCAAGGAGCGGCTGACGCGCAAAACCCTGGAAAAACTAAACAAGCTGGGTATGACGGAATATTATAATGTGTTGGGCAGAAATCTGCGGTTTTTAATCGAGCAGCAGGCACCGTAGTTATGGCCAAAAGCGGCCTTTTTTCAGCCGGTCTTCACTTATTCAAATTTGACAGCCCTGATGGGGTTTGATAATTAATCAGGCAACGCGATAAAAATATCATTCTGAAACTCGCAGGAGGCGATATGCTTAAAAGACGATTTCAATGGGTTGCTGTGCTTTGTTGTCTTCTTATCGGTCTGAGCGCCTGCTCGCGCAAGTGGGCGGTTATTGGCGCAGCAGCTGCAGCAACGGGTGCCGGCGCATATTTTTACGTCAAAGGGGATCTGAAAAGAAATTATGACGCCCCGATGGACCAGACCTGGGCTGCAACGGTTGCAGCCTTGGAAGAGCTTCAAATGAGCGTTGAATCCAAGCAAAATGATGCCTTAACCGGCGTAATAAAGGGTAAATTGGCCGATGGTAAGGGTTTTACCGTGAACCTCAAAAGGCTGGGTGAAAATTTGACCGAAGTCGGGATTCGCATCGGCACGTTCGGTGACCGGACGAAATCAGAGGCCATTCACGATAAAATTCTCTCAAAGCTTTAAGCAGAATGGTCTAACTATCCTGAAACCGGATACGATTCATTTTATCATTTATTTTTCCGACAGCATTCCTAAAGCCACTCGCCAGGAACAGCACCCGGTCAAGAAAGGAACCGTCGAGGGCAGTCTGATTTTGAGCATAACCCGCTGACTATATAACAGTGAAACACTTGAAAAGGTTAAATAGCCGGACAGAATGGTGTTCTAAAATTTCCTGGTAATAAATTTGAAGATTCTTATGGGCAAAAGGGAGTGCTATACGAAGGACCAACTAATAGCCGAATTTTCGCAAAGCCCTGGTATCCTTGCGCCAATTTTTTTGGACCCGCACAAAAAGCTTTAAAAAGACTTTGGTTTCCAGCATCTGCTCTATTTTTTTACGCGATTCGATGCCGATGCGTTTGAGTTTGCTGCCTTCTTTGCCAATAATGATGCCTTTCTGGGAGCCGCGTTCCAGGTGGATGGTGGCTTCAATTTTGACCAGCTTGCCCCCTTTTTCTTCTTTAAAGGTATCCACCGTTACGGCCGTGGCATAGGGGATCTCTTCACCGGTCAAGCGGAAGATGGTTTCGCGAATCATTTCCGCTGCGATAAAGCGTTCCGACAAATCCGTCAGCGCATCTTCCGGAAAATACGGTGGGCCGCTGGGCAGCATATTTTCCATGACGGTGATCAGCTGTTTTATCTGGGTGCCTTCGGTGGCGGAGATGGGTATGATGACCTCAAAGTAATGTTCGGTTGACCATTTTTGAATCACTGCCAACAGGTCTGTTTTACTAACCCGATCGATTTTGTTGAGCGCCGCAATAACCGGTCGTTGCTGCTTTTGAAGCTGTTTGGCCAGGAAATACTCAGAGGTTGGATCCGGATGGGCCGCGTCCACAACGAAAAGCATGACATCAGCTTCGTCTATGGTCGATAGAGCCGTATCAACAATGCGCAGATTCAGCGTATCTTTGGCCTTAAATATTCCCGGTGTGTCGATAAAAACCATCTGCGCGCCGGGCCGGTGCATAACGCCCAGGATTCGATTGCGGGTGGTCTGGGGCTTTTTGGAGGTAATCGAGATCTTTTCGCCCAGCAAACGATTGAGCAGTGTGGATTTGCCGGCATTTGGCGCCCCGACGATGGCAACGTAGCCGGACTTGAAATTGTCATATGTCTCGCTGCTACTGGACATGTTTAATTCACCGCCTGCTGCGCTCGAGGCGCGGAGGTCGCAGAGATAATAATTTTTTCATTTGTCGCTGAGACGCCGACAAATGAAAATCCTCAGCCGCTTCGCGGCAGCATTATCATGCAAAAAATAGTTCCCAACAAAGGTAGTATATCCACTATGTTAATGCCGGAAGACTAAAAAATTGAACCGGCTTGCAGGGCTTGGGTTTATTTCTTTTCGTCCTCTCAACGAAAAGAAATAAGAAAGATAGCCCTTTGTGAGCTCTGCGTCTTTGCGGTGGAAAACACAGCTTATATCCCTATCAGAGAAAATAAGGTTTAAACAACCGATTGCAAACGGTCGAGCAGGCTAAAGCCCGCCTTTAGCGAATCACTTCATTGTTTTGGATGTCAACCAAGGTTAAGATGGCCTGCCAGATGGCGTCACGGCCGCGGCGGGATTTGGCGGAAAAAAGAATCAGATCTTTTTGGTCCATTCCAAGGGCCCGGGCAATGTGGTTGTGCTGATGGGTCGCTTTGTTTTTGGATAGTTTATCTGCTTTTGTCAAAACCACAATTGCGGTGATGGCATAATGGCCGAGCCAGCCGAGCAGGTCTAATTCCTCTTGCCGCGGTATGCGCCGGATATCGATGATGACCACCACCCCCCTTAAAGTCTCGCGCCCGCAAAGGTAGCTTTCAATCATCGGACCCCATTTCTTGCGGACGGACACCGGAACTTTGGCATACCCGAACCCCGGTAGATCAACGAAAATTATCTGCCGGTTGATATCAAAAAAATTAATCAGCCGGGTGCGGCCGGGCGTTGAACTTGTTTTGACCAGGCGTTTGCGGTTGACCAGCGTGTTGATCAGGCTGGATTTGCCCACATTTGAACGGCCGGCAAAAGCAATCTCCGCCAACAATGGCGGCGGGTATTCGGAGGGCATGGTGGCGCTTTTGACAAATTCGGCAGACTTAATAATCATGCTAGTGGGTATTGGGTATCAGGTATTGTTTACGATGCAATATTTCCAGTGTTAGATCTGACAATGCAAAGCGCAAAGGGCATAGGGCAGAGCGTAATCTTTGTAAACGGCAATCCTTAGTTTAGTCTTTGCTAAACGCTATGCGCCATGCCCCATGCTCGATGCCGAATTTGAATATTCGAGAAGTTTAAATAAACGATTCTGTCCATTAGGCACCCATTTCGAGATACTTTTCCAGCCGATCCATGCCTTCTTCAATGTTTTCCAGTGAATTGGCATAGGAAAACCGCAAATAGCCTTCGCCGTTTTGGCCAAAGTCAATTCCCGGGCTGACACCGACATGCGCTTTTTCAAGAATGTCGAAGGCCAGTTTATAAGAGTCAGTCGAGATGTGTTTGGCATTGGCAAAAACATAAAAAGCGCCGGTGGGCTCAACGGTAATGCCAAACCCCAGCTCCTTTAAGCGGCGGATAATATATTTGCGGCGCGTGTTATAGGTTTTTTGCATGCGGGCCACGTCAGCGCCGGCATGTTTAAGGGCCGCAATACCCGCCTGCTGAACCATGGCGTTGGCCGAAATAAAAAAGTTTTGCTGCAGCTTTTGCATGGGGCGGATAAATGTCTTGGGTGCGATCACGTAACCCAGACGCAGCCCGGTCATGGCAAATTGCTTTGAAAACCCATTGAGCACAAAAGCATGATCGGAAAATTCCAGAATCGAATGCGCCTGACCCTCATAAACCAGTCCATGATAGATTTCATCGGATACGATATAAGGGCATTGTTCACATGTAGTCAGCGCGGCAATTTGCTGCATACGGTCGGTGGACAGCAGGTTGCCGGTGGGATTGGAGGGTGAGTTGATAAAGACAGCTTTGGTTTGCGGGGTGATTTTTTCCCTGATAACCTCAGGGCGGTATTGAAAACCGTCTTCTTCATAGACCGGGATCGTTATCAGTTTGCCGTCCACAAATTTGATAAAATTTGGATAGCAGGCGTAGTGCGGGTCTGAAATAATAACTTCATCTGATTTTTCAAGCAGCGCCGAAAAAACCAGAAATATAGCCGGCGATGAACCGGAGGTCACAATCACCTGGTCCGGGTCGACCGGCACCTGATAGTGTTTTTGGTAATATTCACAAATGGCTTCCCGCAGTTCATACAAACCCAGGCTATGGGTATAATGGGTAAATCCGTCATCGAGGGCTTTGCAGGCCGCTTCTTTGACGCAGGCCGGCGTATCAAAATCAGGCTCACCGACTTCCAGATGGATGATGCGGGCGCCTTTGCGTTCCAGCTCCTGGGCCCTTTCCAGCACATCCATCACGATAAAGGAGGTCATTTCCCGGGTACGCTTTGAAATCACTAGTTATCCTCCTGCATCAGTATTGAACCTCAAAACACCCAATGGCATAGGGCATAGTGCAAAGCGCATAGCGTTAAAAATTATAATTTCATGCTTTTTTTTAATTCAAGCGCGCTACCCCATGCGCCATGCCCCATGCCATGTAAAGCATGCAGAATGCAACCTCTTGTAAAAAGCAATATTTCTGAACTAAAGACTAAATGACCTTATTGAGCGGATACTCGATAATCCCTTCCGCACCATGCTTCATAAGTTCGGGAATCAGATCGCGCACCGCGTCTGAGCTGACCACAATTTCCACCGAGAACCAGCGGGTGTGATAAAGCGGTGCCACTGTGGGTGCATTTAGACTCGGAAGTATGCCGATCACTTCATCCATCTTTTCTTCGGGGACATTCATTTTGATGCCCACCATTTTCTCACCGTGCAGGGCCGCTTTGAGCAAAAGTGCTATCTGCTCTATTTTAGAGCGTTTGGCAGCATCCTTCCAGGCATCATGGTTGGCAATCAGCTGGGTATTGGTCTGCATAAGCTCATGAATCACCCGCAGGCCATGGGCCTTGATCGTGGCCTCGGTCTCCGTAACTTCCACTACTGCATCGGCCAGACCGGACACCGCCTTGGCTTCCGTCGCACCCCATGAAAATTCAACACTGACATCAATGTTTCGTTCTTTGAAATAGCGCCGGGTAAAATTGGTCATCTCGGTGGCAATTTTTTTGCCTTTGCAATCCTCAATTTTTTGAACGGGGGAATCAAAGGGCACGGCCAGCACCCAGCGCGCCGGCCGGGAACTGACTTTAGAATACACCAGATCGCAGACCACATGAATATCGGATTCGTTTTCGGCGATCCAGTCCTTACCGGTCAGGCCGACATCCAGCGTGCCGCACTCGACATAATTCGACATCTCCTGGGCGCGGCAGATGGCGCACTCGATGGTTTCGTCATTGATTTCGGGAAAATAACTTCTGCCATTAACATTTATATCCCACCCTGAACGCCGAAATAACGCAATCGTGGCATTTTGCAAACTACCTTTGGGGATGCCCAGTTTGAGTGGATGTTTCACTTACCGTATACCTCCTTGGGGTCGAATACAGGCTCGCCGACTATCTGAACGGACCCGTTTTCAACCTTTTTATGAAAACAACTGCGGTGCCCGGTGTGACAGGCCGCACCGCCTAGCTGTTTTATTTTTAACAGCACTGTGTCCGCATCACAGTCGACGCGAATTTCTTTGACAATTTGCTGATGGCCGGATGTCTGGCCTTTGATCCACAGTTCCTGTCGCGTGCGGCTCCAATAGGTCGCTTTGCCCGTTTTCAGGGTTGCCTCCCAGGCCTGTTGATTCATAAACGCCAGCATCAGCACCTCTCCGGTCTCATCATCCTGGACGATCGCTGGAATCAGACCGCCTAATTTATCGAAGTCGGGTGTCATCATTTTTATAAAATCATCTGTTGAAATTGTACTATAAAGACGTTAAACTTAAAGTTTATAAAGCAATAAAAGTCAGCGTTTAAAAGTTTAAACTTTTTTAACTAACGATAACACAGCTGAATGTCAATTAAATTATTTTAAACCGGACCCTTACAAGCCGCTTGGGTGAAGCGGAAATCCCGGTTAGCGGGAAACCAAAACAGCCATAAAACCACAAAGATCACGAAGAGCTCAAAGAATGGCATTTAAAGATCGACTTCAAAGGAGCTTCGTGAACTTCGTGTCCTTCGTGGTGAAAAAAACTGCATAATTAACCACAAAGACACGAAGACACCAAAGAATACTAAATAAACTGAAAACTTTTTGATCCTTTGTGCCTTCGTGATATATTATGTTCTGAAACAAAAAGCACTTATCTTTCATTTGAAAAACTAAAGTTCGATCGACCTGGATGGGTCGGTAATTTGTTTCTGGGGATATCCGCAGAATGGCCAGACCCAAAACCAAATCTGATATTTTAACGCAGCGCACGAGGCCTAAAAAGCGACATTTTTTCAGGAAATTTTTGCTGTGGTCGTTTTTACTGGGATTTATTGTTGCCATCATGGGCGCGATGGCCAGCGCTGGGGTCTATCTTTACCTGAGCAAAAACCTGCCAAAGATCATCAGTTTGACACAATATCATCCGCCCATCATCACCACGGTTTACTCGGATGACGGCCGCACAATTGCCGAATTCTTTGAAGAGCGCCGCATCATTAAACCCCTCGAGGAAATGCCCCTGGAACTGATCAATGCATTTATTGCCGCCGAGGATTCACGATTCTACAAACATAAGGGCATCGATTTTTACAGCATCCTGCGGGCGTTTTTTAAGAACCTGGAGGCCGGGACTATTGTCCAGGGCGGTAGCACGATCACCCAGCAGGTGACCAAATCCTTTTTGCTGACGCCCCAAAAAACCTACACGCGCAAAATAAAAGAGGCCATCCTGGCTTATCGGATCGACAAGGCCTTTAACAAGAAAGAAATTCTTTACCTGTATTTGAACCAGATCTACCTGGGCCACGGTGCTTACGGAGTTGAGGCGGCGGCCGATAATTATTTCGGCAAATCCATTACGGATCTCAATCTGGCTGAATGTGCCATCCTGGCAGGCCTGCCCCAGGCGCCCAGTAAATACTCTCCGTTCCGGCATCCGGAACGGGCTAAACAGCGACAAATATATGTGCTCAACCGTATGGTTGCCGAAGGATATATCACCCGGACACAGGCCGCCGAGGCCATTAATACTGAGGTGGAGATTAAGCCGCGTCGCAACCTGTATATCGAAGAAATCCCCTATTATACCGAACAGATTCGCCGCTACGTCGAAGAAAAATACGGTCGTGAGGTTTTGTACACCCAGGGACTCAAAATTTATACCGCTGCCAATATAGAGATGCAAAAAATTGCCCAGGAAGAAACTGAGAAAGGTTTGTTTGAACTTGATAAACGCCAGGGCTTTCGCGGGCCGCTAAAAAAACTGGCCCCTGAAGAAATTGAGACATTTTCTAAAACGGTTCAGTCCGAGCTGGATGAAAATCCCCTTGAAGTCGGCCAGATCATCAAAGGTGTGGTGATCAAGGTGGATGATAAAAACAAAGCCGTCACGGTTCGAATTGGAAATTCTTTAGGAAAAATAGCGCTGGCCGATATGGATTGGGCCCGCCAGCCGGATATAGAGGTGGCCTATTATGAAGTCAAGCTTAAACGCCCCGGAGAGGCCCTGCAAACTGGAGACGTCATATGGGTTAAAGCCAAAGAAAAAATAGAAGACTCGGAGCAATGGCAACTGGCATTGGAACAGGAGCCTGTCGCTCAGGCAGCCCTGATGTGTATAGAGGCGGAGACCGGATTCGTCAAAGCCATCGTCGGCGGCCGCGATTTTCGCGACAGCCAGTTTAATCGTGCAATCCAATCCAGGCGGCAGCCGGGCTCGGCCTTTAAACCGCTGATCTATGCCGCGGCTTTAGACAAACATTATGAGGAAGAACCGGAGCGGCTTTATACCGCTGCTTCGGTCATTATTGATTCTCCCATTGTGTTTGAAGACGAAGAACGTGATTTTACGTGGAAACCAAAGAACTACAAAGAGCGATTTTTTGGCCCCACGCTGATGCGCGACGCCCTGGCCAAATCGCGCAATGTCGTGACCATTAAGATCTTACAGGATATTGGCATTGATTATGCCATTGAATATGCCAATAAACTGGGAATAAGCTCTGATTTGAGCAAAGATCTCTCTATTGCCCTGGGGTCTTCAGGGGTATCGTTGCTCGAGCTGACCAAGGCTTATTCTGTGTTTGCCAATCGGGGGTATTTGATGGAACCGGTATTTATCACCAAAATCGAAGACCGTGACGGCAACGTGCTGGAAGAGATGGCGCCCGAGCGCATTAAAGTCATCGAAGAAACCACCGCCTACCTCATGACGCACCTGCTGGAAGGTGTGGTCAAACACGGGACCGGCTGGCGCGTTAAGGCGCTAAATCGACCCGTGGCGGGCAAGACGGGTACGACCAACAATTTGTTTGATGCCTGGTTTATGGGCTATACCCCGCAGTATATCACCGGTACCTGGGTGGGATTTGATGACGAAGCCCCGCTGGGAAAATCCGAAACCGGTTCCCGCGCCGCCAGCCCGATCTGGCTGGGTTTTATGCAGCGCATCCTGGCGGATAAGCCGCCCAAAATATTTGAAGTACCCGAAGGTGTTGTTTTTACTCAGATTGACGCTGAAACCGGGCTTTTGCCGATTCCCGAATCCAAAGAAACGGTGTTTGTCTGCTTTAAAGAAGGCACCGAACCCACCGAATACAGTAAAAAACCGGGGGAGATTGCAGATACCGGAGAGTTTTTCAAGAAGGATTTGTAATGAACGGCGCACGGCTCAAGGTGCAAGGCCCACGGTAGATACCCGATAAAGCCTCACGCAAACCCGCCCGCCTCGCCTTGCTCGCATGGCGGGCGTGGGACGCCAAGGCGCAAAGATTTTTATGTTTAAAGCATTATTCTTTGTGTTCTTCGTGACCTTCGTGGTTATATGGGCAGGTTCTGTCACCACGAAGACCACGAAGGGTATAAAATTTGATTATAAATAATATCTTTCTTTGTGACTTGGCGGCTTTGCGTGCGAATGTTTTCAGGATCACTGACCGTCGATATGCGTAAGGGCCGGGTAGACCGCATTTTTAGTGGCCATGCGTTGCGGCCAGATGATTTCCAGCTCTCCGTTTATCCACTGAACCAGGTAAGTCGGCAGCTTGTTCTGCCGGCTTTTTTTGTTATAGGCCATAAATTGAACCGGCCCTAATACGGTCACCATGTTCGTGCTGGCCAGTGCATCTCGAACAGTTGCAGACGTCAACACCCGGGCCCTTTTGAGCGCATCGGCGATCACATATATCCCGGCATAGGCCTCGGCGCCGTAATGCCCGGGCGGGGTCTTATATCGGTCTAGAAATCTTTCATCGAATGCGCCGGAACCGCGGTGAGGCACTAAAGGTGTCCAGAAAGCGGTGCGTACCATATGATTGGAAGCCTTGCCGGCTTGCCTTGCAAAACCCGGTTGAGCAAATCCATTCCCCTCACCGACAAGCAGTTTTGGATTCAGCTTCAGGGCTTTAGCTTGGCGCACCAGCAAAGCGGCGCTGTTGGCATCGTCTGCGACAGCGTAGATTAAATCGGGATTTTTAGCCTTAACGCGGGTCAGCAACGGCAAAAAATCGTCGGTGCTCGTCTCAAACCGCTCCCTGATAACCGGCTCCAAACCCAGTGCGCCGCGGCTTCTAAAAAAACGCCTGGCCGCGGCCGAACTTCTAAGCGAATTTGCGTGCACGATCGCAACTGTTTTTATGTCTGTTGCCACCGTAGATAAAAAAGACGCCAGGGCCCCCAGATGCTCACCCAGCGGCTGATTCAGCCTGAAGACGTACTCCCAACCCTGTTCGGTAATTTTGTCGGCCGCGGCGCTGGTCACGACAAACGGTATTTTGTTTTGCTGGGCAATGGCGCTGGTTGCCCAGGTTGCCGAACTTGACAAGCCGCCGCCGATAACAAGGACCTTGTCCTGCTGGATTAATTGTTGGATGGCAGCGCGCCCCCCATCCGGATTGCCCTGAGTATCGGCTATGATCAATTCAATTTTTTTGTCTTTGACACCGCCGCCGGTGTTGATTTCTTCGGCTGCCATCCGGGCCGATTTTATTTGGATCTGTCCGAATGGGGCGTTACTGCCGGTAAGTGGTAGCAATAACCCTATTTTTATTGAGCCGGCCGCCAGGGCGCTGGAAAGAATAATCCCGCTGAATAACACAAAAAAACTGAAAGCAATTGCCGCTTTTTTCGCCAATTTTATCTCCCCGTGGATCAGGGTTCAATCAAATGATTTTGCATGGCAAAGCGCGATAACTCCGCGTTGTTGCGCAACTCGAGCTTTTTGAGCAGGCGTGCACGATAGGTATCTACCGTTTTGATGCTGATATTATAGGCGCTGGCAATTTCACGGTTGGTCTGTCCCATGGCCAGGCGGCGGAGGACCTGCAGTTCCCGCATGGATAGCGAGTCCAGGGGGGATTTGCCGTCCGATCCTTTTGCCACCCGCAACGCCAGAGATTCGGCCGCCTCTTCGGTGATGTAACGCTGCCCCTCATGAATTTTGCGGATAGCGGTTACCAATTGCTCCGGTGCTGATTGTTTGGTGAGGTAACCCATGGCCCCGGCCTGTATGGCGCGGACCACATATTGCCCCTCCTCGTGCATGGTGAGGACCAAAATCGGCAATTCCGGGCGGAGGGTTTGCAGCTGGCTGATGACTTCCAAACCGTCCAGTCCGGGCATGGAAATATCGATGACGGCCACATCCGGATCTGTTTCTTTGACCCGCTGAATGGCTTCACGACCGTCGTCGGCTTCAGAGACCACCTGCATGTCACCGCTTTCCTCGACAATGCGACGCAGTCCGGCACGCACGATACTGTGGTCATCTGCTATGAGTACCTTGATCAATTTTATTTCCTTATCAGGGGAACCGGTAATTAAGAAGAAATTGAATATTGAAAATTGAATAATGAATATTTAAGGTTCGCCTTCGGCGGATCTATTAAAAAAACGAATTCATAAAAACGGCGGAGTGCGGCGACAGCCACAAATATTCAATATACAGTATTCAATTTTCAATAGCTTTCCCCGGCATTGCTGGCCTAACTACCCGGCTGACCGTCTAACGGGACTTTAAAATACACCCGGGTTCCATTTTTCGGTTTGGACTGAACTTCTAAAGAACCCCCCACTAGTGTGGCGCGTTCGCGCATACCGGCAACCCCCAGACCTTCGGATTCAGACAGATCCAGAGCGTCAAACCCCTGGCCGTCATCGAACACGGCCAGGGTCAAAAGACCATTGTTGGTTTTGAGAACCACCTCAACCCGGCCGGCACCCGCATGCCGGACGACGTTGGTCAATGCCTCCTGGACGATTCGATAGGCAGCCGTCGAAACGGTTTCATTTAAGCGCGGCACATTTTCATGTTCAAAAACACAGGCTATCTCGGTGCGCCTCTCAAAATCGGCGGTGTACCATTCCAGCGCATCCACCAGACCCAGATCATCCAGCACGCCCGGGCGCAGACGAAAGGCCATACCGCGAACATCTTCGATGTTCTTATCGATCAACCGACACATTGTCGCGGCCCGCTCCGCGGATGCAGGATCCTTCGCCTTCAAGCGTTCGTGCATCCAGACCGAATCCATGCGCAAGGCGGTCAGTACCTGTCCCAGTTCATCGTGCAGTTCCCGGGCAATGGCGGAACGTTCTTTTTCCTGATTGGCCATGATGCTGCCCGATAGGCGCCGCAATTGCGTTTGCGCTTTTTTCACCGCCGTTATATCGTTCAAGATTCCGCAGACGCCGCTGATCGCACCGGACTCATCGTAAATCGGAAATTTGACTGCCAGATAGGTATGCAGCCCGTCTGATTGCTGAATTCGTTCTTCGACCTGCAATGAGCGCGCTTCTTTTAAAACCTGCGCGTCACTGCTTCGAAACTGCTCGGCGACCGGTTTTGGCAAAATGTCATAATCGGTTTTGCCGCGGATTTCTGTGTTGCGGACCTCGAACAATTCTTCATAGCGGGTGTTGACCAGCGTATAGCGCCCGGCTTTGTCCTTGATGTAAACGACAGCCGGCGTATAGGTTAATATGTTGGTAATTTCCTCGGTTTGTTTGCGAACTAAACGCTCAAGATCCTGGGAGTACAGACTGAGTTCTTCTTTGGCCTGTTTTAAAGCCGCCTCGGCCCGGTTGCGCTGGGTGACATCAATTGAGACGGCCAAAGACCGTACGATGTTGCCCTTGATATCGCGGTCGGCAATGGCCGAGAGCAGCACATCGATTTTTTCACCATTTTTTTTCACAAACCGATAGGGAATGTCCTGACAGATTCCGCTCTTAAAAAATTGAGGAAAAATGGTGGTTTCGGCATATTGGCGGGATTCTGCTGCGAAAAAATCGGTGAGTTTGTGCCCGATGACTTCATCCCTTGAATATCCCATCAGCTCTACCCAGTAGTCACTGACGCTGACCAGCCGGCCCTTCGGGTCGATGGAATGTAACATCGCCGGCGTGTGATGATACAAAGACCGATAACGGCCTTCGCTTTGTCGCAGCGCCCGTTCGGCTGATCTGCGCTGCCGGATTTCGTGACTGGCCTGGCGGTATAAAAAGAAAACCGCTATCCCGATCAGCACACACAGGGCCAGCACGATGGGACCGGTTGTTTTAATCAGCGGCTCGATCACGGTCTGGGTAATGGCGTCCAGCTTGCGTAAATGCACCACATTCCATTCCGGATAGTTTGATCCCAGTTCCGCGACATGGATCTGGTAGACATTGCCCTCACGGTCAAAGATATGACCGCCTTTGGATACCAAACCGGTCCACTTCCACGGGCCGGTGCCAAATTGCAGGGATTGCTTAATAGAGGGGATACTATTCTCATTGTACTTCCACAACAGATGGTAAAGCCATTCTTTGCGGTTGGAAATAAAAATAACCCCGTGGGGATCGTTGACCATCACAATTTCGTCCAGTTCGGTTCCCAATTGGCTTTCGATCAACTCAATCGAGGCCTTAATAACCACAACGCCGACAGGCGAGGATCCATTTTCCGCAAACACCGGGTGGCTGTAATAGGCGCCGCGTTTGGCCGATGTGGTTCCCAGGGCCAGATAGGTGCTGGATTTTCCCGAAATGGCTTCTTTAAAATAGGGTCGGAAAGCAAAATTCTGACCCACAAAACTATCTGATGCATCGCGATTGGTTGAGGCAACTGTTATGCCGTCAGGGTCCATCAAATAACACACATCTGAAGCCAGCGTTTTCTTGAAATGGTCCAGGGTGGCATTGGCTGCAGCCAGGTTTTGCGCGTCGGGCCGGGTCAGGGCCAGTTGGAGCGTTTTCATGCCGGCCAGGGTTTTTACGGGCTTGATGTTTTCAGCAAGGAAGATGGTGAGGTTTTTTTTGATGGTTCTCAAGCGCAGATCTGCCTGCCGTTCGGCTTCATTAAGAGCGGATTCTTTCAAAGAGGAATAGTACAGATACCCTCCGGTGGAGGCCGATAAAAAAGCCAGCAAAGACAAAACGATTAAAATGATGCGAAGCTTCATGATTCGATTTTCCGGACACAAAAGCCGCTATAACCATTATCGGCAATTGCAGAGAGGATGCGATCGGTTTTTTTACACTTCTTTATTTACACCAAGCGAGGTTCGATAGCAAATGGTTTCAAAAATTCAGCGCAAAGATTAAGTCTTATGTGTCTGAATTGTATGATAAAACCCATCGCGGCGCTTCTGCCGCGATATTGCAATCATTCAATTGTGTTCTATTATACTTGAAGAGCCTATTTATGTGTAAGAAATTTTCTGACAAAAAAATCAGAAATCGTCTAATTGACAGTTTTTCCCATTATTTATAGGTATGAATACTTTATTCATGCAAATAGCCCTTTCTGCGCTGAATAACATCGATATCCACCTCACCCTTTTTGTTGAATGACAGTGGCTAGGTTCACTTTCAATCAATGGCTATTTTGCTTGTAGATAGTGTTGGCTGCTGTTTAAGGAAATTGGCCGTCCTTACAGGGTCAACCGTAATAATGTTTTTCCACTGATCTATTATTTGCCTTTACGGCCGTGATGGGAGGTGGATCATGAAGTCGACATTCAAACTTTCATTTTGTCTTGTCGTCCTTTCCGCAATTGCAATATTTTTAACCGCTCCGGTAGCCGGTTTTGCGTCTGAACCACTGGTTATCGGCATCCCGCATTCAGAGGCCTATACCTATGCCAACATGATGAAAAATTCATTTGAAATGGCTTTGGAGGCTATCAACAAGGAAGGCGGAATCAAGGGCCGCCCCCTGAAACTGGTGTATGCCAACGACCAGGGTAAACCCAAACCCGGAGAAGCAGCGATTGTAGAGCTGGTCGAAAAAAACGGCGCTGTTATGCTGGTGGGCGCCTATCAAAGCAGCAACACCATATTCATGGCCAGAATGGCCGATAAGTTGGACCGCCCTTTGTTGGTGAGCACCGCTGCTGATGACCGCATCACCCAAAGAAATTGGAAAAACGTTTATCGGCTGAACCCGCCGGCCGAGGGTTACACCAATGGGCTGGAAGATTTTTTACTGAATAAAGTCAAGCCTAAATCCATGGCCATTGTATATGAAAACAGCCCTTACGGTACCAGCGGTGCCATGCGGATGATGTGGTTTTGCAGGGGCAATGACATCGAGCTAAGTGCCATCGAGCCCTACCACAAGGAAAGGCTTAAGCCTGACTATTTCAAACGCATTGTGGCGCGCTTGAAAGAAAATCCGCCGGATGCGATCTACTTGGTTTCCTATCTCAAGGATGGGGCCTTGCTGGTAAAAAATATTCGAGATGCAAAGATCAACTCATTGCTGTGTGGCGGTGCCGGCGGTTTTACGAGCCAAAAATTCATCGATAAAGCCGGCGCTAACGCCAATCATCTGTTGACCGCAACCCTGTGGACCCCCCAGTTGCAATATCCGGGGACCAAAGAATATTACGATCAATATGCGAAAAAATACGCCACGGCGCCGGACTATCATGGCGCCGAAGCCTATTCAGCCTTGCTGGTGGCAGCGGATGTCCTGAAGCGAGCCGATTCGTTTAGTCCTGCAAGTATCCGCAAGGCCCTGGACCAAACCGATTTAATGACACCCTTTGGTCCGGTAAAGTTCACATCATACGATAAATTTGAAAGGCAAAACAGTCTGCCGACTCAGGTTTTGCAAATCATTAACGGAAAATTCGAGTGTGTCTGGCCGCAAGAACATGCGACGGCCGATTTTGTCGTACCCCCTGAATAAAGAGTTAGTGATTCGGCAACCTCATGCGCTCAAATATTGGAGTTGCCGGTTGAAGATGACGACGCCATAAAATTGAAAGGAGGTGATTTTCAAAGAAAAGCTTTAATCATCAAATGATAACAAAAACTGCAATGGTGTATCATGCCCGTCGGGCTGGCGGGTTGCATGATGCTAAAATATTGACCTTTTAAAATTTTGAGGAGTATTACCCATGAAAAACAAATTGTTTACCATTCTGATTGCAATCTGTGTGTTAACCCTG
>CAMYLV010000022.1 GCA_947259495.1 uncultured Desulfobacterales bacterium | reverse complement strand
GTTATCCAGGGCACGATCAACCTTCACATTTACATCGATGGTGATGTGAATCGGTTTGACCTCAACCGGCGCCACTTCGACTCTGTGTTGGGTACAACCTGCTGTGGTTAATACCAATAACGCGGCAAGTATGAGCAAGATCGGTTTTATCATTTTTATGGCTCCCTGCTTTTTTGTATCATTTGAATAAGCTCCTGGTATTGCATTATTTTATTCAGCGGCAGCCTGAAATTCACATCCAGGCGGATGCCCTGAAAGGTCGAGCCCTGCACGTCGGCTTCTACCTTGGCAAATCCACCGATATCTTTTCGATAAACAAACGGCAAGGATTGAGCCGGTTTTCCGTCAAGCTGCATTTTTAAGAGCAAATCTTCACCTTCGGTGGTGAGATTCAGTTTGGCCCAGGTGTAATCATAATCTTCCAGGGCCTTTCTGGCAAGCTCCATTTGAACATATTGCGGTGTGTCCGGCGGTATTCCGGCAGTCAAAATTTCAGTGTCTTTCATGCGAATCTTACCGGTTTGACCCGGTGTCGTAAACAGGAACCCGTCTTTAAAGCTTAACTGCCCATTTTTATAGTGAATGGGGATTCTGCCGTTCAGCTCTCCTTCAGCTTCCACACTGGCT
The DNA here is from genome assembly GCA_947259495.1 of uncultured Desulfobacterales bacterium. GTDB lineage: Bacteria > Desulfobacterota > Desulfobacteria > Desulfobacterales > JAHEIW01 > JAHEIW01. The sequence continues at coordinate 96,767 of CAMYLV010000022.1, read as the reverse complement.
GCGCCGAACTGTTCAAGCACCTTGGCCAGGTTTAAACGGTCGCAATATAAAATCAGCTGGTAGTCTTCGACGCCGGGTTTAAAGCGAATTGCCGGAGCGTCGACGTTTCCATCGCACCAAATAAAATGGCTCTTTTCGATCAGAAACGATTGGGCGGATTCGATTTGAAAATCGATCTCTCCATTATCGAATTTCATATCCCCGATCGACGCGCGTGCGAATTTCAGCTTCTGCCCGGGGGCACTTTGGATTTTTATCAGATCCGGAATCAAAAGCTCTGTCTGAATTCCTTTAACCGCGATTTTATTTTTGCGGTGCCGCAATGTGCCGTTATGCACCCGCGATTTGGCTGCGGCCTGCCATCCGCTATTTCCAACAACAATATCGCCCTGTTCCCAAAGCTTGCCGCTAAAGGTAAATCCTTCCGCAGCCGGTAGAAATTTACCTAAATCGATTTCCGGACCCGTTTGCGGATAAGAGATCGTGAAGCGGGCACGGGTTTGATGACCGGCGGTGGTCTCAAAATCGGAAGTGCCCGAAAATTTAACAGCCAGAGCCGGCAATATCGGATTTTGCAGTTTGCCGCTGAAAGACAGGCCGGATACCGTTTGCTGAACGTCGGCCTGAACCGACCCCAGCTCCAGCTGATTAAACCGTGTATTTTTTATTGAAATCATTCCTTTTTGACCTGAGCTTGCAGCCGGAAATTCAAATGGAATATTGCCCTGCGCCCCTTGGAGGGCAAGATTTTCCGGGTTCCCTTCAAAGCGCGTATCGGCAAATCTTAACCGACCGGACATTTTATGTTTGCCTTGCTCATCCCTCAGCATCCGTCCGCCCATGGACAGACGCTTTAGCTTAATTGTGGCCGATGGGGCGGTCACCACAGAGCCGGACAAATCCAGGTTAAACTTTGAGACTCCGCCCGGGGGCGGGTCGGCATTCAAATTTGTTTCGCCCGTTAAGACGAACAGGGGGGAAAAAATGTTTACACTTTCAGATGCGACCTGAACAGCGGGAACCTGCAGCTTGTAGGTCATATCGTAAAGGCGCCCGACACCACGGGCGCTGAGTTCGACAATAGGCATTTTAAAGGAAACTCGGTTTTGATGATATTGAAATGCGGTTTGTTTTTGCGCATTGTGTTTGGCATCACCGTTGGCCAGTGCAAAGCGCCATTGGTGATTTTTGGCCAGATGACCGAAAAATTTTAACGGTAAATTGAACGGTTTGTTGAATTTTAGCGGAATAACAGGGCCTGTCGTGTCATCCGGTACATCAGATGACAGGTTAAAATTTCCGGAAAATTCGGAACCCGTTTCAGATAAATTTAGGCGTAGGGCTAAATCCGACATGCGTGCCGCAACTGGAGCGCGCATGGCCAGATCTGAAAGCGTGACATCGATTTCACCCCGGCGGGGGCTTGTGAAATCAATTGAAAATGGCCGTGTCTGATTTGCGGTGCCGGAAGGGGTTTGGAAATGGATGCCTTTATACTGAAGGTTCAGTGTGGATCCCTTTAAGCGGCCGTTGATGGCTGAAACCTGAAATGGGTTCAGGCTTAATTGGGCTTTTGCCGCCAGGCTGGCCACCCCGGATACGTTCAGACCAGCGATGTGTTGAAATAAATCGGCAAATCGCAACAGCTCCAAATCGGCAGCGTTAAATTCAGCTGCGATCTGGTTTTGCTTTAAATCGATATTGGCCAAAGCGTTAACCAGCATTCCGCGTGGATACAGCCGGGCGGTGGCTGTTAAAATGCGGTCGGCATCTTCTTGCGCAACGACATCGATCTCAAAGGCCAGGCGATATGTTTTTCCGTTGGCAGCCCAGATGAGGATGCCATTGTTAATTTCAATACGGTTCGGAAATTGCGGGGCGTCACTATCGGAAACACGGTCTTTTGTGGAGGGGGGATTAATCCGGCCTAACAATTTATCTAAATCGAACCCGCGCAGGCCCCAGTGCCCGTTTTTATGCTCAACGTAAAGTTCAACACCACTGGCCACAACTTTTTTTATCTTCTTGCGATAAAGTTCTCCCGGCGCGTAATCCACCTGAATGGACCGCACGATCAGGGCCGGATTTTGCGGCGCGCCCAAACGCAGCGGCCCCAGATTCGCCCCTTCAAGATCCAGCTCCCGCAGATCCAGTGTGAATTCTGAAATCCCGACATCTTTTTTCAAAATGGAGATCAGTTTGGATTCGAATAAACCGGGTAGAAGATATGACACTAAAAAAAATAAACCCACACCGATCAGGACCACCAGTAAGAAAAAAATTATGGGAAATGTTATTTTACGTCTTAATGACATTGCTGTCACACTGAATATGGCTATGCTGTTATAGTGATTGTTAAAAAAAGTTCCGATTTTTTGAATAAGACGTCTCAGATCATTTTAATGTTGACCGTTATCCCGCCCTTGAATGTCTGGCCTTTGTTTTCATAAATGGAACTATTGACCAGCCGGCCCCCGTTCCAGGCCCCCTGGGCAATTATGTCCAAAACCGTATCGGCCACCAGATTCTTCTCCTTATGCTTTTACACCCAGCAGTTAAATAAGAATATGGGCTACGGTCATGTCATTTTCTTCCAGGCGATATGATTTTTATCGTGCCCGCGGCCAGATATTTGGGATTTACCGTCACCCAGATATATAAATAAACGCTGAGTCCCGTTCATCCCAAATATCTGGCCACCTTAGCCGAATTTGGAAACACATAGCATATCGCCTTCCAGAGAAAAACATGACCTCTGATGCTCCCAGATAACTATTTGAAAAATTATTAATATGTGAAGTGGCATTTAAACGATGAACAACACAGCCATCGGCCAAAAGATGAGGGTTTAAAAGCCACTTCTATACATTGAAGCGGAATTGAACAACATCCCCGTCCTGCACCTCATAGGCCTTACCTTCCAATCTTACGCTACCCTGTTTTTTGGCTTCGCCATAGCTGCCGGCTTCCATCAGATCCCTGAAGGAGACAACCTCGGCGCGGATAAAGCCTTTTTGCATGTCACTGTGAATGAGGCCCGCAGCGTCCAGGGCGCGGGCGCCCATTTTAATGGTCCAGGCTCGGACTTCATTGCTGATAATGGTAAAAAAAGAAATTAGATCCAGGAGCGCATAAGATTGCCGGATAACCCGATCCATGGCAGATGCCGGAATATTGAATTCTGCTAGAAATTCGGCCGCCTCATCCGGGGACATCTGGGCCAGCTCCTGCTCCAGCTTGCCCCTGATGACCTGGCATTCTTTAGCGGCAGCAATGTCCTTTATATCCGGCAGGCGATCATCATCATCTTCATTATTAAAAAGGATTAAGATGGGCTTGGCACTTAAAAACGTAAAACCTCTCAGGCGGCGGGCGGAGGCCAGCTCCGGTTTCTTTCTCAACGGGATCTCATCTTCCAGGCAGTCACGGCAGGCCTTCAACAATTCGTGTTCTTGCGGGTCCATTTTTTTGCCCCGCTGGTGGTCCAGCGTAATGCGTTCGATGCGCTTTTCGGCCACCACCAGATCAGCCAGAATTAATTCCTGGTCCAGCTTGCTAAAATCCCGGGCGGGGGATGGTTTTTCAAAGCCGTAAGCCGCATGGTTGCGAATGACATGCAGCAGCGCATCACAATCCCTGGCCGCCATCCAAAGTGACGGGTCGGCGGGGTTGTCCTTTTTTAAACCCGGCAGGAAATATTCCACCTGGGCGTAGATAGTTTTTTGCGGGTTGACCATCCCGCGCAGCGCATCGACGCGGTCGTCCGGGACCCGGACCGTGGCAATGCGGTCCTGACCCTTGTGCTCGGCACCGGCGCTATTTTTGGTCAGGGCATCAAATACGGTTGATTTGCCGGCGCGCGGCAGGCCAACAATGCCAAGCTTCATATGAGGCCTCAGAAAATTTTACGGATTGATCTGAAATCACCTTCGGGAAAGACCACCTAAACGTGCCATAGAACCTACCACTGGCAGCGGACATGAAGCAAATAAAAATTGGATTTATTGTTAGCGGTGGGGTTGCAACCGGTTCAGATTTTTGCAGCCGGTTTTGCGGATTCGGCGTCAATTTCAGGGGCTGCATCGGTCGGCGATATTTGCCGGCGGAACGGATTGTTGAATATGAGTACGGTGATAATCGGCAGGACAAGACCCATGGCGGTGACCGTTATCATCAAGGTTCCCAACTCTTCGTACTGACCCCGCGGGATGGTAAAGATTTTGTTTAAATAATTGGTGCCGAGGCTGCTGGCGGAGAGGGCCAGATTGGTAAAGGCCGCCATAACGGCAAAATAGGTGGCTTTTTTATCCCGCGGCGCTTCCTTGGCGATCCACGCCAGCATGGGAATCATGGCCACCTGACCCAACGGCGAATCGGCCATGGTATCGATGATGGCGATGGTGCGCGCGCCAAAGCCGAAATGGGCCTCGGTCCAGACATGCAAACCAAAGTACATTCCGATAAACGGCAGAATCATAATGGTGTTGTAGACCGCTAAAAAGACGACAAGATACGGCACCGGGTGACGTCCCATCCAGCTGCGCAGGGCGAACATGCCGGCGATGGCCAGCAAAGAGGCGATCTGGCGCAAGGTGCCGAAAAAAGCCTCATCAAAGCCCAATACGTCGATTTGCCACCAGCTGGCGCCGGGACCAAACGAAGGAATGGCCCGGAAGACAAAAATGATAACGGCAATGCCGATGATTTCATGACGCTTGACAGGGTCCATGTCCCGCACCAGCTGGTGGATCAGATATCCGATGATACCCAGGGAACCCGCAAAGATGATTTCCTTTTTTAACGGCAGATCCGATAGCCCCAGCAGCAATGTCATGATCACAAATATCCCGCTGCCGCCCAGAATATACCAGTTGGGAGGGGTGCGGGCGTCGTGGGTCTGCAACATTTTATCGATTTTCACTGCCGAGAAGCCTTCTTGCCGCAGCTGCTGACGGCGACGCCGGGTCGTCCAGCTGCCCAGGGTGACCCCCATGACAGATATGAGGGGTATGACCAGAGACCACTTGTACATAATCTCGTAAGAGAGGATGTTTGCCAGCCAGCCGCCCAGTCCGGCCACCAGGGCGCTGCCGCCAATGATCGCCATGCGCCCCAGGGTCTGCATGGTGACATGCATGCGCTGCAGTTTTTCATCCGCTATGGGAGAACCCGTTTCATCGACTGCGGGCACGGCTTCAACGGTCATGGCGTCCGCCACAACGTCCTGCAGGACGAAACCCACCGGCGACAGCAGTACCGCAATGATGTACCAGATGTCGACCGGTAAAAATGATGCCATCCACTGGGTATGGCCGGTCAATCCCACCATGATCAGCAAGCTGAGCGCCATCAGGGTTGCTCCGAAATAGACAAAACCGGCTTTGCGGCGCCAGAACAGATCGACCAGATGCCCCAGTGGCATCTTTAAGGCCCACGGCAAGCCGGCCCAGAAGGCCAGGCCTGCCAGAAATGCAGCCGATAATCCCAATTGCTCTTTGACAAAAAAAGATTCGATGATACCGGTGAATCCGGATATGCCGGCTGCCAGATAGACCATCAATGGCGGCAAATAACTCCAGCGCATTTCACGGAAAATCCCTAAAAAATCTTGGGTAAACCAGATCCAGAACCGGTGCGTGATGCGGGTGTTTTCGGGGTAGGCGGATAGTCTGGCAGCCATGGTTCCCTTCAGCTAAATAAAGCAAGGCGGATTAGCGCAGCAAACTCAGCGTTTTACAAAAGCCGGTAATCGGCTGAAACGGGGATTGGAATGGTCTGCAGTGAACGCTAATCGTTTTTGGGCGGCGACTCTACTCAGAAGGCGCTCGGCGTTCCCGTAATTCGGGTATGTCCGGCAGGGAGATGTTGCCTTCCGACTCAAAGGGCAGCACACCGGGAAATGTACCGGACCCCAGGCGCAGCTTGCCCTCGATATGATAACGCAGTTGATCCTGGTTGTGTAAATCGACGGCGCTCTTTATAATATCGAATACCGATGAATATACGCGCAGCGGCAAGAGCGCGGTGCCATAAGCCGGAACCTCAACATCGGATTCCGAGACACCGAAGGCAAATGCCTTGCCGTTAATTTCAAGTTCACTCTCGACACCCCTGATATGTAAGGCGGTATCATTGGTGTTAAACACCCGCAACTGAACCTCAAAGACCGTTTCAAGGACGTTGAACGATTCCGGGCGAATATTGGCCAGTTTGACTCGCGGCGGCTCCAGGCGCTTGCCCACACCGGCACAGCCGGAAATGTAAATCAGTATAAAGGCCGCAACGATGACACCTTTACATAATTTGAAAGTTTTCATTATTGGTTGAGTATTCCTTTCAGGAGCCCCTTGCCTTTCTCCTCAAGCTTTTTTTTGTCCAGCAATTCTTCGGGTTTTTCGGACCCCATCAGCGTCTCCTGCAGCTGCTTTTTGGCTACACCGGCAAGGTCCGGTCGAAACTGAGGTTTTGCAAATGTTCCGGAAACCAGCACCGGAACCATGAGCCCCGAACGATCCGCGCTGTCGCCCTGGCCCTTGATGGTGCCGACCACTTTGGGCTCCACCCGAAAATCCAAGGCTTCTGTTACCAGGTTGGCATCGCCGGCTGCAATGACCCGAATCAACGGTGATTTTAGGCTTGTTTGCGGTGTGTTGAAGAGCCCATTTTTAATGCTGAAGGGCGCACTGAGTTCAGCAAAGTCGGTGCGCGGCCGCTCGGAAGATTTTTGTGCCAGACCAAAAGCGGCTTTGGCGTTGCGAACCATGCCGGCCAGATCAATGCCCACGATGGCGCCGTCGTTAAATTGCAGCTGGCCGTCACCGTTTAAGGTTTGCTTTATCGTGTCCGCGTTATCGCCGGACATGGTCAGCTGGAGCTGGGCCTGGGTGACGCCTTCCAGAATATCTTTTTCCAAAACATCTCTGAGCAACGGACCGACCTGAACGTTTGCCACGTTCATTTTTATGCCGCTTTTGGGGGTATTGGTCTGGACATTCAAATTGCCGTTGCCGCTTACATTACCCTGATACATCGCCAGTTGTAACGGATCAAGATTGAAAATGCCATTTTTGGCTTTGACCTGAACGAGCAGATCTTTGATTTTGGCCCTGCTGGCTACCAGCTGGCCGATTTTAATGCGGCCATCCAGAATTAATTTTCGCAGGGGTTCATAATCGGTGGCTTTTTTGGGGGCCGATTTTTCAGCGGGTGCGGCCTGCTGCTCTGATTTCGGCGGAAGGTAACGATCCAGATTGATCTGGTCTAAATTCAAATCAAATACCAGATTGGGTTTCGAAAAATCAGAAGCCTTGAGCGAAAAATTCAGCGTTGATTCGTCGAGGTTCAGAATTCCGTCGGATACGGTAACCCTGGCGGCATCTCCTTTGAGATTCGCCTTGAGCGCGACCCGATCCAATGCCTTTGGGTCTGAAGTGGCTACGGGAAACGGCTGCCCCAGTGCGGCGACCAGCTGGCGGGGGGAAAACGGTTTGATTTCGACGGCCAGATCGAATCCGGGTTTTGATCCCGGATTCATCAAATTGCCCTTTAACCGTAAGATAAGCTCCTTGAACGCGTTAATATCCAGATCCAGCGGTATGTTTGCTTGCTTGAAATCTTTGCCGACCGGTCCGATGGTTCCCGCCACCGATACCGGCTGCTTATCAAGTTGCGCTGCAAAAGAAAGCTTGATCGGTCGCTCCAAAGAAACGTCCTGCAGGTTCAGATTAACGTCTGTTATTTCCTTGCGGGTTTTGGTGCTGTGATCAATCCAGATAATCGAACCATTCTTCAATAAAAACTCACCAACTGTCAGGTCCTTAATGGGTAGACCGGCTTCGGCGGTCGACGGTTCGGGGGCTTTTTTCTTTTTTTCGGTCGCTGATTTATCTTTGGCAGCATCCGGCTGAGCCCAGTTGACACGCCCGTCTTTGTTTTTCACCAGGGTAATGTAGGGCTCATTTATGATAAAACGCTTGACCTGAATGTCTTTGGAGAGAAGCGGCAACAGCTTTACTCTGACCTCAAAGGATTTGACATTGACAAAGTCCTTTTCTGCAAAACCGGAAGTATTTCCCAGGTGTAAATCGGAAAAGGAAACACCGGCCCACGGAAAAAGAGACAAACTCAGGTCGTCCCCGACCGTAAATGGTCTGCCTGTTTTATCGGAAATAAGCTTTTCCACTTCGGGTTTGTAATCCTGAATATCAATAAATGCCGGCGCAATCAGTAATGTGGCAATCACAAGCACTACCAGCCCGACACATATGATCAATCCCCACTTGAGCGCTTTGTTCATTATCTTCCTCCTTTTTATAAGGAACAATGCTGTGATGAGTTAATCTACTCACCGTATGCGGTGGTGTCAATAAAAGTGGCGAAGTACTCAGACAGGCCCGGCCTGATCTGCACGCCCTTTGATACGGCAATCTCATTTAACTCACCACCTGTTTGTTATTAATTCATTTTTTGTGCCAGTCGTTCATAAGAGTTAAGGAGCTGGATAACGTTCTAAAATTCTTTTTAATTTTAATTGGAAGATTGTTTGGTTGACACGCGACCCGGTGCCCAATAAGGGGTAAATCCCCTAAGTCTGGGGTATTTAACTCAGCCCGCGCAGCCCTAAAATTCGATCTTGCATTTCCATAGTGCGGAAAGCGGCAACGGTCAGACTGGAAGCAAAATTGCTTATTTTGGGGATCGCTTTTTTCACTAAAAAAGTGTATCGTCTGGCAATGGGCAGCAAGTGTTGACATTTTTGGCTGTTGTTTTAAAAAGTACATGCCTGTGAATCGGTATCCTGGAATTGATGCAGTTCCCGTTTGTTTTCTTGATAGAATTTGAGGTTGAGGAAGCCAAATTATGAATCAGAGCAATTATTTGATGGAAGGCGATGAAGAGTCGGTCCGTCTTGATTTGAAAACGGACCCTGAAGTGGTTAAGAAACAGGCGCGTTGGGCCGGACTTAAAACGGGTATGCGCGTTGCGGACTTAGGCTGCGGCTCCGGAAAAACCACTTTTCACCTCAACGAAATCGTTGGGTCGACGGGCTCAACCGTTGGGGTAGATATAGCGCGGCAACGGCTGGATTATGCTGAAAACCATTATCGCCATGAGCGAATTGAGTATGTATGTGCCGATATCCGCAAACCGCTAAATGATCTGGGGATGTTCGATTTTATCTGGATGCGGTTTATACTTGAGTACTACCGTAAAGATAGCTTTGAGATCGTAAAAAATATTTCCAAGGTCCTTAAACCCGGCGGCATTTTATGCCTTATTGATCTGGACAGCAACTGTCTCCGTCATTTCGGCCTCTCTGAGCGGCTCGAAAAGTATTTGATCCAACTCATGCAGATGATGGAGACTGAATTTAATTTCGACCCTTACGTTGGAATAAAATTGTATTCTTATCTTTACGATCTGAATTATCAGGAGATTTTAGTCGATGTTGCCCCGCACAACCTGATTTACGGTAAATTAAAAGAAATCGATAAATTTAACTGGACCCAAAAATTGGAAATTGCAGCGAAGAATTCGGGGTGTCAGTTCGAAGATTATCCAGATGGATATGAAGGTTTTTTTAAAGAATTTATTGAGTATTTTACGGATCGGAGAAGATTCAGCTATACGCCCCTCGTCTCGTGCCGGGGGCGTAAACCCAGGTCCTGAAACGAAAGAAATTTCCCCCTAAATAAATCGGAGCAGCCGATTGAGATACCTGAAGTATTCATCGGTGCTCTGCATGCTTAATGCCCACAGATTATAAAGCTTCTCATAGGCAATGGCCTGGTCATCAGCAAAGGCGACCGGGTAAAGCAGAACCGTGATTTCGCGTTGTTGGAATTTCTCCGCCAATGAAGAAAGCATTACCTTGATAATATCCGCTGTCAGCTCCTGGCTGTCCACCACAAACACTTTTAGGCAGTTCGTCAAATCGGAAAGATTTAACCCTGAATCGGATAATACGGCTGTAACGAGTGCTTTTAAGCGGCCATTTTTTTTCAAGGAATAAAAATGCCGTTCCCGCCTGAGACCTGCCTGATGATATAGCGTGGACAGATGGTCGTGGCTGAATTTATCCGCAGTCAGATCCAGGGCGTCCAGCATAAGACCTCCGGCCACGTATTCATAGTACCTTCCAAGTTCCTCAAGGTCTTCAGGTTGTGTCGGCGCAAGGTGCCATTCCGGCGGCAAATCCGGCCGGTGACCGGCTGTTGTATTCCGATGGTGATAATACGCAAAGGTGTCAACTGAACATCCTTTGGGATCATTTATACTTTTGGCCGCACTGCCAAATATCCGGCTCGGGAATTTGTTGTCGGATCGGTAATAGGCGATGATGTAATCCATATGAATCGAATAAATTCGGTGCGAATCATTGATCATGCGCCCGACCTGATCGAGTACTATGAGCCCGGCTTTTTTGCCGGATGATTTTCTGGCGGCATGATGATGTACCATCCATGTGTTTTCGTAAAACCGAATCATGGCCATATGGCCTAAAATGCGCCCGTTATCCCGATAGATAAAATGGCGCGCGATATGTGGATTGTTGCTGTACAGGCGTTCATAAGTTTTTTTGATTTTATCTTTATTCTTCTGGATAAAGGCGTATTTGTTCGGATAAATGAAACCGGTATCAAAGAAAAAATTCCACAATTCACTCTGATTGACATTGTTGCAGATATATGAATTTTGGTTTTTGGCCTGATGAAGCATGGCAACCAGCTTGACATGATCATGAATATCCATATCCAGCAGCGCCAGACCGCATTTTATCTTTTTGCCGGCCTGACCCGCGTCGAGCTCCCTGCGATAAACGACCTGGGCTTTGCACTGAAACGGAAAGCTGTTGGCAAAGTTCAATTCGATTTGCGGCAGAATCATACCCGGTAAAAGCACGGCGTTGCCCGCATCTTCCTCCACTGAAAAGCCGGATCCGGACAAATCGATAACTTTCAGATCAAAAATACGTTTAATGAATGGATGTCTGAAACGAATATTGGGTGAGGGGGTTATTTTATAACGGTGGCTGCGAAATTCTTTGTGCTTGAATCTTTGAATTTCAAAGCGCAGGGGTCGTAAAATGTAAGTGCCAGTATTCTGATGGGTTGTCTGGCGAATGATTTTACATTCACCGGTGTAGTGGGTCCCGGCTGCGTCTGATAAAATAAGATTTACCGGAGATGCAGGGTTAATCCAATCAAGGGTTTGAGGCGGTTCGGCCGTCAGCTCTGTTTTTAGGGAGCAGGCGTTAAAATCCACAAGGCTCCCGGAAAAAAAAGAGCTGTTTTGAATTAACTGAGCGGTTATATTTTTACAAACATGGCGCATCATCGTGCGCGAACTGACTTCGTAACCATTTTCAGGTAATCGAAAGCTGATGGTCTCTGCATCCATGCGAACGAGTCTCGGTTCCGCGCGGATCAATTTCTGACCGTCCGGGATCAAAAGATCTTGAAATTCATAAAGCGACAATTCGCTCAGTATCTTTTTTGGTTCCGCCCATGAACAATTCAGGTTATCTCCCAGACACGTTTGGGGTTCGGCCAATAGGGTAAGGGGTGATTGATACTTGCGGTGCTTAAAATTGATCAGGAGGGTGTTGTCTTGAAAGTTGATGAAGTTAATTTTATTGATCAGCTGCGTTTTGGAAACGCTGACCGCTTCTGTCGACCCCTGATTTTCCGCGCTTCTGCGAGATACTGCGTAGAGTACCTTTTTTTCGGCTGGGCTGATTTGCGTATCAGCATCTGATCGTTTCTTCGGTTGGGTGCTTTGTGAGTCGACGGATTCGGTAACTGACTCAATGAGCCTCAGCCTCTTTTTTGCGGTGTCCACTTTCTCCATTCTGCTCACCTAAGTAAATCCGCATATGCAGCACAAACGCGTTGTATTTATCCCGCATTTTCGGTCAGGGGGCGGCTAACCGGCTGCAGACGATGGATATATTTGGTTGATACGACGGCTTGCAAAGGTTCTCCTCCAAGAACAGCTCAGCCTGTAGCATATAACCATAAGGCAAACAACAAATATTTTCGCAAAAGAACAATTATTTTTTTAAATTTCATTTAGTTATTGCGGATTCACTCTTATGAATAATTCAGGCTAGAGCGTCAAGAAAAAGACGGTAACGAATACAATGAAGCACGGGATGCAGCCGTTTTATATATCCTGCCCGATACGGGCGTTATAGTGGTTGTCAAATTCTAACCCGGGTGCTTGCAAATTTTAACCGCCGTTTTATATTCTGACAGGGAAATTTGGCAACACTCAAACACCACCGGTTAGATGTCAGGACGATCCGACCATTCGCAAAAGACGGCCGGTAAAACTGAAGGAGTCGAAAGGAGCAGATAACGATGGGGAATCGGATAAGAACCACGATCTTATTGGCAGTGATGACCGCCTTGATCATTTGGATCGGGAAATATTTCGGCGGTCAGCAAGGGATGATCATAGCACTTTTGATCGCTGCCGGCATGAATTTTTTCAGTTACTGGTTTTCGGATAAAATCGTTTTAAAAATGTACCGTGCCCGGGAGGTCAGCCCCCAGCAGGCGCCGGAGGTTTTTGAGATGGTCAAAACTTTGACCGGCAACGCGGAACTTCCCATGCCGAAGGTATTTGTCATCCCCAAGGAAGCACCAAATGCCTTTGCCACCGGCCGCAACCCGGAGCATGCCGTTGTGGCGGTCACCGAAGGGCTGCTGAACATAATGGATCATGATGAGGTCAAGGGCGTGCTGGCGCATGAATTGGCGCATGTCAAAAATCGCGACATTTTAATCGGCAGCATTGCCGCCACCATGGCCGGTGCCATCATGGTTCTGGCGAACATAGCCCGCTTCTCGGCACTATTTGGCGGAAGGGGCGGCGATAGCGACCGGGGCGGCGGCGCGATTGGATTAATTGCCATGTCGATAATGGCGCCGTTTGCGGCCATGATTATTCAGATGGCCATATCGCGATCGCGCGAATATCTGGCGGATTCGACCGGTGCGCGTTTTGCGGGAAGTCCGGAGGGGCTGGCCAACGCACTAGAAAAGCTGGGTCAATATTCAAAAAGAATACCGCTGAATGCCAACCCATCCACCGCGCATATGTTTATTGTAAATCCGCTGTCGGGCAGAAGCATGATGAGCTTATTTTCAACGCACCCGCCGTTGGCGGAGCGCATCGCGCGCTTGCGGGGTTATCCCACGAGATCCGACGAGAATTCGGATTCGGGCGAGGGACGCCAGGCGGCACAAGCCAAAGCTATCTGGGATCGGCTATCCGAAAAGTAGACAGGGGGGTATTCAACTTGATTGATTAAAAACCATTCCAAAACCTCTTTGGAGCTAATTTTGCGGGCTTTACAAAAGCCGCAAACCGGCTGAAACGGGGTTTTGAAATGGCTTCTAGCAACATTTTTCACTACCGCACGCTGCCACGTTCTTGCCCTTTATCCAGGTCTGAATAATATAGGAGGCACAGCCCACCCCCGGTGTCACACCGATGGCATCGGCGGGGCAGTTTTTCGCGCAGGCACCACATTCCATGCAGCCGTCTAAATCATCGATACGCGCTTTATTGTCGTGCATTGAAAATATCCCGTGCGGGCATACGACTTCACACATACCGCAACCGACACAGGCCTTTCGGTTCAATGTCAAGGTGGTTACTCCGGGTAGATATCTAAAATTTTCCATAAGGTGCAAATCCCAATTTTGATTATCAAGGACGAGAACGAGGGCGAATAGGATTTAAAATTCTATATGGATCGTCCTCGTCCTCGTTCTCGTTTGCGGCGGTGATATCTAACCAGCGAATGCCGCACCGACCCAGGCGACCAGCGCCACTATCAGTGCCAATGCCTGAAGCGGTATGGCTTTGCGCATTTCTTTCTCCACTCCTGAGGGCGACGTAAACGGGGTAGATCCGGTAAAGTTCATTGCCAGGTAAGAACCCACAGCGGTTGTGCACAGCATCAGCGCCAGGGCACCCCAAAACTGCAAATTGCTTTGAAACAGCACCACAATTGCCGCACCGCCTATAAGCCCGATGATGGCCCCTTTGACCGCAAAGGATTTTCCCGGAATCCAGGGCAACAGCGTCGGTGTGACAATGGCGCCGGCCAGAATGCCGACGGCATAAGCGACCGCCAGCATCATCCCCCGCACCCAAGCGGCGGAAAAGGAAAAAACCTGTATCCCGATTCCGGAGATCACAAAAGCGGCCAGAAGAACCCAAAAAGAGGGTTTCGGCAAATGGGCCAGTTCCACCGGAATGAGAATCACGCGCTCAAGCGTGCTGAAGGTGACTTTGCGCATGGAAGGTTCAGATGTAAATCCGTTGGCCAGGAATTTTGGGATGTCGAGGGTGCGCACCGGCCCGTAAATTACCTTGAAGCCGATTGCTTTTTTAACATGATGAGCCGCAACGCCGGTGGCTGCCAGTTGTGGCAAAATCAGCCGGTTGTGGGATACCACTTTTTTCAGATCCGTACGATTGACCCGGTCAATCAACTCTGTGGTTGAAAACAGGTTTTTGCCGGCTGCGCACCACACATTGATCCCGCGCGTGTCCAGCACCAATACCCAGGCGCTGACGGCCTTGAGTTCTGTGCGCAGGGCGTCAAACGTCAATTTATAGTTAGCCGTAACCAGTACCGGCGCCTGAGCATCCGGCTTGCCGACGCAATACAGTCCCGGCGCAATTTTATGTTGCGCCCGATTGATTCCCAGCCGCGCCCTGATCGTGCCGGCATGGTCTCGCCACTGCAGGTCAGTCTTGACGCGCGGCACCGGGCCGGCCGGTGTCTGGACAAACGCTTCCACGAAGTCGAGCAGGGCGTATCCCGGTTTTTCATAGCGGCTGCTTTCAGGTCCCGGTGGAGACCCGCAGCACACCTCATTTTGTTGAGCAACATCGGTTATTGGCCTGGCAGCGGTCTGTATTCCCACCGGTTCGTGGGACGGTTTTTCACAGCAACTGTTATGTTGCGAATTTTTTTGGCTCATTTTAATCGTCGAACACAGGTTTATCGTAAATATACGATATGCGATCCGGCATTGCCGGTCAAGGGTAAAAACCTTTTGCCAAATTTGGTCCCGCCGATCACACCCTTGCAGCCACTGTTTTTGCCACGCCAATCCAAATTAAAACGCCCGATAGGGATCGGGCGTTTTGCCGGGGGATTTGCATGTTTGAATGACACCGGCCGACAAGTCCTGGCTAAAAAACATACGGTTTATGCGGTTACGGTTGGCTGCAGGCAGTCCGTTGCAACAGAAACAGGATGCATTATTTTACGGGTTTGGCAGAAAATATTTTTTTTGTTCCCTGGGCAATCAGTGCGCATTCTTTGCTTCTTTTCGCACCCAAAAACGAAATGGCCAGAACCAGGACCGGAATAGCGACAACCAATCCAATGACCGGAATTATCGTAAAACTGACAACGGTGAGGGCTAAACCAAGGAAAAGCAGGAACAGGCCCACCGCAAAATCAGAAATTCTCTCAAAATAGCAGCTTAAGCGATTCATGATTTCACTCCTTATGTTAACGCAAAACGAATGGATCGGAATATGCAGAACAGCACTAACTAAAACGCTGTTTGAGACTGTCAGATTAATTTTGGGCTAATTTCTCACAGCTGCAGGTTTTTTGACCGCCGCGACAGACTCTGCAGCGATCATCACTGCATAACTGGCATGAATAGCAGTCCTTGCAGAAATGCTTGCGAGTCCCTTCCTCTGGCGGGTCGGGCACATAAACTTTTCCCTTTAATCCGCGAACGGTTGTGAACGGCATCGTTTACCCTTTGAGCTACGACCCGGCATCTTGGAATTGCCGATCTTACTCCGCCTGCGGCGGATCAGATGCCGTCCCGCACAGGCAACTATGGCGGAAGACCATCTTCCTTGTATCTACGGCAACTCACCAGAGGCGGATCTACGGTCCTCCAAAGGCGGATCTTCGGTCCTCCAAAGGCGGATCTGCGGTCCTCCAAAGGCGGATCTGCGGTCCTCCAAAGGCGGATCTGCGACCTCGGCAATCACTCAGCTTAGGGATAAGTTAAGAATGAAATGGGCCGATTCAACCACCCGGCTCATTTTGGAACCCGAGCGCTAAGAGGCCTTGGCCAAAAAATGGGGGCCGCCACAGTGCCGTTACGTGCGAAATCTGTTATTTGGCACCTGGCCCGTAGCGCTGGCTGTCGATATGTTTGTACATGACCTGGTGTGAATTGATATACAGATACCCTTTGGATTTTGCCGGACGCAGTTGGGCGGTGAGTTGCCCGATGTCGTCGCCGAAAAAACTTTGCAAAATGGCTGAAAGCTGGTTTCGCAGCACCTTATAGGAATAGTGGCGGGAGGCGATCGCATAATTGCTGTTGACCATTTTTCTTCTGCGTTTCGCGGAAACCAGAATGTCCACCACATTTTTAACCGTATGTTTGGAAAGGAAGCCATCCATCACTACCAGATCGAATCCTAAAGGCTCAATATCCCGTACAAAAGTGGAATAGCGATTGATCAGAATCGGTTTTTTGAAGTAAATGGCCTCTAAAAAGGCATTGCCGAACCCCTCGTACAGGCTGGGGTAGGTAATGAAATCAGCGTAAGGGTAAACATCCCACAGCGTATATTTGGCGCCGTTATGGCCATTTTCAGACCACGGGTCGGATACCTGAATCGAGACCAGGCGTAAATCCACATTATGTTCGCCCGCATATTCTTTTAACCACTCCGCATATTCAAAGCCTTCATCGCCGGCTTCATGGGATATGACCAGTTTATTTTGGACATTTTTGAGTTCCTTGACCAATTCAATCGCAAACTCAATTCCTTTGCGCTGAATAATACGGGTGGGCTGCAAAATTATGCGATCATCGGATTCCAAACCGATGGATTGGCGAAAGACGCTGGTTCGCTTTTTACTTACTTTGGGCGGATTTTCAAAATCCAGAACATTGGGAATAATCGTTGAGGCAATGCCGGTCCGCAGGGCCAATTGCTCCTGGGCGGCTGAATTTATGACAACATGTCGAATATTACTCAGATGGGGCGGAAATGCCATTTGAATATAATCACCGACGGCATTGACCGAAAAGCGGACCCGCTCCCAGTAAAAATCATGATGGTGCGCGATGGTCGGCAGCTGAGTCTCTGCAACGGTTTCGGTAATGGCCAACCCCAGGGGCACATGCAGCGGTATCGTCAACGCATTTTCAGCGATCAACAGGTCTATTTTAAATTTCTTGATGAATTCGTGCAGCTTAAATTTCAAATGGGAGCGCAAATCATGAATAATTTGCGTAACCGGCTGTTTGCGGCCCTTTTGACCGAAGACCCGTTGATTGATCCACTGGTTCTGCTCGGTTTTGAAATGGGCCTCGGGAACATTAAAGCTATATTCCGGCTTGCGGTCCAGAGCACCCGCAAACCAATAGCATTTGTGACCGCTTTGCTGCAGAACGTCCGCCCATTTACTGGATTCAAGGGAAACGCCGTCCGTGCCTGCAAGTCGTGTTGAAATAAATCCGATGTTCTTGTGCATATGCCTAATACCCGAACAACCTTTTCTCAGAAGTCGACCGAAAAAAACATGCCAAAACTAAGTCCGCCTCAGCGCTTGAACCTGGTTGCTGATGAACAGAGCAGATTCAGATCCTAATACCGATTTAAACATAAACAACCGCGGCGATTTATTTTTTAAATTTTGGTGCCGCTGCTTTTGAATCCCAAATGTTTATATTGATGGTCGTGAATTGGTGTTTTTAAACCGGGTGCTTTGCATCCGGTTGCACCCGCATCGTCCAGGCCACCCGCTCTGCGGGTGGTCGGTGACCCCAGGCGCTCCTTACTATGCTACCACGTTGTTCTGCGATACACAATATGT
Organism: uncultured Desulfobacterales bacterium; assembly: GCA_947259495.1. Classification (GTDB taxonomy): domain Bacteria; phylum Desulfobacterota; class Desulfobacteria; order Desulfobacterales; family JAHEIW01; genus JAHEIW01. The sequence continues at coordinate 78,877 of CAMYLV010000022.1, read as the reverse complement.
AGCGGCATGGCAAGTATAAATGCTATATTTATCGTGGTTGCGTTCAATGTTTCATTTTTAAACGGGCCTAATCCGCCGCGGGCAATCCGGATGACATGACCGGCGTTAGTGTTGTAAATTGTTTCTGGGACGGCGGCGCCCGATTAATCTGTAGGCCAGAAGCCAGTTGCCATAATATCAGAACCCGTCCGCTTGCGGCCCGGCAGCCGGCACTACGCCTTCCAGCAAGCTGCCGACAACCGCACATTGGAGACCAAAAGGAAGATAACCGGCATATCCCAGCAGCGGCATCTCAAATATCTGATAGCGGTGCACCAGGGGAATACTGTATTTCCATTTGGCCAGGCTGAAAACATTCCACATTTCCCAAAACACCCCGCACATCAGCGCTGCGATAGCGGCTGCGATCAACGGGGTCCAATTTCCCACAGCCAGATCGGATAAAAGATGTCGTTCGCCCATCAAGGTTTGAAGGGATAGGATAATCAGCAATGGCGCGACCCAGAGCAGCGGGAATAGGATGTTTGGCCAGACGCCGATACCGGCCAGCCCGCCGGCGGATAGTGTCAGCATCAGGGCCGCAAGGATTTTAGGAGACCGCAACTGCAGCGGCTTGAAATGATCAAATCTTTGCTGAAGTCGGCGGGTTGACATCAGCCAGTCGCGCAGGCCCAAAACCGCCGGCAACACCGTCGCAAAAGGCAGGGTGGCGTACCAAAAATATTCCCATGCGCTAAATTCGGGTCCGATATAGTACCAGTTTTGAACAAAACGGTTCAAAAATTCGAAGAACCACCAGAATGCAGCACTGATCGGGAAAAGCAGCAGAAAAAAAACCGGTCGACAAAGCAACATGCAATATCCGGTCTGCCGAAAACAAAAACCGTTAATAACAATAATAAACGCAATCCACAGGGGCGTAAAGGTGTGCGGCTGGAGCGCAGTGAACCAGCCGAAACGTGTCCATGCCAGAATCCAGGCCGCAATTCCAAGCATCAGGCCGAGCCATCCCCACGGGGGAAACGGTTCTGAAGACCGTCGGATTTTCGATGCAATTTTGGGGTGTGGTTTAAAAGCGCGAATGATAAGTGGTGCCGTGCAAGCGGCGATGAGAAAGCCTTGGATGACAAATGCCAACCCGGAAAAGGGTGCATGACGCACATAACGGGTCTGGGGGGGAAATTCCAGATAATCGGAAACAGGGTATCCGGCCATCCATATGCCAAGCAGCGGCAAGCCCAACAGCATGACCGCTAAAATCACAAATTTCACTAAAAAACGTATGATGCCGGACATGTCAATCTACACTACGAGGCTTCTGTTTGCAGCGCTTCGGGCAATTCGCAAGCTTCTGCTGACTTTCGCGTTTCCACATAGTGGGCAGCTGCCAGCGCAGCCGTGGCGCCATCGGATGCCGATATGACAATCTGGCGATAGGCTTTTTCTCTGAGGTCTCCGATGACATAAATTCCGGGAGCATTGGTTTCGCATTTTTCATCGGTGACCACTAAACCGTCGGCATTCATCTTTGTTCCGGCCGGTACCAGTTTATTGTTGGGTTCAAAACCGATATAAATAAACACCCCGTCGGCCGCCAGCTCTTTTTTCTCAGCGGTTTGTGTGTTTTGTAAATCCACGGCGTAAACACCGCTGTCGTTCGCCTTGATTTCAGTCACCACCGAGTTCCACAGGATTTCGATTTTACATTCGGCTTTGACGCGTTGCTGTAAAAGCGCACCGGCTCTCAACGCGTCCCGGCGGTGGACCAGATAGACCTGTTTGGCCAATTTGGCCAGGTAGAGGGATTCTTCTGCGGCAGTGTCGCCGCCACCGACCACCACAACGGTTTTGTCTCTGAAGAAAAAACCGTCGCACACCGCACAGTAAGAAACGCCTTTGCCGTAATGTTCTTCTTCACCGGGGATATCAAGTTTGCGCGGGCTGCCGCCGGTTGCCAGAATAATTGCATGGGCGCTCAATTGATCGCCGCCGGCAAGCTTAACGGTGTGAACCTCGAGACCGGGCTCGAGTTCCGCAACTTCCTGTGAGATTATCTCCAAGCCGTAAGATTGGGCATGCTGATGAAATTTCATGCCCAGCTCGGAACCGCCGATGTGCTCATCACCGGGCCAATTTTCCACCGAATCGGAGTTGTTCATTTGACCACCAGGCACCCCCATTTCGATGAGAGCCGTTTTTAGTGCTGCCCGCATGGCATAAATGCCGGCTGTCAAACCACCCGGGCCGCCGCCAATAATAACCAAATCGTAGATGTCATGACTCGACATACAACGCCTCCTTGTATTTTTACATTTTTTAATTTGCTTAACTTCGCATTCATTTTCATGCAAGATTTAGATAATACCTGAGTCTTGCACGAGTTGGAGGCTTTCATATGCAAGGCACTTAAGGTCGAGGCGATAGTTAACCTATGCCTCGGCCTTAATAACGCAGCAGATGGAAGCCTGCGGCTCGCCCATCGGGGAAAATGAATGCGCTAAAATGATTTTCATCCATCGTACTTGATCGGTAATTTTTTACATTTTTTAATTTGCTTAACTTCGCATTCATTTTCATGCAAGATTTAGGTTATACCAGAGGTTTGCAACCAAGCAAAGATGAATTTGCTTTATCTTAAAAATTCATTATTTTACTCGTTTTGTTTTTCATAGTAGTCGTCGATTTGTTCGCTGAGGGCCTGCATCAGTGTTTGTGTGGTTTGACCCGGGCGGCCGCTGCCAATTGAGCTGCGATCCACCTGAACAACCGGAACGATCATCTTGTTTGTTCCGGTAATAAACACTTCATTTGCTGACGTCAGCTCACCCAGATTCAGGTCGCGGATATCGACGGGAAGTATTTTTGCGGCCAGGTCCAAAACAGCCTTGCGGGTGATACCGCTTAAGATTCCCGTGCCGGGTGTGATCAGCGTGCCGTTGATCAGTGAAAAAATATTACTCGTGGTACCTTCAAGCACGTGCCCCGTGTGATCCACATAGACGGCCTCAATGGCGCCTTGATCACGCGCCTGTTTGAGGGCGATGGTGGCGGCCACATAATCGATGCTTTTGGCGCCGGGTATGCTTCGCTCTGAGAAAAATGTGATGATCTTTACCCCGTCGGTATACCACGCTTCGGGCAAGCTGGGCGCGCGGGTGACCAGAACCAGCAGACGGGGCTTTCCCTGGGGTGTGATAAAGTCCGGGCTTGAACCGCCGGTGACCACAATTCGGATGTTGGACTCTTTAAAGGCGTTACGATGTAATGTGTCCAGCACAATGCCGGTAAGCTCCTTTTGAGTCCATGGCAGCCGTATGCCGATGCGGCGGGCGGAGTCTTCCAGTCGCTGGATGTGTTGTCTCAGAAACAGCGGTTTGCCGTTTAAGGTGCGCATAAGATCAAAAACGCCGAAGCCCCTCATAATCGCAAGGTCGTCAACCGGAATGACGGCTTCGGATGCGCCCACAAATTGACCATCGACATAATAGGTTTGCACGGCATGGACTCCTGGATAGATTTTATAGCTGCGTTCAAATGATGGAGCAGCGTTAAATATAAGGTTCGTAACGACCGGTTACAAGATTAAAAGTTTATTTGCACCGCTTACAAATGAAAGGTGGGTCATGACGCCACCTTTCCATTCAGCCACCGTTGCCAGCCGGCTGCGCAGGTCGGATAATCCCTGTAAAGAGGTCGACGATTTTACAGGCCCATCTATTTGTGTTAGTGAAAAGTTCACAATCCCCCAAGACGTCTGGTAGCTTAAAATTACAACCTTCGTGAGATCATTTCTGATGTTTTCAATCGAAGAATTCTATAAGACCTACGAAACAGAGACCACTGATATTGTCGTTAATGACAAGAAATTCAGCCTTCTGCTGCCCAAATACTTGTACCGCTTTCTCAACCCACATGATGTATTCCATGATTTTCCTATGTGGGCGAAAATCTGGCGCGCTTCATGGGTGCTGTCGGCCTATCTTTCTGATATGCCGGTTGATGTCGCCAAGCAGTTTTTAGAAATCGGCGGCGGAGTCGGCTTGGTGAGCATCGTCGCCGCGACCTTCGGGCACCAGATTACCCTATCGGAATATAATCCGGATGCTTTGAATTTTGCCCGGGCAAACGCTCACTGTAATAATTGTCCGGATCTTCCGATTATACACCTGGACTGGATGCGCCCTCAGCTGAAGACCCAATTTGATCGGATTGTCGCATCTGAAGTCGCATATAAAAAAACGTATCTTGATGCGCTGATGCAACTATTTAGATCCCATCTGAAGCCCGGCGGCGAAATCATTCTCGCTTCGGAGATCAGAAAAGGCGGTCAGAATCTTTTTAAATTTTTTCATTCCGATTTTGATATCATCGTTGTCAAGAAGACCTTGCGCTCAGAAACCGCCACTCACCCGATTATTCTGATGAAAATGCGCTTCAAAAAATAGACCTTTATGACCGGCGACCGATGCTGTCGACGGGCGGTCCGTTTTTTCTACGCACAATGAGACCTTCCAAAATTGCTTTTACGGTTATGCAGAAAGCCCAAGTTCGTCTCTTTCAACCACGAAGGGCACGAAGGACCCGAAGAGGGGGTGTCAATTTATTCATCCTGCCTTTGTGATCTTCGTGGTGAGATCACTATCGGACGTAAACGACTGGGATTTACAAGATAACCACGTTTGCTTTTTAGCATAAATTTGGCTATAGTTAACTAGTGCCCATCCGCAATGATATTGTTTCAAAGGATAGCACTAATTGGTTTCCAATTTGGAAATGAGCAGTTTTTTCGATGAGCTAGACCGCACAAGGGTTTTCGCCAAGGCGTACATCAAGTACGTTGCAGGCGGAAAACCCGCGGAGAACGCAGCTCATCGGAAAAAGGGCCATTTCCGGATGGAAACTAATTAAGAGGACATCCTGCCACCACAATGCACCTTTGCATTGCCGGCCTTCCGTCATGGAAAATGCAATTGGGGAACGTTGGCTTTAGCCGATACAATTTTATTGTCGAACCCGATTATTAGGAAATCAAAATTACGCTAATGCGCGGTGCGTTAACGCCGATGAAGGATCCGCCTCAGCGCTTTTTATGCCGACAGGTTCCGGAAACTTCGGGTACGGATATTTTTGCGACAGGGAGAAATGAAATGACACCAGAACAATTTAACGGCAGTGAGCGCAGAGGCTATGTTCGGCTGGAAAAATCGCTACCGGTGCGATTTAAAATTTTGAAAAATCCGATGAGCGAAACCTATACGGCAACTACCAAAAATATTAGCCAGTGCGGACTCTGTCTGGAAATTCAGTTTGGGAAAGAAGCGCTGCTTGAGGCACTATCCACTGCTGATCACAAGATTGGTATTGATATCAATACCCTGATACCCCAACCGAATAATGCGGTATCTGAGATGTCGCTTTGGGTCAGCGGGCGGGTGGATTGGGCCCGCGAAATGGATCGGGTTCACCGGACCTTGCAGGTGGGCCTTGAATTTGAGGATCTAACAGAAGAGGCCCGCCAGCGGATCCGCGATTATCTGGTGGATCAATTTTTACAGCAGTATCCGCAGCATCACTAGCCGGCTAAAATCGGCTAAAAAAAAGAGAGGCCCGTTTTCAAAATTACCGGGCGTCTCTTTTCGGGTTCTAAACGTGACTGTTTTCGGGAGTGTGACGGTTTCGACGATAATCGTTCAAATTGTTGCTGCCCGGCAGTTTCAAACCTTTATTTCTGCCGGCTTTATCGCTTCCAAGAATAAGACGCTGCCAATCAGCGGATGTTACCAGCCTGCCATGGCGCTCGAGCAGTGCAGCGCACGTTAAGCGTGTCATTTGAATGGGGGCGAGCATTTATCATCTCCAGTCCATCGATCGGCTTCTTCAGGCTGTCATCCCTTGGCTATTCGATCTTATCAACCAACCCCCAATCCAGTGCCTTTTCAACGCTAAACCAGGTTGTTTTCTTTTCCAGCTCTTCCCACTTGCCTTTATCCAATTTGGTATTGGCGGTCAATTTGCCGATATAGCGCTCGCGCAAAAGGCTCATCAATTCGTTTTGAGAGCGGATATCAGATGCGGTTTCGCGTCCCGGCCATTTCCACAAAGCCGCTTCGTGCACCATAAAAATGGTGCCGGGGGCTGCAAACCGCTGGTTACAAACCGCAAAAACCGGTACCGCCGCGCTGGCGATGATGCCTGAAGCATGGGCGGTAATACGGAATCCCTTTCGCCGGGCGCGTTCTATCTGATCGGCCAGCGCCAGCCCTGAAAAAGCGTCCCCACCGGGTGAATTAATAAATAAATTGACATCCCGGATATTGGTGTTGTTTTCCAAAACGCAAAGATCGTTCCACAGGCGGGTGACATCCGATACCGACAGGCCGGAAAAGATCTTAACAAAGGCCTGGTCCTTGGAAATAAAAGACAGCTGTGAAAGGTGCCCTTCCTGATTGGGAACTTCCATAGATTTGTTGATCCGCTCATTATTGTCCTTCTGGCTGACTTTCACCTGAGTCGGATCTGCAGCCTGGACTTTGACCACTACTTCGTGGGACTGGGTTGGCCCGGTCGGCATGGCGGCGCAACTAATCAAAAACAGACCGAAAACAGCAGCGAGTACCCATCTTTTAAGCATATCGAAACCTCCTAAATTTTTTATATATATTGACTATGGATGTTGAAGCAAGATCTGTACCAAAAACTGTTAAAAGCTCAACCAGAAGAAATCTGATTAATATCGGAATGTTAGAAAATCGCTTATTTCCGGGCGCGCTGGCGTTTGCTAAGAAAATTTTTCCGGAGTCACTGTTTTGACATTTGGGAGTCAGCCATACCCGCAATTTATACCCTTTTCCATAATAATGTTCCGGGATACGGAAGTGCGGCATGAGGGGTTGTAGAAAAAAACGTTTCAATATCGGAACGTTTTTTTGACAACCCCTATAAAGGCGAGTCCCCGGCGGGGGTAGCTGCTGGATCTCGAATTTGATGACAAATCGATTCCCGCGCGTGCAAAATTTAGGCATTAACTTTCAAGTCTTTAAAAATTTTACCGATATTAATTCTAACAGGTTGGCGTCTAACGCCGATGAGCAGTAGGGCGGGCCAGTTTGTGATGGCGGATGACCATCAATGATCGGATCGGATGATCGATCTGTATCAGAGCCTATCTAATATTCTTTTGTACCGCTTTCCATTATAATGTTCCGAAATACGGGAGTGCGGCATAAGGGTTGTAGAAAAAATGTTTGAATACCGGAACGTTTTTTTGACAACCACTTTAAGAGGGAGCGTCAGGTGCTAGCACCGAACGAACAGCAAAGCGTTTCCGGTTCAAATACCGATATCTGGATCATCTCCGAGGGCCGGGAATCCCAATTTGATCTGAGCGAAATTGACGGTGGGAAAATCAATGATAACGTTCGGGAATATCAGATATCTGATATTGCCTTCTACCTGCTGAATCCAAACCCCATTGAAGTTGAGAAACGGCTCATCGGTTGTGAAATCCATTACCCGCAGCGGACTTTAACCAAAATTGTCGAAAAATTAAAGCGTCTTTTACCCGGGCGACTGCGTGGCATATGGAACAGCCATATGATCCCACCAGAGGTGCTCGTATCCCACAGCAAGATATGGATACCCCCGCTCAAAGACAAAACTTTAGAAAACCATTTATCTGACATTTATGAGTCTTTACGCGCCTATGATTCTGTAACCCGGCGTCTATCTCAGCTCGATGCCCATCAAATCGCGCATGTTATCGGAATCTGCAAGGACCTGGGCGGGAGCCTGACCTATTTAAAGCTTCAGGGCAACATTGAAGAAAAATTAAAATACATGCAGAATTATATCTCCAAAAATGTGGGTGTTCTGCTTCGAAAAGCTTATGTCGGCGATGGTCTGTTTGAGATGCGCGGGTTTGATTTTAGCGCCTATAAGCCCGACCATAACCACCGGCTGATGGTCTTTGAGCGCAACGGCAAGCCCCAATGCTGTGTGTTGAACTCAAATAACGCGGTGGAATTTCGCCTGGATAATGACGACCTGCTAAAATATATGTTTTTGCTGCAGCAGGCGCTGACCGACGATATAAAATTGATAAGGGCTTTTGATAATTGCATCCGAAGCCAGGCGAAACCCGTAAAACTGTTTTTTAACCAAAAGCTTGAAGTGAATTATGCCAAATCACCGTTTCCCAAAATTTACCGGGATATTTTGAGCGTTAATAAAATTGATATAAACCAGCGGAATTTGATTCGACCCGCTCTGAACTATATGCAGATTGGAATTTCTTTTAATTTTATACCGCAATGCAATGATATTGAAGAAAATATGACCACGCTGATTTCAGTGCTACACGATTTAAGAGCCCTTGAATCGCTTCGGAAAAAATTGCCCCAGGTCCATAACGAAATCCAAAACCACATCAGGGCCTCTGAAGCCGGAAAGTTTTATCTGCTGGACTCCATAGAGGGTTTCAATCATGATGAGTGACTATAAAGACAATGATTACGAATGGATAAAAGAGCTGCTGGATTATCCCCGTACGCTTGAGGAACGGCTTGATTTTTTTGCGGATACCGCTCAGATTGGGGTCCCTGAAGATCCGATTGACCGGGTTATTTTTCAGGATAAGGCCAAACGGGCGATTCGGAAAATTGCGCAGAACAGGGGTCACATTCTGATGGTCGGAAGACCGGGAACCGGCAAGTCCATGTTGGCCAACATGTTTAAAGAAGTGTTGGAAAAATCCCTGGGTGATTATTTGCGACCGCAGGAAGCCATCATTGCCTATCCCGGAAAAGATAAAAACCACGTGCGCGTTGCTTATGAAGTGCCTTACATCATCGAACCGCTGCTCGATAATTTCAATCGCGCGATTGACTCGGCCAAAGATGCGGTCGAGGAGTTCAATCTCTCAGATCAAATCCAATCAGCCCGCAGAGCCAAAAGGGCGCTTCTGTGGGCGACGGTTATTGCTGCGACCGCCGGAATTTTTTATTCGCCCGCCTTTATCGCCGCCGGGTTGACCGGCATGGGTGCCATATTCATGTATATGCAGGAAAACAATCACCGTGCACAGGAAAAAATTCAAAGAGAGTCAATTGCAGATCGTTGTAATGCGGTCAAGCATCTGTATGATATGGTGCCCGATATTTTATACGATCCCCGCAAAGATAAAGACATGATGGCGCGAATCTCGGAACCGGATGCCAGAAACATGAAGGGTGGATTTCGCCATGATCCATACCAATCCGGCAATCTTGAAACGCCCTGCCACAAACGGGCCTACCTGGGGGCGCATGCCAAATCACCCATCATTTATATTGATGAATTAAAAACCTTGATCAAGGTTGGATACATGGCGGAATTGCTGGAAGTTATGCAAAACAAGCTGTATATCCTCGAAGGCGGACGAAATACCGGCAGCGGTGCTGCAGACCGTTCCGAGAATCATCTTAAAGCAGATAATATCATCGTTGCCTGCTGCAACCATGACACCCTGCAGCATCTCCAGAAGGAGGGCGAGGGCGCCTTTCTGAGCCGTATCGAAGATAAAGGCGAAATTATCCGCATGGAAAGTGCTGTGCCGGAGACAACCGAGAATATCCAGCAGGTCGCGCAATATGTTAAACAGGAAATTGTCAACCTGGGAACTGAGTTTAACGATTCCTGGGGGGATGTCATCGTAGCCGAAGGCTACCAAAGCGTCAAGCAGCGCTGTGAGACCATATACGGTAAATCACTTCCGGCGGATTTTAAGTTGCAGGAACGAGAATTCGATAAAAGCGCTGTTCTTGAAATCATAAAAGAGCTCAGATGCCGGGCTTCGGACGGGAAATTGAGTGGTATATTGCGGCCGATAAACGGCGTCATCAAATCCGCCGAGTTTGAGGCTATTTTTGAAAATTCATCCCTGGTTCAAGCACGACATGTCAAGCGGGCACTCAAAGAGCATCTAAGCTTGGAAGGCGGTCTTTCCCAGGAATTCAGCCAGCAGAAAAAATATTTAAAAAAGTATATCAGCTCGATGACCGATTCCATCGGCTATGTTGTCGGTCTGGCCGTCATCCATTCAAATTCCAGCAGCCAGATGTTGGGCCAACCCCTGCCGATTCATTGCCAGATTAATCCGGGCACAGCCGACAGAGTTGTTGCACCGGGGAAAATCGGTGATATCGCCAAGGCGGCTGCCCAAAATGTGCGGGCGTCCATTAAAAAGGTGTTGAATAAAATCGGGGCCCCATATGTCGGATATGAAATGTACGTGGAGTATATTCAGGCCCACGGCGGGGTGGAGGGTGACAGCGCCTCCGTCGCCATGGATATTGCGCTCATATCTGATTTTATAAAGCAGCCGGTCAATCAGCGTTACGGCGTTACCGGTTCTCTGACCGGCGACATTATTCTTGCTGTTGGTGGTGTGACCGAGAAAATTCGATCCATCATGGATGCGGATCTGGGAATGGAAGGCGCCTGTATACCCTGGCTAAATAAACGCGATATCGAACCCTTGCTGATCAATGCTGAAAGTGAATACATTCAAACAGGTGATATTCCCGGGATACGCATTTACCGGGATGAGGGGAAAAAAGAGCCGTTTGATATTTTCTTTTGCAAGACCAAATACAATGCTTACAAAATCCTGATGGGGCTGCACAAAAAAGAGGTCGAAACCCTTATGGTTCAAAGAAGCAAAAGTGATCTTGAGTTTATGCGCGATATCTGCGCTTCTTCGAACCCAGTCGAGCCATTAAATTAATTTTTGCGGCTGCTGTACCCGCGGTCGCATATTGATGTCATCGTTGAATTGCTAAATAATTTTTTTTATGAGAATTGAATGCCCAAATTGCCGCAAGATTACTACGATTTCCAGCGATTTGATCGTGACCCAGAAACACGCCCTGGAACTCTCATGTTCTCTGTGCAAAGCCGACGTCCACATTCAACTTAACCTTGCGGCAGAATCCATACAGCATCCCCGCATTGAGACCGCTGCGAACGATCATGCGACGCGATTGACTTCGCCGGTTGCCGATACCCAGGAAAAGGCCGATGTTTTATCATTGAAAAGCAAAATATTGCGCAGTCTGGTGGAATTGCCACCGATGCCCAATATTATTTTAAAGGCACGCGAAATTATGGATGACCCCGGCGCGAGCCTCAAGAAATTATCCGGTGTCATCGAACATGATCAGGCCATCGTCGCACGTGTTCTCGCCTTGGCCAATTCCGCCTATTATGGTTTAAGCGGCATGGTGTCCTCGATCCAGCATGCTTCCATCTTGCTGGGACAAAAAACCCTGGGTGAATTGATTACGATAGCGGCTTCCTCGCGGCTTTTGAGCAAAAAATTAAAGGGTTACCAACTAAACCCCGGCGATCTGTGGAGACATTCGCTGGCCGTTGCGCTGGGATCCAAAATTATTGCCGGGAAAATCAACAGCGATTGGGTTGAAGATGCATTTATTGCTGGATTGCTGCATGATGCCGGCAAAATTATACTCGATCCCTATATTGAAGAGCGTAAAAATACCTTTAAGGCTTATTTAAAAAAAGCGCCGTGCAAATTTTTTGAGGCGGAAAAGAAAATTTTAGGATTTGATCATGCCGAGGTCATGTCGCGTGCATCCCGGTTTTGGCGTTATCCCGAAACCCAGTCGCTGGCCCTACGCTATCACCATTATCCGCTGAAATCCGGTGATAACCAGCTGGCATTTATTGTTCACCTGGCGGATATTGCCGCTAAAGAAGCGGGATTTAAGTCGGGTGATACGGCATCTTCATCTGAATTTGACCCGCAAATATTGAGTTATTTAGGATTTGAGAAAGCCCAATTAAACCCCGTTATTGCTGAGATCACCACATCGGTCGAAAAATTAGTCACCGAATTTCAATAAAAGTCTTGCCCATCAAACCATTTAGCGCCAATATATGAAAAACGATATCATGGCCGCTAAGGGAAGACCCCATGCCCCAGTATGATCTGACTGAATTTTTAAAACTATCGTCGGTGCTCAACTATAACCTGAGTGCCGCCTCATTAAATCGATATAACGTCATGATGTATATCATCGGCGGCAAAACCCTGGATCGGAATGTTTCAAAAGACCGGGAGAAAAAAGGCTTTGTAATGGACGCCCTGGGATATCTTTTCAGTGCCTACCAGCAGAAAAGACGGCATCTGGGGCCCATGGCCGTGCTGCACCCCTTGCGGGCGGCGGCCCTTTTTGCGCGCAATCAAAAGCGGTTGGATATCGTCGGTCTGCTGAGTGTTTTATTTCATGATATTATGGAAGATATCAATTCCAATGATTTCGATGCGAGCCAGTGGATGGATATGGAAGGCCGGCTCTACAGCCTCTTGGAGCGCATGCCTGATGAAGATGAATCCAAGCTGCTGAGTCATATCATTGCGTTGACGCGCACGGGAAGGGAATCCTACTATCAATATGTCGGTCGGCTGCTTGAAAGCGCCAGTCAATCGCCGCAACTGGTGCATGTTAAGTTAGCCGATCGCCTGGATAACACTCTGGATATGCGAATTTATCTGGAAGATCCACTGGCGGGTATTGATTTTTTTAAAAACGTGTTTCAGCTGATGTTTGTTAATAATTATCGTGGGTATGCTCCCGCAAATGAGCATGCGCCGGCTTCAACCATGAACGGCGCCCGCCGGCTGCATCAGTTGTTTAAAAATACCGTCCTGCTGTCCTTGATTCGGCAGCATCGCTCCATCAGCAATGATCATACCCTGCGAGTCCTTTTCGAAGCCGTCTGTGATGCCAGTTTGAAAGAAGCGCAAAGAACCCTGATGCATTTACTCGGCCACCATTTTAAGGATCTAACCGAGCAGCGCAAACTGATTCTGGAAGCAATGGACTATTGTTTTAGCGATCGAATTGATCTGGTCACCAAGCCCGACCGTGAGCAGTTGCTGGACGGTCTTTTTTCAACCTATTTCGCTTCGAATTCCAAAAAAGTGCTGCGCCGGCAACTTGATATTTTATATCAAAATAAGCCGCTGATGATTCAAGCCTCGATTGCTTTTGTGGTGATTTTTTTGCACTTCTTAAATGATTCCAAGTATTATTTACACGGCATCAGCGCCGAAGGCATCGAACCGCGCTGATTTCTTTGTCATCTGACCTCTGACTTCTGTCATCTGCTTCCTAGATTGCCAGATCACTTGGCACCTTCTTGTCAAAGTGCGTCAAGCGCATGGCCATCAAATGATTGACAATCTCGAATTCTTCAAAGGCCGCAACGCCTTCATCAAACATCTTTCGGGCTGCATATTTATTGGCCACGTTGCTTACCTCCCTTAGGGATACATACATAGCTGTGACATTTTTAGCTCCGCTATATAGGGGTTGTCAAAAAAACGCTGCGGTATTCCACCGTTCTTTTCTACCTGAATCTTGCATAAAAATTAATGAGACGCTTGTAGCAGTATTTTATAACAAACGGTTAAGAAGATCAGTGAAGTATACCAAAATACTGGTCAAATATAATGAATGAAAATCGTTTTATCTCATTAATTTTCACCCTGCGGGCGAGCCCGCCAGAGGCGGACAAGCCGGATGCTTCCATCTGCTGCGTTACCTGCCCGCCATCGTCCGCCTGAGGCGGACTCAGGCGAGGCGGGCGGGTTAAGGGCAAAGCATAGTACACTAGAGCTTTGCCCTGAAGTGTCCCGTTCCGTTGGATGACGCATCTGATTTTTTAATACTAAGGTGCGCCGCCTTGCATATGGAAGCCTCCGATTCGTGCAATATTCAGGTTCAACAACCCCTTATGCCGCACTTCTGGATTCTGGAACATTATTATGGAAAACGGTATAAAATGGCGAAACCGGCGACAGATCGGAGAACCGACTGAAATTAATACAAATATAAAGTTCACCGGTCTTTAAACATAAGCAGTCACTCTCAGACAGATGTCAACAAAGGTGGGAAGGACCTCACTTGAGGTAAATGATCTCGCTGCTGCGGTGCTGACTGGCAACAGTCAATCGCGGTTTGCAGCGGCTAAAGGCCCTGGAAATTTCAGCCAGAACTTTTTGAGGGCTGTTGTTGGTTTCGCTCAGATGCGCCAGGATGACGTGCTCAAGGCCCCGGTGCTGCAATTCTTTTAGCAGACTTTTTGACTGTTCATTGGACAGATGTCCGCGGCGGCTTTGGATACGCTGCTTCAGGGGCCATGGATAGGGTCCGTTCAGCAGCATTTCCGGGTCATGATTGGCTTCCAGAATGAGTAAATGGCAGTCTTGGAGATGATCTTTTAATTGGGGCGTGATGATGCCCAGATCGGTTGCCACGCCGATGCGGCTGCTGTTCTGTCCGATAGTAAACCCCACCGGATCTGCGGCGTCGTGGGAGACGGCAAATGGATGCACGGTCAAATTATTGATGTGAAACGGTACACCGCATTGGAACGTCCGGATTTCATGTACCGAGTTGCCGAGCCGGGCCCTTTTTTTGATTTTGCGACTGAGGTAAATCGGCAGCTTTAGCTGGCGGGAAAGCACACCAACAGACTGGATGTGGTCGCTGTGCTCATGGCTGAGCAGAATAGCATCAAGGTCGTTAGGGCTCAGCCCACGCGACTTTAACCGGCGTTTTGTTTCAGTGGCCGAAAGTCCGGCATCCAGCAAGATGCCGGTAACGCCGTCTGAAATGAAAATGGCATTGCCCCTGCTGCCGCTGGCCAAAACGCAAACAGCCAGGTTGTAATCGGCGCATTGCCGCAGTCTTTGTAACTTGAGTTTCATAAAATCTATCCAATTCAGCCTGCATTTCATTTGGCTGAATGATCGCTTCGCTTGTGGAGAGTTTCACTTGAGGAGCGCTTCGCTTGAAGACCTAAGATTTTTCCCCAGCCTCAAAGCCCGCAGGGCTGGTCCTCAAGGCTCAAAGAGCCGCTCCTAAAGCCCCGCATTCATTGGGGCGCACAACAGACTTATTTACCCGTATGCCCGAATCCCCCGGTATGGCGTTCGGTTTCGTCAAGTTCTGTGACGATATCGAGCTGCGCAACATACGCTTTTTTAATAACCATCTGCGCAATTCGATCTCCACGCTGAAAGGTGTAAGGTTCGGGGCCTAAATTGATGACCGCGATTTTTATTTCGCCACGATAATCGGCATCGATGGTTCCCGGGGAATTAATCAGCCCGATGCCATGTTTTACGGCCAATCCGCTGCGGGGCCTGATCTGGGCCTCAAAGCCTGCTGGCAGGGCGATCGCAAAACCGGTTGGAATGAGAGCGCGATCACCTTTTTTCAGAACAAGGTCCTGGGTTATGGAAGCACATAAATCCATGCCCGCCGATTGAGCGGTCATATAACGGGGAAGGGGGATGTCTGAATCCGCGTCCGGACGCAAGCGCAGAATTTTAATGATGGGCCTAGTGTTCATTTGGATACGGATTTTGCAGAATCGCAATCAATTCCGGTAAAGGATATCTTCAAAGGGCCCTTTGTCTTTAACCGGCCCCAGCAGCGTCAATCCCGTTTTATTGCTGACAAATAAACTTTCGGAAAGTTCTAAGATATCCGCAGCGGTCACCGATTCAACCTTTTCGATGACTTCTTGTAACTTGATGTCGCGGTTAAAATGAATTTCATTCTGGGCACCGCGGACCATCTGATTTTCATTGCTTTCCGATGCCAGCAGCAGACTGCCTTTGGTGTATTCGACAGCACCTTTAAGTTCGGCAGCCGATACGGATTTTGCGCTGAGTTTATCCAATTCCTTGAGCACAAGGGCCGTGGTTTCCAGGGCTTTGGTAGGATCCACCGCCAGATAGATGCCACACATGCCGGTGTCTACATGAGACATCGTAAATGAATATACGGTATAGGCCAACCCTCTTTTTTCTCTGATTTCCTGAAAAAGTCTTGAGCTCATGTTGCCGCCCAGGATTGTGTTCAGCAGGGAACATGCGTAGCGACGTGGATCTTTAATCGAAAGCCCAAGGGTACCCAAACAAATGTGGACCTGTTCCAGATCCTGATAGTTCAGATCCACAAGCCCCCGGCTTTGCGGGGTGATGCGCTCGGTTATTCCGTTGCCGGGTTTGATGGATTCAAAAGCCAGTCCCAGCCGGTCAGTTAAATGCTTATGGTCCACATTACCGGCGACCGAGACCACGATTCGATCCGGCTGGTACAGACGATGGAAATAGTTTTTGATCCGATTGGCGTCAAACTGAATTATATTTTCCTGACTGCCCAGAATAGAGCGCCCCAAAGGGTTGTCCCCCCAGAAGTTTTTTCCTGAAAGCAGATGGACATATTCATCCGGGCTTTCTTTGACCATTTTGATTTCCTGCAGTATGACCGGGCGTTCCTTTTCGATTTCCTGGGGATCGAATACGGAATTTAAGAAGATATCAGAGAGGATATCGACCATGGTATCCGTATGGGTGTCCATCACCTTGCCGTGATAGCAGGTATTTTCCATGGTCGTAAACGCATTGGTGTGGCCACCGATGGCATCGAATTCTTTGGCAATCTGATAGGCGGATCGCCGCCGGGTGCCCTTAAAAATCATATGCTCGATGAAATGAGAAAGCCCGCTTTCAGCCGGTTTTTCATCGCGCGCCCCAACATTGACCCAGACACCCATGGACACCGAACGGGTGTGCGGCATCTTTTGACTCAAAATTCGGATACCGTTTTTTAACTCGGTCTTATTTACGGTCGCGGCCATGCTTCTCTTCCAGGACAGCTTTATGACTGAGCCGGATTTTGCCATCCCGGCTGATTTCCAATACCTTGACCTTGAGCGGATCACCCTCTTTAACGACATCGGTTACTTTGGTGATGCGTCGATTGGCCAGCTGGGAGATATGCACCAGGCCGTCCGTACCCGGTAAGATCTGAACGAAGGCACCGAAATCGGTAACCTTAACGACGGTCCCCTCATAGAGAGCGCCAACCTCAGGTTCCTGGGTAAGATCTTCTACCATTTTAATTGCAGCTTGGCCTTCTTCTTTTGAGAAGGCGGCAATCTTAACCAGTCCGGAATCATCGATTTCAACACTGGTATTGGTTTCGCTTTGAATCCCGCGAATAATTTTGCCGCCGGGTCCGATGATCTCGCGGATTTTATCCGGATTAATCTTAATCGTGGTGATGGTCGGTGCATACGGCGAGATTTCTTTACGCGGCTCCCTGATGGTTTCCAGCATTTTGTTGAGGATAAAAATCCGTCCCACGCGGGCCTGCTCCAGAGCGTTTTGCATAATTTCCCTGGACAGTTCGTGGATTTTGATATCCATTTGAAGCGCAGTGATTCCGGCCTCCGTGCCGGTCACCTTAAAATCCATATCGCCGGAATGATCTTCATCCCCCAGTATATCGGAGAGAATGACGACCTGATCTTCTTCTTTTACCAGGCCCATCGCAATACCGGCCACCGGGGCCTTGATGGGGACACCGCCGTCCATTAATGCCATACAGCAGGAACAGACGGTACCCATAGATGAAGAACCATTGGATTCCAGAACCTCAGAAACCAGTCGAATGGTATAATCGAATGTTTCTTTGTCCGGCAATATGTTTGCAATTGCCCGGGTGGATAGTCCGCCATGCCCGATATCCCGGCGCGACGGGCCGGAAATGCGGCGGGTTTCGCCGACTGAATACGGCGGGAAATTATAGTGCAGCATAAAAGGCCTGAATTCTTCACCATACAACGTTTCAACGCGCTGCTCGTCTTGCCCGGAGCCCAGCGTCAATACGCCCAGAACCTGCGTCTCGCCTCGGGTGAAAAGTGCACTGCCGTGGGGTCTGGGCAGCAGACCGACCTCACAGTTGATCGGCCGGATTTCATCGAATTTACGATTATCGATGCGACGGTTTTCTTTCAGGATCAGGTCCCGGCTGATATTTTTCTGGAGGTCTTTGAGAATAGCGTAAACTTCTGCTTTGCGGTCGCTAAAGTCCTCACCCAGGCTCTCAAATATTTCGGCCTTGAGTTCGCGTACGGCCGTTTGGCGATTTCTTTTCTCAGGGATCAAAATCGCTTCGCGCAATCGCCCGGCTGTTGTTTCATTCAGGGTATTGACCAGCTGTGGATCTTTTTGCGGCGGGCTAAAGGTGCGTTTCGGCCGGCCATTTGATTCCTTTAATCTTAGTTGCAGATCAATCAGCGGCTGCATTTCGCGGTGACCGAAAAATATAGCTTCGAGCATATCGGCTTCGCTGATCACACCCCCGCCGCCTTCGACCATCACCACGCCGGTCTTGGAGCCGGCAACGATGATATTGATATCGCTATTTTCTAATTCCGAAGAGGGGGGATTAATTTTCAACTGGCCGTCAATTCGGCCCACCCGCACACAGGCGATCGGTCCGGCAAACGGGATGTCTGAAAGCTCCAGCGCCGTCGAAGCACCGATCATTGCCAGGGTGTCGGGGTCATTTTCCTGGTCCATGGATAACACGGTCGCAATGACCTGGATTTCATAACGCCATTCTTTTGGAAACAGGGGCCGGATGGGCCGGTCGATCAGACGGGCGGTCAGGGTCTCTTTCTCACTGGGCCGACCGATTTCCCGACGAAAATAGTTACCGGGGATCCGGCCGGCCGCATAAATTTTTTCCTGATATTCAACGGTCAAAGGCAAAAAATCCGAGTCCCTTTCTTCATGGGCAGCGACAACCGTGACGAGCACAATCGTATCTCCATATTGAACCACGACGGACCCGGACGCCTGTTTGGCGACCTTGTCGGCCTGGATATTAAGGGTTCTGCCCCCAATTTCTTCTTTTACTAAAATTTCCATTTTTTCTCCTAATTGTCAGCCACGCCAAATTTATTTTCAGCCATCAAAAAGCCGGCGTTTCAAATTGACGATTGTTAAAGGCAAGACGGTTAATTGTATTGGGCAATCATTTCAACATATCCGAAAAAGATCGGGTTTCGAGCAGCGTTTCTTTTATCTGACGTTGCCGTGTCAGTCCGCAACAGTTCAAAATTTCTGCGCTGAAACCGCTGGAATTTGAGGTGGCAGGGGTGTGCCGATTCGGTTGATTAACGTTTCAACCCCAGCGTATCAATTATGGCCCGGTAGCGATTGACATCTTTGTGTTTTACATAGTTCAACAGCCTGCGGCGCCTGCCGACGAGCATCAGCAAACCTCTGCGGGAATGATGATCCTTTGTGTGAATTTTCAGATGCTCGGTGAGGGAGGAAATACGATAGGTCAACAAGCCGACCTGAACTTCCGGCGATCCGGTGTCTGTTTTGTGAAGTTTGAATTTGTCAATCAGTTTCTTTTTTTCTTCTGTGTCGAAAACCACTGTTACAGCCTCCTGTTCGGATAATTAGCGTTGATTTTGAAAAACACAGGCGTAACCAAACTTGTCCTGGTTTTTTTTATACTTTAACACCGCCAGCAAAACATTGTCGGCACCCACAATTTTCAGGTGGGTGTCTTGTTCCATAAAATTTTCTGACAAGCGACCGAAATCTATATCCGTTTTGCGAATGGGCTGACCATGTCTGATTTTTTTCTTCAAATTTTGATTGGCCCTGCAAACCGGCATGTCCCCCAGAGCATCTGTCATGCTGATTAAACAGCCATTGTACTTGTCGGTCAATGCACGCTTTTCCAATTGCGACAGTGAAATTGCCTGTTGAATTTTAAAACCGCTGCTTTCTGTGCGTTTGAGCGCCAGCAGATGACCGCCACATCCCAGCTGCTTTCCAATATCGGCACACAGGGTGCGGATATAGGTTCCAGCAGAGCATGATACGTTTAAATGTACCAGCGGCAATTTTATTTCAAGAATTTTTATTTTTGAAATATGAACCTGCCGGGCCGGCTTTTGAACCGGTCGACCCTGCCGTGCCAATTTATACAGCGGTGTTCCCTTGTGTTTTAGCGCCGAAAAGATCGGCGGCTGTTGTTCAATCGGCCCGATAAATTTTTGGACGGTAGATCTTAGCCTTTGTTCCGTAAATCCAATCACCGCTTTGCTGGCCGTGACGGTTCCGGTCGAATCCTGGGTATCGGTTTCGATTCCCAGCTTCAAGGTCGCGTCGTACGTCTTGTTGCCGGCCAGCAGAAACCGCGCCAGTCGGGTTGCATCATTTATGCAGCAAACCAAAACACCTTCTGCAAAAGGATCCAGGGTGCCGGTATGGCCGACTTTTTTAGCGTTTAACAGGCGTTTCACCTCGGCAACGACCTTTGCTGAAGAGATATTCGGGGGTTTATCGACAACGATTATCCCGCTTTGGTGCTGTGCCTGCATGGATGGTTCATTTCTTTAGCGATTTTCGGCCGCGATAATTTTATGTTTAAACCGGCCGTTTTAAAGGTCATCCGCCAGCTTGATGATTTTTTCTTTCAACGCCACCAATGTTGATTCAATCTGAAATCCGGCGGCACTGGTGTGTCCGCCGCCGCCAAATTTGCTGGCAATTTTGGCAACATCCACCGAACTGTCGGAACGCAGACTGACATGGTACCGGTTCATATTGGTGAATTTGCCGGCCCCGTTTTTTATCTCATGGATAAGAGCGGCGACCTTAACATCCTCGATCCGGCGGGCATAATTGATCAAACCGTCTATATCTTCGGTGCTCGTTCCGGTTGCATTCAGCATACTTCGGCTTACTGTCATCAATGACAATTTGCCATTTTCTGAAATTTCAATCGAGTTCAATGCCATATTTAACAGTTTGATGCGACCCAAGGAATAGGTTCCAAACACGTGTTGCGCCACCGCGTGGGGCTCGACACCCATGTCGGTCATGGTTTTGCTGATGGCAAAGGCTGCCGGGTTTGTATTTGAAAACCGAAAAGAGCCGGTATCGGTTAAAATCCCCAGGTAAATGGAGGTCGCAATCGCCTTGTCAAAGGGGATCTCCAGCGCTTTGATCAATCGGTAAATGATTTCAGCTGTGGCGCAGGCATCGGTGTCGATGAGCTGGAGGTGCCCGAAGCCGGTGTTGGAAGCGTGATGATCGATGTTAACGACGATCGGTATCTGGTCAACAACCGAGCTGTCCTCGCCGATTCTGACGATATCGCCGCAATCCAGTATAATGGCCAAATCGTATGGTTCAGTCTCATTGATCTGCGTTACGATGAGTTCAACCCCGGGGAGAAACCGGTAAACCGCCGGAATGGGGCTTGGATTAAACAGGGTTGTCGTTTTGTCCAATTTGCTCAATGCCAACCCCAAAGCAACCAGGGAGCCGAGGCAATCTCCGTCGGGTTCTGCATGTGATGCAATCAAAATACGCCCACTGTTTTTAATATGTTGAAGAATCTGTTCCATTTTTATCTTTGGTTAACTTGATCAAACTGTCAATACGCGAGCCGTACTCTAAGGATTCATCGTAAAAAAATTTTATGTCCGGCATGTACTTGAGACCCAGCTCTTGCGCCAGGGTTCGTTTAATGAATCCGCGAGCACTGTTGAAACCCTTAATGGCCGCATCTTTTTTCTGCTCGCCGTCGGGAGTCGTAAAATAGATGCGTGCCAGCTTTAAATCGCGCGAAACTTCCACTGCGGTAATAGTAGCCATTTTCAATCGCGGGTCCCCGATATCTTTTTGCATTATCTCGGACAGGACTTTTTGAATTAATCCGCTGACCCGGTTTGATCGTGCAAAGGGAATCATAAATGAATGATTTCTATCTCAGTGTCAATAATTTCCGCCAGGCCGAGGTCTTCGGCCAGATTAATTATCTTGTCGAGTTTTGAGTTAATGACGGCCTTATCGTTGCCGACCATCGAAAAACCAATTTCGGCGCGCTGGTGCATATCGTTTGACCCGACTTCCGCCACCGATGCGTTAAAATTGTTGCGCAGCCGGCTGACGATCGATCGAACCACTTTTCTTTTTCCTTTCAATGAGCGGCAGTCGTATAATCTAAAGGTGATAATTCCATTTCCGATTACCATAATCGCTTCGCTCCGCGGAAGGAGCGCTTTGCTTAAGGAGCGCTTCGCTTTAGGCGTACTATCCGTTAACCTTAAACCCCAAAGGGGTGGTCTTTTATTTCAAGCTATTGTTCTACATGTGTTAAAACTGTTTCAAGGCGCTTAGGTTTTGTTCGATGGCAAGGCTTAATTCGGTTCAAAAGCGGAGTGTACCGATAGTACGCGAGCATTTTGAAGCGAATTGTAACACCGCCAGCGGACAAAAGAGAAATGGCTTGAAACAGTTTTTATTCGAGTTCGGGTCTAATCTCCTTCAAGTAATAACAGTCAATCGTATCGCCGACTTTGATATCATTGAAACGCTCTATGCCGATGCCGCATTCATAACCGGCCTGGACTTCTTTGACATCATCTTTAAATCGGCGCAACGAAGAATTTTTACCTTCAAAAACCACAACGCCGTCTCTAAGGAGGCGCATGTTCTGGCCGCGCCCAATTTTGCCATCCGTTACATAGCAGCCGGCAATATTGCCAATCTTGGGAATCTGAAAGACTTCGCGAACCTCTGCCGTACCCAAAATTTGTTCCTCAAATGTGGATGCCATCATTCCGGTCATTGCATTTTTGACATCTTTGATGACATCATAGATGACACTGTAAAAGCGCATGTCCACATTTTCCTCGTTTGCCAGTGCCTGGACTTTGGGAGTGGGCCGAACGTTGAAACCGATAATAATGGCATTTGAAACGGTCGCCAGGGAGATATCCGATTCGGCAATCGTACCGCTTGCGGAGTGAACAACGTTTACATTGACCTCATCATTGGAAAGTTTGGTCAGTGAATCGTTTAAGGCTTCGATTGAACCATGGACATCCGCCTTGATGATGAGGTTCAAATCCTTGACTTCACCCTCTTGCATGCGCTCGTAAAGTTTGTCAAGACTCAAGCGGCTCGATTGCGCCAGTTCCTTTGACCTTTGTTTCTGCTGTCGATGTTCGCTGACCTGCTTGGCATATTTTTCATCTTTTAGCGCGAAAAATTCGTCGCCGGCCATTGGCACTCCGGATAGGCCAACGAGTTCTACCGGTATGGATGGCCCGGCTGATTCAATCTGATTGCCTCTGTCATCCAGCATCGCCCGGGTTCTGCCGTAATGCATGCCGCACACTACCGGCTCACCTGCCCGCAGCGTGCCTTCGGTGACCAAAAGAGTGGCGATGGCGCCCCGCCCCGAATCGATTTTTGCTTCCACCACATGACCGGTGGCCAGTTTATCGGGATTGGCTTTGAGCTCCAAAACTTCGGCTTGAAGCGAAATCATTTCGAGCAGGTCATCAATTCCTTCGGCCTCCTTGGCTGAAACTTTGACATAAATGGTGTCTCCTCCCCAGTCTTCGGGAGTCAGGCCGATTTCGGCAAGTTCCCGTTGCACTTTATCGGGATCGGCATTCTGTTTGTCGATTTTATTGATGGCCACGATTATGGGAACTTCAGCTGCCCTGGCGTGATTAATGGCTTCATTGGTCTGCGGCATGACGCCATCATCGGCGGCAACCACCAAAACCACGATATCGGTCACCTGGGCACCGCGTGCCCTCATTGCTGTAAAGGCCTCGTGGCCGGGCGTATCTAAAAAGACGATTTGTCCCTTCTTGGTTTTCACAAGATAGGCGCCGATATGTTGCGTAATTCCGCCGGCCTCCATTTCTGAAATCCGAGATTGACGAATAACATCCAGCAGAGAAGTTTTGCCATGATCAACATGCCCCATGATGGTAACGACCGGCGGGCGTGGTACCAGTTTTTCGGGGTCATCGGTTTCTTGCTTTAACAGGGCTTCTTCCTCGAAGCTGGCACGTTCCACCTCATATTCAAATTCGCTGGCAATCAGCGAAGCGGTATCATAATCAATGGTTTGATTGACCGTGGCCATGGACCCCATTGTCATCATAAACTTAATGATCTCGCTGGCTTTAATTCCCATGCGTTTGGCCAGTTCTGATAGAACAATCGCCTCGTCAATTTTGATTCGGCGTTTGATTGCTTTAGCAACGGTTATCTGAGTCTTTTGTCCGCCGGCGATTTTCCTGCCTTTGCCCGGCTTGCGCTGCTTGCGCGGTCGATATCCTGCCCCGTAAAGATCCGCACCTTCGACTACCGCTTTTTTGCGGAAAGAGATTTTCTTTTTCAGGAATTTCTTATCGACCTCCGACTCTTCATACTTTGGCTTGCGTTTTCTTTTCTTTTTATCTGAGGAAGGTAATTCGCCTCCCTTTGGCGGATGTTCCCGAACCGCTTTGCGGGAGGGCAGCGCTTCAACTTTTGCTTTCTGCGGTTTCGCTTTTTTCTCTTTTAGTGGTTTTTGCGGCGGTTTAATTGGCAGTTTAATAATTTTAGCAGAGGCGTCTTTCTTGCGGGCTTTTGCGGTCTTGGCCGCTTTTTGGGCAGCCGGCTTTTCCTCGGCTAACGGTTTTTCAGCCGCTTCCTGTACAGTTGCTTCCTCGGCCACCCCCAGGGGAGCGGCTTCTTGATTAGCCTCTTCAGCTGCTGCGTCCGCCTGGGTCGTGGTCGCATCGGTTTCCTGTGTCTCTGCCTCTGAGGGCGCGGCCACTTCAACTTGAACAGTTTTACGGCGCCGACGAATAACCGTCGGTTTTATGCGTGTTTCTTCGACGGTTTCCTCTTTGGCGCCAAACAGAGATGATTTGACCCTGGAAATGATCTCCTCATCCAAGGCACTCATATGGCTTTTAACAGCAACATCCAAGCCATTAAGCTTGGCAATAAGCACCTTGTTGGTCATATTCAAATCTCTGGCAAGTTCGTACACTCTGAGCTTGGCCATTCTTTCCCCCAAAGGTTTTGATTCTTAACCGGCATGTGACCGTTGTTTAGCGTTCACTCCACCGGGTTGTTGGTTCGATGCAAGTATCAATATCACACAAGGGCGCGTCTCTATTTTATGTGATCGAGGGCTAACGATCTTCTGTATCCGTTTTATCATCGGTGTGTTCATCGGCGATTGCGGCATCGGATTCAGCAATTTCAGACAGGTCACCGCCCGGCTGATCGAGGCCTTCTGATTTGGCCTGACGCGCTTGTGGTTCTTCAGCAGGCGGCGCATCGCCTTCGGTATCATCGGTTTCGCCGGTATCGGTTTTGCTGGCCTCTGCGGCCACCTCTTCTTCTTTTTCTTCAGCCTGCTCGGCCTCTGCGACAGCCGTCTGAGCGGCGGCATCGGCGTCATTGCCCTCGGTCTCATCGGTTTTGCTGGCCCCTGCGGCCACCTCTTCTTCCATTTCTTCAGCCTGTTCGGCCTCTGCTACAGCCGTCTGAGCGGCGGCAATCAATTTCTTGGCTGTTTCATCCCCGATTCCCCTGATTTGAATTAAATCCTCCGGCGTGGCATTGCTGATCTCTTCAGCTGAATAAAACCCCAATTCATAAAGCGCATCCGCCATACTGATGCCAACGCCCGGCAAAGCAACCAATGAATCATATCCGCTTTGCATGGCGATCGTGTATTTGGTTTCACTTTTGACATCCAAATTCCAACTGGTCAATTTTGAAGCCAGTCTGACATTTTGCCCCTTTTTGCCGATGGCAATCGATAAAAAATCATCCGGGACGATAACCTCCATGGTTTGATTGGCTTCATCAATGATAACCCGGGAAATTTCAGCCGGTGCCAGGGCATTGCACACGAATTTGGCCGGATCGACATGCCACGGAATAATATCGATTTTTTCACCTCTTAATTCCTGCACAACGTTTTGGACGCGGCTGCCTTTCATGCCCACACAGGCACCTACGGGGTCGATATCGGAATTATTTGAAGCCACCGCGATTTTGGCCCGGACGCCCGGTTCGCGTGCAGCTCCCATGATGGTTACGATTGATTCCCTGATTTCAGGCACTTCAGTGTGAAACAGATGGATCAAAAAGTTCGGATGCGTCCGAGACAGAATGATCTGCGGGCCGCGAGATTCATGCAGGACATCTAAAATGTAAGCGCGGATTCGATCACCGCGTCGATAGGTTTCTTTAGGGACCTGTTCGCGCACATGGACAATCCCTTCGGTGTGCCCCAGATTAACAATGATGTCGCCGCGGTCAATGCGTTGCACGATACCGTTGATCGTCTCGCCTTTGCGATCGACGAAACTCGCATATACAGCATCTTTTTCCGCATCTTTCATTTTCTGGATGATGACCTGCTTAGCCGATTGAGCCGCTATTCGGCCGAATGTGCTAGTGTCCATTTTAGTACCGAGGCTGTCTCCGATTTCACATCCCGAATCCAGCTTGCGGCCTTCTTCCAGACTGATTTCAAGCGCCGGCTCGGTCACCACTTCGGCAACATCCTTGAATTGAAAAACTTCAATCTCCCCGGAGTCTTCATTGTATTGGACCTCGATATCCATTTTGCTGCCGAACTTTTTACGGGCAGCGGATTTTAAAGCCTCTTCCAGGGCCTTAATCAAAACTTTTCGTTCGATGCCTTTATCTCGGCTCACCTGTTCAACAACACGTTTGATATCTGAAATTTGCATCAGATTTCTCCATCAGCGTCGACAAGCCGCGCTTTGGCGATATGTCCAAACGGAATGACGACGGTTTCTTCATTTGACGATAATTTTATCTGCTCAGCGGATGTCCCGATAATAATACCGGTAAAGTTTTTTTGTTCATTAATCGGTTGCCGTGTTTTTATCTTCGCCTTGCGACCCTTGAAGCGTTCATAATCCTGCAGTTTAGATAGAGGCCGCTCCGGTCCCGGTGATGTAACTTCCAGTGTATACGGCCCCATATCATCAAGATTGACATCGAGCAGGTCATTTAACTGGCGACTCACGTTGACACAATCATCGATGCTGACGCCTGCGAGTCGGTCAATATACAGTCGCAGGATCCTGCCACCGGATTCGCGCTGATATTCAATATGCACGAGCTCTAAACCCTCGCTATCACACAGCGGGTCGACCAGCGCCTCTATCTGCCTGATGATCGCTTTCTCGTTTTTGGCTCCGGATCGTCGGGTCCGGCCCAATGGTTTGGTTTTAAAATTATGTCGTTTCGTTTTCACCGGATCTATTTATACCGCTTTCCATAATAGTGTTCCGATATATGGAATTGGGGCATAAGTGGTTGTAGAAAAAAACGTTTGAATACCGCAACGTTTTTTGACAACCCCTATAAATATTGGAACGTTTTTTTGGCAACCACTATAAAACTCAGCCTGAAAAAACAAAAAACGGGCTGACGCCCGTTTCCTTAACTCCAGGTAGACCTTTGACTTTGTGCGGTAAAAGTTATCAGTAAAAGGAAACGAACCAAACTGGAGCGGGCAACGAGATTCGAACTCGCGACACCAAGCTTGGGAAGCTTGTACTCTACCAGCTGAGCTATGCCCGCTCTTTAACTTAAATGATTATGACAAAATCGAGCGGTTGTCAATATATTTCATTAGTCGAGCAAATCTCTTAAGGATTTGAGCTCTGCGTGCAAATCCGCCAGTAATTGCTTTTCCGAAGCCTCACTTTTACGGGATCTGACGGATAAATGCTGTCGGGCGCCCTGGATGGTAAATTTTTTTTCATAGAGAAGCTTTTTGATTTTTAAAATCAGCTCAATATCAGCGCGGGTATACAGCCGCTGTCCCGCGGCGGTCCGTTTCGGTCGAATCCGGGAAAATTCGGTTTCCCAAAACCGCAGGACGTAAGCGGGGATTCCTGCTATATTACTGACTTCGCCAATCCTGAAATAAAGTTTGTCCGGTATGTCCTTAATCCTTGATTTTTTTTCTCGCATTTTTAAGACCATGAAATGGTTGTAGCGATCAGGCCGGCAAACTGGCATTAAATGTCTTAACCAACCTGTCCGCAATAGATTGATGGATCGGTGTTACAGCTTCATCTTCCAGAGTTTTTTGTGGTGACCGATAGGTGACCCGCAGGGATACGCTTTTATTGCCCGGGGCAATGGGTGTGCCCTCGAACACACTCAGCAGGCGGACATCTTCCACCAGTTCAGGCGACTGTTTTAGGGCTGTGCTGATAATCTCCCGGGTTTCAAGCGCCGTGTTCACGATGATGGTGATGTCCCTGAAGATTGCCGGAAACTTGGGAGTCGGTCTGGAAACTGTTGTGTCCTTAAGCAACGGTATCAGGTTATCGAAATTGAGTTCAAATAAAAACGCTGCTTGCGCTAAGTCGAAATTGGCAAGCACCTGCGGATGAAGTTGCCCCACCAAACCCAACCGGGTCTGGTTGCCTAAAATCTGGGCGCTATACCCGGGGCGGGTATAAGTGCACTCGTTTTCCGGCAGGCGGCTAAATTGAACGTCGTTAATCTGCAGCGCATTTAAAAAGGCTTCGACCACACCTTTGATGTCATAAAAATCGCATTGTGCCTCATGACCATGCCAGGAAGCCTCATAGCGGGACCCTGTCCAGAGCCCGGCCAGCACCTCATTTTCTGTGGGCAGCTGTTGCGAAGTTTCATCGATAAAGATTTTTCCGATTTCAAAAATCCTTAAATTTTTTATCTGCTGGGCAAAATTATAATGTGCCGTCTGCAGTAATCCCGGAACTAAAGAGGTGCGCATTGCGGCCTGATCTTCGGTCAGCGGATTTAAAATATTCACAAGTTGTCTGCGTGGATCAGCGGCTTTTAGTCTCAAGTGGTCACCGGATTGGCGATGCGCAAAACTGTAGTTGATGGCTTCGCGGAAACCAAAGCCGTTCATCAGCAAGCGCGTCCGGTTGCGCAAGTTGATTTCTTTGGTCGATAATCGGCCGGTGGCCGGCATTTGCGGAAATGTCGTCGGTATGTTGTTATAGCCGAATAGCCGGGCCACTTCTTCCATTAAATCCTCCGGTCTGGAAATATCCACCCGGAAGCTCGGCGGGGTCACCACTAGGGTATCTTTATCTTTTGCAGCGGTTTTTTGCCCAATGGTGAATTCAATGGATTTGAGAAGATTTTCAATTTGCTTGCGCTGCAGGCGTGTTCCCAGCAAGCGGTTGGTCTTCTGGGTGCTGAGCTTGAGACTTTTTACAGACTGCCGCCCGGGATATTCGTCTATCAGGCCGCCGACCGCCCGGCCGCCGCTGACCTCGGCCATCAGTTTTGCGGCTCTATTGGCGGCCGTAATGGTTCCACCTGGGTCAACTCCGCGCTCGAAGCGATAAGCGGCGTCGGTACCCAGGCCAAGCTGTTTTGTCGTCCGGCGAATGCTGACCGGATTAAAATAAGCACTTTCCAACAGTACCCGGGTGGTGTCATCCTCAATCTCGGAATTCAGACCGCCCATGACCCCGCCGATGGCCACGGCTTTTGCGCCATCACATATCATCAGCATTTCAGCGTCCAGGAAACGTTCTTTTTGATCCAGGGTGATAAATGTTTCGCCTTTGTTGGCGGTACGCACCACAATTCTGTTTTCCGACAGTCGGTCAAAATCAAAGGCATGCAGTGGCTGGCCGGTTTCCATCAAGACAAAGTTGGTCACATCCACGATATTATTAATGGGCCGCAGCCCAACAGACAAAAGCCGTTCCTGCAGCCAGAAAGGGGACGGTTTAATCTGAATATCTTCAAGCAGGCGGGCCACATAACGCGGGCAGTGGTCCGGTGCTTCGATTTTAATCGATGTTTGCCGGGAAATGCTATTGTCTTTGTCTTCGAGTTTGAAATCAGGGTATGTCAGGCGACTGTTCTGAATGGCGGCGATTTCGCGCGCAACGCCGATAACACTAAGGCAATCGGGCCGGTTAGGGGTGATTTCGATTTCAAAAACCGTATCCGACAGTCCCAGGGCCGAAGCCAGCTGATCGCCGACCGACAGGGATGGGTCAAGGCTCATAATGCCGCTGCGATCGTCTCCAAGGCCCAGCTCGCCTTCACTGCAAAGCATTCCTGCGGATGTTTGTCCGCGAATGACATTTTTTTCCAGTACAAAGCCATCCGGAAATTCGGTGCCCGGTAAGGCGATCGGTGAAAGCATCCCGATTTCGGCATTGGGCGCGCCACAGACAACTGAAATCTGTTCCCGCCCAGTATCGACCCGACACAGGTGCAATTTATCCGCATTGGGGTGCGGTCCGATCTCCTCAATTCGACCGACATAGACCGTATCCAAATAGCGGTAGCGTTCGGATACCGACTCAATTTCGAGTCCGACCATCGTCAATGCCTCCGCCAGATCCGACGGCGCCATTTCGATGTTCACATAATCATTGAGCCAGCTTAAACTTACTTTCATCTCCGATGACTCCGAAAAGCGATTTCCTAACTTTTATAAATTACTGTATAAGCAATTATTTTTAGAGTTGAACCGGTCATGTCATTTTCTTTCAGGCGCTATGATTGAAAACTAAAATTGAGACAGGAACCTTATGTCATTTTCAAAGAATTTGCGGATATCGTCAATTCCGAATTTTAACATGGCAATCCGATCCACACCCATCCCAAAGGCAAAACCGGTATAGCGATCGGCATCATATCCCACGTTTTCATACAGAGCCGGATGAACCATTCCGGAACCGAGAATTTCCAGCCAACCGGTTCGAGAACATACCCGACAGCCCTTGCCCCGGCACATTACACACAGGATATCGACCTCGGCACTGGGTTCGGTGAAGGGGAAAAAACCCGGTCGAAAACGCAGGCTTGTTTGTTCATCAAACATCTGATGCACAAAGGCCGTGAGTGTGCCCTTCAAATCACCGAATGATATATTCTCATCGACCAGCAGGCCTTCCACCTGGTGAAACATGGGCGTGTGGGTCAGATCCGAATCGCAGCGATAAACTTTGCCGGGCATGATGATGCGCACCGGCGGCGGCTGTTTTTCCATGGTTCGAATTTGAAGGGGAGATGTATGCGTTCTCAGGACAACATCATCTGATACAAAAAAGGTATCTTGCATGTCCCGGGCCGGATGGTCTTTGGGGAAATTAAGGGCCTCAAAATTATAATAATCCAACTCAACTTCAGGGCCTTCGGCGATGTCAAACCCCATCTGGGTAAATATGTCACAAATGCGCTGGTTGATTTGGGTAATGGGATGCAACGAGCCACAGGGAGCCGGTCGTCCGGGTAATGAAACATCAATGCCACCCGCGGCGGTTTCGCCGACTGTTTCGAGATTGTGAGTTGTCTCCTGACAGGCCTCATCAAGCAGATTTTTAAGTTGGTTGGCCTGTTTGCCGGCTGCCGGGCGCTGATCGGCCGGTAGCTTTGAAATGTTCCTTAAAAATTGGGTGATAATACCCTTGCGTCCCAGGTATCGGACACGAATATCCTCAACCGTCTGGCGGTCTGCTGCCGCTTTAAGCTCCTGCAAGGCTTCCTGATAAATTTGATCAATGGAGTTATCCAATTTTTACACCTTTGGTGTAAAAAATTACAACGTGGTTATCTGGAAAGTTCCATTAGTTTACGTCCGATAGTGATTTCACCACGAAGATCACTAAGATCACGAAGATCACAAATGCAGGCTGAATAAATTGACACTCTCTCTTCGGGTCCTTCGTGCCCTTCGTGGTTGAAAGAGACTAACTTGGGCTTTCTACATAACCGTAAATTATAATTTAAGAATTGTGAATTGAGGAATTCAGGTATTATAAAGGAAACCTGTCAATTTTAAACTTCCAAATACCCCAATTCCCAAATTTTCATTTTACCACCCTCATTGAGCGATTGTCGAGGTCGCAGATCCGCCTTTGGAGGATTGCCGCATATACAAGGAAGAGGGCGTTCCGCTAATTAAAAAAAGTTTCCCACTTTTAAAATTTGAAACGGTCAATCAGGATTATAGTTTTTGGGCAGCCAACTCGGCAATTTTTGCAAAACCAGTCGGGTCCGTAATGGCCAGATCTGCCAGAACCTTTCGGTCCAGATCAATATTTGCCATTGTGAGGCCGTGCATAAATTTGCTGTAGGATAATTTATTGATGCGGGCTGCGGCATTAATGCGCGCGATCCAGAGCCTGCGAAAATCGCGCTTGCGCTGCCGCCGATCCCGATAGGCGTACATTAAAGATTTATCCACCGCATCCGCAGCAGTTCGAAATAGCTTACTGCGGCCACCGCGAAACCCCTTGGCTAACTTTAAAACCTTTTTTCGTCTTCTTCTGGCTTTGAAGCCGCGTTTTATTCTCATTTTGTCCTCTCTATTCCTATACGCTTAAAACGATAACTAAATTTTTTTTTAGTTTCTAATTTATAAATGAGGGCTTTTTTCGGTAAGCCCCGCATATTGGCCTGATTTCATGTCTTATTTTATGAAAATTAAGGTGTTCAACAATCCGCACAAGATTTTTTGCCTTCGGCGTACTTGAAGTACGTTGAAGGCGGAAAAGCGCGGAGAACGCAGCTCATCGGGAAAAGAACCATTTAGAAATTAGAAACATTAGCCGTTGGGTAGCAGCAATCTTATTGCCTTTGCATCGGCTTTGTCAATGATCCGGCTTTTGCGCAAAGACCGTTTTCGTTTGGTCGTCTTTTTGGTCAACATGTGACTGGCAAAGGACTTGTTATAGACGATCTTTCCGGAGCCGGTTTTGCGAAATCGTTTGGCGGCCGCCCGATTTGTTTTTATCTTTGGCATCTGTCACACTCCTTCTGTCGTACTTTTTTAAAAATAGATGGCGTGAGCAATCATAAATTCCCGCTCACGCCACCCAG
The DNA here is from genome assembly GCA_947259495.1 of uncultured Desulfobacterales bacterium. Taxonomy (GTDB): domain Bacteria; phylum Desulfobacterota; class Desulfobacteria; order Desulfobacterales; family JAHEIW01; genus JAHEIW01. The sequence goes on along the minus strand of CAMYLV010000022.1, from coordinate 46,272 downwards.
ATAATTATTCAGTTGAATTTAGGGGCAACACCCTTTACGGGTCATATTTAAAACATTTTTATTTTAAGATCAAGCTATTTCGGAGCCAGAACCATTACCAGGATTCGGCCTTCAAATTTGGGATCTTGCTCCACCATCGCAACTTCTTCGGTTTCATCAACTATTTTTTGAAGTACCGATCTGCCCAGCTCGGAAAGGGTAATTTCGCGACCTCTGAAGATAACGCTCACTTTGACCTTATCTTTTTTATCGATGAATTTTTTAATATGGCCGATTTTAACCTGCAGGTCATGCTCACCGGTTTTGGGGCGAACCTTTATCTCTTTGAGCTGAAAGGCACTCTGTTTTTTCTTGGCCTCATGTTTCTTTTTGGTTTGCTCGTACCGATAACGGCCATAGTCCATTATTTTACAGACCGGCGGATTCGCATTCGGTGAGACTTCAACCAGGTCAAGGCCGGCATCGGCTGCGGCTGCAAGCGCTTCTTTGGTGGGTATGATACCGACTTGCTCGCCGTCAGAGTCAATCAATCTGACTTCTTTTGCTCGAATTCTTTGATTGATGTTGACTTTGTCAATTTGTCTTGGTCTCTGGAATCTTCTGGGAACAGCTATGTGTGCACCTCCTCTGCCATGATTTCAGTTGGGACTACTTCGGCGTGCGTTTAACACTGAAAGTTCCAATTGCCGTCCAAATTCAGACGGGCAATTAGCGCGCCTTTTCGCCCGTTAGGTCATCCATATTTTGGGTTTCAAATTCTCTAAAATCCAGTTTACTTAAGATGTGGAATATAAAACAACCTTAAGAAATGCAAGAAAAAAATGCAAGTAAAACGTGATGCAATCCAGGCAAATGCCCTGGCAAAATAACCTTTTATCAGAAAGCGTTTTTTATTGATCCAGGGTATAGGCGGCCAAGAAACTATCCTTTAAATAGGTATTATCCGTTTGTGAGAAATAGGATTTCAATAATTCAATGCTTGCACTTCGCAATATGCCGGATTTAACTTCGATTTGACTTTTTTCATATAAGGGTGGCAGTTGAGCGCGGTTGCAACGGGTGCCCCCGCCCATTGCGTCCTCATAGGCGAATACAACTCTGCCGATACAGCTGATCATCAGCGCCCCAAAGCACATCAGGCAGGGCTCCAGGGTGCAAAACACCGAGACCTTCTGCATATTTACTTTCCGATCAAGGCGGCTCAGCTTTCTTAAAGCCATCATCTCGGCATGATCGACCTCGTTGAGGCCATCCCCGGTGGTGCCCTCCCGGGCGCCGGTGACCAGGACTTTATTGCCATACACCATGACACACCCCACCGGAAACTCACCGGTCGCCAGGGCCATCTTGGCTTGTTTCAGCGCTTTTTTCATAAAATACGTATCATCCATAATTACTCAATTTAAAAACCACTACGATTTAGATTAACATTTACAGCTTACAAATGTCATCATCACATTCGCAGCTGTCATCGACTTCATAACAATAAAGGATTCTTGACTCCATTTCGGCCTGGCGCTTTGAAATCGGCTCCATAATTTCGTCGGCCACCCGGCGTGTCAATTCTTGTTTAGAGGGGATCGCCTCAAGACCGGTGTCGATGACTTCACCGGATGGGCCGCTGATAATCTCGGCATCCTGCCCGTTGGTGATAACTGCCACCGGAACCTGATACGGTGCAATGAGCCGCGATACCGCCAGTACCGCTCGCCGACGGGTTACCAGCGATCCGGGCCCGTATTTTACGACCATTGATACCAGCCCGGCCAGCGTGATGATGAAGTCAACTTTTAGAACTGCCTTTTTATCATCGGCCTGAACGACCAGCGCTTTACGTGGCTCTATATCCATTTTTGTATACCCCTTTTGATTGATCAGCCGGCGTGCGATCTCTTGTCGGATGCGCTCGTCGTGGGTATCTTTTAAAATTTGACCGGTGATAAAATCGACCAGTTCACCCAGTATGAGGTGGTGACCATTCATCGTTTATGCCAGAAGCGCTCCTAAGAATGTATATACTGTTCCTAAGTTAAGGCCGTTGCCTGCCGAAGGTCCGCCTGAAACGGGATCAGTCCGCCGCAGGCGGATCAAAGGAGATAGTTTGCAATTATTACGGGTTGTTTTTCGGGCGATCCACTAAATGGCAAACTAATTATTCCTTTACAAACAACTATGTTCGTATTTATATTAGCTTTTTTCATAATATTTCAAGTTCGAAACGACTGATTGTCGAATTTATTATTTAGCAGCGCATAAATCGAAATAAATGATAATAGGCCGTATATGACCATTCGTGAAGAATATGAGCAGCGCGAGGAAAAATTTATATCGCCTTTCGGGTGTTTGAGTTCCAATTCCCAGGGGCGCGCCGTTGAAGAAGAATCCTGCTCGGTTCGGACGGTGTTCCAGCTGGATCGGGATCGAATTGTTTTTTCGAATGCCTTCCGGCGGCTAAAACATAAAACGCAGGTTTTTTTAGCTCCATTGGGTGATGATTATCGCACCCGCCTGACCCATACGCTGGAAGTGTCTCAAATGGCAAGAGTCATGGCCCGGGCCCTGTTTTTAAACGAGGATCTGGTTGAAGCCATTGCCCTAGGGCATGATCTGGGCCATACACCCTTCGGCCACAGCGGTGAAACGGTTTTAAGAGAGATTTATTCAGCCGATTTTTCACACAACGCCCAGAGCCTGCGGGTGGTTGAGGTTTTAGAAAACAACGGAAAAGGGCTAAATCTGACGATTGAAGTTCGCGATGGTATTTTAAAACATTCCAAGGGCTATGGAAAAATTATCCCGGATGATCCCGCGGAACTGGCCAGTACTTATGAAGGTCGAATTGTCCGTATTGCTGACATCATGGCTTACCTGAACCACGATCTTGAGGATGCGATTCGCAGCGGTGTGATCCGGTCCGAGCAGGTGCCGAATATATGCACCGATATACTGGGCCGCACGCATTCCCAGCGGGCGGAAACTATGATTCGAGCGCTGATTGCCTCCAGCACGCCTCAAAACGGTGAGCTTGACCTCCAAATAGATGATAATGTCCATTCGGCCATGATGGTCCTCAGACAATTTCTTTATGAGAACGTTTACCGTTCACCGCAGGTGCATCAGGATTTTGAAAAGGCCAAAAAGATGCTGTCCGAACTGTATGCCTATTTTTTAGACCATGAGGAGATGCTTCATAAAAAATTAATTGATATGCAGATGTTGGGAGGCAATAACAACAATCAGACCAAGGAACGCACCGTTTGTGACTTGATTGCCAGTATGACCGATCGATATGCCATGAACCTCTATCAGAGCATTTTCTTTCCCTCGCCGCTTGTATAACAGCGCGACCATGTTTGAAAATTAATGATGATCCCTGTTTTGAAAGGCTCTATTGAAAGCACCGTCCCGTCCGTTTTTATTCAACGGTTGAAGCAGATTTATACAGCTATGGACCACGCCTATGACAGGGCGGCCAACAATTATGGCTTTACCTGCGATGGGTGCCGCGACAATTGCTGCCGGACGCGGTTTTATCATCACACCCTCATTGAATATGCTTATCTTAAAGAGGGGTTGATGACCCTCAAACCCGAGATGCAAGACCAGATAAAGCTGCGGGCCATGACCGTCAGCGATGCAACGGAAAAAACCCATGACAACCAGGAGGCGGTAAGATTGATGTGCCCTCTCAATTTTGCGGCCCGCTGCATCCTGTATCCCTATCGCCCGATGATTTGCCGGCTGCATGGTATCCCCCACGAACTGAAAAAACCCGGCCAGCAAAGCATCATGGGTCCGGGATGCGAAACCTTCAACCGGCGGTGCGGCCACAAGCGCTATTTCCATTTTGAGCGCACACCCTTTTATTTCGACATGGCAAAACTTGAGCAGGAAGTTAAGCAGGCACTGGGCTTCAAGAAAAAATTCAAGATGAGCATTTCGCAAATGATCCTTGATTTCCATTCCTAAATGGCCCTTTTTCCGCTGAGCGTTGTTCTCCGCGGGGTTTAATTCCTCAACGTACTATGAGTACGCCTCGGAATAAACCCCTTGTGCGGCCTATCTCAGCGAAAAAATTCCGCATTTACGAATAGGAAATCCAAATTTTTTGTTCAAAGTAGATGCCCATCAGGCTTTTTTAAATTTTAAGTGTTGATATGAAGTATATAGATATCGATAAAGAAAATGAGCTGCCCGGGAAACGAATAAAAGAGAAGGATACTTTTTCGTTCCGCTGCTATCCGGAAATCGGCTGCTTTAATCGCTGCTGCCGAAATTTAAACCTATTTTTATATCCCTACGATGTCCTGCGCCTTAAAAATTCTTTGGGGATCTCTTCGGATGAATTCCTCGAGCGCCATGCGGATGCGGTGCTGTGCCCGGGTAATTTTTTCCCGGAAGTGCTGTTGCGGATGTCTGAAAACCAACAGAAAACCTGTCCTTTTTTAACAGATTCCGGTTGCTCGGTTTATGCAGACCGCCCGGATACCTGCCGCACCTTTCCCGTCGAACAGGGCGTTCAGTATGATGCCACCCAAAAAAAAGATACCCCGATCTATTTTTTCAGACCACCGGATTTTTGCCTGGGGCAGCATGAAGACCGGCAGTGGGACATGGCAGGCTGGGCAAAGGACCAGGATGCCCAACGCTATCACCGGATGACGATCCGCTGGGCGCAATTGAAACGACTGTTTCAAAATGACCCCTGGGGTGCAGAAGGCGCGGAGGGCTCCCGGGCCAGAATGGCATTTATGGCCACCTACAATCTCGATCGCTTTCGTGAATTTGTCATTCACAGCAGCTTTTTAGACCGCTATAAGGTCAAATCAGCAGTTCTAAAAAAGATAAAGGCGCATGATGCGGAATTGCTCATATTCGGCATTGATTGGGTAAAGTTTTTTCTGTGGGGTATTAAAACCAAAAAAATAAGGCCGCGGTAGCATACCATCCAAGAAATAATTTATAAAAGTTGAGCCGGTCATATTATTTTCTTCCAGCCGCTATGAATGGCAAGTTGCCTGTGGCCTGATATTTGAGTTTGACACCGAAATTGGGCAAAAGGGGATGTTTTTAAAAGGGTTCAGATAACGCCTTTGGGCATATCAGGTATTACCTCGCCGCCGAGAGTATACCCGCCGTCTAGCCGGATGACGCTGCCGGTCATAAATGGGGCACCCTTTAAAATAAAGTTCACGGCCTGGACCACATCTTCTATTACTCCGGTGCGTGCCAGAAGGGTGTGATCGAGAATCGCTTTTTTCTGATTGGCGGTCAGTAATCCCCAGCCTCTGGTTTTTTGTGCATGCCGGGTTTCAAAAAAGCCGAGCATGACTTCATTGACCCGCACCTGCGGTGCCCCCATGCGTGCCCAGGTCTCGGTTAACAGCGAAATCCCCCGGTTGGCTGCAGCGTATCCCTCGTTAAATACCAGACCGGCCGGGCCTGAACGACCCACGATGCCGGCGATCGAAGACAAGTTGATCACCACTGCATCGCCGGCTGCCTTTAAATGCGGCAGGGCGGCATCAAACACCCAGCGCTTGGCACGCAGGGTGGTCTCCATTTCCAGATCCCATTGCTGCTGTTTATAATGCCCATGCACCACCGGCCAGCCGCCGCGTTCGATGTTGTTGATTAAAATGTCCAAGCGGCCGAAGCGTTCGACAACTTTATCGATCATTGCGGGAATGGCTTCGGTTTCAAGCAGGTTGGTATCTAAAACAAGATGATCACTGCCGGCAGCGGCCAAATCGCTTTTCAGCGCCGCCAGTTCCTCTTCCCAGTCGAAGTAATTGAGGGCAACCCTTACCCCGGCATCAGCCAGGGACAGCGCAATACCCTTGCCGATGCCCTTGATTGCGCCCAGCACCAGGGCCACTTTGCCGTTGAGTTTCATAGCGTCCACCTTGCTTATACGTTTTAAGGTTCAACGTTCAAGGGTTCAGAGGTTAAATACCAGAAGACAGATGTCATGGGTCAGATGACAGATGAAACTCGGAAAATCCTCTATAGTCACCATTTCCAGCCGGCACACAGGCTCCGCCTATGGGTCGGGATGCAAGACACCGGCCCTACATTCGATGGGAAATGACCCCCTTCAGAACCGGATGGCAGGCCTTTGTGCCTGCCAGAAGCCAGTGGCCGGGGCAGCCAGCAGCAGAGGCATGAGTCCGAAACCTAAACCCTTGAACCTTTGAACCCAGAACCTCTGAACCTTTGCATCTTAAACAAAACCTGTTTCACCCACTCCATTCCTACTTCCAGCAATGCCGTATCATCGGCCTTTGCGTCGGCCAGTTTCTGCGGTTCCACATCAATGTTATCCAATAGTTTATTGTTAATCATCTGATTTCTGAAACGGTCCAGATCATAAAGCGCCACGTAAAACAGATGTCGCGCTTTCAGGTCCAGCGGGCCCGGCCGCAGCTGGTTTTTCAGACGGATGATGTCAAGCAGCTGATCGTTGAAATGATTGTAAATCCCAATTTCCTGGTTGTTGGTCCATTGCGATACAGTCTGCGCTGTGGGCGCGTCAAAACCTGAGCAGTGCGGTTCTTTTAACAGCATGAAACGTTCGTTGACCTCGCCGGTTTCACGATTGCGGGATATGGCCCGCACCAGCGGATAGGTGCGGCAGGATGCGGGGCGATCCGGATATACGCGGCAGCCCTTTTGGGTAACAAACGGACATGTTAACCGTTCGGCAGCTGCGGCTTTAAGTGCCACAATTGGCAGCCCTGATTCGGGGCCAATGTGCCGGGTGGTATAGCGTTCCAGAAATTCAACCGAAGACAGTCCCAGTCTTTTTTTTAGGCGTAAGATGTCGTAAGGGTACAAAAACTGATTTAAATCCTGGCAACATTCATTGAAACACGCCACGGCAGGAGAACATGCAAACCGGAAGGTCGTGTCCGGTGCTATGGCTTTAAGGCAGTCGTTCACGTCAATCTGCTTCTCCAATTAAAAAAATTGATGTAAAATTTTCGATTTACTACCCATAATTCAGGTGTGTGCGATGTTTAGTGTTCAGGTGTCAGAGCAGTTAACAGAAAACAGAGGACAGAAGACAGATGGTAAATACTGGGAAATGAAGCACCTTGTATGACTTCTGTTTTCTGTCCTCTGACACCTGAAACCCGACACCTTTATTTTGGACCTATGAAATTTCGTATCAGGTTTTCGCTGTGTGGCAAAGAAAAATAATTCTAATTTGGCAATCAATTTTTCTTTATTGGGTGATTCCTCGAAACAACGGTAGGTCCTCCGGGACAACGACTGACACCTGATACCTGAAACCCAACACCTGACACCATTCCTTATTGCCTTTGCATGAGAATTTTCAGGTCGGTTCTGACGCTTGGAATTTTTTACGTGAATTTCAGGACGCGAATACCACATATAGTATCAAATTTAACCCTTAAATACAGGTTATAGATGTTACGATCATTGTCTCATAACTGCTTGAAATTTTGGTTTTTGCGGGGCCAAAAACCCTTGACAAGCTAAATTTTCAATGATATGTTTTCTCCTTTGGGCAAACGCTATATGGCTGATATTATAGGAAATATTTAATAGCGACAGCATGGAAAATCGCTGTTTTAACTCAAATATCAACCGGTGGGTACCGGTTTAACCGATAAATAACCCATTAAATAAAAACTCAGGAATATGAAGGGAGGTGCAAACACTTAATTCTTTTCGACGGTTAAGGATTGCCACAATAACTTACTACATTAATTTAGGAGGTATGATAAATGCCAAGTTTTGTAATAGACGAAAAATGCGATGGATGCAAAGGCGGGGACAAAACTGCCTGTCAGTACATTTGTCCGAATGACCTGATGGTTCTTGAGCCCAACGTGATGAAGGCTTACAACCAGGAGCCGGATCAGTGTTGGGAATGCTTCTCATGCGTCAAGATCTGCCCCACCCAGGCAATTGAAGTCAGGGGTTATGCCGACTTTGTTCCCCTGGGAAGCAGTGTTATGCCGATGCTTGGAACCGAGGATATCATGTGGACCTGCAAGTTCCGAAACGGGACCATCAAACGCTTTAAGTTCCCCATCCGAACCACTCCCGAAGGACAGGCTAATGCTTATCCGGAACTGAAAGGCAAGGACCTGGAAAGCGGCTTGCTGTCAACAGAAGAAGCCGACGGCTATGCAATTCCGACGCCCCAGGCAACCGTGTAAATACGCATGGTTTGTTTATTTAAAGTCAATGATCAATTAGCATTATAAATCAAGGAGGATATGATATGGCATTACCGAATAAACCACTCGGGGAACTCAAAGCTGTAAAGGACCCGGAAGTCGAGGAGCGAGAAGTTGATGTTTTGATCGTCGGCGGCGGTATGGCCGCCAGCGGTGCTGCATTTGAGGCCAAAAAATGGATGTCTGACGACCAGAGTGTTTTGATGGTCGACAAAGCTGCTTTGGAAAGAAGCGGTGCGGTTGCCCAGGGCCTTTCGGCCATCAACACCTTTATTGGCGATAACACCCCTGATGATTATGTGCGCATGGTCCGCAACGACCTGATGGGCATTGTCCGCGAAGACCTGATCTTTGATCTGGGCTGCCACGTGGATGATTCCGTGTACCTGTTTGAAGAATGGGGTCTGCCGATCTGGAAGAAAACCGAAGACGGCAAAAACCTGGATGGTAAAAAAGGCCAGAAAATGGGTACCCTGAAAGCAGGCGCCCAGCCGGTGCGTACGGGCAAATGGCAGATCATGATCAACGGCGAATCCTACAAGCGCATCGTGGCCGAAGCGGCCAAGCTGGCCATTGGCGAAGAAAACGTTCTGGAAAGGGTTTTCATCGTCGAACTGCTGCTGGATGCCAACAAAGAAAACCAGATCGCCGGTGCGGTTGGCTTCTCCGTCCGTGAAAACAAGGTCTTCATCATCAAGTGCAAGACCATGCTGGTTGCCTGCGGCGGGGCCGTCAATATTTATCAGCCCCGTTCAGTCGGCGAGGGCAAAGGCCGTGCCTGGTATCCGGTCTGGAACTCCGGTTCCACCTATACCCTGTGCATGAAAATCGGCGCCGAGCTGTCCATGATGGAAAACCGCTTCACCCCGGCCCGTTTTAAAGACGGCTATGGCCCGGTCGGTGCTTGGTTTCTGCTGTTTAAGGCCAAAACACTTAACGGTCTGGGCGAAGCCTTTGCCGGCGGTGATGCCGCCAAAGCCGAGCTCGAAAAATATGCACCTTACGGAACAGCAGCCATTACGCCGACCTGTCTGCGAAACCACCTGATGCTCTTTGAGATGAAAGAAGGCCGTGGGCCCATTATTATGGATACCGTGTCCGCCCTGGCCGAGCTCGGTAAGACCATGGACAAAAAAGAGCTCAAACATCTCGAATCCGAAGCCTGGGAAGACTTTTTGGATATGACCTGCGGCCAGGCGAATCTGTGGTGCGCCACCAATACCGAGCCTGAAAAGAAAAATTCCGAAGTTATGCCCACCGAACCGTATCTGCTCGGATCTCACTCCGGCTGCTGCGGTCTGTGGACCTCCGGTCCGGATTATGACTGGGTACCGGATGCATACAAGATCAAAGCTGACAACGGTAAGGTTTACAACCGCATGACCACGGTCAACGGCCTGTTTACCGCCGGTGACGGCGTGGGCTGTTCCGGTCATAAATTCTCCTCCGGCTCCCATGCCGAGGGGCGGATTGCCGTCAAAGAAATGGTTCGCTATGCCAAGGATCATGCCGACTACTCACCGGCCATCAGCCAGTCGGCAGACGAACTGGTCGACATCGTCTATAAACCGGTGCGGACCTATCTGGAGCACTGCGCTTACACCACGGCCGAAGACATCAACCCCAACTACATCAAGCCCAATGGCATGATGTATCGCATGATGAAGGCCGGCCATGAATACGGAGCCGGAACCGCCACCTTCTACCAGACGACCTCCAAGAACCTGGAGATCGTCATGGACCTGCTGGCAACCATGCGCGAAGACAACGAAAAATTGGCTGCCGGTGATCTGCACGAACTGATGCGAGCCTGGGAGATTCAGCACCGCATCTGGACGTTGGAATCGCATCTGCGCCACATTCAGTACCGTAAAGAGACCCGTTATCCTGGATTTTACTATCAAGCCGATTATGTTCTGCTTTGTCAACTCCAAGTATGATCCCAAAGAGCAGAAATGGGATATCTTTAAGAAAGATTATATCAAGATCATCCCGGACGCCTAATGGATCAGTTAAGAAGCAGACGAGTCAACTTTGATTAACCAACAGATACCTCCAGGTGTCATCCGACACCTGGAGGTTTTTGTTGAGAGCGCTCGCTTGGCGGTAGCTTAATGCGAGCGGGCGACAACATTTCTCATGTGTTACTCCCATTTTTTAGGCGTCAGTCGCCTGGTTCAGAGGTTCAGCGTTCAAAGGTTCAGGGGTTGGATCACAGCAGAAATAAGTTATCAGATGTTAGAGGATATAGGACCGCAGCCTGAAACTGGAAACTTAAGTTATGAAACTTCTGAACCCAGAACCCTGAACCCGGGAACTGAAACCTAACAACAAAACTGTACGGAGGGAAGTATGACTGAAGAAAAAGCAGCTCCGGTAAGCGGAAGCATATTAGTCGTTGGCGGCGGGATCAGCGGTCTGACCACGGCGATTGAAGCTGCCGAGGTGGGGTACGAGGTTTTCCTGGTCGAAAAAAATCCGTATCTGGGCGGAAGGGTCGCCCAGCTGAATCAATATTTTCCCAAGTTGTGCCCGCCCACCTGCGGCCTGGAAATCAATTTCAGACGGATAAAGGACAACCCCAGAATCAAAGTCCTGACCCTGGCAGAGGTGGAATCGGTTACCGGCGATCCAGGTAACTATGAGGTGGCGGTTAAAGTCAACCCGAGATATGTGAACGAAAACTGCACCTGCTGCGATGCCTGTACGGAAGCCTGTCAGGCTGAAATCGACAGCGAGTATGATTTCGGGATGCAAAAGATCAAAGGGGCTTATTTACCATTTGAGATGGCCTTCCCGGCTCGTTATGTGATTGCACCGGAGATCATCGGAACTTCGGATGCCACCCGGGCCCAAGAAGCCTGTAAATATGATGCGATTGATCTCGAAATGGAAGCCAAAACCCTGAATTTGAATGTGGGTGCCATTGTGTGGTCCACCGGCTGGCAGCCTTATGATGCCGCCAAGATCGACAATCTCGGTTTCGGTCAGTATCCGAACATCATTACCAATATGATGATGGAACGACTGGCTGCTCCCAATGGGCCGACCCGGGGTAAAATTCTGCGCCCCTCGGACAACAAAGAGCCGCAGAGTGTGGCTTTTGTACAGTGTGCGGGCTCCCGTGATGAGAATCACCTGCCATACTGCTCCTATATTTGCTGCATGGCATCTTTAAAGCAGGCCACCTATGTCCGCGAGCGCTATCCCGATGCCAGGATTTACATCTTCTATATCGATTTGCGGGCCCCCGGTTACCGCTATGAACGGTTCTATCAAACGACCAAAGAGGATGAAAACATCTTCCTGATTAAAGGCAAAGTGGCCGAGGTCAGCGCAGATTCGGGTACGCAAAATGTTACCGTTGTTGCCGAAAATGCGGTAACCGGTGAAAAGATCCATCAGGAGGTGGAGATGGTGGTTCTGGCAACCGGCATGCAGCCCACCGTCGCGACCGACAAACTTCCGGCCGATTTGCAGGTCAATGATGACGGATTTATCGTCAATGATTTTGAAAAAGGCGGGATGTTTGCAGCCGGATGCGCCAACAAGCCGGCCGACGTGGTTTCATCCAATCAAAATGCTACCGGAATGGCCCTTAAGGCGATTCAAACCCTGGTGAGCAGGTAGGAGGATAGTCAGACATGGATAAAAAATACGGTATATATATCTGCGAAGGTTGTGGGATCGGGGAAGCCGTCGATATCGAAAAGCTGGGCGATGTTGCCAAGGAAGAAGGGCTTGCGGTCAAAACCTGCCCGATTCTGTGCGGTCAGGCCGGAGTTGAACTCCTTAAAAAGGACATTGCCGATGAGGGTGTCAACACGCTGGTGATTGCCGCCTGTTCGCGCCGGGTTCTTTATGATGTCTTCCGTTTTGACGGCTGCATCGTGGATCGGGTGAACTTAAGAGAAGGGGTGGTCTGGACGCACCTGCGGTCGAAATATCCGGCTCCCACCGAAGAACAAAAAGACGATGAAACCTTTATCGACCATATTCAGATGATGGCTGAAGACTATTTAAAGATGGGCATGGCGCGGGTCGAAAAAGTCGATCTGCCGGAGCCCTATCTGCTGGAAGCGCTCAATAAAAAGATCCTGGTGATCGGCGGTGGCATGAGCGGGATCTCGGCGGCCATCGATGCGGCCAAAACCGGCTACGAGGTGACCATCGTTGAAAAAGAAGCGTCGCTGGGCGGCAATGCCAACACGTGGCGCCAACAACTGCCCGGCGCGTACCCCTATGAGGATCTGATCCCACCGGCGATCGAATCAAAAATAAATGAACTTGAAAATTATTCCAACATTGCGGTGAAAACCGAGACAGTCGTTGCGCGTATCGCCGGGGAACCGGGGGATTTTACCGTGACCCTTAAAAAGCCCGGCGAAAAAACCGAATTCGACGTCCCCTTTCCCCTGCCGGAGGAAATGAAGGTCGACGACAAGGGCAAAGAGTTGGATGCCGAAAAACTGCACGAAGCATTTATGGAATACAACAAGGGCAAACAGGACATTTTGACGCTGGATCCTAATGGTGAAAAGTTCGGTGCCGTGATTCTGGCAGCCGGATGGCGGCCCTATCAGCCTGAGGAAGGCGAATTTGCCCATCTGGGTTTTGGCGAAAATGCCGATGTGGTCACCAACCATCAATTTGAGGAAATCGCCGCCGCCGGTAAAATCGTGCGGCCCTCAGACGGCAAGGAGGCCAAATCCGTTGTTTTCATCCAGAGCCCCGGTCAGGGGGATGACAAGGACTTTGCCTATAGCGGTGCGGTGACCAGCCTGGTGGCGCTCAAACAGGCCAAATACCTGCGGGAAGATTATGCGGACGGCAAATCCTATGTTTTTTACCAGCACATGCGCACGGTGGGTCTGACGGAAAACTTTTACAAAAACATCCAGCAGGACCCGGGCATCTTTCTAACCAAGGGGGAAGTCACCCGCGTCTCTAAGAACGGAGGTGGCTTAATTGTCGAAGCCGACAATACCCTGCTGGGTGAAAAGGTACAGGTCAAGGCCGATATGGTGGTGCTGGGGACCGGTATGGTTCCGGTAACCGCAGATGACCCGGTGATCAACCTGGCCTACCGGCAGGGACCGGGATTTCGCGATAACGCGCTCTTTGATGACTATGCCGATTCGAATTTTATCTGTTTTCCCTATGAAACGCAGCGAACCGGCATTTATGCCGCCGGTGCCATCCGGCGCAGTATGAGCGTGGAAGAAGCAGTGGAGGATGCCACCGGAGCAGCCTTGAAAGCGATTCAATGTCTGGAATCGGTCAACCGCGGCGTCTCGGTACATCCCCGCTCGGGCGATATGACCTTTCCCGACTTTTTCTTCCAGCGCTGCACCCAGTGCAAACGCTGCACGGAAGAATGTCCCTTTGGCGCCATCGATGACGATGAAAAGGGCACCCCCAAGCCGAATCCGGCACGCTGCCGCCGTTGCGGCACCTGTATGGGCTGCTGCCCGGAGCGCATCATCAACTTTGTCGATTACAGCATTGACAGTATCGGATCGATGGTCAAAGCGATCGGCGTGCCGTCCGAAGACGATTATGACGAGCCGCCGCTGCGAATCCTCGGACTGATCTGTGAAAATGATGCCTATCCGGCCCTGGATATCGCCGCTCTCAACCGGCTTACGTATTCGGCCGAAGTGCGCTTCATACCGGTCAGGTGCCTGGGTTCGGTCAATGTCATCTGGATCAAAGACGCTCTGGCCCAGGGTATGGACGGTGTTTTTTTGCTGGGCTGCAAACACGGCGACGACTACCAGTGTCATTTCGTCAAGGGCAGCGAGCTGGCCGAAATCCGAATGAAAAAAATCGGCGATGCCCTGTCGAGCCTGGCGCTTGAAGAAGAACGCGTGGCGCAATTCCAGGTGGCCATCGATGAATATGATAAACTTCCGCAAATCATCGATGATTTTGTGGCCAGCGTCGAGGAAATGGGCCCGAACCCCTTCAAGGGATTCTAATAATTGAATATTGAATATTGAATATTGACGATTTGTTGAAATGAAACTTGCTGATTTGAATGACACAAAGATAATACGGATTGAGATCCTTAAATATTCAATTGTCAATTTTCATTCTTCAATTTTTTAGGAGGTATGAATATGGCTGAAGCATATGTTATTGAGCCTGATTTAGATTTTATTAAAGAAGTCGGTGCCCTGGGGGGCGCAGACCTGAAAAAGTGCTATCAATGCGCAACCTGTTCGGTGGCCTGTGCCATCTCGCCGGATAACAAACCGTTTCCCCGTAAAGAGATGATTGCGGCTTCATGGGGTCTAAAAGACAAACTGGTGGGCAGTTCCGACATCTGGTTGTGCCATAACTGCGGCGATTGTTCAACGCGCTGTCCGCGGGAAGCCAAACCGGGTGACGTGCTGGCAGCCGTGCGGACGTATGCCATTGGTGAATATGCGCGGCCCAGGTGGCTGGCAAAAGCGCTCAAGGATCCCAAAAAGCTGCCCCTTCTGCTGGCCATTCCGGCGATCCTGTTTTTAGTGGTGGGCACCATCACCGGTTTGCTGGATTTTACACCCGACCTCAGCCAGGGAATCGCACATTATAAATTTTTCTCCACCTGGCTGGTGGACCTTCATATGGTGCCGGCTGCCATTTTTATGGCTGCTGTTTTTGCATTGAGCCTGAAACGGTTTTTAAGCGATATTCATCAAAACGCTCTGGCGGAGGGTAAGACCACTCAGGAAAAAATTGAACCCGCTGGATTTATCAAGGCCCTGGTGCGCGTCATTCCAACCATTCTGACGCATAATAAATTCTCTGAATGCACCGAAAACAAAGATCGCCAGATCGCTCACCTGTTGACCCTGTTTTCATTTATCGGGCTTTTTATCGTGACCTCGGTCGTTTTCGTTTTGATCTATGGGTCGTATTTGCTGCCCAGCGGTCCGATTCATGGCCCCTGGTCCCAGCTAAATCCGATAAAATGGCTGGCCAACATCAGCGGGATTGCGCTGATTGTGGGAACGCTTCTTCTGCTCAAGAGCCGTGCCGCCAAAAAAGATCAGAAATCAGACTACTGGGACTGGTATCTGGTTTACCTCGCCTTCGGGCTGGGGGTGACCGGTATGGGGACCGAACTGGCACGGCTGGCGGGTTTGGCCTTTATTAGCTTTGCGACATATTATATTCACCTGATATTGGTGTTTTGTCTGATCGCCTATCTGCCGTTTTCAAAGATGGCCCATTTTGTCTACCGCACAGTGGCGATGGCGTACAATGAATACGCCGGTCGAAATTTTTAATCGGCAAAGGTCCTTTTTCTGCTGAGCTGTGTTCTCCGCGGGTTTTGGCTTCTCGCTTCTGGCAGCTATCCAGCACCAAGTAGCCAATGACCAGCAGCCACTAACCTCTGAACCGTTGAACGTTGAACCTTGGAACCTGAAAAATGAAAAGGGAGCGCGCCTTGCGGCGGCTCCCTTTTGATTTCTGCGCTTGTTTTAGATGATCAAATCAATCTCCGGTAGCAGCTCCGTGCAGCTTGATCTCCACTTTGTCAGTCAGGCCTTCGTAGTATCCGCGCAGAATTTCAACGACTTCGTCACGCCCAAAGTGATCCGGCAATGCTTCGCCTTCTGAGAGCATCTTTCGCAGCATGGTTCCGCTGAGCAGGACGCGGTCCCCTTTTTCATGCGGGCAGGTTCGCAGCGATGCCATGCCGTCGCATTTGTAGCAATAAAAGGTCCAGTCAATTTTCAGCGGGGCGCACAGCAGGGCTTTGCCTTCTTCCTCCGGGCACGGAATTTTATCAAAGATGGTCTGGGCTTCAAACATGCCGTAGAAGTCGCCCACACCGGCATGGTCGCGGCCAATGATCATACGGGAACACCCGTAATTTTGCCGGAAAGTAGCGTGCAGCAATCCTTCTCTGGGACCGGCGTAGCGCATGTCCAGCGGGTATCCGCCCTGGACGACCTTATCTTGGACGAAATAACCCTTAACCAGTGCATCGATACATTTTACCCGAACGCTGGCCGGGATATCGCCCGGCTTCAAATTGCCGACCAGAGAGTGAATGTAAACGCCGTCGCACACCTCAACGGCAATCTTGCAGAGGTATTCGTGAGAGCGGTGCATGGGGTTTCTGAGCTGCAGCGCAGCCACTTCGCTCCAGCCGCGTTCTTCGAATATTTTACGGGATTCTTCCGGTCGCATGTAAACGCCGGCATAGCGGGTGGGATACTCGCCTTCACTAAGCACCTTGACCGGTCCGGCCAGGCTATAATCTTTTTGTTCCATGACCATCTGAACGCCCGGATGATCATCTTTGGCGATTTTCCAGAACTCTTCTGCAGTGGCGGTGCCTTCGCCCATGTAAACTTTTTCACATTCAAATTTTTTGTCGGCTTCGGTCATTTCATATTTTTCGGTGACCGTCATGGTGGCCATGATCTCATCGGCCTCCGGATCATAGAGCGCAATTTCCTCACCCTCTTTGATGCCTTCTGCATCTTCTTTTGAAGCCGATAAGGTCACCGGAATGGGCCAAAAAGTCCCATCGGCCATCAGAAAGTTATCACATACCCCTTTCCAATCCGCTTTGGTCATAAAGCCGGTCAGCGGGCTGAAGCCGCCGATACCCATCATGATCAAATCGCCTTTTTCACGCGGCGAAACCGAAATCTTTTTAAGGCCTTCGGCCTTTTTCTTTTCAGCCTCCAGCGCAGCGCCTTCGAGCAGGCAACAGGTCAGTCCTTTTCCGCCATGAGGTGGAATTAAAGTAGCCATTTGTTTTCATCTCCTTTCAATCTAATTTTATAATGATAGATCGTCGATCTCCATCAATGCTTAGTATTATTTTGTATAAAAGGGTATTGATTAATAGGGATGGCCGCTTTTGTCAAGCGGAATTCCGCGCTTATACCGTTTTCCATAATAATATTCCGGAATGCGGAAGTGCGGCATAAAGGGTTGTAGAAAAAAACGTTGGATTAACGGAACATTTTTTTACCAACCCCTAAAAGGTAAACAACCCGCCCAATATCAAAATTACCACGACCAGCAAAATCAAAACCACGATAATAATCTTGTTCTGGTTTTTTGTCGGCGGTTGTTTTTTTGGTTTCGGTGGCGGCGGGTCGGCGTCTTCAGACGGCATTCGGCGGAAATGGGGGGGTGGAGATTCAAGCGGCGGTTTGATTTCCGGCCGATTTCGTGAGGTGACGGGCTGCGGTTCGATGGTTTGATTATCGAACAGGCCGGCAACGGTTATTTTTTTTTCAGTTTCAGTGTTTAAATCCCTGGGCTGCGGGTCTGCTCGGGGTGGCGGTAAATCCGGTGGAATGGTCAAAAAGGCTTCTTCAAGTTGCTGGGGTTTGGCCGTGATTTCAGCCCCGCAATGGGGGCAAAAACGATATTCCAGCGTTTCCACTTCCGGCAACTGCTTGCTGCATTTGGGGCATCTGAGGTTCATATGTTTTGTCGCTTTTTGGTTCTCAATTGCAATTTCTATAAATAGATTTTTGGTTTCGGGTGCCGCGCTCCGGGTTTCAGGTATCAGAGGACAGAAGTCAGACGACAGAAGACAGAGGCTAAAAACTTGAAGATGAAGAACGCTATCTGTTTTCTGACACCTCATTACGGCCTCGTACTGTTCAGCCCCACAAAAGTGCCGCCGTTTTTGTGGCACAAAATGCGCATCAAGGTCGCAAAGCGTTCCCCCGTATTGCCCCGCATGTTGGTTTTTCCCATTACTACCGGAAAGCCCACGGCATGTATCCGAACCCGCCGGGAGCCGTCTGTTGTCCGTTTGTTAATGCGATCCACGGCATCGACAACCGGTTGCATCCGGGATCCGCTGAATTCATCCCCAAAAACATAGAGGCTTATCTTTTTGTCCGTTGCATAAAAGGTTCGGATGGCTGCCGTGATGCCTTCTACCGGGCTGGAGTTGCTGAAAGCGCGCCAGGAACTGAGCCGTGAAATAATGGCTCGCCGGCGGGCCGGTGTGTCAGGAATCCACTTGCCCCGGTATTGCGAAAACATGTATTCGCCCATATCATTCATGATCTGGATGCCTTTGACTTTCGGGTATACATCCAGGGTTTCTCTTAATTTCCGCTGCACCAGAGACCAGGCATTGCGCTGCATGCTGCCTGACGTGTCGATGATAAAAATAATGTACTCGCTGTCCACCGGAATACCGCCGATAGAGCGGTCGATTTTACGGGGTCGTGCCTTGAGCAGGCGTCGCATTTCTGCGGTTAATTCCTGCATGGCTCGGGCCAGTTGACCCTCAATAATATTCTGGACCTGGGCGGTATCTTTTGATGCCGCAAATTGACCCTGGATTTTGGACAGGTCACCCTGCAAGCGAGCCAGCCGAATCTTTTCTTTTGAGAGCTGCTCCTTTTTCGCCGTTAAGTCACGGTTCAGTATCGTTGTTTCCCCCCGAATCTCGACCAGTTCCTCTTCCAGCAGCACGATTTTAGCCTCCAGATCTTCTTTTACTTCTTCGATGATCAACGGTTCGGCGAATTTGGATAATACGAACAGCAGGATAACCGCTCCGAATCCACAGCAAATGCAGTCCAGAAAAGATAAGCTGAAAATCTTGATGTCTTTTCTTTTCTTTTTCATAATTTTAGTTACGCCATCTAGAAAAAGCCATGTCGTTACCGGCACACAGTACTCGGCTAAATCTGTCTTTTTTGCTTGGCCTTTCGTCTTTAGCCCTGAGCCGTGTCTATGGCCAATCCTTTGACGGCGAAAAAAATGATCCGCGCGTGCGATTCGCCAGGCGCCAATAGGCATCCGCTGCGAGAGGGTCGCCTTCCATCGGGTATAAAATGACGTTTACCGGCGCCTTTGGAAATTCGCTGATCGCTGCTTTAAAAAGACTCAATCGCTTTTCGCTGGACACCCGTTTGCGCCAGGGTTTGTCCGACCCCATCGTCGGCAGGCCATCGGTCAGCAAAAAAATGTTATCGGGCGCAGGCTTCATCGAGCGCATGGCCGTGATGGCATTTAAAAGACTGGTACCTTTTTCCGGGATAACACCGCGGATACCCTTGGCGGACTGATTTAATTGATCCACATTGCCGGCGTCCAGCCAGGTTCCCCCGGTGCCTTCGAGAAGGGGGCGGGCGTTTTCGTTAAATGCGTATATCTGGAACTGGCTTGTTTGCGGAAGCTGCGTGGTCAGCCAATTGACGGTGGCGACCGCCTGCTGCCATTTGGCAGATTTCAGTTTTGCGTTAGTGCTCAGGTTGCGCCGCCGAATGATTCCGACAACCGTTTCATCCAGCATGCTGGCAGAGGCATCCACCAGGATAAAAATTCGCCGGCCGCCCATCTTCAGGTCGGTTAAATACTGACGGTCTCCCTGTCCGGGAAACTTGCGCAGTCGGGTGCCCTGATCATCCTGGGTCTTGGCCCCGGCTCTCAGGCGCTTAAGTTCCTCTTCTATTGATTTCAGATCCGCCTTTAATTTATTGACATGTTCCTTGGTGGCCAGGGTGTCATCCTGTCTGTCGGACAGCTCGATTTTTTTTGGTTCCAGTATTTCGATGATTTTGCGAGACAGACCTTCTGTGCGCACCAGATTCGCATCGGTCTGCTCTAAGGAATTGCGTGCCAGAACCAGATCCTTTTTGGCTTCCAGGACTTCCTGCTGCATGCGATCCGCTTCAGCACGAAAATCAGATGTTATTGAATCCCTTTGGGCTGCACTTTTTGCATTTACCAGCACAAACAAAAGGATGATCGCCCCCAGGCCGCAGGTAATGATATCCAGAAACGATAAGTTGAATACGTTGACGGCTCTACGTTTCATCAGGTGCTGTGTCCAGACATGCAATCAGTTTAAGTTTTTCACCCGGTGTGCCCACGCGAATGACCTGGCCGAGTTCCAGTTTCGTTGTTCCGGCCACCGGCATTTCGTTCACATACGTGCCGTAGGTGCTGTGATCATTTAAAACGACTTTATTGCCGCGCAGTTGAACCGAGCAGTGTTTGCGGGAAACACCGGCGACCTGGCTGCGGATCTGAATGCCGGATCCGTCTTTAACTGCTGCCAGGCCGATGGTCAAAGGCGTCTCTGCAATGGGATAGGCCAGATCACGATATAGGATATGGGTGGGCCGCTGTTGCGCTTTGGCCGGCTGCCGGGGCGCTTCAACCACAAGCGACTCTTCAGCCGGCAACGGCCGGGCGGTTAAAAACGGGGCGCTGCTGCCCTCGTCTTGCTCACCGAGCCGGTCGCAAAATCGCAGGGCCCCCAATGCGCCTGAACCGGACGGCAAGGCGATTATTTTACAATTCTCAATCTCGCGCAGAATGGTTTTTATCCCCGGCAGACGGGCGATGCGATCTGTGAGCAGCAGGATTCGACCGGGAGCCTCCCTGCCATAGCGGTCGTAAAAACGAATCACCTGACGGCGGATTTCTTCCAACACGGGAGCGGCTATTTTGTGAAAGAGCCCGGCCGTCAGCGTTACGTGATATACCTTGGAACCGCCCGTCATTTCAAAATGGACATTGGGATTTTGCTTGAGCTGCACCAGGATGCCGGGCAGCCGGTCGTAGAGCTCCTGCTCGGTGGCGGCCTGATGGAGGGGATCAAAACGGGTGTGGCGCACGAATTCTTCTGCGATGGCATCCACCCATCTCCGATATAATGTGCTCAGACCGCTTCCTTCGGCAGATATGGAATCCTCTCGGCTTAATTGGTTTGCCCGCTGGAGACGGGTGATTTCAAAGCGCTGCAAATGCAGGTCCAGATGCAGCAATAACCCCTGAGGCAGCTGATCCGGCACCGCAGCGACGGCCAGCGGGATAAATGCTTTTACGGGAATGGCCAACTCATTTGTAATCCCCAGGATCAACCCCAAATGTTTGCGCGTATAAAAACCCGGCACGGCAATAACCATTTCGGTTCCGTGTTGCTTGACGGTCTGCCAGATATTGGCAAAGTGCTCGAAGGCGATCTCGGCATGATTGTGTGCAAACGGAATGGGTTGTTCCAGTGGCTCAGTGTTTAATTGATCCCAGAAATGATTGAGTATCTGACGGGGATAAAGATGCGCTTTTCTTTCAGCAGCCGTGCCGACGGCCAATCCTTTTTTTTCCGGCAGTGCAAACCCGGGGCTCGCAACACCGCCCCCATCAATGTTTAACAGCCCGGGCGGGTCGCCTCCGGCGACAAGAATACCGGCATCACTCAGTTCTATTCCCAATAGGCTCATGCGGGGCACCCTTAATTTAAAGGTTCAGAGGTTCCGGGTTCAGGGGTTCAAAGGTTAGATATCAGAAGACAGAAGTCAGAAGACAGAGGGCAGATGACAACTGGAGCGCAGGGCAGCCCTCTGCGGCAGCCAGATGCCAGTCACCGCCAGCCGGGAACCCTGAACCTCTGAACCGGGCGGTTACAACCGCCATTACTTGGTATACAAATGACTGATGAGGTTTTCATCGCAATAGGTTTCGGCATCCAGAACATAGCGCTCCTGCAACTGCTGTAATTGATGCAGCAAAAACATCAGGCCGATGCTGATTAACAGCGCGATTAAAGTTGAATTAAAGGCCACACCCAGGCTGCGCGTGACGTCAAAGATATCGCCTTCGATGGCCTTGTGCGCCTGGCCCAGCGCATCGCCAATGCCCCGCACAGTTCCAATAAATCCGACAGACGGAATGGCCCAGGCGATATAACGAATCATGGACAGTTCGGATTCCAGCCGCTCGGCTTCCGAATCGCAATAGGCCCGGGTGGCGCTGGCAACATCTTGTATGTTACGAGTGGTGCTGAATCGCTGCAAACCCGCCAGCAGCGCCCGGGGTAACAGCGCTTCGCGCTGTTGGGCTGGTAACGCCTGGATCTGCCGGGACACATCCCGGGTGTCTTCCGGCAGGATGCGCACACCTTCGGCTAACGGGATCAGGTCCATTTGTAATAGGGCGCTCTGGCGCGACGTTTTTAAGGCCTTGTACCCCATAATGGATATCGCCCAGAGCATCAGAATAAAACAGGTTTCCTGTTCATAATCTCGGATGATTACGAACACCGAGCGTTCCATTACCTGCGACTTGTCCTCGGCCAGCGCGATGGCCTGCTTGGCCAAAATTGCGTCGGCTCTGGGTCGAATCACCGCCACATAGATGGCATGCACGATAATGACGATGACAATCAAAGAAAACACCTGGTAAATGAATTCAAAAGAAAACGGAAACGTTTTTTTCATTATAATTATCCATATTTTAGATTATAACGCTTTGCCCTATGCGCCATGCACCATGCCCTCGACCAAAATCTAAGGCTTGCGGTCCAATATACTTGATTGTTTCTGTCACGCTATATTCTAGTTCGTCCAGTTTCTAATCTGTTATGCTCTATTTTTAGCCGCTTAGCAATTATCAATGTTCCTGTGAATTCAGGCCCTCAGAAGAACCGCTTCTGTAATGAAATTAGAAGCTGTCTCATTATGTTTAGAATGAGTTGTTTTCAAAATAGAAATGAGAATTTTTTCGGATGAGCTCGGCCGCACAAGTCTTTAAGCCTTCGGCGTACTTGGTAGTACGTTGAAGGCCTAAAGACGCGGAGAACACAGCTCATCGGGAAAAAGGCCATTTCTATTTGAAAACTAAATGTCGTAAGGGAAGTCAACCGCCTGCTCCGCTTCAATTTGTTCTGACGGGCGAAAATTTTTAAGTGCTTTCTTCTTGGGCTCGGCCGATTCATCCTTTTCATCGGTTTTAGCTTCCGATTTTTGACTTTCAGGCAAAGGTGCTGCCTCCTGGCCGGTGGATGTCTGGGTTGCGCTCTGTGCGACGAGCACGGCCGCCGGGGCCTTTTGTTTCTGCTCGGACAGTACCTGATTTGCAGCATCGGCCGGGACGACCCATTTTGCGGCCACCCCAAAACCCGCCAATGCAAAGGTGATGATTGCAAACCGCTTGAACCGTGAAGATGTTTGCGTGCTCATATGTTCTCTCTCACCCGAGTTGAGCGTTTCGAATTTTGCGATAAATATTTGAAACGTTCAATTTAGGTTTCACTGTGAATAGCGGCATATGCGAAACCCGAGATCCGAGCGTTTTCCATTGCTGTAATCGCGATAGGCCAGCCTCAATTTGCTTATGCTGGCATTTTTCCAGCTGGAGCCCCTGACCACATGATGGTTTCCCTGCGGGGGACCGGACGGATCGACATCGGTCTTACTGCTATTATAGGTATAAATTGTGTAAAAGTCATGGCACCATTCCGCAACGTTGCCGCCCAGGTCAAATAATCCCAGGCCGTTGGCTTTAAATTTGGCCGGCGGGGCCGTGCCCGGAAAGCCGTCATTGTAATTTTCGATAACTACGGCCAGCAGTTTTTTAGCTGAAGTATCGGCATAATTACCCGAGGGAGTGGCCGGCGGAAACCGATTCCCCCAGGGGTATTTGAGGCCGGCCGGATTGTTTGTGAAGCGGGCGCTATATTCCCATTCAGCTTCGGTGGGCAACCGGTATCCGGTGCCGATGGGATCAGCAGCCACCAGGCGACCGCCCTTTTTTACATACGCCGGCGGCAATGATTCCTGGGCGCTCAACCAGTTGCAGTACAATGCCGCTTGCTCCCAGGTGATCTGAACAACCGGATCATCGTCCGACGATAAGGGCTGTCCGTTGAAAGCCCCGGAGTCGTGGCCGGCCAAAAATAGTTTAAACTCTTTGTTGGTCACTTCTTTCAGGCCCATGTAAAATGGTCGTTGCAGATTTATCCTGCGAAGGGTCTCGTTGGTGCGGCGGCCCTGTTCACGGCGCGAGGAGCCCATGGTGAAAGGCTGCGGGCGGATCAGTTTCAGCATGCTACCGTTTTTGGCCGTGATGACACCAGCCGCAGCGGCAGGCGCTGATTGGCGCCGCTTCAGGGTGATCTTGATTTCTTGCGGATATCCGGGTCGCGGGGTAATCCGGGTTTGATAGGTTTCGTAGCCGGGTTTTTGGATTTCCAGCTGGTGACTGACCGCCAATAAGTTGAGTGTTGGCGGCACGGTTCCCCGGTTTTTCCCGTCGACAATCAGCCGGGCATCAGCCGGTTCAACCACAAATTGAATAACACCCAGCATCGGTTTCAATTTGACAGCCAGTGTTTTTTCTTTGCCGGTAGCCACCTGGACCGTTTGGGCCGCGTTCTCATAACCGGCTTTCGAGATTTGAACCTCATGTCGCATATTTGCCGGTAAGGGGATCTTTAAAGGCGTTTTACCCACAAATTTTTGTTTGATGGTCACATTAGCGCCGGATGGTGTGGTCTGCAAGACCAATGTCCCGTCGGCCGGTTGTAGTTGCACGTCTTTTATGGATTGGGGTTGATTTGGCACAACAGCCAGCCGGGTTTGCCAAGTTTTAAATCCTGCAGCACTTATTTGCAGACGGTAATTGCCTTCGGGCAACTCAATTTTTATAGGGGTGTTGCCGGCCGGCTTGCCGTCTACGGATACAGTGGCGCCCTCCGGGACCGAGCTGATGAACACATCCGACCAGCCGGGGATTAAGGCAAATTCAAACGCCTGTTCCTCCGGACAGCCGATAATTTGCACTTCTGTTTTGATGTCCTGGTAATGCTCGGCTTGAACTTCCACAACCCGCCGGCCCGCTTTTACTTCCAGGTTTGAAACCGGTGTGACCCCGAGCGCCTGCCCGTCAATGATGAGCCGGGCACCGGTCAGCGGTTGGTCCGGTTGGCCGGATGGATGGGCCTGTACGGAAATGCGTCCGGGAAGTTTTTCCATGTTAAACCGGATTGTCTGGTTTTTTTCAACCCCCACCTCAAAGGGTTTTTCAAGTGCAAAATAGCATTCTTTAGAGGCGTATAGTGTGTATGTTCCGGGTCTCAGCAGAAAGTGCCCGCCAAAGCGAGGTGCAATCCAGCTGCCGCCAATGGAAACATGATCCGACGGCGGTTCAATTTGGATTGTGATTTGTCGGGCGGTAAAGACAAACCAGCCGGCCGCCAAAAGTATAAGGAAACCCAGAGCGATTGCCAGACCAAGCCAGCGACGATAACGATGAATGGCTCCTGCGCCCCGCTGTCTGCGATCCGACCGGAAAGACACAGGGTCGATTTTCAATGCCTGCGCCGGGCTGACGGCAGCTGGCGATGTGACGGACGCCTCGGCCGATTCCCGGCAGACGACCTGGATAATGAAATCGTTGCCGTGGGCTGCAACCGTTATTTCACAGGAGCCGATTTCAAGCCGGTCACCGTGCATCAGCCAGACGGAATCTTCTAATTTTTGCTCATTATAGCTTACCGCAACACCGGCGTGGCCGGCTTGCACAAAAGGCCGGTTCTGCGATAGGTCGATATAGGCCGCTTCCGTTTCGGATTTTAAATCGGTGATTTGGATGGCGGCGGTCGGGCCTGCTCCGATGACGATCGGAAAGGCATCTTGCGGTATGGTCCGTTTACCGCTGTGGTCTTTAATTATGTAGCGGATGGTCAAATTTGAACCTCACATCGAATCGTCACGCGTGTCGGGCCCTGCTCCGGTTTGATGACAATTTTCTTGCGGACATCCTGGTAACCGTCACGTGTACCGACAACGGTATAGGATCCGGGTCGCAGGCTCAGCTCCCGGGTCGCAAAACGGCCCAGCTTGCCGACTTTGTAAACCGCAACTTCCGTGAATGTATCGGATTCAAGGGTTATTTTTATAGGGGTTTGGGCAGCGTCTACGATTCGTTTCAATTTAGCGAACCGGTTTTTGAGCGCCAGGCCTTTGTTATCCATGGCCTCAATTTCGGAAATCAGCTGAAGGGCGTTGTCAAGCTGCCGATCGGATTCCAGTACGGCAGGCTGTTGCAGAAAATAATTGAGGCGCGTTTCGATGCGGATGTGTTTTTGAGCGCGTTGTTTGCCCTGTACCGCAAACCGGACATTGGGATCGATTTCCAGGACCTGCTGGTAGGCGTTTAAGGCCTGTTGCCAGTTTTCAGACTGCTCTGAGGCGGCGGCCTGCCCGCGATAAGTTTCAATCCGCGACAGGCGCATGGACTGCTCCGCCTGGGCCAGGGCATCTTTGACCTCGCGGGATTCCGGGCGGTACGCTTGAGCTTTGCGCAATTTTGTCCGGGCCAGCTGAAAGTTTTTGTTGTGAAGTGCCGTCAGACCTTCTGACATCAACTGTTGATACTGTTGCTCACGGATCGTGTCGTCAACCCGCGCGAGCGCTTGCCGTGCCTTTTTTGAAGCAGGATCCAGTCGCACCGCCTCCTGATAATCGGTGTGGGCAGCTGCAAAATTGTCTGCCTTTTCATGGTGGTTTCCCGATTCGAGCAACCGCATGACGGCGTCCGTGTTTTTGGCCCGCTGCAGGCTGTCCCGGGCAATTCGGTTGTTTGGATCCATCATCAGGGCGATCGTGAATTTTTCCTCTGCCAGTTGAGCGTTGCCTTCCTCGAGCGCGACCTGGCCCTCAGCGAGTAGCCGTTTCAGAACCGGCTCGAGCTGGTTGACCAATTCCTGCCCCTTGGCGACGGCCGCCGCATATTTTGCAGCTGCTGTGGCATACTGCTTTTCAATTAAAAGGCGGTCGGCTTCATCCGCAAGCAGCGACATTTGGCGATAGGTCTCGACGCCCCATTTTGAAACGCCCTTGGCTTCCAATTCCTGTTTGAGCTGCAGAAATTCGCCCAGCTGCTTATCCGCTTCATTTTTTTCAGCGGCCAGCCGGGTCGGATCCGGTGTTGTTTTCGGCAAAACCGCGGCTGGCGCTACGGTCTTTTCAGATTCCGATTGACTTTGTTCGCTCACCGGCGCTTCCGGCGCGGGTTGTCTCCCGTGTTGACGGGCCAGATATTGCCACAGCCAAAAACCGCCGACCAGCAGAAAAACAAAAGCAACCACCAGGACCGTCCCCTTTATCCGGTTACTGCGCAGAGTGACCGGCAGCCCCTTGCGAACCTTTGTTGGGATGACGCTGACCGGTGCGATCATTTCGGTGTGTTCTGATACCTGCTGTTGCGCACGGACGCCTGCCGTCAGGCTGTCCGGTGCCATGGTCTGATCGGTGCCCGGCCGCAACTGCCGATCAAAGAACGCCTCAATTTCCCGCATACTGGCCGGACGATCAGCAGGGTTCTTGGCCAGCATGCCGGCAATCCCGTTTTCCATTGCAGCGGGGACGACCGTATCGACTGCCAGTTGCCGTAAGCGTTGGTTTACGGGATCGGGTGCTTCATGTCGGATTCTGTCACGGGTGATATCTGGATAGAACGGCGGATAGCCGGTGAACATTTGATATAGCAGAACGCCGAGGGCATAAATGTCGTCAGACGGAGAAGGCCGGCGATTGTCCAATTGCTGCGGGCTCATGCAAAACAGCGAACCACCGGAGGTAATTTCCAGCGCATGGTGGCCCGACTTGAAAGCACCGGCGATGCCAAAGTCAGTCAAGCGCGGTGTTTGCTGCCGATCAACCAGGATATTGCCGGCTTTGACATCTCGATGGACCAGCCCCATTTCGTGTGCGTACCCAAGCGCATTGATGACCGGCTTTATCAGCTTGATGATCTGCGAGGTGCTGATCTGTTCCCATTGGCTGCGGTAAACGTTCAGGTTTTGGCCGTCCACATATTCCATGGATATGAACGCCAGATCTTCAGATCGGTGAAAATCAAATACGCGCACGATATTGGGGTGTGCGAGGCGACGGGTGTTGCGACACTCATTCTTTAGCAGTTTGACGCGATTCGGATCGGACATCAACTGCGGGTTTAAAATTTTTGCGGCAATTTGGATTTCAAGTTCAAGGTCCCAAACAAGCCAGACCTGGCCCATGCCGCCCTGGCCGATCATCTCATTCAGGGAAAAGCGGGAAAGCAATATCTGGTCTTTTTTTAAATTCAGCATGGCTTCGGATGTGTTCAATTCGGCTATTATGTGCCGTTGGGATATCCTCTGTTCCGGTTCAAGATATTCTATGCCCCTGAGGTGCTATGTGCCCTCTGGGTGCTATGTGCCCTTTGGGTGCTATGTGCCCTTTGGGTGCTATGTGCCCTCTGGGTGCCATGTGCCCTCTGGGTGCCATGTGCCCCCTAAGGGGCAACTATATAAAAAATCACGAAAATATGAAAGGCCTGGGATTGACCGCAGCCATTTTCGTGATTTCAGTTACTGAATCCGGTCACAGTGTCGCTGCTGAGTATGTCTCGGTTACACTGATGGTCGACAATCTTTATCAAAACAAACAGGGGCAAAGGACTAAAGATTTTGGTCTTGTTCCGCTTCCGTCTGATCGGGTGGAGGTGTCGGATTAAAGCCGGTTTCGGCAAAATAGATTTGGCGCAGCAGCGTTTTCCAGCTTTTAAACTGCTCCTCGGCGGATCCGGTCAGTTTGTATTGCTGTCCTTCAAATTCCATCGTAACGGGTTGCATTTCGGCGCCGAATGATTCGCTGAGCTCTTCGATGGCCGCTTTATGCATTTCGGATTCTTTTGACACATTCCAGCCGCTAATAAACACCTGCCCACCGATGATAACCATTGCCGGTGCTATTACACGGCCGATGTTGGCGTCCTGTGAGCCGGCCGCAATCGCTCCTGCGATTAACAGTGCGCCGAGCAATTGCCGGGTCAGCGCATCCTGTTTAATTTTTTTTATGGCTTCACGCTCGGTCAGGTTCAACTGACGCCAATTTTCGTAAGATGGCCACATTTCAGCGTAAAACTTTTCATATTGCTGATTGAGGGTATCCACATACATGTATTCTCGCTCTCTGATTTGCAGCAGACGTTCCATCATGGGGTCATTGTCCGCCGGCAGGCGGTTGACGCTCAGGTGGTTTTTTTTGTCCGCCGTCAGGTAGCCGTCAAATGCGTCCGGCGCAAATTCCCGGGCAAATTTGAGTTTGGCAACGGTGCGAATCGATTCGATTTGGGCAGCCTTGAGCTTCATTTTATAGCGGGCCATATCATTGGCGATGGCATTGTAGAGATCCTGGTAAGCATCTTTTTCCCCCGCTATATTACCGAAATAATAAGCATCAGACGCCTTGACGCTGTATGTCTTTTTAAACCAGCGCATGTCGGTCGCATCCACCACATCGATTTCTAACACCAGATTCTCGCCATTTGATTCGAGTATTTTGCCTTTCACCAGCAGGTCCACACTGTTGGTTTCGGCCGGGACTACCTGGATGGCGCCCCAGTGGCTGCTTTGATGCAACGTATTTTTCAGATGGTAAGGCATAAAGTGTGTTTCGGAATTGCGGATATCCGTGTTGGTGCCTTCTTTTTTGGCCGCTTCCGGTGTCAGTTCTTTTGTTTCGAAAACGAGGATGCCGACGTCGAGCAACTGCTCTTCCGGAATTTGGGTCCGGGCACGCTCGATCGCAGTCGGGCCAACCTTCTGGGCGTTGTAAGTAGCGCACCCCCACGGGGCGATCATGGTCGCAAATATCAATATGCAGTGGAGTGCAGTTTTATTCATTTTATTGCGTGTTTTTCTTATAATCTTCGTATTCTTTCCAGAGCTTTTCTTTGAGCTCCGGATCGGTTTCGTTTTCAGCTGCCTCACGCAGCTGGCGGGCAACGATATCATCATCCTCCTTGCTATAGCGACCGCCCCTGTCGTCTTTTGGACCCGGACCTTGGCCTTTGGGTCGATCACCGGAGGCAACAGCCTCATCGACGTCACCCTGTTCAGCGGATGCGTCATTTTCTTTGGTCGATTCCTCTTTCTCACCCGCCTTTTCCTGATCTGAGGCCTCATCGGATGATTCGGATTCTGAGGTGCCTAGATCGACGCCTTTTTCCTTCAAACGTTTGGCGGCCTCAGCTGCTTCTTGTGCCAGATCCCGCATTTTGGCGGCGGACTGGGTTTCAATGGTTTCCATTTCCTTTAGCAGCAGTGCATCAAATTGGTTAAGAGAGGCGGTTAGCTGACGGTCCAGCTCTGCCACCTGATCTTGGGTTTGTTCTTCAGGGATTGTTTTATCCGAACCGGGCAAACCGCTGCCGGCAGGCGCCTCAGACGCTTTTCCTTCCGGCGTGTGCTTGCTGTAAGCGCTCTCCATTTTTTCGACTCTTTTGCGGTTTTCAGCGACCATATCCCGGACTCGCTCGTGGTAGATTTCGTAATTGCGAATATCCTCGGCTGAGGCAGTGCCGGATTTTTTGAGCGCCTCAAGCTTGTCCGCTATTTTTTTCTCGGTCGCCTGGCTGACCCGCAAATCCTCCCGCGCTTTTGCCAATTTGGATTCTGCTGTAGGCGCAGCTTCTGATTGACGCCCCTCCGATTTTTGAGCTGCTTCCGGCGGGGTGGATTCACCTGCATCTTCGGAAGCAGCCGGTTCGGTCTGCGCTTTTTCCGTTGGCGATTGCTCTAGCGGTTCGGTGGCTTCGGAACCGGTCGACCGGCTGGTTTTTGATTCCGGCTGTGCGCCGGCTTGATCGGATTCCCGGGTCTCAGAAGAGGGCGGCGGAAGGGATTCGGTCGATTCTTGGGTCTGCGGCAGCTGGGGCACCGGTGTACTGGGCTCCGGCGTTGATTTGCAGGCGGAAAACCACAATCCTGCCAGAAAGGCCGACATTAGAATAAGCGCTTTCATTTTATACGTTGACCTCTTTGAGAAGGTTATCTATAAACCCAAGTTATTACAATGTGTAACATAAGATTTGGCCAATTGGGTGTCAAGCGATGATCATCGCCCCCCGTTCTATTTTGGTTAGACCTGTTATTGAAACGTTTTGTCTACAAATTGCAGGCCCTAGATGATGCCTTTTGCGTGCAGATCGGTCAACCAGGAAACGCCCTGTAAAAACCTGAATCGGTCTGGATATTGGGATATGGTTGGTGCCACTTTTTTAGGGCCAGCCCTATAAACGTCAAAAACCCGGGGTTTTACCTCGGGCTTGATGACCTGTGGCGGCTGCGGAAGAACTTAAGTCCGCGTCGGCCGTCTGTTCTGAAAATTTTCGACTATACTGTAGAAACACCCTTGTATAGTGGTTGTAGAAAAAAACGTTGCGTTATGCCAACGTTTTTTTCTACAACCACTTATACCCCAATTCCGTAATCAAGAACATTATTACGAAAAGCGGTATAAAATGTCATTCACGGGTAGGGCGTCCAGCAGTTTTAAGCTCAACACCGACAATTACGGGTGCGTTTCGAAAAAGCGTTTGTTCAGATAATGATCCACCTTGTATTGTTTTTGACCAATTTCCTGTTCAACCATTTCATTGACCAGCTTGTTTCTATTTGATGTAAAAAAAGTTACCTGTCTTGTCGCCAGCCTTGATTTTCGCCTTAGATTAGCTGATCTTGAAGTTTTCAAAACGGTTTTGGCATTGCAGTTGGTGATTTTTTTTGTAATGCAATTGTCATAATATTTAACCATTTGCGCTTTTGATAACGACTGCGCTGCTGCGCTTGCAGCACCGATGACGGCCACGATCAGCACCAGAGAAACGCTACAATACATTTTGGCTTTCATTTTTTGACCTCCTTTGCGCCTAAATGATTCAATGTTTGGCGTTACACAAAAATATACCAGTATCAAACAGGGTGTAACTTGGATTCAAGTCATTGGTAGATGAGGGTCGCGGCAGAAGAAGAAAATGGGTAGATCCGGCGGTTTGCGCACTGCGCTGCAAGAGCCTGCAAAATGAAATCTAGTGGAATCAGAGATGTCGTTTTTACTCAAGTGGAGCACAAATTGTGCCAGGATAGCTGAAAAGTGATATTTATATATAATTACGGTAGGTTAAATATAAAATAGCAAGAACACCGGGTTCAAGGAGCACACAATGGCGCATCAATTTGCAACATTTTATTGCAGAAGCTGTTAAACTATCTTGTATATCCTTTAGATTCAGAGGATTGGGTAATATTGTCCAAACGCAACATAAATTGCAACATATTGCAAAACCGAACATTTTTAACAATAAATGCGAGAGCCGGTTTTCGGGTCAGAAAACCGGCTCAGTCATTTCTTGTGGCGGAGAGACAGGGATTCGAACCCTGGAAGGAGGTTTCCCCCCTTACTCGCTTAGCAGGCAAATACCTGATTTAACTGTAATACTAATGAACCGTGTTTACTTTAAAAAATCAGCAACTGAGATCTATCTTGTGTTTATTCGAATCTGTAAAATGGGGCAAGATAATTTATAAGTGGTACAGTATATAGTACGATTTGGGGGAGGGAGTCAAGGTGCCACCGCTTAGTACCCTCGATGGGCCCGCAGAAACGCGGATTTTGAATTTTTAGGGGGGGCATTTTCCCGCGAGTTTATCGGCGCGCTCGCATCTTGAAAAAATAAAAATCAAATTTTCTTAAACTATAGAAAGGTGAAGTCGGATTGAAAAGCTCTTTGACAATTAGCGGGATAGAGTCGCTAAGGCTCTATCCTTATCCCTTCCCGAGCTTGTGATATTTTCTAAGGTATCTTTAGGTTTTAATGGCTGTTCATTTTGCATAGATGGAGATATCGCAAGTTTTGCAGAAGCATACAAATGCAATTAGGTGATAAAATCCAAAGCCAAAATGAAAATATATAAAAAAGGCAAAACCTTTGCTGGCTCTGCCTTAATAATAAATTATTACGTATATTTAGATAATTAAAATTCTATTTTCCGTTACCGCCGCCGTTACCGCCACCGTTGCCACCGCCGTTACCGCCGCCATTACCGCCACCGTTACCGCCGCCATTACCGCCACCGTTGCCACCGCCGTTACCGCCGCCGTTGCCACCGCCATTGCCACCACCGTTTCCGCCACCATTACCGCCGCCGTTGCCGCCACCATGACCGACGCCGTTGCCGCCGCCATGGCCATTACCATGACCGTTACCGTGGCCGGCGCTATGTCCGGCAAGGGCGCTGCCGCCTGTGCCTTCACTGTGCCCTAAGGCAAGCCCCCGGCCTTTGCTATGACCTGAGTCTACCGTTCGGGATAGGCCTAAGCTTTTACCCTTTGATACTGCGCTACGGCCATAATGCCCCTTTGCATTTTTACCTTTATGGCTCTTGGCAGGTGCTGCTTTAATCTTAGATTTGGTTTGGGCGTGCCTTGAATACGAAACATTATGTTTGCCAAAAATTATAGATTGTCCCTTTCCTAAATAAGAAGGATGCACGTTTATTTGTTTGGCAATATTGCCCCATCCTATATTCGATGCACGCATATCTGAAATTTGCTTGCTAAACGCGTCCATTTTATCATGAAACAATGCTTTCGCGTCATGAATATCTTGGGGATCTTTGCTCGTTTTAGCAAGCGCAATGGCATCGGCTACCTCAGAGTCTTGCAATGTCGCCTGAAAAGCAAGGTTCTGCGCATGTTGCGCCTGCGCTGCATTCTGGTAGCTGAAGCGAGCGTCATCTAAATTATTTTCGGTGCGATCTTCTTGCATATGAGCGTGTTTTGAATGCGAAAAATTATGTTTGCCGGAAAATTTAGAATGCCCTCTTCCCAAAACAGAAGGATGTACGTCCAAATGCTTGGCAATATTGCCCCATCCTATATTCGATGCACGCATATCTGAAATTTGCTTGCTAAAATTTTCCAGTTTATCATGAAACAGTTCTTTAGCATCTTGAATATTCTGGGGATCTTTGCTTATTTTAGCATTCGCAATGGCCTCAGCCACTTCAGGGTCCTGAAATGTTGCCTGGACCGCCAGGTTATGTGCATGTTGGGTCTGCGCTGCATTCTGATAGCTGAAGTTAGCGTCATCCAGATTATTTTCAGTATTATCCTCATTCGCCCATATACCGGATATCCCCATCCCTATAGCAATAAAAATACCCAATACAAAAATTGAGAGCACATTCCTAATAGAGATTTGTTTTCCAGCTTTTCCTTTTGAAATCAGCCAATTCATGGTTTTCCTCCGGCAAATTCATATTTTTATAGATGAAGCTTATCATTTCAAATTTGCAAAAATTATGCAAGCCTTTCGTAATAACTAAATATAATTTAATTTCAAATGGTTAATCGAAATGTAAGATTTTTTATGGCCTATAATAGTGAAAAAAAGTCAACAAAAGTGTTTCATTTTTTTCACAAA
Organism: uncultured Desulfobacterales bacterium; assembly: GCA_947259495.1. GTDB lineage: Bacteria > Desulfobacterota > Desulfobacteria > Desulfobacterales > JAHEIW01 > JAHEIW01. The sequence continues at coordinate 12,025 of CAMYLV010000022.1, read as the reverse complement.
TAAATGCTCGATATATTCAACTTTGGCAAAGGGCTTGTCCGCAATATATTGATTGTAGACACTAAATGAATAACACAAGAACTTTAATCATCTAATACTTGCTCTCTGCTGGAGGCATCAAAAATTACGGCAGGGCCATAGCTGACCCTGCCTTTATCAACGGTCTAATTTTTGTTAATATTACCTTAGCCCCATTTGTGCTTCTTTTTATGATGTTTCTTCAGGTGCCCCGGTGGGTGCTTTTTTATATGCTCTGTATGATGAATGTAGGGCTTATCGGTATCCAATTCAATGTTTACAGAATCACCTAAGCTGATCCTAAGGTGGCTCGGCAAAGAAGCACCAACTTCCCAATGATCGCCTTTTATATAAAAGTATATTTTTCGTCCATAGTCATAATAAACTGAACATCTTGGATAATACCGGTACTGGTATTTAGCCCGATACCCATGAGCAGGGGCATGAGAAGGAGGACCGCCTTTTTTATGCTTATGATCTACTTCCGAATATCCTGAGTTTCCCTCTTTGTCATAGACCACTTTGACTTTTTTGGCAGTACAACCGATTGTAAAAATCGTTGAAGCAGAAAAAAATCCAACTGCTAAGCCAATTGCGGACTTTTGTTAAAAAGCGCTTAGCGCAGTGGAGCGTAAAATCTTGAATTGTTTGAGGGCTTTAGCCCGAGTTTTCTCCGCCTCAGGCGGATTAGCGCAACAAGCTTAGCGCTTTGCAAAAGCCGCAAATCGGCTGAAACGGGGTTTTGAAATGGCTTCTAGTGTAATCGAAAATGATGATGGGTGTCGTAAAAGGACATTATTCCCATCTTTTTGGATCTTCTGGGTAAATTGGTGGAAAAGGTATTAGAGAATTATTAAGAAGAGCGGCAGTTTGAAAAGATAAATTATTGTGGTGGGATTATATCAGTTGCCAAATAATCAAATATCGCCAAGTACCGATATGAGAGTACATGCATTTTGGCAATTTTTCAGATTTGTAAGGGATATCTGGATTTTTCGGCTAATTGGTACGCGATTTGGTTGTAAGCTCTAAATTGAATCTATCTGATTAGATTTTTGCCATTTCAATGGAAAGTAGTACGATAGGTAGTACGATTTATTGATTATTGTCAAATTAGAGAGCCGATTTCCTGATTAGAAAACCGGCTCAGTCATTTCTTGTGGCGGAGAGACAGGGATTCGAACCCTGGAAGGAGGTTTCCCCCCTTACTCGCTTAGCAGGCGAGTGCCTTCAGCCAACTCGGCCATCTCTCCAAAAAAAATTTTCCAAAGTTTTTTTATATAAAATTGCGAAGCAATTTTATGGCGGAGGGAGTAGGATTCGAACCCACGGAGGTGTTACCCTCAACGGTTTTCAAGACCGCCGCTTTCGACCACTCAGCCATCCCTCCATTGTATATTACCTGGACCTTGCATATGAAAGTCTCCGACTCGTGCAAGATTCAGGTGTCAAATTTATACAATTACCATTCCACACATATATGGTCAATATTTTTGTCTTTGCATTATGTGTTGACAGGTTTTATTTTTTATGGTTTCGAAGGCGTTAATGCTTTTGCAATTAATTTTGTTTTTGCTGGAAAGGGAATTAAAATGAAGCAAAAATACACCATTGTAAGAGACGATAATAACAAACAATTGATTATCCGTGAATTTGCGGAACTCGACAAGCAGATTTTATCGTTGCTGTGTGAGGAAACTTACGATTCAAAGGTGATCCGTGCCGCCATTAAAAGCGGTCGTGAGAATTTGATTTCCGCTTTGCGGACAAACAATCTCTATCCGCCCGGGATTTATGCTGAAAAAATTGCAGATTCCGTCAAAGAGTTGTATGCCACCAAAGGCCAGGAATCAACGGACCTGTTTTTCGATGATCTGGAGTTGCTTGCAATAGAACCTGGACCCGCACCCGAAGCGGATGATAAAGAAGAGACGGTTGAGGAGCAGGGCGAAGAGATGGATGAACTGCTCGAGGATGATTTTGAATCCGATTACGAGGATAAAGATAAGCTCAACAAACTGGATTCGTCTCTAAAAATTGCCGATGACGATTTCAGCAATGGCACAGATGACAGCTGATATGCGACCCTAAAACGATATTTTTTAGTTGACTTAATGGAATTTATTTCTTAAATAATAAACCTTATTCAGTTTTTTAAAAGGCGACAAATTTTTAGTAACTTTCAGATATATTTAAAAGGTTATTTAAAATTAAATTTACGGTTTTTCTAACTGCACCCTTCCCATTTAGTCTTGCAAACTATGGAATCAGCCAGCTAAATCGGTTGGTTAGCCAATCTTTGCAAAAACCCTATGTAATTAACATAAGTGGTACCTGAATGATCTTTAATCGCATCAAGGAGGTGTAAATGGAAACGGAAAAGGCATTTTATGAGAGGTTGGAGGGCAAAGGCGTCTCCCGCAGGGACTTCATGAAGTTCTGTACGTTCCTGACGGCCACCATGGGGCTCTCGTCATCGTTTGTGCCAAAAGTGGCGGAAGTCTTTGCGGCACCGGCGCAGCGCCCGCCGGTCATTTACCTGCATTTTGGTGAATGTACCGGTTGCACGGAAGCCCTGATCAGATCCATGTATCCCTGGATCGATGAGCTGGTTCTTGAAATTCTCGACATCGAATATCACGAGACCATCATGGCAGCCGCCGGCCAGCAGGCAGAGGAGCAGCTTCAAAACGCAGTGAATAAGTATAAAGGCAAATTCATCTGCGTAGTTGAGGGTGCCATTGCCACCAAATTTGACGGCGCATACGGGAAAATCGGCGGCCGGACATTTTTAGAAATCGCCAAAGATGTCATCCCCCATGCTGCCGGTGTGATCTGTAATGGATCATGCTCCAGTTTCGGCAATATCCCGGCGGCAAAGCCCAACCCCGGCGGCTACAAGGGTGTCGGTGAGGTGATGGGCATCAAAACCGTGAACATTGCCGGATGTCCGCCCAATGGGATTAATTTTGTCGGCACGGTGGTCAATTACCTGTTGCTGGGCAAACTTCCAGCCCTGGACAATCTGGGCCGTCCGGTGTGGGCCTATGGTAAGACCATTCACGATCAGTGTCCGCGACGGGCGCATTTTGAAAACGAGGAGTTTGTGGAACAATTCGGATCCGAGGAGGCTGCGATGGGCTATTGCCTCTACAAGGTCGGCTGCCGGGGTCCCGAAACCTACAACAACTGTCCGGTGGCGAAATTCAACGACGGCACCAGCTGGCCGATTGAGGCGGGTGCGCCCTGCATCGGCTGCAGCGAGCCGGCATTCTGGGATAAATTTACGCCGTTTTATGAGGAACTATAGATATTAGCATCGCTATCCAAGAAAAAAAGGGAGGAACCATATGGCACAGCGAATCACGATAGATCCAATCACCCGAATCGAGGGTCACCTGCGTATCGAAGTCGAGGTGGCCGGAGGCAAGGTGGTCAATGCCTGGAGCTCAGGCCAGATGTTCCGTGGCATTGAGATGATCCTGCAAGGCAGAGATCCCCGGGATGCCCACCATTTTGTGCAACGTTCCTGCGGAGTCTGAACGTACACACATGCTCTGTCCTCGGTGAGGGCAGTCGATAATGCCGTCGGTGTCAAAATTCCAAAAAATGCACGCATCATTCGCAACCTTTTGATGGGTGCCCAGTTTCAACACGATCATATTGTTCATTTTTATCACCTGCATGCCCTGGACTGGGTGGATGTTGTCAGCGCTCTTGCGGCCGATCCCAAGAAAACTGCCGCGCTGGCAGACAATGTCAGCAATGCACCCTGGGGCGGGACCGTTTATTTTAAAAACGTCCAGCAACGGCTCAAGACCTTTGTGGACAGCGGCCAACTGGGTCCCTTTTCCAACGCGTACTGGGGCCATTCGGCCTACAAGTTGCCGCCCGAAGCCAACCTGATGGCAGCGGCGCATTATATTGAAGCGCTGCGTCTGCAGGCCAAGGCCGCCAGGATGCACGCTATTTTCGGCGGTAAAAATCCGCACCCGCAGTCACTGGTGGTCGGCGGTGTGACCTGTGTTCGAGACCTGAGGCCGGATCGCATTGCCGAATTTTTGTATATCACCAAAGAGACCCAGGACTTCATCACCAATGTTTATATTCCCGATCTGCTGGCGGTCGCTTCCTTTTACAAGGATTGGGGCGCCATCGGCGGAACCAGCAACTTTTTGGCCTGGGGTGAATTCCCCGAATCCGATCAGGAACCCGAAAGCCTGTATATGCCCCGGGGCGTGATCATGAAACGCAATCTCGGCGGCGTAAAAATGGCCGATCAGGCGCGGGTGGCAGAGGATGTTACCCGGGGCTGGTACGAGAAAGGCCCGGCCAGACATCCGTATGAGGGCGAAACCAAGCCCTTACAGGAAAACCCAAAATACAGACCGGGTGACGGCCAATATACTTGGTTCAAAGCCCCGCGATACGACGGTGAGCCCTGCGAGGTGGGTCCCCTGACCCGCGTTCTGGTGGCATATGCCAGGGGCCACAAGGACATTAAACCCATCGTGGATAATGTGCTCAAGACCCTGGATGTGGACGCCAACGCCCTGTTCTCAACCCTGGGCCGCACCGCCGCCAGGGGTATCGAGGCGGTCGCGATCGGCCAGCGCATGCAGGGCTGGGTCATGGAACTGGTCGCAAACCTCAAGGCCGGCGATACTCAGACCTATGAGCCCTATGAAATGCCCAACAGCGGCATGGGGGTTGGTTTAAACGACGTCCCCCGGGGCTCCCTCGGGCACTGGGTCCAAATTGAAGATAAAAAGATCAAAAACTACCAGTATGTTGTGCCGTCGACCTGGAACCTCGGCCCGCGGGATGCCAACGGCAAAATGGGCCCGGTGGAAGAATCTCTGATCGGCACACCGGTCGCGGACCCCAAGAAACCGCTTGAGGTCCTGCGAACGGTTCATTCATTTGATCCTTGCATTGCCTGTGGTGTCCACGTGATTGACCCGGACTCCAACGAGGTTTACAAGATCAAAGCACTCTAATGCGCACCTGTTGATGAAAACGGCCTTCCGAATTTGTGGAAGGCCGTTTTCTATGGTGTTGACGCTCAGTCCAGTTTTGGTGTAATAAGCACTTTTGTTTAAAAAGAGTTCTATAATTGAGCGTTTCAAATTTAGAAAATAGGTAAAAATTGACCGAGCAAAGTCCCTTCGATGAAATTTATGCTGTCGATGTGATGGTTCTGGGCATCGGCTGCACCCTGTATTCCGACGAAGGATTTGGCGTGCGGGTGGTTGAAAAAATGCAGCGCGAATACGAATTCCCGGATGATGTGCTGCTGGTAGACGGCGGCGTGCTGGGAATTAACCTGCTGGGGGTAATTTCAAAACCGGTTCATCTGATTGTGGTGGATGCCATCCGCAACAAAGGCAAACCCGGAGATTTGTATCGTCTGGCAGGAGATGCAATCCCGGAGCGCATTCGGGCCAAAAATTCATTACATCAGGTTGATTTTCTGGAAGCGTTGACCCTCTGTCAAGCGCTTGATCACGTGCCGCAAACGGTCATTGTCGGTGTTGAGCCTGAAGATATCGACACCATGTGCGTTGATCTAACGCCGGTGACCCAAAGCAAAATTGATGATGTCATCGCCATGGTGCTGGCAGAGCTCGACCGGTTAGGTATAAAATATTCAATGAAAGGAACTGCAGATAATGTGTCTGGCAATCCCATCTAGGATTACAAAGATTGAAAATAATATGGCAACCATTGATGTGGAAGGCGTTCAGAGAGAAGCCAGCCTGTTGCTTCTCGAAGATGCCCGGGTCGGTGATTACGTTATCGTTCACGCCGGCTTTGCCATTTCAAAACTCGATCAGGCAGCGGCTCAGGAGACCCTGGACCTTTTGCGCGAGGCGATCGCCGCGGTAGATAAAAGCGAATCCAAACAGAATTAGCGGACAACCGCAGCCATACGGGTGTATTTGCCTTTTTAGACCCCACAATTTTTGAGCCACCCCCACCCAGACAACACGTCATTGAATCCGTTATGCCGAATAACACTGCAGCCAAAAGAATTGAAGTAAACGGCATTGTTCAGGGAGTCGGTTTTCGACCCTTTGTTTACAACCTTGCCAACCAATACGATTTGAAAGGCGAGGTGGCCAATACGGCTGCTGGGGTATCGATTCATATAGAAGGCCCGCCGGAGGGCATCCAGGCCTTTGAAACGGACCTGGCGGCAAAATGCCCGCCCCTTGCCCATGTTGTTGAAATATCCGGGCGCACCGCATCCGTAGAGCCATATGCGGAATTCAGAATTGTAAAAAGCAGGGGCCAGGCCCAGATGGCCACCCTGATCTCGCCGGATGTTTCGATCTGTGATGATTGTCTGAGTGAGCTTTTCGATCCCCATGATCGGCGTTATCTGTATCCGTTTATTAATTGCACCAACTGCGGGCCGCGCTACACCATCATCGATGATATCCCCTATGACCGCCCCGGGACCTCCATGCGGCATTTCAAGATGTGTGCTGCCTGCCAGGCCGAGTACGACGACCCGACCAACCGGCGCTTTCATGCCCAGCCCAATGCGTGTGCCAAATGCGGGCCGCATGTCAGCTTCTATGATAACCACCGAAAGTCGATAACGACCGCTGATCCGATTAAAACGGCGGCCGATCACATCCGCCGGGGCCGGGTTGTGGCTGTCAAGGGACTTGGCGGCTATCATCTGGTGGTCGATGCGGTCAACAGCGAAGCGGTCATGCGGCTCCGGAGCCGCAAGCTGCGCGAGGAAAAACCGTTTGCCATCATGTCCGCCGATCTGAAAAGTATTCGAAAATATGCCCGGGTGGGAACCCAGGAAGAAAAATTACTGACTTCCATTCAGCGCCCGATTGTATTGCTACAAAAAAGGAAGCCCAATCCCATTTCGCCGGCGGTGGCGCCCGGCAATAAATACTGGGGCGTCATGCTGCCCTATACCCCGCTGCATTACCTGCTGTTAAAACATGGATTTAGCGCCCTGGTGATGACCAGCGCCAATCTAAGTGAGGAGCCCATCGCCATTGATAATGATGATGCCTTCGAACGCCTGGCCGATATTGCCGATTATTTTTTGATTCACAACCGTGACATCTATTTGCGCAGCGATGATTCGATTGTCAAACACACGGCCGGTCAGAAGCGCACCATTCGGCGTTCACGCGGATTTGTACCGATTCCGGTTTTTTTAAACCACACAGTCCCTCCGATTTTGGCCTGCGGGGCCGAGCTGAAAAATACGATCTGTCTGACTAAGGGGGATAAAGCCTTTTTAAGCCAGCATATCGGGGATCTTGAAAACATGATCACCCTGGATTTTTTTAAGCTGACGGTGGCTCATTTACAGCGCATCTTAGAGATTCAGCCTGAAATAATCGCCTGTGATATGCATCCGGACTACCTGAGCACCCGTTTCGCCAGGGAGCAGGTTGAAACCCGCATTATCGAGGTCCAGCATCATCATGCTCACATTGTCAGCTGCATGGCCGAGCACCAGCTGGAAGGCGCGGTCATTGGCCTGGCTTTTGACGGCACCGGCTTCGGGCCCGACGGCACCATCTGGGGCGGCGAAGTGCTGGTGGCCGAAGCCAAACAATTTGAAAGGGTCGCCCACCTGGCCACGGTCCCCATGCCGGGCAGCAGCGCCGCCATAAAAGAGCCCTGGCGCATGGCCATCAGTTACCTGCATGCGACCTTTGGCGACAATTTCCGGGACCTGGACCTTCCGCTGGTAAAGCAAATAGATCAGCAAAAAATCAAAATCATCGCCGAAATGATTGTAAAAGGCGTCAACTGTCCGCAAACTTCCAGCCTGGGCCGCCTGTTTGATGCGGTCGCGGCCATTGCCGGCGTCCGCAAACGGGTGAATTTCGAAGGACAGGCGGCCATGGAGCTGGAAATGCTGGCCGACGGCCGCAGCGATTCCATCTACGACATCCAGTGGACGTCGCAAGAGCCTATCAAAATACTGCCGCAAACCATCATTCGGGGTATTGTGCAGGATATTCAAAACGGGCTGTCGATTACCGAAATCAGCGTCAAGTTTCACCAGACCTTGATTGTCTTGTTTACGGAGATATGTGCGACGATTCGTCGCAATCGTGATCTGAATCGGGTGGTCTTAAGCGGCGGTTGTTTTCAAAATGCTTTGCTGCTGAGTGGTTTGGTCGGGCAACTGGAAGCACACAATTTTGAGGTATACGCTCACCGGCAGGTACCCGCCAATGACGGCGGGATTGCGCTGGGGCAGGCACTTGTCGCTGCTTCAATCGCTGATGCATCTTAATTGATGCTTCTACAGAACTAAATTAGAGCCATTAATTATCAGGCCAAAGATACAAGGCGTAAGGCGCAAGGGAAGATGGCGGTGACTCAGCTAAAAATCAAGCCTTGTGCCTTATGCCGTGAGTCGTGGGCCTTGAGCGGAGCGAAATTATGACGTTGAAACACATCGATGAATACCGGGATGCGGAGATTTCTCAAAACCTGATCAAGAAAATAAAATCCATCAGTCAAAAAGAGGTGCGCCTGATGGAGGTGTGCGGCACCCATACCGTCTCTATCTTTAGAAGCGGGATCCGTTCGGTGCTGCCAGCGAGCATTTCACTGCTTTCCGGACCGGGTTGTCCGGTGTGTGTGACCGACCAGGCCGAAATCGATGCTTTTATCGAACTTGCCCGAATCGATGATGTGATTCTGACCACCTTTGGTGACCTGATGCGGGTTCCCGGCACAAAGTCGTCTCTGCAAAAAGAAAGTGCCGGGGGCCGGGACATCCGGGTGGTGTATTCAACCTTTGACGCTCTTGAGATCGCCAGGAAAAATCCCGCTAAAAAGGTGGTCTTTCTGGGGGTCGGGTTTGAAACTACTGCGCCGACCATCGCTGCCGCGATCCTTTCGGCCGCCCAGGCGGATGTTAAAAATTTCTCGGTGATTTCCGCGCATAAATTGGTCCCCCCGGCGTTGGAGGCGCTGATGGCCGCCGCGGACGTCAAAATTGACGGGTTTATCTTACCCGGCCATGTTTCGGTGATTATCGGTTTGAACGCCTATCGGCCCTTTTTCGACCGCTATCAAATTCCCTGTGTGGTTGCCGGATTTGAACCCACCGACATTTTGCAGGCCATATCCATGCTGGTTGAAATGCTGGAATCCAAAAGCCCGGCCCTGGACAACGCCTATCGGCGGGCGGTAACCGCAGAAGGCAATGCCAAGGCGCAGCAAATTTTGACTGAGATTTTTGAACCGGCCGACGCCTGCTGGCGTGGGATCGGTATAATTCCGCAAAGCGGGCTAAAAATCCGTGAAAAATATGCCGCCCATGACGCCTTACAATTATTTGACATTCAGGTTCCGGATGCCAAAACCCCACACGGCTGTGCCTGTGGCGAGGTTCTAATTGGGACCAAGATACCTCCTGAATGTGCGCTCTATAAAAAAGCCTGTACCCCCATGGATCCGGTCGGGCCCTGTATGGTCTCCACCGAGGGGACCTGTGCGGCGTATTACAAGTACCACAGTGACTGACAGAGGACAGAAGACAGAGAACAGAGGACAGAGAACAGAAGAGCCGTCTTCGCTCTGGCGAGCTACGCCGAGGCAATCAACGGTCAGAAGTAGGGGTGGGGTTCAGCCCCGCCTGGATCGATTCCGTGGCTGCCGGCTACCAGCGGTCAGAAAACAGCGGTAAGAAGCTGGAAGGCTCGGCGATGAGGGCCGCAATTTTCCCTCTCCCTTGAAGGGAGAGGGTCCAGGGTGAGGGTGAATTAAATTAAAGAGTGCCACAGACAACGGGCCACGGACGACGGACAACTAATATGAAAAGCGACAAAATTTTACTGGATCATGGCAGCGGCGGCAAGATTTCCCACAGCCTCACCAAAGACATGCTGCTGCCGGTTTTTGATAATGACATTCTGGCGGCACTTAATGATGGGGCCATCTTTGATCTGGAAGGCCGGCGGTTTGCGTTTTCTACCGATTCCTACACGGTTGACCCCATTTTTTTTCCGGGCGGCAATATCGGCGACCTGGCCATCAACGGAACCGTAAATGATCTTGCCATGTGCGGTGCCACACCGCTTTATCTGAGTGTCGGTCTGATTATCGAAGAAGGTCTGTCCATGACCGATCTTGAGACCATTATCAACACGATGGGCCGGGCAGCCAGAGCTGCGGGTGTTACTGTCATTACCGGCGATACCAAGGTGGTGCCGAGGGGGACGGCTGATCGGATTTTTATCAATACCTCAGGAATCGGCCTGATTCCGCAAGAGGTCCACGTGGCCAGCAACAATGCCAGAGCCGGCGATAAAATTATTTTAAGCGGAACCATTGCCGATCACGCGATTACCATATTAACCCAGCGCGAAGGCCTTTCGTTTGAGACTTCGTTGCAGAGTGATTCGGCACCGTTGAATCATATGGTCAAAAAAATGTTTATGGATGCGGCCGGCAACGCGATCCATGTTCTCAGAGACCCGACCCGGGGTGGTGTCGGTACCGCTTTGAACGAGATCGCTGAAAAATCAGAAATCGGTATTGAAATCTTTGAAGATAAAATACCGTTAAAGGACGAAGTGGCGGGAGCCTGTGAATTGCTCGGCTTTGACCCCCTTTATCTGGCCAATGAAGGCAAGCTGCTGGCATTTGTTGCACCGGATCGTGCCGATGCCGTGTTGCAAGCAATCCAATCCGACCCCTGCGGCAAAGATGCCGCCGTGATCGGCCAGGTCGTCACGGATTATCCCGGCAAGGTGTTTATGAATACCCGCATCGGCGGCAAACGGATTGTGGATATGCTGGCGGGTGAGCAGCTACCTCGCATATGTTAAAACCGGGCTTTAAAACCGCATCTAATGTCCGATGGCTGTGTTACGAGCCGCTTCAAAATACTCGCGTACTATCTTGTACGCTCCGCTTTTGAAGCGGCTCAAGCCGTGCCCTCGAACATGATCTGCGGCTTTAAAACCCGGTTTGGTTCAATAGGTAATAATAGGGAAATACAAAGGTAATTATTAAGAGTAATTTTTCCGCCGCAGGCGGATTGAGTTTCCTCGTTTCCATCCGGGAAACGAGGAAGGATAAAAAGATCTTGTTAATCCTGTTAATCCTGTCAAAAAAAATAAAATGAAAACATATCATAAAATTATCATCGTAATTTCCCTATTATCCGCATTGACCGGACTTTGCGAGGCGAAGCGGAAGCATTTGATTGAGGGGCGGACCATGGGGACGACCTATCACATCAAGGTGGTCACCGATGCCGCTGAAAGCGTGAAGGGCCTTAAAGAAAAAATTGATCGGCGCCTGGCGCAAATTAACCGGGTTTTTTCGACTTACGTCAAGGATAGCGAAATCAGCCGCTTTAATGCCCTGAATCGGGCCGGCGAAAAATTTCAGGTATCCGACGATTTCATGCATGTCATGAGAACCGCCCGCGACATCCACCGGCTTTCCGAAGGCGCCTGGGACGGCACCGTCAATCCACTGGTTGATTTATGGGGCTTTGGACCGACGCGGCGCGAACCCCGAATGCCGTCCGCCGACGTGATTAAGACCCTGCTGCCGCAGATTGGATTTGAGCGTATTCAAATTATAGAACCGAATTTTCTGGTGAAAAAGTTGGCCACGGTCACGTTGGATTTAAATGCCATTGCCAAAGGTTATGCGGTGGATGAGGTTTCCCGATTGGTTACGACCAAGGGGTTTAAAAACTATCTGGTTGAAATCGGCGGTGAGGTTTATGCCGCTGGCGTTCGTGCAGATGGTAAAAATTGGCGGGTGGGCATCAATCGGCCCCAAAAAGATGCGGCCTTTAACGCGGTCTATAAGGTCGTGTCGATTTACAATCAGGCTTTTGCCACCAGCGGTGATTACCGCAATTTTTTTGAGATCGACGGTCTGCGCTATTCGCACGTGATCGACCCGCGCACCGGTTACCCGGTTTCCAATGGTGTTGTCAGTGTTTCCATCATTGCGGACAACTGCACGCTGGCAGACG
>CAMYLV010000021.1 GCA_947259495.1 uncultured Desulfobacterales bacterium | reverse complement strand
TGCAACGCTCAATTTAGGTATTAAAAAGGCGGCGCTCCTATTGGAAACACCGCCCTTTAAACTTTTTAATTAGTGCCTGTCCGATAAAAACTAATTAACTTCCTCGAATTCAGCATCCACCACATCCTCATCGGCTTCAGGTGACGAACCGGCGGATGGATTGTGCGGGCTGCCTGGATGGCCATCCTGCGGCTGCCCCTCGGGTGAGGCCTGCTGATACGCAGAGGCTGCCAGATTATGGGACATCTGGCGCAATGTTTCCGTCAGGCGTTTGATTTCAGGGCTGTTTTCACCTTCGATCTCACGTTTGAGGTTGGCGATCGTCTGCTCGACTTCAGTCTTCAAGCCGCTGTCCATTTTAGCGCCTAATTCACCAATGGTTTTTTCAGTGGAATAAATCAGCGTATCGGCTGAATTGCGCGCATCTGCCAGCTCTTTTTTACGTTGATCTTCCTCGGCATGCAGCTCGGCATCTTTCACCAGCCGGTCAATTTCTTCCTGGGATAATCCCGAAGAATGGGTTATTTTAATCGACTGCTGTTTGCCGGTGGCCACATCCTTGGCAGATACTTCCACAATCCCGTTGGCATCGATATCAAAGGAAACCTCAATCTGGGGTGTCCCGCGCGGTGCCGGCGCAATGCCCGTCAGCTCGAAGCGACCCAGGGTTTTGTTATCCGAGGCCATCTCACGCTCACCCTGAAGCACGTGAACCGATACTGCCGGCTGGTTATCTTCTGCGGTTGTGAAGGTTTCGCTCTTCTTGGCCGGAATGGTGGTGTTTTTTTCAATCAGCCGGGTCATCACCCCACCCATGGTCTCGATACCCAGAGAAAGCGGGGTAACATCCAGCAACAATACATCTGCGACGTCGCCTTTTAAAATACCGCCCTGAATGGCAGCGCCCATGGCGACCACTTCATCGGGGTTAACCCCTTTATTGGGTTCTTTACCAAAAATTTTGGTAACGCGTTCCTGAACAGCCGGCATGCGGGTCATGCCCCCCACCAGGATAACCGAATCGATGCTTGAAGCAGCAAAGCCGGCATCTTTGAGCGCCGTGCGACACGGTTGCTCCAGTTTGTCCAGCAGCTCACTGACCAGACTCTCAAGCTTGGCGCGGGTGACCTTTATATTCAAGTGCTTGGGACCGCTGCCATCTGCGGTGATAAACGGCAGATTGACGTCCGTCTCGACCGAAGCGGACAGTTCAATTTTGGCTTTTTCAGCGGCTTCTTTTAAACGTTGTAGAGCCATTTTATCATTTCTCAGATCAAGGCCCTGATCTTTTTTAAATTCGTCGGCCAGATAATCGATTAATTTGAGATCGAAATCTTCACCGCCTAAATGGGTATCCCCATTGGTGGCTTTCACCTCAAATACACCGTCACCGATTTCCAGAATTGATACATCAAATGTGCCGCCACCCAAGTCGAAGACCACGATCTTTTCATCGATTTTCTTATCCAGGCCATAGGCCAGAGATGCTGCCGTGGGCTCATTGATAATGCGCAATACATTCAGTCCGGCAACTTTCCCGGCATCCTTGGTGGCCTGGCGCTGACTGTCGTTAAAATAGGCCGGTACGGTAATCACCGCATCGGTAACTGTTTCACCCAGATATTCTTCAGCCGCCTTTTTAATGTTGGCCAGAATAAAAGATGATATCTCTGCCGGACTATGCTGTTTTCCGCGCAAGTTAATCCGGACATCACCATTGGATGCCTTCTCAATCTTATAGGGCAGCACCTTGATGTCATTTTGCACTTCGGCAGAATCATATTTACGGCCGATCAGGCGTTTGACACCAAAAACTGTGTTTTCAGGGTTGGTGATCGCCTGTCTTTTGGCAATCTGCCCGACCAGGCGTTCTCCTTTGTCGGAAACAGCCACCATTGACGGTGTCGTGCGGCCGCCTTCAGGGTTAGTAATGATTTTTGCGTCGCCGCCCTCCATGATGGCAACACATGAGTTGGTCGTACCCAAGTCAATTCCAATAATTTTACTCATGCTAAAATCCTCCTTAAGTTTTTATTTTTATAACTAATTATTTTCTAAATCGTCACCCCGGGTTCCAACGGGCTTTAGGGTGCTAAGGGGTACGTGCTAAAAATCGAAGTTTTCGATTATTTCTCCCTTGTTGACAAAAGCGCTAATTGCGTTTTGCGCGGCGGTTAAGGCCTTGATGGCACTTTTAAAATTTACCGTGGTGGGATCATCATGGCCGAGATCCGTCTCAGATTTTGCCAGCAATTCTAACCCTTTGTCCAAAAAGTTTCTGATTTCATGTAATATTCTTTTACGCCTGTCATGCTTGTCCCGTTCGCGGGAAATAATCGGCAACAACCGCTGAAGAGAAATCTCTAACAGAGCATCTCTTGACGCGTTGGCTTTACGGGCTGTTTTTTCAAGAGATATTAATGCCTTACGACTTATAACAAAGGTTTTTTGAACGCGTTCCTGAACCTTCAACGATTCACTGTCGATTTTCCGGGCGAGCAGCATCAAGGACCGGGCATCCTCAATTAAATGGTCAAAAATCGATTTTTGTTTGATGCCCAACTGAGCCGCCACAATGCTAAGGGCTTCAATGGCTTTGGGTGATAATTTAAACGTTGCTCTGACCGATTGTCGACCCCTTAAGTCGAAAGCTGATGGAGGCGGCAAAGAAATGTTGTTCGTCCATACCATTTTTTCTTTAGGTTCCATTTATCACCACCTCCGCTGCGGGCATTTAATTTTCAGCTCGATTTTCATTACTATACTATAATACACTTTAAAAGTAATGCAATATAAAAATTTATTTTATTTTATTGACATCATGAATTTTATATTTATTATATTCGTCAGAAGCGAAAACAATAATAACTCATTCCTATTTATGGAGGTATTAAAATGATGAACTTAGTCAGATGGAGTCCCCTGAAAGAAATGGCAATCATGCAACATCGACTCAACCACGCGTTTAATGAACCTTTTTTCCGCAGCGGCGGTGAAGATGACGAACTCAGCATGGGATCCTGGTATCCGGCTGTGGATATGTTCGATGATGATGATAAAATCGTCATAAAAGCCGAGCTGCCCGGTATGAATAAAAAGGACATTTCGGTTGATATCGAAAATCGCGTTTTGACCCTCAGCGGAGAGCGCAACTTTGACAATGAAGTCAAGGAGGAAAACTACTACCGTCGCGAAAGAGCATGCGGAAAATTCAAACGCGCTTTCAATCTGCCGGCTGATGTGGATTCGGATAAGATCAAGGCGGATTTTAGAGACGGTGTGTTGAAAGTTGAAATTCCGAAACCAGAGGAACAAAAACCGAAACAGATCACGGTTCATTAATCGTCTCGTCTGTAATGTTTGCAACGCATTAACAGGCACATAAAAATAGGGCGACTCATCAGGCGCCCTATTTTTATATAAAATTTAGATTACGGTCTATGCATTACTGCCAAATTGTTTTATATTAAACAAAGACCATTGAACCACAAAGATCACTATCGGACGTCAACGACTGGAGCTTTCCAGATCGCCACGTAAGTTTAATCAGGCCCTTCGTGAGCTTTGTGTCTTTGTGGTGTGAATAGCTTTTCTGTTAAATTATCTTTAAACTTAGTTCAGGTGAGGTTTCAGACGTATGAACAACCCTAAAGGTAAAGTTCGCCGTTTTCTAAGCTTTTTTTGGAACAGTGTTTCGGTCTTACGCCGCTTTGTCGGTAATGTGCTATTTCTTTTGCTGGTAATCTTTTTCATTGCAATTATATTTTTCGATAGTGGAGAAGAAGTGCCCGATGGTGCCGCTCTGATTTTAAGTCCCGAAGGCAATATCGTCGAACAGGAAACTGAAACGATGCTGTCCAGCGACATATTCGGCGATGCCGCCAAAAAGGAAACGCTTTTGAAGGACATCATCAATGTGATCGATTTTGCCCAAAAAGATGACCGCATACAGGTGATGGTTCTGGACCTTCGGAAAATGGCGCGAGTCGGCATCAGCAAGCTACAGGATATCGGGGCTGCTCTCGTGCGATTTAAAAGCGGCGGCAAGCAAATTTATGCTTTTGGTGATTTCTTTAATCAACAACAATACCTTCTGGCGGCCCATGCAGACAGACTTTATCTGAGCCCAATGGGCTCAGTCGTGCTGCAAGGCTTTGGCCTCTATCGAAAGTACTACAAAACGGCGCTGGAAAAACTCAAAATTCAATTTCATGTATTCCGTGTTGGCACCTATAAATCAGCTCTGGAGCCTTTCTTGCGCGATAGCATGTCTGATTATGCCAAAGAAGCCAACCTGGCCTGGCTCGA
Source organism: uncultured Desulfobacterales bacterium (assembly GCA_947259495.1). Lineage (GTDB taxonomy): Bacteria > Desulfobacterota > Desulfobacteria > Desulfobacterales > JAHEIW01 > JAHEIW01. Next base: position 95,434 of record CAMYLV010000021.1, on the reverse strand, counting down.
TATCCTGTGGGACGATTACAAACGCGTCGTTTCCCAACAACGGGGACTGGATGCGCAACGCTTAGACGACTATGTCAATAATTTCCCGGTCTACCTGGCAAATGCCGATGGCGACGCTGCCGCAGCGGCATTAGACCTTGGCCTGGTGGATGAACTGATAACCCGCGATCAAGTGCGCCAGGAACTGATCGAAATCGTCGGTCAGAATAAAGACGGTCTTTCCTTTAAACAGATTACTTTTGACGAGTATTTAAGCCAAATCCGGCCCGATTTGATGAATAACAACCTGACAAAAGACAAAGTCGGTATCATCGTTGCCAGCGGTATCATCTTGGACGGCGAACAACCGACCGGCAGAATCGGCGGTGATACCGTCGCGGAGCTGTTCATCCGTGCGCGCGAAGATAACAAGGTAAAGGCGGTTGTGCTGCGGGTTGATAGCGGTGGTGGCAGTGCCACCGCATCTGAGGTCATTAGCAGAGAAATCGAGCTGACCCGCCAGGCCGGCAAGCCTGTTTTCGTATCCATGGGATCGGTGGCCGCTTCGGGCGGATATTGGATTGCTGCCCAGGCAGATCAAATTTGGGCCAGTTCGACGACGATTACCGGCTCGATTGGTATATTCGGCGCTTTTCCCACTTTTGAAAAAAGCCTGAAAACCCTGGGCATTACCAGTGACGGTGTGGGTACCACCAAACTTGCAGATGCGTTTGATCCCAGCCGGCCGCTAAATGACCTGGTTGCCCAATCGATGAATCAAATGATCGAACAGGGCTATCGGCGTTTCGTCCAGCGGGTGGCTGAAGGCCGCAATATGGAACCGGAGGCGGTCGAAAAAATTGCCCAGGGTCGTGTCTGGGCCGGTACCACGGCGAAAGATCTGGGGCTGATCGATGAAATCGGCAATCTGCAGGATACTATCCGTGCGGTAGCCGACAGTCTGGATCTAAAGGATTATAAAATTGCTTACATCACCCAACCCTTAACAACAAGGGAGCATCTGATAAAAAGGCTCAATCGATTAATTATGGGAATATTTAACGTCTCGCAGTCGAACGGTCATCCGGTAAAAAAATTATACGATAGGCTTGTCGATAGCGAAATCGATCAAGTTTTGCGGGCCGATGATCCGGTTGGGCTATATGCATATTGTCTGAATTGTATCCGCTTGTCATAATAATGTTCCGAAAAAAATGATGGCGGCATAAGTGTTGTAGCAAAAAAACGTCCCGCAATCGGAACGTTTTTTTGACAACCACTATAAAAGAAAAGGCGATGCAGGATCTTTCCGCAATCGCCTTTGTTTATCCATTCAGAATTTGCCGTTCGGGCACGCTTTAAACGGCTAAGCCAAATCGTTTAACAGCGCATCTTTCAGCATTTTATCGGCTATTTTTTCTTCATCAATCTCATAGGCCCCATTTTCGATTTGTTCCTTAAGCTGGGCAACCTTGTCCTCGCGGACATCCGCTATCGCTTCCAATTGTTTTTGGGCCTCCTGGATATTTTTAGCCGCGTTCGAAAGCGCGACCGTATCTGTTTTGGTTTGCTGCGTTTCCGGTTGCTCAGACGCGGCCTCCGCCTTCTCCTTATCCTGAACCTGATTCACATAAGCTTCAATATTAACAGAGTCTTTAGGGGTAATTTCCATTTTGCCGCAATCTCCTCTAAATTATATCGTTTGACAATCTTACTGACCGCGCAATCGTCATTATTTACTGTAATTTTAATTCACTGGCGTCTGCGTGTCAAATTAATTACGATTTAATTATATTATCGGTAAAAACTTTACATACTTTAGTCTTTTTTTGCAAATTTCCACAATTTCTTGCTATTCGAGAAAATTTACAACATATTAATAAAACAATAAATAATGATGAAAATGGCGATCTGCTTTGCAAAATGCCAAATTTGACCCAAATGACGCTTTTTAAGGCAGTCTATTTACATGCCATAATCATGCCAAATAGAATGCCGGCTTTAAATACCACCGCCGCAATCCCCTGTCCTTTACAGACGGTGAAGCGACCCTATTATTATAATTAATTGAGAATTGGTTGCGCGCCTCGTCCAGCTGGCCGGTTCGCCCGTTGGCCGCTCAAGCATAAAAATAAATATTTTAATTGTTTATAAGGGTCTAAATTACGAAACCAGCGTAACCGGCCCCGGGAAAAAAGTGCTATTTGCCAATAAAAAAACGTCTTCGGCTCAGAACTTTACCCGCCTGTCGGCGATCGATACCATGCGCGGCATTGTCATGGTGCTCATGGCGATGGACCATGCTTCCTATGCGTTCAATGCGGCTCGATATGCGAGGGACTCGTACATGTGGTATCCAGCAGGCGCTGAGATTCCGGCCGCACAGTTCCTCACCCGCTGGGTCACGCACCTGTGTGCGCCCACTTTTTTGTTTCTGGCCGGCTTCGTGCTGGCATTGAGCGTGGCCAGACGGCAGGCCCGGGGCGAACCGGAGCGCGGCATTGACAGAGATATTTTTATTCGCGGCATTTTTATAGTGCTGCTGGATCCTTTCTGGATGAGCATTGGTTTCGGCGGCAATATGACCTTCCAGGTACTTTATGCCATCGGTGCCAGTTTTTGTTTAATGGTTCCGCTTCGCAGACTCGGTCCGGTCGTACTGTGTTTAATCTGTTTCGGGCTTTTTTTCTTTGGTGAAGGACTTGCACAGCTGGCCGTCGGGTCAGGCGATGGACAGCAGCAAGGTCCCTTCGGTGTATTACTGATTACCGGTCTTCAAAAAGTAATGGGGGTATTTGTTTTATACCCGCTGCTTCCCTGGCTGGCATACATGCTCATAGGCTGGGTCTGTGGAAAGGTTATGCTGAGCCAAGAACCGTTTTATGCGGTTCGCTTCTTTGCAATGGCCGGCGTCATTTCTTTAATCGTATTTTTGATCGTTCGCGGCTTTAACCATTATGGCAACATGTGGTTGTACCGCTACGACAATTCCATTCCCCAATGGCTGCATGTGAGCAAATACCCGCCCAGTCTTTCTTTTGCGGCGCTTGAACTGGGTTTCATGTTTCTGATTTTAGCTTTTTTGTTTGCCTGGTATCGGAATCGAAAACCATCTCCGGCCCATCCGCTGCAGGTTTTCGGCCGCACGCCGCTTTTCTTCTATATTATTCATGTGCATCTTTTAGCGGCAGCTTCCTGGCTTCTCAATATGCATCAGACCGGTGGTCTCACAGAGACTTATTTGGCCACTGTGGCCGCTTTATTGGTGCTTTATCCGCTTTGCCGCTGGTATGGCCATCTTAAGCAAGCCCACCCCCAAAGCCTTTTGCACTACCTGTAATTGAAACGTCGCAGAGGCGGTCCAATCTCACCTGAAATTTGCCTGCTAAATATCATCTGGCACTTTTCTTACATGAAAAAAGAGCTCAGAAGATCAGCGTTTTTCATATGCGTGTCACAGCTTTTCACTCTTTGGGTGCGTTCTTGCCCCCTGTTAAATAATACTTTTTTTTACCGATTTTCTGAATCATTTCGATATTCCTTTTCTGGAATAATTGATTTTCCAGACCCAGGTTTAACCAACTGTAATCATAAAAAACAACTAGCTTACACATCGAAAGCGTTTCGATGGCCCCGTAGGCGCGCTCAAACCATTTACTGGAATATCGATAAAACCAATCCGAACCCCGGTGGCGGTCTCCCAATTCCCAGATTGCAAAGGGTTTGGTATCATATGTTGTGGGCTTCAATGATCGTTTGATTTTGAGTGCACCCCTTTATGAACGGGCCCAGACTAAATCCGCCGAGTGTTGCCAGGCTTAATTTAATGAAATATCTGCGGTTTAAATGTCGATTCATTATTTGACCTCAAACAGATGACCATCATCATCCCGCATAAAGGTCAGGGCCCTGTCGCCCTTGGGGACATGAAAACATCCATTTCAAGGTGGCGACATTCATCCAGGAACGCCTTCAAATCTGTAATCCGCATTCCAAAAGCCAAGATTAGAGCTGGGGCTTAATAATGACTTTCAGGGACTCATGGCCCTCTATTACCATCCGGAAACCTTCTGCGATATTCTGCAAAGGAAGCCTGCCGGTAATCAAATCGTCAACTTCTATTGTTTGGGTTTCAATCAGGTTTATGGCAGCATCAATATCGGGGGGGGCGCAGTAATAGGAGGTGACGATACGCGTTTCCCGTGTCCAAAAGTTGTTGATCGGTATGGTGACTTTTTTGTCAGGGTGCGGTACCGCAAAAAAGACAATGGCACCGCCTTTATCCACACATTTCCATGCCTGGTCGACGGCAGTCATTGCGGAGGTGCACAGGAATACCACATCAGCCATTCTTTTGCTTTCAGCGGCCAATTGCTCGGGAATATTTTCAGCGGCATCCAGGGTGATATCCGCCCCCATTTTGCCTGCAATTTCCAGCTTTTTGCGATTGATATCCGTTGCAATGACCCGACAATGTTTAGCTTTGGCAAGCTTGACATGCAGCAATCCGGACATCCCGCTGCCCATCACCATGACTGTCTGATTTCTGCGCACGCCGGCAAGTCGCTGGGCTCTGACCACACAGGCCAACGGCTCAATAAAGGTACTTTGATCATACGTCATATTATCCGGTAAGCGATACGTTCCGTTTTCTACCAGGGCTTCGGGAACGAGAACATACTCTGCAAAACCACCGGGCAGCCTTTCTCTGACATTTGAGCACACCGGATAGTGGCCGCTTTTACAGTAATAACACTTCATGCACGGCACTTTGGGCGCGATAAAAACTCGATCTCCAACCTTATACGCCAGAACCGATTTCCCTACTTCTACAACCTCAGCGCCCATTTCGTGCCCCGGCACGAGGGGAGCGCGTGGCAGCCGATACCATTCAACAATATCGCTGCCGCAGATGCCGCATGAGATAACTTTTACCAGCATCTCTTTGTCACCTGGTTTTGGCCTGGGCACCTCTTCGATTCGAATTTCTTCGTTGTTGTACCAGACGGAAACTTTCATGACTGATTTTTTAGAGTTTGGTAAAGGTCCAGGGCTTTTTCCGGTATCTCGTTATTGTGAACTATCGCTCCGACCGCCTGCAGCATCGCTATTGGAGAATCGGACTGAAAAATATTGCGACCCATGTCCACGCCGCTGGCCCCTTGTTGGACGGCGTTATATGCCATGGTCAGCGCATCCAATTCAGGAATTTTTTTGCCGCCGGCCATAACAATGGGTACCGGACACGAAGCACAGACCGTTTCAAAGTCTTTTTCGACATAATAGGTTTTGATGTAATGGGCGCCCAGTTCGGCGCAAATACGGGTGGCCAGTCGAAAGTAGCGGGCATCGCGGGCCATATCTTTGCCCACGGCGGTTACCGCAAGCGTTGGAATTCCATAACGGGTGCCAATATCCACCATCTTTGTCATGTTGATAATGGATTGTCTTTCATATTCACCGCCGATGAATACCTGGACGGCCATGGCACAAACATTCAGGCGGATCGACTCCTCGATATCCACGGCGATCTCCTCGTTGGAGAGCTCCTTGAGAATGCTGGTGCCGCCTGACACCCGCAGCACGATCGGTTTTGTGGTGGCAGGCGGGACAATGCTCCTGAGGATGCCCCGGGTGAGCATCAGGGTGTCTGCGTAGGGCACAATCGGAAGAATATTGACGTCAATCCGCTCGAGGCCTGTCGTTGGCCCCTGAAAGTATCCGTGATCGATGGCCAGCATGACTGTGCGGCCGGATTCCGGGTTGAAAATCCGGGCCAGCCTGTTTTTCATCCCCCAATCCAGCGCGTTGGATCCTTTTAAAAAGAACCCTTCTGTTTTCTGGGGCATATCGTTATAGTATTGCTTTGCATCTTTTAATTCGTCCATGTCGGGCATGCTCTGGTCTCCTTTCCAAACTGATCGTAAAAGCAGTTTTTAATATCATAAATGTTTTTTATTTTTTAATAGGACCTATTTGTACGTAAATAGTCAAGAATTATCAATTATTTAATTTTGATACCCTGGCGGCTTTGAGTGCGCCTTTTCCCAATTTTAAACGCATTATCGCAACTTAGACTTTTGGGTCAAGAAAAACCATTTATTTAAAATCGTTTCGTGTGGTATTAATTGAATCTAGCATGAAAATTAGGCGAAGTTGCGATTCCGTTTTAAGGAATTTATCGGAGCGAGCAATGGGTAAATTTGATACAGATAAACAGGCCATTGTAAAATGTGCCCGCTGGTTGTCTGAACGCGGATTTTTCGGGTGTGTCAGGGGTAGCGGAGGCAACATTTCGGTCAAACTTAACCCTGAAAATATGATTGCGATAACGCCGACGCGCCGCCCTTACCAGGAGATGTCACCAGGTGACATTTGTGTGGTTGATTACAAATTGAAATCAATTGAAGGGCATCTGACACCTTCTGTTGAAACCACGATGCACGTAAGTGTTTATAAAAACCGGCCCGATGTCAATGCCGTCATCCACACGCATCCGGTGTTTGCCAGCATACTGTCGATTATCAACAGACCGATTCCGGCCCTATTTGATGAAATCACCTTTGAGATTGGTTCTGCTGTGGAATTGATTCCTTATGCCATTTCCGGAAGCGCCGATCTGGCCCAACATGTTGTCAGCAAGCTGGGCAACGATTGTTTCTGCTACATTTTGCAAAACCATGGTGCCTTAAGCCTGGGACGAGATCTTGATCAGGCCTGGAAAAATGCGGAGCTTCTGGAAAAAGTAGCCCAGATTTATTACTATGCCTTAACCACCGGCAGAAAAATAGCAACCCTTCCCAAAGACGCCATCGATCAGATTAATAAAATGCGCAAATAAGACAGGATTAATCAGGCATTTATTAAACCATGGAGCACGCAGAGAAATATATTTATCGTGAATGCCATCGGCATTAGATCTCCGTATTTGTCTGTGTGGCCAATTTTGAAATGAGTCAGGCTATGCTTACCGCTCAGGAAGAAGCCTATATTTTAGAACGGGGGTATATACCGGAGCATTGCATTCGTCTGATGACCCATGTATCCGGCGGTGAGCCGTTTCTAATTGATGATCACTTTATTTGCCATAAAGACAACTGGATAATTCTGATCGGATATCCCCTGAAAGACAATTTCACCTTAGACAACTTTGAAGCGGTTCTTTCTAAACTCAGGGAAAAATTCCATCCTGATTATATTTCACTGGTCGCGCCGAAAATGCCGTCTTCTCTGGTTGCAGCCTGCCGCGAAAGCCAAAGCGATGCCTACTTTACACTGGAAACGCAAAAACCGATTATCCGCAGCCCGGTGAAACGCAACCTCAGAAAGGCGCGCCAGAATCTGCGGGTGGAATTGTCCGGCAGCATGCAGCACGGCCATCAGGAGCTGATGCATGAATTTGCTGTTCGTAGCCGTCTGACCGAACGCGTAGAACGGTTGTTGTTTAAAATGCCGGAATTTGTGGCCGGCGCGAATAAGGCATTTGTGTTAAATGCCAGGGATAAAGCCGATAAACTGACCGCCTTTTATGTCGTTGACCTTGAGGCCAAAGGGTTTTCCAATTACATTATCGGCTGCCATTCTAAAAAATACTATACTGTGGGGGCTTCGGATCTTTTATTATTTGAATTGATCAATTTGAGCCAGGAATATCAGAAACCCTTTATTCATCTTGGCCTGGGGGTGAATGCCGGTATCCGCCGGTTTAAAGAAAAATGGGGTGCGGTGCCCACCCGCCGCTACGAAATGTGTGAACTGGCACCCAAGAAACCCTCGATTTTAAATGCGTTTCGTGCTTTCGGAAAAATACACTGAGTTCGTTTATAGGCTCGAATGTTTTCAATTGGATCAAAACAAAAAAAGCTAAAAATGATCTGGCAGGTGCAGAAAAACGGCAAGCTATCACAGATTGTCGGCACCGCCCATTTTTTTCCGTATAGTTTTCGAAAATCACTTTACCGCTGTATCGAAAATGCGCGTCTGGTGATGTTTGAAGGCCCTTTGGATGATCAAAATATGGCCAGAGTCAGGGAGTCCGGTATTGACCCGGATAGCGCATACCACCTTTTTGACGAGCTGGATGATGAAATTATCGCCAGCATCACCGGTGCGCTGATTCCGGTTTGCCGGATCAGAAATTCAACCCAATTTTTTCTCTATTGCAAGGACAGCCTGAAAGATACGGTTTATGATCTGGTAAAAGGCATGCAGCCCTGGCTGGCATTTTTTACCCTGTGGTCCACTTACTTGCAACTCAACGGCTGGAAATATTCGGTCGATATGGAAGGATTCGGCGTTGCCCAAGAACTGGGCAAAAAGATATTATTTCTTGAAGCCATTGAAGAGCAAATCAACGTGCTGAAAAACATTTCCCATGAAAGAATCATGTATTTTCTCAAACAGGTGGAGCACTGGGAAACGCTTGCGAACAATTATGTGAAGTCTTATTTAAAAGGTGACCTGGAAGATTTGCGGCTCTCCGGTATCCGGTTTCCAAGCCGGCATCACACCATTATCGATCATCGCGATGAAATATTTTTTGAAAGGATGCGGGCGGAGCTGGTCCGGGGGGATGTCGTTGCGTTCCTGGGGGCGCCGCATCTGAAGGGTCTGAGCCGTTTGCTTCTGGCCGATGGCTATCAGGTCAAAGGACCCTGGCTGCCGCAATCTCGCCGCTTTTCACAATAATGTTTCGAGTCGCCGACCACCCGCAGAGCGGGTGGCTTGGATTTTTCCGCCATCAGCGGAAAAACCAAAGGTACGTTAGTGCCTTAATCGGTGCGGGTGTAACCGGGTGCAAAGCACCCGGTTAAAAACACCCAATTATGGAATTGCGGCATAAGTGGTTGTAAAAAAAACAATCAAATACAGGAATGTTTTTTAACAACCATTATATAACAGAGGTCAAATGACAGAAGACAGAAGACAAAATTTTTCGCCGCCTGCCAAAACATCCTACCAACAAGCCATGATTACGGCGGTTCGAATTCTCGCGAATCGCGACCATTCAAAATATGAATTAAAACAGAAACTACAGCAACGGGGTTTTGCGAGCAAAGTCATCGACACGGTGATGGTCAAGTGTGAACGTTTCGGTTACATCGATGACCTAAGAACCGCCCGGGCATATATTTTACAGCTCAAACGCAAGTGCTTCGGTAGGCGCTATATTCGGCGGGCTTTAAAAAAGAAACGCCTGAGTGGTGCCGCAATCGAAAAGATCTTATTGGAGGAATACCCCGGAGCGGATGAATATGAGCATGCCGGCCGACTGTTGGAAAAGAAACTGAAGACCTTTGCGCGCGAAACATATCCCCAAAAAAGAAGTGGAAAAATATATCGCTTCCTATACTCACGCGGATTCGGCCCGGCGGTAATTTTAGACCTTATGCGGGATTTCGTTAAATAGTTGACGGCTCGAATCGTCAATTCTTCAGAGGCGTCAATCCATTATAACTCATTTCACCAGTCAACTATTTGACGAATTGACGAGCTGCTGGCTAGCTGGCGATTTTTAGAACTTCGTCGGTTTTTTCGGTAAAGGATTTTAAAATCCGGCTCTGATCTTCGGTAAGATGGAGAAACTTCACTCCGACTCCCCGGGAATCGGCCCAAACGATTTCAGCGATTAAGTCTAACGGCTGGCGGTCTTCGGGAGATGAGAACCCAAGCAGCATTTTCAACCCGTTGGTTAACGTCGCGCTGGTTTCGATAAAGGCACCGGATTTGCTGATGTCCAAAATATAGCTGCGGAATTTTTGTCCCCGAATTTTAAAATTGACGTTTATCAGGCAATCCTTTCTGGCGTATGTTCTTCGGTCCGGTTGCTCAGTTTTGGGCTGCATTTCTTCCAGATGTTTCATAAATGTAAACTGCTGTTCGGTTGACATATCGATTGCCGCTTTCAACAAAAAGTTGGTCATGCTCCCGTTGAGTAACTGTTCGAAAAGATTTTTTTGCTGTTCTTCAGACAGGTTGCTGATTAAATAGTACAAGCGAGCGATGATTTCATAATCATTCATCTTTAGATCGGAAGCGGGGTTGGCAGCGAATTCTTTTCCTAGTTTAAATGACCGTTGAAGTGTTGAGATCATATTTTGCTCACCTTACTTTCTCAAAGTCCTTAAAATTTTATGGCGGTCAATAAGAAATCCGGAAATTTATTGGGTGATTGAACTTGCCTATAAACCACCATGGTTGTCGGATCGGTTTCAGCGCTCCACAAATGGCATTATTAAGCGATTTATGCAAAAAGCGTGCAAAAAAGTGAATATACCATATTTAAATAAATAACAGCAACTTAGGAAATATTATAAGCCTTGCAATTTAAAAAGCAATGTGAAAAGAATGAATAAAAATTAGGTAACTCATGCCATAAGTAAATGATCTGCATCTGGCCCGTTGCGCTAAAAAAAGATTTAAATTTTGATATCTTAGCGATTATAGGGGGCGCAGCTGGCGTAACAAGCCAACCGAATGAGGAGATAAAAGCTGTGATCAGAATTAAAAGTGAAAAATAGCAAGAATCGGGTGGCGAAACCGTCGGGTTCGACCTATTTTAAACCTGATTTGAGCCATTATAGGGGTTAGATTAATTTTGAGAAAGGGGGCAATTTAAATGAAAGCTGAAGATTTTTCCCAGGCAGCGGTTGATTATCAGCGCATTGAGAAAGCGATCGAGTTTTTGACCGATAACTTTCATACCCAACCGGGTTTAAGGGAAATTGCCGCTAAGATTCACATGAGCGAATACCATTTTCAGCGACTCTTCAGCCGCTGGGTGGGCATCAGTCCCAAACGGTTCCTGCAATTTTTAACCAAAGAGCACGCCAAGACGCTGCTGGAAAAGTCAATTAACCTATTAGACGTTACCTACGAAGCGGGCCTGACCAGCCCCGGTCGCCTGCACGATTTGTTTGTCACCTGTGAAGCCGTAACCCCGGGGGAATACAAGGACAAAGGCGAAGGCCTTGAAATCGCCTACGGATATCATGCCACCCCGTTCGGCGAATGTATGCTGGCAACAACCGACAGAGGTATCTGCGGCTTAAACTTTGTTCAAAACGATGACCGGCGGCAGGCCCTGGCGAGTCTGAAACTCAGGTGGGAAAATGCAACCTTAATTGACAATCCGGATGCAATCCGATCGATTGTTAATCGGATTTTCAATCCACTGGTCGGGCAAAATTCAATTCCCCTTCATCTGGTTTTAAACGGCACCAATTTTCAAATCAAAGTCTGGGAGGCGCTCATCAAAATACCCACGGGGCTTGTGGTTTCCTATGAGGACGTTGCGACGCATATCGGGATGCCCAAAGCCTCTCGTGCGGTCGGCAATGCGGTCGGAAGTAATCCGGTTTCGTTTGTGATTCCCTGTCATCGGGTCATTCGTAAAACGGCCGAATTTGGAAACTACGGGGGCGGCAAGGCTCGCAAGCTGGCCATACTGGGCTGGGAATCCGCTAATTGCTACCACTAAATGGTCATTTTTCTGATGAGTTGCTTTCTCCACAGGTTTCAGCCCTCGGCGTATTTTAAGCACGCCTGAGCTAAAACCCCTGCCCGCCATCGTGACCCGCCCGCCTTGCCGGCTTGGGCCGCTCAGGCGAGGCGGAAGGGCTTGTGCGGATTATTGAACACCAAAGGAGTTAAACATGATCGCCCGCAACGTTTCGATTCCGCTGGGAGATGCTGAAAGCGTTTCCGGTATACTTTCGGTTCCGAAGAACTTTGAACCCGAACAAATTTTAGGTGTGATTTTTGCCCACGGAGCCGCCAACGATATGAACAATCCGTTGATCCAATTCGTATCCCGGGGACTCGTGCAGTCGGGATACCTGACGCTGCGTTTTAATTTCCTTTACAAGGAAAAAGGGAAAAAGTCACCCGATTCCCAATCCAAACTAGTTCAAACCTGGCAAAGCGTTTATCGTTTTTTGAGCACCCACCCGAAATTCGGCCCGCAAACCATCGTAGCCTGCGGTAAGTCCATGGGCGGGCGTGTTGCCTCTCAAATGGTGGCCGAGGGGCTTCTTCCGGTAAGCAAGCTGGTTTTTCTAGGATATCCGCTGCATGCCCCGGGAAAAAAAGATCAGTTACGTGATGCTCATCTGTACCGGATACCGATACCCATGCATTTTTTAGCCGGCACACGTGATGCCCTGTGTGATCTGGAGCGCTTAAACACGGTTTTGGAGCGCCTGACAGCACCCTGGAGACTGGAAGTGATCGAAGGTGGCGATCATTCCTTTCGGGTGCCCAAATCCAATCCGGTTTCTCAGGAAGATACCTATACGCAGATCGTGCAGGCCGTTAGGAGCTGGTTATCTGAGTAAGAAAAGTTTCAATCAAATCCATCCCCATCTATACAACAACATGCTTTTTATTGCCAACACGCTCTGTTAGCGGTTTTCTTATCGCCGCCTGCCTTGCATGATCTCATTTTGTGATTAGGGTTAGACTGAAGGCATTCTTAAGCAAACATTTCCAGGCCGTCCGGCCTGTTTTTAAGATTCAGATCAAGGCATCGCTTTTCAAATGCTGAAAACTAAGGCAAATGGTGTTTTACGAAACACAATGTCTTCGGCTTAGGTGCATTGTTTGTATTATGGCAAACCCACCGATCATAGAGTTTAAAAATGTTACCAAACGATTTGGTCAGCGCACCATTCTGGATCGGGTTAACCTGCAAATATCTGAAGGTGATGTTACCACCATCATCGGCAAAAGCGGCGAGGGCAAAAGTGTCCTGCTCAAGCACATTATCGGTCTGTTGAAGCCGGAAGAAGGCAGTGTCCTGTTTCAGGGTCAACCGATCGAAAAAATGACACGCAAAGAATGGAATGCGTACTTATCGCAGGTCAGCTACATGTTCCAGAACAACGCGCTTTTTGACTCCAAAACAGTTTATGAAAATGTGGCCATGCCTCTGATCAAATTCAACCGACTCACCAAAAAACAAATTCATACAAAGGTAATGGCCCGCATTGAGCAAACCGAACTGACCGATGTGGCCCATAAATACCCATCCGAGCTTTCGGGCGGGATGCAAAAGCGAACCGCGCTGGCCCGGGCATTGGTTACCGATCCGAAAATTGTTTTGTTTGACGAATTGACCACCGGCCAGGATCCCATTCGCAGAAATGCCATCCTGGGAATGATCGCCGAATACAAAAGGAAATACGGCTTTACGGCTGTATTAATCAGTCATGATATTCCGGATGTATTTTTCATTTCCGACCACATACTGGCCCTTTATGCAAAAAAAATTGTTTTTCAGGGTACCCCCGAAGCCTTTGAAGAATTCGAGCATCCATTCTACGATGAAATCATCACCAGCATTGAAAGTTTGCAGGATGAATTAACCGGCCTGCACTCCAGGCGCCAGTTTAAGGTGCGCTATCAGGCTGATCTGGCCCGGAATAACGGGCATAGACATTTCATAGTCATCCTTTTTACCCTGGAAGATCTGGATCGCATTATTGATAACCTGGGGCATACCGCTGCCCAGGTCGGCATACGAACAATGGGCGATTACATCAATAAGCACTTCGGTTTGGTGGGCGGATTTTCTGCCCGACGTCGCATCAATCAATTCAGTACCGTTTTGCCGTTTTCGGATTGGGACGAAGCTGAAGAAATTCTAATGGACTTTACGCGGGATTTTCGGGAAAACGGGTTGACTAACATTGAGAATGCGGCCAGGGAAGCCAACCCCGCCGTGCGCTGCTTTGACTTTTTAATTACTGCCGGGCTGGCCAGGGGGGAGGCTAATGTTGAGCTGGATTCCATAATGGAGTTCGCAGAATTTAAAAAAGAACCGATTGCACAGTTCCAGTGTAACATTTAGAGTCGGTCCTTAAAATGCATCTAAAGAAAGACGATTATGAAAAACATAAATTGCTTCAAATTGCTATTGTTCCTGGCTAACCTGTTGCTTCTGTTTTTAGCGACTGCGATCGCATCTGATCAGCAACCCCTTGCTGAGGCGCAGGTAACATTTCACGTGGCATGATACGATGTCGGCAAAGCAGCCCTGGATGGGCTCAACGGTGTTAAAAAAGTGGAGAAGGGCATTCAAAAAAGCAAGCTCTGGTTCAAGGAAATCAACACGGTGATTTATGACCCGCAACGCATCACCACAGATGAGATGAAGTCTGCTTTACAAAAAGCCGGCACTTACAGAGGAATCATAGAATCCCAAGAATAAAGGGAGCAGGTCGAACGTTTGAAAATTTTCTACACGGATTCATTTGCCATTCCTTTGCCGGAAAATCATTCATTTCCGATAAGCAAATATGCCCTTCTCAGGAAACGCCTCATCAATTCCCATCTATTTTCACCACAAGATTTTTGCATTCCCCATGCGGCAACCAACGCAGAGATCTCCCGAACGCATGATCCGATCTATCTGCGCCGTTTGCATCAAGGGCAATTGACAGCCCGAGAAGTCCGGCGCGTCGGGCTGCCCTGGTCCCCTGAACTCGTTGAGCGTGCCAGGCGTTCTGCCGGAGCGACTGTTGAAGCCTGTTTCGCAGCCCTTGATGATGGCGTTGCCGTTCATCTGGGCGGCGGAACCCATCACGCATTCAAAGATCAGGGGCAGGGTTATTGTGTATTCAATGATAGCGTCATTGCGGTGCGAGCCCTTCAGGCCGAAACGCAGAGCAAGCGTGTGCTGATCCTTGACTGTGATGTACATCAGGGCAACGGCACGGCGGCCCTGCTGCAGAACGATCCAACGGCTTTTACCTTTTCCATACACGGCAAAAACAATTTTCCCTATCGCAAAGTAAAAAGTGATCTGGATATCGCTCTTGACGATGGCGCCAATGATCGGGTGTATCTGGATGCCCTGGAAACCGGCATTCGGGCGTCTCTGAAGCAGGCCCGGGCCGATGCGGTCATCTATCTGGCCGGTGCCGACCCATATGCTGAAGATCGCTTCGGGCGACTCGGTGTGAGCAAAGACGGGCTTGCAAAACGCGACCGCCTGGTGTTGGGTCACTGCCATAAAGCCGGGCTGCCGGTGGCCATCACCATGGCCGGCGGCTATGCTCCCAACATCGAAGACACGGTGGATATTCACTTCCAAACGGTTTGTATTACCGCTGAATTCCAGAGGTCCTGAAAAGTTAAGTTTCAAACCGGTTGGAAGGTTGCGCGCCCGGCCGGCCAGCTGATCATCATTGACCGCCAAAAAGCCCTCATGTTGACCAGCCCGTCTTTTTTGCCGTTCATGGCGCAGCCGTCTGCACAGGAAAACATCTCACGGGCAATTTCTCTGATGGTTTTTTTTCGTATCCGGGTTCCCTGATTTTGATAAAGTAGGCAGCACTTCCCTTACTTGACATTTAGCGCTGAACCAAATATAATATACTGAAAAGTTTAGCAATCCTTCATCTGTTAACCTTTACCTAGAAACGAAACGCTTCCGTTTGAAATTTTGTCATTATATATTCAGCTCCGAAGGTTATCCATCCTGGAGCTTGACTCCTGCATTTAAACGAAAATAATTATGAGACTCTGCCCCCAATGTGACCAGCCAGTAGCCGAAGAAATTACCCTCTGTCCGGCCTGCGGGAACGAAATCGGTGAGGGCCGCAAATACATCGACGATTATCGGATTGTCGATATTCTGCACGAAGGTCATTCCAGCTTTCTGTGCCGGGCCATCCGGGAACGAACCGGAGAGATGGTCATGATCCGCCTGTTTACACCCCAATCGGGGGTTGACGAAAAAGTGGCCGTCAGGCTCACTCAGGAGCTGGAGCGCCTCAAAAAGCTGCCTGATAAAGGCTTCGTTCGTCATTATGCCATTCGACAATCAACCGACGGGCTCTGGTATCGGATCAGCGAATGGATCGACACCGAAAGCTGGGGTTCTTTGCTGACATCCGGACGCTTGCAGGATCACCAGATGGCCCTAGACCTGTTTTTTCAGATGGCCTCCATTCTCACCGTGCTTCACCAGGAGGGCTACTTTATACCCCATCTCATTTTAAACGACATTATGCTGGTAAGGGCTGAAAGCGGGAAGCTCCAGGTCAAAATTGACTATAAGCTTTCTCGGTTTTTTGATCCCAAGCTCGACCGGCCCGGATCCATGCTAAAAAACTTGCTGAACGTGCACCCGGATATCGTCAACCATCGTCCCCTTGATTTCAGAAGTGATATCTGGTCGCTGGGTAAAATTTTCGTAGAGCTGTTATCCGCTGACCTGGAAACCACCGATTATCTGGCCAAAGTCGATGAGCTTAATTTACCGGAGGCGGCCAAAGTGCTGCTCAAAGTCATGCTGGCCGATGATCCGGATATGCGGCCCCGGTCCATGGCCGAGGTGGCTGTATCGCTGGCGCGAGTTAAAGAAAGACCCGTTGAAGTAAAAGCAGAACCCCTGCCCCCCCCGGCCGCGATTGCACGAAGGCTGACGATAAAAGGGCTTCAGAATCGTATCAGCATACTGGCCGTTTTAATCATTATTCTGTCGATGGCCGGTTTTTTGGCCTGGTATCAGCTTAGCCAGCGGAAAGCGGGTTTTGAAAACCGCCTGGAGGACTATGCCAATCAATACTCACCGTCGATCGCTTTTATACTGGTTGAGTACTGGTTGGAAATCGAGAATGAACAAATGTATCGCAATCTGGCTGAGGGCACGGCTTTTTTGGTGGACAGCGATGGCTATATGCTGACCAGTCGACATGTGGTCTGCCCCTGGCTGGAGGACTCCAATCTTCTATCCACTGTCCAGCATTTCATGCAAGTTGACAAGATGCCGGAATTAAAATACCGGATATTTTTATGGTTTGAAGGCGCGCGGGCCTTTAACCGTGTTTCCCGCCTGATTGAAAGCCCGGATTTGACCGATGTTTATTTCATCGAAAATGCTTACAGCACCGAATCCGAACCGCGCCTGTCTATTGCCGGTGTGCCCAAACCACCGGTCCAAACCCGCCAGGTGATCACCGCACCGCTCAGAGATGATTTTGCCGTCGTAAAAATTGACCGGGTGCCGGAAGGGCTGGAGCCGTTGCCGTTGGACTTGAAGCTGGATTCTAAAAGTGTTCCCAAACTCTCGCGACTTATCACCATCGGGTTTCCGCTGGGCAGCCGAACCCAGGACGAAGCGGTTAACGCCAGTGTAACCGGTGGCAATGTGCGCCGATCTTTCGAAAATGTGCTCCAGGTCGATACGTCGCTTTATGGAGGTAACAGCGGCGGACCGATGATCGATGTGCGGGGCAAAGTGATTGGTATCGCCGCCGGCGTCGCCATGGATGTTGCCCAGGGCCTGATGATGACCGCAACCCCCCGCTGGGATCTGGGCATGGTTTTACCCATTACGAATGCGGCAAAGTTTCTTGAAGAATTAAAGGCCGGCCAGGCCAAGTGGAATGGTGAATTGGATTTTTCAATTGAGAAATCGCTGGAAGAGATCAAGAAAAAAGCCTCCGAAGGAATGTGGGCCGAAGCCCAGGCTTTGGCCGATGAAGAACTCAAGGCCAACCCGCAGCCGGAGATGATCATGGCAGCCGGTATGATGCATTATTGCACCGGGGATACCCAGGGTGCTGCCAAACTTTTTTCAAAAACCCTATCCATGGATCCCGAAAATCCGGAAGCCAGACTGATGCAGTTTTTAATAGACTGGCTTGCGGGTGAAGGTGCGCGCAGCCCTTATCGCGAACAATTGCTGGCTTTAGACTGGCGTTCCCCGGGTGAGTTTCAAGGACATCTGGTCCGGGTTCTGGAGGATCTGATCGATGAAGTCTCGGCCTTAGACAGCTGGCATACGGATGCTGAAAAAAGCTGGCTGTTTTATGCGATCAGCCTTATCCGGGCCGAACGGCAGGATTGGGAGGGCGCTGAAAAGCTGCTCAGAGAAGCGGTGCTTACCGCCGATTCAGATGCCTGGGAGTTTTTCGTGGTGCGCGCCAAACTGGAACAACTGCAGAAACGGCGGCGAAATGCACTGAAGACCAAAGCGCAGTGGAAAGCGTACAGCCGGGACATAGAGGCCTTTAATAAAAGCGTCAATGATAAGCTGGACAAAGACGCAAAGCTTAAAGCCGAGTTGCCCCAATTGATGGCCAGATTTATAGATGAGACGGTGGCGATCACAGAAAAGCGGGAAGTGCTCACCAAAATAGCCGAGATATATCCCGACAACCGCAAGGTTTTCGTGGCACTGGCTTTTTACAGCGCTGCTGACGAAGATTGGGCGCAATCACTGGAATACATCCGCACTTTTTTAAATAGCGGCGGCCGCCAAAACGCAGATCGGATGAGTTTGGGAATTTTAAAAGTCGGGATATTAAACAAACAGGGCCTTGCGGATGAGGCCCGATTAAGTCTTGAAGCATTCGCCGCACGAACAATGGATCCGTGGTATCTGACGATCAGCGATTATCTGTTGGGCAATCAGACCGAAAGATCGCTGCTGGAAAAGGCTGGTGAGAGCCCTGAAAACCTTCTCACCGCCCACTCAGCTGTCGGGCTCTGGGCTGAAGGGGCCGGAGACAAACAGAAAGCGATTAAACACTATAGAGAAGCACTGGGTTCTTTTCTGGATACATGGCTGGAATATGATTTTGCCAAAGAGCGTCTCACCCGGCTGAAGCAGCCTTCGGGATAGATGATATCTTCACCGCAGAGACGCAGTGTAAAGGTTCCTTTAGTTTTCCGCTGAGAGGGCGGAAAACTAAAAAATCTCCGCTAACCCATTTCTGGGCAGGCTTTTAATTTTAAGTATTTATTGGCCAATTTATTCAATTATCCCATAATCTCGTGCCAGATTTTCATCATAGCGTGCTTTTCTGCCCGGGCATTGTCCGCGTTGGCATAGCTGGCAGTTAAAAAAAGAAACCTCGGTCTGAAAATAAATTCCGGATACGGATTTTGTGGGAATCATCAGAAAGGAAGGCGTCAGACGGACGCCAATGGCGCCCTCTACATCTGTTAGCAATTGAAACAGTTGGCTCTGGGCCTCAATGGGCCATTCCTGCAGCGATCCGGGACTCATAAACGAAATTTTTTTTAAGGCAAATTTTTTACACAGGTGATCATGGAGATGTTTGCGGGCAGCATTTAAAGCAACATTGCCGATAACATCAAGATAATATTTCTCCAGCGGGTCATTTGTCCCACCGAAAGTTTCTGCCAGCCCGGGTCCGAGCGTTACCACATACGGGAAAAGCCGTTCCACTGCATCCAGATTCTTGCGCAATATCTTGCTCTGCAAATGCAGGCCTTCGACTATGACCGCATCATCCATTTTTTCATCGATATAACACAGCTTAAACGCTGCTTGGGGCACGATACGGGTTTTGGCCTTTTCGATGAGACTTTCAACGAGTTGAGCATCCCTGTTGCGTTCCAGACGCAGGATTTTTCTGACTTTTTGCGGGTCGACTTTGACCGGTATATTTTTTAAAATATCCATCGCTATAAAACCTGTTATCTGAATCGGGCTGTAATACTAGCTGTGTAACCTATTTAACGTATTTTGTAAAATATTTTGGATTTATTTTTAGCGATGTCGCACATCCCGAAATTATATCCGGCCGGATCAAATCTAATTAGTGCCTATCCGAAAATAATACTGCTTCAAGGGGTAGCTACTAATTAAAATCCGGCAGGGTGCTCCTTGTTGACACTGCAGCCGCATCTCTTTATACTCGCCTTATTTAGCCGGCACCAACATGCGATTTACAGATAAGACCTGCAAGGGGTTTTAGATGATTCCGTCACCCGAATCTTTTTTTCAAATTCCAACCCGTTTCTGTCTAATTTTATCATAAGGAGTTGCTTTATGAGATCAAATTCGACTGAAGCTCCGCTCAGAAAGTTGATGGGGCCCGGTCCGCTGGATATACATCCACGGGTATACCGAGCGCTGACATCGCCGGTCATCGGTCATATGGACCCGGCGTATTTTAAAACGTTAGACCAGATCGGCGACCAGCTGCGCCAGGTGTTTCAGACCCAAAACAGGTTGACTCATGCAACCCCGGGCACGGGTACTTCGGGAATGGAGGCCTGTGTGGCGAACCTGCTGGAACCCGGAGATCCGGTTCTGGTATGCGTGCACGGGTATTTTGGCGATCGATTACGGCAAATGGCTGAACGTCAGGAAGCCGAAGTAACGGTAATTGAAGGTGAATGGGGCCAACCGACGGATCCGCAACGGGTCGAAGAAGCGTTTCAGAACAAAGGGTATAAACTCATTGCGCTCGTGCATGCCGAAACTTCTACCGGGGTACGCCAGCCAATGGATGATATCTTACGGCTGGCAAAGGAAAATGGCACCATGGTCCTGCTCGATACGGTGACCTCACTGGGCGGTGTCGAAATCAAGACCGATGAATGGGGGCTGGATGCAGCCTACAGCTGCTCCCAGAAATGCATCGGCGCTCCCCCGGGCCTGGCGCCGGTTACCTTTAGCGACCGGGCGATCGAGGCCGCCAGGAACCGCAAACATCCAATCCGCAGCTGGTATCTTGATATCACTCTGCTGGACCAATACTGGGGATCTACCCCCCGAGTTTATCATCATACCAGCTCAAGCACGCTGAATTATGCACTTCTGGAAGCACTTTTGCTGATTGAAGATGAAGGTTTACAGAATCGTTTTGAGCGCCATTTAAAAAACCATCAGGCGCTGGTTGCCGGAGTAGAGGCAATGGGACTGGAGATGCTGGTCAAACCCGAGCACCGCCTGCCGACTCTGAACACAATTCGCGTACCCGAGGGGGTGGATGAAGCCAAGGTGCGCAGTTATTTGCTGGAGACATTCAATCTGGAGATTGGGGCCGGATTGGGGGCGCTGGCCGGCCGGGTCTGGCGTGTGGGGTTGATGGGATATTCTTCTTCAGCTGAAAATGTCCTGTTTTTCCTGTCGGCCATCAGCCGGGCGTTGGCCGTACAGGGCTTTAAAACCAATCTGTCAGCCGGCTCCGAAGCCTCCATGTTGCTGCTGAATGCCTGATCCGGGTAATTCGCGGAACTCGCTATGCTTGAATCCATCGGGTATAAAGCGACATGGGATTGAACCGCAGAACACCGAATAATGAATATCGAAGTATTGAAAAATGAGTAGCACTTCTTACTTCGACATTCCTTGTTCGATATTCGATACTGAAAGAACATGATAACCAATCAACTTATCGATGATCTTCGACGAATTGTCGGCGATGCCCAGACATCAGTGTCGCGTGCGGAAACCGAACTGTACTCCTATGATGCTTCGCTGGCAAAAGGGCAACCCGGTGTCGTTGTTTTTCCGGGCGATACCGGTGAGGTGGCCCGGGTTGTTAAAATGTCACGTCAGGCCGGCATCCCCTTTGTCCCGCGCGGGTTTGGCACCAATCTTTCGGGCGGCACTGTAATGGTATCAGGCGGTGTGGTCATCTGTCTGTCGCGCTTAAATCGCATCATCGAAATTTCACCTCAACGGCGCTGCGCGGTGGTGCAGTCCGGTGTAACAAACTTAGAGCTTCAAAATGTGCTGGCTCCGCTGGGCTTTTTTTATGCGCCCGATCCCGCCAGTCAGAAAGTGGCTACCCTGGGCGGCAATGTGGGTGAAAATTCCGGGGGCCCCCGCTGTCTGAAATATGGTGTTACCACCAACCACATCCTGGGTATGGACGTTGTTCTATCCAGCGGCGAGATCGTTCGAGTCGGCGGGTGTGCCTGTGACCCACCGGGATATGATCTTCGCGGTGTTCTGGTCGGCAGCGAGGGCACCATGGGTATTGTGACCGAAGTTACGGTGCGCATCCTCCCGCTACCCGAAAAAATTATTACCCTGCTCGTTATCTATGATGATATTAGCGATGCGGCGCAATCGGTATCGGATATTATCTCGGCCGGTATTTTACCGGCCACCCTGGAAATGATGGATGCCCCGATACTCAATGCGGTCGAAGACAGTTATGCCTGCGGCTATCCCCGGGATGCGGCTGCTGTTTTGATCGTTGAGGTGGAAGGCCTCTCTGTTGGTCTCAAGGATCAGGTCACCCAAATCAGCGAACTATGTCGTAAAAATCACTGTCGTGATATTCGCGAAGCCAAAGATGATGCACAACGCAACCGCCTCTGGGAAGGTCGGCGCGGCGCGTTTGGTGCAGTTGCCCGTCTGGCACCTAATTATCTGGTCAACGATTGTACGGTGCCGCGAACAAAGCTGCCAGAAGCGCTGGCCAGGGTTGCAGAGATTGTTCATAAATATGATTTTAAGCACGGCAATGTGTTTCATGCCGGCGACGGCAATTTACATCCGTTGATATTTTTTGATTCCCGGGATGCCGATCAGCTCAAACGGGTGAAAAAAGCGGGCTGGGAAATCATGGAAGCCTGCGTTGAGCTGGGTGGCACCATTTCCGGTGAACACGGCGTGGGTCTGGAAAAAATAAATGCCATGCGCCTGATTTTTTCAGAAGTTGATTTTGCTGCTCAGCGAGGCTTACAGCAAGCGTTTGATCCGGATAGACTGCTAAATCCCGGCAAAGTCATTCCGGCATTCGACCCAAAAGAAAACACCACCAAAGCGCAATCTCACCGGCAGTTTATCAGTACCGAAACCCAGCGTGCGATCGAAAAAAAAATTAGCGCAACAATTCAAAGCGCCGCTGCCAGCGGAAAGGCCTTGATACCCGTCGGCTGCGATACTTTTCCGCATTTCGGTAACTTGCCCGACAGAGACTGTGAAAATCTATATAGCGCTGCTCTTGACGGGATTCTTGAATTTGACCCTTACAATCAGTTCGTATCGGTCGGGGCGGGTGTTGTCCTTGATGTTCTCCAACGTCAACTTTCCGAGCATAATCAGTGGCTGCCCGTCCGGCCTTCTTTTTCGGTTCAGGATCATTCCATTGGCGGCGTGATGGCATTGGCGGCCTGCGGACCGGAGCGCATGCACTACGGGGCCCCGCGAGATCTTGTCCTGGGCTTGCGCTTTTTGAATGGCAGCGGTCAAAGAATTTCAACCGGCGGCAAAGTGGTAAAAAATGTAGCCGGCTACGACATGACGCGGTTGATGATCGGTTCTGCCGGATCGTTGGGCCTGATTACGGAGTTGACCTGTCGCGTCATGACCATACCCGAACGTTGCAGCGTTATCGGTGCTGAAGGTCAATTGGCGGCCTGTGCTGCTCTGGCTTCCGAGGTGATCACATCCCGAGTGATACCGGTTTTTGTTGTGATTATGCCTGTAAATGGGCAGGGCGATGAAATTACGCGCCGGCGCTGCAAACTGGAGATCGGATTTGAGGGGTTTGATAAAACCGTCACAGAACAGCTTAAAAGAACACGAATTTTATTTGAAAAGACCGGCCTGATGATAAGCCGAGAACAGGACTATTCTGTTCAGGATGGAATTTTTAAAAGCACCTATACGGAGCTGTCACAGGCGGCTTTTATCCTGCGGACCGATTTGCCCCTTGACCAGATGCTCGGGTTTGTTCAGATGCTGGATAAGTGGTTACCGGAGCCCCAATTATTTTTAGACTGCGGGTGTGGCCGAATCTTTGCCGGTTTTGAAAACATGCACAACGGCCTGTGGGATCAGCTGTGCGACGCCGGCGATCGACTGGGCGGTCATGTGGTGATGGAAAAGGCTACTGTTGATTTCAAGGCGCATAACGATGTCTTCGGCTTTGACCGGCCGCAATGGAAAGTGATGCACCGCATCAAGGCTGCATTGGACCCGCAGCATGTCTTTTCACCAGGCCGCTTGCCGGGAAAAGTCTGAGCATAAATGCTCAGCGCTAGTTATCAGTGGTCCGTCGTCAATGGTTAAATTGAGCCATTCATTAAGCGTTCCCATTTAAATTATGTCCTTGTCTCATATTCGGAATTTTGTGCAACGGACAACGGACGACATACAACGGGCAGGTTGTTTATTTAAATTAGCTGATCAGATGGTTTTCAGATGAATCGTGCCGACATTTCCGAACATTACGACGAAATCTCTCACTGCAACCGTTGCGGTTTCTGTCAGGTGGCATGCCCGATATTCCGGTCCACCGGACACGAGACCGGCGTGGCACGCGGGCGCCTGGCTCTTTTGCGGGCCATCATCGAGGGACGTTTGGAATGGACCCCGGAAGTTGAAGCGCCGCTTTTTGATTGCTTGCTCTGCGGTGCTTGCACCGCCAACTGTTTTCCGGCGATCCCCACTTCCGATTTGATCATTAAGGCCCGGGCCCAGTATCTGGAAAAAGTCGGTCGCAAACCCATTCATCGTTTACTCTTTGACCATCTGTTGCCGTATCCGCGGCGACTGCATCTGGCCGCGCGAGCGGTGGCGCTGGGCAAAAATACCGGCATTGCCGATCTGGCGCATGCCCTAGGACTGTTGAAAATTTTCGGCCGTGATTTTGCGCAAGCTAATGAAATTGTCGAACGATTTCCCACCCGACCGCTGCGGGATAAAATCAAAAACGGAGCGCACAGCGGCAGCGGCCAATCTCTGCGGATCGGTTATTTTGTCGGTTGCGGTGTTGATATCATCAGTCAGGATGCCGGTCATGCGACCCTGCAGCTTTTGAAAAAAATCGGCAAATCTGTCCGCGTTCTGGAAAATTGCTGTTGCGGCCTGCCCGCCTGGTCTTATGGTGATTTGAAAGCGGCGCGCAAACTTGCCCGCCGGAATTTATCGATCATAGCCGCTGAAAATTTGGATGTTATTGTCACCGACTGCTCCAGTTGTGCCTCCTTTTTAAAGAATTATCCTCAGCTTTTTCGCGAACCCGAAAGGCAACATGAAAAAGCCGTAATGGTTTCTGCGCGCGTAAAAGATGTGGTGCAAGTGATTCATTCAATGGAAGCGGCAGGAACTGCGTCGCATCCAGCCGTCACCGTGACGTATCATCATCCCTGTCATGCAGCCCGGGGGCAGGGACTTACTACTGAGCCCGGCGAAATTCTAAATCGGCTGCCGGGAGTCGAGTTCCGACCGTTAACCGAAGCGGACTGGTGTTGCGGCGGAGCCGGCTCTTATGCGTTCGCGCATTACGAGTTGTCCCGGCAAGTATTAGATCGCAAAATGAGCAATTTGCAAAAAAGCGGTGCGGACCTGTTGATCACCTCCTGCCCCGCCTGCATCATGCATCTGTCATACGGGGTGCGCAAACATGGCCTGAGCACCAGAGTCTGCCATATATCCGAACTGATGGTTTAACCGCAGACTCACGCAGACATGCGCAGACAGTATTATTGCCTTGGCCGACCCCGCGATAAGGCTTCGCCTTCCGCGGGACAAGCTGGCCAAGGCAAAACTGCATGCCCTGCGGGCAAACAGTTTTAATGGTTTCTTTAAACCGAGCCGTACCCTTAAATACATATTGACATTACAATCCATATATAAAAATTATTTCCCGCGGAGCGGGATGACATTGTTTAGCCGAGCAGGTCGCTCGGTTAAATAGTCCGCGTCAGTCTGCGTGTGTCTGCGGTTAATTTAATTAAAAGGAAAAAGAAAATGGTGAAGATTGATCTGCACGGCATATTTCCCCCGATTACCACCCCGTTCATCAACGGAAAGGTTGCTTACGACAAACTGGCATCCAATGTCGAACGCTGGAACCGTGCCGGCCTGAAAGGATTTGTGGTGCTGGGGTCTAACGGCGAATATGTCTCCCTCTCTGAAGAAGAAAAGCGAACGGTTGTCGATACGGTTGTTCAGTCAGCGTCAAAAGAGATGCTGGTCATCGCCGGAACCGGTTGTGAATCCACTGCTGAGACATTAAGGCTCACCAAAGACTGTGCCAAACTGGGTGCGCATGCCGCATTGGTGGTCACGCCCCACTATTATGGCGGCCGAATGAACGAAGCTGCACTGGTAAAGCATTATTCGGCAGTCGCTGATGAATCACCGCTTCCGATTTTATTATACAATGTACCCAAGTTTACCCACATTAACATGGCGGCCAATTTGGTCACCCGCCTCTCCGAACACCCCAATGTCATCGGTCTTAAGGACAGTTCCGGCAATGTTATTCAGCTCGGGGAAATCTTAAATGCGGTTGCCAAAGACTTTAATGTGATGGTGGGAACGGCCGGCGTATTGTTCAGCGGACTGACCATCGGTTGTGTGGGCGGAATCAATGCTCTGGCCAATGTAGCGCCGAAACAGTGCGTGGCGATTTTGGATTTGGTCAAAACGGGTGATCTGGAGGCAGCCCGGGAGCTGCAGCTTAAAATGATTCCGGTCAACCAGGCGGTCACTGCCGTGTATGGTGTGCCGGGATTAAAGGCGGCCCTGGATATGCGCGGCTATTTCGGTGGTGACCCCCGTTTGCCCCTGATGCCTTCCTCCGACCGGGAAAGATCCGAGATTGAAGCCATTCTAAAAAAAGCTGACTTATTACCTTAAGTGGCTTTCCTTTTTCCGGCGGTGAAAAGATAAAGCGTGGTGGCTCCCGCCAGACACACCATGCATACTAAAAACGCCGCATCAAATGCAGTCGGTCCGCGCGACGCATCCGGATAAAGGTGCTGCATTAAAACGCCCAGACCCTGGAGAAATACCGCCGGGCCCAGCATGTTAAAAAAATTGATGCCGGTCATGGCGGCCCCTGCCATTTTTTGCGGCATGAGATCTTTAATATGCGGATACATCAGCAATCCGCCGGATGCAACCAGTCCGAACGCAAAGAAAATTGGCGCCACGACATACAGTCCGGTCTTCGGAGTTATGGTGGCCAGTACCAGCGAAATCAGGCCCATGATAAGCAGACAAAAAACAATAAGCCCCTTGCGTGTTTTGAAAGCTCTGTCCGACAACGCCCCCCACAACGGGCTTCCGATGATCAGCCCCACATTCATCAGCAATATCAGATTACCGGTGCGTATTGCAGAATAGCCCATCACTTCAATGAGAAACGGTCCGGCCCACAGCGCCTGAAAAGCGGCAAAAGTCCCGTAGCGTACAAAAGTGGCAAATGAGATGATCCAGTAATCTTTGTTTTTTAAAAGCAGGCCCAGATTTGAAAAAGCCTGCGTCAGGCTGATGGATGGTACCCCGCCCGCTGAGGGGATTTTGGGTCGGGGGGGTCGATCGCGCACAACCACAGATAGGGTCAGGGTTAAAATCAGATTGATAGTGGCAATTAACTGGAAGCTGTTGCGCCACCCCATTTGTTCAACCAGCATGACAAGCGGTGTGGCCGAAACCATGTTCCCGAGCGTTCCGATCGAAACAACAAAGCCCGATAAGGTGGCGAAAACAAGCGGTTCAAACCATTCGGTTAAAAGCTTAAATGTCCCCATTAAATTGCAGGCCATGCCGATTCCCAGCAGGACCCGGCCAATTAAACCAAAGCCCAATGAATCGGCGATGGAAAATAGAATAGCGCCCACCACGCCCATCAATGAAAGAACGGTCATCATCCATCTGGGGCCCATTTTATCCAGAAGTATACTGATCGGAATTTGGGTTAACGCAAATCCATAAAAAAAGGAGGCAGACAATAGACCCAATTCCTCCGTGTCCAATGCTAGATCGCGAATTAACTCTGGAGCAATCACAGCGGTTGAAGTCCGATAAAATTGGGACAGGAAAAAGTGCGATGTTGCGAGTATAAATATGATCCAGCGACGGGACATAATCTTGACGGCCTTAGTTGATATTGCTTCTATTCGTTGTTTGCGGCATCTGCGTTATTATGGGGTTGCGGGTTCATGTCAAGCTTTAAGTATCCGGGTCGGCGGATTTATTCTGCCTGGTGGTTTCTTGACACGCTTTCTGCGGTTCCCTATATTTTGCTGGTAAAAAAAAATTAATTTGGACAGGATTGACAGGATCAACTGCATATTTTTTCACCAGTAACTCCTGTCAATCCTGTCTGAAAAAGGAAAATAACATGCGAAAATTTATGGTCATGGTTGTATCAGTCGTATTGATATTTTTAGTCAGCTGTCAGGCGCCCCGGATCAGACTTTTTCCTAGTGCTGCGGACCCGTTGCGGGAGTTTACGCTCGAGGGAGATGCAAAAGGCAAAGTGCTGGTTATTCACGTAAGAGGAACGATATCAGATGCCCCCCGGCGGCAGTTTGTGACGACACGGCCGAGCATGGTTCAAGAAGTTGTAGCGCAGTTTCGCAAGGCCGAAAAGGATTCGGAAATAAAGGCCGTTCTTTTGAAAATAAACTCGCCCGGGGGCTCGGCCACTGCCAGTGATATCCTCTATAGTGAAATTGTCGCATTTAAACAAAAGACCCGGGCAAAAGTGGTGGTTGCTATGATGGATGTAGCCGCCTCCGGGGGCTATTACATATCGCTTCCCGCTGATTATATTTTAGCTCACCCGACATCGATAACCGGTTCGGTGGGTGTGTTGTTTTTACGCCCGGATGTGGCCGGGCTGATGGCAAAAATTGGTGTCGGTGTTGAAGTGAGCAAAACGGGCAAAAACAAGGACATGGGGTCTCCCTTCCGGCAGGCGACCGACGAAGAAAAACGAATTATACAAAACATGATTGATCAGCTGGGCGAAAGGTTTTTAGAGCTTATTGCCGAGCACCGCCGGATCAACCCGCAGAGCTTAAAGGAAATAGCAACTGCCCGAATATTTTTAGCCGACGATGCCTTAAAGCTAGGAATGATCGACCGTGTGGGATATATCAGTGAAGCAATCCGAGTGGCCAAGAAGCTGGCAGAGCTGCCGGAAAATGCTAAAGTGATCGTTTATCGCCGCACCGAGTTCCCGGACGATAATCTTTACAACACATCTACCTCTCAATATGAGGGCCGGGGCCCGTCAATTGTGTCCCTGGATCTTCCCGCCTCTCTGACATCTTATCAGGCCGGCTTTTATTACCTGTGGCAGCCTGGAGTTATGGGCGAATAATTTATTGAAAACGCCCTGTCCGGAATTTGACCCGAGGCTTTTATACCGCTTTTCATAATGGGGATTCTCCAAATCTACTTATTCATCGATGGTACCAGTGAACTGCCCGCCTGAAAGATGTGTGATGGTCACATCCACGATTTTCTGCCACATGTTTTTTCCGACCGATGCCGCATCAATAATAAGGTGATGCATCTTAACCTCAGTTGTTGCTTCATCTTTTTTGACCGGATGAATCCTCCATTGATCAAGATTTCGATTTTTAACCATTTTTTGTAAACTGGAAAACGAAACAAGCTCGTCCTCTTCATCGATAAAGACAACGGTGGGCACATTTATTTTTATTGAATCCATATTCGCTTCAAAATGCGCATGCATTTCAAACAGGGCATTGTAGGCCGCCATGGGTGTGCCGTCATTTGCAAGATAGGCCTGATGCCCGACGCTCGGTACAACGAGTTTCGGAAAGGGTGCTAAAAATTTTATCAGATAATTTCGTTTGAGCATTGCAATCACCGGGGCAAAAAGCACCATTTTGTCAAAGCTGACATTTGGATTTGATGCCAGCAGATCGACCCCCAGCAGTCCGCCCATCGAAAAGCCAATAAAAAACAGGGGCGTCCCCAATAAGCGGCTTCTTTTTTTTACCAGCTGAAATGCCAGATAAAATTCGGTTTTCCAAAGCGGGTATGATACCGATTTGAAGGCAGCCATGCGTGCCGCCTCGTTTTCAGTATTGTTGATTGGAGAAAAATTGTTGCCATGACCACGCAAAGACAAATTCAGGCAATCAATCCCGTGGGCATTCAGTTTTTCGATAATGGCCTCCATTTTGTCCGGACGACCGTTCAAACCATGTATAACCAGGGCCACCCCCTTCAGTTTTGCATTGGGCTGTCGTTGGTGCCAGCGGACAGAAAGATTCTCTGCTTTATTTTTTACGTTTTTATCATCAGAAGGGCCCGAAGCCGGCGTCGGGCTGCCAAAATTCAAACCGGCACTCAGATTGGCAGCACCCGTATCAGAATAACAGCAACTGCCGACAGGTAGAAGTAAACTCAAAATGAGCAAGATAATTGATGCAGCTCTCATTGCAACAAAGCCCATGGATGCTTTTGTCCGCCGCAGGCAGGTGATACCGCTTTCTATGTTAGTATTCCGGATCACCGACCACCCGCGAAGCGGGTGGCTTGGATTTTTCCGCCATCAGCGGAAAAACCAAAGGCACGGTAATGCCTTAATCGGTGCGGGTATAACCGGGTGCTAAGCACCCGGGTAAAAACACCCAATTACGGAATTAGGGTATAAGTGGTTGTAGAAAAAAACGCTGGAATACAGGAACGTTTTTTTGACAACCACTATAACGCGCCTGAGGCGCAGGAAATGCATTTTTGGGATAACGTCAAATCTATATCATAAAAAGGTTAAAGCACAAAAGGCGATCAAAATGGCAACCTGAAAACCGGAACGTTTTTTTGACAACCCCTATAAATAGATAAGGTAGCAAAAGATTTGACAACCTCACGTGGATTCACTATATAGACCTCAGTTTTACCAAAATTTGAAACGCTCGATTTAGGTCTTATTAAGGAGGTCGATTATGAGGAATATCCGCCCCATTGTTAAACCGGTCGGCTTTTTTTTGGCTATTTTTATGTTCATGCTCTCCGGTCCTTTTCAATCAGCTATGGCAGCCATGGTCGGGACTGAAGCGGTAATCGATATCGAGCGCGCCCAAGATGCCCGCCAATATCTGCAAAGCTTTCTGGCCCGCGAAGACGTCAAAAAAATGCTGAAATCTCACGGTATTGATCTGCAGGAAGCTAAAAACCGCATTGATAGCCTGACAGACGAAGAGGCAACCCGGGTTGCCGATCAATTGCAAGAACTCCCCGCCGGTGGCAGCAGTTTTTTTACGGTGCTTTTGATTGTGGTTTTTCTTGTTTTCCTTGTTCTATTAATCACGGATATTGCTGGATATACTGATATTTTTCCTTTTGTAAAATAACGCTATTTTAAAATTTTAGCCCCTGTTTTTCATTTTCTTAACGCTCAATTAGGGTATAATGAAGATGGACCGACTGGAGAAGAGCGCCCTCGGTGCGCCCTTCTCCCGTATTTTTGAAATCATCAATTATCCTTAAGCGCCTTTAGCTTGTTGCGAATTGGAACCCTCCTCCTGTGATCCTGTCAAAAAATTGGCAAATATGTAAATATTTCCACACACCTATGTGAATAAAAATTCATAATCTACTTGTCGCCCTGGCTTCGCTTTCACCATAATATATCGTTATTATTAAAAATATTAATAGATTTGGCACATTTTATCAAATTTGGCATGCTATTTGTATAGTTATGTAGAAAAAACGATCATAATCTTCTTGGCCTCTCGAATGTGCGTGCATCTTCCCCTGCGGGCTTCAAACTACTTAGGCGAATGACCACGCACGAGAACAACGGCATTCAGGGAGCCATGAGTAAAAAAGGCAGAGCCAATTAAGGATCTGCCTTTTTTGTTTATTTTCAGGCTCGAGCACCCAGAGGTCGGTAATAAGCCGTGACTAACTCTTCACCCGCTTCCCGTCCAGTACCTTTAGCTGTCTGGGCTGCGGCTCATCATAGCTGTATTTAACCCGCTGGTATTCGGATCGAAAGCGGTTTACCTCCTCTTTAACCGGTTTGCGGTCTATAATGCACTCCTTTATCAATTCAGCAATGTGTTCCATTTCTACCGCACCCATTCCGAAGCGGGTCATTTCCTGGACACCAATTCGAATACCATCGGGATGATCATGTGACTTGAGCGGCTCATGCGGCAGCATATTCATATTGATAATGATATCGTTAATCTCCAGGTTTCTGGAGACCCGTTCACCCCCGCGAAAATCCCGCACATTCACGGCAACCTGATGGCTTTCAGTATACCCGAATTCCTTGGCCTGAACATCGAAGCCAAAGCGGTCTAGGGCAGCCGCCAGGGCTTTGGCATTTTTTATGGTATCCACTGCGTATTGTTCACTGAATTCCATCATTTCATAAGTACTAATGGCCATCTGGGCCAGCGTGTCCAGGTGGTGATTACTCGATGACCCGGGAAAGGCACCTCTGTCAATTTTGCGCCAGTCGTCAGCTTCCATATTGCTCAGAATGAGCCCCCGTTGGCTGCCATAATAGGTTTTATGGGTGCTGGCAGTCATCAGAAAGGCACCCTCTTTTAAGGGCCGCTGGAATTGTTTGCCGGCGATGAGTCCCAGCACGTGGGCCGCATCGTACATGATGCGCGTACCGTATTGCCGGCAGACTTCTGAAAGCTCCTGGACCGGCTCCGGAAATAGAAACAGGCTTTTGCCCAGGACGATAATTTTGGGTCTGGCTTTTTCGATCAGGTACATCGTTTTTTCCAGATCGAGATGATACCCGTCTGCGGTCAGCGGGATATCAATGATATTTTTAGTGAACTTTCCAAGAGAGCCTTCCCGATGATGACTGATATGTCCGCCGGCCGGCGTTGAGTTGACCATTACCACATCACCGGGACAGACAAAACGGCTGAAAACCGCCTCATTGGCATTGGTGCCGCTGATGGGTCTGACCTCGGCGTGATCGCATGCAAAAAGGATCTTTAAGTTCGTTGTGAGTTGATTTTCGATTTCGTCGATATAGGATGTGCCCCGGTAATACCGTTCGCCCGGGTGGCCTTCTGCATAGCGATGCGCGAAATCGGATCCGGCCTGAGCGCGAACGCGCTGGCTGACAATGTTTTCGCTGGCAATCAGATTGATGCATCGATTTCGCCACTGGGCCTGCTTCTGGATCAGATTTTCAATCTCGCTGATTTCCTTTACATACATGCCAAAGATCTCCTTTTTTGGGGTTTAGGCTCTGCATCTTTCATAGTTCGATCAAATTGTCAAACAGATCAACATGCCTACCGGGATCTTTTTTCATCATTTTTCGTTTTGCATCTCAGTTCGCAACGCCACCGTACACCGGGCGAATGGAATCTTTAAGATTTAGAATACGCTGTCCTGAATCCTCATTACTTAGTCCTCTAACCCTGACACTTGCATAAAGGCCCGATCGATCTTAATATTTGGTAGGTCTCTGAACTTGTCTGAAGATCTCAGATTATGTTCGAAGGCAAGACGCAAGCCGATCCAAAAGCGGAGCATACACGATGGTATTCAAGTATTTTGAGTCGGTGTGTAACATAGCATTTGGACATTAGATGGGTTTTAGAAGCAAGTTCTTTTAAACATGGAGGAAAGCCATGCCCATATATGAATACAACTGCGATCACTGCAGCCACAAATTTGATAAGCTTGTAATGAGTCCCAGTGCCGAGGTGAAATGCCCCCTTTGCCAGGGACGGGTGAAAAAACTGATGTCAACGTTTTCGGTCGGTCACGATGATAAAATTGGCGGCAACCTGCCACCGGGGGCGGGTCCTAAAATGTGCACCAACTGCTAATTTTGCATGAAAATTAATGAGAAGAATAAATTAATATTAATAACAGTGGATTAAGCAAACAAGTAAAGTAACCTAAATACCAATGTTAAGGTGCGCCTCCTTGTAAATGAAAGCCTTCGACTCGTGCAAAATCCAGGTGACAGCTGAATACTACATTATCATAAGTTAATTTGTGAGCTATCAAGAGATGGTCGGATAAAGCTCTAGCAATCGATTCCCCAGCATCTCGGCCAGGCGTCTGAAAAGCAGGGCCTCGTTCTTGGGGTATTTATTCAGAATTTTAAGAAAAACATCGCGATCGAATTTCAGCAGGTTGGTTGTTTCCATGCATTCGCCGCTGGCGGAATATGTATCTCTACCGATCAGTCCCGACCAGCCGATAATCTCCCCCGGCTGGCGAACCATATACACCACCGGTCCGGTATCGCCCAGACTGAGCTTCACCCGCCCTTTGAGCAAAACATAAAAATACCGGGCCGGATCACCTTTCTGAAACAAAACCTCTTTTTCCTGTTGGGACAATTTATTAGCAATATCCAATACCTCCATGGTAAAATCCCTGCCCATTCCCATAAAAAAATCAGACATTTTTATGTACATGGTATATTTTTCCTTTTAACAGCGTAAGCCAAAAATGGCGCCACTAATGGTTCCGGTTCGAATTTGACTCAAATTCTTTCAATTGCGCGTTTAAAGCCCGCCATCGAACCGCTGATAGTTGCATCAGGTACAGCATAGGATAGTCGAAAGTAGCCCGGTCCGCCGAAGCCGATGCCCGGTACCGTCAGGATGAGCTCATCTTTCAGGATTTGGGTGAATTTGACATCATCCGGAATCGGGCTTTTAGGAAACAGGTAGAAAGCGCCCTCAGGCACATGAAATTCGTATCCGATTTCAGAAAGGCCCCGGCACAGCAGATCCCGCCTTTGGCGGTAAATGGAGACATCCACTGTGATACCCTGCAGCCGGGCCACGGCATGCTGCATCAGGCTGGGGGCGTTGACGCACAGCATGGTGTTGATCACGGCGGCGGCGGCGGCCAGCAGTCCGGCGTCTTCTGCCGCCGGGTTGATCGCCAGAAAACCGATACGCTCACCCGCCAAAGACAGCTCCTTGGAATACGATGTAACGATTATCGAATGGGCATAGGCCTGAAATATGGAGGGCACCTCAACATCATATGCGATTTTGCGGTAAGGCTCATCGGCCACCAGATAAATGCGCCGGCCGAATTTCTGGCTGGCCTCGTCCAGCACCCGGCCCAGTTCAGCAAGTTCCGTTGCCGAATACACGGCACCGGTGGGATTGTTGGGTGAATTTATCAGCATCACCCGGGTTTTTTCCGTAATGGCCGACGCGATGGCAGCCGTATCCAGGTGAAAATTGCCATTCGTGGGGACGGTTTTAATCGTCGCACCGGCAATAAAGGCATAATGGTCGTAGCCGATAAAATAAGGGGCCGGCACCAAAATTTCCTCGCCCGGGTTGATGACCGCCTTGAGGGCATCATTTAAGGCGCCGGCGGCACCCACCGTCATGAGAATTAAATCCGGGGTCAGCCTGACAGCGTGCACGTCACTGAGATAATCGGCCACTGCCTGCCGCACGTGCGGATATCCGGTATTGGGCGTATAGCCGTGGCCTAAAGATTCGTCGTTCACCAGCTCTTTGAGTACTTTTTTAAATTCCATCGGTGGCGGCACATCCGGATTGCCCAACGAGAAGTCAAAAACCCTGTCCGGACCATGCTCGGCCTTG
Organism: uncultured Desulfobacterales bacterium; assembly: GCA_947259495.1. GTDB lineage: Bacteria > Desulfobacterota > Desulfobacteria > Desulfobacterales > JAHEIW01 > JAHEIW01. The sequence goes on along the minus strand of CAMYLV010000021.1, from coordinate 60,376 downwards.
AGCCGGGCACCCTCTTCGAACATCTTTTTGACCATTTCCATCCCTGCGACCATTTTAAGCATCTTATCTGCTATCGGCATTACTTTTTTCCTTTCTCTATGGTGGAATCATGGCGGTTCATGCTTATACGTATAGGTATAGATTTTTAATCGGCTAAAAAAATTTAATACCATAGGCGCTTTATTGAATTCAAGCATTACCGGAAGCTGAATACAGAATGGGCAAGAATCAGCTTTTTGCGTATAACACGGAAGGAGTTTACCTGTGAGAATTATATTTTTTGCCGGCAAAGGCGGAACCGGCAAAACCTCGATAGCGGCCGCCACCGGTATCCGGGCAGCTGAGATGGGCAAAAAGACCGTGATCATGTCTCTGGATGTGGCCCATAGCTTAAGCGATATCTTTGATCTTGAAAAAAATTTGCTCGATCAAAATAAAGGCCGACCCGTTCAAATCAATCCCGATCTTTACATCCAGGAAATCGACATCCAGGAGGAGATCAAACGCTACTGGCGAGATATTCACCGGTATCTTTCCAGATTATTCAACACCACCGGACTGGATGAAGTTTTGGCAGAAGAGCTGGCCATTTTGCCCGGGATGGAAGAAGTCAGTTTGCTTCTGTACATTAATCAATACGTGCAAAAAAAAGAATATGACGTGATTCTGCTGGATTGTGCACCCACAGGGGAATCGTTAAGGTTTATCAGTATACCGGCCACCCTGGAATGGTATATGAAAAAAATTTTTAAATTGGAAAGAACCCTCGCCAGATACGTGGGCCCCGTGGCCAAGAGATTCACCGATGTACCCCTGCCGGATGATGATTACTTTAAAGCGCTTGAAGAATTGTTCGGGCGTTTAAAAGGCGTTGACCAAATTTTAACGAATCCCAAAATAACCACTGTGCGGCTGATTACCAACCCTGAAAAGGTGGTCATTAAAGAGACCCAGCGCGCGTTCATGTATTTTTGTTTGTATAAAATGAGCATTGATGCGATCATTATGAATCGGATCTTCCCGCAGCAAATCACAGAATCATATTTTAAAAGCTGGATCAAAGATCAACAGCAGCACCGTGAAGCAGCTGAACATATTTTCAATCCGGTACCGATTCTGTCGGTCGATCTGTTTCAGGGTGAAATTTTAGGCTATCCAAAGCTTAAGCGCTTGGCGCAACAATTATACGGCAGAAAAAACCCCCTGCAGCGATTCTATAAAGAAGAGCCCTATCAATTGGTAAAAGAAAACGGCAACTATCATCTGAAGTTAAAACTTCCCTTCCTTTTGAAAAAAGATGTGGAATTGAACAAATATTTTGATGAACTCATCGTTCGGATCGGTGGGTTCAAAAGAAATATTTTACTGCCAAGACAAGTGTCTTCAAAAGAGCAGGTGAATGCGAAGCTTGACGGTCAGGTCTTGGACATATGCTTTAAAGGAGCTGAAGATGGCAGCTAAAAAGAGTGAACAGCAAATGGCGATTTGCCCTGTTGGCAAGTTTTTTATGGACCTTGAAAATGTTTTTGGAAAGAAATCGGATTTCTATAAACACATGACCCAATCGCGCGTTGAATTCTTGAAAGCGATGCGCTCTTTGCTGGATGAACGAATTGACACCCTTGAAAAGGAAGAAATCCCGAAGAAGAAAAAGCGGATGACGAAAATCAAGGTTAAATAACGGTCATGGGTTAACGGAAAATGCGCCGACCGAACCAGGCCTAAAACGCTAAATTTTATGAGCGCCAATATTACTGAGCCATCATTGCCGTTGCGTGACTTCCTCTAACAGTCTCCGATAATAAACATAATTTTCATAGGGAACATCTGCGCGCACGCGGCCGTCTGCCAGTGGTATGTAGCCGCCGCCTTCGATCAAAGGGGGAACCTTTTCCTCGATCTCCTGCCGGATGGCCTGTTTATCCTTGCGCAGCGCATCCAGATCAATGCCGCCGATCAAACGCAAATCGCGGCCAAATTCTTTTCGCAGGCTGCGGTAATCCATGGCCTCTATATTGACCTCGCAGGCCCACAGACAGTTAAATCCCCATTTTAGGATACGGGGAATCAGAATCCGGGCATTGGCAAAGGTCTGAAAGCAAATGGTCGCTACATTATGGCGGCGTAGCACATCCATTATCGGTTCATAACTTTTCAGCACAAATTCTTCATACATCTTTGGCGAAATTAAAGGTCGGTCATTACCCCCGATGGGTTCGCTGAAAACGGCTGCATCGATTTCCACTTCTTGCAGGATCCGATCGGTTAAACGCGCCGCAAATTTGCCCTGAATTTGCATTCTTTGGCGCACGACATCCGGTTGGTCCATCAGCAACGTCATTACGTCTATAAAAGATCCCCAATTGCGCACGCCCATGGTTAAAAAAAAGCCGCGGTGCACATACAGCATCAGCACATGCTCTCGGGATTGCCAGGCACGGACCCGCCGGGGCCACCGATTTGGGAGTCTCTTTTTGTCGGAAGGATTCAGGCGGCGGTTAAATTTTTTTAAATCCGTAATTTTATCGCGTCTGGATATTAATTTGGGTTGGGGTTCCAGGTCCACTTCCATGCGTTCCCGGCGATCGGAAGGGAACAGGGTCTCAAGATTGGTATCTCTGGCCAGTCCCTGCGTCCACCAGGCCCGCAGCACATCCTTGCGGATGCCTTCTTCAAAATAAGGGACACGGTCCGGTTTGCCGTAGCCCATGGTTTCTTTGAAGCGCTCGCGGCTGGACATCGTCGACTTTATTGGCTGTGGATTCATTTTGGGTAACGATATGAATATTTATTCTTGATCACGGCGCAAGATAAAAAATACTATAGTCGCTACAATACAGAAGGTATATCTAAGCGTTTCAATTTATACCTGAATCTTGAACGAGAATTCAAGTAATATAACGTTCTTTTGACATACTGCTATTCGTTGGTTAGGAAATGGCCTGTCACCCAACCGAAAAGGATTTGAACGATGCTTGCGCTTTCGACATCCTGGCAGTCAGGTAAATCGGCAACAGTCGAGGAAATGTTCGCGGCTTTTAAAAATTTCGGTATCAAAGAAATTGAGCTTAGCTATCGGATTTCTGAAGCCATGTTTCAGCAGCTGAAGGGTCCGCTCAAACGTTCGGGGGTAAAGGTTGCCAGTGTTCACAATTATTTTCCCATTCCCTCTGTTCGTTCGGGTACAAAAGGCAGCGGGGATCTGTTTCTTCTATCCAGTCTCGACAATGCGGAGCGTCAGAATGCCATTCAATATACAACCAAAACCATCAAATATGCAGCCGAACTGGGAGCCGGCGCAGTGGTATTGCATTGCGGGGTTGTGGAAATGAATCACCAAATGCATATGCTGTATCAATACTTTAATTCGAATTCACTTGATTCAGAGGAAGCTCAAATCTTTATTCGCAATAAGTTAAAGGAATGGGATAATCGTAAGCCCAATCACATGGACAGTTTATTGGCCAGCCTGGACCGTCTGGTACCCGTCGCTGAAAAACAGGGTGTTTTGCTGGGATTGGAAAATCGGTATCATTATCATGAATTGCCGGGGCTGGATGATTTTGGCGCGATATTCACCAATTTTCAAGGCGCTCCCATCGGGTACTGGCATGACACCGGACATGCGCACGCCAATGAAATACTAGGGTTCATTCCCCAAAATGCGCTCTTGCAAAATTATGCGGATCAACTCATCGGGGTTCATCTACACGATGCCATCGGCCTTGATGACCATATTCCGCCGGGTAGCGGTGAAATTAATTTTCAGGCGTTAAAACCTTACCTCAAATCCGATATCATTAAAGTGATTGAATTAAAATCGGGCATACCCGCAGCAGAGGTTTTAGAAGGGATTCAGTTTGTTCGTGAAAAGTTGACAGAAACGTAAATTGGTGCCGCAGACATCGTCTATGTTTGTATAAAGTGATAACAAGTTTTATTGACTTTGTTGACCCTATTTAATAAATATTTTCCTATCGAACGCTCTTCTTGACCGGAAACGCAAAATCGCCGTGACATCTCAAACCCTGATCTGTTCTCATTCTGTACCACAGCCTGTTTTGCATCGCATCCTGAGTAAATAACCACTATATTTTGCATAAATATTTTTATGACGTATTCAGATCTTTAATCCGCAATACAGAAAAGGAGGTCTCTCATGAAAAAACTGTTTCTACTAGTGGCCTCAATGGTTCTGCTCGCGGGCCAATCTGTGCTGGCGGCGGAGTTGACGATTTTAACAGAAAATTTACCCCCCTTAAACTATGTCGACAACGGTGCTCTGGTTGGTCCTTCTGTGGAGATCGTACAAGAAATCCAGAGAAGAGTGAGGTCTGATGAGCCAATCCAGGTGTATCCATGGGCAAGAGCTTACAAAATGGCTCTGGAAGACGAAAACGTTATATTATTTGGGATGACGTATACCAAAGTGCGCGAAGATAAATTCAAATGGGTCGGACCGTTAGCTACGAAAAGAGACATCCTTGTCGCCAAAAAGGACTCAGGTATCAAAATTAAAGACCTGAAAGATGCCAAAAAAGTAAAGCGTATTGGAACACTTCGCGATGATACAAGAGGGCGTTTACTCCAAAGGCATGGATTTACAAATCTTGAACCCGTTTCGGATGAACAATTAAATGCGAAAAAGCTTGCTCTCGGACGTATAGACTTATGGGCCTATAAAATACCGGGCCTCAGAACGGTTTGTGATTTGGCCGGAGTTGATTACACTGAATTTGAGGAGGTCTATCACCTGCGGGAAATTGATCTCATGATTGCTTTTTCAAAGAAGACGTCGGATTCGATTGTTCAAAAGTGGAGCGACGCTTTTAATGAAATGTCAGCGGATGGCACCATCATGCAAATTCGGAAAAAATGGAATGTGAAATTAGAAGATGATCCATTTCCAGAAGTTAAAGACTAAAACATTCCGAGTGCTCTAATCCAGACATCGCCTTCAAGTGGCGGATGCAACACGTCATAAAGGATTGGGTCCATGCACAAAGCTGCCACGCAGGAAACCTCTCCTAAAATCAACAGCATCAGCCGTCGTTTCAGTTATGCTCTGATCGGCATTCTTACCTTATTGCTGATTGCTTTTGCTGCGGTCGTTATCATTGTTGATATCAACAGAATCGAAAGCGAAATGCAAAAGCGGTTAGACAACGCCATCATGTTTGCGCAGAATAGTTTGCCAACGCCGTTATGGAACATGGACTACCTGGTGGTAAATGATTTTGTTGACGCCCTATTTTTAGATGAATCCATCGTTCACATAAAGATATCATGGAAAGATCAGCTGATCACCGAGAAAAACCGCGCTGGTTTTCAACTTAAAGAACTTAAGTCGGGAAAACCGCAGCAATTGTTCAAGGGCTCTGATCTGATCGCCAAATCATCCGATATTTACTTTAAAGACAGTGTCATCAGCGAGATCTTAATCGTGATGTCACGCGAAAACTTGAAAAAACAGGTGCTTATACAAATTTACAGTACGATTGCCCTGTTAATCCTCATCATCGCCGCAATTTGGCTCACCTCCATCTTCATCACCAGGCGGTACATCTCTTTCCCTTTACTGAAATTACAGGAATCAGCTTCAATGATTGCCCGGGGTGATTTGGACACTTATGTTGATAAAAGCAGCAGTGATGAAATCGGCGCATTGGCGCAGCATCTGGATGTGATGCGGGGATCTATCAAGCAGTTATTTGCAGAGCTTCGAGAAAGCAAAAACAAACTGGAGGATTACAGCCGGACCCTGGAGCAGAAAGTCGAATTGCGCACCCGAGAACTGGCGCGGTCCGTAGAAGAGCTGAAAGCCCTGGGGGAGGTCAGCCAGGTGGTCAGCTCAACCCTTGATCTGGAGACGGTGTTGACAAGCATTGTTCGCCATGCGGTGCAGCTCTCAAAGACTGATGCCGGGACGATCTACGAGTTCGACGAAGCGGAGGGTGTCTTTGTGCCCCGGATAAACTATGGCGCACGTGCAGACCTTATTGAAGCGCTGCGCGAATCGAGGCTGCGTGTGGGGGACCGAACGGTTATCGGCCAGGCCGCTGAGAGGCGCTCCCCGGATCAGATTCCGGATCTTGCAGATGTACCCGACTACCCCCTCTCTTACGTTCAGCAAGCTGGCTATCGGGCTCTGCTCGCATTGCCTTTGCTGCGCGAAGACCGTCTTATTGGTGGGCTGGTCGTGCGGCGCAAGGCGGCCGGTGAATTCCCCCCACCGGTGCTGGACCTGCTTCAGACCTTTGCGGCTCAGTCGGTGCTTGCCATCCACAACGCACGGCTTTTTCGTGAGATCGAGGAGAAGGGGCGCGAGCTCGAGAGCGCTAACAAACACAAGTCCGAGTTTCTCGCCAATATGAGTCACGAATTGAGAACCCCCTTGAATGCCATTTTGGGCTATACCGAGCTGATTCTTGACAGCATATACGGTGAGGTGCCGGAGAAAATCCAGGAGGTTCTTGAACGTCTGGAAAAAAATGGGCGCCACCTCCTTAATCTAATCAATGATGTTCTGGATCTTTCCAAGATCGAAGCCGGCCAGCTAACCCTTTCTCTCAATGAATATTCGATGGAAGAGGTGATTCAAACGGTTTCAACCTCGGTGGAGGCATTGGCAGCAGAAAAGGACCTGGATTTGAAAGTCAAGGTTTCCAAAGATCTAAGAATCGGCAAAGGCGACGAACAACGCATTGTTCAGGTGATATTAAATCTGGTGGGAAACGCGATCAAATTTACCGATGAGGGGGAGGTTAAGGTCGAGGCGACTGTTTCTAACGAAACGTTTTTAGTCTCTGTGTCTGATACAGGCCCCGGAGTTACGGAAGCTGACCAACAGAAGATCTTCGAAGAATTCCACCAGGCCGACGGATCCAGTACCCGCAAAAAGGGCGGAACCGGTCTGGGGCTCTCCATTTCTAAGAAAATAATCGATATGCACGGGGGCCGCATCTGGGTGGAGTCAACTCCCGGGAGAGGTTCGACTTTTCGGGTCACACTGCCGATTCGAGTCGAAAGGCAAAGGAAACAAGCATGAGTCGGTTGATTTTAGTTATTGAAGATCAGGAAGACAACCGGCGGATCATGCGGGATCTTCTCACCAGCGCCGGCTATGAGATAATCGAAGCGGTTACCGGTGAGGAGGGGGTAACCGCGGCCGGAACCCATCGGCCTGCATTGATCCTGATGGACATTCAGCTGCCCGATTTCGACGGATATGAAGCTACGCGCCGCATCAAAGCCAACCCGGCCCTGAGCGCTACCCCGATCATTGCCGTTACCTCTTATGCGCTGAGCGGCGATGATGTCAAAGCATATGAAGCCGGCTGCGATGCATATGTCTCCAAACCATTTAGTCCGCGGGCGCTTTTAGCGAAAATCCGTGAATTCATATCATAAGTAGTTTTTTTAAGAGGAAATAATGCGAACGCCACCCCTGATTCTGATTGTGGATGATAATCCCGCCAACGTTGAAATTTTCGAGATGCGCCTTGCCGCCAATAACTACGAAATCATTACGGCAACAAACGGCGAAACGGGGCTATCTATGGCCAGAGACTGTCTACCGGACCTGATTCTGCTGGACATCATGATGCCCAAAATGGATGGCATCGAGGTCTGCCGGCATCTCCGGGCGGATTCTTCCCTACCGTTTATGCCCATCATTATGGTGACGGCCAAAACGGATTCAAAAGATGTCGTCGCCGGTCTGGAGGCCGGTGCTGACGAATACTTAACCAAGCCCGTGGATCATGCTGCACTGGTCGCCAGGGTGAGGTCCATGCTGCGGATCAAGTCGCTGCATGACACGGTCCTTGAGCAGTCGGCTCAACTTAAAGGCCAACTCGAGACGGCAACCACTATCCAATCTCTATTTTGGCCGGATATTCCGGAGTTACCAGGCGGAAGCCATATTTGGGCCGTATCTGTTCCGGCCGCTTATGTCGGGGGCGACTTGTACGATGTGATTCCCCTGCCGGACGGCAGTCTATTGGCATATGTGGCCGATGTCTCCGATAAAGGCGTTCCTGCTGCTCTAATTATGGCTGCATTGTCTACCAAAATCCGCAGTGAAGCACGAAATCAATACGAGATAGACACGCTTCTTGAGATTGTAAATAACAGCACATACAATCTGACCGCCAAAGAGGGATTTTTTGCTACAATCGTTCTTTCCCGATATTGGCCCCACAGCGGAAAAATTCAACTGACAGTGGGAGGCCATTTAGAGCCTTTGTGGATTGCCGAAAGTGTTATACGAAAGTTGCCTCAGATAAACGGAATATCAATGGGCGTCAAACCGAATGTTGATTATGATAAAAAAGAAATTTTACTGTCGCCTGGTGAGTCGGTACTCTTTTTTTCAGATGGCGTTATCGAAGCCGAGAATGAAGATAATGAGCTGTTTGGCAATGAGCGCCTGGTCGACTTTATAAAAGATGCAAAAGGCCCCCCCTGGGGCAAGGGATTATTAGATTTCATATCCAATTGGCGGGGAAATTCGAGTGCCAGCGACGATTTAACCATTTTAGAGATCTGGCGCGATGAGAATTAACGCCTACATCTGATATACCGAAAAAGAATGCTTTCTTCATCCTCTACGCGTTTCATAATGCCCTTAAGCTGCTAAACATAGTCCTAATTTTGCAATCAGGCGATCCAGCCCCATTCTTGCAAACGTCGATTCTCATAACCATTTTTAGATTTATTTTAAAAATGCCAATAATAGCCAAAAGGACATAATTCTGCTATGATTTATAGGGGTTGTCAAAAAAACGTTCCGTTATTCCAACGTTTTTTTCTACAACCACTTATACCCCAATTCCGTAATGCGGAAAATTATTATGAAAAGCGGTATAAATATATTATCGTTTTAAGTGGGCTGAAAAGACGCCATATGACCAAGTATCTAAAATTACTTACGCTTTTATTTATTGTCACCCTTATTTTGCCGTTTCCACTGCAGGCGGATACCGAGATTAAGGTCGGTGTTTATCAGAACGTTCCGCTGAGCGAATTTAATGATGATGGCAGTGTTCACGGCTTTTTCATCGATGTTCTGGAAAGGATTGCCCAAAAGGAACACTGGAAAATAAAATATGTGCCCGGGTCACGCCTGGAATGTCTTGAAAAACTAAAAACCGGACAGATAGATTTGTTGGCTGTGGTGGCCGATTCTGAAACCGGGGCAAAAGTTTATGACTATACCTATGAAAGCGCCATCAGCAACTGGGGCCAACTATATGTCAATGAACAGTCTACCATTGAATCGATTATCGATCTTAAAAATAAAAAAGTTGCCGTTCTGCACAATGACGTCTATTTTGATGGTCTTAGAAAACTGGCTGAACAATTTGGCGTACAATGCCGATTTATTGAAGCCTATGCATACACGGATGTCCTCAAACTGGTGGAATTGGGTCGCTGCCAGGCCGGATTGGTGAATCATTTTTTTGGCCAGCGGTTCGAAAGCGATTTTAGGATTAAAAAAAGCCCCATCGTTTTAAGTCCGCGAAAATTATATTACGCAGCCCCTCAAGGAAAAAATAAAAACATATTAGATGCCTTAGATCATCACCTCAGAAAACTGAAAAGCAATAACCTTTCAATTTATTATCAATCCTTCAACAAATGGTTTGGCGATGAAAAACAATTAAACCTTTCCAAATGGTTGAAACGGGCCGTCATCGTTTCCATAGTTTTATTTGTTCTATTTTTGTTTACCGGTCTATTTTCCAGGGCCAAAGTTATTTCAAAAACAAAAGAATTAGTTGCCAAGAATGAACAACTGGTAAAAGAGGCTGAATCTCGCAGGCGGGCAGAAAGCGCAATTAGCGCAGGGGAAAACAAATACCGCAGCCTTTTTCAATATTCCAATGATGCCATCTTGATCCACGATTTGGAAGGCAAGATTTTAGATGCCAATCAAAAGGCCATTGAGCAATTCGGGTACACCAAAAAAGAATTATTGCAGCAAAAAATCTTCATTTTGCATCCACCCGAAGCGCTGCTCAAATCTGAAGAGGCCTTTCACAACATCATTGCTCGAAAACAAATCGATTTTGAAATTGAGTTTATCAGAAAAAATGGTGAAATTTTCCTGGCTGAAGTATCATCGGGCTTATTTCAAATCGGTGAGGACCAGTTCATTCAGGGCATTGTGCGCGATGTTACCGAAAAAAGGAAGGCGGAAGAGGCGCTGCGGCAGCACGATGCTTACATGACGGCGCTGCATGAGACCACATTCGGGTTGATAAAACGATTGAACATCGATGATTTGCTCAAAGCCATTGTAGATCGTGCCGGAAAGTTGGTTGGAACAGCGGATGGCTACATATTTTTACATGATCCCCAAACAGATGCGCTTGAGCTCAAGGTGGGCATCGGCCGATTCGAGGAATTACTGGGATTTCGCATGCAGCCCGGCGAAGGATTATCCGGAAAAGTCTGGCAGTCCGGAAAACCGTTAAAGATTGATAGCTATCAACATTGGCCCGGAAGGCACCATGACACAAAATTTGATGATATGGGCGCCGATTTGGGCATACCCTTAAAATCAGGTCATCAAACAATAGGTGTCATCGGTCTGTGTTCTTTTGACCCGCAAAAGCAGTTTGGTGATAATGAAATTACGGTTTTGACGCGATTTGCCGAACTCGCATCAGTTGCTCTAGACAATGCCCACCTTCATGATGAGCTGCAGCAAGAACTCAGGGAGCGTAGCGAGGCTGAGAAAACCTTACAAAATTCACGCCAAACCTTTCGCACGGTTTTGGACAGCATTGATGCCACCATTTATGCGGCCGATATGGACACCTATGAAATAATTTTCATGAATAAACATATGCAGGACAATTTTGGAGATAATTTGGTCGGCCAAATATGCTACCGTGTTTTTCGCGATGAGCCCCATCCCTGTGAGCATTGCACCAATGCGCGGCTGCTGGACGAGCAGGGCAACCCGACAGGCGTAATTGTTTGGGAAGGAAAAAATCCCTTAACAAAAAAATGGTACATTAACTATGACCGGGCCATCAAATGGGTCGATGGTCGTTATGTTCGCCTGCAGGTTGCCACAGACATCACCAAACTGAAAGCGCTGGAAAAAGAGCGGTTAAAGTCAGAGGCCTACCTTCGCCAGGCACAAAAAATGGAAGCCATCGGAACGCTGGCTGGCGGCATCGCCCATGACTTCAACAATATCCTTTCAGCCATCATGGGTTATACTGAATTGTCCATGATGGATTTATCTAAAGAATCCGACGCAAATTATAATTTAAAAGAGATTTATAAAGCCAGCCAGCGCGCTAAAGATGTCGTCAAGCAGATTCTGACCTTCAGCCGTCAGTCAGACCAGGATCGAAAACCGCTCAAGGTGGATCCGATTGTCAAAGAATCTGTCAAGATGCTCAAAGCATCGTTGCCCTCTACGATTCAGATTGAGCAATATATCGATCCCGCCGCCGGGATAATTAAAGCCGATGTGACTGAGATCCATCAGATCCTAATGAACCTGTGCACAAATGCCTACCATGCCATGAGCGAAACGGGCGGCCTGCTGAAGGTCGAAGTTGAAAATGCTGATTTAAATGCTGAAATGGCCGGACACCTTGAGATTACAGCCGGAAATTATTTAACGATAACCGTCAGCGACACGGGTCACGGCATGACGCCAGAGTTACGGGAGAGGATTTTTGAGCCCTATTTCACGACCAAAGAAAAAGATAAGGGAACCGGAATGGGCCTGGCTGTTGTCCACGGAATTTTGAAGAGCTACGGTGGATCGGTTGCAGTTGACAGCAAGCCCGGTAAAGGAACCGAATTTACCGTGTATATTCCAACAGGCCCCAAAGAAGTTAAACCCGAATTCGAGGCCACCCCAATTTTGCCGAACGGAAACGAACGAATTTTATTTGTTGATGATGAACGCGCCTTGGCGGAGATCGGGAAAAAAGCTCTTGAGCGTTTGGGCTACCGGGTAGAAACCCGCACCAGCAGTATGGAGGCGTTTAAGCTTTTCCAAAAGTCTTCTGATAAATTTGATTTGATTATAACCGACATGACGATGCCGGATATGACCGGTGACCAATTGGCCAGAGAAGTTATGAAAATTCGCGCTGATATTCCCATCATCATCTGTAGCGGCTATAGCGATGAATTAACGGAAAAGCGTGCCAGACAAATCGGCATTAGCGCCTTTCTAATAAAACCCCTTGTCTTTCAAGAACTGGCCGTTACCATAAGAGATGTGCTGGGAAAAACGACTTCCAGCGACATTTCACCATCCTACAATTAAAATCAAATTACCGCCTTTTCATACCACTCAGTTTTCGCATAAATCTCAAACCCCACCGACTCGTAGAGGGAGCATGCGGCCGGATTTTCACTGTCCACCGTGAGTTCGACGGTATCGATACCTTTGGCTTTAAGGTCTTCTAATCCGTTGTGCAATATAGCTTTGCCGATTTCCTGCTGGCGATAATCCGGATCCACACCCAGCATATGAATCAGGCCTTTTTGTTTTTCTCTGCCTGCATTTTCTTCTGCGTTTATGATCGTCCAGCAATAGCCGATCGGATGATCGCCCAGATAGGTGAGGATCACATCTTGCGGGGAACGATCGTGCATATTCAGGCGGTAGGCAATTTCTTCTTCGGTGTTGGGATTAAAACCCCAGGTATCGGCAAAGCAGCGGTTTTGAATTTCAGTCAGAAGATTTGCTTCATCCCGCTCTAACCGGCGGCTGGTGGTGGTGTCCTCAAGGATTGCCGGCATTCGGACTCTGTTAATGGCCAGCTGCATTTCAAAAAAGTAACGGATAAAGGTGAATTCCAATCGATTTAGCAGATTTTTGGCGGCTGCGTTGGTTTCCCGGACGCTGATGTGGGCTGATTTTATACCGGCCGCCTTGATTCGCGGCAGGGCGCCGGCGAAAAGCGCTGTTGCAATTCCCTTGCGGCGCCGCAGCGGATGGACGCATCCGTCCAGCAACGCGCGGCCGATTCCAGGCTCGAGGGTAACACCCAGGCAGCCGACCAGAATTCCATTCAAATCAGCAACCCATAAATCCGTTTGCGGCCGAAAGTTGGGGCGGCACAGGTCGTCTGACAGCTTCTGCGCGGATACATAGCGTCCGGAGGGGTCCAGTTGTTCGGACTCAACATGCAGTTTTATGTATCCCTCAAAATCATCGTCAGAATAGGCGCGAATGCCTAAGGACCCGCTGCTCATTTTATGAAATCCTGTTCAGAAGTTGTGATTGAATCAAAACCCGCCGAAGCGGAATCAATTAACTGAATTTTGCACGAGTTGGAGGCTTTCATATTCTCATTAATTTTCATGTAAGATTCAGGGATTAACTTGCTAAACCCCCTAAACAGTTTTATTTATACCGCTTGTCATAATAATGTTCCGGAAAAAAGGATGGCGGCATAAGTGTTGTAGCAAAAAAACGTCCCGCAATCGGAACGTTTTTTTGACAACCACTATAACCCGATACCGAAGGCGAAATCATTTTCCCGTGATATCAGATATGGAGGTTTATTGTGACGGAACCAGCAGATATTGTTGTCGTAACGCCCCATCCGGATGATGCTGAATTCGGGGTTGCCGGAACGGTAGCGAAATGGACCCGAGAAGGAAAGCAGGTGGTATATGTGGTGTGCACCAACGGGAACAAAGGAACCAGTGATCCGAATATAAAGCCCGAGCAGTTGTCTGCCATTCGACAGGACGAGCAACGGGCGGCCGCCGATGTATTGGGGGTGCGGGAGGTTGTGTTTCTGGGAAATCCGGACCAGGGACTTGAAGATACGCCGGAATTCAGAAAACAAATTGTACGCATGATTCGGCTCTACCGGCCGGTGACGGTTGTAACCGCCGATCCTTACCGCCGCTATATCTGGCACCGGGATCATCGCATTGCCGGCCAGGCAACCATCGATGCGGTTTTCCCTTATGCCCGGGATCATCTGGCCTACCCGGGTTTGCTTGAAGAGGGCTTGCAGCCCCATAAAGTCAAGGAAATGTTATTCTGGGCTTCGGAAAACATAAACTATCTTTCCGACATCACCGATAGCTTCGATCTCAAGCTGGCAGCGCTGCGGTGTCATGAAAGCCAGGTTCAAGCGATGAAGGTTTCGGATCTGGAGGACTGGCTACGACAGCGCTGCGGTGATTTGGCTGAAGGCGAGGATTTTGAGCTGGCCGAAGCTTTTCACCGCGAAGAAATCGTGTGGTAGTATTCAGATTTCAGAGGACAGAAGTCAGAGAACAGAAGTCGGATAGTTACTTCATCTTCAAGTTTTTATCTGTCTTCTGACATCTGTCGTCTGTCTTCTGAATGTGCTATGATTTAGACCAGAGGACATCGCCGCACAGATTCGGATCATGCGATCTGGCGGCAAAGGCCTCAAAAGCTTGCTTTTCTTTCCCTAAAATCGTGTGATCGCCGTGGCCCGGAAACACCTGGGTATCATCAGGCAGAACAAAGATTTTACGCTGCAAAGATTCGACGATTTGCCTGAAGTCAGACGGCGACCCGGTTTTACCCGGTCCGCCCGGAAACAGCGTATCACCGGATATCAGATAGCCCTCTGTGTAGAAACACAGGCTGCCCGGGGTATGCCCCGGGGTGTGCCTGACCGTAAGGCGGATATTTCCGAACGTTATGGCTTTGCCATCGGTCAGCTGCATATCTGCCGGAATCGGCAGCCGGCCGGCATCTGCCGCATGAGCGGCAACCGGTACGTTCAGGGAGGATTTTAATTCTGCAAGGGCACCGGTATGATCCATGTGATTGTGGGTCATCAAAATATATTTTGGTTTTGTGTGCTTTAATTGCTCCCGTATTTTGGGCGCATCACCGGGAGCATCAACCACAATGCTGTTACCGGTTTCTAAATCGGTTATGATATATGAATTGGTTCCAAAGGCACCCAGGGCGTAGCATTCAATTTGGATGTTTTCTTTGTTTACGACAATTGCCATGACTGGCCTCCTCAAGACGGCCCTTTTTAAGGTATGCGTCAATCCGAATTTAAAAATTTGCCCCTAAAAAGGTCTTTAATGGTCGGTTATGTAAAAAAATAAGGTGCTTGTCAAGATATTGCAAATCGCTTATGGTTTTATGCGCGTTTTTTACCGCTTTCCATTATCGTGTTCCCAAATAAGGAATTGCGTCATAAGGGTTTGTAGAAAAAAACGTTTGAGTACCAGAACGCTTTTTTAACAACCCCTAAAAATGCCTTGAATAGGAGATAGAGCTCGTGAACCGTATTTTATTTTTAGACAACGCAATTGACGACGACGTATATCAGCCCCTTTCCTACTGGCCGCCTCTATTGTTGTTTCCCTACGACTTATTTCGTGTTTCAGCCGGCCAATGGCCCGACGGACTGAATTCCTATTCCCATATTTTAATTACCGGATCCGCTGCCAGTGTGCTGGACGATACCGAATGGATGAAAGCCGAAGCCGCATTAATCAAACAAGCGGTGAAATCCGGCAAGGTGATTTTAGGCAGCTGCTTCGGCCACCAGATGATTGCCCGGTCCCTATTTGGACTGGAAGCCGTCAGGAGGCGGGAAAAACCTGAAATTGGCTGGCCGGATATTCACATTTTATCCCGGGATGATCTGCTGGGTGAATCGGGCAGCACGATCAACGGGTTTGTTTTCCATTTTGATGAGGTCTGCAACGTACCGCAGGAAAACGCAACGGTCATCGCGCGTTCTGCTGACTGTGAGATTCTTGCTTTTAAGCTAAAAGATCGACCGGTGTGGGGGATGCAACCGCATTTTGAAATGGGCATCGTTGAAGGCATCCAAATCGTTGATCGGGCTCAAGGGGATGATATTCCAGATAAGCAATATTTTTTCAATTGCACTGAAAATCCACCCAGAGATTCCGGTTTGATCATTCCTTTAATGAAAACGTTTCATGAAACGCGTTCGGTTTGATATCGCCAATTGGTGCTGAAAAAAGCAAAAGAGCAGACAGCGGTTGAACGACCTGGCGCCGTCTGCCTTTTTTGTTATGGCTGCCTGGGTTTATTTTGTTCTCTGCAGCGTTGTTATCAATCTTTGCCCGCTCTCCGGGGGCTCGATCTGGCCGGATAAAATGATTTGTGCATTTTCGGTGGTCTTGTAATAAGCTTTGTTGAATTCTTCTTTGCTGGCGATACCGGCGCCTTCTAGTGAAAGACCGATAAAAGCGCCCTTTGATCTGGAATAGGAGTAAATACCGCCCTTTAGCAAAATTTCTGTGGCGGCGGTTGCCTGAGCGCCGACAGGACCGGCTGCAACCGCGACATCGGCACCGAGTTTAAACTTTGAACTCAAAAAGAAATTCATGGCCTCTTCACCCATGACAACCAATATCAAATCGACAGATTGTCCGCCGAACTGGATGCCCAAGCTGCCGGCACCGATGCTGATAAAGGCCGGTCCGGTCCATTGTCCGTTTTGGTGTTTGAGTACCACCCCTTTGCCATAAGAGCCACCGATAAAAAAAGCACCTTTTAGCATGCCTGGAAAAATAGCCAACCCTGCACACTGCCGGACAAGATCCCGCGGGAGGTCTTCATCCGAATAGCGGTTTATGAGTAGCTCTTCCACAACGATGCGTGATTTATCTACGATCAGATCTGGCACCGCCTTGTCTTCAGCAAAGGCACTGGGCAACGTTGCGGCGACAATGACCCCTAAAACTATCAGATATTGGAATGTTTTTTTCATAGCGTACCTCTCAAAAATGCGCTCACTGATGCGATGTTAGGATAAATTGCCGAATTTGGTCAAAGACCGAATTCGATCTTAGCGTATTAGCCGTTTGACATTCGCAACTTCCAGATTCGAGGCTTCAACCTGCCAGTTGCCTTTGGAATCCTGCTGGCCTTTCAGCAACCCTTGCTGCAGCCATTGCATTACACCATTTTCGGTTAGATAAGTTATGTCGGCAAATTCAGCAACCGAGAAAGATTTGATTGCTTTTGCTGATTGCGGTCTTGTTTTTTTCTTCGGAGCAGCTGCCTTTTTTGCTGGGGCTTTAGCTTTTTTATTCGGCCCAGCTGTTTTTTTTGCCGGAGACTTTGTTATCTTAGCTGGCGCAGCGGCTTTTTTAGGTTTGGCAGCCGCTTTTTTAGCCTTAGCAGGTCCTTTTTTCTGAGTTTTTTTGGAAGGTTTTTTTTGCTCTTTTTTTGCCATCTTTGATTGATCCTCCTCCGTTATAGTTGGCTTCCATCCGGTCCGCCCCAGCGGGTCCAAGTGAAAACTAAATTTAAGAATGGAGCAACAGTCACATTCTATTTTTTAGATGTCAAGGGAAAAATAAAAAGCCCTTATTATGAATTATTTTAAGCGATTAGGAATTATACCGTTTTCCATAATAATGTTTCGGAATACAGAAGTGCGGCATAAGGGGTTGTAGAAAAAAACGTTTGAATACCGCAACGTTTTTTTGACAACCCCTATAACACAATTTTTGGGGGCCGATATGGCAGAAATTTAACCGATGGTCTCATTTGGCATTACGATTTAAATAGATCTTTAACTTTTTCTTTTAGTACCTTGCCCATCGGATTTCTTGGGAGTTCCTTGACAAAAACCACCTCCTTGGGGCATTTCCAGTCGTGAAGGTTTTTTTTACAATGGGCCTGAATCTCCCCAAGTTTAATATTCGAACCGGACTTTGTGACCACGGCGGCAATGACCTTTTCGCCCCAGCGTTCATCCGGAATACCGACCACACTGGATTCAACCACATCATCAAGCTGGTTGATGACGACTTCGACCTCTTTGGGTGAGATATTTTCGCCCCCTGATATGATAATGTGTTTGATGCGATCGGTCAGATAATAGTAGCCGTCTTTATCAATATTTCCAAGATCACCGGTCCTAAACCAGTCTTGTGCGAATACGCTGGCGGTCTCCTCCGGCTTGCGCCAGTAACCCGGTGTAACGGCGGGACCCTTTAACCAGATTTCACCGGTTTGACCGGGCGCCACATCCTCACCCGTTTCAGGATTGACGATTTTGACGTCAAGATCCGGTAATGGGTATCCAATCGAACCCGGTTTGCGTTCGCCGCCGAGCGGATTAGAAAAATTCATGCCTGTTTCTGACATGCCTTCACGTTCAACCGGTTCCTTGCCAAACGTTGCGTACACGCGTTTAAAATCTTGCGGCAGTAACGGTGCGGATCCGGATGTCCATAAGCGCATGTGTGCAAAGTCAAGTTTCCGATCACCCAAATAATCCATCAACTTGGCGTACATCGAAGGGACCGCCATAAATACCGTACAGGTATATTCGCCCTCATTTTTCTCGAGGACATTGATAACCCCATGCGGTGAGAATTGATCTATCATGATGACGTGGGCGCCTGCCAGCAATGATGTATGCAAAGCAAAACATAATCCATGCACATGAAAAAGGGGCAGGGCGTGGCAGAGGACATCCGTTGCGCGCAGCTCCCAGATATGAATGATATTTCTGGCATCATGCACCAGATTTTTCTGGGTCAGAATGGCCCCTTTGGGTTTTCCGGTTGTGCCGGAGGTATAGATAATAAGGCCTGGATCATCCGGTTTAATTTCAACCCGATTGTATTCTTCAGGGACTGATCGAAAAAAATCCATATCTTGATAGGGTTTTTGGGTATCAACAATCAGCGTGGACAAGCCCGAATCTATTTCTTTAATGAGACCCTCTTTGTCAGGTTCTGATAAAATTAATTTTGCGTCCGCATCCTGCAGTAGGTAATCCATCTCGGACTTCTTAAAGCCCGGGTTCAACGGCACACAAATGGCGCCGATTTTTTGCAAGGCCAGATGGGCAATTACAAATATCAGGGATTTTTGGATACAGAGGATGACCCGGTCTTTTTTTTCGACCCCTTGTTCCTGGAATGCACGGGCCATTCGGTTTGAATCTTGATGTAATTGCAGATAGGAGATCTTGGTCTCAATATCACCATCGCGCAGGAACGTGATGGCCTTCCTTTTTTCCTGTTTTAAAAAAGACGCTGTGAAACTGTTCCTCAGGGATTCATCATCCATAGTTGTTGCCTATTTACTGAGAATGACGCGTCCACGTTAGACCGCTGCCCGCTGCACCGCCAGCATGGTGACATCATCGCCGCGGGCGGCGATATCGATAAAAGCGAACAAATTGGTTTTGACTCGCTCCAGTGTTTCAGAAGCGGATTTAAATGGCTGGGTCAGCAATGATTGCAAACGAGCCCGGGTATAAATTTCATCTTCCGGCGAGCGCGCATCAATAACACCATCGGTGTAGCCGACCAGCAGATCACCCGGTTCAAGCTGAATTTCCTGGGTTTTGAATACGATGTCGGGCATCAGACCCACCGCGGGGCCGGTGGGTTTCAACCGGTCTTTGATACTGCCGGCGTTGATGACATAAAGCGGCTCATGCCCGCCGTTGACATATGAGAGGGTCCCGGTGGAAGGATTCAACACCCCGAAAAACAGGGTGGCGAACATGCATTCCCGGCCATGAATATGCGCAATGTAGTTATTGGTGGAAGCAACTGCTCCCAGGCGGGCCAGCGGGTCATTTGCTGGTGGTGAAACAGTTTCGATGTTGCCGGGGGCCGATTGGATTTGCGTCAGGTTCGGTCCGGAGCAGTGGATGGCCTGCTCGGCGAAGACCCTGATGAGGCTGCGAAACAGCGCCATATATAAAGCCGAACCAACGCCCTTGTCGCACACATCGGCAATCACCAGACCCACATTTCCATCCGGCAGCATGAAAACATCATAGAAATCACCGCTCACCTGGCCCGCTGGAAAAAAACAGGTGGCGATATCCCAGTTGGGCAGGTTTGGAATTTGGCTGGGCAAAAATTCGCGCTGAATTTCACGGCCTTTTTCAAGTTCAAACTCGATCTTTTTGACGCTTTCCCACTCTCGCAGTCCCTCCACCATTTTGTTGAAGTTCGTCGACAGTTCGCCGATTTCATCTCCGGAATAGACCGGTGCCAGATGGTTCAGATCGCCTTTGGCGACATTTGCGGATATCTCCGAAAGGTTTTCAATTGGCCGGGCGATTTTGCGGGCAAAGTAATACCCCAGAAAACGGGACAAAACCAAAGCAATGATAAAAATGAGAACAATCCACTTTGCCTCTCTTTTCATAATGCCGGCGAAATTTTCACTGTCGATGCCGATTTTAAGAAAATATGTGTTCAGGTCATTTTCTCCGGTGACATTGACGAACAACGCATGCTCGTCGGTGGAACGCGCCAATAGGCCGGGCTTTACAAAATGCCGCTCGAGATTGCGATCCAGCTTTTGCGAGAAGGAACTTTGCGCCGGATTAAGGTGCAGCACCTTATTGTCGTCAAAAAACATTCGATACCACAATGAGTCGCCTGCCTCCCTGGCATAGATGGCGATATCGGAAACAATGTAAAAACTTGCAGAAAGATTGGTCAGGATCTGGAACAGCTGGTCCAGTTCCGGATTGGGTTTGCCGATTCCCTGCCAGAGAAAATCCGGCATTTGAGCCGAGTCCATCAACGAAAACTGATGGTTGATTAATTGACTGGTCGAACGAATAAAATGCTTGCGGGTACCGCCCATGTAAAGCATGGAGGTGATAAAGAAAACCACCAGACCGAAAATAAAAAAATAGAAAGTAACCCTCCTGGCCACCGAAGGTTTCCAGAAACGACAGTACGATTTAACATGCTCTGCGGATTTCATCGGGATTGTCCTTATTCAGGATTAAAATTATTTAAACTGATATGATGGATATATAGTGGTTGTCAAAAAAAACGTTCCGGTATTCAAACGTTTTTTTCTACAACCCCTTATGCCGCAATTCCGCCATTGGGTGTTTTTAACCGGGCGCTTTGCACCCGGTTACACCCGCACCGATTAAAGCACTACCGTGCCTTTGGTTTTTCCGCTGATGGCGGAAAAATCCAAGCCGCCCGCTCTGCGGGTGGTCGGTGACTCGGAACACTATTATGAAAAGCGGTATAGCACACCAGACATTTTAAGGTAAATGAGTTTACCGCAAAATGATATGAAAAAATTGTTAAGAATTGTAACAGCCAAGAAAGGGGTCAACGAACGTTGACTGGTGAATACAGGAATTGTTGTGGTGTAGACGCAGCCTGTTGTGGCCGGCCATGCCGTAACGCTAGATGGGACGAAATCTATCATCAAAGTGAGACCGCATGCCCGTGCAGGTCTTACGGCGCCAGCAAACCGGAAGTGTTTAAAAACAGTATTCCACCGGATCTCGGTCGATCCGCTTTGGTGTGAATTCTATCTTCTGCGGCCCAGCAAACGGCCCAGCAAACCGCCCAAAAGCCCGCCGCCCCCCGTTCTGGAACGCCCGGATGACCCCTGCAGAAACATCTCGGCGACATCGTCCAGGATGCTGCCATCACCATCGCGATCCAGAATCGAGGCGATGCCCTTGGAGCCGGCACCGCCCTGGTCGCGCGTTTTGCTCAAAAATCCCAGGATGATGGGCGCCAGCATGGGGATGATCTTCATGGCGGTGCTTCCATCCAGGTTGAATTGTTTTGAGAGCGCATTAGTGGCCTGTACCCCCGAATCGCCCAACAAACCACCCAGTCGCGGATCGGCGTTTTGATTCTGCACCTGGGATGAAAAAAAATCACCAATGTTATCCAGCACATCGGTGCTGCCGTATTTGTCTAAAATATGATCAACGCGTTCCTGTCCCCCGTAGTTATCCTTTTGGCGCTTTAAACCGCCCAGAATCATCGGCGCGATTTGGGGCAGCATTTGTTGAACCGCATTTTTCTCAATACCCAGATTTGCCGAAAGTTGATCGGACACCTCCGGACCTAAAGATGACATAAATTCTTCCATTATACCGGCCATTTTATGTTTCCCCTTCTTGAAATCGGGGTGGAGGAATGCAAATTTTACCATTTACTTTCCCCTATCCCCTGCATTTATTAAAAGCAGTTTGGTTATTAACCTGCATAGGGTCTACCGGTGACGTGATCGGACAACCGCCGCATGCAATCATGCAAATCATGAATCTCTGCGATCAAGCGATTTTTGGAATTCTTACCGTTTGACCCGGATAAATAAGATCGGCATCTTTGATCACTTCACGATTGGCTTCGAAAATAAGCGGATATTTCATGGCATCGCCGTAATATTGCTTGGCGATTTTCGAAAGGCTGTCTCCTTTTTTGATAACATAAAATTCGGTTTCCTCTTCAGCCGGCGGGGCTGTGAAGTTTTCATCGTTTACCGTTTCAACTCCTTTTACATTTCCGGCCAGCAAAACCGCTTTTTCGCGGGTTGCACAGGAATCACAACTGCCCGCCATAGTGACCGTCCCGTCATCGAAAGCTACATTAAGGTCCGTAATCTGATTCGGAAACTCTTTCGCCAGCATTTCCTGGACCTCTTCGGCTTCGTCGCCCCCTTTAAACAGATCCATGCCGATATTCTTTATAAAAGAAAATAATCCCATGATGTTAGTTCCTTTCATTTAAAAATTTCGTGGTTTTAGCATTTGCTTAAATCAAAAGCCGTGCCATCAGACCTCAAAATGGATTATGAAGCATTATTTCAGGTTCAAATGATGGGTTAAGCTCCTGATTGTGCAATATATTTTTTGCTTGACCGGTTTAAGCTCCAGATTGAAAAGGAACGAAATACCCGATTAAAAGGCGATGGATTTTTGGGTGGAATGGCGCAGATCTGAACTGTAGAGTAGGTAAATCCCCCAAGTTACAATGATCTTTTTGTTTGGCTGCAAGTCGGTTTTTAATTTCAATTTTTATTTGGGTCTTTACAAATCGGCGGACTGTGACATATTTATCGCACACAAGGCGTTTGACAGCCCACGGGAGCATCAGATAGGAAGAATAGAGAACTCGGAAAAAGTAAACCAGGGGTGATCGCAGGGAGGGCTTCGTGTCCGTCAATATAAACCGCAATCGTTTTATCCCTTTTCGCAAGGCCGATGTGGTTGATATGTGTGTCGACGCATCAGATCTGCCGGGAAATGAAGTCAAAGCATTCAGAGAATTTTGTCAGATTCTTGAAGCCATTTTTCATTTTGAATTTCATAGCCACCTTGAGAAATTGAAAACCAGCTATGCACCCTTCAACCCCGACGCGGATACCCGTGGCGTATTCAAATATTCGCAGGCGGAAAAAAAGAATTTGCAAAAACAGCTGGTTGCTGAAATGACAGCGGTTTTAACGGCGGCCAATTTCGAGAAAATCACCGCGCAAGATCTCAAACAGGCTCTGGGTGAAGAATCGTTATTTCAGATCCGTCTGGAAGTTGATTTTGAAGATTTTGAAGATGTGATTTTTTTCCGACGGGGTGAAAGCATCAAAGAAGAAACCCTTGTCAAGTTTTTCGGCTTATCGAAGAAGTCTTTTAAATTCACCAATTACGATCGCGTTGCCATCTATATCAAATTTAAAGAAGCAGAGTATTTTGAAAAACAAAATCGCAAACACCTCTATTTTGAACCGGGCTCGACCGTCATCAAGCTTTTTCATAATGTCCCCAAGGCCGATCTGGAAATGCTCTTTCCAAACAGCAACGTCCGTATGAAAACCATTGACAAGATCATCATTGGTGTTCCGGCAGCGGTCAGCGGAATCATTGTCCTGGTGACCAAGCTGGGCGCATCTCTTCTATTGGTGGGGTCGGTCATTTCGTTTTGGCTGGGGTTAAAGGATGAAGAGGTACAGATTAAACAGCAGCATCTTATAGCGCTGGGCGCCGGACTGGGCACCCTGGCGGGGTTTTTGTTCAGACAGATCAACAAATACAAGAATCGTAAGATAAAATTTATGAAAGCCCTGGCTGATAATCTGTATTTTAAGAATCTTGACAATAATGCCGGTGTATTTTACCACCTGATTGACACAGCTGAAGAAGAAGAGTTCAAAGAAGCGGTGTTGGCCTACTATTTTTTGCTGACTGCCAGAGAGCCCTTGACCAAAAGCGCGCTCGATCAGCGCATTGAAAAATGGCTGGCTGACGGCTGGGATTGCCATATCGACTTTGAAATCGGAGATGCCATCCATAAGTTGCTGCGGCTGAAACTGATTGCGGTTGACGATGATTATTTGCGCTGTGTTCCGCTGCCTGAGGCCAGACAACAGCTGGATACGATCTGGGATAATTTTTTCACATATAATCAATCAAAAAAGTTACAAGTGATCTAAGGTGACTAAAGTGCCTGAAGTTAAGGTGTCGCTTGCGCGGCGTGTGCGCCGCGTGTTGCTCCATCTTTTAAAATAAAAGTGATCATTCGACCCGGAGGCTCTCGACGGGTAGAATTCCTCAACTTTAGTTTAGCTCACTTTAATCACTTCCAACTTTAGTTTACTCTCTTCCGTCCTGCCTTTCGGCGGATTAGGTATTTTTTTTATCCCTTACATTGGGAGGATCGCGATGAATGAATATGAAAAACTCGGTGCATTTTATCTGGGCAAAGAATATGACATGCCGGCACGAAAACGCCTGGATGGTCTCTTATTGTATGATTCAAAAGACCTGACGACCCACGGGGTGATCATCGGCATGACCGGCAGCGGCAAGACCGGACTGGGCATCGCACTTTTGGAAGAGGCGCTGATCGATAATATACCGATCATTGCCATCGACCCCAAAGGCGATTTGACCAATCTGATGCTCAACTTTCCGCAACTGCGGGCGAAGGATTTCCGTCCGTGGATAAACGAGCAAGACGCCCTGGTCGCCGGGCTGTCGCCGGATCAGTTTGCAGCGAAACAGGCAGAGCTTTGGCGCAAGGGCTTGGGTGGTTGGGGGCAGGAGCCCGAGCGCATTGCCCGTTTACAGGCCGCTGCGGACTTTGCCGTCTACACGCCTGGAAGCGGTGCCGGTTTGCCGGTCAGTGTGCTGCGAAGCTTTGCGCCGCCGCCACCCGGCATTGCACAGGATGTCGATTTGCTGCGTGAGCGCATCCAGACCACCGCCACCAGCCTGCTGGCGCTGCTGGGCATAGAAGCAGACCCGATTACCAGTCGCGAGCATATTCTGCTTTCAAACATTCTGGAATCCGCCTGGGCGGCCGGCCGCGCGCTTGATCTTGCCGGATTGATCAGGGCGATTCAAACGCCACCGTTTGAGCGCATCGGTGTCATGGACCTGGATTCGTTTTATCCGGCCAAGGACCGGTTTCAACTGGCCATGCGCCTGAACAACTTGCTGGCGGCTCCCGGTTTTGAAGCCTGGCTTGAGGGCGAGCCGCTCAACATCAACCGCATGCTCTTTACCGACAGTGGCAAGCCCAAAGCCTCCATTTTTACCATCAGCCACCTTTCGGATGCCGAGCGCATGTTTTTTGTTGCCATGCTGCTGAATGAAATACTGGCCTGGATGCGTACCCAGGCGGGCACTTCCAGCCTGCGCGCTATTCTGTATATGGATGAGATTTTTGGTTACTTTCCGCCGGTTAAAAACCCGCCTTCAAAGACACCGCTATTAACACTGCTCAAACAGGCCAGAGCCTTCGGCCTGGGGGTGGTGCTCTCCACCCAAAATCCGGTTGATTTGGATTATAAAGGACTATCGAACACCGGATCCTGGTTCATCGGCCGACTGCAGACCGAGCGCGACAAGGAGCGGGTGCTGGAGGGACTTGAGGGGGCTGCGGCCGGCACCGGGTTTGACCGGAGCCGGATGGAAGAGATTTTAGCCGGTCTGGGGAAACGCGTTTTTTTACTCAATAACGTCAATGAAAACGCGCCGGTTACCTTTGAGACCCGCTGGGTGCTCTCATATCTGCGCGGTCCCCTGACCCGTGAACAGATCAAAGTTTTAGTGGCTGAAAAAAAATCCCGGCAGACACCGGCGGCTGCGCCGGTGCAAACCGCTGCTGCCGGCTTGCCGGCCGCACCTGCTGTTCAAGCCACAGGTGTTCAGGCCCCTTCAGCCATTTCAGAGCCACCGGTGGTTGCCCCCGAAGTCAAGGTCATGTATTTGGCCGCTTCCGGCGCCGGTCAGGGTCTTGTGTATTACCCGGCCGTTGCCGGCTGGCTGGATGTTCACTATTCCTCAGCAAAGTATAAGGTCGATTCTACGGAGAAATTGGCGGTTTCCGCCATCCTGGAGGACGGACCCGTGGCCCTGGATTGGGACCAGGCCGAAGAAATCAAGCTGGAGGTGGATGAGCTTCAAGCCGCACCCCTGCCCGGTGCAAGCTTCGCCGAGTTGCCGTCTGTCGCCAGAAAGGCCAAATCATACAGCAAATGGACCAAGGATCTGTTGCGCTGGGTGCGGCAAAGCCGTTCTCTGAACCTGTATCAATCCAAACGGTTTAAGTTAACCAGCAGTCCTGCAGAATCCAAAAGTGAGTTTTTAGCACGGTTGAGCCAGGCTGCACGCGAAAAGCGTGACCTGGAAGTCGAAAAATTGCGCCGCAAATACAGTTCCAAATTTGACACTTTGCAAAAGCGTCTGATGCGCGCTGAACAAGCCATTCAACGTGAGCAGGAGCAGGCCAAATCCAAAAAAATGGAAACCGTGGTTTCTTTCGGAACAGCGATTCTGGGCGCATTTCTGGGCCGCAAGGCGGTCAGCACCAGCTCGGCCACCCGCTTCGGTACCGCCGTGAAGTCTGCCGGACGCATGCGCAAAGAAAGCATGGATGTCGCCCGGGCGCAGGAGACGGCCAACGCGGTTAAACAGGAGATGGCGGAACTCGACCAGCGCCTGCAGAGCGATATCGATGACCTGGAAGCCGGCTATGATCCGGCAGCCGAAGAACTGGAAGAGGTCATGGTCAAACCGAAAAGCACCGATATTACCCTGCAGGCTTTCGGTCTGACCTGGATGCCCTATCGCAAGGGGTCCGACGGCAGACTTTCACCGGATTGGCAGAGTTAAAAGATAAGCGACTAAAGTTAAAGGTGATCTAAAGTGCCTAAAGTTAAGGAATTCTGTCATTTTTTAATGACGGAGCACAGCGACACCTGAACTTTAGGCACTCCCAACCCTGGCCCAGACCTGAATTACAGGCTTAACTGGCTGTTCGAACACTAAAACCAATAAACCGAGTATTGCCGGTTCAAATTATTTAAAGCGCCAGGGCGGGCTCTAGCTCACTTTAGTCACTTTCTCCCATTTAATCCTTCCCTTGCAAAATATCCCCGCTAAATGTAAGGCTTAGCATCTTTTTTACCACACCAACGATTGATTTTTTAACGAGAAAAAATGTACCATCGGGCTCCCGATATTAAAGAAAATAAACCCTACCGGCAGGTCCTGCGGGTCAGTGTGCCGCTGGTGATCAGTATGTCTTCAACGATGATCATGGAATTTACCGACCGGATTTTTCTGGCCAATTATTCGCTGGATGCCATTGCCGCGGCTCTGCCGGCCGGTATTGCCGCGTTTTTATTTATTTCTCTTTTTTCGGGTACCGCCCAATACGTAAATGTCTTTGTAGCGCAGTATGTCGGATCGGGTCAGTCGCCGCGTGTCGGTGCGGCTCTGTGGCAGGGGATTTATTTTTCACTTCTTTCCGCAGTAGTGCTGGCGGGCTTGAGTTTTATTGCAGAACCGCTCTTTGCCGTCGGTGGACACCCGTTTGAGGTGCAGGTGCTGGAGGTTGTTTATTTTAAGGTCCTGTGTCAGGGCTCGGGAATCCTTATTATGGGTACCGTTCTGTCTTGCTTTTTTAGCGGACGGGGCCAGACCCGGCTGGTGATGATCATCGCGATGATCGGAACCCTTTTCAATATCCCTTTGGACTATGCCCTGATCAACGGCGTCTGGATTTTTCCGGAATGGGGGATTCTGGGCGCCGGAATTGCCACCGTTATATCCTGGTCGCTGGTCACCCTTATCTATGCACTTCTGGTTTTTACGAAAGATAATGATTGCGCCTTTAGGGTATTGACCCATCGTGCCCTTGAAAGCGATCTTTTCGGCCGTCTGATGCGATACGGCATCCCCAGCGCGATACAATTTAGTATGGATATTTTTGCTTTCACCTTTTTTATTTTTATGGTGGGGCGTATCGGCAAGCTTGAGCTGGCGGCAACCAATATGGTATTCTCGATCAATTCTCTGGCCTTTATGCCGTTGATGGGGTTTTCGCTGGGTACCAGCACGCTGGTCGGTCAGGCCCTGGGCCGCAATCGGATCTATGAAGCTATTGCGGCCGCCCGAGCCACCATCCATATCGTGCTGGTTTATATTGCCCTGCTGTTTATTCTTTTTCTGGTTTTTCCGCGACCGTTGCTTGAGCTTTTCAGGCCGCAGGACACCTCATCTCAAAATTTTGTTGCCATCAGTGAAACCGGGACATTGCTGCTGCGATTTGTATCCGCTTATATTTTTTTTGATGCCCTCTATATGGTCTGCATCGGAGTGCTCAAAGGTGCCGGCGATACCCGCTTTATCATGTGGAGTATTGGAATTCTCTCACTGGTGGTGATGATCCTACCATTATATATTGGCGTGCAAATATTCGGCGCCGGGCTTTATTATGCCTGGGCTTGTGTCACCGGGTTTGTTTTCTTCTTATTTATCACTTCCTTTTGGCGTTATCGCCAGGGCCGCTGGAAAGATGTGCGTGTGATCGAGGGCGCCCCTGCAACCTGAGTGCACTAAATGTTGGCGGATATTCGGCAATATTCATCTTTACGTCTTTTGGCTTTGCTTAATTTCAGTATTTTTCTTTTGACAGGGAAAATTCTTTTTCTTACAATATCCACGAATCCATGTTTTTATATAATTTCCCATCGCTTATCGTGTTGATAATGGCTGTGTTGTGGAACACCATTGATTTACAGGGATTGTCAAAAAAACGTTGCGGTATTCAAACGTTTTTTTCTACAACCCCTTATGCCGCACTTCCCTATTTCAGCACATTATTATGGAAAGCGGTATAAAATGACGATCTGTAAACGGATCACCCGATCTTGAATGGTTTATTCAATAAACTAAAAGGTGAATGCCAAATGAAAACGCTTCGAGTGATCGGTATCGCTTTAATCTCCCTTTTCTGTTTGTTACTATTCGAATTCCAGCCGGTGGTGCACGCCCAGGAAACTGCCGCTCAACAAGAGGCCAATTTACAATTTCAGTGGGCTTTCGGCGCTCTGAAAAAAGCCAACGGGTCCAAATTTGAGGCAGTCACGCGCGACACGGTTCTAAAAACCGGCGATCAGATCAAATTTTTTCTAAATGTCAACCAGAACTGTTTTGTCTATCTGATCTACCGCAGCTCACAGGGTGAACTCAGTGTATTGTTTCCCCAGCGTTTCCAATTAATGAGCACTGAATACACGGTGGCGGGCAACCATTACATCCCCGCAGATGATCAATGGTTCGAACTGGATGAACACACTGGAGAAGAACGCTTCTATTTACTTGCTTCCGTTAAGCGCCTGACCGAATTGGAGGCCCTTATTAACGACTATGAAAGTGCCGATAAAGCCAAAAAACCACCGCTGGCAAGTCAGATCCTTGCCGAAATTCGTAAATTAAGGAAACAGCATTTAAAATTTAAAACCTATGCCGAGCGGCCGGTGAACATTATCGGGAATTTACGTGGCACCGAAAAGGCTGAAACAGCAAGGGCACATGACATTGCCAAATATGCCGTCGAGATTTCAGCCGATACGTTTTTTAGCAGGACCTTCACGATTGACCACAAATAAATTGCTCACCATACGCATACCGCTGGTATTAATTCTTGGCGCTTTTCTTGCGACCCATCTCTGTTTTTGGCTGTTACCAAACGTCTTTGGGATCTGGAATTCCCAGACCGTCGACCAACTTTTTATTCTCCGTTCCAAAATAGAAACACTTCGCCCGGCATATGATGCTACCGTGGTGCATGTGGATTTCAATAATACCAGTATCGAGCGGCTCAAAAACCTTTACCTGAATCGGCTCCATTTTGCCCAGCTGGTCCGCAATCTAAAATCCATGGGGGTGGCGGCCCAGGTTTACGACTTCATTTTTGCGGCTAAAATAAATGCGCAAGACGATCAAGAGCTCATTCAGGCCGTCAAAGATGCCGACAATGCCTACTTCGGCCTGGCCCTGGAATTGCGCAAACCCGGTGCGCCAAAAAACCGCAAAAAGATTGTCTCAAAAGGCAGGAGTTATGTAATTCAGACCAAATGGGATGTTCGTGCCGATGGTGCCGGTGGCAAGCTTTATGTAGGCGAAAATCCACTGACCACTTACGCTGAGCTGGCCAATGCCTCCCGCGGTCTGGGTTCGCTGAGTGTCAAATTTGACCCGGATGGTGTCCTGCGCCGGGTTCCACTGCTGGTGCGTTTTGAAGATTCTTTTTATCCGCTTTTACCGCTGCGCGTTGTCTGTGATTATCTTCAGGTGCCGCCCGAGAAAATTATTTTCAATCCCGGCCGATCGATTATCCTGAAAGATGCGAAACGGCCGGGCGCCGGACCGCGTGATATTGTAATTCCCGTCGATCATCAAGGGGATATGATTGTCAATTTCATCGGTCCCTGGGAGCATATGGATCATTATAATTTTGCTGATATCTTACGCGCTTCAGATGATCGCGATGAGCTGGAAATCTGGGCTGATGAGCTAAAAGGCAAAATCGTCGTCATTTCCGACGTCTCCACCGGATCGACGGATGTCGGACCGGTGCCGACCGATACCAATTACCCCTTAAGCGGGGTGCATGCCAATGTTATTCACAACATTCTGACCGAATCTTTTCTTAAAGAGCTTTCGGATCGGCAAATGCTGCTCATCGAGGCCTTGCTGCTGGCCTTGCTCTTTTTGCTTTCCATTCGTTTTTCTTCTCTGGCGTTTTCTCTCGGCACCTGTTTTCTGGCAGGAACCTACATTGTCGTTGTGATGCTAAGTTTTTTTTATGGTCATGTCATTTTGAACATCGTCCGGCCGCTGCTGCTGATCGGTTTTGCCATGATTGCCATCGTTGTTTACCGCTACATTATGGAAGAAAAGGAAAAGATGGAAAGTCTGCGCCAGCGGGACTTTATCCGCCACACTTTTGGCCGCTATCTGAGCAATGAGGTGGTCGAGTCGCTTTTGGGTTCTCCGGAAGGTTTGAAAATGAGTGGTGAGAACCGCGAGGTTACCTTTTTGGTGTCGGATCTAAGGGGCTTTACCGCATTAACATCCAGGCTTTCGCCGCACCAGGTGATTGAAATCATGAACCGTTATTTTGAGCATATGGTTGATGTGATTGCACGCTATCAGGGAACTGTGAGCGAATTTATGGGCGACGGCATTTTAGCTTTTTTCGGCGCTCCTTTAAATGCCGATGACGATCCCGAACGAGCAGTGGCCTGCGCCGTCGAGATGCAGAATGCCCTGATGGCGGTAAATGCAGAACAGTGCCGGCTCAAGCTGCCGGAGCTGGCAATGGGGATCGGTATCAACACCGGCGAGGTGGTGGTGGGCAACATCGGCTCGGAGCAGCGCGCCTCTTATGGTGCCGTTGGCACCCCCATCAACGCGGCCTTCCGCATCGAATCCTTTACCGTCGGCGGCCAGATCCTCATCAGTCCCACAACCCATGATCGTATTGGGACAGACTTGGCAATCCAGGGAACAAAGGCAGTCAAATTTAAGGGTCTCGATGAGCCGGTGACCCTTTACGATGTGGCCGGCATCGGAGAACCCTACCAGGTCTTTTTGCCGGAGAAAGAGGCGATTCCTTTAATCCGCCTGAATTCACCGCTTGCGGTTGAATGTTTTCTCCTGGAAGGTAAAACCGTTTCCGAGACAGCGATCGCCGGCCGCATTACCCACCTTGGCGAAAATTCGGCCGAAGTGTTTTTAGACAAAAGGCTATCGGCGTATACCAACCTGAGAATCGTGCTGGCAACTCCTGAAACCCGCAAACTTTCAGAATTGTACGCAAAAGTCTTACCACCGGATAACCCGCCGGGTTCCGCAACAGACCAGCGCGTGCGCCTGCAATTTACTGCGATGCCCCCGGACACCAAGGCGTATCTGGGTTCAAAGGTTCAGGGTTCATAGGTTCAAGGGTTCTAGGTTCGAAGATTTGACCATTTCATAAAAATAATAACATTCTATCGGTGAGCGCGTTACCGGCAGTCCATCGGAGATGGGCGAACCGGCTTAACGAGCTCAACCGGCCATCCGACAAACTATGCTCGCCTATATTACGCGTAGGTCCTTGTTGCTGATATTTGTGCTGTTCGGGGTATCCGTTCTGATTTTTGGTATTTTAATGACCTTCAGTCCCGAACGCAGAGCCGCCACCTACGTCACCTCTCCCCAGCAAGCCAAAGACATTCCCAGGATTGTTCAGCAGTTCGGTCTGGATGATCCTTTTTACATCCAATACGTTAAATGGATGAAAGAAGTTTTTAAAGGCAATCTGGGCTGGTCTCTCGTGGCCAGCAGGCCCGTGGCCGAAGCCTTCTGGAATTATTTTCCCGTTACACTGGAGATGAACTTATTTGCCGCTCCGATTGTTATCATTTTTGGCATATGGCTGGGGACATTGTCCGGCATCCACCGGGATACGTGGATCGACCATAGCACCCGTATTCTTGCCATTGTTGGCTGGTCGTTGCCGACTTTTCTTTTCGCTCTGGTGTTGCTGATGATTTTTTACGGATATTTTCAAATTTTTTCGCCGGGCGTGCTCAGTGATCACTTGACCATGTTCATATTAGACCATCCGGATTCATTTAGGCCATACACAGGGTTATACACGGTCGATGGAATTCTGAATGGGCGTTTGGACATTACCCTAAATGCCCTTTCTCATTTGGTTCTTCCGGTGCTGACCTATGTGATCGTTGTTGTTGCCTTGAATATGCGGGTGATGCGGTCGGGAATGATCGAAGAGCTTTCCAAGGAATATGTCATTACGGCCATAGCCAAGGGCGCGGATAAAAAAACGATTCATATCAAACACGCCCGGCGCAATGCCCTGTTACCCGTCATTACCGTGGCCGGTCAATCGGTCGCCTATTCAATGGAAGGCAGTGTCGCTGTAGAAGTTGTTTACAACCGGCATGGCATCGGCTGGTGGTTGGCGGAATCAGCTGTCCAGCTCGATATACCGGTTCTGATGTGTATTTGCCTGTTTATGGCCGTCATATTTGTGATTACCAATCTAACCCTGGATATATTGTATGCGTATATCGATCCAAGGATTCGGTTGAATTAGTTGAATTTGTTTTACCGGCTATGTTTCTGAGGGCTTTCTTGCAACCAATTAAACCAATCGACCCCATAAAACAAATGTAACGATTTCATTCTATGGCCCATCAGCACCCCAGATTGCGCGAGCTTAGATTTACGCTCCATCGAATTTTTAGAAATCCTTCAGCGGCAATCGGATTTATATTGATTCTGTTTTTTCTGGCGGTGGCTGTTTTGGCACCTTACATCGCGCCGCCGAAATACGCTCATAATCCCTATCTGATGCCGCACAAGGGTTTTTCACCGACGCCCAAACCGCCCAGTCAAACCCAAATATTTGGTACCACATCCGGTCAGTATGACATCTTTTACGGCGTGGTATGGGGCACCCGCACCGCATTTAAGATCGGGCTTTTTGTGGTGAGTATTGCGGCTCTGGTGGGGATCGCTTTAGGGGCCGTATCCGGCTATTATGGCGGCATCGTCGATGAGGTGCTCATGCGTATTACCGATATCATGTGGGCCATACCCACCCTGGTGCTGGCCATGACGATTGCGGTGGCCTTCGGCCGGGGCCTCGACAAAATCATGATTGCACTGGCACTGGTGGGCTGGCGCTGGTACGTGCGTGTGATTCGTTCTGAAATTCTGACGCTGCGGGAACAGGATTTTGTTCAGGCCGCTAAAATCATGGGTGTCTCGGACCTAAAGATTATCTTACGCCACATTTTGCCGAACGCCATCTATCCGGCTGTGATCATGGCATCCATGGACATGGGATCAATGGTAATCACCGCTTCATTTATGAGCTTTGTGGGCCTGGGTGCGCCCAAAGGGTATGCCGATTGGGGTCAAATGGTGGCTCTGGCGCGAAATTATATTGTTGGCCCTCCCGATGATCCGCTAAAATTCTGGTATACCATTGTCATCCCCGGTGGATGCATCGTTCTTTTTGTTCTGGGGTGGAATCTAATCGGCGACGCCCTGCGTGACGCCTTCGACCCGAAGCTGAGAAGAAGATGATATGATTTCGGAATATTTGATTTTCTTTGACGGGATTAACCCGCCTTCGCCAAGGCTTCGGCGGGCAGGCAGGATTAACAAGATAGTTTTTATTTATGGGCGATTATCCGGAGAAGCAAAAAACAATCCTGTATATCTTGCAGATCCTGTCTAAAAAAAATTAAAATGACTAAATTGTTAGAAACCGTCGACTTGGTGACCAACTTTTACACCTATGAAGGTGTGGTCAAGGCCCTTAACAAAGTCAGCCTGGTTGTTGATCACGGCGCCACCTTTGGGTTGGTGGGTGAATCCGGGTGCGGCAAAAGCGTAACCGCACGCTCCATCATGCGCATTGTGCCGGAGCCGGGACGCATTGAAGACGGCAAGGTAATTGTCTACTTAGATGAAAAAAACCAGCATGCAGGTATTGATCTGCTCGCCCAATCAGAAGCCTACATGGAAAGCCTGCGCGGGGACCGCATTTCCATGATCTTTCAAGAACCCAATGCGGCCCTGAATCCGACCATGAGCATCGGGGATCAGGTTGCCGAAAGTTTTTTATTTCATCAAAAAAAGAAGCTGTGCGCAACGGCACTCAATGATCTTGAATCTGTGACTTGCCGTACGTTCTATCCACTTAAGCGATTTCAGCAGGCCGTCTATCGCATCGCCGTGCAGCGACCGGATGCCCTGACCCTCAATATACTGGGGCGGATTCCGATCTTAAAACACTGGCAGAACAGATTAAAAAATGAAGCGAAGCGACGCGCGGTTGCGATTATCGCAAAACTGGGTCTGTCCAATCCCGAACGGATTGTGGATCAGTACCCCCATAATCTATCGGGAGGCATGAAGCAGCGTATTGTTATTGCCATTGCTTTGGCCTGTAGCCCTGTGCTGCTCATAGCGGATGAGGCCACATCGAATCTGGATGTAACCATTCAGGCTCAGATTCTGGAGCTTCTGCGCGGACTGAAACAGGAGGGCATTTCCTCGATTTTACTGATAACCCATGATCTGGGCGTGGTGGCGGAAACCTGTGATCGGGTCGGCGTCATGTATGCCGGCAATCTGTGCGAAGTTGCCGATGTCAAAGATTTGTTTCAGAAGCCTTTGCACCCCTATACCCGGGCCCTTCTTGATGCCGTACCCAAATTTTCTATGGAAGATGATCTAAAAAGCATTGACGGCCATGTGCCCAATCTGGTTATGCCGCCGAGCGGCTGCCGGTTTCATCCGCGCTGTTCACATGCCATGGCGGTTTGCCGGGAGGCCTATCCCGAAATGACTGAATTCGGACAAAATCATCTGGCGGCTTGCTACTGGGCGGCCTCAAAATACAGATGACAGAGGACAGAAGACAGATGAAAATCGTTAATTAGAGCAACTCTCGGCTCGACTGCGCTTGCCGAAGTTTGTGGCTGCCACAAACAAGCAGCCAGCAGCCAGAGGCCAGAAACCTTGAGCCCTGAAACCGACTACTTTAAAATCTAAATCTGTGTATGTCTGTGTAGGTCCGTGGCTAATGAATTAAAGATGGAAAAAATACTCGAGCTGAAAAATCTGAAAAAGCACTATTTGATTCAGGGAGGGGTGCTGCGCAGGGAAATTGGTGCCGTCAGGGCCCTCGACGGTATCGATCTGGACATCTATCGCGGGGAATGTCTGGGTGTGGTGGGCGAGTCGGGCTGCGGAAAGACCACTGCCGGGAAGGCCATCGTTCGCCTTTTTAAGCCGACCGACGGGCATATTTTTTATTATCCCGCTGACACTGAGTCCAAACCGACTGCAGACCTGGCCCGTGTAAGAAAGTCCCGTATTAAAAAGCTCGGCCTGCGCAGCAGATTGCAGATGGTTTTCCAGGACCCGACAACTTCACTGGATCCCCGGATGCTGGTTAAAAATATTGTTGCCGAGCCTATCAAAACCCTGCAGCGGATGAGCAGTCGCGATCTTGAGGCCCGGGTTTTAAGTTTGCTCGAGCGGGTGGGGTTAACCCGCGATCACCTGCTGCGCTATCCGCATGAATTTTCCGGGGGGCAACGACAGCGAATTGCGGTCGCGCGGGCAATTGCCACTGACCCTGAGTTTATCGTGCTTGACGAACCGACCTCGGCCCTGGACGTATCGGTACAATCTCAAATCCTCAATCTGTTAAAATCACTGCAGCGAACCCTGCAGTTAACTTATATGTTCGTCACCCATCATCTATTGGTGGTCAAATACATCAGTAATCGGGTGGCGGTGATGTATCTGGGTAAAATCGTGGAACTGGCTGACACCGGCGTGATCTTTTCAAGGCCGTCGCATCCATATACGCATGCCCTTTTGTCAGCAATCCCGATTCCGGGTGTCGCGCATCAGCAGCAGCGCATCGTATTAAGCGGAGATGTGCCCAGCCCCGCCGACCCGCCCGCGGGGTGCCGATTTCATACCCGCTGTCCGTTCGCTGTGGATCGATGCTTAAAGCAAGAACCGCTGCTTGAAACCATGGAAACGGGTCATCGGGTTGCCTGCCACCGCAAGCATGAAATGGAAAAGCTGGTGGCCGAAACTTTTGGCACAAAACGGATCGGTCGTTCATAGAACCCAGCTTTAGATATCTTTCATCCACGGCGGGGTTTGGTATGTCTTATAGACGTGCCGTGTGACTCTGAAGCTGGATTATGGAAACGGGTTTTTTAGCGGCGCGTCTTTACGTTGTAAAATGAAACCTTAAATTAATTATACCGTTTTCCATAATAATGTTCCGGAATACGGAAGTGCGGCATAAGGGGTTGTATAAAAAAGCGTTTGAATACCGCAACGTTTTTTGACAACCTCTATAAATACCGGAACGTTTTTTTGACAACCCCTATAAAAGGCGGTTGGCCCAAAATGCCTATTTGATTTTCATTCTGGCAATACTTTCAGGAGGTATTTTATTGTGACTTGTACAGCTACCACAGGTGCGGGAGAAAAAGTTGGTGTCATTGTCGTTGATATGCAGGGCGATTTTACCACCTGGAAAAACGGTTCCCTTGCCGCCAATGGCACAGATCAAGTCTTTGTTGAAAAGGTCGAAAAAGCCACACGAGTGCTCAAAGAAAAGGGGTATCCTATTTTTGCTACCCAGGACTGGCATCCGGTCGAGCATGTATCCTTCTATCCGAATCATGTCGGCAAAGAACCATTCGAGGCCATCCAGCTCGAAGGGCGTACCCAGGTTCTCTGGCCGCCGCATTGTGTCCAGGAAACTGAAAACGCAAAGATTTTGTTGAATCAGAATCTGTTTGCCAGCATCGTCCAAAAAGGAAAAGATAAGCGTTATGACAGCTATTCCGGTTTTCAGGACGACGGTGGTAACAAAACGGAGATGGATCGGATCTTGAAAAAAAACGGTATAAAGGCGCTTATTGTCTATGGGATTGCTACCGATTACTGTGTGAAAGCCACGGCAATCGATGCCGCCGATGCCGGATATAAAGTGACGGTGGTTGAGGGTTTGTCCAAAGGCGTGGCACCGGATACAACTGCCAGGGCTTTAGAAGAAATGAAGGCCAAAGGCATAACCGTAGTTAAAGAATTGGATTAGCCGCTGTTGATATTGTCGGCCACGACCTTGACCGCTAAATAAAATACCCGGGACGCTCGTGATAGCAAATATGTCATCAGCGTCTCTTTTATTGAGCGCTTATCGACAAACGAAATGACGATTTTTGTCCGGGGGTCCTCCGTCGCAAGCGATGATATATCCTTTAACAAGTAGATATTTATATAAATATTAACAAAATCCTTACCTGGTATGCATTTTGCCTGTTTAAATTTTGCTGATTTGTAATATTGACGGCCTAATACCTGAATCTTGCATGAAAATTAATGCGAAGTTTGAGATTGCATTTAAAAGCAGGTAATGATTAATCTTTTCTGCTAAACAGCCGATATCATATTATATAAAAACAAATACAATTTTCAGGTGGAACGAGTGAAGGATATTCAAAGTCGCGGGGTTCAGAAGCGCAAAAAGCCCACAGGTACCATTCTGACGATGGATACGAATTTGATGGTTAAAGACCAAATAGCCGAAGCATTAACTGCCAGGATCAAAACGCTCGAAAAAGAATTGCAACAGCGGGTCCAAATTGAAACGGATCTACAGGAGCTGGGGCAGAAGTATAAGCTCATTTTTGACAAAGCTCGGGATGCGATTTTTATTATCCAGAACGACGTGATTCGGTTTGCGAATCGACGGGCACGAACGGTGCTGGGCTATACAGATGAAGAGTTGTCAACAACTGCCATTGCCGAGCTCATCCATCCTAAAGACAGGAATTTAGTGGCCTCCAGGCATTTAAAAAAACTAAAAGGTCAAAAAGTACCCGGCACCCATTCATTCAGGGTAATCAGCAAAACGGGCAAAGAAATATGGGTGGAACACACCGCCGTGCGCGTTAACTGGGAAGGGCAGCCGGCCACTTTAAATTTTGTTCGCAACATAACTAAAAAAAGGAAACTGGACGCCCAACTTCAATTTACCGCCCGGCTGGAAGCTATTGGCACCCTGGCCGGTGGGATTGCCCATGCATTTAACAATCTTCTGATGGGTATTCAGGGGCACACATCATTGCAACTGCTGGATATCGATTCGAAACATCCGCACTACACTACCTTAAAAAAAGTCGAAAACGCAATTCAAGAGGGTGCTGAGCTCACCCAACAACTGATGGGTTACGCGCGCAAGGGCAGATATCGATCCAGATCAATTGCCATTAACGAAATTATTGAAAATACCTCCCGGACGTTTCAAAAAATGAAAAAGGAAATTACCATCCATCGCGATCTCACCCAGAGGCCGCATGCCATCGAAGCGGACCAGGGCCAGATGGAACAAATGCTTTTAAATCTCTATATCAATGCGGCAGATGCAATGCCGGATGGGGGGGATATTTATTTAAAAACCAAAAACGTGACGCACCGGGATATTAAGAGCAATCTTTATGAACCCAGGCCGGGGAAATACGTCATGGTCACGGTTTCGGACGAAGGCCTGGGAATGGACAAAAAAATACAGCATCGTATCTTTGATCCCTTTTTTACAACTAAAAAAAGCGGCAAAGGGACCGGCCTGGGACTGGCATCGGTGTATGGAATCGTAAAAAGCCACGATGGCTATATTAACGTGCAATCTAAAAAGGGCCGTGGGACCACATTTTTTATATATTTGCCCGCAGCGGATAAGAGGAAAACAAAGAAATAAAAATGCTTAGAAATAAATCGAAATTAAATCTGGTTCGTGTTGGAAGCGACATTACTTACAGCAGCCTCAAAGAGATCGGCAACGGCCTACTGGGGTCCTTTCACGGTATCATTGGTGAGATCGATTTGGCACATCATGATTCGCCCATGATTGACAGCATCGATGCCCAACTGCTGACCCTGATCCTGGGAGAGGAATATATCGGAAATACGCTGGGGATTACCGATGCTGATCTAAAAATAGATGATGGAGATGAATTTTATAACTCAATTCTCGGCGGGAAAAACCCCACCAATGATGTAGCGGTGGTTTCTACCAAAAAATTGACGCCCTCCAATATGGTTTCCGAAGCCGCAATTGACCTCTTTATCGATCGAACGACCAAGGTGGCCCTGCACGAAGTCGGTCATAATTTCGGTTTGACCGATCACGCCTCTTTTAAACTGGCAATTGATGGATCATTGTGCCCCATGAGTAGGGGCGAGTTTAATAAATTTGGCTATCGGGGCTATGTGCGGGCCATTGTCGACGGCCGCGGTCTTAATTTTTGTGAAGAATGCAAGTATTTTTTACGATCGGTGTACGGTTGGCGCCGCTCGCAAAATGGGGTGATCAAAGATGGGCTGGTCTCAAGCTCAAATAATGCCATTCGAACCGGTTGATATGGAATCCGGCATTGAACTG
Source organism: uncultured Desulfobacterales bacterium (assembly GCA_947259495.1). Taxonomy (GTDB): domain Bacteria; phylum Desulfobacterota; class Desulfobacteria; order Desulfobacterales; family JAHEIW01; genus JAHEIW01. Next base: position 20,284 of record CAMYLV010000021.1, on the reverse strand, counting down.
CTGCTGAGACAGATCGAAGCAGCAAAACAGCTGTTGACAAATAGACCGATTCAATCAAAAGACCATGCGGCCTGGAGTGATCAGACAAAGGCTTCTCTGATCCGGATCTACGGTGAAGGTTCGCCCAATATTGATACCATCGTCGAGGCTTCAGGCACGACCCCGGTGTGGCTGTTTATGCCCGACGATGTGGCGCAGCAGTATGTGGCGTCCTGTCTGGAGAATAAACTGCAGATGCTCGAGGGCTGTGTAGTGGCCCTGAGGCGAAAAGCAAAACGGATCGCCTAGTTTTTACGATGGTTATCAATTGAATCCCGCATGCCGCCGAAGGCAAAATTTTGCACCATCTCGTTTGTGAAGAAATCATGGGGGAAGCCCAGTTCAATCTGGCTGACCTCATCCAGCCGTCGTAGATGGTCTTCTTCCAGGGTAAACTCCACGCAGGCCAAGTTGTCTTTGAGCTGGGACAATCGGCGGGCACCGATAATCGGGATCATCACTGCGGGTTGCTGACGCAGCCAGTTCAGGGCCACCTGGGCGGGCGTTTTTCCGATTGCTTCGGCAATTTCCACCACTGCTGCGGCAACGGAACGTTTGTGCTCATTTATGTCGACCAGGGGTGCCATCATGGGATGTTCAAGCCGCTTTTCTTCGTTGCCGGCTTTACTGCTCTGAGCATATTTACCGGTCAGAAGGCCGCCGGCCAACGGCGACCAGGCCGTCACACCCAGATCCAGTTCACGGGCCATCGGCAGCAGTTCTCGCTCTGATGTACGCTCAATGAGACTGTATTCTACCTGAAGGCCGACAAACTGGGTCCAGCCGCGTAATTCAGCCAGGGTATTGGCCCGTGAAACAATCCAGGCCGGTGAATCCGATATGCCGATGTACAAAACCTTTCCCTGGCCTACCAGATCGTCAAAGGCCCGCATGACCTCTTCTACCGGTGTCATAAAATCCCAGACGTGCAACCAGTAAAGGTCGATGTAATCGGTTTTGAGGCGTTTCAGGCTGGCTTCTATTGACTGCATCATATTTTTGCGCTGATTGCCCCCGGCATTGGGGTCGGTGCCGGGTGCCGTGTTGGTGTATTTGGTGGCCAGCACGATGCGCTCCCGATCCTTAGCCATAAATTCACCCAGAAAGCTTTCGCTGGTACCGTTTGTATACAGATCTGCAGTGTCGATGAAATTTCCGCCGGACTCCACAAACGCATCATATACCGCCTGGCTTTCTTCTTTTGTAGACCCCCAGCCCCAATCGTCTCCAAAGGTCATCGTTCCCAAACAAAGCTCGGAAACTCTCAGACCACTTTTACCCAGAAGCTTATAGCGCATGGCGAATCTCCTTTCTGGCTCTAAAATGAATTGCCGATAAAATGATTCCCGTTTGATCAGACAAAAATTGGATGGGTTATTGATTTAAAGTATGTTCGTATTTTGAATCGGCAAGTCACGTCATTTAAAAACATGATTCGTTAATTTTAAGTTGAAAACGTTTTTTTAAGGCTTATTTTTCCAAACCAAATTATAATCGATCTACGGACAACCTCAAACGGGTTTTGGCCATATAAACTTATAAATTCAATTATGGAGGTTAACGATGAAAACGCAAATATTAAAACTTTCTATTATACTTCTATCATCTATTTTTCTGCTCAGTACAATGGCGTTGGCCGGCGGCAAAGGTAAAGGTAAAAGCAAAAGTACCCCGCCCGGCTGGGAACAGGGGGAGAAGACCGGCTGGAAAGGCGAAAATACGCCTCCCGGGTTAACCGAAGAGAAACTCGGCAAAAAACAAAAGGCCAAAATGAACAAAGGCCATCAAAATGAAGCCGCTGAAAATGAAAGCAAAAAAGCAAAAGCTGAAAACGAATCCAAAAAACAAAAAGAAAAATATGAGTCTGAATTAGAGACAGAAAAAGAAAAACGGGAAGCAGAGCTGGAGACAGAAAAAGAAAAGATAAAGACTCGCACGAAAAAGAAAGACAGTTAAGCGGCTAATCCGGCTATAACATGTTGATGCTGGTGGCTCTATCACCCGCATCAACAGCTCCCGCAAGTTGTCTGTTTGGACAATGTCGTCTTGATCGAATCAGATAATTTTATACACTTTCCACTCCGAGTCCCTTCCGTTTTCTCACCACCATCAATAATCTCAACATCGGTATTCCGCAAAAAGCTCTGGGGCATTTGCCGATCCGGCTCTTTTTTATGTGGGATTTCACCCTGAGATGACAAGCTGTATATGGGCTTCAAATTATATTTACAGCGCCGCGCTCCACGTTTCCGTTTTATTATCTGAATAATTACAAGCCCTTAAAATTCTAACGCACAAGTTCCATCATCAGAATTTGAATCGATTCCGATATGGCACAGAAATTGGTTTAAGATGTACTTATAGGGGATGTCAAAAAACGTTGCGGTATTCAAACGTTTTTTTCTACAACCCCTTATGCCGTACTTCTGTATTTCGGAACATTACTATGGAAAACGGTATAAATTCATCATGACTGTTCCGGCCGCTATCGAGGCTACCGGACGGTGATAACATAAACCGCAAACACGCAAATCTGCATGGTGGAAAAAATGGAAGCATTTAGAATCGTAAAGATCAATTACAATATTGAAATCATTTCCAAGATAATTAACAGCATCGCCAAAAAATATGACTGCCAGGTGAAATTCGATCATGAGTCTGAAACGGTGGCATCGAACTGTGAAGAGCACAACAAGCCCCATATTTTAGCGGAGGTTATGGGCATTTTTGGGGTGAACTAGGGATTATCTGATATAAATATTTGATGATTGATTCGACGTTCGCATAAACTGTTAATTATCAGGTAGAGAAATATCGGTAAATATTGCCGGCCTCGGCATAGCTTCATTGAATGTTGTGTTTTTTGGAATTGAAGTTGAGGCGACTTGTTTGTATATTTTCTGGGATGTGCGGTTCGGTCTGTGGCGGTGCATCCGGCAACAGCTCTTCTATAATTTGGGTGCGCTCCAGCGGGGAAAGATCGCGCTTGAGCGGCTTTGCCCTTTTGTGCAGGGCGTCATCCTGCTGTACGCGCTGCCAGAATGTGAGCATCGCCTCAGGGGAATACTTGGCGCGCTCCATAATGAGCATCGCGATCATTGCTGCCTCTCGTTCCTCCTCGGCACTGTATTCACGGTCAAGTGCATCCAGGTCCGCCAGTTCAACATAGGCCCATTTCATCCAGCCCCGACCACTAATATTGACAACACCCTGAGTGGCCTGCATGAGCGCCAGACTGGTGGTCATTTCGGCTACATCAAAGAATATATCTGTCCAGGGAGTAAATTGTACCGGATAGGTATGCCGAGCCAGCACATGGGCAATTTCACAGGACATCAGGGCGGCGATTTCGTCATCGTTTTCGGTGGCATCCAAAAAGCCGGACCATACAAAAATATAGTTTCCGTGAACGGCACGGACATCGACGGTTTCAGGGTCGTCAAAAAGATAAAGATGCCAGGGAAGGTGATCAGCCTCGGCGGCCTGTATCAGATGATCAAAAATGGTGACCAGCCCATCAAGGCGCTTCGGGTTGGATTCCAGTTGGTAATCGTCACACAAATCCTCATACAATTGCTGTCCGAATGCAGATTCGCCGGGGGCCAAGGCGTCTATCTTGGGGATGGTGCCCGGTTCAATCGTACGCGCTTTGACGGTGCAGGCATTTACCGAAAAAAGAGCCCAGGCGGAAATAAATACCGCAAATGCGATACGACGTGTAGCCTCGGCAAGGGTCTTTGGTTGTAGCACGTAGCTTTCTTTAAAGTTTTCATGATTTCTGCCGATAAGATAAAATAACATAATCAGCACTTTACATTCGGAACGCCACCAACCCTTTTGTCGAAGGAGAGCATAGCTATGTATACGAAATTATTTAAAATACTTATTTTTTTAGCGCTGGCCGTCCTTATATCCTATCCGGGCAATTCGTTTGCATTTAAATCATTGACCCGTGATCAGCTGGTCTATGATGCCATCGAATTTTGCCCTGCCGAGCTCAAAGAATATCTGCGCAATAATCTGGCAACGGTCTCAGCCGGGATGCACTTTAAAGAAAGGCACCGGCGCAACCCTTATTCAATTGACCCTTACGATACGGAATTGGTTTATCAGCATTTGATCAAAGATTTAAAAGAAGGCCGATATGATGAGTTCAATACAGCTCACGCCTTCGGTGTTCTGGCCTGCTTTCTGGCCGAAACGATTTCGCCGGATAATTACAAAACGCCTGCTCATCTGATACCGGAACAGGTAAAATATGATGGCTATCAACAAGTTGATCCGGTTGGTGTCAAATCCCATATTACCAACCTGGTTAAGAATTATCGGATTCCCTGCCGTCAAAAAATGAAGCGCGAAATTACCGATCAGCTCTATAATATCGCGGTTAATGAAATTGTTGATTACTGGGTCAGCGCCTGGGAAGCCAGTGGTTATCAGTCAGGGATATTTGCCAGGGCCGGGCAGGAGATTAGCCATAAAAATCTGGTGCTAAATTTCAAGGTGATCGGCTGACGGCCGAGCTAATGGGCAGGTTCTGCCCGTCAACTTTCGGGAAACAATTAGAAATAGAATCTAAACAAAGATCCCGCCTTAAGGCGGGATCTTTTGTTTGTTGCCATAAAAATGATGCTGTCCCACCAGAGGTGGGCAAGCCCGCCTGCGGCGTTCGCACCCATCTGTTTTTGATACGGCGATTCATTTATTTTTTTTGATTTGTTTGAGATCTTCCCAGGCATCGGTGAGCATGGCATTGGGCACATAGCCGTCTACCCAATTCCGATAAGCGCGGATATTGATCTGTTGGTACAGCGGGATGCCGACGGCTTCTTCATACCACAGGTGTTGAAGTCGGGCGTAAATTTCTTCGCGTTTTGCCGCTTCAACGGTGGCAATGCCGGTCTCGCACAGCCGGTCGACCGTATCATTTTTATATGCCATGAATCTGGCGTAAACACCCTGCGAGTGCATAAAGGTGTAAAGAAAGTTGTGGGGGTCCGCATAATCCGCTGCCCAGCCGGTAATAAAAATCGGATACCGATAACTGCGGTACTGAACCAGATAATCCTTCCATTCGACATTACGGATCTCAATGCTGAATTTGGGATTCAGCGACATGATGTTTTCAGCCAGCATCATCGCAGCTGCCTCGCGCATGGCATTGCCGGAGTTATAGGTGATCACCATTTTGAACCCTTTGTCCCAAACCCGGCCGTCCCATGCTTTTTGCAGATGAGCCCGGGCTTTATTCAGATCAAAGGCATAATGCGGCACAGTTTTGTGATACGGCAACCCTTCAATGTTTGGGCTGGTGGGCATGATCACCAGGTCGTTAAAAACATCCTGACGATACGTTTCGCGATCCATGGCATACAAAAAGGCCTTGCGGACATTGATGTCGGAGAAGAAATCCGGTGGGATGCCGTTGCCGTCGAGGCGGCCACTGCCGATATTTGGATTGCCGGTCGGGTCGATTTTCTGGCAAAAGAGCGCGAAGGAAACCGATAGCTGCGGGACGTTGAAAATTTTTAATTCCGGCATGGCTTTAACTTCAGGCACATAGGGGATGTCCACTGTCACCCGATCCGCATCGCCGTTTTGCAACATGAGCTTCCGGGTGCTCCATTCTTTGACGTACTTGATGATGGCTCTCTTGAGCATGGGCTTGGCGCCCCAGTATCCGTCAAAGCGCTCGAAGACAAATTGCTTGGAAGGCTCCCAGGATTTCAAACGAAACGCACCGGTTCCGTTGGCAATTTTCAACAACGGCTCATGTCCCGGCGCCGGATTATTATACTTTGCCGCATGTTCGATACGGCCATCCCAGCAGCCATTGGCGATGGCCCATTCCCGGGCCAGGATAACTGCGGAGGAATTGGCCAGAATCCCCATCAGCGGTGGATAGGGCCGGGGCAGACGGATAATCACGTTGTCGCCCTTTACGCTGATGGCACGGTCGATCATTTGAAAAATACCCGGTCTGATCTTCCCGTTTTCATCGCGAGTTGAGCTTTTGCCGGTTAAGGCCTCCAGTAGCATCCACATAGGTCCGCCGTCCGGGTCCGCAATCAAGTTGCGCTTAAACGAGTAGGCCACATCCCGGGGGGTTAGTTGAGCGCCGTTGTGAAATTTGACGCCCTTGCGGATGGTGAACGAATAAGTGGTTCCGTCCGCCGAGATGCCGCTGTTTTGCAACGTCGGAACCCGGGTGGTCAAAACGGGAATAAATGCATCGGTTTTAGATGCATCAAAAAAGATGAGGGTTTCGTAAATATTCAATATCCGCTGGCTTCCGGTTGTGTCATAACATGCCGCCGGGTCCAGCGTGCGCAGGGTGCCGTAGGTGGCTAAAATGAAGGTATCCGGATTTTTAATGCCGCCCGATGCATTTGAAGCGCTAAACAGCAGAATGAGCAGCAAAATGATGGATTTCAGTGTTGGTTTCATTATCAACTTTCTTTTACGCCCTTATAAAAGGCCACATAATTTTTTATCTGTTTGGCCTTCGCGTTGGGCTCCGGATAATACCAGGCCGCATCGGGTTCGACGCCATCACCGATGACGATGTGGTAGTAGCTGGCCTGGCCTTTCCAGGGGCAGGTGGTATGTTTGTCGCTTTTTTGGAAATATTCCTTTTTGATGGATTCCGGCGGAAAATAATGGTTGCCTTCGATGACAATCGTCTGATCGCTTTCTGCCAGAGTCAAATCATCGCGTATAACTTTCATTGTTTGTTTCTCCTATCAGGAAATGACATGACCGAGTCGGCTTTTATAATTTATTTCTAAGATGGCTTATAAATTAATTTGATAAAGCCCTGTCTATATCCGCGATGAGGTCTTCCGGATCCTCGATGCCGACCGACAGGCGCAGCGTATTGTCGGTAATCCCCAGCTCGGCCCGTTCGGCCGCCGTGATTTTCTGATGCGATGTTGTCGCCGGTGAGCAAATAATGGTTTCCACTCCCCCGAGGCTGAGGGCCGGCGTAATCACTTGTAGGTTTTTTAAAAAACGATCCGGTGCCGGGCTTTTCAATTCGAATGCCAGCATGCCGCCGAAACCGCGCATTTGTTTTTTGGCCGTTGCATGTCCTGGATGATTTTCCAGGCCGGGATAAAAGACCTTTTGGATGCACGCATCCTTTTGCAAATGTTCGGCCATGATCTGGGCATTGCGGTTGTGTTTGTCCACTCTTAGGCCCAGGGTTTTCAAACTTCTTTCGAGCAAATAACAGGTCATGGCATTCAGGCTGCCACCCAGGTTGGCTGCGGTTGCCCCAATTTTGCCGGCCAGATCCCGACGGGTTAAAACCGCCCCGCAGCACAGATCACTGTGGCCGCCCAGATACTTGGTGCCGCTGTGGGTAACGATGTCGATTCCCAGGTCCATCGGGTTCTGGTTGATCGGGGTTGCAAATGTGTTGTCGATCACGCTCAGGGCATTGTTGTCTTGTGCTATCTGAGCGGTGGCCGCAATGTCGGTGACCAGCAGCAGCGGGTTGGAAGGCGTCTCAATATAGATGATTTTGGTGTTCTTTTGCACCGCCTTTTCAATATCGGCTGCCTCGTTGTTGACAAAGGTAAATTCGATCCCGAAGCGATCAAATTCCGCGGTTACAAAGTGATGTGTACCGCCGTAAATGTCTTTTTGAAGAACAACGTGATCCCCGCTGCTGAGAAAAGCAAGCATGGCGGTGCTGATCGCTGCCATGCCCGAGCTGAACAGCAAGCCGTCTTCAGCATTTTCCAGCGCACACAGCTTCTCAACCACCGATTTTTGATTGGGAACGTTAAAGTAGCGCGGATATACGTTTTCGGCGGTATCCAGATATTCAAAAGACGAGGAGGTAAATATGGGTGTGTTGAGGCCCCTGGTGAGGGGATCTTTGCCGGTACCACTGTGAACACATCGGGTGTTTTTTTGCATGAAGCAATCCTTTCAGATCTCAATATGAAAAATGGATGAATGGATCAAATACCTTGCACGAGTCCTCCAGAAACGAACAAGTCGGAGACTTTCATATGCAAGATTCAGGGATTAATCTTTACGATAATCAACAACCTTTGATTCTGCGCCATACTGAATCCGGCTTTGCGACGGTTGTGTTTCAGCGACCACGCGACCGGCTTTGACGACCGTTAAACGGGCCGGGCACAGGCGGAGCGCATCCAGCACGCTGCGGGCATCTAAAATCACCAAATCGGCCCGGCGACCGGGTACAATGCCATAGGAATCATTAATGCCGAAGGTTTTGGCAGAATTGACGGTAATCGTGTCAAACATCTGCTGCATTTCGTCAAAACCCGACATGTGGCAGACATGAATGGCCAACTGGGCAGCAGCCAGCATATCCCCTTTGCCCAGCGGATACCAGGGATCCATAATCGAGTCGTGACCCAGACTCACATTGATGCCGGCGGCCAATAATTCCTTGACTCGGGTAATCCCGCGGCGTTTGGGGTAGGTGTCGAAGCGCGCCTGCAGCACTGTGTTGTCGAAGGGGTTGGCGATAATGTTCACACCGGCCTTGCCCAGCAAGCCCTGGAGTTTAAATGCATAAGCGTTGTTATAGGAGTGCATGGCGGTGGTGTGGCCGGCTGACACGCGATTTTGAAACCCCCGTTTGATCGCCTGCGAGGCCAGCACCTCGAGGAAGCGGGAATGGTCATCATCGGTCTCATCGCAATGCACATCGATCATGCGGTCAAATTCTTCCGCCAGCGCATAGACGACGCCGACGGACTCAACGCCGTCTTCCCGGGTCCATTCACAGTGTGGAATTCCACCGACCAGATCGGCGCCCAGCATTAATGCTTCGCGCATCAGTTCCGGTGCCTTCGGATAGGACAGGATGCCGTCCTGAGGAAATGCCACAATCTGGATATCGACGATGTCGCTCATTTCTTCCCGCAGCTCCAGCATATATTTTAAGGCCGTCAGGCTGGGGTCACAGATATCGATGTGCGTGCGGATATAAAGCGTGCCCTGGGCAACCTCCCACTCAACGGCGCGCCGGGCCCGATCCTTAAAATCTTCAAATTGCGGATATGCCTTTTTATACTCACACCATACCTGAATGCCCTCCGGATGGCTGCCGCTGATATTGTAACGCGGGATTCCGGCTGTCAGGGCTGCATCCAGATGCAAATGCGGATCAATAAATGGCGGGCATACCAGATTGCCACCGGCATCAATTTCTGTTTGGGCCGAGAGCTTCAACCGGGGTCCGATTTCGGCAAAAGTGCCTGCGCGAACAGCCAGATCGACAAGTTCGTCCCCATCGGCAAGACGGGCATTTCTGACAATGAGATCCATGTGCAGCTCCTTTTACCTGATTGAGCATGACGCATTAGATATCGTCGTTGCCGCTCATATGCGTTAGGCCGTGTCCGCTACTGAAAAACACAGCCGCCAATTCATCGTTGCCTTGATTGACCGCATTTGCGGTGAGAATGCTTCGGTGCGTCGATTCTCATCTGGATTTATTGGAAAATTTTTGAATCAATGGTATCACCACTAAGAAAAATTGTCATGTGGTGTCAACCCAAAAGTAAGGAAGGAGCGGTTTCTGTGCGTGCTTCTTGATAAGCGGATTGATTTTATCAATCTTCTTTATAAAAATAAAGTCGATTAAATCCCAAATGACAAAACTCAAATTCTAAACAATCTAAAAATCCAATGAATCAAATTCAAAACAGGTTTGGATCATTGATATTTCGAATTTGGGTATTGTTTGTGATTTATCATTTGGTGCTTGGAATTTTCTCAATTCAAGATCTTAACTGGATGAAAATATACCACACGACTCTTGTAACATATTTGTGGGACACGACACTAGCCGCCCAGCCCGATCATATCGTATGTTTGTCGCCACTGGACGTAGGGCACACTTTTGATCTGCTGCAGATCGCTAGCGGGGATGCAGCCAACAGTTGAGTTGGGCATATAAAAGCATTGTTGCCCCTTGTGAGGGCCTTCTTCCAAGACCCAGCCTTCTTGAATGGCAACCTTTTTACCCACAAATTCGGTTGCACTGGAATTATAATAGCTGTCACTTGACGGTTGAAATACGGCTTCAAAATACATAATTTATATCCTTTAAAGAAAAAAATTATTTAATTTATGCCTGTGCACAACACCGACATTGCCGACATCTTTGAACAGATCGCCGATTTTCTTGAGATCCAGGGGGAAAACCCCTTTCGCATTCGGGCCTATCGCAATGCAGCCCACTCGGTCAGTGGCCTGGGGACGGAACTGAAAGAGATGGTGGCGGCCGGCGAAGATCTTACCCGGCTGCCGGGCATCGGCAAAGAATTGGCTGCCAAAATCCATGAAATACTGGATACCGGTACGGCCAAAGCCCTCATCAAACTTCAGCAGCGCATTCCCAAAACGGTGATCGAAATGCTAAAGCTTCCCAACCTGGGTCCCAAACGGGTGCGGATTTTATTCCGGGAACTAAAAATCAAAAACCTGCCGCAGCTTGCTAAAGCGGCCCGCAAAGGGCGCATCCGCGCCCTGGAGGGTTTCGGCCAAAAGACTGAAAAGGCCATTCTCGATGCTATTGACACCCGGGCGCAAAAAGAAAAACGCTTTAAAATTGTGACGGTCAAGCCCACCGTCGATAGCCTTCTTGATTATTTAAAGAAGGTACCCGGCGTTAACACGGTCGCGGTGGCCGGCAGCTACCGGCGCTGTCGGGAAACCGTCGGCGACCTGGATATTCTGGTCACGGCCCGTCAAAAAAGTCCGGTCATGCGCCGCTTCCTGGAATATGATGCGATCGACAGGATCCTGGCGAGCGGCACCACACGAACGAGCGTCATTTTGCGCTCCGGTTTGCAGGTGGATGTCCGCCTGGTTCAACCCGCAAGCTTCGGCGCCGCTCTGCAGTATTTTACCGGCAGTCAAGACCATAATATCGCCATCCGGCGTCTGGGGCAGCAGCGGGGTTTAAAAATTAATGAGTACGGGGTGTATCGGTTTGAAAAACAGGTAGCCGGCCGGACAGAGGCATCGGTTTATCAGACCCTGGATTTGCCCCTGATACCGCCGGAACTCAGGGAAAATCGTGGCGAAATCAAGGCCGCCGCAGAAAGCCGGCTGCCGCAGTTGATCGAGCTCAAAGACATCAAAGGGGATTTGCACATTCACACTCTTGCCAGCGATGGGCGCAACAGTCTTGCAGAAATGGCGCTGGCGGCCAAACGGCAGGGGTTGAAATATATCGCCATTACCGAACATTCCGATCGGCTCAAGGTGGCCGGCGGACTGGACCCGCCGCGGTTGATACAACAAATCGATGAGATCGAGCGTCTCAATGATAACTTAAAGGGCATCCAGATTCTAAAGGGCCTTGAAGTTGAGATCTTAAAAGACGGCACGCTGGATCTATCGGATTCTGAACTGGCCCGGCTGGACCTGGTCGTGGGAACGGTTCACAGCCATTTCAATTTGCCGCTTGAAAAACAGACCGAACGCATTCTGCGCGCAATGGATCAGCCCTATTTTAGCATGCTGGCCCATCCTACCGGCCGTCTGATTGACGAGCGTGATCCCTATCAGGTCGATCTAACCCGCATCATTCATAAAGCCAGGGAGCGCGGCTGTTTTTTGGAACTTAATTCCAATCCAAAGCGCCTGGACCTAACTGATATTTACTGCCAGATGGCCAAAGCAGAAGGCGTTTTGATATCGATCAACTCCGATGCCCACAGCATTGACGCTTATAACGACCTGGTCTTTGGCGTCGGTCAGGCCCGGCGCGGCTGGTTGGAAAAAAACGATGTGCTCAACACCCGGTCCCTGGCGCAGCTGCGCAAGCTGCTGAAGCAAACTATGGGTTAGGCGGCCGCAGGCCGCCAGGTTCAGGGTTCAAAGGTTCATGGGTTCATAGGTTTAGCCACTGGCCTCTCGCTTCTCGCCTCTTGCTTCTGGCATCTAAAACCGTCTGCCGGACGCCGTGAGCCTTGCGCTGGTTGGGGCGTCACCATTATTATGTTAATGTCCCTTTCTTCTTGATTGCATCCATTTACCTATTTAAAAAATTCCGAATAAAATTCTTGACAAATAGAATTCTAAAGAATAATTATCTAGTAAAATGGATAATTACAGAATGATTGACGATATTAGCCTGAGAATACTGAAAATATTACAGCAAAAGGCCCGAATTCCCAATGTAGAGGTGGCCCGGCAGGTGGGCATGGCGCCTTCAGCTGTGCTGGAGCGTATTCGCAAACTGGAAAAGCAGGGCTTTATCGATGGCTATGAGGTCAGACTGAATCCGAAACGGTTTGCCAAAAGCCTGGTGGCCTTTGTGAGCGTCAAATTAAAAAAACTCGATGCTGAAATCAAAGTCGGCCAAACGCTTTCCCGTCTGCCGGACGTTCAGGAGGTGCATTACGTGGCCGGAGAAGACGCCTTTTTGGTAAAAATTCGTGCGGCCGACACCGAAGCGCTCAGTCGGCTGATCCGCGATAAAATTGCATCCATCGCGGGGGTGCGATCCACCCAAACGGCCATTGCTTTGGCAACCTATAAGGAGACGGCCCGGATACCGGTTGATAAAATTGAAAAGGAATAATTAACCGCGGACACACGCAGACATTTTGCCGAACGACCCGCTCGGCAAAAACCGTGATCACTTCGCGATAATTTAATTTTCAGCGCAAACTTTTCTAACTGAAAGAGGAAGCATCATGATCAAGATTAATGCGAACTACCTGAAATTGCAGGCGTCGTATCTTTTTTCGGAAATCAGGCGACGGACAGATGAATTTCAAGCGCAGAACCCGGACAAAGAGATCATCAAACTGGGAATCGGTGATGTTACCCGACCCTTGCCGGAAGCCTGCATCGCGGCTTTTCACCGGGCCGTCGATGAAATGGCCGATGCGGCCACCTTCCGGGGATATGGCCCTGAACAGGGTTACGGATTTTTGCGCGAAAAGGTTGCCGCTGCCGACTATCAAGAGCGGGGCGCCGATATTACTGCTAAAGAAATATTTGTCAGTGACGGCGCTAAATGTGACACCGGCAATATCCAGGAAATTTTTGCCACCGACATCCACATCGCTATTCCCGACCCTGTTTATCCGGTCTATCTGGACACCAATGTGATGGCCGGCCGCACCGGGTCGTTTCATGACGGCCGTTACGACGGTATCACCTACCTGGAGAGTACCCGGCAAAATCGCTTCATCCCCGCTCTGCCGTCGGAAAATGTCGATTTAATTTACCTGTGTTTCCCCAACAATCCCACCGGAGCCACCATTACCCGATCGCAGCTTCAGACCTGGGTGGATTTTGCCCGCAAGAACAAGGCCCTGATACTTTACGATGCGGCTTATGAGGCGTTCATTCAGGATTCGGATCTGCCCCAATCGATTTTTGAAATTGACGGAGCCCGGGAAGTGGCTATTGAATTCAGAAGCTTTTCTAAAACTGCCGGATTCACTGGAACCCGCTGTGCCTTTACCGTGGTGCCGACATCCTGCACGGCCTACACGGACAGCGGCGAGGCCCGATCCGTCCATGATTTATGGTTTCGGCGCCAGTCCACCAAGTTCAACGCCGTATCCTATCCGGTTCAACGAGCAGCCGAAGCGATCTACAGTGATGCGGGCCGTAAACAGGCAAGGGCCCTAATTGATTATTATCTCAAAAACGCATCCCTGATTCGAAAGGAAATGGAAGCCCTCGGCTATGAATGTGCCGGGGGTGAAAATTCTCCTTACATCTGGATACTTGGTAAAACCGATTCCTGGGCGTTTTTTGACCTGCTGCTTGAAAAAGCCGGCGTGGTTTGCACGCCGGGGGCCGGATTTGGGCGCTGCGGCGAAGGCTTCATCCGCCTCAGCGCGTTTAATGACACCGAAAATGTTCAACTCGCAATGCAAAGAATCAAGCAAGCACTTAGCTGATTTGTTTACAGATGTCAGAAAACTGATGACGGAGGACAGAAAACAAATGCCAGATAGGGTGCTTTATCTTCGGTTTTTAGCATCTGTCTTCTGTCGTCTGACCTCTTCTGAAATCCAAAACCCTAAACCCTGAACGGAGTGATGAGCGATGCCGATGTCGCAAGTATTTGAAAACCGACTCTTACCCGTATTGGATGAAATCATAAATTATTATGGCACGCCGTTTCACATTTATGACGAAGCCGGTATCCGCCAAACCGGGCAGAATTTCATTGCAGCCTTCTCCCGGCTGAACGGATTCCGGGAATATTTTGCCGTGAAGGCTTTGCCCAACCCCCGTATGCTGCAGATCATGCAGGATTTGGGATTCGGCTTTGACTGCAGCTCCATTCCGGAGCTGATCCTCAGCCGTCAAATCGGTGCCCGGGGTGAAGATATCATGTTTTCCTCCAACAACACGACCTTAGAAGAATTTGAGGCTGCTGATGCTGATGGCGGCTGCTTGTTGAATCTGGATGACATCTCTTTGATCGCCAAAGTGCCGCAGATGCCCGAAACCATCAGCTTCCGTTACAACCCCGGACCCCGGTGCAGCGGCAACAGCATCATCGGCGATCCGGCAGAGTCAAAATACGGCGTTGCCGATACGCAGATTATCGACGCCTATAAAGCCGCCGGAGCGCGGGGTGCCCGCCGGTTCGGGTTGCATACCATGCTGGTGTCCAATGAACTGAACGCGGCGTATATGGTTCAAACCGCAGCCATGCTGCTGGAAGTGGCGGTGCAGGTTTTAAAAGCCCTCGATATCCGCATTGAATTTATCAACATCGGCGGCGGTCTGGGGATTCCCTATGAGCCCGGACAAAAACCGCTGGATATTGTTGCCATAGCCGCTGAAATAACGGATCTTTTTTCAGCCTATAAAGCTCAAAACGGATGTGCGCCCCGGCTCTTTATTGAAAGCGGCCGTTACATGACCGGTCCCCACGGCGTGCTGGTGACCACCGTTGTCAATCAAAAAGACATTTACCGAAAATATATTGGTGTGAATACGAGTATGGCCGCTTTAATGCGTCCGGCCATCTACGGAGCCTACCATCACATAACCGTCATCGGAAAACGGCCAAAGCAACACTTTGAGAAAGTGGACGTGGTCGGATCACTGTGTGAAAATAACGACAAGTTTGCCATCCAGCGGCTTCTACCTGAAATTCAAGATGGCGACCATTTGTTGATTCACGATACCGGCGCGCACGGTCATTCCATGGGATTTAACTATAACGGCCGTTTGCGGCCCAAAGAACTGCTGTTGCGCACCAACGGATCGGTGGAGCTGATTCGACGCAAAGAAACCGTAGCCGATTATTTTGCAACTCTGAACTTCACACCGCAGGTCATGGTGCCGGCGAAGACTTGCGCAGATATGCCAAGAAACCTGAGAGCCGCGTCTTGAATTAATTTTTATCTCACCGCAGAGACGCAAAGTTCGCAGAGAGTTTATTTCTTTTCGCCCTCTCAGCGAAAAGAAATAAGAAAAGAATCCTTTGCGCCCTCTGCGTCTCTGCGGTGAAACTAACAAAAGAAAATGATTAAAATTGGACCGGCAGGATCAGAAGGACGGGGCAATCTGGAAGGCATCCACAAGGTGGCCCGCATGCAGCTGGATTGCATGGAGGTTGAGTTTACTTACGGGGTGCGGATGTCTCTCCAAGACGCGTGCGAAGTCGGTGCGCTGGCAAAAGAAAACGGCCGAACAGACCTATGCCTTGATCAAAAAAGCCGTCTTGGAAATTCAAGGTCGGATAAAAAAAAATAAATGGAAAGTACATTTGTGCCCTTAAGTCACGGGCAAGCCTTCCCAGTTCGGTTCAGTCGAAGAGCTTTTAGCCCTGAAGAAGGAGACCGGCTGCGGCATTTGCGTTGACTTTGCGCATCTGTATGCTCGGTGTCAGGGTAAAGTGGATTGTAGTAAGATTTTTAAAAAGCTGCCCAAAAAATTTCACGCCCATTTTTCCGGCATTGCCTATGGTCCCAGAGGCGAGCGCAAACACTTGAAAACCACCAGGCGGTTTTTTGAGCCCCTGGCTGAACAACTGATTGAGCGCAACGTCGATGTAACTCTGATCAACGAATCGCCCCAGCCATACAAAGATGCGGCCATGATGAAAAGAGTGGTCAGCGTAAAAATCAAATGCACGGTCGTGTTGTAATCGGTGCGGGTGTAACCGGTGCAAAGCACCCAGTTAAAAACACCCAAATACGGAATTGGGGTATAAATGGTTGTAGAAAAAAACGTTGGCATAACGGAACTTTTTTTTGACAACCACTATAATATGACTTTTAACTGATCCCTCCAGCAAAGCCCCGGCGAAAAAAAGCCAACAATTCGGTGGTAACTGTTTCTATCCTTAAACGACTTTGTGTCCGCTTGTCTGCCGTTAGAGACTCCCAAAAGTATGAGATTTTTCGTGCAAATGCCCCGAGTTCCAACCTGCTTTGTTAAAAAACTAGATAAAAATTTTCTAAATAGATATTTTTTTATTGACATAGTTTTAATAAAGATATTTATTGATAAAAAATATTTCTATTAGAAAATTTTGAGCTATATGAAAAAGAAGATTCTCGATTCCCTGGATAACGAGCTCATTCGTTTGCTTACAGAGGACGGCCGCATGCCGATTGGTGATATGGCCGCCCGTTTAAATGTAACAGCACCGACGATTCGATCCAGAATTAGAAATCTGGAAGAATCCGGCATGCTGAAAGTTTCCGGGCTTATTGATCCAAACCAACATTCTCAAATGATAACGGCCCTTGTTGCGATGAATATCCGGTCGCATGGGAAAATGGATCAAATATTGGAAAAAATCGCCCGCCTGCCCAATGTGGTCTGGGCAGGCGTCAGCACCGGGCGCTATGATATTATCGCAGAGATTGTTTGTGTAAGGGGAAGGGACGAATTATATCGATTTACCACGAATACGATTCTTAAAATTGCAAATGTGGTTAAAAGTGAAACATTTATTATTATGAAATCCAGACGTAACTGGCTATGCCTGCCCAAAGGTGTGGCTTTTCAGTTTCAATTTGGCTGAAATGTGAATTGGCCATTAATAATCAATGCTCAAAGGGGATATGGCGATGAGAAAATTAATTATCCCAATTCAATTCATAATGGTTATCGGATGCCTTGCTTTTAATGGTTATGCTGAACAACCCAAGGAAAGGATTACCAATAGCCTGGAGATGGAGTTTGTTCTTATAAAACCCGGCAAATTTATGATGGGAAGCCCTGAAGATGAACCCGGCCGGTATACAGGTGAGATACCACACGCAGTAAATTTGACAAATCCTTTCTATATGCAGACCACCGCAGTAACCCAGGCACAATGGAAAGCGTTAATGGGCAAAAATCCTGCCAGTCATAAAAGATGTGGCGACACGTGCCCAGTGGAACAGGTTTCCTGGGAAGATGCGCAACAATTTATTCAAAAGCTCAACCAGAAAGAAGGCACCCATAAGTACAGGCTTCCGACCGAGGCTGAATGGGAATATACCTGCCGGGCGGGAAGCACGACCGCTTTTCCCAACGGCGGGATTACGGAACTCAATTGTGGCCGAGACCCCAACCTGGATCCTATCGGCTGGTATTGTGGTAACTCGAATAATATGATTCAGCCGGTAGCTCGAAAAATGCCCAATGCCTGGGGGCTCTATGACATGCACGGTAATGTCCAGGAGTGGTGCCAGGACTGGTTTGGGGCCTACCCGGACGATGAAGTCATCAATCCGAAAGGACCCAAGAAGGGTTCCTACCGGGCGATGAGAGGCGGCGTCTGGTACAGCCCGGCGCGCGATGCCCGGTGTGCGAGCCGTTTCGGGAGTCCACCACACTACAGGTTCCGGCATATCGGCTTCAGGCTTTGCATGACGCCATGAATAAGCGCATAAATGCAGTCAGCAAGGGGGTCTTCGGTTTTTTAAAGGAAGATTCAAGAATAGCGGTTGAACACCAATAACAACAAAGAAAAAAGGGAGGGAAAAAAATGAAAAAGGTTAAGGTATTTACGATTCTTGTTTCATTGGCTATTTTTTTCGCTTTTTTGGGAATCGCCTCAGCAGGAACCCTTGACGAAATTTTAAAAAGAGGAGAAATCCGTATCGCCTGTCAAACCCAGGGCGCGCCGTTCAGTTTTGTGGATAAAAATGGCAAGCGGGCCGGTAGTTCTGTGGAACTTACGGAATTGATTGCCAAGGAGATGGGCGTAAAAGTCAAGTACCTCAATTATGACTGGGACGGTCTGATCCCGGCCCTGCTCTCGAAAAAGGCCGACATGCTGGCGGCCGACATGACCCCGACCCTCAAACGCGCCATGAAAATCAGTTTTACCGACCCTTATATGTACACCGGCAGTGTGGTGTTCGTGAAGCAGGACAGCCCGATCAAGACGCTGAAAGACATTAAAGCCGGGACCAAGATGGCCGTTCTTTTGGGCTCAACCGGTGAAAACGATGCCAAAAGGGTTTTTCCAGAGGCTAAATTGAAGACCTACAAGGGCGGTGGCCCGCTTTTGATCAATGCCGTCCTTGCCGGACACGTCGAGGCCGGGGTGAACGACGGCTCGGCTGCGAGCGGCCAGATAGCCAGCTTTCCGCCCAACAGCGTCCGAATTTTAGAAGGGCAGTTGTCAAAATCGCCGTTGGCTTTTGCCGTGCGCTATGATTCCCCGGATCTACTCAGCTGGCTCAACCTTTTCTTCCTGCACATCTCTCTGGACGGTCGGCTGGAACAAAATTTGAACTACTGGGTCAATTCTCTGGATTGGAAGAAGGACCATTAAACAACCTTTTACTTCGCGGGCGGATTAAATTTTATACGGTGTGAGCCGGCTGCTCCGGCTCACACCTCCCTTAATCGAACCGCTGACAAGGGTATAAGATATGCTTGAAGGCTTCAATTTTAGAATCATTTGGGAATATATGCCGCTGTATGGGCAGTGCTTCCTGGCCACCCTTTGGCTGTCTGGTTTGTCACTGTTTGGCGCGGTTGTGGTGGGGATCATCGCCTGCGCCATGCGACTGAGTCAATCCCGAATCCTGCGCAGCATTGCCGGGGTCTATATCGAAACCATCCGTTCCACACCACTTCTGGCGCAGCTCTATTTTTTCTATTTCGGTCTGCCGTCGATGGGCATCATGCTTCCGGAATGGCTTACCGGCGTTATTGCCCTAACCTTGAACAGCGGCGCCTATTATGCCGAGATCATCAGGGCGGGGATTCAGGCCATTGACTTCGGACAGATCGAGGCTGGGATTGCCTCCGGCTTGAGCTATATTCAGCGCATGCGTTTTATCATTCTACCGCAGGCGCTGGGCAACACGATCCGGCCCATGCTGGGCCAGGCCATCATACTGGTAAAAGACTCGTCGCTGCTCTCATTGATCTCAATTATGGAGCTGACGCGGGCCGGCCAGGTGCTCACATCGGAACGATTCACGCCTGCCGAAGGGTTCCTGACCACAGCGGCTTTTTATCTGATTATTTATTACCTGCTCAAGGCTTTCTCGGGTTGGTCTGAAAAACGACTGATCTTCCGGGAAGCGCATTGAGACACGAGGGATAAACTATGTGGGGTTTTTATTTTAACGAACTGATACGCAGTCTACCGTTCTTCCTCAAGGGGGTCTGGATGACCGTCGCAGTTGCCGGTTTGAGCCTGGTCTTCGGGACCATCATCGGCTTTATCGCCGGGATCATTAGGGCCGGCCGCAACAAGCCTGCCCGCATCATCATCGGCGCGTGGGTGGACCTCATCCGTGGCACACCCTTTCTGGTGCAGATTTTTGTCATCTTTTTTATTCTGCCCGGTATCGGCATAGAACTGGAAGCCTTCCCGGCGGCGGTTATCGCGCTGACCAATTTAACGGCCAGTTTCATCACTGAGATCGTCGCCAGCGGTATCCTCTCCGTAGCCAAAGGCCAGCGAGAAGCCGCCACCGCATCCGGGCTCTCTAATTACCAGCAGCTTCGATTTATTGTTTTACCCCAGGCCGTACGGTCCATTTTGCCACCCTTGGTGGGACAGTATGTTCTTTTGGTCAAAGATTCATCGGTCGTCTCGGCCATCGGCGTGGTCGATATCACCAGAGTCGGCTGGCTGACAGTGCAACGCATCCCTGAAGGTCTAATGGTTTTCGGCCTCGTGGGGCTTTTATATTTCGCCATCTGTTATCCGTTAATCAATCTGTCGGGTTTCCTGGAAAGGCGGATGACGGTCGTATCTACCAAGCTCTAACGTAGGACAGACATTGTCGTTGTA
>CAMYLV010000020.1 GCA_947259495.1 uncultured Desulfobacterales bacterium | reverse complement strand
GGCGCCTGTGGGGGCTGCTGGTGCATGCTCTGGCGACAGACCCGCAAAGAATTCGAAAGCCAGAAGGGTGAAGGCAACCGACGGGCCATGAAAGCAATTATCCAATCCGGCAAGATACCCGGAATTCTGGCTTATTTCCGAAGACAGCCGGTGGCCTGGTGTTCGGTGGCGCCGCGTGAGCACTTCCCGTCACTTGGGCGCTCCCGGATCCTCAAGCCGCTGGATGAGGTGCCGGTGTGGTCGATCACCTGCCTGTTTGTGGAAAAGCAGTCTCGCCGGAAGGGCATCAGCACCCGCATGATCACAGCCGCCGTCGAACACGTCAAAAAACAGGGCGGCTCTGTAGTCGAGGCCTATCCGGTTGAGCCCAGAAAAGATAAAATGCCGGATGTCTTTGCCTGGACGGGCTTGGCCTCGGCCTACATTACAGCCGGATTCGTGGAATGCGCCCGCCGCTCGGAAACACGTCCGATAATGCGATACATCATTGTAAAGTAAGCTCTTCATCCTGAATTTTATTATACGGATATGCAGAAAGCCCAAGTTAGTCTCTTACAACCACGAAGGGCACGAAGGACCCGAAGAGCGGGTGTCAATTTATTCATTCTGCATTTGTGATCTTCGTGATCTTCGTGGTGAGATCACTATCGGACGTAAACGACTGGAACTTTCCAGATAACCACGTTTTATTATTAAATTGGAAGAAGTATTGATTTGTCCCCTTTTAATCCATAATGTATATGCGCACAAAAGCTAATAAGATAAATTAAAAACAGCGATATCATTTAGACATAATGGATCTGGAGGATTTATGACACGAAGTGTTTCCTGGTTGTTGGTGTGTGCGACAATCTTTCTGAGTATGATGCTGGGAACAAAGGGTGCCGACGGAGAAGAACTGCCGGGGTTGGATGTATATGTCATCGGGCAGCATGCATATATTGCGGGAGGGCTGCAGGGGCTCTATGTGGCAGATATCCGCCCGGCGCAGCCAAAGCGGATCACAGCGGTGGATATGCCCGGTGAGGCCCTCGGTGTTTTTGCCATCGGCAGCTATGCTTATGTAGCGGCCGGCTCCGCCGGTCTTCAGATTATTGATATTCGCAAGCCGGTCAGCCCCGGGATCCACGGTTCGATTGATACACCGGGAGATGCCCGGGACGTTTATGTCTTTGGCGATTACGCGTGTGTGGCAGACGCTCAAGCCGGCCTTCAAGTGATCAACGTCCGTGACGCCATGCGTCCACGAATCGTAGCATCAGTGGCCATTCCGGGTGAGGCGCGAAGTGTTTATGTTACCGGCGACCATGCTTTTGTGGCAGCCGGCAGCGGAGGGCTTCAAATTATTAACATGAAAAGACCCGCCCGGCCAAAAATTGTGGCATCCGTCAGTGCTCCCCGCGATGCGCGCGCGGTACATGTCATATCCGATTATGCTTACGTGGCCGACTTTTCCGATGGAATTTATGCGATCGACGTCAGCAACCCGGTCAATCCGCGCATTGCCGGACAAGCGGATACGCCCGGTGAGGCCCAGGGCGTTTACCACGTGTATGACCTGCTCATTGTGGCCGACGGCTCCCGCGGCCTTCAGCTAATCAGTATTCGCGAACCCCAATCTTTACGCGTCGTTGCCTCATATGATACCCCCGGTGAAACACGCAATGTATATGGGCTGGCGAGCTCGGCCTATGTCGCCGGATTGGGCTTCGGGCTTGGCGTATTCGATGTCATCGATCGCTCCAGACTTAACACTCCCGGACATTTTCTTTTTAATCCGGCTCGCTAAACAGCAATTGTGGCACGGGTCTGTAAGCGCTTCCAGACATTAACCTTACGGCAAAGTAACTTTTATGTATCCCATCTAACGTCCCGGAGATATGTGACAAAAGCAAAAACCACCTTTGCAGTTCGAAAAGCAAATTCTCATCTATTCTAAGAATTCAAAGAACTGACAAATATCATGCGCCCCTATAAAATCATTTTTATAATATTAATCGGGCTGGGACTGATGGCTGTTGTCGCCTTTGCGGCTTTGATGTTCGTGGATCCCTCTATTTTTCGAAATCAAATTGAAACCCGTGCCAGCGCAACCCTGGGCCGCAAGTTTCAGATTGCCGGCCCCATCCGTCTGGAACGCTCACTGCGCCCGCGTATCATCGTTGAAGACATCACCATCGGCAACCCGAATTGGGCAACGGGCGCCCATTTTGCCACCGCTGGAAAAGTAGGCCTGCAGGTGGCGCTTCTTCCACTGCTGCGCGGCGATTTGAGGGTTCTGGACGTTGAATTCAGCGGTGTGAACCTGTACATCGAGCAAAACACGGATGGCGCCAACAATTACACTTTCGGGGGCGGCAGCGAAAGCGAAACACCCGGGGTGCAGCCATCCGTTGAGCGACTGCAAATCAAAGAAACCACCATCAATTATCGATCGGCTGACGGCAGCAGCAAGCGCTTCGAGATTAACGCGGCCCGACTCTGGAACATCCCCGGCCAGCCGGAACGCATCGAGGCTCAGGGTTCCACAAAAGGGATGGCATTTACCATCCTGCTTACCGCCGACGGGGATGCGGAATTGTCCGGCCCCCAAAATCCGTGGTCCCTGAAGCTGGACATAGAAGGACCCGATATGGTGCTGGCCCTCGCCGGGCAGATGGAAGAGGCCTTCAATTGGGAGCAGGGCAATTACCGCATCGAGCTCAGCGGCAACGAAGCGGACTCCCTCGAAACACTGTTTGGCGTGGAATTCCCCACCACCGGCCCTTTTGAACTATCAGCCAGCGTGAACAAAACCGGTGGATCTTTCCGCGCAACGGATATTGCCGCCCGTGTCCAGGGGCCTCCGGAAACACCTGCGATCAAAATATCGAATGGGGAAGCATCCGGCGGGCCGGACGACCCACTTCAGCTTGCCCTGCAAGGCCAGTTCGACGATGTGCCCTTTGCGTTAACATTTTCGACGACCCAACCGTTTGAAGGTAGCTCGAAGACAATCCCCTGGCCCATAGAGGCCCAGCTCAACCTCGCGGACATAAAACTGAGCATCGAAGGCACGGTGATTCCGGCAACGGCTACCGAGCGCCTCGAGTTTGACGCCCGCGTCCAGGGCGAAACCTTGGCCCCGCTAGCGCAGCTTCTAAATACCGATCTCCCGGAGCTCGGGCCCTATCGACTCTCATTTCACACCCAGATTGCAGCGAACAAATACACGTTCAGTGAGCTAAAAGGCTCTATCGAGCGGGCCGGTCCCTGGCAGATGCTTCGCATCGATCAGGGCAGCGCATCTGCCAGCGAAAAGGGATCTGTGAAAGCGTCGATAGACGCCAGGCTCGACAACGTCCCTTTATCACTGACTTTTAAGGGCGGCTCGGAGACATCCGAAGAGACCGGCCAGAACGCCTGGCCGCTGGAATTCAAAGCATCCGCGTTGGGGACTACCCTGACGGGCAATGGAGCCGTCCTCACCACCGAGAAGCAAAAAATTTTACAGATCGCAGCGCGGTTCTCAGGCAACCGTCTTAAATCGCTTGGCCCGCTGGTCGGAAGTTCGCTTCCGGCCATCGGCAAATTCAATCTGAACGCTGACGTCAGCAGTGATGGTGATGTGCACGCGGCCCGCAACCTTAAGATTCAGATGGGATCCAACCGTTTAACCGGCACTGTTCGCTGGGAGGACAAAGCACCGCGACCCGTTCTAAGCGGCAAGCTGTCTTCAGACCGCCTGACATTGGGTAAGCTATTGGGTACATCATCAAAACCGTCGTCTAAAAGGGGACAGACGGGGTTGCTGGATCGTCCCATCAAGCTTGACGGTTTAAAAGCCTTTGACGCCGAACTGGATCTTACGGTGAAACGCCTGGCGGACGCGCCTATGCCGGTCGCCGACATCAGATCTACAGTGAGGCTGGCAAACGGCGAACTGAACGCTACGTTTCGAGGAAAAGCTGCGGGTGCCCCCGTGAACGGTCAAGTTCAGTTGCGCCGGCGTAAAAATGTTCCCGCTGTTTCGCTAAAAGCGAAAATCGGAAAAATTGATGTCGGACAAACACTTAAACAGCTGAAAATGCCTGATATGGTTGCCGGTACGGCGGACGCAGTTGATTTGAATGCCAGCAGTACCGGCAAGACTTTGCGCGCGTTGCTTGATCAGGCGGCCTTCACTTTGCAAATCAAGCCGGCCGACTTGCGCTATACCACTAAAATTATCAACCAGACGGTCGCTATTCGGGTCGAAGGTGCAAAGCTCGTCGCGCGTAAAGACCAGCCGCTAACAGGCGCTTTCAGCGGAACACTTCAGGGGACTGCTTTTAACGCAGAGGTCAGCACCGCAAATCTCAAGAAAATCCAGAAAGAAGATATCCCTCTGCCGGTGCAGGGGACAATTCAGACTAAAGATCTACAGTTTAAGGCCGAAGGGTCCATTGCCAGGCCATTTGATAATAATGAGCTTGAGCTGCAGTATGAACTGGCGGGCACAGATATCGAAGGGCTTGATCCCCTGTTTGATTTTGCAGTGCCCCTGCGGGGTGCTTTTCGCGCCAATGGGCGGATTACGGCGCGCGGCAACCGATTCAAGTATGCGGAAGATCTGCGAGTAGGGAAAAGTGATCTTAAGGTGGATTTAACCGTATTGATAGATCCGCCACGACCCAAAATCACGGGTCGTATATTGGCAAGCCAAATTCATCTGGATGACGCTGATTTATTTGATGTGGACGAACAAGCGGCAGCAACCCAGGATAAAAACCGTGTCATTCCCGACTACACGGTTCCGGTTGATGCCCTTTCAGCGGTGGACCTGGATCTCGATATTAAAATCGAACGTATTGACGCGGGATTAGGAGATCTCGGTGATTTTGGTTATTTAGTCTCCAAAGTTTATCTGAAGGACGGACAATTCAAATCAACGACCGCTTTTACCGGCTTTACCGGGGCGCGCCTGAGCAGCGAGTTTGAGCTGAATGCAGCTGCCGATCCGCCGATGAACAAGATTAAGCTCACCGCCAAAGACCTGGACTACGGGCTGTTACTATACAAGAAGGGCGTAACGGACCTCTTAGAGGGGCGCATAAACCTCTATGTCGATCTATCCGGCCCCGGTGCGACGCGGCGACAATTCCTGGGTAACGCCGATGGTCGCATCGCAGTTGTCGGAGGACCCGGCAAGATTTCAAGCCGAATGGTGGATCTTTGGGCGGCCGATTTGATCACGACCATGCTCTCTCCCCGCTGGCAAACACAACCCGTGACCGAGCTAAACTGTTTTGTTACGCACATCGATTTGAAGGAGGGGCTGGCAGAGATTGACGATCTTCTGCTGGACACCCAGCGCATTACGATTGCGGGCAGCGGAATACTGGACCTCGAAACCGAAACGCTAAATGTGCTTATTGCGCCGAGACCTAAGCGCGCGAGTCTGGTCAGTCTTGCCAATCCCGTCCGCATTGGGGGCACGCTGTCTGAGCCCGAGGTATCCGTCACCCGGCTTCCCAGGGGAAGACGGGTCGCGGGTGCAGGTGCCAGTTTATTTGCCGGACTGATCAATCCCGCATTCTTGATCTTTGCCTTTAGTGACACCGGCACCGGAAAGGCCAATCCCTGCGATGCGGCGGTCGAGCGCGCTTATGAAACTATAGAAGCCGGGTCGCAATAGGCTCAAATGTTTTTCAAACCAATCTATCCTCTGTTTTCTGTTCTCTGTCATCTGATTGCTGACACCTGAACACTGACACCTGCTTGTCCTCCGCAGCCGTTAAGGCGAAGGAGGCATACCATATTCATTGTGTTACCTGTCTTTTCAATTGATCGATAATGACCGGCACCGCCGGCGGGGTGCGCCGGCTGCTGGTGGAGACGTTGCGAATCATCGACAGGTGGGTGCCATCGACAGTGCGGTGGGGCACCCCGGCCAGCCGGGTTGACTCAACCGCCACCAGGCCGTCCCCCAATCCATGGGTCAGGCCGATCATATTTTTACCGAACTCATCCACCCACTTTTGCTGCTCTGACGGCACTTTTCGACGCGTGTCGCTCACCCAGCGCTTAATATCATTTTCGTCCCAGGGGCTGTTTACACCGGCAACAATCAACATGTCCACCCCCGCCGGATGGGGCCGGGCGTTGAGCTCGGTTAAAAAACGGCTTCCCGGAAGCAAGTCGATTTTCGCCTCACCGGCGCCATCAAGTATTGAACCCAACCAGTTTATTTCACCCTTGGCCAGGCGCGCTATCTGATCGCGCATTTCGGCGAATACCCGCATTCGTGCCATTTGTGAACCGTGATTGGGTGTTCCCACCATAATCAGGGATACGACTTCGGGCACCTGCCCATCTGTTATTGATGCGGTATAGTCTATTTCAGGGCCGGTGAGCATTTCTCTGGAAACCAGACCGCCCATGCTGTGCGCCACAATCGAAATGCGTTCGATGCCACGCTGTTTGAGCGACTGCAACTCTTCGAAAAACAGCCAGGCCGACTCCACGACCGGCTGGTCATTGGGATAGTGCATCAGCCATACATTAAAACCGGCTTGAACCAGCGCCGGTGCCAGATTCTGCCAGACCTGGCCGGGATCGTCCAGGCCATGAATCAGCACGATGGTTTTCTGGTCTGTATCTGACCTGCCGGATGTTTCACCATCCGTCTCAAAGTAAAACAACCCGAAGCTCTCATAGAACCGGGCTGTCTGCTCGGGAAATTTTTCCTTTACGGTTTCGCGAAATTGACGGCGCAGCTCCTTTTCTTCTTCCAGATAGAAGCTGGCAATCAGCTGCCACAATCCGATTAGCGCGAGAATGCCCCCGATGGCCCATAGCCAACGCCTTTTTTTGATCCCTTTGTTTTTTTGGTCATTCATTGATATCAACAGTGGTCATCAAGTTGCCATATGTCCCCTGATTTTTGGAATCAATGTCCAGCTGTCAATTAAAAACGCTTTTCTGTCCTTTCAGAGCAGAATCGCAATAAAGGCAAAAAAGCCGATCACCAGCAGCGCGATGGCCGTCATCATCGGCAGGGCGCGGGATTGCGAATAGACAAATTGATCCATCCTGATATGATTTAAAGTACGCCAATACTGGATGACGGCAGCCAGCAGACTGAGAATGCCGAGGGTAATAAACGCCTCGCCAAAAATTTGCCCGCTGTGGACGGGGTCAGCCGGTATTTCCAATTTCGTCTCTTCTAATGCGCCGGATATTTTCCCGATGCCAAACCCGAAGCCAATCATGGCAATGGACGTACGGATCCAGGCCATCATCGTGCGGTCGGCCGCTGCCTTATTGCGTTCGCGGGCGAGCTCATTGGCGGTGCTTGTATTTTTAACACTTTCACTCATTTGGACCTCCTGTTCTGTCAAAGGTCAGCCGGCTCTGGGCTTTCAAGCCCCACGATAAGGTTTCGCAGCATCAATACGATTCTTTCACTGTCAGAAAGTGCTTGCCATTCTTGGATGAAACCACGCACCTCTCGCGGGTAATCCGTTATAATGTTGTCCACCCCCCGCTCAACCATGGAGATGACGTTGTTGAAATCATTCACCGTCCACACATGCACCGCTTTGCCGTGACGGTGCAGCTGCCGCACCAGCCCGGGTGTGGCTCTGGCTGCATTGAGACTCAGAAAATCTACTTTCATCCGGGACAGGTTTCCGGCCGCCTGGAATACGATAAAACCGGTAATGAGTTCCGGAGATAGTTGCTTGGTTTCCGTCAACGCCTGAAAATTCAACGAGCTGACCACACAATCGGCGGAAAAATCATTTTGCCGGATAATGTTTACGACTTTCTGTGTGAGCACCGGATCCGACCAGGTGAATTTGAGCTCGATATTCAATTTGATGCGGCCCCGGGCGAGGTCAATGGCCTCTTGAAGCGTGGGTATGCGTTCATCGCTGAATTGCGGTGCAAACCAGCTGCCGACATCGATGTCTTGCAACTCGCGGTAGTTGATGTCCCGCAGCCTGCGGTTAAAGGATGCCACCCGCATGAGATCGGCATCATGAAAAAGCACCACGACACCGTCCGCAGTGGTCTGCACATCGATTTCGGCAAAGTCGGCGCCTTCTGCAATGGCTTGCCGCACTGCACTCAGGGTGTTTTCAGGGGCCCTGACTTTACTGCCCCGGTGGCCGGTGATCTCAACCGTGCGCTTGATATTGAAACCCTGCAAGAATGTGGCTCCGGCCACGACCCCCACAACCAACGCCACACCGGCAACTCCCCAGCCGATCCTTTTTAGGGCCCTGGGTGAAAGTCTAGCGGATGTTGTGATTGAGGCGCTTAGCTTTTGCTCGTCTTCAGTAATCTCAAGATAAAAATCGGTCATGAGCATGACGTGCACGATTTTAGCAATGATCAACCAGATGATATCCAGGAGGGTCATCAGCGCCAGGGTCCCGACCACCACCGGGACCACGATTTCAAGTGTCAGGCCGATATAATCTAGTAGCTGAGCGGCAGCAGATCTTACCAGCCAGGTCATGCCCACCGACAATATGAATACAACCACCCACCAGGCCGCCAATGGAACGGCCAATTCCCGAAACCGCCCGCGCGTCTGCCGCCAGCTTTTTTTCAAGGCCCCAATGGGCGGGGTATCTTCAAAAACAAGGATCGGGATGGAAAACAGCCATCGCACATACAACCAGGCAGACAGCAGGAGGTAGGCCGCTGATATCGTTCCGGCGATAATCACAGCAATCCAAAAGCTTAACGGCTTAACGTTAATATAGAAATATAGATCGAATTCGGTCAGCAGCAACCAGTAAACCAGCCCGATGCCCAAAACAAATGGGATGCTAGCCACTAAAAAACCGGCGGCCTGCAACAATCCGAGGCGAACCAATGCTGGAAGATGTGCCAACTGCTCCCATAAAACCTTACTGACAGCAATTTTCTTTTCGAAGGAGGCCCTGACAGAGATAATCAACAATCCCACCTGCTCTGCAAACCAGAAGGTGAGGACAAAGCCCACGCTGAAAATGAGGAAAAGGATGCCCGGTGTTGATAGGAAAAAGGCAATCAGATCATTATCCGAAACCGCGAATTGACCGCTGGAGGCCACCAGCCGGTTGAGCAGCCAACCCGCCGCCGGAGCAAAAGAGACCATGAATATCAGGGTCGACCAGAATTCAAAGGTGATTGCCGGTTTGAAAACAAATCGGAGGCGATCAATTGCGCCGCGGTATCGAGTCCAGAACATCTTAAATGCATCCATCTTATTCCTCACCTGGAAAAACACAAACCCACCCGCCTCGCCTGAACGGCCCACGCCCGCCATGCGAACAAGGCGAGGCGGGCGGGTCGCAATGGCGGGCGTGGGGTGCACGAAGCTCAACAAGGACCATACAATACGTATTTCTTCGTGTCTTCCTTGTAAGATATGATGAGGCGCCGTAACTCACAGGACTATAGTAAAGAAAGGAATGCCCCAAAAATTCTAAAGCCGTAAGAAGCAGGGCCAAATGGCTTAGGGTTCGCCAATCTTAAGATTTCTTCTAAGAGATCGTAAAACATGTGCGCGCGATGTCAACTCTGGTTCAATATCTGTGCAAAACGATCGCGATATTCTTGACTCGCCGCGTCGGCGGCAAAAACCTTGATCTCTGAGGCAGATGTCGCCCTTAAACCTATTTCAGCAGCCCGGGCAATTTGCTCCTGCTCAAAAATTTTTGTATAAAAAAAGGAGAAATGCCTGATACTATTTTCAAAAAAAAATTGCATTCTTGTGGCGTATGCAATATTTTCGCATAGACGCGTTTTCGCTTTTGCTAACTATTTATACCGCTTGTCATTATAATGTTCCGAAAAAAAGGATGGCGGCATAAGTGTTGTAGCAAAAAAACGTCCCGCAATCGGAACGTTTTTTTTAACAACCACTATATAAGATTATAATCATCTCAGATATTTTTATATGATCTCATTTGAGAAACGTTATTTTACATCATATGTGCAGAGGCCATAAAAGTATATTCGAATTGAAGCGCAACCCTCACAGAAGAATAAGCGTTGCGCTGAAAATTTTCCAACTAACTGTTATTATACTATTTACAATATTGATTGATCAATCTGGGCTTGCCGCGGACCGGGTGCCCGTTTTTGTGAGCATCAGTCCCCAGAAATATTTTGTGCAACAAATTGGCAAGGATCTGGTAGACGTTCAGGTTATGGTACCGCCCGGTGCCAGTCCGGCCACCTATGAGCCCAAACCCAGGCAGATGGTAGATCTTTCGAAGACCAGGGTCTATTTTGCCATCGGTGTCCCATTTGAAAACACCTGGCTGAAAAAGATAGCCGCCGCCAACCCGGGCATGAAGGTGTTCCATATGGATGACGGTATCGAAAAGATCCCCATGGCAACCCATGAACATATCAAAGCGGACGAGCATCGCGGGGCCGGTGCGCACGGCAACATCGGGCTGGACCCCCACATCTGGCTCTCGCCACCCCTGGTGAAAATCCAGGCCCGCACGATCATGAACGCCCTGCAAACAATTGATCCCGCTCATCAAGACCTGTACGAGACCAACTCTCAACAATTTATCGCTCAAATCGATCGGCTGCACGATGAACTGAAGAGGATTTTTGCCGGAAAGCAGGGGCTCCAGTTCATGGTCTTCCATCCGTCCTGGGGCTATTTTGCCCATGCCTACGGGCTCAAACAGGTTCCGGTTGAGATCGAGGGCAAGGACCCCAAACCGGCCCGGTTGAAAGCGCTGATCAAATATGCCAGAGAAAAAGACATCAACATTATTTTTGTTCAACCCCAGTTTTCCAGCAAAAGCGCAGAACTCGTGGCCAGGGCAATCGGTGGTCAGGTGGCCTTTGCCGACCCTCTGGCAGCGGACTGGCTGAGCAACCTGCGCAACGTGGCCGACAGGTTCAAAGCGGCCCTGAAATAGGAAAGTTATGATGCGTAAACCGATTGTCGAAATCAATAATGTGACATTTGCCTATAATGGCCAAACCGCATTGCAGGGTGTCAGCCTGGAGATCCGGCAGGGGGATTTTATCGCCATGATCGGCCCCAACGGCGGCGGTAAAACCACCCTGCTGAAACTGATCCTGGGCCTGCTGAAACCGGATAAGGGCATCATCCGCGTCATCGGCCAATCCACTCAAAAGGCATCGGCGTGCATCGGGTACGTGCCGCAGGATGTGCATATCAACCGCAGCTTTCCGATTACTGCCATGGATGTGGTCCTGATGGGCAAGCTTGAGCCCAGGAAAAGATGGGCTCGCAAAACGGCCTCAAACCGCCGGGAAGCCATGGCAGCATTAGGGCGACTGGAGATGGCGGCGCTTGCAGAAAAGAAAATCGGAGAATTGTCCGGCGGCCAGTGCCAGCGCGTCTTCATTGCCAGGGCCCTGGTCACACAGCCCCAATTGCTGCTATTGGACGAGCCCACCGCCAGCATCGATACCAAAGGTCAGGCAGACTTTTTTGAAATGCTCAAAGCGCTGAATAAGGATGTCACCATCGTTGTTGTCAGCCACGACCTGCTGGCGGTTTCCCGTTATGTCAAATCGGTGGCCTGTGTGAACAGGGGCCTGCACTATCACAACCAGGCGGAAATCACCGGCGAGATGCTGGAAACCATGTATCCCTGCTCTGCAGGCGAAGAGTGTCCCGTGGAATTATTGGCCCACGGGTTGCCGCATCGAGTGCTCAAAGATCACTAACCCTATTTCATAAATATTTTTTTGTAATGATCGAAGCCCTTCAATTTGAATTTATGCGACATGCGCTGATGGCCGGTTTGTTGGCCAGTGTGATCTGCGGTATCATGGGAACGCTGGTGGTCGTCAACCGCATCGTTTTTTTGTCGGGCGGTATTGCCCATGCCGCTTACGGCGGTATCGGCCTGGCGTTTTTCTTTGGTTGGCCCTATTTGCCGGGCACCATTGGCTTTGCGTTGGCCGCCGCCATGCTCATGGCTGCTATCAGCATAAAGGCTAAACACCGCGCCGATACGATCATCGGCGTTATCTGGGCCCTGGGGATGGCTTTCGGCATCATATTGATCGACCTGACCCCGGGCTACAACGTGGATTTGATGAGCTATCTGTTCGGCAGCATTCTGACCGTGCCCGGGTCGAATCTGTTGATCATGCTGGTGATGGGGATTTTGATTACGATCCTGGTGGCTTTTTATTATAAAGACCTGCTGGCCATGTCCTACGATGAAGAATTCGCGCGGATTCGCGGTGTACCTGTGAAAGGACTTTATTTCGGGCTAATCGGAATACTGGCGGTGACCATTGTGCTGGTGATTCAAGTGGTGGGTTTGATTCTGGTGATTGCGTTGTTGACGATACCCCCGTTTATCGTTGAAAAGCACGCCAAATCCTTGCTTCAGATGATGGTGGGGTCCAGTTTGCTGGGTGCCCTGTTTACCGTCGTCGGCCTCTGGCTGTCATACAGGTATGATCTCACATCCGGGGCCGCGATCATCATGGTTGCAGGAATTGTTTTTATGATCTCTTTTTTAATTAAGCGAAAACGCATTCTTCCGAGAACAAAAGATCAATCGGCGGCGGCTGAAACCAGAAATACCGCTGACAGTTAGTTCCTGAAACGTACACAAGTACTTGAGCCATTTCAAAACTGGACCGTTTTTTTGAAAACCCCTATAATGACTGTGCTTGATTATGGTCTTATCGGTGTCAGCGTTTGAACGCCATGAGGCGGTTGAAGATGCCCCGGTTGTATGCGTCGCCGCATTGACGAATGGCTTCGGCCGCCGTCGGATAAGGGTGAATCACATTGGCCAGCTTGCCAAGCCCCATCCCGCTTTGCATTGCCACGGTGATCTCGCTGATCATATCGCCGGCATGGCTGCCGACAATCGTCGCCCCCAGGATCTGGTCCGAGCCCTTCTTAACGTGTATTTTAACGAAAC
The DNA here is from genome assembly GCA_947259495.1 of uncultured Desulfobacterales bacterium. Taxonomy (GTDB): domain Bacteria; phylum Desulfobacterota; class Desulfobacteria; order Desulfobacterales; family JAHEIW01; genus JAHEIW01. Next base: position 109,124 of record CAMYLV010000020.1, on the reverse strand, counting down.
CTTCGGCCTCACCGTCGACAATGCCGCGATCGACATCTGAAAATTCACGGGTGAAGGTCGCAAACCCAATGTTTTGCTCCTTTAGGTCTTTTTCGTAAAGCCCCACGTGGGCTACTTCGGGTTCGGTGTATGTCGCCCAGGGAATGATAAAGTTTGAGAATTTGTCACGGCCAAAGAACAGGGCGTTGCGGATCACCAGGCGCGCCCCAAAGTCCGACATGTGCGTAAACTGGTACTTGCTGGCCACATCACCCACGGCATACACATTCGGGTTGGTCGTTTGCATCCGATCGTTGACCTTAACACCCATGCGCTCATCATATTCAATGCCGGCATCCTCAAGCCCCAGTCCCTTGACGGTCGGCTTGCGGCCGGTGGCGACCAGTAGCGCGTCAAATTCCAGGGCACGCTCTCCATTGTCGTCTTCTATAACCATGGCCACCGGCGCTTTTCCGCCCCGGCTTTCCACCCCTTTGTAATTGACATTAAAGGCGAAGTTGACACCGTCTCGACGCATCGCGTTTTCCACAATCTTGGCCGCATCCGGATCCTCTTTGGGCATAATCTTGTCGCTGCGCGAAAACACCGTCACCTGGGACCCCAAGCGCTGGAAGGCCTGGGCCAGCTCGAGCCCGATCGGCCCCGCTCCGATGACGCCCAGACGCGCCGGCAGTTCCGTCAGGTTGAATATCGAAGCGTTGGTCAGGTACGGTGCCTGTTTGAGGCCCGGGATGTTGGGAACAGCTGCTGTGCCGCCGGTTGCCACCACCGCTTTGGCAAAGTTGAGCGTCTGGCCGTTGACTTCGATCGTTTTTTTGCCGGTAAATTTGCCCTTGCCGATAAAAACGTCCACACCGAGCTTCTCGCTGTAACGCTGGGCCGAGTCGACCGGTGCAATGCTTACGCGCAGCCGGCGCAGCCGTTCCATGACAAAGCCAAAGTCAACCGAGACGTCGCCACTGACGTTTACGCCAAATTCGCCGGCATTGCGCACAGCCGCTGCCGCCTTGGCGCAGCGCAGCAATGCTTTAGACGGCACACAGCCCACCGTCAGGCAGTCACCGCCGAGCAGGTGCGACTCGATGAGTGCCACGCGAGCACCAACGCCCGCTGCGCCCGCCGCAGAAACCAAACCGCCGGCACCGGCACCGATAACCACCAGGTTGTATGAGGGCTTGGGTTTCGGGTCAACCCACTCTTTGGGGTGCAGCAGATCCAGGAATTTGGTATTGTGCTCATCGAGCGGTGAGATGCCGCACGCCTCGAGGTCAACTTGTTCAAATGCGGCCAGCTCCGGGTCGCGTTCAGGAATTTTAGGCTGGAGCGTTTGGATTTGGTCTTCGGCCGACGCCAGCGGGGCAATAAAATCCGCCCAGCTGACGGCACTGCCATCGGGTTTGCGGGCCACGCTGCCGTGGTCCTCATCCGATAAGAAACGGTAAAACAAGTCCTCATTCTTAAAAGGGTGTGCATCCAGTACGTGATGAAACACGCCCGCACTCAGCATCATATTGCCAATGCGCACGGCGTCTTCTTCGTCGATTGCAATCCCCTCCTTTACGAGTTGTGCAACCGCCGCGCTGCCGACAAAGCATTTCGGATAAGTCTTTGATGGAAAGCCATATTTGCGGTCGCGGATGTCGAGGACACGCTTCAAACGTGCGGTCAGCTCTTCGAGATCGGTATTTTCAAAGGACGCCTCAACGTCCATATGTTCTTCTTTTGTCATTTTATCCTCCTTGTGGCGAAACCTGACTAAGTCAAAACTCAGAGGGAATCGATTAACCGCCGGTTGCAAATCCCGGACACTCCGGCATAACGACCTCCGGAAATTGTTCTACGCCCATGATTGCGTCTCCTTTTTAATCCATTTCCTCGCGCCATCCGCCGGACTGTTGGATCAATTTCGCCACCAGGCCAGTCCAACCGGTTTGGTGGCTGGCACCCAGGCCGGCACCATTGTCGCCATGAAAGTATTCATTAAACAAAATCAGGTCACGCCAATGGGGATCCTTCTGAAAAGTTTTCACTCCCCCGTAAATTGGCCGATCACCATCAGCGTTGCGCAAAAACATCCTGACCAGCCGGCAAGACAGCTCAGTCGCGACTTCTTCGAGGGTCATCATCTGCCCGGAACCGGTCGGACACTCGACTTTAAGGGAATCGCCGTAGAAATGATGGAACTTTTGCAGCGATTCGATCAGCAAGTAATTGATCGGAAACCAGATCGGGCCGCGCCAGTTGGAGTTGCCGCCAAAAAACCCGCTTTCGGATTCAGCCGGCTGGTAGCTGATGGTGTGAGTCTGGCCGTCCACATGAAATTCATAGGGGTTTTGCATGTGAAATTTGGAAACTGAGCGGATACCGTATGCGGATAAAAATTCATTTTCATCCAACATCGGTTTCAAGGTTTTGATCAGGCGCTCACGATTGACAATCGCCAGCAACCGGCGGGCATGCTCGCCCTCGGCCTTAACACAGGCCAGGTTGCCGCCGTCCCGCAAATAGACACGATTTTCAAAAAACCAGTTTAAGCGCCGCTTGAAATCCGGCAGATTTTCAATCAGCTCATGTTCCAGAGTTTCCACGGCCAGCAGCGGTATCAGGCCCACCAGGGATCGGACTTTCAGCGGAACAATGCCGCCGCCTGGCAGGTGCAACACGTCATAGAAAAAGCCATCTTTTTCGTTCCACAGGCTAATTCCGCCGTGGTAATCCTCGGTCATAGCGCGGGCAATCCGCAGAAAATGCTCAAAAAATTTGCTGGCGGTGTCCTGATAGACCGGGTTGTCCTCGGCCAGCTCCAGGGCAATTTTTAACATGACCAGACAGTAAAATCCCATCCAGGAGGTCCCGTCGGACTGATCGATATGACCGCCGGTGGGCAGCGGCGCGCTGCGGTCGAACACACTGATGTTGTCCAGGCCCAAAAATCCCCCCTGAAAAACGTTATTGCCATCAGAGTCCTTTTTGTTGACCCACCAGGTGAAATTCAACAGCAGTTTGTGGAATATTCCCTCCAGAAACGCCCGGTCGGCCGTTCCCTGCTGTTTTGCGTCGATTTTGTAAACCCGCCAGGCCGCCCAGGCATGCACCGGTGGGTTGACGTCACCAAATTTCCATTCATAGGCCGGCATTGAACCGTTGGGGTGCATGTACCATTCACGGGCCATCAGATCGAGCTGTCTTTTGGCAAAATCAGCGTCTACGATGGCAAGCGGGATGCAGTGAAATGCCAGATCCCAGGCCGCATACCACGGATACTCCCATTTGTCGGGCATGGAGATGATGTCGAAGTTGTTAAGATGATCCCATTCACTGTTGCGCCCACGAAGGCGTGACTCCGGGACCGGCGCAAAACCGGGATCGCCGTGCAGCCATTGCTCGATGTTGTAATAAAAAAATTGTTTCGTCCACAGCATACCGGCTAATGCCTGGCGCTGCACGCGCTTATCGTCTTCACCAAGGCCCGCTTTTTGAATCGCGTCATAAAATTCATTCGCCTCTGCCAGCCGTTGTGCAAAAAGGGTGTTGAAGTCGGCAAAGGGCTTCTTGTGGTTTCTGTCGGCCAAGCGCAGTCGAATAGTGCGCGACATGCCCGGATCGATAGCGCCACTGAAAAGAGCCGCCACCTTGGTGCCTTTCCGGGCCGGGTTGACGGCATCTTTCTCACCGTTAACCAGGTAGCGGTGAAAGGCATCTTTGACATACGGATTACCAGCGCGGGAGCTGTCAAATCGTGTGCGGTTGGTTTCGTTGTCGGTAAACAGGAGATCGTCGACGTTTTCAGCATACAGGTAGTAGCTTCCGGCCGCCGGATGTTTGATTTCAACTGCGGCAAGATTTGCTGTTCCCTTGATCTGATTTAGATGCGGTTTGCCGGGAACGTCGTTCATCGGGCCGTTTTCATAGCCCCAGGACCAGGTGTTGCGGAACCACAGGCTGGGCAGCGCAAAACAATCGGAAGCCTGCGACCCGCGATTATACAAAGTTATGCGGGCCAAAATGTCCTCCGGGTCCGCCTTGGCATACTCAACTACGACATCAAAATAGCGGTTGCCTTCAAAAACGCCGGTGTCCAACAGCTCGTACTCGTAATCCAAAAACCCCCGACGCCGGCTCTCCGACACAAGATCGGTGTACGGGTACTCCGCCTGGGGGTACTTGTAGAGCATCTTCATGTAGCTGTGGGTGGGGGTACTGTCCTGATAGAAGTAATATTCTTTGACGTCCTCACCGTGATTTCCTTCGGATCCGGTCAGACCGAACATGCGTTCTTTCAGGATCCGATCTTTTCCGTTCCACAGTGCCAGGGCAAAACAGACATACTGATAGCGGTCCGAGATCCCGGCGATGCCGTCTTCGCCCCAGCGGTAGGCCCGACTGCGGGCGTGATCGTGCGGAAAGTAATCCCAGGCACTGCCGTCGGCGCTGTAGTCTTCGCGCACGGTTCCCCAGGATCTCTCGCTTAGATAAGGTCCCCACTTTTTCCAGTTTACTTTGCGATGGCGGTATTCGGCAAGCCGTTGATGTTCGACTGTAACGTTCATATCGACGCTCCTATTTGAATCATGACAAACACGCCTTTCAGAGCATGCGCTCGGGCAGCCGGTCCTAACCAGTAATGTAAAGCGCTGTGTTTACTTGTCAAACCACGAAATAGGGTGAATACATAAAGATCCCTACAGCAAGGCAGGATAATATGCCTTGTTGAAACATGAAATTGGTGAGAGCGGGAGATTATAATCAACGAAGATGAGGATATTAAAAGCAATCCGGACTATGGATCTTTTTTTTCGGTTTTTTCAAGAATCTGATTAAGGGTCGCATGAATCGCGAGCAGCGCGCCTTTTAGATCACTTAATTGATGCATGAGAGATGCATTACCATCGGGGTTGTGGGTGGTGCTGGCCGTGGGGGTTCCGATTTTACGGGAAATATCATCCAATCGGATGCCCAGGGTGACAATAAAATACAGCAGCAGAACAAAGGCAAAGCTTTCCTCCCGCCAGTACAGAATCTGCCAGCCCACGAATAAAATGACAAAAAACACCGCACTGGTCAAAAAATACGGATGATCAACGACCCATTTTTTTATTTTGGCGAGCATCGTTTTCTTTTCTTTAGGTTTTTTTCAGTTCTTCGTCTCTCAGAACCCGCCGCAAGATTTTGCCCACGTTGGAGACCGGCAGGTTTTCCCGGAATTCAACCTGCCTGGGCCGCTTGTAGCCGGCCATGTTCTCTTTGCTAAATTCGAAAATTTCTTCTTTGGTGGCCGTTTCGCCGGGCTTCAGCTGGATAAAGGCCTTGACGGCCTCCCCACTTTTTTCATCCGGCGCCCCGATCACCGCAACCAGTTCCACTTTGGGATGCTGAAAAAGAATATCTTCGACCTCCCGCGGATAAACATTAAAGCCGCCGACTAAAATCAGGTCTTTTTTCCGGTCGGTCACCAGGATATAGCCTTCTTCGTCGATATGGCCGATATCACCGGTTAAAAAGTATCTTCTCCCATCAATTTCGCGGAAGACATCTTCGGTTTCTTCGGGACGATTCCAATAGCCTTTCATCACCTGGGGCCCGCAGATGGCTATTTCACCGTCTTCACCCTGGGGCAGTTCTTTGGTTGCAGTTTCAATATCCAGAATCTTTATGTCGGTACCGGACACCGGAAAGCCGATGGACCCGATTTTGCGGCCTTCTTTGCTCGTGGGATTCGCGCTGGCAACCGGTGATGTCTCACTCAAACCATAGCCTTCAAATATAATAGCTCCGGTCTTATCTTCAAATTGTTTACAGACCTCCGGCGGCAGGGGCGCCCCGCCGGAAAAGCATCCAATCAAAGAGGAAAGATCAAATTTATCAAGCAGGGCGTGATTGGTAAAGGCTACAAAAATCGTCGGGACCGCCGGCATGATGGTTGGTCTGTATTTCTGCACGGCTTTGAGGACCTCGGTAAATGGCGGATTACCGGCCCGCGGATCCGGCACGCACACCAAAGCGCTGCCCGTATAACAGGCATGCAGCATGGCAACGGTCATACCGAAGACATGATACCAGGGCAGCACGCCCAGAACCGTGTGGAAGCCGCCGTTTCTCATTTTTTCAGCTTTCTGCCCCGCTCCATGAACAAAGCGGCCCCATTCATCCAAAGCCATCAGGTTGGACGTAAAGTTGGTGTGCACCAGGGCCGCACCTTTGGGAACACCGGTAGTCCCGCCGGTATAAATGATCAAGGCCAGATCCTCAGTCGGGTTAATATCGACTTCGGGCGGCCGGGGCTGGGCGTCGGCAACCACATCATCAAAGAATAGATGACCCGGCTGGTAGTTTCCGGCTTTGGGAATTTTTCCTAAAAGTCCGCCAATTAATGCTTTGATAGGCGGCAGGTAGGACTTAATCCCGCAAATGACCACAGTCTGCACATCGCTGCCCTTGATGGCTTCAACGGTGGTTGGATAAAATTGGGGATGATCCATGCAAAAGACAGCCTTGGCACCGGCATCTTTCAGCTGATAGTTGAGCTCATTTACCATATACAGGGGATTGCAGGTAACGCAGACAGCGCCGGCTTTTAGAATGCCAAAAAAGATAGCCGGATAGTGGGGCAAATTGGGCAGGAAGATGGCCACGCGGTCGCCTTTTTGGATACCGCGTGCAGCCAAAAAATGGGCGATGCGATCAGCCGTGCCTTTGACCTGGGCAAAGGTTCGGGTGGCATCATTGAAAATGGTATATACCTGATTGGGATATTTGCTGGCAGAATCATCAATTACGGAATAAAGCGGTTTTTCGTATCCGGAAATCTCGTGCGGGATGTCTTCCGGCCATTTGGGTGCCGGCCAGGTTGCGGTTGCCATTTGAACCTCCTTTGGTTAACGGCTGTTAGAAACACCTCCTTCAAAATCGACCATTCTATATGGCTCATACCCTGATTGAGCGAAAGTCGAGGTTACCCCAGCTTCAAGGCGTCCAAAGGCTTTGCTGTGGTCTGCTACCGCTAGCCCTTGGCAACGCAGAAGATGGGGTGAGATCGGCTTTCCCGAAGGGTAAACAAAATGACCCCATTTTAAAATTTGAAACGCTCAATTTAGGTTAAAACGATAACTCATAAATAGAAGACATATTAAATTTTGGGAAACATAACAAAAATCGCAACTATTTTAAAACCTTGCCCCAGTTTTTCATTTTGTTACGATCAATTAGGGTTATAGTGAATTGCGCCCTGGCTGTCAAACAAGAAAGTACGATTCATTTTAGAACCGGTGGAAGTCGCAGGGTGAACAGGCAGAAAGGGTGAGAATACAAAGATTATAAAAACTGTGCCGGGATCGGCCGATTCCCGGCACAAACAAAAACTCAAGATGAATGCTATAAATAGGCAGAAAACTCCGATTTGATTACGTCAAAAAGCTCTTCGCCGATCGCCAGACCCAGATCGATAAATTCAGGGCCGTATTTTTTACCGGTGGCGGTTCTGAATGTGACTTTAATACTCTTGAGTTTTTCCATACCCCGGGGATAGCCGTCCACAAACTCTGCCAGCGGCGGGTTAAAATAGGATACCATGTCCCAGAGGGTATCATGGAAATTATCGGGGCCCCAGCGAAATTTGTCCGCGTCATATAAACAGTTGGCGATCAGCTCCCCCTCGGGTGAGTTCGCATCAATCGGTTCTTTAAACGCTTCATGATTTTGGATGGCAGCGCAGATATGATTTATCTCTTCAGCCGAAAACGGATATTTTTTTAGCAGTTTCTTCGCGTGCACAGCGGCGTGGGATGAGTGGTCCTTTTTTTTGCGTTTGACGTCATGCAGCAAGCCGGCCGTCTGGGCCAAGCAGACCAAACGCGAAAGCGGGTCTTCTTCATAACCACTTTGCCGGGCTTCGATAACCATTAATGTGCCCGCATCGTGTGATACTTTGACCGCATGCATCAGGCCGTGTCCGAAATCATTTTCCAGAGTTCCGGCAAGGAATGAAAGCAGTTTTTTAATGACACGGCTGCTATCAAAAAACTGCTTTGAGGCCTCATCAGCAAGAGAATGATCATGATAGAAATCCGGCGTGGGATGACGCAAAATGATCTGGCGGGCTCGCAGACGAATTTGATGATAAATGGGCTGCATTTATATGCGCGTTCATGGAGTGGTGGACAATTAAATCTCAGATAGCGAAAAGGGGCGGCCGCAGACTTTCCAGCGGCCATCTTCTCTAACCAGCGACAGGGTCACATCAACTTCATGGGATTCAATCAGAAAAAAAAGTCTCCCGATAAACGCAAAAATAGGATTAATGGAACGCAGCCGCTCTCCCGTAATTCTAACCTCGGCTTTGTTTTCATCCGTTATCTGCATTTTAGTAGAAATATGCGAAAGTTGGTTTCTCATATAATTCTTGGAAAAGCCCATCATACTGGCCCGGTCGGCAACCGAATTCAGATACGCATCCACGATATTTAGTTCTTCATCCTCAACCATTTCACTGCAAAGATGCTCCGACATCGAAGGGCCGTCCAGCATAAAATAAGCTTTTGTGAAATCAACCGCTGCTTCGACGGGGCTATCGACTTTACCGATAGAAATCAGAATCCCCTGGAGAATGACAAAAACCCCAACAACGAAGCCGACAATCATTAAATTTTTACCGCTTAGCATTTATTGAACCTCCATTAAACAAAACCCGTGACCGCCAGATGCGGTTTGGGCTGATCAACGATAAGATAGCGACCTATTTCATATGCGATCCAGGCGATATTCGCCATCCGAACGAACATCAAAACGTGGACGTTCTCCCCTAACATAAAATGGTTGCGAATGACAAGAATTTTTAAAACCGGAGCAAGTGTTGTGTCCCTTATATGGATATAATTTACAAAACTCCGAGTGATACTATTCATCTTTCTTATAAAAGATAAAGTCGAATAAATTCCAAATGACAAAACTCAAATTTCAAATAAATCTCAAGATCCAATGAACAATGAATTTTTGTAATCCTTTTGTTGACATGATACTAGCTTTGAAAGCGCTACCGGATTGTTTGGATTGCCTAAAGCAACACTTTCAGATACTCTTGTTAGACGATGGTGATAACTGAAAGGGTGTTGCCGGGATCGAACCGATAGAGCAAGCGCACGAAACCAAAAGGCTACCTGGATTTTGCAGGCGTCTGAGGCTTTCATATTCATTTTTGGGCATGATTTGGGTACAGGGTAGAGGGCATTCTAAATGCGAAACGAAAAAGAAACGATAATGGGTCACATCTTAAAGGCCGTGATCTATTCATGGGACGGGGTTAAAGCCGCATGGATCAATGAGATGGCTTTTCGAATTGAAACGATTGTGATTGCGCTGCTGTTGCCCATCGGCATCTGGATCGGCGAAACGGTGGTGGAACGGGCGCTGCTCATTGGCTCCAGCATGCTGATTCTCATTATTGAGTTGCTGAACTCGGCGGTGGAAAATGTGGTAGACCGCATTGGCCCGGAACATCACATTTTGTCTAAACAAGCAAAGGATTTGGGCTCGGCGGCCGCTGCCGTGGGCATGCTGAGCGCTGCAATCATCTGGGGCCTGATCGTTTATGCGCGCTTCTTTGGCTGAGAATCATATCGCAACAAATCAGACCATTAAAATCGATAGAATTCCTCAAGTTTAAGGAGTTGCCCACATTTTTAATTTGAAACGATCAATTAGGGTCGCAGGATGCACTGCTTAACCCATGGCTCGGCAACCGCCTTGAACTGCTTGAGTTCATCATTGCTGTATTCGTAGTTGGTTTCCTTAAAAAATTCAGGGTGCAGCATTTCGCTTTTGTGGAAGCGCTGCAGCGCATATACGCTGGCGCCATTAATCAAGCGACTGATACTTTCAATGACCTGTGCGGTCACGATGGGCTTGACACAGGTGGTTCTGAATTCATAGGCCATATCCGAATCCATAATAATCTTGATGCTTGAAAAAATGGCTTTTACATTGCAGTTGGATTGTATGTAGGTGGCGTATTTGACCGGATCGGTTTTCAGGTCCATGGCAATGTAATCCACCAGCCCCTCTGCTATCAGCTGCTCGAGTACCCGGGGGCGGCTGCCGTTGGTATCCAATTTTACCGGATATCCCATTTTTTTAATCTGCCGGCACAAATCAAAAAGATCCTCTTGCAGGGTCGGTTCACCGCCGGAAATGACGACACCGTCTAAAAACCCTATACGGGTTTCAATGAAGCGGTAAATGCTGTTCGCATCAAATTCAGTAGCACGCCGGGAGCAACCTTTAGCCAGTTCCGGATTATGACAATAGGGACAGTCAAAGTTGCAGCCCGACAGAAATATCCCGCAACTGAGCTTGCCCGGATAGTCAATCATCGAGTTTTTCAGCAGTCCGCCTATAAACATCGTTTCGTTAGCTCCTATTTTATGGCGTCAAGTTTCGGGTGTCAGGTTTCAGCATCAGACATTACGGATTTTCAGCGTGATCGATTCTGACACCTGAACACAGAAACCTGAAACCTTTTAAGGTGGCGTTAAAGGCACAGGCACTGAATGAGTTGATCTTCCCAAATAACAGATAACCAATAACAAATAACAAAACCTAGGCCACCTTATAAACCTTGCGATCACTGTATTCAGCCTGTTTACCGTTATTCCATTGTTTAACGGGTCGCAAATAGCCGACCACCCGGGAGTAAACTTCCGTTTCCTGGTCACAGATTGAACAGGTCGATTGTTCCCCATTGATGTACCCGTGGGAGGGACAAACACTGAACGTGGGTGTCAATGTAAAATACGGCAGCTGGTAATTCGCGGTGACTCTTCTGATCAATTTCTTAATGGTTTCGATGTCGCTGACATGTTCGCCCAGGAAAATGTGCAGCACCGTCCCACCGGTATACTTGGACTGCAGGCGGTCCTGCAGCTGTAATGTTTGAAATATGTCCTCGCTGTAATTTACCGGCAGCTGACTGGAGTTGGTGTAGTAAGGGGCCGCTCCTGCACGAAAGTCAGCTTCATTGGCGCAGATGATTTCCGGAAACTTCTTTTTATCCAGCATGCAAAGACGGTATGAGGTGCCTTCAGCCGGTGTGGCCTCAAGATTGAAAATATCGCCGGAGTCTTCCTGTATTTGTGAAATCAGATCGCGCAAAAAGTCCATAACCGCCATGGAAAATTGTTGGCCGGCTTCGGAGCCGATATCTTCGCCCAGAAAGTTCAGGCAGGCTTCATTCATACCGATAATGCCGACGGTGGAAAAGTGATTTTTCCAATACAGGCCCGCCCCTTCCTTGATATTGCGCAAATAAAAACGCGAGTACGGGTACAGGTTTTTGTCGGTAAATAGTTCCAGAACTTTGCGCTTGATCGATAGGCTGTCGGCGGCCAGAAGGACCTTTTCCTTGAGAAGTTTAAAAAAATCGTTCTGGGTCTGACTGATGTAACCGATCCGCGGCAGGTTGATCGTCACCACGCCGATGGATCCGGTCAATGGGTTGGCTCCGAAAAGGCCCCCACCGCGTTTTAACAGCTCCCGGTTATCCAGCCGCAGGCGACAGCACATGGATCGGGCATCCTCAGGCGCCATATCGGAATTCACAAAATTAGAAAAATAGGGAATCCCGTACTTTCCGGTCATTTTCCAGACCATATCCAGATTGGGATTGTCCCAGTCAAAATCAACTGTAATGTTGTAGGTCGGTATGGGAAACGTAAAAACCCTGCCCTTGGCGTCGCCTTCCATCATGACTTCTGCAAAGGCCTTGTTTAATAAATCCATCTCGGGCTGAAATTCGCCATAGGTTTCGGCCTGTTCGGTACCGCCGATCATCACCGGCTGATCCTTTAAAAGGGGCGAGACGTTTAAATCCAGGGTGATATTGGTAAAGGGTGTCTGAAATCCAACCCGGGTGGGAATGTTGATGTTGAAAATAAATTCCTGCAAGGCCTGTTTCACTTCGACATAATCCAGATCGTCATAGCGGACAAAAGGTGCCAGAAGGGTGTCAAAATTGGAAATGGCCTGAGCACCGGCGGCTTCGCCCTGCAACGTATAAAAAAAATTGACGATCTGACCCAGGGCGGAGCGCAAATGTTTGGGCGGCGCGCTCTCAACCTTGCCTTCAACCCCTTTGAAGCCCTCGCGCAGCAAATCCTGCAGATCCCAGCCAACACAGTAAACCGATAAAAGATTCAGGTCGTGAATATGGAGATCACCGCTTTTGTGAGCTCGCCGGATTTCAGGCGGATAAATGCTGTTTAACCAGTATTCGGATGTCACCTCGGAAGAAATATAATTATTAAGGCCTTGCAGGGAATAACACATGTTGCTGTTTTCTTTAATTTTCCAATCCAGTTTTTGAATGTAGTGGTTTACCAGATCGACATTGGCTTTGGTGGTAATCTGTCTGAGCTGGGCATGCTGTTCCCGGTATAAAATATAGGCTTTGGCGGTTTTAAAAAAAGGTGAATCCAACAACACGGCTTCAACAATGTCCTGCATCTCCTCCACTTCGGGTTCCGGATCCAGCTGCAATTCGTGCGCCAGCGTTAAAACCCGCAACGTTAATTTTTTAGCTTCTTTTTTGCCGAATTCGCCGGCGGCATTTCCGGCTTTGGCAATCGCAGCTGTAATTTTGGATGAATCGAAGTCGACAACCCTTCCGTCTCTTTTTTGAATTTTTTCTAGCACTGAAGTCACCTCACATCGTTTTGTTTGAATTGATCGATTGCTTGTTTTTGAGTCATCGGTTGAGACCTTCCAGACCGGCCACCGGTCTTGGTAATGCAGTTGCAGTATATCCCATTAATCACCGGCCGTGCGTACTGAATATATGAATGGGTGCCACTAACAGAATCTTTCAGGATAAGCAGACCGAAAGAAAGGGGCTTATAGAAGCCCCCCTGTCGTTCACCACAGAGCCCGCAGAGCACACAGAGAGACTGCAATAAAATAATGCCAATAAAACCTTGCCTTTACCAGCTTAATGATTTCAATCTCAGCGCTCTCTGTGATCCCAGCGCGCCATCGCGAGCCGCTCAGGCGAGGCGGGCGGGTCTGTGGTAAATCAGATAAAATGGAATAACTGTAAAGTAGCGTAAAATACTGTAAAATGCTGTAAACTCTTAAAGCCAAAAAAAAACCACAATTTGTGGTTTTTCATTGTTCTGGTTTAATTAATACCACAACATCTTGATGTTTGTCAATAAAAAAAATCAATATATAGGGGTTCAATCAAGTGGATGACACCAAACAATTGATAGGTTTAACCTATCAATAAACGCTCATTTTTCTCGTATTGCCAAATTAGGAAATGTGCATAGATTTAAGATCACTGTCGCAGCGGATAAACCACATTGATCGATTTTAAGACAGTACTCAAAAAAAAGATCGCCTTGAACTTTACAGATAAGGACCATAATTAAGTTGAATCCGACGAAGAAAGAAAAGAAGGACACGAAGATACCCGCCATAAAAATTTTGAGTGCGACAATCGACTAGGATGCAATTTAGGGATTGATGTGGCTGGATAGTTGAGTGACCCTAAATTACCAAGGGCAGCCGTCTGCGGACGCTGCCCTTTTTTTTATAGGAATGTCAGCTCTTTAAGATTTACAGATTATTTTTACCCTAATTGATCGATTGTCGAATTTGAAACGATCAATCAGGAGGATAGAAAGTATCTCAAAAATTGTAGATTCCGCTCAAGGGCAAGGCGTAAACCGATTCAAAAGTGGAGCATACACGGCTAGTATTCGAGCATTTTGAATCGGCTTGATGCACACCTTAATCTTTATAAAAATAGATGTGTAATCCATTTATCCTGGGTAACGCAGCCCTTGGGCGCCTGTCCGCCGCAGGCGGGTTAGATGCATTTTTGAGATAGTTTCTAGTCGAACATTGAAATAAGATGCGCTCTCAGATTCTTGCGGCTATTATCCAGACCGAGCTTTTTCCTTAAATTTTTACGATGAAAACTGACCGTTGTCTCTGAAACCGTTAGGATCTCGGCAATTTCTTTGCTGGATTTGCCCTCTTTAACGAGCGCCGCCACCTGGATTTCCTGGGGTGTCAAAATAATTTTAGCGTTTACGAGCCGCTGCAACAGCGGGGAAACAATATCCTGGAGGTTGGAATCGATGATATCAATGAGCGCTCTTTCACCGGATTTAAGATTTTTGTTTTTCAGTTTAGCTACATAAGGCGAAATCAATACGTTGATATTTTTTAACACCTTGCCTTCCAGCTCGGCTTTATCTTTCTCGCGCTGTTGCAGCAATACTTTTAGAGCCGTGTTGACTTCCTCAAGATGTTGGGTTTTCAGCTCAAGCTCCTGCTCGTGAGCTTTAAGTGCTTCCTGCGCCAGCTTCAGGGCGGTAATGTTTTCATGGCTCACGACAGCGCGCATGGGGCCGAGGCCGGGTATACGGGTAACGTGCATGTAAAACCAGCGGTTTTCGGTTGGCGAATGACAGGGATAATCCAGCAGAAATTCGTCGATCTTCCCCTTAATAACGGATCGGATGCCCTCGGCAACGAGCTTGGCTTCTTTCGAGTTTTCGCCTTTTGCCAAATCGCAGACCGACAGATAGTTCATCGCTGATGCATCCGCAGGGTTCTGCAATCGATTTTCACCGGCAAAATTCTGCCAGGCGCGATTAGTTTTTAAGATAACCCCGTTCTCATCCAATATCGCGATATGCGCGGATAATGCGTCCAGAATGATATTTGCAAGGGAAGCGTTAATTTCCATAGCAACTTGCAAGATAGCAGGTTAAAAATAAGCGGGATTATCCCAACCATCATTATGGGAAAGTATACCGCTTGTCATAATAATATTCCGAAAAAAAGGATGGCGGCATAAGTGTTGTAGCAAAAAAACGTCCCGCAATCGGAACGTTTTTTTGACAACCACTATAAAGCCATCGGCCAAAGACGCCCATCCATATATCATTTAGCAGCAGTTATCCAGATAAAATCCCCAATATTCAGCTCAACCTCTTCCCCCGCCGAAGCCAGGTAAATCGTTCGAAATGAGGCCCCGGTGCGTCGAAAGGTGCGGTCCGGCACGCCGTATTTGTATTGAATATGACCGTTGCCGACCAGAGCAATGACCTTTTTGTTTCCAAGATCAGCCGCAATCGACTCCGCCATGATTTCATCCCATACGCACTGGGCCATGTAAAAATCATCGAATTTGACACGACTGGTAAAATGGTGTTGATCAAATATTGCTCTGGCGTAATTTCGATGTGCCGTATTGGCGGTGTCGATCTCTTTGGGCAAATAATTTTTATCGCTATCGGATAAATTCTCAATGCCACCAACGCGGATACGGCCAGGGATGTGAAAAGGAATATTCAGGGCCACCAGTTTGATTCTGTTTTGCTTGATGAACAAAAAGATATTCCGATACAAAGCAAAATCATAGCGCCAATTTGCATACCAGTGTGTTTTTCGTAAAAATGTTTCTTCCTCCAGAACCCCGGCAGACCATAAATCCAGTACCGGCTGGTAGGAGCGATCAAACATTTCCATCCCAACGACAAGGGCATGGTTGTTTTTAAAGGCGGCCTCGAGGATTTTTAACTGAATGGAGTGCTGAGAAGCACTGGTGTGTTCTTCGCCGATAAAAATAATTTGATGGCGGTTAAGATCTTCCATCATTTCATCAAAGGTGACTGCTTCCCGGGTTTCTGCCGAAATTATGGTGCCCGGCCTAAGGTCCTTTGATGTATCTTGGATCAGCACTTTATCGGATTTCCCTGCACAGCTCCAAAATAAACCGAGCACCACAAGGCCGATACAACATCGGCCCGGCAAAGCATATGAATTTCTTTTCCCATTTGTTTTTCGATACATGACCACACCTTGATTTTTCACGTTGAGATCGATAAGATGAGTAAGTTAAACTTGAATTCTGCACGAGTCCGCCACAGGCGGACAAGTCGGAGGCTTTCGTATGCAATCTCAATTTCGCATTAATTTTCATGCAAGATTCAGGTAAAATCAATCCAATGCCTGCTGACAAAAATCCGGTTTTCAGAAAAGCGGTCATCCCCTGGTACAATTCTACCACAGCTTACATTATTGTGGTCTTGTTTATGCTGCTGGTGTTTTTATTTGCAGCCGCCGGCCTGGCGGTCGCCAGGGAGAACGCTTCCTACCATGGATTCATTTGGGTACCCGCCGTATTGCTTGCCATGAGCGTCGCGATCATCGCCACGACAACCATCCGCCTGATTAAACGCTATACCCAAAAACCCAATCGATAACGACTCCACTTAGAGGGGTTGTCAAAAAAACTATCCATCTTTTCTATGAATTCAACCTTAAAATTTACGCTTTGCGTTATTCGCTATCGTCATCACTGTCGTCTATCAGAGGATAGATGAGCTCTATGAAATGGTAAAGTATTCGAGCCGTCGCCCCCCATATGATGACATCTCCGAAAGGATATTCAAGCTCGCGAATATCCGGCCTGAACGCATGATAGTTTTTAACCTGATGCGTTTTAATAAGTGTATTCAGCGGAATTTCTAAAATTCTGGCGATTTCGGTTGCATCATAACGAACCGGCCCCTTACGGTTCCAGAGCCCTACAAAAGCCTCGATGTCTCTGGGCCGGGTGAGGGTCTGGAAGTGCCCGAGGGAACCGATAAAATCGACCTGATCCTTGCTGATTTTCAGCTCTTCTTCCAGTTCCCGAAAGGCAGTTGCAACCGGACTGGGATCCGTACTTTCCATGTGACCTCCCGGCAAGGCCACCTGGTTGCGCCAGGGATAACCTTCCGTATCCGACTTTTGAATAGCCAAAATGTAAGGATCCGGCCGGTTAAAAAGCAGCAAAAACACGCACGCGGGCACACGCGCTTGATATGCGGGGAACCCCATTGGACGGGAATTATGGATGACTTCTTTGAGACGCTGATAATCGATGGTTTCAAATCCTATTGTTAGAATTAGATGTTAATGCGATGCGGCCCTCGCTTGGCGGCTCGGTGGTATCTAAAGCAGTCCCCTCGGCGGGGTGATCGTGGTGTCACGGCGCGGTAAATTCAAAAGAAGATGATTAATCCTGAGCACGCTCTTCCAGAATTGTTTTTAAGATGAATTTCATTACATTCGGCGGTATATATCCGGGGCGGCGCCCGATGATGCTGCCATTTTCCGCTAAAAATATGGTATCCGGCAGGCCCCTGACAGCGTAGATGTCAGACGTGCCTGATTCTTTGTCATAATCGACTTTGATGGAAATAAACTTTTCATTTAAAAATGAGATGATCGCCGGGTCTTTAAACGTCTCCTTCTCCATTACACCGCAATAATAGCACCACGCTGCGGTAAAATGTAAAAACACCTTCTTTTTTTCAAATTTGCCGCGCGCCATTCCGTCATCATAAGAATGCCACTGAATCCCGGTTGAAGATGCAGAACCGTTAATGAAAATAAACACTGAAATAAATAAGAACAGTACGACGAGACCGGAGGCTTTGAACTTCATTCTCATCCTATCGATGGTGTTGAATTTGTTAACCGTTGGATCAATTTGATCTAGTAAACTTTAACATTAATTTCTATCGGTGGCAAATCCGGGAGTTGAGATCTCCAGGTAATCACCTGCCGGCCGAGGGATCGGCGGGGCAATTATTGGAGAAATTTTTTATCATCATTTGGCCCAGTTCCCGGGAGCGATTTGTTGCTACCTCCACCGCATTGATCAGGGTGGTGCGCAATCCACCACTTTCCAGGGTGGCCAGACCGGCAATCGCCGTACCTCCCGGCGAAGTCACCCGATCTCTGAGCTGGCCCGGGTGTTCCTGGGTCTCCATCAACATTTTGGCAGCCCCCAAAACCGTCTGGGCGGACAAAAAGAGGGCTTCCTGGCGTGACAAACCTACTTTGACACCGGCATCGGCCATGGCTTCAACGATCAAAAAGATATAGGCCGGACCACTGCCGCTCAACCCGGTAATCGCATCCATCAGGTAATTTTCAGGAATAAAAACTGTCTTACCGATGGAATTGAAAATGGTCATCGCCAGCTTGATATCCTCATCTGTGGCATGTTTTCCGGCCGCAACTGCCGTGGCCGCTTCTTTAACCGCCGCTGCAATGTTGGGCATGACCCGTATGAGACGCAGTTTTTTGTTCAGACAGGACTCGATGGCTTCCATGGGAACACCGGCGGCAATCGAAATAATTAGTTTGGACATATCGAGTTTTTCGGCAGTTTCGTTGAGAACGGCCGCCATGATCTGGGGCTTGACGGCATAAATAGCAATGTCTGAATCGGCAACTGCATCCAGATTTTTGGGTGTTGTTTGAACCCCGTATTTTTCCCGTATGGCTTTCAGTTTGGCCTCATGAATATCTGTGCAAATGATATTTTTGGGCTTGGATGACGCCGAGCTGATTAGACCGCTGATGAGAGCTTCTCCCATATTGCCCGTACCAATAATGCAAATTTGTTTGTCTCTTAACATAATGCAAGACTCCGATCGGCTAATTTTGATCACACAAAACGCTGAAAAACTGTCGGCCCCCGCCCGGGCTCGCCGGCTAGATGGCATGGATCGTGTAATTTTCTCCTGAGATTTCTGCAAATTAAAGCCTGTCCTGATTTTAGTCAAGGAAATAATCTGAACCTATCCTAAATAAATTATCGTTAGCGATTGTGTAGGAAAAATTCGTTTAGTTTTATTGACATGAGAGAATTTAAATATTATAATGGTCTAACCATTCTATGATACTGATGTGATATTCTTTCCCCGAAAGCATAAAAATATGTAAACACTAAAAATTAAATAAAATTTCGTGATTTTTCCCTTTCGTGTTTTCGTGATTGATTTTTATTTTTAAGGAAATGCGCCTATGTTCCAGGCCGCCAAACAAACCAAGGTTTTTCAGGATGTCGTCGCGCAAATCCAGGAAGCCATCCTCGACGGACGACTGAAGACCGGAGACACGCTGCCGTCCGAGCGGCAGCTCAAAGACACGTTTAATATCAGTCGCGGTACATTGCGCGAAGCGCTGCGGGTTCTGGAGCAAAAGGGCTTAATCGAAATCAAACTCGGGGTGGGCGGCGGTTCGGTGGTTAAAGACCTAAATGCCGATCAGGTTAGCGAAGGTCTGGCGTTGTTAATCCGGTCTCAAAAGGTTTCACTGAATCATCTAGCTGAATTTCGTGAAGATGTGGAGGGGATTGTCGCTGCCCGTGCAGCCGCAAGAAGTTCGGCGGCAGACATCGACAAGCTCACCGAACTATTAGGCGCGGCCCGCAAGTGCATCGATGCGGGCCTTTCGCAACGAAATGCATTTATTGAAATTGACAAACGCATCCACATGACCCTGGCACAGGTTACGGCAAATCCAATTTACATATCGGTGCTGCATTCCGTCCACGACAACATCCATCGCTATTATGACGAGTTTCTTTCCATGGATGAACGCGAATTGCAGGAAAACTATCAGGACCTATGCGATCTGGTGCAGGCGGTTGAAAAAGGCCAGGCCGACCATGCTCGCCAGCTGGCCCGCGACCATGTTCACAGGTTCAATCAGTATATGAAAAGCAGAGAACAGGCAAAAAAGGATAACTACGCAGCTGAAAACATAAAACCACAAATACCCTGACGGCCATTTTCTAATGACGATCACAAAAAATTCGAAATCCGAATATCGAAACTCGAAACAATTTCAAAATCCTAAATTCGAATTTCAGCGTTTTGAATTTTGCTCTTTTTATAGTGGTTGTCAAAAAAACGTTCCGATTGCGGGACGTTTTTTTGCTACAACACTTATGCCGCCATCATTTTTTTCAGAACATTATTATGACAAGCGGTATAATTTCGGATTTGTTTCGGATTTCGGGTTTCGTGCTTCGGATTTAAAATTTGAATAAAATCAATTCGGTTTAATGATCATTCAAATTATTTTAAAATATTAATGGTACCAAATCATGGCCCTTAAGCGCATCACCAAGCATCCCATTCTGGAGATTCCTGAAAATAAAGAAATTACCTTTGCCTGGAATGGCAAAAAGCTGACTGGATATGAAGGCGAAATGATATCGTCGACTCTTTTTGCCAACGGCATTCAAATATTCGGACACCATCCCAAGGATAACAGTCCCCAGGGTTTGTTCTGTGCCAATGGGCAGTGCTCCCAATGCCTGGTTATTGCCGATGGTCTGCCGGTCAAGTCGTGCATGACGCCGCTGGCGGAGGGCATGGTCGTCGAAAGTGTTGAGGGTTTGCCCCAATTGCCGGAAGATGATGTCGAGCCGCAAATTCATTCAGCGGCTGTAAAAAAAGTAGACGTTTTGATCATCGGTGCCGGCCCGGCGGGACTGGCCGCGGCGGTGGAACTGGGCAGGCTCGGTGTTGAAACCCTGATTCTCGATGATAAAGACCGGCCCGGGGGGAAACTGGTTCTGCAAACCCATAAATTTTTCGGCTCGGTCGAAGATTCTTACGCTGGAACCCGCGGTTTTGAGATCGCGACCATATTAAAAGAAGAGATAAACAAACTCGCCTCGGTTGAATTCTGGTTAAATACCACGGCGGTCGGTGTTTTTTCAGATAAAATTATTGGCGCCGTTAAGGGGGTTAAGCGCAGACGCTATCAGCAAATTAAACCTAAAAAGCTGTTGATTGCCACCGGTGCCAGGGAAAAGATGTTGTCGTTTCCGGGCAACACCTTGCCGGGGGTTTACGGTGCCGGTGCGTTTCAAACGTTGGTCAACCGCGATCTGATCAAATCATCGGAAAAGGTACTTATCGTCGGCGGCGGCAATGTGGGACTCATCGCCGGCTACCATGCCATCCAGGCCGGCATCGAAGTGGCGGCCCTCATCGAGGCCTTGCCCCAGGTCGGCGGATACAAGGTTCATGCCGATAAACTCAAACGGTTGGGTGTGCCGATTTTAACCGGTCACACCGTTGTGGCTGCGGTTGGACAGGATAAGGTGGAATCGGTCACCATTGCCCGCCTGGATCAGGACTGGCAGGTGGTTCCAGGCACCCACAAAACGTTTACGGTGGATACCGTACTGATCGCCGTCGGACTGGCCGAAGTCAACGAATTTTATTTAAAAGCCCGCCAGTGGGGCATGGATGTCTTTTGTGCCGGAGACGCCCAGGAAATTGCCGAGGCATCGGCGGCGATGTTCACGGGCAAGATAGAGGGTTTGAAAATCGCACAATCACTTGGATTGCCGGTCGGCGAGATCCCCGCGGAGTGGAATGAAAAAGCCACTATTTTAAAATCCAAACCCGGTTCTGCCGTGAGTCGTAAACAGCCGAACCGGGAAGAAGGGGTATTTCCGATTTTCCATTGCTACCAGGAGGTGCCCTGCAATCCTTGCACGTCGGTATGCCCGGTCGGTGCCATTCGAACCGAGCGTGATGAAATCACCGGCTTGCCTTATATCATCGATTTAGATGCCTGTACCGGCTGCGGCAGTTGTGTGGCTGTTTGCCCGGGGCTGTCGATGATTCTGGTCGACTATCGGGATGACCCCGAGCACCCCCTGGTCACCCTGCCTTATGAAATTTGGCGCGAGCGGGTTGAGGTCGGGCAGAAAGTCCCGGTTACCGATGTGGACGGGGCCATCCTGGGATATTATCCCGTAGAGAAAGTATCGACCCGACGCAAGTATCCGGGCACTTTGCTGGTACAGATTAAAGTTGCTAAAAAAGTGGCAAAAGCAGCTATGGGCATCTGGGTGCAGGACCAACAAATCGAGCCTTCCCTCATATATGAAAAAGAGCTGCCACCGGATGACGCCATCATCTGTCGTTGCGAACGCATAACGGCCGGTGAAATCAAAGCGACCATCTGCAAGGGCGTCAGAGATATCAATCAGCTAAAAGCATTAACCCGCGCCGGCATGGGTGCCTGCGGCTCAAAAACCTGCCGGCCAATGATCTGGCGGATCTTTCAGGAAGAAGGCATCGATCTGGGCACGGTAACGGATCGCGTCGATCGGCCCCTGTTTGTCGAGGTTCCGATTGGCATACTGGCCGGGGCACACGGAGGAGGTCGCCTTGAAAACAAGTGATGTTATCATTGTTGGGGCCGGATCGGTGGGCGTGCCGACAGCCCTGGCGTTAGGTGAACTTGGTATCAAGACCCGTGTGATCGATATGCACCCGTCACCGGGACAGGGCGAAAACAAGCACGCCATCGGCGGCATCCGGGCAACCCATTCGGATCCTGCCAAAATACTGACCTGCCGGCGGTCCCTTGAAATTCTTGCAACCTGGCAGGACCTGCATGGCGATAACATCGAATGGCTCCCGGGCGGATATGCCTTTCCAGTTTATCGCCAGCAGGATGAAACCGTGCTGAAAAAACTGCTGCCCGTCCAGAAGAAATATGGGCTCAACATAGATTTCATGGGGCCGGACAGCATCCAGCAAATCATACCCGGTATCAATCCCCAGAGGTTGCGGGGCGGCACCTTCTCACCGGATGATGGGTCGATTTCTCCGCTTCTGACCGTTAATGCTTTTTATCACCGGGCCGTCGATCTGGGCGTCGCATTTCATTTTAAGGAGCGCGTTCGCAACATACGGGTTGAGAATGACCGCGTCGTCGGCGTGGAGACCGAACAGTCTGAATACAGTGCTCCGATCATCGTTGATACGGCCGGGCCTTTTTCACCGGAACTGGGCCGGACCGTCGGCATTGACCTGAAGGTGGTACCGGATTCCCACGAAGGCGCCATCACGGAACCGGTTAGGCCGTTTTTTAAGTGCATGGTGGTGGACATCCGCCCCGGGTCGGGATCTAAGAATTTTTATTTCTACCAGAATCTGCACGGACAGGTAATATTCTGTATCACCCCCGATCCGCCGATCATCGGTACCGACAAAGGCGAAACCGCTGAATTTCTACCCCAGGTAGGTGCCCGCCTGGTGCATCTGCTGCCGCGGCTGAAAAACTTAAGGGTGCGCCGGACCTGGCGCGGTCTTTATCCGATGACCCCGGACGGCTCTCCCCTGGTGGGATGGAACCGCCAGATCAGGGGCTTGCTGCATATTACGGGTATGTGCGGCCAGGGGTTGATGCTCGGACCGGGGGCCGGGGAAGTGGTTGCCCGGTTGATTGCGGAACAAACCACCGCCGATGATCAAATAATTTTAGAAGCGTTTTCGCCCTACCGTATATTTAAGGGCCAGGAAGCGCTCAAGTAGGCCTTGCGGCCGGCACATTGCTACGCATGCTGAATTGCATGATTCTTGCGGCGGGCTAGCGAATTTCCTGAATTATCGAAGATTGAAGCTTGATTGCGAATCGGCAAGTGGTTGTCAAAAAACGTGCCGGTATTCAAACGTTTTTTTCTACAACCACTTATGCCCCACTTCCGTATATCGGAACACTATTATGGAAAGCGGTATAAATAGTATTTATGGCAAACCCATTATTTATTTAGGAGCAAACACATGCCGGATTATGATTTCAAAGACGCAAAAACCTTAGATTACAAGAGACCCGAAATGGAAAATGGCTACACCGACCAGACCTTATATATCAATCTTTCGGACCCTCAAATTGCAATTAAACCGGTCGCCGAGAAAACCAAAAAAACGTTTATCGGCGGCAAAGGCTATGATCTCTGGCTGCTGTGGAACGCGGTTCAGCCCTCCACCCGCTGGAATGATCCTGAAAATGCCCTCTGTATTGCGGCTGGCCCGCTGGGGGGAACCCCTATTTATCCGGGTTCCGGCAAAAGCATCGTGGCCACCCTGTCGCCGACCACCGCATCGGTAATCGATTCTAACGTCGGCGGTTATTTCGGCCCTTACCTTAAATTCGCCGGCTTCGATGCCCTGGAAATCCAGGGCAAAACGACCGCAGAGATGGTCGTCTTTATTGACGGCGTCAACCAAAAGATTCAGCTTTTCGAAACCAGCGGTCTGCCGGAAAATGCCTATGAGCTGTCTGCCATTTTAACCGAGCACTTTGCCCAGGGGAAACCGCGCAACATTTCGGTGGTATCAACAGGCCCCGGGGCTAAAAACACCTTGATCGGCTGCCTAAATTTTACCTGGTATGACTCCAAACGCAAACGCGCCCGCTACAAACAGGCCGGCCGGGGCGGTGTCGGGTCCGTTTTCGCCGACAAAGGTTTGAAGGCCGTAGTCGCCTGCTGGAACAATGTCACCGCCGATACTAATAAGCCGGCGGACAAAGCCCGCTTGAAAAATGTGGCCAAGCAGCATTCCCGTGAAATTGTTGAACTGGATCCCAAGCAAAACGAAATGGCCAAAATTGGCACCACCCACCTGGTTACCATTATGAATGATCACGACCTGCTGCCGACCCATAATTTTCGTTACGGCCAACACACCCAGGCCCCCAACCTAGGCCAGGAAGTTTACCGGCGCATGTTTGATCCGGGCTTTGACGGCTGCTGGATGGGCTGCACGGTGGCCTGCTCGCACGGAATAAAAGATTTTGTTCCATTGACCGGACCGTACAAAGGTAAAAAAGTTTTTGTCGATGGGCCTGAATATGAAACCATCGCCGGCTGCGGCTCGAATCTGGGTATATTCGATCCGCACACGGTGGCAGAGATGAATTTTTATTCTGATGCCTACGGTCTGGATACGATATCTGTGGGCACGGGCATTGCCTTTGTGATGGAGTGCTTTGAAATGGGACTGATCGACCAAAGCCATACCGGCGGTCTGGATCTTCATTTCGGCAACCGTGACGCTGCTCTGGAGATCGTGCATCAAATGGCGGCTGGAGAGGGCTTCGGTCAAATCGTTGGCCAGGGCGTCCGCAGAATGAAAGCCCTTTTCGCAAAGGATTTCGGCGCGGATGCGACGATCATGCAGGACATCGGAATGGAGGCTAAAGGGTTGGAATTTTCAGAATACATGACCAAGGAATCTTTGGCCCAGCAGGGCGGCTACGGACTGGCGCTCAAGGGCCCCCAGCATGATGAGGCCTGGCTGATTTTCCTGGATATGGTTCATAACTTTATGCCGACTTTCGAGCAGAAAGCCGAAGCGTTGCACTGGTTTCCCATGTTTCGAACCTGGTTCGGGCTCTGCGGCCTGTGCAAGCTGCCCTGGAACGACATTATCCCCGAAGACAACAAAGACACTGCCGAGCCGGCTAAGGTCTTGAAACATGTCCGGTGGTATGCGGATTATTTCAGTGCCATTACCGGCAATGAAGTCGACCCCGACGACCTGATTAAAATGAGTGAAAGCGTTTATAACTTTCAGCGGATTTTTAACCTGCGAATGGGCTTTGGCCGCCGCCAGCACGATGATCTCCCCTACCGGGCGGTGGGTCCCGTCACCGAAACGGAATATGAATCCCGGGCCGAACGCTACGATAAGCAGCTGGCCGAAATTTACAAAGCGGATATTGACGGAAAAAGTACCGCTGAAAAACTGACCCAGTTGCGCAAACAGCGCGAAGAGCAATACGAAAAACTCAAAGATGCCGTTTATAAGCGCCGAGGATGGACACCGGATGGGATTCCGACGCATAAAACGGTCAAACGCCTCGGAATCGATTTTGATGAAGTCGTGGAATTGCTCAGGGCCAACGGTGTGAATTCATGATTCAGGTGGCCGGCAAGCAGATGGCCTGGCATGAAGGTATGACAGTTTCAGACCTGCTCGATGAGCTTAAGGATCCACATCCCTATGCCGTTGTTCGGATAAACCAGCAGTATGTTACGCGACCCAATTTCGAGCATACATTCGTTCCCGATGATGCCGACGTCTTTTTGATTCCGATGATTGCCGGCGGGTAAGCTCGTCACTTGCAAGGAGCATGGAGCACGGCGCATGGTGTGACATCTCTCTATCTATTAAGTTAACCCCGTGCACGTTGCCCCTTGCTCCACGCCAAAAGACCCAGCGCTTCGGCCCTTCCTTATGCTCTTTTTCCCAGATAATCAAAACGACCCGCGTTCCTGCCGATATGCAAGCGAATATTTGCAATCCAGTTAAGGATGTGATATTCTTAATAATCATCAACTATATCCCATTAAAAATATGAAAAATCGCCGCAAGTGCTTCACGTATCCGGGCTCAAGTTTTTCGGGTTGCAGTCCGATATTAAATGTGAAGTCAAATGGCCCAAGAGCCTCGTTCTTTGTCAATAAAAGAGAGTTTCAGGCGGAAAAACGTCACAAAATATCAAAAGCTGCGGTATCTTTTCAAGGGGATGTTTAAAGCAACGCCGCCAGACAGGAAATGGCAAATCTGCTTTTTAGTGATTGTCAAAAAAAACGTTTCGCTATTCTTAAGTTTTTCTCGACAGCCACTTACACCGCAATTCAGTATTTTTTAATATTAATATGGAAAGCGGTGAAAGACGGTAGCCACACGGATACAGCATGGCGTCTTACTCTTTGATTTTGCGTGAAAAATCTTGACTTATCGTGGATTATGGTTTTAATTTTAAGCACCTGAATCGACTTTACCGTAAAATTCATTGCTCAAATTAAAAAGGTCAGGATTATCATGCTCGTATTTAGAAATCTGTTAGTGGCGGTGGCAACGGTGGTGGATTATGTACTGGTATTTTTCATGTTCATCACGATAGCCCGCGCCGTACTGTCATGGGTAAGCCCGGATCCGTACAACCCGATCGTGCGTTTCATTCATAACGTAACGGAGCCGGTCCTGTATCAAATCCGCAAAAGATTGCCGATGATGTACGGCGGGATCGATTTTTCTCCAATTGTTGTGATTCTGATCATTATCTTCCTGCGAATATTTGTGGTCAACAGTTTGGAAGGTTTGGCTGAGTCCTTAGGATAAGATGAAAGGCAGGTGAACGCCAATGAAAATTACCCCCCTTGATATTCAACAGCAGCAGTTTAAAACCCGATTTCGCGGATTTGACGTTCGAGAGGTTGATGCATTCCTTGAGCAGATGGCTGAGACCTTCGAAACTTTACAGAAAACAAACCAGAATCTGAGGGACGAAGTCCGGCGGTTGGAACTGGAGATTCAGGGATATCGAAAACGGGAAGAAACCTTCAAAAGAGCGCTGCTTAATTCTCAAAAAGTATTGGACCAGATGAAGGACAATGCCCGTAAATCAGCCGAACTGATCATCGCTGAAGCTGAAGTGAAAGCTGAAAAAATCCTCAATAAAGCTCACAATCGCCTGGCGCAACTGCATGAGGACATCTCAGAGTTGAAACGACAGCGGACGCAAATCGAAGTTCAGATCAGTTCGATCATCGAAGCCCACTCCAGATTGCTCGAAATCGGAAAAGAAGGCGTTAAAGAATCGGACGAAGAAGATGACAAAATCAAGTTGCTCAAAAAGTCAATTTGAAATTCCGATTCCAAAAACCGGGAAATTCCTTAAAACCGCCTGAAACGAATGCACGGGTGCTGACCGCAGGATGCGCGGCATGCGCTCAAATCTTAGTTCTCGTCTAAGGGTCAGCTTTCGTTTCAGGCGGTTTTATCCGAATAAAACTAAATATTCTCTCAGAGGACTCTCACTGTATGCGTGTGAGAGTCGTTTGCAGAAAACGGTTTGAAGATATTACACGGTTGATCTGAAAAGATTCGCAAACACGATAGTTGTGAAACCAGGAGCGGTTAATGGCAAAAATTGATGCATTTTTTAAACTGATGAATGAACAGGGAGCTTCCGACCTTCATCTGGCTTCCGGTCAGCCCCCGGCGCTTAGAATCAGAGGCGATATTGAACGGATCAAATATAAAGTCCTCAATAACGATGACCTCAGGGCCATGCTCTATGAAATCGCTCCTGAGCACAAAGTTAAAACATTTGAGGAAACCGGCGATATCGATTTTGCTTACGAGATCCCCGGTCTGGCCCGTTACCGCGCCAATTTTTTTATGCAAAGAAATGGCGTGGGCGCCGTCTTCCGTGAAATACCCAGCATGATTATGACCGCCGAACAGCTGGGCCTGCCGCCGGTCGTGTCAAAATTGGCCACTCTCCCCAGAGGCCTGATTCTGGTAACCGGACCCACCGGCAGCGGCAAATCTACCACCCTGGCATCCATTATAGATGTGGCCAACCGCGCGCGCAAGGATCATATCATAACGGTCGAGGACCCCATCGAATTTGTTCATCAGAGCCAGGGGTGCATCGTCAACCACCGCGAAGTGGGTATGCATACCGAAACATTTTCTAGCGCGCTGCGCGGTGCCCTGCGTGAAGATCCGGATATTATTCTGGTTGGCGAAATGCGGGACCTTGAAACCATCTCGCTGGCAGTCGAAGCCGCTTCAACCGGGCATCTGGTTTTCTCCACGCTGCACACATCCAGCGCTTATAAAACCGTGGATCGTGTCATCGAGGTATTTCCTTCTCACGAACAACCCTTGATCCGCTCAACGTTGTCCGACGGACTGCGGGCTGTGATCGCACAGGTCCTCTTTAAACGCGTTGATCACAAGGGCCGGATCGTGGCCCTTGAAATTTTAATCGCCAATCCAGCGGTTCGCAATCTCATCCGTGAAGGCAAGACCCATCAGATACCGTCTATGATTCAAACCGGGAAAAAATACGGCATGATTCTGCTGGATGACTATATCATGGATTTGTTCCAAAACGGTAAAGTCAGTGCCGATGAAGCCTATGCGAAAGCCAATGAAAAGGCAAGATTCAGACCTTTGCTCAAAACGCCACCAACTGACTTTACCGAGGTCTGATAGAGACAAATTGAGTAGACGTATTTTTTTGTGCATAATGAGGTTTAACCACAAAGGTCACGCAGGACACAAAGGATAGATAATAACTTTTAATCTTGGTGCATCTTCGTGTGCTTTGTGGTGATTTCTGGAACATCATTTGGTTCGCTAACCCACTACCTAAAAAAGCACAGGCCGTATCATGAAAAAACAGGAAATCGACCATCTTTTGGTAAAAATGCTGGATTATCATCGGGAGGTCTCCGACCTTAACTTTACCGTGGGCAAACCGATGCAGGTGGAAAGTGCCGGTGAATTAATACCTGTTGATTTTAAACCCAATTTCAAGGCACTGACCCCCTTTCAAACAGAGGTCATCGCCCTGAATCTTATCAACCAGGACCGCCGCCTGACCAAAGCACTGTTGAGAGCCGGCTCCTGCGACATGTCTTACAGTCTGCCCGGCAAAGCGCGCTTCAGGGTCAACATATTTTCCCAGGGCGCTAATATCTCGATCGTATTGCGTAAACTGGAGTCTAAAATCCCGACCATCGAGGAACGCGAACTGCCCAAAACCATGTTTCAGATTTCCAAGGAAGTCAACGGAATCGTCTTTGTCACCGGCGCCACCGGTTCCGGTAAAACTACCACCCTGGCGGCCGTGCTTGACGAAATCAACGAAAACAAATCCGTGCATATTATTACCCTGGAAGATCCGGTTGAATATCAGCATCCCCATAAAAAATCCACCTTCAACCAGCGCGAACTGGGACTGGATTTTGATAACTATGCCAATGGCTTGCGAGCCGCTTTGCGGCAGGCCCCCAAGGTGATTCTGGTCGGCGAAATGCGCGATCGTGAGACGATCGAAATCGGCTTACGAGCATCAGAGACCGGCCACCTCGTTTTATCGACCTTGCATACCGTGGATGCCGGCTCGACGGTCAACCGTCTCCTGGGTATGTTTACCACCGAAGATGCTGAACAGATCCGCATCCGCCTGGCTGACACCATGCGCTGGATTGTCTCCCAGCGGCTACTTCCCCAGGTCGGCGGCGGCAGGGTGGCAACCTTCGAAATTTTGGGTTCCAATCTGAGGGTCAAAGATCTGATCTTGAATGGTGAATCGGAAGGCAAAACATTTTACGAAATCATGGAAGCCAGCAATGCCTTTGGCATGATTACCTTCGACCAGCACATTATCGGTCTGTATGAACAGGGTTTGATTACCCAGGATACGGCGCTAGGCTATTGCTCCCATAAGGGAGCCGTGGGTCGCGGCATCGACTCCATTAAGAGTTCCCGCGGAGAGGCAACCACCGATATCGCAGATCTTGAAATCGATCGCAATTATGCAAAATCCGTGTAATTTAAGTTGAGCGTTTAATTTTTTAAAAGGGATTGCTTTATATTAAATCAAGGATTTAACACTATGGATATTATCTGTAATAATTGTCAAAGCAAATTCAAAATATCGGATGAAAAAATACCCGCCGGCAAGCGCACCACCGTTGCCTGTCCCAAATGTAAAGGCTATATTACCTTAAAGCCTCAAAAGGGTTCGGCGGGCGGCCGCGCCACCCGTTCAAATAATAGTTATGATGCCACCGAGAAACCATTTGACTTTATCGAAGAAGAAGGCTTGACCGCCCTGGTATGCGAATCGAATCCAATGGTTCGTAAGACGATCATCCAGGCTCTAGATCTTCTGGAGTACCAGATCACCGAGGCTGAAAGCACCCGTGATGCACTAAAGCGCATGCGCTATCACAATTACGACCTGTTTGTCGTCAATGAACATTTTGATACCGACAATCCCGAGTCCAACGGCATATTGCTGTATCTCGAACGGTTGAGTATGAACGTGCGTCGCTTTATGTTTGTCGCTTTAATCAGCAGCCGCTTTAGGACGATGGACAACATGTTGGCTTTGAATAAGAGCGTCAATTTAATTATCAACATCAAAAATATCGATGACATTGGTAAAATATTAAGCCGCGGAATTACGGATAATGAGTATTTCTACCGGATTTTTAAGGGGACCCTCAAGGAGCTCGGCAAAGCCTAAACCGGTTTAAAAGGAAACGGCCTTTTTCCGAATTGACTACCATCACATACTCACCTTATATTCATCATGTTTTTTGCATGCGAAATCATTTACACCTGAATTGATAAATGCCTGCTTTTATAGTGGTTGTCAAAAAAACGTTCTGATATTCCACCGTTCTTTTCTACAACCACTTATGCCCCACTTCCATATATCGGAACACTATTATGGAAAGCGGTTTAATTACGTGCTGACTTGATGATACGGGGGTATTGATATTGATTCCCAGGACTCAAAAAATAGCGGATGATCTTTTTTTGATCCCGCTGAGACTGCCGATAAAGGGTTTTAACGAATTTATCAGCGCCTGGTTATACCGTGGCAGGGCCACATGCCTGATTGATGTGGGCCCTTCGGCCTGCGCGCCGGACCTCCTGCTTACGTTGCAGGAATTAAATATCCGTCAACTGGATTATATCTTGCTAACCCATATTCATCTGGATCATGCTGGTGCCATCGGGGAAATTGCGGAATCATTTCCACGAACCCCAATCGTCTGCCATCAAGACGCCATTTCGCACCTGGTCGAACCATCGCGCCTGTGGAAAGGGACAAAAAAAGTATTAGGATCGATGGCCTTGTCCTACGGACCGATAAAGCCGGTGCCCAGGAATCGGCTTCAAGCGGCCAGCCATTTTCAGACCGAAACCATCACCCCGATCATCACACCCGGGCACGCGGCCCATCATGTCAGTTATCAAGCTGAGAAATACCTGTTTGCCGGTGAAAGCGGAGGCGTCTTCTTATCCCTGCCGAAGAGCAAGTTTTATTTGCGCCCGGCCACCCCGCCGAAGTTGTTTTTGGGCGATGCCCTGCAGAGCGTCGATGCCCTCATTGCCTGCCGTCCGCAAACGATCTGCTACGGGCATTTCGGCATCCATCCGGATGCTGTCGAAATGCTGCAAACCCATCGCCGTCAACTTCAGCTGTGGGAAAAGCTGATCAAGGCTGAAATGAATAAATTCGATGAGACGGATCGTATCACGGCATGCCTGCAGCAGCTCTTAAAGCAGGACAGGCTGATGGCCGCTTTCGATCAGCTGCCATCAGACGTCCAGGCGCGGGAAGAATATTTCCTGCAAAACAGCATCAATGGATTTTTGGGGTATCTGAGTTCAGAAGTCAGATGACAGAGGTCAGGGGACAGAGGTCGGAGAACAGAGGGCAGACAAGATATTTCATCCTCCAGTATTTACCCATCTGTCTTCTGTTTTCTGTCTTCTGAAATTTTAGACCATAAATAGCAGGAAAAATCGCAGGTGTTTGAGTGGACGCGTTAAACTATATTGTTGGCAATGAGACGCAGGCCCGCGAGCGTCAGCGCCGGTTCAACCACTTCAATTGTTTCGGAAACATTAAAAAGAAGCTCGGCCAGACCTCCGGTGGCAATGACTTTCGGTTCAGTTCCCATCTCAAGTTGCATGCGCTT
Source organism: uncultured Desulfobacterales bacterium (assembly GCA_947259495.1). Lineage (GTDB taxonomy): Bacteria > Desulfobacterota > Desulfobacteria > Desulfobacterales > JAHEIW01 > JAHEIW01. Next base: position 76,933 of record CAMYLV010000020.1, on the reverse strand, counting down.
TACAATTCCATCCACCAGACCGGCATAGCCAAATATAATGCCTGACTGAATGCTCCCGATAGTGTCTTTGCCGATGACGTTTTCAGGAGGACTAAATATTTCCACCCGTGGCAGCTTGGACGCCTTTAAAAATAACGCTTCTGAAGCGATTCCGATTCCGGGGCTGATGGCCCCACCGAGGTATTCGCCACTTTCAGAAATGGCGTCAAAGGTCGTGGCGGTGCCGAAATCGACCACGATCAAACTCTTGCGATATTGATGAAATGCGGCGACGGCATTGACGATACGGTCTGCACCGACTTCCCCGGGATTTTTTAACAAAATGGGCATTCCGGCACAATTTTTTGTATCGACCCATTGGGGCTGATGACCCAGATACTTGCGGCAGAAGGCATCCAAAATAGTGACCATCGGTGGAACCACACAAGAGATAATGGTTTGATCAATATCACCCAGATGGATGTTGTCAGCGGTAAACAGGCTTTTTATTAACACATTGAACTCATCTTCGGTCGTGTTGCGTTCGGTATGAATCCGCCAATCATTTTGTAATTGGTTTTCTTGATAAACACCCAGAACCATATGGGTATTGCCGACGTCAATTACCAGAAGCATAACATGTACTCCTTGAGCAATTTTCAGGTATCAGAAGTTCAAAGTTCGGGGTTCGAAGTTCAGTTTTAAAGTTTCAATCGCTGCATCTGTTTAATTGGTTTGATTGGTTTAATTCGTTCAGTGGGTTCGGTTTAGGCCAACCAATTCAATCAATGAAACTAATAAAACTAATCAACAACTCATTGAAGCTCTGAAACTTTGAATGTTGAACCTTTGATGAACCCAATGTGGGAGACATTTACTCTTCCTGGGCCGCTTTCATCGCATCTAAAATCCGAACTGTGGCCCGCGTCTTGGCCACATCATGAACCCGAACGATATGCGCGCCGCCCAGAACAGCCGCGGCAACTGCAGCCTGGGTGCCGGTTTCAACGATCGGCGTATCCGGCGGGATATCGTCGCTATGCTCGTCTTTTAACAATTTTCGGATAAAGGACTTGCGGGAAGGGCCAACCAGTATGGGAACATCTAAGGCGGTAAAAGATTGCAGCCGACTGAGCAGCAGGAGATTATGCGATACCGTTTTGCCGAAGCCGATTCCCGGATCGATGATGACGTTTGATTTTGATATGCCCTGTTGTTGAGCCCGCACGATCGCAGCCTTTAAAAAAACCGATATATCGCCGATCAGATCATCATAGGATGGAGCCAACTGCATGGTTTTGGGGCTGCCCAGCATGTGCATCAGCACCACCGGCGTACCGAATTCCCTGGCCACCGCCCCCAAATCCGGATCAAAGCGCAACGCTGAGATGTCGTTGACAATCGAGGCGCCGGCTTCAATTGCCCGGCGGGCCACTTCGGCTTTCATGGTATCAATGGATATCGGGATGGAGAGTTCATCGGCCAGTCTTGCAATGACCGGCACCACCCGTTTGATTTCCGCGTCGGCTGGAACCGGATCAGCAAAGGGACGGGTTGATTCGCCCCCGATATCCAGGATATCCGCTCCGTCAGCTGCCAGTCTGCGACCCTGAGCCACCGCGGCCTCATGGGTTAAAAATTTTCCGCCGTCGGAAAACGAGTCCGGTGTCACATTGACCACACCCATGATACACGTTCTCTGGCCGAATTCCATGTCAAAACCGGCCCATGAAAAGCGATATGTTTTAGGAAAGTCCGACATATCAGGATTGATCGGTGGCGGTTTCCGCGGTGGTCTTTTGCTCGTTTAGGGGTCTTGAAGGGAGTTCGATACCGGGTCGCAAGGAATGAATCAACTCATCAAGCTCTTTGCCCAGAACGGTTTCCTTTTCGAGCAGCGCTTCCGCCAGCTTATGAAGAATATCCAGATTTTCGTTTAAAACCACTCTGGCGCGCTCATAGGAATTTTTGATCAGCTTGTTGATCTCTTCATCAATTGTTTGGGCCGTCGCTTCGGAATAGTCCCTGTGCTGGGCAATTTCGCGACCGAGAAAGACCTGCTCTTCACCCTTGGCATACGAGAGGGGGCCGAGTTTATCACTCATGCCCCAGCTCCTGATCATCTGCTGGGCAAGATCTGTGGCTTGCTTGATATCATTGGCAGCACCGGTACTGATACGGTTGAAAACAATTTCTTCCGCCACCCGGCCGCCGAATGCAACCGCCAGCTCGCTTTGGAGTTGATCCTTGTATTTAAAGTCCCGCTCTTCAGGTAGAAACCAGGTCATACCGGCTGCACGCCCACGGGGTACAATGGTTATCTTATTGACGGTATCGGTCTCGGGCAGGAAACGCGCCACCAGGGCGTGTCCACCCTCGTGGTAGGCAGTCACTCTGCGATCTTCTTCCTTGATGACTTTTGATTTTCGCTCAAGGCCCATGTAGACTTTGTCTTTGGCATCCTCAAAATCGACCATCCCGATTTTTTCTTTATTTCGTTTGGCTGCCAGTAAAGCCGCTTCATTGACCAGGTTTTCAAGATCCGCACCGGAGAAACCGGGCGTTCCTTTGGCCAGGATAAGCGAATTCACATCCTTGTCAATGGGCGTTTTTTGCATGTGAACGCGCAATATTTTTTCGCGGCCGCGAATATCCGGCATTGACACAACAACTTGCCGGTCGAAACGACCGGGCCGCAGCAAGGCCGGGTCCAAAACATCGGGCCGGTTGGTGGCCGAGATCAAAATCACGCCTTCATTGGATTCGAATCCGTCCATTTCAACCAGCAGCTGATTCAGAGTCTGCTCTCTTTCGTCGTGGCCACCGCCGAGTCCTGCGCCGCGGTGACGACCGACAGCATCGATTTCGTCGATAAAAATGATACAGGGCGCATTCTTTTTACCCTGAACAAACAGATCCCTGACCCGGGATGCACCCACCCCGACAAACATCTCGACAAAATCAGAACCGCTGATGCTAAAAAAGGGCACCCCGGCTTCTCCCGCAATAGCCCGTGCCAGAAGGGTCTTGCCGCAGCCCGGAGGGCCCACCAGAAGGACGCCTTTGGGGATGCGTCCACCCAAACGCGTGAACTTTTTCGGGTCTCTAAGAAACTCAACGATTTCAATTAGTTCCTCTTTGGCTTCGTCGATTCCGGCTACATCCTCGAAGGTGACTCTTTCAGACTGATCAGACATCAAACGGGCACGGCTTTTACCAAACGAAAGCGCCTTGCCGCCGCCGGCCTGCATCTGACGCATGAAAAATATCCAGACGCCGATCAAAACAATCATCGGAAACCAGGAAACCAGAACGGACATGTACCAGGGATTTTCAGATGGCGGCTTGGCGCTGATGACAACACCTTTATTACGCAGGATCTTGATCAGATCGCTGTCCTCGGGCGCAAACACTTTGAGTCGATTGCCGTCGACGTCGGACACAAAAAGCTCCTGGCCCTGGATAACCACTTGCTTAACCCGCTCATCATCCACCATGGCCAGGAAATCGGTATAGCTGATACTGGTCTCAGCTAAATTCTGTTTGCTGAAAAGATTGTATAACATGACCATCATCAATGTGATGACAAGCCATAACGCCAGATTTTTGTAAAATGGATTCAAAGACAATTACCTCCCCGTCGTATTGACGATTGAATATTGTATATTGAATATTATCGGTATTCTATCATTTTGTTTCCCCCGGATTTTATTTAAATATTCAATCTGCAATATTCAATATCTCTCAACAGTATCCTTTACCTGACATTAAAATTCAAGTGCCAAATGTCGACCGGTACTGAAGACGCATTTAGGCGCATAAACTACTGAGAACTTAATCATCATCGCGCCTCAGGCAAGCAAAAGTTCGGCTTTAAGCACGCGGCGGGTTTGCGGATCGATCTTAACCGCGTTGTCCAGCCGGTATCCCGCTACCCAGATGATTTTATCGCAGCTGAGCACAATCGGGCATTTCGCGCGCTGAGTTGTGGATATTTTATGATCGCTAAAAAACTTCTTTAACTTCTGGTGACCGCTCATACCCAACGGTGAGAATCGGTCTCCGGGGCGAAAATTCCGGATGACCAGCGGAAAGTTTAGTTTATCCATGTCCAAAAAGGCGATCCGCTGTCCGGTCGGGTGCCAATCTGAGACCTGCTTAATAGGAATTTCAGTGAACCGAATCTGCAGGCCTGCTTCTTTGATCAAAATTTCACCGGCCATCGAGAGCTGATACGCGTAATCGGATACTGAGGTGACCGGGTGCCCGTCGGCAGGGCGGCGCGGCTTTTGCTGCGCCTTCGATACCGACAGAATGTCTTGATCCCGCCAAACACGGATGCCGTCCGGAAGGTCCAGCATGCCACAAAGCGGCCCCTGCTGAGCCAACCTCAATACAGCTTCAATATGGGCAAAGGCAATTCGCCGCAGGTTACCTTTCACCTGTAGAATGGCTTTGCGGATCAAGCGTCTTTGAGCCGCGATCGGCTTCTGTTTCAATTGTGCCAGGCTCAGCCCGATTCTGTCCTGTTGCTCAAATACAAGCGCATCTCTAAAGACGGGCCGGATATGGTTCTCGATCCACGCCTCTTCAGCGGCTAAAATTGAGGCCAGGCGGTTGAGCGAATCGACTATTTTGGGATTGTAATCAGCCTGCAGCCTGGGGATCAAGCGCTTTCGGATCTTATTGCGCAGGAATTGCGAATCCCGATTGGAGGAATCCACCACATAGTCCAAATCCCGGACAGCAAGGTAATCCAAGATTTCAGATTGCCGCAGGTTGATCAGGGGCCTGACTATGTTATCAGGGCGCATCGGCGGCATCCCCGCTAAACCCAGTGGGCCGCTGCCGCGTAGCATCGCCATCAGTACCTGCTCGGCGTTATCATCAGCATGATGTCCGAGCGCAATTTTATCATAACCGTATTGATCGGCGGTGCGATGAAAAAACCGGTAGCGCACCTGCCGCGCCGCTTCCTCAACAGACAGATGGTGGTTTTTTTGATAGTGGCGCACGTCTTGCTTTTCAACATAGAAGGGCATTTCAAATTGGTTGGCCAGAGCGGTCACAAACGCTTGATCGCGATCGGATTCGTTTCGCCGGAGGCCATGGTTCAGGTGAGCAATCGCCATTCGCAGTCCATATTTCGATGCCAAGGAGTGCAGGATATGGACCAGGGCCACTGAATCCGGGCCACCGGACACGCCCACCAGAACAGCATCTCCGATTTGAATCATGGAATGGGCATGCAGGGTTTTGTCAACCTTTCGAAGTATTTGTTTTTCAACGACGGAATTTGACAAGACGGGGTGTTTTCTTGACATAAAATTAATACCTGAGTTATGCACGAGCCCTACTGAATCGCCTACGAGGGGCCGCGAAGCGGCCCTGATCAAATAGGCTTTGCATTTTATTGGGCAGGCATTCAACAGGGCGAGTCTGAGGCCTGCATAGGCAAGAAGACGCACCTTAGCTTTAAAAAATCAGATGCGTCTTCTTGCCTATGCGAGCCTCATGCTACATGTTAAAGGTCTATGGCAGGGACTCCGAGAAGTCAATACAAAACGCGGCAAGCCGCATTTAATGTTGTTACCTTCTTTAATTTTGAAACGCTCAAATTTTTTGTTGAAAAATACTGTTTATAAAGTATGCTGGAGTCGGTTGTGCTAGGCGGGGAGCTAGCGGTGCCCTATTCCCGAAATCCGCTTAAGCGGGGCTGAATTCCCTCTATAGGGTCTTATACATGGAAAGCCGTGAAGCATTTTGATCGGGCGCCACGCAACAAACGGTCACGAACCTCGTCAGATCCGGAAGGAAGCAGCGATAAGTGACGCAGTTTGTGTCGTGGACCGATTCCGGTCATTTCGATGCCTTGCCATTTCCATAAAAGATCCGACAGCGGGTGCACAACCATTTTTTCAGCCTTCAAAACCCTGCCGAATCATTCTTGACATCGTTTTAAAGTGTCTTACTTTTCAATCGACGTATTTCAATTTCCTTTAAATTCGGGAGAAAACGCCGGCTTATGTCAGATAAAAAGAAAATTAAGATCCATGTTGAAACAGACGAATCTGCAGAGGGTAAAGACACGAAAAAACTAGATTCTGTTAAAAACGAGCCGGATAAGGGCAAGGATGAAACTGCGGCAAACGACGGCGTCGAGCCGACCGATCCCCTGAAGGAGTTGGACGACAAACTGGCCGCCAAAGAGCAAGAGATCGCAGAAACCCACGACCGGCTGCTGAGAGTTTCAGCCGATTATGAGAATTACAAAAAACGATCCGCCCGCGAGATGGAGGATTTTCGGAAATACGCCAATCAATCTTTGCTCAAAGAAATGCTCACAGTGGTCGATAATTTAGAGCTGGCCATCAATTCCGCAAAAGAAGAGAAAAATACGGACAAAAAATTGATAGAGGGTTTGAACCTCACCCGCAATGAAGTGTTGCGGGTGTTTGAGAAATTCAATGTCAGACCCATAAAGGCGCGAGGCGAAATATTTGATCCCGCGTTTCATGAGGCGGTGATGCGGGAAGAAACCGATGATTATCCTGAAAACACCGTGCTGAGTGAGTTTCAAAAAGGATACCTGATTCACGATCGGCTTCTAAGACCGGCTATGGTGGTGGTTGCCGTACCAAAAAACAACGTTGAATAACATAATATCAATTAGCAGCACCAGACGCATACATCACATTGGTAAAAAAGATTTTGAATGGCAAGGAGGTAATTGAAAATGTCTAAGGTTATTGGAATTGATCTCGGCACCACAAACTCATGTGTTGCGGTTATGGAAGGCAGTGATGCCAAAGTCATCACAAATCCAGAAGGCGGAAGAACGACACCTTCGATTGTCGCTATTTCAGAAAGCAACGAGCGCCTCGTGGGCCAGATCGCAAAGCGGCAGGCAATCACCAATCCGGAAAATACGGTTTTCGGGGTCAAACGTCTGATCGGTCGCAAGTTTGCGTCACCGGAGGTACAAAGCGATGTCAAGATCCTGCCATTTAAGATTGAACAAGCTTCCAACGGCGATATACGCATCAACATCAAGGGCAAGCAATACAGTCCGGCGGAGATCTCCTCTTTTGTATTGGCCGATATCAAACATTCCGCCGAAGAATACCTGGGAGAAAAAGTGACCGATGCCGTCATCACGGTACCGGCTTATTTTGATGATAGCCAGCGCCAGGCGACCAAAGATGCGGGCAAAATTGCGGGCCTGAATGTTTTGAGAATCATCAACGAGCCCACCGCTGCATCGCTGGCCTACGGGCTCGACAAGAAGGGCGAGGAAAAAATCGCCGTATTCGACCTGGGTGGTGGAACATTTGATATTTCAATCCTTGAAATCGGTGAAGGGGTTTTTGAGGTCAAAGCCACTAATGGTGATACCCATTTAGGTGGCGAAGATTTCGATTTGCGGTTGATTGATTACCTGGCGGATGAATTTAAAAAGGATCAGGGAATCGATCTGCGCAGTGACAAAATGGCCCTGCAGCGATTGAAAGAAGCCGCCGAAAAGGCAAAAATGGAACTGTCGACCTCAATGGAAACCGATGTGAATCTGCCCTTCATCACCGCCGATGCCAGCGGTCCCAAGCATCTAAACATCAAACTCACCCGTGCCAAACTGGAAGCGTTGGTCAGCGATCTGCTGGACAAACTGGAAAAGCCCTGCCGGACGGCTCTGAAGGATTCCGGTCTGGCAGCCAAGGAGATCAATGAGGTAATCCTGGTCGGGGGCATGATCCGCATGCCTGCCGTTCAGGACCGCGTGAAGAAAATTTTTGAAAAAGACCCGCACAAAGGTGTTAATCCCGACGAAGTCGTTGCACTCGGCGCTGCCATCCAGGGCGGTGTGCTGAAAGGCGACGTCAAAGATGTCCTGCTGCTCGATGTGACACCGCTTTCGCTGGGAATTGAAACCCTCGGCGGCGTGATGACCCGCCTGATCGAAAAAAATACCACCATTCCGACCAAAAAAAGCCAGATATTTTCGACAGCAGCAGACAATCAGCCGGCAGTCTCGATTCACGTCCTGCAGGGTGAACGTGAAATGGCCGCCAACAATAAAACACTGGGCCGCTTCGAACTGGTCGGCATTCCGCCTGCTCCCAGGGGCATCCCCCAAATCGAAGTTACCTTTGACATTGATGCCAACGGTATTGTCAATGTCTCTGCAAAAGACCAGGCCACCGGGAAGGAGCAATCCATCCAGATAACGGCTTCCTCCGGTCTGTCGCAGGAAGAGATTGACAAGCTGGTTAAAGATGCCGAGATGCATGCTGAGGAAGACAAGAGTAAAAGAGAATTGGTTGATGCCCGTAACTCGGCCGATGCGTTGATTTATTCAACCGAAAAGTCGATCAAGGAACTGGGTGATAAAGTTGACAGCGAAACCAAAAGTAACGTTGAAGCATCCGTCACAGCGCTGCGAAAGGCGATGGAGGGTGAAGATGCCGCTGAAATAAAACGGATCAGCGACGAGCTCACCAAAGCTTCGCACAAGCTGGCTGAAGCCATGTACCAGCAGGCTTCGCAAAACGAACAGCAAGCCGGCGCTGCATCCGGCGAGCAGACTGCCGGTGACGCCGGCGCTGCGGATGAAGATGTAGTTGATGCCGATTTTGAAGAGGTCAAGGACGAAGATAAAAAGTAAGATGTTTTCATTTGGATTTTAAAAACCCGCGGAAGGCAGCTCCCGCGGGTTTTTTTGAAATCCGGTGAATTTGACAAGCAACAAATACCATTTTAGGGACCATACTCAAGAAATAATCAGTCCGCATGCTCTGATTTTTCTGAGAATGCAACACCGGGAGATGAATATCCTTACGGTAATCAGCCCAACTGATGAGCAACTACGAAGATATCATCAAAAACAATCTACAGCGCCTATACAGCCAAATCCCTGCGGATCTTGCTGAAAAATTACCGGCCAGCCAGACTGATAACGGCTTTCTATTTAGTGCCTTTGGTGAATCCTGCCACATTACACCAGAAACCATCAAAATCGGGGATAACGCTGAGACCGGTCCAGCGGGAATCGTAATCTCTTTGTACGCGCTGCAGATCGATGCCGTTGCTTGTCAATTGACACCGTTTAAGGCATTCCGGGAGATGCCTGACAGTATGCCATATGTCGGTGCCTTTGCGTCACATACCGAAAGGGTTCTGATCGATCATATCGACAAAATTGAACTTGAAGCGGATCGGATCACTCAGCAATTCAATGGTTCCCAGAAGGAGCGCAAAGATGCAGGTGATTTTTCATTCATTCTCTATCCGCTGCCAAAAATCGCCTTAAACTATATATTCTATCGTGCTGATGATGAATTTCCGGCTACCGTGACCTGCCTTTTTTCCCATAATGCGGCCGCATTTTTACCAACAGATGCGCTGGCCGATACAAGTGAATATACCTCAAAAAAAATTCTGGATATTCTTTAGTCCATCAAAGCAAGGGGCCAAATGGTAACAAGGACCGCCGCCAGAATGTTCTAAGCGCGATCTTTCAGTGTTTACAAGCCGTATAAAATTCGTATTATAGAATAGTCATTTTGATTTCTTAACTGCCCGGACCGCAATTGAAAAAGGAGGAATGCACATGGAAGTGACCAAAGTTCTCTGGCCGACTGATTTTTCGAGCAGCTCGGAAAAGGCACTGCCGTACGTGACGTCATTGACCCAAAAATTTCAGGCCGAGATCCACGTCCTGTATGTAATTGAGGATATTGCCCACCATGAATCCTGGTATGGTGATTTTGATCGCACGCATGTGGACAAATTAATGGAATTTGCGGAGAAATCAGGTACCAAAAGGCTGGAACAGGTATGTGAAAAGTATCTGGATGGCTGCCCGCTATACATTAAGCATATCGCCGTGGGCGACCCGGCCCAGGAAATCTTAAAGCTGATTGACAAAGAAAAAGTCGATATGGTGGTTATGACCAGCCATGGGGAAAAGGGCAATTACCGCTTCGGCAGTGTGACTGAAAAAGTCGTCAAAAACTCCCCGGTCCCGGTTACCACTATTCCGGTCGATGCGCAGTGAGCGCACCTCAAGGTTTCGGGTTTCGGGTGTCAGGGCTCTAAGTGTCGGTCCGTAATCTGAAAGCTTGCTGATGCTACTTTCAACGCATAGACTTCAAGGCCAGCGGGTAGGCCCTTCGGGCCAGAACCTGAAATGCAGAAACCTGACACCTATTTATTTTTGACACCTGACACCCGAAACCTGACACCCAGGCCTACCCGCCCGAGGTCTGGGGAAAGGCTGTATTGGAATACAGATATTCCATCTTCTCCTTGTGCTTCAACTCTTCGTTGGCCATTTTAAGCAGCATTTCCCGCGGCTCGCCCGCCGCATGCAAGTTGGCCATTTCGGTATAGAAGTGATGGGATCTGAATTCCCGATGGGAAGCCGCCAGATACACCTCTTCAGGCCTGGAATTTTCATTAATCTCCGGTTCTTCAAGGTATTCGGCAATTTTATAATCAACGACATCACTCATCCGCAGGCCCTTATCGCCAAAATGACCATCGCGATAATCCACCAGAAAGGCCTTATGCTTCTTTTCTTCGCCGGCAATAAACTCCAAGGTACTTTTGACACTCGCATCGGTAATCTTTGAATGGATGTCCATGTAAAATTGATGCGCCTCCTCCTCACGCTTTATGGCGATCTCGAGAATATCGGCAACCCTTTTTTCCATAACCATGCCTCCTCATTTAACCATCATAATTATTGGTATTATAGTCCCCTGCCGCGTCTTTAATACCGCTTTTCATAATAATGTTCCGAATTACCGACCACCCGCAGTGCGGGTGGCGTGGATTTTTCCGCCATCAGCGGAAAAACCAAAGGCACGGCAGTGCCTTAATCGGTGCGGGTATAACCGGGTGCAAAGGACCCGGTTAAAAACACCCCATTGCGGAATTGGGGTATAAGTGGTTGTAGAAAAAATCGTTGGAAAAACGGAACGATTTTTTGACAACCACTATATAGGGATCGCGGCCAGACACAAGTCTAATGATTATATTATAAAATAGGTACAAATCAAATGGCGTCAACCAAACTGAATACCGAGCATTCGACCGCCTTAAAGGTGTGCAGCACGACACGCCCGTTTCACTTTCATCTCGACAAGCCGGATTTGAACGTTTATGGTAAATTAAAAAACATTAATTTAGCATGAGGTTGGACGCATGGATAAAAGCATTAAAATGTCGACGGCGATATTGGAAGCGTTTGATGACGGCATATATGTGATGAACCAGGATCTGGTCGTCGAATATATGAACAGTGCCATGATTGCGCAATTTGGCGACGGTATCGGTGATAAATGCTACCGTGTGGTCAATCAGTCAGATGAAAAGTGTTCGTGGTGCCGTTCAGATGAGATCTTTAAAGGCCAAAAAATCAGCCGCGAAGTATATGTCCCTCTGGTTAACAAAACATATTTTATGACCGAAATCCCTTTTGAAAATGACGACGGCACCGTTTTTAAACTCAGTATTTACCGGGACATTTCCGAAAGAAAAAAGCGCGAAGAAAAGCTGCGGGCCTCCGAAGCTGATTTTACCAACTTATTTGAACATGTGGCCTGCGGTGTGTTCATCAGCAGCAAGGAAGGCAAATTTTTAAACGCCAACCATGCGCTTTTAGACATGCTCGGGTATGATGATAAAGATGAATTTTTAAATATCGATATCGCCAATGACCTCTACGTAAAGCCGGAAGAGCGCCAAAAATTCAAAAAAATGATCGAGCGCCACGGCCGCGTAATTGATTGGGAGGTCGAATTTAGACGCAAAGACGGCGGTACGGTGCCGGTCCTGCTCACCGGCCATGTTCGCTATGACCAGCAGGGAAATATTATCGGTTACGAAGGACTCAATATCGATATGACCCAGAGAAAACTGATGGAGCGTCAGCTCAAAGAGGCCCATGATTTTATCAATAAAATCATTCAAAGCTCACCCAATGCCATCACCGCAACCGATATGAAAGGCAATATTCTGATCTGGAACCGCGCGGCCGAGGAAACCATCGGATATAAGGCGACCGATGTCATTGGTAAAATGAATATCCAGAAAATTTATCCCGACGAGATGGCTCGCAAGGTGATGCAGATGCTCAGGAGCCCGAAACACGGCGGTGTCGGGCGATTGAACGTCTACCCCATAGTGTATATGCGCCAGGATGGAGCGGTCATTGAAGGCAATCTTTCAGCCGCCATTATATACGACGCCAGCGGCAAAGAAATCGCAACGGTGGGCTCATTTGTCGATTTGAAAGAACGCCTCGAAATGGAACGTGCGCTGCGTCAAATCCAGGAGCAACTCCTGCAGTCCGAAAAACTGGCGGCCATGGGGCGCCTGACTTCCCAGATAGCGCATGAGTTAAATAATCCGCTGTATGGCATCATGAACACCCTTGAACTGCTGAAAACCGAGATTTCCCCCCAGAGCAAACGTCGCAAAGTTCTGGAAATGGCCTTGTCTGAAACCGTTCGGCTGAGCGATCTGTTGCGCAAAATGCTATCATTTTCCAAACCGGACCAGGAGGAAAAACAGGCTGTCGATGTCAACACCGTGATTGATGAAATCCTGCTCCTGCACGAAAAACAATTGCATGAAAATGACATCAAAATCAAAACCGAATTTGCACGGACGCTGCCGGAAATCAGGGCTTCAAAAAATCAGCTGCGGCAGGTTTTTTTGAATTTGGTGGCCAACGCCCGGGACGCCATGCCCAATGGCGGCACCCTGAGTGTGACGACCGCAGCAGACCATGAAAATATTGAAATTAAAATAGCCGATACCGGTATGGGTATCAAAGAAGAGCACCTCAAAAAGATCTTTGACAGCTTTTTCACCACCAAAGACAGCGTAAAGGGCGTCGGTCTCGGATTATCGGTTTGCTATGGCTTTATAGAAGATCATGGCGGCGATATTCAGGTCCAGAGCCGGGTGGGCGCAGGAACCACCTTTGCGATCACCTTTCCAATCCTGCAGGAAACCGCTGGAAAACAGGAAATCCATTCCTCATAATCTCGCCTATTAATTCTTGTATCGTCTTATAATTCTATAAATTCTGTAATAACTAAAATTTCAATCGAACTTTATTCAATTTGTTATACCAATTTTTTCGATTATTTATCAAAAATAAAGATAAATTAAAAAAAATGCTTGACAGAGCGTAAAAACTTTATTTATAGAAAAAACTATAATAACTGAAATAAATGAAAGGAGCGTTCCGATGGAAGACGTATTGACCGTTTTCAAGGCCAGTCAACTTTGCAGTGTGTCGGCCAAGACCATTATCAACTGGATCGAGTCCGGTCATATCAAAGCATATAAAACCGTGGGCGGACACCGCCGTATCAACCGCTCGGATCTGGAATTTTTCATGAAAAAGCAGGGCATTCCGATTCCGGCACAGGAAGCGGACAGCCTCAAAAGAAAAATCCTGGTGGTCGACGATGATCCCATTATCGTTGAAACCATCGTACAGGCACTGGAAGAGGATGAATTTGATTATGAGGTCATTTCAGCTTCAGACGGATTTGAAGCCGGGCTGCAAATCAATCATTTTGCCCCCCATCTTCTGATTCTGGACATCATGATGCCGGATATCAAAGGCTATGAAGTCTGCAAAAAAATTAAGAAAAATCCGGATACGGCCAACACAAAGATAATCGTACTGTCCGCTTATCTGGACGAAGGCAAGTTTAAAAAAATGAAGCAGTACGGTGCGGATGCCTGTTTCTCCAAACCGTTTCCGCTGCCCCAGCTAAAAGAAGAAGTGGCCCGTTTGTTAGAGCTGCGTTAACCAGACAAACGCATCGGCGACGATTCGCACAGCCAGCCAAGGAGGCACCATGAAACTAAAGGAAGCCTTGAAAAAAAAACAGTTTGTTGTGACCTCGGAAATCCAGGCGCCCATTGATCAGGAGCCGGAAGATCTGGTTCGCAGCCTTTCCAAAGTGCGCGGGCGGGTTGATGGCGTTTCATTGTCCGAAGTCGAATTTGAGGGTGTCGTCGGAGATACCATCAATACCTGCCAACTTTTAGATCAGAATCAATTCGAACCGATTTATCAAACCACCACACGGGATAAAAATCGAATCCAGCTGCAAAAGGATTTGATTGAAGCCCATGAGGCCGGGATTGACAACCTGCTGGTGTTTACCGAAGATTACCGCATTACCGGCGACAGTTTGCAGGAAATGATGTTTTTTCATGTTGATGCCGGCAAACTGCAATCGGTGCTGCAGCATATTAAAGAAGGGCAAACCGTCGAAGGCGATACCCTCAAATCCAAAGCTGATTTTCTGGTGGGCTCGGGCGTGGAGTCGGCCTGGGGCAAAAATGTGCCCGATCTGGAAATGAAGGAAATGGAGGAAATGACCAAACTCGGCACCGGATATTTTCTGACAACGCCGGTTTTTGACGTAGATCAATTCGCCAAATTTTTACATCGGGTAGATACATTTAACATACCGGTCATCGCCGAGGTCATGATCCTGCGAACAGCCGGCATGGGCCGCTTTCTCAACCGGCATTTAAAATCCGGCCTGGTGCCGGAATGGATCATCCAAAAATTGGCCCGGGCACCGGATAAACTAAAAGCCAGCACTGAAATATTTGCTGATATTGTCACCGGCCTGAAAGATCTCTGTCAGGGAGTCCACATTATTACAATCGGTGGTGAAGAAAAGCTAAAAAATTATCTGGATGCCGCTAAATTAAAATAGGTTTACCCGTTTACCGGTTGTCCCGTTGAGCCCGTTGTCCGCGATTTCATTTCTTTTGCCGGCCAACCGGCAAACGGGTTAGCGGGCCCACCGGCCAACCTTCCCAAAAAAGGAGTCAGCCGCTTGGACAAAATTGTCTTAACCATCGACAACAAAAGGATTAGCTGTCCCCCCGGGACTTCGATACTGCAAGCTGCGACCCAAAATGACATAAAAATTCCGCACCTGTGCTACCATCCGGACCTGAAACCCTTTGGCGCCTGTCGGCTTTGCCTGGTGGAAGATGAACAAAGTGGCCGTCTGATGGCTTCATGTGTCACCCCGGTTGCGCCGGATATGACTATTCAGACCGACACGCCGCGCATCATCAGCCATCGCCGCAATATCGTCCGTTTGATGATCGCCGAACATCCGGAATCCTGCATTGTTTGCAGTAAAGGCAACCGCTGTCAGCTGCGCTGGGTCGCGGCACAAATGGGCATTGGTGAGACGAATCTGTATGCAATGCCCAATTATAAACCGCTGGAACAGGCCAACCCGTTTATAATTCGAGATCTGAGTAAATGCATCCTGTGCGGCAAATGCATCCGGGCAGATCATGAACTGGTTGCCGTCGGTGCGATCGATTATAATTCGAGAGGCTTTGCGTCCCGGCCGGCAACGGTTCACGAACAGGGACTTGAGCAATCAAATTGCACTTTTTGCGGTACCTGCGTTTCCTTGTGTCCGACCGGCGCGCTGTCTGCAAAAAACAGCCGATACGTCGGCAGTCCGGCGGAAGAATCATTTTCGATCTGCGGGTTTTGCGGTGTCGGCTGCAGCCTGGCCATGGGGCAATCGGCCAACAAGGTCATCGACGTTAATCCGGCGCATTTGACCGAAAGCGTCAACAAAGCCACCCTGTGCGTACGCGGCCATTTTGCCCATGATTTTCTGAATTCGCGCCGGCGCATCATCGCGCCGATGATGCCCAAAAAGGGAGAAGGTGAAACCCTCCAGATGACGCCGGTTGCATGGGACGAGGCCCTGGACCAGGTGGCCGAACGGTTGCGTCATATTAGGGATGAAAGCGGCCCGCAGAGTATCGCCTTTGTGGGTTCTTCAAAGTGCAGCAATGAAGAAAATTATCTGTTTCAAAAAATTGCCCGGGTGCTGATCGGCACAAACAACGTCGATAATGGCGGATACGTTTCCGGACAATTCCTGTCGACCATATTAGATCAAAAAACCGGCGGCGGATGTCGTCCAAGTCCAGTCAGCGATCTGGAAAAGGCAGATGTGATTGTGGTCCTGGGGGCCGATCCCAACCATTCTCTTCCGGTAGTCAGCTACTACTTGAAGCGCATTGCTAAAAATGGCGTGCCGCTGATTGTGGTCGATCCGCGCAAGACGGAACTGGTCAGTTTTGCATCGCTGTGGCTTCCGGTCAAACCCCAGACGGATCTGGAACTGATCAATGCCCTGGCCGCTTTGCTGCACGAAACAAATGCCTACGACTCTGAATTTATCGATCACTACGCTGAAGGATTCAGTCTCTTTACCTACGCTTTGTCTTCGCTCGATGTGGATAAGGTCTGCCGCATGACCGGGCTGGAGATGAAAGATCTGAATGCGACGACCGCGCTTTTAGAAGAAAAACGGCTCGCCTTTGTCATCGGTCATGGCATTTTACAGCAGCGCTACGGCACGCATACCCTGGGAGCGATTCTCAATCTGTCTTTGATGACCGGAAGCCTGGGCGCAGAAGGCGCCGGTATTTATATTCTTGCCAGAGAAAACAACCAGAGCGGCGCCATGGATATGGGCACGGTGCCGAACCTGCTCCCCGGACGAATGCCACTGGCTGAAGATAGCGCCAGAAAAACATGGGAAAAGAACTGGGGGGTAAAAATTTCCCCGGATCCGGGTCTCAATCTGGGCCGCGTTATCAAGGCGGCCGAAAGTGGCCAGATCAAGGCCCTGTATATCATGGGTGAAAATCCGTTGCGCTCTTTACCGCAACCGCAACGCGTGAAAGCTGCGCTGGCAAATCTGGATTTCTTCGTCGTACAGGATATTCTGGACAGTGAGATCGTCAAGCTCGCAGATGTGGTTTTACCGGGTGCCGCTGCGAGCGAAAAAAGCGGCTCCTTTACAAATCTGGAAGGCCGAATCCAGGGCTTTTCACCGGTGGTGTCCCCGCCCGGTAAGGCAAAACCCGACTGGGAGATTTTAGATCTGCTGGCCAAACGGCTGGGGGCTGCTGAGGCTTACGGAACGGTGGAAAAAATCCGAGAAGAGATTCGACATCTGGTGCCCGCCTACGCTGACATGAATGGTCGTGGGCCCGGCTGGGTGAAAACATCCAGCCCGATGGCTGTCTTTGGTGCCGCCGGCGCCCGGGAAAAGATATCCTTTTCACCGGTGGTTTCAACCGCTGACGAACCTGCTGATAGCGACTACCCGTTTACGGCCATATTGGGCTCTTTGCGTTACCATTTAGGCAGCGGCACTCGAACGAGCGCCTCTGACCGCATTCGAGAATTTGATTACGGAGGAGAGGTTGACATCAGCGTCGCGGATGCAGACAAACTGAAATTAAAAGATGGCGATGCCGTACGAATAGAAACCCGCTGGGGAGAGATCAAACGGAAAATTGGACGCAGCAATCGTATCGAACCCGGCCAGCTGTTTGTGCCGCTGGCGGTCAACGCCAACGATGCCATGAATCTAATTGACTTAAACGACCTGGCAGATCCCAACACGACCGGCTGGAAAACATGTGCGGCCAAAATAACAAAAGTTTAAAATATGTATTTTGTTAATTCGTGTTTGGTGTTTGGTAAGCCGCCACAATCCAATAAACACCAAATACTAAAAACCAAATACAAAACACCGGGGCAATGAATATGAAACCACCAGAGATTGATTGGGACCGGATTCACGAAATTATAGAAAAGCATAAAGGCGTCAAATGGGGGCTCATCCCCCTGTTGCAGGAAGTGCAGGAACATACCGGATATATTCCGCCCGAATCGATTGAGCTGATTGCCGAGGCCATGAATTTGTACCCCTCAGAGGTTCAAGGTGTTATTACGTTTTATGCCGGGTTTGCCCTGAAGCCCAAAGGCAAATATGTTCTGAGGGTCTGCCGCGGTACGGCCTGCCACGTCAAGGGCGGCCGCAGCGTTCTGCGCTTGATGCAAAAAGAACTGAATTTAAAAGAGGGTGAAACCAGTTCCGACTATCAATTTACCCTCGAAACGGTTGCCTGTCTCGGGGCCTGTTTTCTGGCACCCACCATGATGATCAATCGGGATTATTTCGGCAAGCTTTCCCCGACCAAAGTCAGCAGCGTTCTGGGAGAGTATCAAAAAAAATAAGGGAGAAAGTACTATATGGAGAAGCTTTCATCCATTGGAAAGCTGGAGTGGCTCCGCAGCAAGATATTGTCCCGCAAAAAAGAAGGGACCATCGAAGTGCATGTGTGTATGACCGGCTGCCGGGCATACGGTGCCGCCGGTGTGCTGGAGTCCTTAAAAGATGAGATCACAAACCAGAGGCTTGAGCGCCAGGTGGAAATCCGTGCAACCGGCTGTCACGGCTTTTGTGCCAAGGCGCCGGTGATTGCCATTGAGCCCATGGGGGTTCAATACCAGGAAGTGGAGCCGGATGATGCCGTCGAAATCGTCGCTCGGACCTTGAAACGCAGCCAGCTCATCGACCGTCTGGCCTATCACGAGCCCAAAACGTTTCAACCGGTATTTTACCGCAACCAGATCCCTTTTTACGCCAAGCAGGAACGCCGGGTTCTGGCCAACTGCGGCCGCATCGATCCGACCCGCATCGAACATTACATTGCCGCCGGCGGCTATCAGGCTCTGGTCAAGGCGCTATCGAAAATGTCACCCGAAAAGGTGATCGATGAGGTTCAGACGGCAAAGCTGAGAGGCCGCGGCGGCGCGGGATTTCCCACCGGCCTCAAATGGAAATTCGCGCGCCAGGCTGAAGGCCGGCCCAAATATACGGTGTGCAACGCGGACGAAGGCGACCCCGGCGCATTCATGGATCGCGCCATTTTAGAAGGGGACCCCCACGCCGTGGTGGAAGGTATGCTCATCGGTGCCTATGCCATGGGCAGCGAGTACGGCTACATTTATGTGCGTGAAGAGTATCCGATAGCGATCGATCATCTAAACATCGCAATCGAGCAGGCCAATGAACTGGGACTTCTGGGCGAAAATATCCTGGGCACCGGCTTTAACTTCGATCTCTCGCTGCGACTGGGCGCCGGCGCGTTTGTGTGCGGTGAAGAAACCGCCCTGATGGCCTCCATTGAGGGCAAGCGCGGTATGCCCCGTGCCAGACCGCCGTTTCCGGCTCAAGCGGGTATCGACGCCAAACCCACCAATATCAATAACGTTGAAACCTGGGCCAATGTAGCGCTGATCATTAAAAACGGAGCAGAATGGTACGGCCAGGTGGGTACTGACGAGAGCAAGGGCACCAAAATCTTTTCTCTGGCCGGCAAGGTCAACAACACCGGACTGGTGGAAGTGCCCATCGGTTCCACCGTCAAAGAGGTGATTTATGATATCGGCGGCGGTATTCCCAAGGGCCGGGCGTTTAAGGCGGTTCAGATGGGTGGTCCCGCCGGCGGCTGTGTGCCCCCACAGTTTTTAAGTCTGCCTATCGATTACGATACGGTCCAGCGCATCGGGGCCATCATGGGATCTGGCGGCATGGTGGTCATGGACGAAAACAACTGCATGGTTGAAATCGCCCGCTTTTTCTTGAGCTTCACCCAGTCAGAGTCCTGCGGCAAATGCGCACCCTGCCGTCTGGGCACCACCCAGTTGCTGGAAATTCTCACGCGCATCACCCGCGGCCAGGGCCGCATGGAAGATATCGACACCATCCGCCAGCTGGGAGAGACCCTGACCGAGGCCTCCCTGTGCGGCCTGGGACAGGCCTGCTCCAAACCGGCCCTTTCCACCCTGAAATATTTTCTCAAAGAATTCGAAGACCACATCAAAGAACACCGCTGTGCCGGTGCGGTTTGCGATTCGATGGTCATCTCCGCCTGCCAGCATGCCTGCCCGGCAGGCATCGATGTGCCTAACTATGTGGCCGCCATCGCCGAAGGAGATTACGCCAAGTCCGTTGAAATCATCCGGGAGCGCAATCCATTTCCGGCGGTCTGCGGGCGTATCTGTATCCATCCCTGCGAATTTAAATGCCGCCGGGGTGAGCTCGACCAGCCGGTTGCGATTCGGGCCCTTAAGCGCGTCGCTTCAGACTGGTATTTTGAAAACATCGGCCCGCAAAGAGAGCCGTTTGAAGTAACCCGTCCCCAGAAAGTCGCCGTGGTCGGCGCCGGTCCGGCCGGCTTAACCTGCGCCTATTTTCTGGCCAAAATGGGATATCAGACCACGGTTTTCGAAGCCCAGCCCGTGGCGGGCGGCATGCTCGGCATTGCGGTTCCCGAGTTCAGGCTGCCGCACAAGGTGATCGAAGAAGAGATCCAGTATATCCAAAACTGCGGGGTAGATATCCGCTATAATTCACCTATTGACGCCAAACACACCTTTAGCGACCTGCTCGATGAGGGCTTTAGCGCCGTCTTCATTGCCGCCGGGGCCCAGGCCAGCAAGCAAATCGGCATCCCCGGTGAAGAAGAAGGCCTTGAGGGCCTTTACTACGGTCTCGATTTTTTAACCCAGGTCCGCATGGGCAAAAAGGTGCCTTTAAGCGGCAAAACGGTGATCATCGGCGGCGGCAATGTGGCCGTGGATGTCGCCCGCACCGCCTTAAGAGCCGGTGCACAGGAAGCGCAAATATTCTGTCTGGAACCCCGCGACGAGATGCCGGCCTGGGAACAGGATGTTGAAGAGGCCATCGATGAGGGCATCATTATTAACGCCGACCAGTCGCCCAGCAAAATCACCCACGAAAAGGGGCACGTGACCGGAGTGGAGTTCACCCGCTGCGTCTGTGTGTTTGATGACGAGGGCTGCTTCAATCCGACCTGTGATCTCGAAGATACGCGCTTTGTGGATGCCGACAATGTGATTGTGTCCATCGGCCAGGCCGCCGACATGTCTTTTCTATCGGCCGACAGCCAGCTGGAGCGCGAACTCTGGGGCGCACTGGTGGTGGACACCAATACGCTGGCCACCAATATCCCGGGTGTTTTTGCCGGTGGCGACTTTACCACCGGCCCGACTTTTGTGATTCGCGCCATTTCATCCGGCAGACGCGCAGCCATCGCCATCGACAAATTCTTAGGCGGTGACAAAAGCCGCGTGTATATCCCGGATGAAAAATCCCCCAGGCATACGGGTACAAAACTGGCGCTGGAAGAAGAAAGTATGGAAGACAAACCCAGGGTGGGCGTCGGGATTGAGGATGCCCGGGACCGGATAAAGGATTTCAGAGAAGTCGAAAAAGGATTTAGCGAAGAGGAGGCTTACCGCGAAGCCATCCGCTGCCTCCGATGCGATCTTGAAAAAGAGGAGAATGCGATATGATTCGATCCATAACGCAAAAAAAACCGGAAAAAGAAATCGAGCGCCTTTTGAAGGGGCTCAACCGGATTTTCATCATTGGCTGCGGAACCTGTGTGACGCTCACTCGTACCGGTGGTGATCCGGAAGTACGCGCGATGAAAGAAGAGTTGTCCACGAAGGGTAAGATGGTCACCGGTCAAACGGTGGTTCCGGTTGCCTGCGATAATTTAACCCGCGAATTTCTGGGTGATTTCGGCGAACAGATCAATCAGGCCGATGCGCTGCTGATCATGACCTGCGCCTTTGGCGTTCAAAGCATTGCCCGGCAGTTAAGCAGGATGGTGATTCCTGCTCTGGATACCCTGTTTATCGGCAAAGAAACAGCGGTGGGACTGTTCGATGAGATCTGCACCCAGTGTGGCACCTGCATCATCGGGGAAACCGGCGGCATCTGCCCGGTGACCAACTGTCACAAAGGCCTGGTCAACGGACCCTGCGGCGGCACCAATCACGGTAAATGCGAAATCGATGTGAACAAGGACTGTGTCTGGACCTTGATTTATAATCGCCTAATGGAGCTGGGACGGATTGATTCCATGCGGAAATATCAAAAACCGCGTAATCATCTGGGTGAGCCCAAACCCGGTAAATTTAAGCTTCCCGAAGCTTGAATTTAGTTACCGGTTATGGGTTATTCGTTAATTGGTAAGAAATACAAATAAGTTTTCGTGGATTTTTGAAGATCTATAAAAGAAGGGAAGTTTGAGATGCCAACGAAATTCAAAGAGGCCCTTGAATCCGGCAAATTTGTGGTGACCAGCGAGGTCGCCCCTCCCAAAGGGACGAACCTTGAAAAATTCAAGCACCATATTGAGTTATTAAAAGACAAAGTCGATGCCATGAATGTCACCGATCATCAAAGCTCGGTGATGCGCTATCCGTCGCTGGGCGGGGCGATGATGGTCAAAGAAATGGGCGGGGAAGTCATCCTGCAGATGACCTGCCGGGATCGCAACCGGCTGGCATTGCAGGCGGATCTTCTGTTTGCCTCTTCGCGCGGTATCCAAAATGTTCTCTGCCTCACTGGTGATTCGGTCATGTTAGGGGATCACAAAGAGGCCAAAAGCGTATTTGATATGGACTCAAGCCAGCTGTTGAAAACGGTTCGCACAATGGAGACGGGCAAAGATCTCGGCGGCAACGAGCTGGATGGCGGGGTTTCATTCTGTGCCGGTGCCATCGTGACGCCCGAGGCGGATCCGCTTGAACCGCAACTGATCAAATTTGAAAAAAAGCTCGAGGCCGGTGCGGAGTTTATTCAGACCCAGGCAGTCTATGATCTGGACAAGTTCAAAGAATTCATGGATTACGCCAGACAGTTCCATGTAAAAATCCTGGCCGGCATCATTTTGCTGACCTCTGCTCCCATGGCCCGTTTTATGAACAAGAATATCGCCGGGGTTTTCGTCCCGCAGGATCTGATCGATGAGATGGCATCGGCACCCAAAGGCCAGGCTCTGGCCAAAGGCATTGAAATTACGGGCCGCATGATTAAACGCATTCATGAAGAAAAGATGTGTGACGGTGTGCACATCATGGCCATCGGCAAGGAAGAAAAGGTGCCGGATATCATGGAGGCTGCCGGTCTTATATAATTAAACTGGGTTTATAACTTTCATATTTTGCCCGACAACTGTGTTGTCGAACAAAATCTGTGGTTTTAAACCCAGTTTTGTTTTATTTTTAATAATTTTTAATGCTTACCGGAAAATCGTTCCACCCTATAATTTCTTTACACCTTATCCTCTTATTTGCTATTTAAAGCCAAACCGCAAATCTATAAGCTATTCAACTACATAATCATGAAACGAAAATCACCATTTAAAATAGCAGTTGTCAGCGGCCTGCTGATGGTTTTGATGATAATGGCAGGCTTTCCGATAGGTCTGTTCGCTCAAGAAGCCCGATCGAAGAATTCACTCAAAATTGCCCTTTTGCCCATTTTAGATACATTTCCCTATTACGTGGCCGAAGCTCAGGGCTATTTTGATCGCTATGGTGTTACGGCTACAGCCGTGCCGGTGGGCAGCGGGCTGCAAAGAGATCAACTCATGCAGTCCAGTGTCATTGACGGCATGCTCAACGAAATGGCCTCCACCGCCAATTTCAATCGTGAGCGCATCCAGGTAAAGATTATTTCATCGGCCCGCAAAGCCTATCCGCATTATCCTCTGTTTCGTATATTGGCAGCGCCCGGCAGCAACCTGGCAGCCCCGGCCGACCTGAAAGGCATCCCCATCGGTATTTCTAAGAACACCATCATCGAATACGTGACCGATCGTTTGCTGGCTGCCGGTGGCCTGACCCCGGATCAAATTTCGAAAAAATCCGTACCGGTTATACCGGAACGTTATCAATTACTGTTACAGCATCAGCTGAAGGCGGCCACGCTGCCGGATCCGCTGGCCAAAAGCGCGCTTGAAGCCGGCGCCGGCTCGGTGATCGATGATTCCGCCCACCCGCAGTACAGTGTCAGTGTGTTGAGCTTCCATCTCGATGCCATAGAAACCAAAGCCGACGCTGTGCGTCAATTTTTAAAGGCCTGGAATCACGCCGCGCAGGATATCAACACGAACCCGGAGCCCTACCGGGGCCTTTTGCTTCAAAAGATCCGGGTTCCGAAAAACATTCAGCAAACTTATCGCATTCCGCCCTTCCCGCTGCGGGAGGTTCCCAGTGCCGAACAATGGGCAGATGTCATGAATTGGATGGTGTCCAAGGGGCTTTTAAAAGCACCCATTCCCTATAAGGACTCCGTCACGAGCGATTACCTGCCCTGAATTTTGCATGAAAATTATGGAAGCCTCCAGCTCGTGCAAAATTTGGAAATAATAAATACAGTCTCATGATAATCATTAAAGATCTAACCTTTGCCTACAGCGGGCAGCCACCCATTTTTCAGGGCTATCGCCTTGAGATCGGCCGCGGTGAAGCGCTTTCTATCATCGGTCCTTCAGGTTGCGGCAAAACAACCCTTTTGTATCTACTGGCCGGCTTGCGCCGCCCGCAGTCCGGCAGCATTATCGTCGATCAAAAACCGGTAAGCCGCCCCCGACCACGCAGTGGACTGGTGCTGCAGGATCACGGCTTGTTGCCGTGGCAAACGGTCAGAGAAAATGCCCGCCTGGGCCTGACCATCTGGGGATTCTACGGCTCTGACGGCCGCCACGCTCCGGTCGACGAAAAAATCAGTTTTCATGAAGCCGATCAGCGGGTGGACGCCTGGCTCGCAAAATTGGGAATTGAAAGCCTGCGTGATCAATATCCACTGCAGCTCTCCCGTGGCCAGCGTCAACGCACGGCCATCGCGCGCACCCTGGCCATGCAACCGGACTTACTGCTGATGGATGAACCTTTTTCAGCCCTGGATGCCCCGACCCGGGAAGAGCTGCAGAAGTTCATCATCGATTTACACGATTCATCGGATTTAACATATGTTATCGTTACCCACGATATCGAAGTCGCAGTGGTTATGGGCAAAAAAATTTTGGTGTTGGAAAAAGGCTGTCATCAAAAAGCCCGGATGATAGATAATGCCTGCGCCGGGTTTGCCGCCGGACGCAGGCAGAATGAATTTCAGAAGACCTGCGAAGATGTTCGTCAGTTACTGGGATCGCTGACATGAGCAACCGGTTAAATATGCGCGCCGCCCTCATCGGGCTGTTGATGTTTTTTGCAATCTGGCAGACGCTGGCCTGGTTGATCCATCAACCCATCATGCCCTCTCCATTTCAGGTGTTGCCGATATTTGCCGGTTCTTTGTTCGGTGAACTGGGGGTACACTTTTTGGCAAGCGCCGGCCGCGTTCTGGCTGCCATCGCGCTGGCAGTCGTCACCGCTGTGCCCATCGGGTTAGGCCTGGGGCAGATTCCCCGGGCAAATCGCATCTTTGCGCCGCTGATTGCCATTGTCTATCCGATCCCTAAAATTGTGTTCTTGCCGGTCATCTATGTTTTGATGGGCATCACGGACATATCGAAAATATTTCTGATCGCTCTGATTATTTTTTTCCAAATACTGGTTGTCGTCAGGGATGAAGCCGCCAATCTGCATCCGGAATTGATTCTGTCCGTGCGATCGCTGGGTGCCGGCCGGCGGGCACTATTCCGGTATGTTTACTTTCCGGCATCTTTACCGGCAGTGCTGACCGCGCTGCGCGTATCCGTTGGGACGGCAATTGCCGTTTTGTTTATTGCCGAGCAGTCTTTGACGACCTACGGATTGGGGTACTATATCGTAATCGAAACATATCAGGTGCTGCGATACCCGCAAATGTATGCCGGTATCCTGGCTATGAGCCTGCTGGGTCTGGCCCTGTATTTTGTTATTTACAATCTGGAATTGAAAGTAAACCGCTATCGGGCGGAAGAACAAAATTAAACACTAGCTTGAGAGGCTTTATATTGGTACAAAAACAGTCTCAAACTTGAACCGCAGAACAAGGAACCGCAGAGTATCGAAGTAAAAAATATGGCCTCAGGATTCAAAAACCTCTGCGGTTCGATATTCCTTGTTCGAAACTCGATAGTCTATGCTTTATGAATATGATCAAAAATAGACCGCACAACCTTTCGACGACGAGGGCCTGGATGCTCGCGACCCGGCCCCGGACACTTCCGGCGGCCGTCGCGCCGGTGCTGGTTGGCACAGCAATGGCCATCGCCGATAAAAATTTCGTATGGCTGCCGGCGGCGGCGGCTTTGATGGTTGCCCTGCTGCTGCAAATTGGTGTTAATCTGGCAAATGATTATTTTGATTATGTGAAAGGCATCGATACCCGAAACCGCCTGGGTCCGCCCCGGGTGACCCAGAGCGGACTGATTCCGGCCAAACAGGTAAAGGCCGGCATCCTGGTTGCAATCATTCTGAGTGTCATCCCGGGCCTCTACCTGGCAAGCGTTGGTGGCTGGCCGGTTATCTTGATCGGGTTATTCAGTTTCGGTGCAGCGCTGGCCTATAGCGGTGGACCTTTTCCGCTGGCGTCCCATGGACTCGGTGACCTTTTCGTCTTCATTTTTTTCGGGCTGGTGGCGGTTTGCGGCACCTATTATGTCCAGGCGCTGCATTTAACCCCGCTGGTCTGGCTGATGGGGGCCATTCAAGGACTGCTGATCACCGCCATTTTAGTTGTCAATAACCTGAGAGATATTCAAACCGATCGCCGCAGTGGCAAGCGCACCCTGGCGGTCATGATCGGTGAGCGCGGATCCAGGATTGAATACCTGCTGTTGCTCAGCACGGCATACGCCATTCCATTCATCCTCTGGCTCGGTGGTCGAAGCTCGGTCTGGGTGATCCTGCCGGTTTTTTCCCTGCCCCTGGCGATTTCTTTAACGCGCCTTATCTGGAAAAGCGCAGGCGGTCCGGTGCTCAATGAGGCGCTGGCCAGCACGGCTAAATTGGCACTGATCTATAGTTTGCTCCTATCCATCGGCCTGATCCTCTCTTTCAAGTAAAATGGGCTTCTTAGTAGTCCCAGTAAGGGGTATCACCTGTTGGTGGCGGTGGGAAGCGGGTTTTCAAAATAGCGGGGTCTTTTTCAACTTGATTGAGAAAAAATGTATCTTCGCGCGAGATAATTTCTTCATTCAGGTTTTGGCCCCAGAGGAGCAGCCCTCCTTTTAGTGCGGTTCCCTTTTGATAATGAGCAACTAAAATATCCTGATCTTTTTTTGAAAGGACAAGGGTGGTTCCCCTGAAAGATCGGGCGCGGATGATCAGCGGTTTCGGACCCAGGCGCTCCCAGGACAATGCCCGATCTCGAAAATACGATTTCCCGAGGCTGAAGACACCGTGGCGCTCGGCCCATTGTTTCGAGAGCGCAAAGCGCAATGCGATTTTTTCCCCGGCAGGCCCCACAATGCGCGGCCTGGAGACCGGCGGAAACCCGTCAGGGACCAAAATAATCAGACCGGAAGGCTGTCCGAAATATTTATCGGAAAGCGTTCTTAGCGGTATCGGTCGACCTTTGATTTTACCCTCCCGAACCAAACGATTGATCTGCATAATGGTCAGGTTGGCAAAGACATAACTGCCCGGGTCGGTATACGGATGCCAGCCATCCCAGGTGAGCTCATTTCTGGTAAAAAATGTTTGACGGGTGCCTTGATCATAGAAGACGCTGTGGGGATATTTTACAAGCGCCGTAAACAGACGGTTTGCAGAGAATATATGAACATTGGGATATTGGGCCGCCAGCGCCCTCAAGTGGCGGTTGAGTTGTTCGTATTCCTCATAACACAGTTTTTTGGGCCTGGGTTTACTATTTTCGATACGGTATCCCTGCGGCGGTTTGCCCCGGGTGCAATCAATTAAATTTTCAAAAAAAAGATCCCCCAGCAGGACAGTCGGTCTGTAATTTTCTTTCTTGATATAAGATTCATTTCCCTTGTCAGAGCAGTCATAAAGATCACTCTCACAATCCAGCGCCAGTCCCGCCACCAGTTCATCAAGCACTTTGGCTTTGTCGCTGGTATATTCCAGAACTTTCATGTCGTGGTAGGTGACATCCATCGCTAATACCAGTCCGGGGCGCCTGTGCTTGTAATAATATTTCGCGGCCCTCTGGTAAGAAGCCGGAAAGTACCAGGGAAACACATGCCCGTCACTGCCCAGGCACAGCTGATCGGCCACAATCTCAGAAGCCGAGCGGGCCAGAAGGCCATGGGAAACTGAGGCCCCGAGCCCCATAACAGGCCCCATTCGGGACAACTCCCGGGCCAGAGCAGGATCTTCTGTACAATAGGATGGTAACTCATCAGCCCAGGTGACACGCACTGAGAGCAATAACATCAGACAGAGGACGGCATACCAATATTTCGTAGCAGCTAATCGCATGTTCTTAGGCCAAATTTAATAAAGCTTAAATTTTTTTATCACAGATAGCAAACGCTAGCCAAACAAAAAGATGTCGTGTTGTATCATTTGCGGATTAAATCCCCTATTTTTATAGGGCTGGCCGGGTTTTTCCCTTGACAACGGGAGCCGCTTCAATTTTAATGTTAAGTTCATTTCAACCCTACGCTGCTTTAAAAGGCCTCTCAGATAGCCATTTTGGGTAATCCTAAATTTGGTTCCACAAGCGCTGGGGGAAGTGGCTTTAAATCTATGCCTCAGAATACACTAACTCCGGATTATCACTTTCTAGAACAAGTTGAAACTACCGGGCCCTTCCAGGCAAGCGCATGCTATCAATGCCGCAAGTGCACCAACGGCTGTCCGGTCACCTTTGCCATGGATATTTATCCGGACGCGGTGATACGCCTGGTGATTCTCGGGCAGCGGCAAGCGGTATTGGGTTGTGAGACGATCTGGGTATGTGCGGCATGTGAGACATGCAGCACGCGCTGCCCGAATAACGTGAAAATTGCCGAACTCATGGATTGTCTAAAAGAAATGGCGGTTCAAGCAGGCGTCCCTTCACCCCAGCCTCAGATTCTAGCCCTGCATGCCTCTTTTTTGAAAAATGTGAAGCGCTGGGGCCGGGTATTTGAGACAATCTTCCTTCCGGAATATTTCCTTCGAAGCGGCGAGCTCCTGCGTAAATGGCAGACCGGCACCTGGCGGGCTGAAATGAGGCTGAGCTGGCAGATGACGCGCAAAAAAAGATTCCCGATGTTTCCGAAAACCATCAAAGGGAAAAATGAAGTTCGTAAAATACTCGCACGTCGCAAACAAAAATAATAGTTTTAGAATTTCCGAGGCGCAAATTACGCCATGAAGGTATCCTATTATCCCGGCTGTTCATTGGAAGGAACAGCAAGAGATTATGCTGAATCTATATTGGGTATATGTGCTTCCCTGGATATTCAATTGGAAGAAATTCCCGATTGGAATTGTTGCGGAGCAACCGCCGCCCATAGCATCGACCACCGGGCAAGCATCGAGCTGGCCGGGCGCACGTTGAATCTGGCCACCAAGCTGCCGAATTCAGACATGCTTGTTCCGTGCCCCATGTGTTTCAATCGGTTAAAAACAGCCGCCTGGGCACTCAATCAGGATTTTGCTAACCGCTACGCTATTAACCTGCAAGGCGCTCTGCCCAGGATTTGGGATCTGGCGAATTTCTTTGCTACAGAGGAAATGTTGCAAAGCACAGCAAAGCACATAAAGAAGCCTCTGGAGGGTCTGAAGGTTGTTTGTTATTACGGCTGCATGGCCAACCGACCACCGGAGATTACAGAGGCAACCGATTTTGAAAATCCCCAGGCGCTGGACCGTATCATGGAGAGCCTGGGGGCAACTGCAATCCCCTGGCCCTACAAGACCGATTGCTGTGGCGCCAGTCAGGTGCTTTCGCGCCCGGACATCGTTTCCCGGCTGGTCGGCAAGCTCTACGACATGGCCCAGCGGGTCGGCGCCCAGGCGATTGTCGTTTCCTGCCAGATGTGTCAGGCCAACCTGGATATGCACCAGGAAAAGATCGGGGCGGATTGGAAAAGAAATTTTTCTTTGCCGGTTTATTATTTTAGCGAGTTGATCGGACTGGCGCATAATGTTACCGGCGTCGAACGGTGGCTCCGGCGCCATATCACCGATCCCTTTACGCTTCTCAAGCAGCTCAATCTCTGGAATAACCCATGACCCAAACGCATTCAACGCCACAGAGCGAAAAAACCGGATCCATCACCATTATCGGCAGCGGCATCGCCGGTATCCAGACCGCTCTGGATATTGCCAATTCGGGTTTTCATGTTGATCTGATAGACGAAAAAGCCAATGTGGGAGGGGTCATGGCCCAGCTGGATAAAACCTTTCCCACCAATGATTGCTCTTCTTGTATGCTGGGCCCCAAGCTGGCGAAATTGGCTAATCATCCCAACATCGATATTTTGGCGTATACCGATGTCCTCGGCTTAGAAGGCGAGCCGGGTCGATTTCAATTAACCGTTAAAAAGAAAGCTCGCGCCGTAGATCCAAAAAGGTGCGTGGCCTGCAACATCTGCGCTGAGAAGTGTCCTCAAAGAGTATCCGACCCCTTCAACCTAAATCTAAATCAACGCAAAGCCATTTATATCCCCTATCCCCAGGCTGTTCCGCTGGTTTACACGATTGATAAAGAGCACTGCACTTATTTTACGAAAGGAAAGTGCCGCGTCTGCGAAAAAGTGTGTAAAAATAAGGCCGTTATTTTTGACCAGGAAGATGAAATCATTACCCTGGACACCGGGGCGCTGATTTTAGCCGGTGGATTTGAACCTTTTGATGCGCGCCTGAAAGCTGAATATGGCTACGGGCAGTGGCCCAATGTCATTACCAGCCTGGAATACGAGCGCATGCTTTCAGCCGCCGGCCCCTACCAGGGGCATATCCAGCGCCTTTCCGACGGTCAAATTCCGCGCCGGATTGCCTGGGTCCAGTGTGTGGGATCACGTGACAGCCAAATCGGAAACGATTATTGTTCGGCCGTTTGCTGCATGTCCGCCACCAAGCAGGCTATGATCACCAAAGAACATGACGGTGAGATCGACACCAGCATTTTTTTCATCGATATGCGGGCCCATGGTAAAGGGTTCGATCGGTTTTATGAGCGGTCCAAATCAGAAAATGGTGTGCGCTACGTGCGGTCGTTGATCTCCAGAGTGATACCCAACCCCGAAGACGATACCTTGAGCATTTCCTACGTGGCGCCGGGTCATGATCCGCAGGAAGAAACAGTTGATTTGGTTGTTCTTTCTGTTGGTCTTTGCGCAAATACTTCTAGTGTTAAATTGGCTGAGCGCCTTGGCGTGTCCTTGAATGAGTATGGTTTTTGCGAATCCGATCCGTTGGACATCGTCGCAACCGCAAAACCCGGCATCTATGTCTGCGGTGCCGCCCAGAGTCCCAAAGATATTCCCGATGCGGTCCAGCAGGGCAGCAGCGCCGCCGCCCAGGCAACCGCTCTGCTGGCTGATGTGAGAGGCTCAAATGTAACAGCCCCGACTATCCATGAGGAACGCAACATTAGGGGAGAGGAGCCCAGCATCGGGGTTTTTGTGTGTCATTGTGGCATCAACATTGCCGGCGTCGTTGACGTCGAGGCGGTTGCCGGGTATGCCGGCAATCTGCCGGATGTCAAATATGCCACCGACTGCATGTTTGCCTGCGCCACCGATCAACTCCAAGAAATTAAGCAGGCCATCAAAGATCATGCCCTTAATCGCGTGGTCGTGGCCTCTTGCACTCCGCGCACGCATGAGCCGCTTTTTCGCAACACCTTGCGTGAGGCCGGTCTCAATCCTTATTTGTTTGAACTGGCCAATATCCGTGAACAGGATGCCTGGGTGCATCAGGCAGAGCCACAGATCGCAACGCACAAGGCCAAAGAGCTAGTGCGAATGTCTGTTTCGCGCGCCCGTCTTTTAGAACCGCTGTTCGAAACGTCTTATACCGTCGTGCCGGAGGCCCTGGTCATCGGAGGGGGTCTGGCCGGTCTGAGCGCCGCCCATGCCTTTGCCGAACAGGGTTACAAGGCCACGCTCGTAGAACGAACCGCAGAACTCGGCGGCAATGCCCGCACGCTTTATTACACCGAAGACGGCGCCCAGCCGGCCCGGTATCTTCAAGATCTGATCCAAAAAGTTGAAAATCAGCCCCTGATCACGGTTTGCAGAGAAACCCAGGTGGTATCCATCACCGGTAGTTGCGGAGATTTTACAGCAACCCTTTCGCAAAAGGGCCAATCCCAAACGATTTCTCACGGCGTTGTCGTTGTTGCCACCGGCGGCCAGGAGCATATGCCCGTGGAATATCTTTATGGGCAGCATCCAGGGATCATCACTCAGAAGGAATTTGAAAAGCTGCTGGTTTCAGCCCCTGACAAAGCCCGGCAACTGAAACGGATTGCGATGATTCAATGTGTCGGCTCCCGCGAACCGGAAAACCTGTATTGCAGCCGGGTCTGCTGTACGGCTGCTGTAAAGAACAGCCTGAAGTTAAAAACCATTCAACCCGATGCGCAGATATCGGTCCTTTACCGGGATATTCGAACCTTTGGTTTCAGGGAAAGCCATTATTCAGAAGCCCGCCGGCAGGGGGTCCGTTTTTATCGATATGCCCTTGAACAAAAGCCCCATGTAACGCATCAAGACGGTGAGCTGGGCGTTTCCGTTTTTGATGCCCACTTACAGGCCACGGTTCAATTACAGGCTGATCTGGTGGTTTTGAGCGCCGCCATTCGTCCCCGACCCGAAAGCCGGGAGCTGGCCGAAGCCGTACGGTTGCCGCTGGATGAAGATGGATTCTTTATGGAAGCCCATCCAAAGCTCAGGCCCCTTGATTTTGCGGCACCCGGCTATTATCTGTGCGGTCTGGCCCAGGGTCCTAAATTTGCCAGCGAAAGCATTGCGCAGGCTGGCGGTGCGGTCTCCCGGGCGGTCACCGTGCTTTCCCAAAAAGAAATCGTCGCGGAAGGCATGGTCAGTCGTGTGGATGCCGAGCTTTGCCGGGCGTGCGGTGAATGCGAAAAGGCCTGTTGTTTTGAGGCCATCAATGTCAAGCAAGGCGCCGCAGGCCGCAAACAGGCTATCGTGACAGAGGCGTTATGTACCGGCTGCGGCGTCTGCAATGTGGCCTGCCCAACCGGAGCGGCATCCTTGGCGCATTTCAAAGATGAGCAAATCAATCGAATGATTGAAAATCATTCTCAATTGAATAGTGAAGATTGAATATTGAATAATTAATTTCTGATCGTTGCGAAGATGGAAAGTGAGGAGTTGATAAAAAGAACCAAAGCGTTTGCACATCGCTGTGTTAGACTGGCGACGGCTTTGCCGGAAACCACCTTAGGAAAGCATATCCGCGGACAGCTTATCAGGTGTTCAACATCTGTTGCTGCTAACTATCGAGCAGCTTGCCTTTCACAATCAAAAGCTAGCTTTTCCGCGAAGATCAGTATTGTTTTTGAAGAAACAGATGAGACTGCATTCTGGTTGGAATTTATCATCAGTGAAAAGCTGTTGAAAAAGGAACTAGTTGAGCCGTTGCTGCAGGAAGCACAGGAGTTAACTGCAATTTTCGCTGCTTCCAGAAAAACCGCATCCACAAATATTAAAATGGACAGAATTCCTTAAATATTCAATTTTCAATATTAAATATTAAATTATTTATAAAGTATACCTATGAATCCAACTGAACAGCCTAAAATACTGGCCTTTGTTTGCAACTGGTGCGCCTATGCCGGCGCCGATCTGGCGGGCGTATCACGCATCCAGTACCCGGGCAATGTGCGCTTGATCCGCGTAATGTGCACCGGCAGGGTCAACCATGGATTTTTGCTAAAGGCTTTTCTTAGGGGGGCAGACGGGTTACTGGTATCCGGCTGACACATCGGCGATTGCCATTACCTGGAAGGTAATGTGAAATGTCAGAAGGTAATTGAAGAAACCTGGGAAATCCTCAGGTTGCTGGGTATTGATGAGCGCCGCCTGCGGTTAAAATGGATTTCAGCTTCCGAAGGGGCTGCCTTTGCCGAGGAAATTCATAATTTTGTTCAAATACTCAAATCGCTCGAGGAAAATCCCCTTAAAGCTAATGGAGTTCCACCTATCGATCTTCACACAATGATGGGTTCATGATGGATAAGCCAAAGCATCTTTCCCAAAAACAAATCGACTACTGTATGGAATGCGGCCTGTGTACCGGAAGCTGCCCCATCAGCCGTGAACTGTCTAAATTTTCACCCCGCCAAATGATCAAACAGGTCGTGCTGGATCCGGACGGTGGTCTGGAAAAGAGCCGCGAAATCTGGGCCTGCTTGAGCTGCGCAGCCTGCAGCGAACGCTGTCCGGCAGAGATTGATTTCCCTGAATTCATCAGCACCCATAGACAGGAAGCCCGCAAAGCCGGTAATTTTCCGCAAGAAAGTCACCACGGCATCCTGCAGGCCGTCGCCGGTCTGCAAACCCGCGATTTAAAACAGCAGCGCACACAGTGGGCCCGTGAAGCAGGAGTTTTTGGTGATACCGGGGAATATTTTTATTTTGTGGGGTGCCTGCCGTTCTTTGACGTGACCTTCCGATATATGGATCTGTCCCCTCTTGAGAGCGCGCGCAGCGTGCTCACGTTGCTAAACAAAATGGGGATCGAACCCGTTATCAGCAATCACGAGCGCTGTTGCGGACACGATGCATTGTGGTGTGGCGACCATGCCACTTTCCACAAGTTGGCCGAATGGAATCTTGAAGTGATCAAATCCTCCTGTGCTAAAACCGTACTTTTCAGCTGCCCGGAGGGGTATGTCACCTTTAAAAAATATTATCCCAAATATTTTGGCAAGCTGCCTTTTGAGGTCCTGCATCTGACGGAATTTCTGGCGCACGAACTCTCAGCTGCCGGCTTATCGTTTCAGCCGTCTTCTACCGCCCCGATCACATACCATGACCCATGTCGTTTGGGTCGCTTGGCAGGCATATATGAGGCACCCCGCCAGCTGCTTAAATCACTCCCGAATACGGATCTGGTGGAGATGGAGCGCAACCGTCAAAATGCGCTTTGCTGCGGGACCAGCGCCTGGATGGAGTGCTCAAGCTATTCAAAAGCCATTCAAATGGAGCGCATGCAGGAAGCCGTCCAAACCGGAGCGCAAACTCTGATCACCGCCTGTCCCAAATGCCAGATTCATCTTGCATGTGCCCAGGGCGGCGCCGATTCAGACCTTAAGGTAATCGATCTTTACACATATCTGAGGCAAAGGTTAAGCGATAGCGGGGCAAATGGTGGGTGATGAAAAAATTGATAATGATCTATAGATAGACATAATTCACAATTTAGCCAAATTGTGGGTTGCGTAGCCTAATATGCAACCACAGGTAGTAACGAAAATGGCCAAATTTTACACCTGAAATATAAAATGAATATCACAACTTTTTATGAGGTCCAAAAGTATTGATATGTTGGAAAAATCGAAGATTTCTCACCAAATCTCAATACCACAATATAAGGTGTAATCAAGAAACCATACAAAGGTTTCACAAGGCCAAAGTAAACTATGAGAAAAATGGTATTTAATAACCCAAAATATGGCTCTCACTTCAATTTGATTGGTTTTGTCATCCCTTCGTATGGTATTGATTTAATGGTAGCAGTTGCCTGTACAAACGAAAAAAAGTTCTTTTCTCCCGCCCCTGTAAAAATAAAGCTTGAAACGCCATTTGGTGCTAAAACAACTCTGTTCCCGCCCATCCCTGACATGAAAGGTATTTGAAAATACCTCCCAGCTTCGGATTTTATCGGCACAGACCAGAATGACATATGGTAACCTACATCACCATATCTGCCGCTATATTCGGAGAGCAGACCAACAATACCTTTTCGGCATAGGGCTTCAGACAGTTTTATTTCGCTTAACAGTTGTACCCCTTCATGCTGTCCTCCATTTTGCAAAAGCGTGGCAATTTTGGCGGTGTCATCCACGTTTGGGTAAAGGCCGAAAGCAAAATGGGGTAACCCGATGCTCCCATCATTTTCGCGCGTATGCATCAATGGCAGTTGATGGATACCTATCGGCTTCAATACATCTTTGGTCACCATTTCCCAAAGATTGACATTTAGTCCCTCTTTGCTTTTAAGGAAACTGTCCATCACAGCTCCCAATACAAAGGTGTTGATTGAGTTGTAACGAAGAATCTCTCCAGGCCGCCAGGG
This sequence comes from uncultured Desulfobacterales bacterium, assembly GCA_947259495.1. GTDB lineage: Bacteria > Desulfobacterota > Desulfobacteria > Desulfobacterales > JAHEIW01 > JAHEIW01. Next base: position 41,022 of record CAMYLV010000020.1, on the reverse strand, counting down.
ATAATTACCGTAGGAAAAACTAAAGTTAAGCCACTGCTGTGCTGTATTTGGTTCCTTGTCTATGAATTTATATAGTTTGGGTTTGTTCTCGTCAGCACTTGTTACCAGGGGTTTTCGGTAGGGCGCTTCATCGCCGATTCCCGTCGCCATGTTTAGAGCATTCCCAAAGGTCACTTCATCCCACCCATCGTGTTCAGCGGTTACTTTTACATAATCTGCAATTTTAAGATCGAATAATTCATCGCCATACTTTTGAGCTAAGGCCAGCATTGCTAACGCCGCACCCATGGATTTGCTTACCGATTTGACATTGTGTCGCATTTCTCGGGGGTATGGGAACTGACCGAAGGGCGTCATGCAGGGTTGAAGATAAATTGCACCATCCATGATTACTCCGGTAGCGCTTATTTGTTGCGATGCTAATCCACCCGAAAATTTTTTCAGGACTTGCGAATCGGACATTTTCTCCAATTCGGTCCAAGGGTGGATGGGCGTTTGTCGATTCAGTTTCTCAGCAAATTGATTTTCCAATTCATCAAGGTTTTCTATGGGGCTGGGAATGAACTGAAGTGGAATCTGACCGTAAGGATAGAACTCGTCGTTACCTCCACTTTGCTGAACAATTTGAAACCGAAAAGCGGAAACACGTTTATTGTCGTAAAGAAAGGTAGCTATGCCATTAAAAGCTCCCATAGGTATTCTCGGGGTTATGACAAACGGAAAGGAAGCTCGCGACATGCCACTGTCTCCAGGCTCTGACCATACCCTGCCAGGAGAAAAGATAATGTCCCAGGCCTTATGCGGGCCCTTGGCTTCGAGTAACCCCTGGTTCACTGGAATCAAGTAATCTTTATAAGAAAAAAAACTAACAGAGAATCCAGGAAAGTAGTGAAAGAAATAAGATTGATACCAATCACCTTTATATTTTAATGATTTTATTTTCATTTCAACTTGTGGAACTGTCAAAGTTCCCTCTAAATCATGCAAGGCATGAGTTGCATTGCCCATGGGCATAAAGTAGCTATTGTGAACATGCTTACTGTTTGTGTAGTTAGGGTCCATCAGTTCCGCAAAGGTTAATTCATCCCTGTACTCTGACGCCTCTTCGACCAATATGCCTCTTGTGCAATTCGTCAAAAGTAGAATCAATAAAATAAAACTTAAATGAGAATTCCAAAAGTTTTTAGTATTTTTTATTTTGTGATACAGCATTTCCTATGACCTGATTCAATCGCTTCTTTCACATTAAATATAACGAATTTTTCAGAGAGTTATCAGTCAGAAAAAATTAGATAGGCACAACATGTTGTGATTTTATTTTTGGTTTAGAGAATAAAAATATATTGAGAATACTGCAAAATCGGCTAAACCTGGGATACATTTACCTATCACAGGTTTTTAAGGCCATTAAATTTTATTTTTTAGATAGGGTAAGTCCCGAAAATGTATTCATCGTATTCGGTCGGAGATTCCAAGAACTGTTCCAACTGCGCCTCATTCGCTCTTCTCTCTTTATTTTCTTTCCAGGCTAGCCAATTTTCCATGCTCTGCCACGTGGAGATCACGAGTAGACCGTGGGGATTTTGATAGCTCATCAAAGTTTCCCCTTTGATATAGCCCCTCTGACTCGTAGCATTGGCACGATGCTTGTTGAGCAGGGCAAAAACGTCTTTCGCCTTACCCTCTTTTATATGTCTCTTAATCAGAACCTTTACCATTTTGACCTCCTTTCGTTATATTGTACGAATGTCCTTTCTTTTTACATTTCCACCAGACGTTTCTATTGGAACTAATAATTACATCTTATGAGGTCAATATTCCTTTTTTTGTTGAATGCCAATTTTTTTAGCTATGTGGGGATTAATTGCCTGAAGATTACAGGTTTGGGTTGCCTTTCTTGACATAATTAATGAAATACATCCGAAATAATGAAGAAATCAATCTCTGCATTCAGCAACAAGTGATAGCTAACCAGCTTACCACCAAGTGCCTCTATTAATTTCCCTACAGGTTCGGCCCGGTTTTGAGGCTCTGCGATAAGCCCTTTAATGCCCTCTTGCGATATTTTCCCGTAAGTAGCCCAAAGCATATGGTCCTCCTTTCTTTTAGATGGTTTTTAATGGCACCCAGTTTTTAAAATCTAAGACATACAAACTCAGCATATTGATTATTCAAAGGAGCGTGAAAATCAAGCGATAAATCGGATGTGATCCTGGAAATGGAAAACCGCTTCTGGTCAGGTGGAATGGGAAGTTCAAAAATGATTTATATGCATCTATACCCAAATCGATGGGCTTTTTCAATCAAAATTATGGATTCTTTCAGGTGGTGATTTATTGAGAATAACAAAGGTTCGGCCATTGTTGATCATCTGAGACAGAATTAAATTTGGTGAACTTTGTCAGCCGCGTTTTGCGCCATAACTTCAACTTGGTTAAAAGTACATGTTTCAAAGTGATATCAAAAGCGCTTTTAAACAATGTTAAGGTATGGCCCTATACGGGGAAAAATACCGAGCTTCAATCGTGCTAATGAGTTTGCAGATTAGCCAGGGCAAATCCACACTTTTTTGAGCTATAATTTCTTGTGGACTTCGTGATGATCATATAAATTTATTGGATACCCGGATGAAATATGAAATTTTGGAGTATTGCAGATTTGTATCTTCGCGGTGAGACAATCGGTGATTTCCAGGACCTGTGCTTTAGCACTATCACCATTTGCAACAATTATGTGATTACGGACGTATTAATGCAAATCACCGACATAGCCGGACAAAGGCATTAACCGCTCCGAAGGCAGTGGCGATGGCAAGGCCGGCACCGCATTTCACACGTTTCCAGTCATTGTGGGCCAGGATGGAGCCGGCGGCAAAAAGCGATTCAAAGGCCGGGCCACCCGAATCAGCCAGGGGACGAAACGCATCATCAATTGCCAGGCCGGCCTGATTGATTAAATGTCCCCGGGAGTCTAAAATGGTTTCGCGAATATGGGTCCGGTCGGCATGCAAACCGCCTCCGATAAAGCGACCGCTGGCCAGTATAACACCCCGGGAGTCAACGATGTGCTCGACAACATCCCGGCCGATTTGGGTTTCAAAATGGCCAGCTGCCGTTTGTCGCACCTGTAAAGCCCGGGTTAAAGAAAAGTATTGAACACCTTTTAAGCGCAGCCCCCGTTCAAACGCTTCCTTAAGGCGCAATCCGGGAACCGAGGGGGGAATAGTGGGGATTTCAAAGATCGGGATACCAACCAACTCCTCAAGATGGGAGATGACCTCATGGGTTTGATACAGCCCCAAAATAGCCGGCAGCCCTACGATGCTGGATTCTTTTACAAGGGGCTGCACGACCCCTGCCAGCTTCTCCCGATTGTATGGCAGAAGCAATGCATTGGCCATATGTTCCGTGTACATTTCATTCAAATGATCGCTATCCGGAAATGAGATCCGGGCCGAACGTAAATGTGACCATTCATTTTCAAAGGCGGCCACAATTTGGCGGCCGCTGAATCCCTTTAAGCCCCGGATATCAACAATCAGACAGTCCGATTTTTCTTTCAGCGCCCTGACCCCCTTCCACATGGTATGCGGGACAGCATATGTGGTTTTTACCGTACCCAGCGAAGTCAGTACGCCGGTATTACGATCGATGTTTCGGTGATAGGTAAGACCGGTTTCCTCTAAAAAAGCCAGGATTTCATCAAAAGCAGCTTTGATGTCCTCTTTTTTTAACCGCGCATAGGGGTGATGGGGTATGTCCCGTACCAGGGCATCTATCGCGGCCCAGGGATCGCTCCAGAGCCGCTTTTCACTGACCGGGTGCACGCCGAGCAGGTCCAGCAAACCGCTGGCAAAAATAATTTCTCCGGTATGCCCCATCTGCACGACAGACAGGCCTCTGGCGGCAGCAAAAAGGGCGGCAGCCATTCCGGCTAGGCCGCTGCCGATTATACACAAATCGCATTCGATAGACTTCAGGTCGCTCATTTAGATACTCAATCTTTCGGTAACAATTTGCTGGTACGAGCTAAAAGTTCAGGGTTCTGGGTTCAGAAGTTCAGGGTTAGGTCAACCTTGGACGCTGAACCTTTGAACCTGTAGCTTCGCTACAACTCGAGCCCAAACAACCCGCAATACAGGGCTTCCAGGAGTTCTGATTGCACCAGCTGTTTATCCCACAGTGTCGGGTATTGCCCATGCCAGCGTTTGCCGAGGAATTCCCTGAGGCCTGCCAGACACTGATCGAACGTCAGCTCACCCTGATCAAACAAATAGGCGGTCACGCGCACACCGCAAAATGTACCCTGGCAGGCACCTTTACCGATTCGGCTGCGCAGGGAGATCGCCTTAAGATCCGGTTGACCGTCCTGCTTGCGAATAGCGTCAACAATGGAATCCACTACGCTTTTTGGCACCATTTCGCATTCGCAAAGCAAAATGTCTTCCGGCTCATGTTTTTGCATCCACAATTTGGGTGCCAATCCGGGTTGGGTCCATTTACCGGGCTGCGTTTCCGGCAGCGGTTCTGTTCTCGTAAGACAGGGTTTGGAAACACCCAGGTGGCCACATACCAGATCGGCTGTTTTTTCCGCCATTAGGCGGTAAGTGGTCAGCTTGCCACCGGAAATGCTGACAAAGTTCTCAAGGCCGTCGTCCGTATGATCGATCAGGGCAAAGCTGCGGCTGACATTACGGTCGTCGGAGGCGGTGCGCGATCCGACCAGCGGTCTCACGCCGGCGTAGGCGCGAATGAATCGGGCGTTTTCCAGGGCCGGGATCATTTTGACAGCTTCACCCACCATGGCGTCCACCTCTTCAACGGTGGGATAAACCTGGTTCAAATTTTCGATGCGAATGGACGTAGTCCCGAGAATGGACACCGTGCCGCCGGGCACCAGGATGTCCGCATTGGCTGAAGCGCGCAGGCGGTTCACCACCCGATCCGTGATCCTGTTGTGGGTGACCAAAAGACTGCCTTTCGAACAGATAATGTCAATCTTCACGCCGGCCAGGGCGGCAACTTCACCGGCCCAGGCACCGCTGGCGTTAACCACCTGATTTGCATCGATAATGATTTTTTCACCGGTGACAGTGTCCTGCAGATGCGTGGCCTGGATTTTGTTGTTTTTTTTCTCAAACCCGATAACTTTCGTAAATCGCAGCAGGGTGCAGCCCAGTTCTTGCGCCTGGGCGATATTTTCCAGGGATAGTTTAAACGGATCAATCGAGGCATCGTTCACTGCATAAGCTGCAATTAATTTATCGGAAAGGACCGGCTCGAGTTCGCGGGCCTCCTTGAGATCCAATTCTTTCACGGGAATGCCGCATTCGGAACACAAATGCGGAAACTCAGCTACATACTTTTCATCATCGCCTTCCACCGCTACGAACAAACCACCGGCGTCGTCAATACACTGCGGCGCCATCTGTTTTAAAAGCGCTCCTTCCTCGCGGCATTCTATGGCGCTGCCCTGATCAGATGAGACATAACGAGCACCGCTGTGCAGCAGGCCATGATTGGCACCGGACGTCCCGGCATTAATGTCACCCTGTTCCACAAGGATGCATCGGACACCCCGCAACGCTAAATCCCGGGCGATGCCTGTGCCAGTGGCCCCGCCGCCAATAATGAGCACTTGTGTTTTCAGTTCTGGGCTCCTTGATGAAATATTCAGTTGAAACCTACGTCAAATTAAGTTTAAAAGGTGATGCTTAACACAATCAAGTGGCATTTTTCCACACAAATATTTTAGACTCCAGCATATTGATCTATCTCGACTAAAATTTGACTTGAAAAAATTTCTAAACGGTGCTAGCTAAATTAATCTCGATATGGGTTTTTTCAACCGTTGCAACTGAATATCGAATCCGGGCTGAATCGTTTCAAAAAGGAGATGTTTTTTGGGGCTAACACTGCAGAACGTTGACAAGCTCGTGGGCCGCGAGATCCATCTCAAAGATATCAACCTCGAGTTTGAGCCGGGCTCCCGCAATGTCCTTTTGGGCCACACCCTGGCCGGTAAAACATCCCTGCTGCGGATTATGGCCGGCATCGATCGTCCCACTCATGGAAAAATTCTGATCGATGGTCAAGATGTCACCGGTGTATCGGTGCGCAAACGCAGTGTGGCCATGGTCTATCAACAATTCATCAATTATCCCTCTCTGACCGTTTATAAAAACATCGCCTCCCCGCTTAAAGTCAGCGGTGCGCCTAAAGCCGAAATCGACCGGCGTGTTCGCGAAACTGCAGAAATGCTGCACATTGAAGACTTGCTCGATCGTCTGCCGGCCGAGCTCAGCGGAGGCCAGCAGCAGCGTATCGCCATCGCGCGCGCCCTGGTAAAAGACGCGCAATTGCTCCTGCTCGATGAGCCCCTTGTCAATCTGGATTACAAGCTGCGCGAAGAATTGCGCTCAGAACTTCAAGAAATATTCCAGCGGCGCAAAGCTATCGTTATTTATACAACAACCGAACCGGCCGAAGCATTGATGTTGGGTGGCAAAGTTGTGGTCATTGACGAAGGCCGGGTATTACAAACCGGCCTCACCCCCGAGGTTTACCATAATCCTAAAACCATACGGGTGGCTGAGGTATTCAGTGACCCGCCGATTAACTATCTCGAGGGAATCGTTCAAGATGGTACGGCCATATTGGGACGCGATATTGTGATCCCCTTAAAGTGGCACATGAACGCGCTGTCTCCCGGAAAATACATATTCGGGGTGCGCTCCAATCATCTGTTCTTAACGAGTCACAACGAAGACGATGCTGAGTTTCGGGCGTCCGTAGAATTGGCAGAGATTAACGGATCTGAGACCTTAATTCATATCAAACACGACACCACTAAGCTGGTCGTTCTTGAAGAAGGTATTCACTCACGGCGAATCGGTTCGGAAGTATTGATTTACGTCAATCCGTGTTGTTTTTTTGTCTACGATGAAGCGGGGACTCTGGTGGCATCACCCTCACGAAGCACCATCGAAGGCCGGCTTAAACCGGCTTAAGCAGGAGACGTCAATGGCGCAGATCGCGTTAAAAGAAATTGCCCACAGCTATATTGCCAACCCAAAAGATGAATCCGATTATGCGCTCAAACGCATTCACAGCGAATGGGAAGACGGCGGCGCATATGCATTACTCGGTCCTTCCGGATGTGGCAAAACCACCCTGCTCAATGTTATTTCCGGTTTGTTGACACCCAGCCAAGGCCGGGTTTTTTATGACGGGAATGATGTCACCGGTCTGCCCCCGGAAAAGCGCAATATTGCCCAGGTATTTCAGTTTCCCGTATTGTACGACACGATGTCGGTTTTCAATAACCTGGCATTTCCGTTGCGCAATCGAGGCATTCAAGAAAGCGAAGTTAAAAAACGCGTCCTGGAAGTCGCAGAAATCCTCGAACTGACACCTTTTCTTAAAAAGAGAGCCGCCGGACTGACGGCCGATGCCAAACAGAAAATATCGTTGGGAAGGGGTTTGGTCAGAAGCGACGTGGCCGCCATTCTATTTGACGAGCCGCTAACGGTGATCGATCCGCATCTGAAATGGCACCTCAGACGTAAACTCAAGGAAGTCCACGACCAGTTAAAATTGACCCTGATTTACGTGACCCACGATCAGGTGGAGGCCCTGACGTTTGCCGATCAGGTCATGGTCATGTACGAAGGTGAACTGGTTCAGAGCGGAACGCCCCAGGAGCTTTATGAAAGCCCCCAGCATAAATTTGTCGGCTTCTTCATCGGCAGTCCCGGGATGAATTTTTTAACATGCACGCTTGAGGGCAATACCGCACGGGTTGATGGTGCCGGCATCATGCTGGATGACGAAGTGGCGGCTTTGGGACAAAAAGCGCAGGGAAAACTGGAGCTTGGCATTCGCCCGATGTTCCTGGAGGTGCACGCACAATCCGTTGAAGGCAGTATACCGGCGAGGGTTAAAGCCGTGGCGGATCAGGGCAGTTTCAAGATCCTTACCATAGACCTGGCCGGCCATACTTTACGCGCCAGGCTGACCGAAGGCCAGGCCGTGCCGCAAAATGAAGCATGGCTTCGATTTCCAACCCGGTGGACCAAACTGTTTGCCGGTGGCCGCCTGGTGAGCAAGTAATATAAAATTTAAGATTGAATCCCATGCGGGTAGGAGTCATTCAGTGGAAAAGTGGGAAAACAACAAAGCCTGGTTTCTGGTTCTGCCGGTATTTATCATCGTCGCCTTCAGTTCCATCCTGCCGATCATGACGGTGGTGAATTATTCGATCCAGGATATCTGGGGGCCGGGCCAGAGCATCTTCGTCGGCACCGAGTGGTACGAGGAGATGTTGGCCGACCATCGCCTGCACGACGCCCTGTGGCGTCAATTTCTGTTCTCCGGGCTGGTGCTTTTGATCGAGATGCCGCTGGGCATACTCCTGGCTCTGGCGATGCCGAAACGCGGTTGGGGCGTCTCCGCCAGTCTGGTTACCATGTCGCTGCCCCTGCTCATTCCCTGGAATACGATCGGGACAATTTGGATCATCTTTACGCGGCCGGATATCGGTCTATTCGGTGCGGCCGTCAACCAATTGGTAGAATTCGATCACACCGCACGACCCCTCGATGCCTGGATCACCCTGATGTTGATGGAGGTCTGGCACTGGACCCCGCTGGTTACCCTGCTGGCCTATGCGGGGCTGCGGGCGATCCCCGAGGCCTATTACCAGGCAGCCAAGATTGACGGGGCGTCGACCTGGTCGACATTCTGGTACATCCAGCTACCGAAGATGCGCGGCGTGCTCACCATCGCCTTTTTGCTGCGCTTTATGGACAGTTTTCTGATCTACGCCGAGCCCTTCGTGCTGACCGGCGGCGGTCCCGGCAATTCGACCACATTCCTTTCCATTTATCTGGTCAAAATAGCTCTGTTACAATTCGACCTGGGACCGGGCGGTGCCTTCTCGCTGATCTATTTTGTCATCGTCCTGCTGTTCAGCTATATGTTTTACCAGGCACTTCAGAGGGTCGGAAAAGGAGAGAAGGTATGAAGGTAAAGAAAAAAACGATCGGCCTGGTCATATACTTCGGTCTGCTGTTGATGCCGATCTACTGGATGCTCAACATGTCCCTGCGGACCAACGCCTCTATCCTCGGGTCCTTCGTTCTTTTCCCGACCGATGCGACATTTACAAACTACATCAAAATCTTAACGGATTCATCCTGGTATTCCGGTTATATCAATTCCATTATCTATGTCAGCATCAACACGATTATCTCGCTGGTAACGGCACTGCCTGCGGCCTACGCCTTTTCACGCTATCGGTTCCTCGGAGACAAGCACATGTTTTTCTGGTTGCTCACCAACCGCATGGCGCCGGCCGCTGTTTTCGCGCTTCCCTTTTTCCAGCTGTATTCCTCAGTCGGCCTGATGGATACGCACATAGCGGTAGCGCTTGCGCATTGTCTGTTCAATGTGCCCCTGGCGGTGTGGATATTGGAAGGCTTTATGTCCGGGATTCCCAAGGAAATCGATGAGACCGCCTTTATCGATGGATACAGTTTCCCGCGCTTTTTTATCACCATCTTTATTCCGTTGATTCGGGCCGGGGTCGGTGTGACGGCCTTTTTCTGTTTTATGTTCAGCTGGGTCGAGCTGCTGATTGCCCGCACCCTGACGGTAACGAATGCGAAGCCCATCGCGGCAATTATGACGCGCACAATCAGCGCCACAGGACTTGACTACGGCCTGCTGGCCGCAGCCGGCATGCTCACGATTGTACCGGGTATGCTGGTGATCTGGTTCACGCGCAATCATATGGCCAAAGGCTTTGCTTTAGGAAGGGTGTAAAGATATTGAGGAATGAAAATTGAAGAATGAAGATTTAATGAATTTTTTCATGTTATTTGTAGGTTGTCCATACGAAGTACCATAATATTGGGCCCGTAAATATTCAATTTTCAATCTTAAATATTCAATTCAAACAGGAAGACGGCAAGCATAAAAAATTAAAATCGCCAGAATTCCATAAATATTCAATTAAATGGGGCAACTATGACGCTGACGCTGGAATGGATGGAGTGGACACTTCCGACAGCTATTTTCTTCAGCACCATTTTCCTGATTCTGGTTGCCATGACCATATGGCAAACCGTAGCGCCCTCCATCGAACGCCGCGGTTTCCTGCCGATTCCGACCACACCCGGCGACCGGCTCTTTATCGGGTTGTTAGGCAGTGCTTACCTCTTTCTCGCATGGCTGGCATTGACCGATTTTACGCTTTGGATCATGCTTGGCATTGCCGTAGTCTGGATGATTGTCGTAATGCGTTGGGGGTGATTCGCTGCAACCTGCTTGTACCGGTCAGGATTTATAGGGGTTTATTCGTTGCAGATAAGACAGGTCCAGTTTCGCTCGGTGTTTACGGCCTTCACGCCGGCGATACAGACCGGAAAGTAACAGACAACAAATGAAGGCCAACAGGAGGTATGCACATGATAGAAATGATGTTGAAAAGGAGAAATAGGATATTGCTCCTGGTTGGCGTTGTGGCAGTATTGTTCGCGTTCCTGGCAGGTTCTGCGAGTGCGAACATGGCCGCCGCCAAAAAATGGGTCGACAAAGAATTTCAACCGTCGACGTTGACAAAAGAGCAACAGATGAAAGAGATGGAGTGGTTCATCAATGCGGCCAAGCCCTTCAAGGGTATGCAAATCAAGGTCGTCTCCGAGACCATCCCGACCCACGAATATGAGTCACAAACGCTGACCAAGGCGTTTGAAGAAATTACGGGAATTAAAGTTTCCCATGACTTGATTCAGGAAGGTGATGTCATCGAAAAGCTCCAAACCCAGTGGGCCTCCGGCAAAAACGTTTATGATGCCTATATCAACGACTCCGACCTGATCGGCACCCACATGCGTTACGGGTTTGTGGTCCCCCTGGACGACTTTATGAAGGGTGAGGGCAAAGATGTGACCCTGCCCACGCTCGACGTGGACGATTTCATGGGCAAATCCTTCACCACCGGCCCTGACGGCAAGCTCTATCAGCTTCCGGATCAGCAGTTCGCCAACCTTTACTGGTTCCGCTACGACTGGTTTAACCGTGCGGATTTCAAAAAGAAGTTCAAAGAAATCTACGGCTACGAGCTGGGCGTGCCGGTTAACTGGTCGGCCTATGAGGATATTGCCGAGTTTTTCAGCGAGCATATCAGAGAAATCGACGGCAAAGCCATTTACGGCCACAACGACTACGGCAAACGGGCCCCGGACCTGGGCTGGCGTTTCACCGATGCCTGGCTGTCCATGGCCGGTGCCGGTGACAAGGGGATTCCCAACGGCAAACCGGTTGATGAATGGGGCATCCGCGTTGAGGGCTGCCGCCCGGTAGGGGCGAGCGTGGCGCGCGGCGGTGCCGCCAACGGCCCGGCCGCCAAATACGCGCTCAGAAAGTACATGGAATGGCTCCGTAAATATGCTCCGCCGGGTGCGCTGGGAATGGATTTCTACACCTACCTGCCGGTCCTGGCCAAGGGCAATGTCGCCCAGCAAATTTTCTGGTATACGGCCTTCGTTCCGACCATGGTCGCGCCGGGTCCGACGGTCAATGCGGACGGAACCCCGAAATGGCGCATGGCGCCCTCGCCGCACGGACCCTACTGGGAAGACGGGATGAAGCTGGGCTATCAGGATTGCGGCTCCTGGACGCTGATGAAAAGCACGCCGCTCGAGCGCCGTAAGGCCGCCTGGCTCTACGCACAGTTCTGTGTGGCCAAGACCACATCGCTGAAGAAGACCCACGTGGGCCTGACGCCCATCCGCGACAGCGATATCCGGCACAAGTCATTCACCGAGCGGGCTCCCAAGCTCGGAGGGCTGGTGGAATTTTACCGCAGCCCGGCGCGCGTCGCCTGGACGCCTACCGGGACCAACGTGCCCGATTACCCGAAGCTGGCCCAGCTGTGGTGGCAAAATGTCGGTGAGGCGGTTTCCGGTGAAGTCACCGTGGACCGCGCCATGGATAATTTGGCCCGCGAACAAGACCGCGTGCTGCAGCGCATCGAGCGCTCGGGTACTCAGGGCGAATGCGGACCGAAGCTGAACCCCAAAACCGACGAGGCCAAATGGCTGAACATGACCGGCTCACCAAAAGCCAAGGTCAATGAGAAGCCGCAAGGCGAGACGGTCGACTACGACGGACTTCTCAAGGCCTGGCGTGAGGGGCGCGTGAAATAGCTACATCACTGTTAACCGATTTGTTTGACAGTGATAAAACGATCGTGCGCGCCGGTCAGCAGGCTCCGGCAAACTTGGCATAACGCAAAGCCTTTCTGCTCCGCGCGCACAAATGACAGCTGAATCTTCGAGGGGCTAAAGTTGATGCTTTAGCCCCTTGATTGCTATGGAGAACGAAACATGGCCAACTATGTGGGCGCCCTGGATCAGGGCACAACCAGCAACCGGTTTATCATTTTTGACCATAGCGGGCAGATCGTCGCCGTCGACCAGAAAGAGCATGAGCAGATTTTTCCACAACCTGGATGGGTAGAACACAATCCTGCTGAGATCTGGCAACACACCCGGGACGTCATCCGGGGTGCCTTGGTCAAATCCGGACTGACCGGATCTGATCTGGCAGCCATCGGTATTACCAATCAACGGGAGACAACGGTTATCTGGGACAAAAATACGGGCGCGCCCTTCCACAATGCCGTTGTCTGGCAGTGCACGCGTACCAATGAAATTTGTAAGGAATTGATGCGGGATCACGGACAAAACCGTTTTCGCGATAAAACCGGTCTGCCCATTGCGACCTATTTTGCGGGCCCCAAAATCAAATGGATTCTGGACAATGTCGCTGCGGCCCGCAAAGCGGCCGCTAAAGGTGAGGCCCTGTTCGGCACCATGGAAACCTGGATCATCTGGTGGCTCACCGGCGGACCCGTTGGCGGGTCGCATGTCACCGATGTGACCAATGCCAGCCGCACCCTGCTGATGGATCTACAGACGCTTAAATGGGACGAACAGATCCTGAAAACCATGAACATCCCTTCCCGGATTCTACCCCGCATTGTGCCGTCCTGCGACATGAACACCTGGGGCACGACCCTGTTGGACGGCCCGTTTGAGGCGGAGATACCGGTTTGCGGGGCGCTGGGGGATCAGCAGGCGGCCCTGGTCGGGCAAACCTGCTTTGATATGGGTGAAGCCAAAAATACTTACGGCACCGGATGTTTTCTCCTATTGAATACCGGCACGACCCCAACTGTCTCCCGCCATGGGCTGCTCACCACTCTGGGGTATCAAATCAATGACCAGGCACCGGTTTATTGCCTGGAGGGCTCCATCGCTATTACCGGGGCCCTGGTTCAGTGGGTGCGGGATAATCTGGGGCTAATTTCCAGTGCGCCGGAAATCGAGGATCTGGCCAGGACCGTCGAAGACAATGGCGGTGCTTATTTTGTGCCAGCTTTCTCCGGTCTATTTGCTCCTTATTGGCGCTCGGATGCCCGCGGCGTGGTTGCGGGTTTGACGCGCTTTGTTAACAAGGGACACATCGCGCGGGCGGTTCTGGAGGCCAGCGCTTATCAAACACGGGATATCGTGGAAGCCATGAACAAGGATTCCGGCGTGGAACTCAGCAAGCTTAAAGTTGACGGGGGCATGGTGGCCAACGAACTGCTGATGCAATTTCAAGCCGATATCCTGAATGTACCGGTCATACGGCCCAGGGTTTCGGAAACCACGGCCCTGGGTGCCGCATATGCCGCCGGTCTGGCGGTGGGGTTCTGGGAGGGGCTGGACGAACTGCGGCAAAACTGGGCCGTCGATCGAACCTGGCAGCCTGCTATGGCATCGGAAGTCAGAGAAAATTACTATCATGAATGGAAAAAAGCCGTCGATCGGACCTTCGACTGGCTGGATTAAACAAACTTGCGGGCCCAAAAAATTAAAATCGATATAATTCCATAAATATTCAATTTTCAATCTTAAATATTCAATTCAAAGGAGCCACCAATTTTTTCACAAACCGCGGGAATCTTCAATACACTGCGGCGCCACTTGCTTATCAAGTTTCGTCACTATTGATTCACTCCGAAGCAGTTTCTTGCTCAAATAGCATCTCATTCATTTTCCGAATGAGATCTTCTTCCTTTCCGATCGCAATCATGGTGGCTGCCGCCAGTCGGTGACAGGCATCTGAAAATCCGCCCATACGATCGGTTGCTTCCGGCAGAAAGGTGTTGAGCGCTCTGGCAATTCCCTTTTTGATTTTGTCTTCCAGAGGGGCCGGTGCCCGCATGGAAATATTGACCGCCTGCAGCGTCAGGTGACCATATCGCGGAATTTTATCGGGGATCATTTGAAATCCGGCGATGTACTTATCCGAATCAAAAAAACCGGCATTTTTGTTGGCTTCACAAAAAACCCCGATCATTTTCACGCCCATGGGGGCAAACCGATCACGCACGTGAAACCACTGGATATGGGATGTCTTCTGTAACCCGCCCTGCTTGATCCGTAAAATTTCAGCATTAAAAGCCTTTTCTTTAATCTCCTTTAATCGGGCCGCCATTCGATCCGAATTTACAGATTTTCCTTCAAGGCATACCCGAATCCCGACTTCCGGACCGCCCTCGAGATAGCCGGCCGCCCCCAAAATATCAAGCTCACGGGCCAGCGCCTCCAACAGGATAGGCTGATTTGAAGACTTCAGGTAATATTGCTCGCCGGTTGCATCCGCTGTTATTTTCAGCTTCCCCTGGCGAGTGGCTTCAAAAGCAGCTTCTCGATTCTCACTAACCAACCGCCCATCTACAAAAAAACCGTCTCCCACCGCCCCGATGGCGGCGATATGCGCCAAGTCACAGTTTGCCGGATCCATGGTCCGCGCAAACAGATAACAGGTGGTTGAAGCGCTGATATCCCGGTCCCCCTTTAGACCGAATAAATCGGGATCGAGGTTGTAAACCAGTGGATCGGTGGCGGGATGGGCCACATGATGATCGAGGATCAGCGTTAAATTCCGGCCCCTGTTCAGATCGGAAATCAGCGGTGCGATGCGACCGGCCATATCGGTAAAAACAATTAAAGCGCCTTTGTCCTCGAAAACCTTTTTCAGAAGCTGGGGATAGGGTTTTTCCAGGCAGAGACGTTTGATCTCAAACTCCTGGCGTTCAAAAGCCCGGGTCAGTATGGCGCCTGAACTGAGTCCATCAGCGTCATTATGGTGGAAAATATGAACTTTTTTGGCCGGCCATTTTCGCACGGCCTCGCTGGCGACCGTCATGGCCTCAATGAGTTGCTGTGTCATGAAGTTTGAATTGCCGTTGTTAAGCTCCGATTCTTTTTTCGCTCTCTTTATTGAACAGGTGTAATCTTTCCGGGGAAACACTTAAAGACAGGGAGCTGCCCTTCGGGTAACGCTGTATATCCGGCAGGCGCAGGGTAAAAAGGGTATTATCTTCTCCTAATTTGCCGTGAACCAGCGTATCGGCGCCCAGGGTTTCCAGATGGTCTACCTGCATCTGCAGCGCGCCGCCGTCTTCTTGGGCTAAATTGAAATGCTCGGGCCGGATGCCTAAAACGACCGCTTTGTCGCAAAAGCCTTGCTCTAATTGCGGGTGAATCGGCAAAGATTCGGTACCGGAAAGTTTGATAGACTGTCCGTCACGGCTTGTCCGGGCCTCGAAAAAATTCATGGCGGGTGAACCGATAAAACCCGCGACAAAAAGGGTGGCCGGCTCTTCATATACCTCCAGCGGAGACCCGATTTGCTCGACATAGCCATTTTCCATGATAATCAAACGGTCGCCCAGGGTCATAGCCTCGACCTGGTCATGGGTAACATAAACACTGGTGATGCCCAGGGTTTCATGAAGATTTCTCAGCTCCAGACGCATCTGAACGCGCAGTTTGGCATCCAGGTTGCTCAACGGTTCGTCAAACAAAAACACCTTGGGCTCACGCACGATGCAACGGCCCATGGCAACCCGCTGGCGCTGTCCACCGGATAGTTGCCGGGGCTTGCGGTCCAGAAATTCAGTCAGTTCGAGAATCTCCGCAGCCCGTTGAACCCTTTTTTCAATTTCCGCTTTGGGCATCCGCCGAATCTTGAGGCCGTAAGCCATATTTTTAAAAACCGTCATATGCGGATAGAGGGCATAATTTTGAAAGACCATGGCAATGTCGCGGTCGGCGGGCTCGAGTTGATTCACCACCCTGCCATCAATCGCAATATCGCCTTTGCTGATCACTTCCAATCCGGCGATCATGCGCAGCACGGTGGACTTGCCACATCCGGAAGGGCCTAAAATAACGATAAACTCACCGTCGTGAATATCGCAGCTGATGCCGTGAATGACCTCATTTTGGCCAAATGATTTATAAATATCCCTCAGGCTGACATCCGCCATATAAACCCCCTGATATATTGTCTGATCCTATTTCAAAGCACCTTAAAGTCAAAATCCTTGTCATGGAAGCGTTATTTTTCCGTTTCGGTCATACCCCGCACAAACTGTTTCTGCATGAAGACCACCACCAGCACCGGCGGGATCATGGCCAGCATGGTAGACGCCATGATGATTTGCCAATCGGCCTGACCCTCGCCCACATCCAGCATTCTTTTGATTCCAATCAAAAGCGTGTAGTAGCTCTCATCTCCGGTAATCAACAACGGCCAGAGATACTGATTCCAGCCGTAGATGAAAAGAATCACAAACATGGCTGCAATGGAAGTGCGCGACATGGGCAACAGAATATCAAAGAAAAATCGGAGGGGCCCGCCCCCGTCAATTCGGACGGCCTCGCACAGCTCATCGGGCACCGTCATGAAAAACTGGCGAAACAGGAACGTAGCGGTCGCCGATGCGATTAACGGAAATATCAGACCGGAGTAAGAGTCCAGCATATTCAAATCCGCCACCACCTTATGGGTCGGCAGAATGCGAACTTCCACCGGCAGCATCAAGGTGATAAAAATCATCCAGAAAAAAAACATGCGGAAGCGGAATCTGAAGTAGACGATGGCAAAGGCGGACAGCAGGGAAATGGATATCTTGCCGAAGGCAATGCCGAGAGCCATGATCAGGCTGTTCAGCATCATGGTGCCGACGGTGGCACCGACTTCGCCACTGCCGACCGTTAGGGCCTGGTGATAATTTTCGATCAGGTGACGGCCCGGTAAAAATGGAAAAAATGAGGTGATCGCTTCCAGGCTGTGGGTGGAGGCGACAAACGTCGTGTAGATCGGAAACGCAATAATCAGGCAGCCCAGCAGCAGGATTGCATGGGTCAAAAAAGTGAGCCAGGGTCGATGCTCGACCATGTTCTACTCCTTTAATAGTGGACTTTTCTTTCGATATAGCGGAACTGGATCACCGTCAGTGCAATGACAATGAACATCAGAATGACCGACTGGGCGGCGGAACCGCCCAGATCTAAACTTTCAAAACTGTCGTGATAAATCTTGAAGACCATAATATTGGTGGCCTCGTTGGGGCCGCCTTCGGTAATGGCGTGAATAACCCCAAAGGTATCGCAAAAGGCATAGACCATATTCATGACAAGTAAAAAAAAGACCGTCGGCGACAACAACGGTAAAGCAATCGTCCAGAACCGCTTAGCCGGAGAAGCCCCGTCAATGGCGGCGGCTTCGATAAATGACTTGGGGATGGTCTGGAGTCCGGCCAGGAAAAAAAGAAAATTATAGGCAATTTCGCGCCAGGCCGCAGCGATGATGACAAGTATCATCGCCTGCCCGCCGTTTAAAGTGAAATTCCAGTCAATCCCGATAGCTTTTAGGAAAAAAGAAATCATGCCGACGGTGGGATTGAACAGAAAGTACCACAAGACCGCTGCGGCCACCGGTGCAACCGCATACGGCCAGATGATAAATGTTTTGTAGGCGGTGGCACCCCGAATGGCGCGATCGGCCATTACAGCCAGAAAAAGCGCTATCGACATGGAGATGGCCGCCACTGAAAAACTGAAGATCATGGTGACTTTAATCGAATTGAGATAGATGGAATCGGTGAAGATATATTTGAAGTTGTCCAGGCCGACAAAGACCGTTTTGAGCCCGAAGGGGTCTTCCTGCTGGACGGATTGATAAAGGGCCATAAAGGCGGGCCATATGAAAAAAACCAGGGTAATGATGATTTGCGGAGCAACCAGAAGATAGGGCAGGACTTTGTTTTTAAAGATAACCCGTTTTTCCATGAAAACCTTTGCCCGGTGTATATAGTGGTTGTCAAAAAAACGTTCCGGTATTCAAACGTTTTTTTCTACAACCACTTATACCCCAATTCTTTAATTAGGAGCATTATTATGGAAAGCGGTATAAATTGGGCAGGACCCATTTGGGTTTATAGGGGTTGTCAAAAAAACGTTCCGGTATTCAAACGTTTTATTCTACAACCCCTTATGCCGCACTTCCGTATTCCGGAACATTATTATGGAAAACGGTATAAAATGGGTCCTGCCGGATGGATTATTTTCAGGCCGCAAGGGCGAAAGCAGCTGTGTGCTTTTGGCTCAGGTTTTGCTACTTGTTGGCCTTTTCGAATTTGCGTAATAATTTATTCCCTTTAGCAGCGGCGGCGTCCAGGCCCTGCTGAGCGGTTTCCTTTTCGGCAAAAACCGCCTCCAGGGTGTCATACATAATGGCACGCATCTGCACAAAATTACCGAAACGCAAACCCTTGGAGTTGGCGGTTGGATTGTGCAGGGTCATCTGTATCAAAGCGGTTTCCGTGCCGGGGTTCTTCTGGTAAAATCCCTGTTGCTTGGTCAGGTCGTAAGCCGCCAGCGTAATCGGCAGGTACCCTGTAAACTGATGCCAATCCGCCTGAACCTCCGGTTTGGAGATGTAATTAAAGAATGTCGCCACGCCTTTGTATTCGGCAGCAGAATGCCCCTGCATAACCCAGAGACTGGCGCCGCCGATGATGGTGTTCTGCGGAGCGCCGGCTGCATCCGGCCAGTAAGGGAGCATGCTGGTGCGAAAGGGGAATTTGCATGTCTTTTTAAACCCGGCGTATCCGGCCGATGACTCCGTGTACATGGCCACCTGCCCGGAGGAAAATAAGGCGTTGCCTTTATTGCGCCGTCCACCGTAGACAAAAATTTTTTCTTTCTGCCAGTCAGCCAGCTGCTGAATATGTTTGACATGCAGCGGGCTGTTGAATACGAACTTAGTATCCAGTCCGGCAAAGCCGTTTTCCTTGGTTCCGATGGGTACGTTGTGCCAGGCACTGAAGTTTTCGAGATGGATCCAGGAGATCCAGGCGGTTGAGAATCCACCGGGATAGCCTGCTGCCACCAGCTTCTTGGCATATGCAGCAACCTCGGGCCATGTTTTAGGTGGTTTGTCCGGATCCAGGCCTGCTTTTTGAAATGCTTCCAGATTGTAATAGAGAACCGGGGTCGAGCTGTTAAAAGGCATGGACAGCATTTTGCCGTCCGGAGCGGTGTAATAACCGGTCACCGTCGACAAATAGGCCTTTGGGTCAAAGGCAAGCCCCGATTCCGCCATGACTTCGTAAACCGGTTTAACAGCGCCTTTGGCAGCCATCATGCTCGCTGTGC
The DNA here is from genome assembly GCA_947259495.1 of uncultured Desulfobacterales bacterium. Taxonomy (GTDB): domain Bacteria; phylum Desulfobacterota; class Desulfobacteria; order Desulfobacterales; family JAHEIW01; genus JAHEIW01. The sequence goes on along the minus strand of CAMYLV010000020.1, from coordinate 21,455 downwards.
CGACTTCATAAACCTGCAAAATGTGGGGCGGGTTTTTCGAACGGAAGGCGGCAATCCCTGCGTTCATGGTGTCGGTATAGTTTCCCTTATAGGTTGCCACCACCATATACTGGCTCTGGCTGGCATTAAAATTGGCCACGATTTCCTGGACCTTTTCCCCCAGCCGACCCCCATGGGCAAACCACCAGTTGATCGTAACCGGTTCTGCCAGCACTGTTGCCGGAAACACCACCAGCGTTATCATGGCGCCGATAAAAAACAATTTGCGCAAATTAATCATTGCGTCCTCCTTTCGTTAGTAAAGGTTATCCTGCGCTAGCTCCGCACAGAAATTGATATTAATCCCCCACAGAAATGAGACACAAATGCTGAATGATTTGGGTGATTGTCTTTAATTGTGCATGAAATATGCCATTGACAGAAAAATAAAAGTAATTAGCATATCCAAGCAGTTATCGGTCGCAACAGTTCTGTTTTATTTTGATGCAACCTTGATTTTAGAAAAATTACGACCGTATTTTCGCAAATTTTCGAAAATCAAAAGTTTCTCGCAAAGGCAATCAAAAGGGTGGCTATTTGGATATTATCAGATGCGTTTGAGCAGTTTATAATAAGCAGATTATGCGCCCCATAGTCAAGAAAATCCTTAATAAAATAATCTCGGCCAGCAGTGTTCGCTGATATTGTAGTTTTGATTATTTTATCGTGCTCTGATATGAAGCAATAGCTCTCGTTTCATTAACGATTGAGGAATTTTTAATTACGGATAAGTTGATCATTCGAACCATGGTTAAGAAATCAATGAAAAAATGGCTATTTTCATTCTGCCGCGCACTGTCGATTGCAATTTTTGCAAGCGCGGTCCTGTTTTTCATCTCCTCCTGCCGGAAAGCGCAGAGAAGCGTCTCACCCGCTCAACAGGAAGCAGCAGCAAAGAAAATTTATACGATCGGCCACCGGGGAGCGGCAGGTCTGGCGCCTGAGAATACATTGGCAGCTTTTGCGCGGGCATGCAGTATGGGTGTCGATGCGATTGAATTGGACGTTCTGCTGACAGCCGATCGCAAAGCCGTCGTGCATCATGATTTTCGCCTAACGCCGGAACTCACGCGTACACCTGATGGTAACTGGCTGACCTCCACCTCGCCGCCTGCCATCAAAGATTTGAAATTGTCTGAATTAAAAATCTATGATGTCGGCCGTCTGAAACCCGATACGCGTTATTCCCGGCGCTATCCGGAGCAGCAAGCTGTTGATGGTGAGCGCATACCGACATTACGCGAGGTCATTCGATTGCACAAAAAACAATGTGACCTGACAACACAACTCTGGATTGAAATTAAAACGACGCCTGAACAGCCGGTTCTGACCCCTCCGCCGGAAGCAGTTAGCGAGATGGTCGTCAGGATATTGCGCGCCGAAAAGGTTTCAGATCGCGCCCGTATCCTTTCCTTTGACTGGCGCAATCTGGTGCATGTGCAGAAAATCGCCCCCGATATTCCAACCGTTTATCTTTCCCTTAAAGGGGTGCGCTTGAACAATATCAAGCCCGGCCAGCCCGGGGCGTCCCCCTGGATGGCTGGGCTGGATATCGATGACTTTTCCGGATCCATTCCGCGTGCGATTCAGGCAGCCGGCGGGCGCTATTGGGCCCCATATTACAAACATGTGACGACCGGCAATATCCAAACGGCGCATCAGCTGGGCATCCTGGTGTTTGTGTGGACACCCGACTCTCAAGTCGCCATAAAGCGCCTCATCGAAATGGGCGTGGACGGCATCATTACCAATCGGCCCGACCGGTTAAGGTCTGTTCTGGATGAGCTTTACCCGAATTGATCATAAACAAAGGTCAGGTCAAAATCATGCATTTCTGCGGATTTAGAAACAGGTAGATCTCCTGTCCCTCTTCCTGCGGCAGGTGATGCGGAACCTGCACCCGGATCATGGTGTCATTTACGCTGACAAAAAAGAATAAAAAGTTGCCCAGATAGGCCTTGTGGATAATCTTGCCCTTGAACACGTTTTCCGTGGCCTGCGGCGGTTCGGCAAATACTTCCACATCCTCGGGCCGTATGGAAGCGTACACTTCTGTGCCGGATGCTGCGGCCGCGCTGTCCGGCGTCATGCAAACCATCCTGTCGCTGAATGCGGTCCTGACCGAAACCGCCTTCCGGTCCGCCAAAACTGCGACGACTTCGCCGGACATAAAATTCATGGTGCCGATAAAATCGGCCACAAAGCGATTGGCGGGTTTTTTATAGATGTCCTGCGGGTTGCCGATTTGCACCACGTTGCCTGACTCCATGACGGCAATACGATCCGATATCACCATGGCTTCGGCCTGGTCGTGGGTGACGTAAACCGCTGTAATGCCCATGCGTCTGACCAGGCTTTTGATTTCAAACCTCAATTCTTCTCTGAGCTTGGCGTCCAGATTACTCAGGGGCTCATCCAGGAGCAACACCTTGGGATTGGTCACCAGCGCCCGCGCGAGCGCCACCCGTTGCTGCTGGCCGCCGCTCAATTGGGACGGGTATCTGTCTTCCAGGCCGGCCAAACCTACCAGTTCCAGGACCTGCTGGGCCCGCTCCCGAATTTTAGGCCTGGGTATCTTCTGAAGTTTCAAACCGTAAACAATGTTATTGAATACCTTCATATGCGGCCAGACGGCATAGTTTTGGAACACCATACCGATTCCCCTTTTTGACGGCTGGACAAATCCTTGCGAAAGCATCGGCTGGCCGTCAATAATGATGTCGCCTTCTTCTGGTTTTTCCAATCCGGCGATGCATCGCAAGGTGGTTGTTTTGCCGCATCCGCTGGGCCCCAGCAGCGTCAGCATTTCTCCCTTGTTTATTTCAAGCTGGATTCGATTAATGGCCACGACGTTCTTAAAACGCTTGAACAGGTTTTGAATCTCGATAAATGCCATTCAACTATTCTCCTAAGAATAGGTCCCGCGTTCTGGGTTCACCGTTCAGGGTTAACTTCGAACCTCTGAGCTCTGAACCCTTAACCTTTAGACCTTACTGTTCCCCCGCCCCCCAGGCGGCCTTGAGGACACCGCCGCCGATTCTCGATATGATCAGCAGCAGGATAAAGGTGATCACAATCATCAGAAAAGCCATGGCAGCGGCAATGCCGAACTCCATGCCGCGGTGCCAGTTCAAATAGATTCCAATGGGCAGGGTTTCCCATCCTCCTTTATAGAGGAATACCGCAGTAGAAATCTCCTGGAACGCCATGATGAAAAACATCACTACGCCCACCAGCACCCCTTTGAGCAGCAACGGCAAAGATATAAGAAAAAAAGTTCTAATTTTACCTGCGCCCGATACCTCGGATGCTTCCTCGAGCGAAGGATCCAGCTGCAAGTAGGAGGAATGCGCCATGCGTAAAAAATACGGCAGCCGCCTGGCAAACAGGGCCAGCGGCATAATGATCCAATAATGGGCTAAGGGTATGCCTTTCCAAAATGCCAGGAGATAACTTACACCGATGGCAATACCCGGGAACGCCAGCATCAGCGTGATGACGAAGTCGAGCGCATCTTTGCCCGGCACACGGGTGCGGACGATGAGATAGGCGACCGGAAGCCCAAAGACAATCCCGAAAACCAGGGCGATTCCGCTGAAAAGGAAGGAGTTCTTTATCAGACCCGGGCTTTCCAGAAGGATGAGTCTAAAATTTTCTAGCGTCCAGTACGTTGGAAACGCCTCAAAGACCCATCTCCTGGAAAAAGCAGATAACCCCAGCACGATCGGAATCAGCAGGACAAGGATGGCGATAAAAATCATGTACATATACGCTCCCGATTTAACCCAAACGCTTGGCTCGATCACTCTGCCTTCAGAGGTTGTCCCTTTTGAGAGACCGGTATACTTTTTCTTCTCGACCCACCACCTGGCGAACAAAAAGAGGGAAATACAAACGATGGAAGAAACGACCACCGCCACGATGCCCATGTACTTGCGGTGCATATCGGTAAAGTGATAGGAGATGTTGATGTACGAAACCGATGGCAGAAAGTCCACCTGTCCCAAAATCAGCGGCGTCAGCCAATCGGTAAAGGGCCACAGGAATACGAGAACGGCACCCGCCAGATAGCTTGGCGTGCAAAGTGGTAAGGTGACGGTGAAAAATCTCCTAAAGCCGCTGGCTCCCTCGACCTCGGCGGCTTCCTCAAAGGAGGGGTCGATGTTGGTGAAACCGGCCGAAAGACCCAGAACGATAAAAGGGAGCATGTGCAAGGATTGAATGAATACCAGCCCATGTAACCCGTAGATGAAATTGATGGGCTTCTCGAACAGCCCTGTGTCCATCAGGAGCAGATTTGCAGTTCCATACTTTCCGAAAAAAATGATGAAAGCAAATACGCCGGCGAAAGCGGGCAAAACAATCGGCAAAAGGATCAGGGCTGTGAAAACAGTCTTGCCCCGGTGCCGGTATCTTGCCAGAATGTATGCTAGGGGCACCCCGAACACGGTGGTTGTCACGAGCACCATCGTACTCAGAAGCAGAGTATTCCAAAAGCATTTCAGATAATATGTATCCTGGAAAAATTCCAGGTAATTGCCGATGCCCCAGCCGCCCGTTTCGGCGATTTTGAAGCTTTCCACCACCAGAATTGACAGTGGATAAAGCACAAGAAAGGCAATCACAAACCACAGGAGTGCTGCCAGAGAGATATTGCCGCGCGACATATCAGATCCTTTACTATACTGTCAGGCTGCTGAATCTGGACTCCCGCCTGCGCGGGAGTGACAACAGGTTGATTTTTCAAGCAAGCGGCTGCTTAATACATAATATACGAGCGGACCCGGCGGCCCGCCCGTATATTAACTCAGGATATTCATCCGGCGTTATGTTGCCGTTACGGTGCAACCAGCAAAGCGCGAGCCTTTGATGCAGCCAGACGGGCGGCGGCATAGTTGCCCTCTATCTCAAAGAGCTTGCGGGCTTCTTTTATTTTGGCATCCGCTTTGGTGACATCCATTTTTAGGGCTTTGGCCGCATCAACTTCTCCCTCAACCTCTTCAATCAGGAACAGACTGCTTTTCAACTCGCCCCACTTGCGGTAGATCTCGTACTCGTATTTCTTGTTGACTTCGTCCCATCTCCTGGTTGCCAGATCCAGGTCATACTCGATGAAGTCGACTTTCAGATCCCAGAAAGAATTAACGCCCAGGGCCTTTTGAGCGTGCGTCGCCATTTCGACACCTTCTTTTTCCCACACATCGAATTTAACATCCGTGCTGGCCGCAAAGTAGCGGCCCTCCAGCACGTGTTTTTGTCCGTCATCGCTGAACAGCCAGTCCAGAAAAATCTTGCCGGTGGCCTCGTTGGGCGCGCCTTTCAGCAATGCCACGGCCTCGGGAACCAGGATCGTTTTTTCCGGGAGCAGATCCCGCACCGGAAAGCCGTCTTTGCGCGCAGCCATCGCATTCATTTGCGGCTGGGCAACCCCGATGGGCACTTCGCCACGGGCCACGAGTTGGGTCGTATCTGTGCTGCCGGTGGAGAAGCGCGCCAGCTGCGCTGCCAGTAATCGGAGATAGCGCCAGGCTTCCTCTTCGCCAAAGGCCTGCATGAGAATTTCAATGGTTTCGTGCATGGTGCCGGAGGCGTACGGCAGCGTATGCACGATGTTGCCCCGGTAGATGGGGTTGAGCAGGTCGTTCCACGTTTTTGGCGGCGGCAGTCTCAGCTTTTTCAAAACCTTTTCGTTGTATAGATTGGTGACGATCCAGGGCGCGAAACAGGTCCACAAATCACCCTTATCCTTTACCTTCATGCCGTGCCAATCGGCGGGAACCTTATCCCAATTCTTTGGCCGATACGGGACGATCAACCCCTCTTTTTTTAAGACTTCATGCGCCGGAGCACCGGCACCCAGGAAAATGTCGGCATCCGGTTTGCCGCCCCACGCTCTGACTTTGTCCAGACAGACCGGCCACCCGCCCGGCCGCACGAACGTGATGTCCACGTCCTTACCATAGGTCTTCTTATAGTAGGCCTTGAAACCTTTGGTCAGACTGGCGGATAATTCCTTGTAAACGGGACCGACCCAGCCAATTTTGTCTGCGCCCTGCACTTGCTCTGCAAAGATGGGCAGGAGCAGAAGCCCCATTGCAAAAATGGTGAAAATTGTTGTCGCCAGGATTTTCTTCCTCATTTTGACCTCCTTTTTCGTGATCAAGTCACATTTGTATAAATATGTCTTTATCCTCAGTCACCTCTCGTTGTGCGCATTTTCTCAGTTGGCCTAAAGCGCCAAACATTACAAACAATTCTTTTTGACCATCACCTCCTTTCCTTGTTTTCGTCGGCTAAATATGGAAACATGAACGCTACAGGTATGTTAGAAATCTAAATAAATATAAAATTTAAATGTTTATAGAACTAGTGCTAAACAGTACGGAGGGTTTCAAAAATGGAAAAATCGGTTATTCTTAATTAAAAAATTTGTCGAGGACAAAGCCCGTGATTTGTCTGTATGAGCCACGCGCTTATTATGCAAGGGTAAGATACACAAGTAATGAAAATACAGAGTAGAGTCAAGGATGAAAAATATTGAGACAGCGAAAAAACTAAAAGGACAACAAATAACCTGGAAGCTAAGTAAATACGCAGAAAATCAAACGGGGGGCAAAATGCCCCCCCGTTTGATTTAATTGTCGGTTAAATTGCGGAATTAATTCCAGCAGGCTCCGCCACCTCTGCCATAACCGCCGCCACCATACATTCCACGGCCCATTCCCCGTTCTCCGCGGCCATAGCCCCGGCCCCCGTATCCGAATTGGGGAAAATCTTTTTTCATTTTAAGGCGTTGATCAAGGCGTTTTTGATCCAGCTCGCCTTCAAGACCGGAAATTTCTTTCTGCAAACCGGCAGCTTTCTTGGCATCCGGCTCCGGTTTGGCCAATTCGCTGCGCAGCTCGAGTTCTTTTTGATAAAGGTTTTCTCTGACATTTGAAGTGGCTTCGAAAAAGGCCTGGCGTTGCTTGTCCAGTTTGGCAATGTCTTCGTCGCTCATATCGCTCTGATAGCCCTGTCCGCCATAGCCCCGGGGACCGTCATCCCAGCCGCGATGCATCCCGTATCCGGGTCCCATGTGATAGCCGTAGCCCCCATGTCCTCTACCCCACCCGGCAAACGCTGTCGCTGCGATCGCAAAAACAGCCACAATGGCCACTACCATAAAAATTTTACCTGTTTTGCTAAAGTTCATTTTTTACCTCCATCTTTCAAAATTTCATGCGAAATTTTGAATTGTTATTGATTAATGTTAATCGATTATTGGTTATTGGCGTCTAAGATTCTTTTTTTAAGTTTTTATACTTAATTTTAATTTAAGTCGAAATTCATTTTTTTGTAATTTTATAAGGCAAGTCGCATGCCAGAATCGATGGTACAAAACTAAAAATAATTTAACCTATTGATATTAAATATTTTATTTTATTTGTTTCTCATTTGCCGGCGATTGATTTTGAATGTTATCGCTTGAATAAAGCAAAATAATGGATACTATCTATACAGGTTAAATCCATCGATTGGGTATTTTATACACATACAACAAAATCCTGAAGGCTTTTGGGTTTACCCGTTGGCCGGTTAGCCGGTTGGCCAGTATCAAATATTGTCTTATTTCAAGCGCTTATCGAATTAACGGGCAAACGGGCCAACTGGCAACCAAATAGGTGGCACCTGATTTGCTATAAAAACCCATTATGTTTGCCAAATCTAAATACAAAAAATTCTGGATCGGGGTCCCGCCCTGGGTATTGATCGGGGCTGTGGCCGTGCTGCTGCCGATCGTCGTTTTTATAACGCTTGAAAACATCAACCGCCAGAAAGAAAAAAGCATTCATCTGCTGCTGGAAAAAGGGGCGGCCTTGATCCGATCCTTTGAAGCCGGCACCCGGACCGGGATGATGAGTCGGCAGTGGGGCGGATTTCAACTTCAACAACTGCTTGCCGAGACGGCTCAACAACCCGATATCATTTATCTCATGGTAACCGATGAGACCGGGAAAGCCATCGCTCATAACAGCCCCGAGCAAATCGGCCGCATCCATGGTGCTGAATTGGACCTTAAAAAAATATCCGGCGCCAAAAGCCTGCAATGGCGTCAGATCATCCGGCCCGATGGTCAAAACGTATTTGAGGTGTATCGAAAATTCATACCTTCCGGCCCGCCCCGGGGAAGGGGCATGATGCGACGCCATATGCAGATAATGGGACGCCAATCGCAATCAGGCCAGCAGGAAAATGAAAGTATCGCGGATCTGGCCCGGATTATATTCGTGGGCCTGGACATGCGTTCCGTTGAAGAGGCCCAAAGGGCAGATGTGCGGCACGCCGTTATTATGGGGGCCATCCTGCTGCTGGTGGGCTTTGCCGGATTTACGCTGTTGTTTGTGGTTCAAAGTTATCGGACCACACGGGCGTCCCTTTCCAGGATTAAGGCCTTTTCCGATAATGTCGTGCAGAATGTGCCCATCGGTTTATTGGCAATGGACCATCAGGGCAAAATTGCCGCTTTCAATAAAGGTGCGGAGATCATCCTGCAGCTTTCGGCTCCGGAAGTCATCGGTCAGGCGGCCCAAAAATGTCTTCCAACAGAACTTATGGAAGAGATCAATAACTCCCGAACCCGGGATGAGGTCAGTGAAAAGGAAATCGAATGCACAACGGCTGATGGAAAAATAGTTCCCCTGGAAATCGGGGCCAGCAGCATTAAGGATGAGAATGATGTTTTTCTGGGCAATGTCCTGCTGTTAAAAGATTTAAGCGAAGTCCGCGCACTCAGGCGGGAAGTCGCCCGAAGCCAGCGTCTGGCCTCGGTGGGCAGGCTGGCGGCCGGGATTGCGCATGAAATCCGCAATCCCTTGAGCTCCATTAAAGGATTTGCCACTTATTTTAAGGAGAGATATCCCGATCAACCGCAGGATCAACAGACTGCGGCAATCATGATTCAGGAAGTCGACCGCCTCAACCGGGTCGTGGGACAGCTTCTGGAATTTTCCAGGCCCATCGCAACAAAACCGCAAAAAATTTCGCTCTCGGCGTTGCTCGCTGATTCCCTCACGCTTATTAAAGACCGGGCCGCCGAGAAAAATATTTCAGTCCAGATCCAGAATAATGCCCGGGTGGATGAAGCGCGAATCGATCCGGATCGCATCAACCAGATTCTGTTAAATTTATATCTGAATGCAATTGACGCCATGGAGGATGGCGGGAAACTCACGGTGGAGCTTTCAGCAGATGGCCAGAGCGGTCAAATCGGTATCGCGGTTTCAGACACCGGACGTGGAATCAGCCCGGAACATCTGTCCAAGGTGTTTGATCCTTACTTTACGACAAAATCCAGCGGTACCGGTTTGGGATTGGCCCTGGCGTATAATATCATAGAGGCCATGGGCGGCAGCATAAAGGTGAAAAGCGATCCGGGAAAGGGAACTGCTTTCAGCATAATGATCCCCTTTTCTTAAAGTCTATAAAGCGTTAATTTTACCAACATTGCGGGTAATGTATCCTTATGAAAGATAAATGTACGATTTTGATTGTCGATGACGACCACGCCCACCGTCTCATGCTCAACACCCTGGTCAGCGGTTGGGGCTATATCGTCGCGGAAGCAGATGACGGTTCGACCGCCATTGATAAAGTGAAGGCAGCATCATTTGATCTGGTGCTGATGGATGTTCGCATGGTCAAGGTTTCCGGTCTGGAAGCCCTTGAAGCCATAAAGGCGATTAATCCGGCCATACCGGTGATCATCATGACCGCCTACTCAACGGTTGAAACCGCGGTGGCCGCTCTGAAACAGGGAGCCCATGATTACCTGACCAAACCGCTGGATTTTGACAAACTGCGCCTGACCATCGACAGGGCCATGGAGCATACCCGGCTGAAGGAAGAAAACCGGATGCTGCGTGAAACGCTGGGGCAAAAATTTGACAGCCAAAATATTATTGGTAAAAGCCCCGCCATGCGAAAGCTTTTAGAAACCGTTGCGCAGGTTGCGGCGTCTGAAGCCACCGTTTTAATTTCGGGTGAATCCGGCACGGGCAAAGAACTGATCGCCGGCGCCATTCATTTTAACAGTCTGCGAAAAGACGGCCCTTTTGTTAAGATCAATTGTGCCGCCATTACGGAAACGCTGCTGGAATCAGAGCTTTTCGGCCACGAGAAAGGCGCCTTCACCGGGGCCGAGCGCCGCAAAGAGGGGCGCTTTTCCCAGGCCCACGGCGGCACGCTGCTATTGGATGAAGTCAGTGAAATGTCGCTCATGATGCAGGTAAAATTGCTGCGGGCCCTGCAAGAACGCGAATTTAGCCGCGTCGGCGGTGAGGCCACCATTAAGGTTGACGTGCGCGTTCTCGCCGCAACCAATAAAAACCTGATGGATCAGATAAATGAGGGCGCCTTTCGTGAAGATCTATACTACCGCTTGAATGTGGTCGAACTCGAAGTGCCGCCATTACCGGATAGAAAAGAGGATATACCGCTGCTGGCCCAGCATTTTCTGGAGATTTTTACCGCTAAAAACCGCAAAGAGATTAAAGGGTTTACGCCCGGGGCCATGGACAATCTGATCCGCTATCGCTGGCCGGGAAATGTCCGGGAATTGATGAACGCGGTCGAACGCGGTGTTGTTCTGGCACGAACGAATTATCTGGATGTCAGCGACTTTCCGTTTATGAAAAAAACGATGCGTGAAGATGAGCGGGACTCGGCCGGTTCAGTTATGTCTGCCATGCAAGGGGATATGCCCCTTGAGGAAGTCGAAAAGGCTGCCATTTTATCCACGCTGCAGGCGGCCGCCGGCAACAAAAGTGAGGCGGCACGCCGCCTGGGAATCACCCGCAAGACCCTGCATAAAAAGTTGAAAACCTATGGCGTGATGACGTAGACGGGTATTGGGGATTCGGTATGGGGTAATGGTTGCTGAGTAATAGATACTGCAAGATTGTCATTAGCTAAAGGTTTTTCCTTTGTGCGTGGATATTCGCATTTTCGCACATGTTTGATGGTGGTGTTCATTAAGAGAATTTTTTTCGCGTAGCGATGACAGTTTTTCCTCTGACGGGTCGTCAGAGGAAAAGGTCTGCGTGTGTCTGCGGTTAATAAAAATTGAATCAAAAAGTCGACCTTTACTTGCGTAACTGAGTCCTTATTGTTAAAGAAAAATTTCGAGCCAGCGCAGCGTGAGGCAATTGATGGGTCAAACTAATTTTCATATCGTCCGTTGTTCTGAATGCGGAGCGGCCAACCGGATACCGGCCGAAAAAACCGGCATGGCCGCCAAATGCGGAAAATGCCAGGCCCTCCTGCCGACCGAACAAAAGAAAGCCGCCCCGGGCGAAGCCGTCAAGATGCGCTGCACGGAATGCGGCACGAAAAACAAGATCCCGGCCGATAGAATTGATGCCGGCGCCAAATGCGGCAATTGCGGCGCTTCCCTAAAAACCGAGGAACTATTTGAACCCCAGCCGGTGATGCTCACCGACGGCAATTTTGAGGTCAAGGTGTTGAAGTCCCCGCTGCCGGTGCTGGTGTTTGCCTGGGCGCCCTGGTGCCCGACCTGCGGGACCGTCACGCCCATCATCGATGAATTTGCATCCCAGGCCAAGGGCAAAGTTCGGGTGGGCAAGATAAACATTGACGCCAACCCCATGCTGGCGAATAAGTACAATATCATGAGCGTGCCTTTTTTGTTTATTTTTGATAATGGTCAGATGAAAGAGAGCATACCCGGGGGGCTGCAGAAACATGAGTTGATGTTAAAAATGTCCAAATACATATAGAGGTTTTGGATTGCTTCTAAAGACAAATTATAATGAACTCGGCAAATAAAAATAAGCAGATTGCAGACAAGATAATTGACATTCTGCGGAGTGGATTGACGATTAACAAGGGTACGCAGCACTATATCGATTCAACTTTTTCGAACCCGACCATCGCTGAGCTTGACGGGCTGCTGCAAAATGAATCCGGCTGTGAAACGGATTCGCTGATGGAGCTGCTCTTTTTCCCGGATGATTCCGTGCAACTGCAATTGGAAAACCTGCTGGAAGATGCTCAGCTGCTGCAACAGGACGAACAGGCCATTCAGGCGCTGGTGTGCGACCAATCCCTTCAGACCCCTTTTTGCTTTCCTGACGGCAGAGGCACCTTGAAAATGGCGGTCAGCCCTGCCAGTGTAAACTCATTTATTGACCGCCTGAACTTATCACGGTCGCTGGATCCAAAAATCAGAGAGGCTATCGCCCGGCATGTCCGGCGCGCCCTTCAAACCCGCTGCCATGTCAGGTTCCGCAACGCCAAAGCGATCACCGCACCCCATAAAATTTCATTTTTGCAATCTTTTTTTGAAAATCTGAAAATCGAAGAAGATGAATTTTTTAAATATCTCGATTTTATATTAAACTTTCTGGGTGAGCTCAAAGGTAAAACGGATATTTTTCAGGAGTTGATGACCTATAAAAAGTTCTATTTTCAAGGCCTGCAAAAAGCGGCTAAATTAGATGTGCAGCTGTCAAAACACAATGTGGAAACCCTTTTGCTCGGCGGGACCCGGGTCGCCTATGTGGATAAGGCTGATGCGCATAAAAAGATCTGGATGATTGATCGAATCAGTCTGGCCGTTTTTGGCAAAACCGACTTTTTTGATTTGATGCCCGCGGACGAGCAATCTATTTCCCTGGAAAATAAGGACGATATTGACAAACTGATCAAAGAATTGGGTTAGGCACTGCGCCCTAATTGGAATAACCGAAGTATTTGCAGGTTTAGTTGATTTTGGAAACTCACAGGCTTGACACTAGGGGATCTATTATGAAATCGACCATCAAAAATTATGGGCGCTGTACAACTGTTATGCTCGGTGTCCTGATGCTGATACTCTCAGGCGGGCAGACGAATCTGGAAGCAGAAACTCAAAGTGGCGACCTTACGGTGGAACAGATTCTAGAACAGGTCGAAAAAAAATACGCAAATTCGAAATTTAGCGCAGATTTTATCCAGAAGTCCACCATCAAAGCAATGGACATCACGGATCTGGCAAACGGCAGGGTTTATATCAAATATCCCGGCATGATGCGCTGGGAATATGAAAAACCGGAGCAACAAATCATTATTACCGATGCGGATAAGTTGTGGATCTACCGGCCCGAAGACAATCAGGTTATGACCGGCAAAGCACCCACCTTTTTTCGAGACGGCAAAGGCGCCAGTTTTCTGTCTGACATCCGCTTGATCCGGCAAAAATTTGATATCTCCCTGGAACAGGGCCCACCTGAGGAAAGTGACCTGTTTCATCACCTGGTGCTGAAACCGCGCGAAAAAACCCTGGACATTTCTGAGATCCGTCTGATGGTTTCCAAACAAACCTCTAATGTGCTGCAGATCATCACCCTAAATTTTTATGGCGATGAAACCCGCATCGATCTGGTTAATTTTGTCTTTGGTGGCAATCTGAATGATTCGCTGTTCAGCTTCGAGATTCCGCAGGGTGTGGATATACTGCAGATCGATGAGTAGGTTTCCATTTATAAATGGCCCTTTTTCCAATCAGCTGCGTTCTCCGCTTATCTAAAGTATAGCGCATGGGGCATAGGGCAAAGCGTTTTGATTGTTTTGGAATGTTTGTGTGAGTCTGTGTGGGTCTGTGGCCAATAATCAGATACTGTTGACGATTTCTTCGGGAATGTCCGCGTTGGTATAAACCTTCTGGACATCGTCGCAGTCCTCCAGGGCCTCCATGAGCTTGACCATCTGTTCGGCTTCCGTGCCCTTCAAAAAGGTGGTGGATTGCGGCAGCATGGTCACTTCAGCCACGATATAGGGAATGGCGGCGACGTCAATGGCCGTTTTAACAGCCTCAAAATCTTTGAGCGCGGTGATGACTTCAAAATTGCTGTCGTCCTCGCGAATATCTTCAGCTCCGGCATCCAGCGCTGCTTCCATCAGGGCTTCTTCATCCACCGCTTTATTTTCAACTGCGATGTAGCCTTTTTTATCGAACATCCAGGCCACGCAACCGCTTTCACCCATACTGCCGCCGGCCTTGCTGAATATATACCGAATATCGGCCACCGTTCGGTTTTTATTGTCGGTCAGGGATTCGATCAGAACGGCCGCTCCCCCGGGGCCGTAACCCTCATAGATGCTTTCTTCGTAGTTCACGCCCTCTAACTCGCCGGTGCCCTTTTTAATAGCGCGTTCGATATTGTCCTTGGGCATGTTTTCGCTTTTGGCGGCCTGAACGGCCGTTCTGAGACGCGCGTTGGCCTCCAGGTCTCCGCCCCCCATGCGGGCGGCAACCGTAATTTCTTTGATCAGTTTAGTAAAAATTTTTCCCCGTCTGGCATCTGTAGCGGCCTTTTTATGTTTGATGCTTGACCATTTGCTGTGACCCGACATAGTTCCTCCTAAACTGGACAACCCAAAGCTAGTTTGTCTTTTGTTTTTACGCTTTGGCTTGCCCGATAAATACAAAACCCGAAGCACGAAATGCGAAACAAATCCTAAATCCAAATTTACCAATGTTCAAAACATCAGCCATATTCTATATTATCCCATCATGTTGAAAATTAAATATTTGTGTATTGTCCCTTGCATCCCATCCCCACAATGAAAATCTCCTTGCTTTCCTTGCGGCTGCTCCGGGGTTTAAAAATCCGATGGTTCCGGAATCGAATTCTAATGGATTCCGAAAATTCTTTAAATTCTTCGCCCTGGAAAATCTTGCATATAAACGACCCGCCCGGTTTCAAGGCCATTTCCGCAACATTCAGAGCCGCCTGACACAACTGAAACGACCGGGTCGCATCCAGCATTTTATTGCCAGTGGTTGCCGGTGCCATGTCGCTTAAGACGACATCAAAGTGGTTCAGCAATTCTTGCTTTTCAATCCAGGCCCGATCAATTGTCAGGACATCAGCCGTAAGTGTTGCCGCCTGCGGTGGCATTTTATGGGTAACCGCTTTGCGATCGATTCCCAGTATCCTGCCCTGTTTGCCGATCAGTTCGGCAACATAGAGCATCCAGGAACCCGGCGAGCAACCGAGATCGAGAACCCGGTCGCCTTTTTTGATGAGTCGGAATTTTTTTTGGGCCTCTTTTAACTTGTACACCGATCTGGCCGGATACTGTTCCTGCCTGGCCCGCTCAGAATAGTGATCCTTCCAGCGCTGATTTTTTTTTGAGACGCGCTTCATTATTTCGGATTACGGGTTGCAAGTCGCGGGTTCTGAGTTCAGGATCCACAGATACCGCAGATTATCGCAGATTCCACAATTTTAGTCGCTTAGAGAAATTAAAAGTAAAGAGATTCATAAAATCTACCACGAAGATCACAAAGGACACGTAATGAAAAAATTTTACTTTAATTTTCGTGCTTATTCTTGCTCTTTGTGGTGAAATTGCTCAAATTAAAAAAGCATTTCCACTGCATCGGAAACGGTTTTTATCCCGGTCACTTCGATCCCGTCCACCTTGCGAATGCGCTTAATATTTCCGTCCGGCACCAGACAATGTTTAAAACCCATTTTTTTGACTTCGGCCACCCGGGTATCAACCTGACCGATGGCCCTGACTTCACCGGTGAGACCCACCTCTCCCAGAACCACGGTAGCGTGCGCAATGGGTTTGTCCAAAAAACTGGATGCGATCGCCGCAACAATCGCCATATCCACCGCCGGCTCGACCACCTTGACCCCGCCGGCCACATTCATGAAAATATCATATCCCATCAGGTGCATGCCGAGCTGTTTCTCCATAACCGCCGCCAGCAGGGCGACCCGATTGGGGTCCAGCCCCAGAATGGTCCGCCGGGGCGTGCCAAAGCTGGTGCTGCTGGCCAGGGCCTGCAGTTCAACCAGAATCGGTCGTGTGCCTTCCATGCTGGCGGTAACGGCAGATCCGGGCGCATTCGCAGGCCGCTCGGATAAAAAGACCGCCGACGGGTTTGCAACCTCGTCCAATCCCTGATCTTTCATTTCGAAAACCCCGATTTCGTTGGTGGAGCCAAATCGGTTTTTTACGGCACGCAGGATCCGAAAGATGTGATTACGGTCTCCCTCAAAATACAAAACCGTATCGACCATATGTTCCAGGAGTTTGGGGCCGGCAATGGCACCGTCTTTGGTCACATGACCGACCAGAAAAGTGGGTATTCCGGTCTTTTTGGCCATCAGCATCAAGCGGACCGCCGCTTCCCGCACCTGGCTGACGCTTCCGGGGGCTGAAGTGAGTTCGGCGTTGTACATGGTTTGAATCGAATCAATGACCACAACCCGGGGCGGTTCGGATTGGATGGTCGCCAGAATTGCATCCATATCGACTTCCGACACCACCATCAATTTGGATGAAACCGTCTCCAACCGCTGACTGCGCAATCGAATCTGTTGCTGGGATTCTTCACCGGATACGTACAGAACTCTGTGGCCCTGATTTGCAAGCCCGAATAACACCTGCAGCATCAGTGTTGATTTGCCGATTCCGGGATCTCCGCCGATCAATATCAGGGTTCCGGGCACCAGACCGCCACCGAGCGCCCGGTCAAATTCCTGGATATCGGTTAAGAGGCGGCTTCCCATTTCCAGCTCAATTGAGTCGATGGCCACGGGTGGGGAATGCGGGCTTAAATGCGTGCGGCCGGCATCTCGCAAAGACATGGCTGTCGATCGCTCCTCGACAATGGAATCCCAGGTGCCGCAGTCCGGGCACTTGCCCATCCATCTGGGGGTGTGGTAACCGCAGGCCTGGCAGCAATAGATAATTTTGGCGCCTTTTTTCACAATAGAAATAGACCGCTAAATGTGTTATATTCAATAAAAAACTAAATAACATGGGATATCAATGCAATCAAGCGGGTTCTATCCATTGAAATGAACGCGAATTTTTGTAACTTAAGATCTCAGCGGGAGTATTTACGATGCGAAATAGTTTTAAACGGGACACAAGATGGATACGCCTCACAGCCAGCCTGTTGGTCGCCGGATTTTTCGTTTTTACCGAAACCGGGGCAACCGTTGAAACCCACAGTCAGCCATTTAAGTCTGTTCAAAAACAATTGATCGCCGACGGCTTTGAACCGGTTAAAATAAAGCAGCTTTACAGCCGGCCGCAAGTATCCTTCGAAGCCGATGGCGTCATACTGCTTTTTACCTATAAAGAAGCCCAGGTGAATTACGGCCAATTCACAAATGAGTGGTCCATAAGCAAAGCCAAGCAGTATCTTCAGAAAAATGAAACCGATTTAGCGCGCATTGAAAAAGAATACGGTGTCGATAAAAAGGTCATTACTGCAATTTTGCTGGTCGAAACCGGGCTGGGGGCCTCGGTGGGAACGCGCTCAACCTTAAATACGCTTTCCACAATGGCGGCTTTAAAGGACCCGGTTGTTCGCAACAAGCTATGGGATTTAATCCCGGATTCAAAGAAAATATCCAGAAAAAAATTCGAAAAAAAGGCTTTCTCCCGATCAAAGTGGGCTTATAAAGAACTTAAGGCCTTTTTAGAATACACCAGCAGGGAAGGATTTGATCCGGCATTGGTTCCCGGATCGTTTGCCGGTGCGGTGGGCGTTGCCCAATTTATGCCCACCAGCATTCTGGCTTACGGCAAAGACGGGAACAACGACGGAATGGTGGATATGCTCAATCACGCCGACTCGATGGCCAGTATCGCCAACTTTCTCAAAAGCCATGGATGGCGTCCGGGGCAAAGCCGCAAAAAGGCCGAAAAAATCATCTATCATTATAACCACAGCAGCTATTACGTAGACATCATATTAAAAATTTCCAGCAGCTTAAAAAGTTAATCCCTGGATTTTGCACGAGTCCCCCAGAGGCGGACAAGACGGAGGCTTTCATTAAATTAAATATTTACCTCTCATTAATTTTCATGCAAGATTAGGGCAACATGACTTTGAAACTGCTTGGCATATTTTTGGCATTGTGTATTCCGTTTTTTATCGCCACCGTTTGGGCCATCATCGATGTGGCTCAAAAAGATTTTGGCACCGCCGGAAAAAAGGCGCAGTGGTGGATTATTGCTTCGGTGCCCTTTGTTGGGTTTATCATCTATCTTTTTTTTGGATTCCGTAAGGGGAAAAAACAGACGGGCACAATTTAGCTTTCGGAAGCTCTTGGCTTCTGGTTTCCGGCTACTCGCTGCTGGTTTCTAGTTGTGTCTGTTTTAGAAAGTCAGAAGCAAGCTGTAAGTGACCAGGAGTCTATAAATAACGTTTGACAAAAATATATTTATTTGAATATTTAATTGCCATCGCAATTAAATGGTCCCATCGTCTAGTGGTTAGGACGCCGGCCTCTCACGCCGGTAACGGGGGTTCGAATCCCCCTGGGATCACCACAATAAAATCAATGGGTTAACGGTTCTTACCGCTGCCCTTTTTATTTTTCGTGTATGGTCTGCGTGTATTTTTCGACAGAAAAAGGCTTAAATCAGATAGAATAGCCAGCGATGTTGCGGCTAAAAAGCTTAGTTTTTTGACCTACAACAAACCTACAACTCAAGATTATAATTTGAATATGTTCCATTGATTTTTCTTGGCCCTTCCTGTAAAATTCTTTTGTGCAAATATATGAGAGGGTGAATAAATGGAGCTGTACCTCATATTAGCAATGGCTTTTGCCAATATGTTTGGTGTTATTGGCACTTGGATAACTGATAGCAGGGGGAAGAATCTTGCCTTGGGGTATGCCGCAGGGTTTATCTTTGGGCCGATTGGCCTACTAGCCCTTGCTCGTTTGTACCCCAAAAAAAGACTTTAGCATCCGTGGGGAGACAGAATCCGTCTTAAAAAATAGCCGGGTCACCTTCAATGGTGGCTTGGCTTTTTTGTTTGGAGTACCGCGAAAATTCGATTTATTTAACTACGTCCGGCAAGCCACTTTTTAAAGTCTTTCCAAATAGAAGTAATTTTCATAGAGTATTATCCACATCTCAACTCAAAATACCGGCACCGTTCCTTGGTTGTGATATAAAATGAATATCACAAGAATTTTGGTAATTCAAAACCTTTGATATGTTGGGAGACTGTTGAAAAAGTCCAGAAGTGGCGATTTTAGCAATCTCGCATGTAATGATATCAATATCTTACAAGCATCGAATTTACAGATTTCGGGTTTTTCGACAGTCTCTGGAGATATATGGATTTAAAAAGGCCAGATATGTTCGATGTAAATAATGGTCATCTAGATTTGCCAAAAATTCAATTGCAATGTTAGTTATTCTTTCCTCCTACCCTTTAAGGCTATGCCGGTCCTACCCAGATAATCTGTTGCAGTGCCTTCAAATGACAGACCATCTGAAGAAAGTTTTAATTGAAATTGATAGTGATATTGACTCTTTGCTTTTCCCTTGAATGAATTTCCATCTGCTCTTCCCACAATATCAAACCAAGTAGTGCTATCGCTGGTGGATACGACTGTGTTGCCATTTTGTTTCAATACCCATGTTCCATTATATATTCGGTTCCCTTCAACTTTCCAAATCCCTGTCCAGGGTTCAATGCTACGCGTATTATCGTCGGAAATTGAAGCCACTTGAGTCTCGGATGCACTTTCTGAAGGAATTTTCAATTTTTCGACTTTTTCGGTGCTAATAGTGCTTTTTTCAGGGTTGAAATAAAAATCACCCATCAAAGAAGAAGATTCCCAGGGGATTTGGCGACCACTAGTTTGCCTGGCGACGTCGATTCTAACGCGCTTTAAGGCCTGCTCGATCGATAGATTCGGCGTCATCATATGTTGAATTAAGTACTTTGTAAAAATGCCGTTTCTTTCAGGACCATCGGCGGCCACTTCGCCTGGGCCGGTCGCATAAGCGATAAGAGAACCAGTAGGCGCATCCATACGAGCTAAGCCACTTTGATCGGATCGAAAGGCTCTGGCGTAAGGGTTGTTGCGGCACGCATCCAGTATCACGATATTTAACTGGTTTTCAGCATCCTCCATTTTTCCCAGCACCCGACCGGCATCGACGGCTTCGTACCTGACATCGGATTCGGATTCAATTCTGGCATCAATGGGCATGAGATAATTCCGGCCCCCCACCTGGACCCCATGCCCCGCAAAATAAAATAACCCGATGCCGCCATTTCTCAATTGCTTGCCGAAATACCGGATAGTGTCTTCCATTGTCCTTTGATCTGCATTTTTTTTGAGAATCACCTTAAATCCCAAATTTTTGAGAGTTGCTGCCATATCCTCGGCATCGTTTAAAGAATTTTTAAGCGGTGCTGTTTGATATGCGCTGTTACCGATAACCAGTGCAAGGCGCTCTGCATGTAGTTTTATACCGCGATCCTCGGCTGACAGGGCGGCAGATGAGCAAAGAAAAAGCAGGGATGAAATAAGGACTGTGAATTTCCTGAGTATCATTCTAAAGTCCTTTTTATTACCAAAATGAAGGGGAGTGTTCTTTGATTACAACAATATTTTATCGGATATTTTTTGTCAAATCTTATATCTAAGAGGTTTGGATACATTGAGATTATTTCAGCATTGCCAATTTTTCAGATACGAAACGAATATCACAACATTTTTAAGGTGTCCAAAAGTACCGATTAGTTGGAGATATCGGCAACTTTGAGATGGTAATTTTTTGCAGACAATTACAGAAAATAAAAAGACAACGCCATTGCTGGTCTTGCCTTTTGCTTATTCGTAGGAGGCTACAACAGTTCCCAATATTGCAATAACAATCAGTTATTCAATTCGTAAAAGCGTTTGTTCAGATAATGATCTACTTTGTACTGTTTTTGACCAATTCCCTGCTCAACCATTTCATTGATGAGCATGTTTTTATTAGACGTAAAAAAGATCACCTGTCTGTTAGACAAATCGGCTTTTTGCCTCAAATTCACAGACCTCGAAGTTTGCAGAACGGTTTTTGCCTTACAGTTGATGATTTTTTTTGTAACGCAAAGCTCGTAATATTCAACCAATTGGTCTTTTGAAGTAGACTGTGCTGCTAATGGCGCATAACCTATGATGAGTATAAAACTGACTAAAAAAAGAATACAAATGACCTTGGCTTGCATTTTGTACCTCCTTTCCTGTCAATAAATTGATGTTTTAAGAAAATTGAAGATACATCTTCATCATACGAATTGAGCTTTGTATTCAAATGAATTACGGATACAGGTAGTAATTGCGGTGCAGTATTCGAGATTCAAACCGATCTTCGAACCAAGACAGATGGGAAATTATCGAACAGATTCAGGATGACAGAGTGATTTCGATTGGAAAGGGAAGCGCCGGAATAAATCCAATTTCAGTAATTAGACCTTTTGCAATTCATGTCGCTAAGAAAGAAATGGAATTTCCGATCAAGAATAGCCTAGCTGGAGGTAATATTTTTTCCAATTAATCAAAAAAAAATGGCAATGTCAAGAAATATTAATTAATATCAAT
>CAMYLV010000019.1 GCA_947259495.1 uncultured Desulfobacterales bacterium | reverse complement strand
CCAGGGAAAATTCTGGGAGTTTCACGACCTGCTATTTGAAAATTATAATCGGATCAATGACCAGAAAATTCAAGATATTGCCCTGGCCGTCGGCCTGAACCAAGAAGAATATGAAAAAATGAAGAAAGATCCTGCCATTCAAGGAAAGGTGCGACAGGATCTTTCAGATGGACGCCGGGCCGGGGTCCGAGGCACGCCCACCGTATTTATCAACGGCAGACGGTTGCGAGATCGCAGCCTCAAAGGATTTCAGGAGGTCATCGACAAACAGCTTGAAAAGCTTGGCAAGACGGCCACCAAACCGTCTTCATAAATACAGCCTTAATGGGGCATGCCGAGTCACGATTTGAGGTATAAAGTTTTGAAAGAGGGACCGTTATAAAGTCCCTGCTGCAAACATACGCCCGGCTGTCAAATCTTATGCGCATATCGGAGGGCGTTTATCAAACCAGGGTTGCGCTTCCTCCAACTGCGCGGACAGCTGCAGCAGGGAGGCTTCATCTGCATGGCGACCCATAAATTGCACGCCGCAGGGCAGTCCATCCGAGGTCCAGTAAAGCGGCACGGACATGGCTGGCTGGCCGGTGAAATTGGCCAGCGGGGTAAACGGGGTTTTTGCCAGGTTTTCCACGGCCAGTTTGTCGATCACGCCCGAGGCGATCAGCAAGCGGCCCGATCCCAGGGTATTGATCACTTTCAGCAATGCACGCTCAATGGGTTTGGGCGCCAGTTCGCCGATTTTAACCGGTGGGTAGGCCATTGTGGGGGTCAGGTAAAGATCATAGGTCTCATGAAAGCGGCTCATAATTCTGGCTGCCAGTTCCCATTCGCGCTTTGCTTTTACGAAATGGCCGGCAGCATAGGCGCGACCCAGTAAGGCCAGAGTCCAGGTGATGGCTTCCACGTCGGACCGTTTTGCTTTTCTCCCCAGAATTAATTTCAGATCGTCCATCAGAGCGGCAACTTCACCGGCGTACAGGACAATCAGGCCCTTGGCTAGGGCCTGGCCGTTAACGTCCGGGCGCGCTTCTTCCACATCGTGGCCCAATTCTTCCAATAGCCCAACGGTTTGTTCTACCGCGCGGATGCATTCCGGATGAACGCTTGTATCGATGGGTGACCGGGTATTAAATGCAATTCTGAGACGGCCGGAGCGCTGTTCGATTTCCTCCATGTAAGGTCGTTGGGGTGGCGGGATGACATATGGGGCACCGGCATCGACGCCGTGGGTGGCATCCAGAATGGCGGCGCTGTCCCGCACGGATCGGCTGATAACATGTTCAACAATAGCGCCTTGCCAGTTGCGACCGTGGGGCGGGCCGTTGGGCGTGCGGCCCCGGGAGACTTTCAAACCAAACAGCCCGCAGCAGGAAGCCGGAATACGAATCGATCCGGCACCGTCATTGGCCGAGGCCAGTGGCACCATGCCGCCGGCAACCGCGGCGGCGGACCCGCCGCTTGAACCTCCCGGCGTATGGTCCGGATTCCAGGGATTGCGGGTCGGCCCGTGCAATTCAGGTTCCGTGAAGGCCACCAATCCGAATTCCGGAACATTGGTCTTTCCCAGAATCACCAGACCGGCTCGCTTGTAGCGTTTTACCAGCTCACTGTCTTGGGCCGGAATGTAATTTTTACATGCTCTGGATCCCATGGTCTGGGGAACGCCGGCAAATTCTCCTAACAAATCCTTTAACAGGAAAGGCACACCGCAAAAGGGACCCTTGGGAAGGGCCTCCTGAACCGCTTTACGGGCCAGGTCATACATAGGGGTGATGACGGCATTCACATCGGGGTTGACGCGTTCGATTCGGGAGATGGCTTCTTCGCAGATTTCAGCCGCTGAAATTTTTCTTGTATTTATCAACTCCGCCAGCCCGCGGCCGTCGTATTGATCATACTCTTTAAATCCCCCCATAATTACCTCCTGCAAAATTCTTCTGGATTTTGGTCTATCATTAGCTGATGCTATTTGGTGGATCAAGACAAAACCTGAATCAAGATTATTTAGTGATGATGGAAACTGCTTGGGTGGAGTTCTGATGGTGTGCAGATGACACATGGACGGTGGCAGTCTCTGATGATTTTAGCGATTCTGCGAAATCCGATGTTTTTTTCAGCCTTATTTCATTAGCGGTCACCTGCACGCAATATGTCGGCTGCTCGGTCCAGGAACCGGTGTTTAAGTATTTGATACTGTTTATAAATTGTTCTTCGGCATAATGGGTATGGCCGCAGGTCACGGCTTTGAATCCGTTTTTGCTGGCATAATTGACGGCATTTAACATCACATTTTTACGCAGATAGGTGTAGAATCGCTTCCATTTTTTGGCGTATTGGGCAACATGGACCGGGCGAGCGCCCAGCTTAATCCTGAAATTATGCAGCATGTTAAAGGTCTTAATAAAAATTCGACTCCGGGGCATGACCTCGTCAAAAAAATCACCATGGGTAATGAACAGCCTTTTTTGTAAGGCGTAGTGCTGTTTTATCTGTATTTTTGCTAAATTATCGGGGACATACCCGTTATCGTGATTTCCGCGTACCCAGACGACCTTTTGCCGGAGGGACATTTCTCCAAAGCGGTCCAGTATCTGCCGGTCGGCCGACTTCATTTTCGCATAAGGGTTGTCAATGATATCTCCGTTTAAAATAAATTCATGATCTTGGGGGATATTTTCAAAAAATTGAGTAAAGTTTTCGTATAAAAAATAACGCGAGCCGATGTGCAGATCACTGACAATGATAGCGTTCATATTATCCAATAGTTACACCTTAAATTTAAATGTTATTTTGAGGGGTAGCGGAAAAATTATTGAATTTTAATGCAAATGCGTTCCAAAATGTTAAAAAGTTACGAATTGCCATTATTTTTAAGCATCAAATCGAATATCGGTTAAATAGCATTAAACTTGATTCCAACACTGAAATTAGAGGTGTCATTATTAGGTAAGCAAAGGAGGGATAAATAAAATTTATAAAATACGGGATTCAAAATATTAGATTTTGAAACCCGTTTTTATTTTCTTAGAATTTGTTCAACCTTCCCCGATAACTCCTCCATTGTGAAGGGCTTTTGCATAAAGCCGTTGCAGCCGCGCTCCAACAATTCAATGGCCTGTCCATCCACGCTGTATCCGCTTGCTAGCAGGACTTTTACATCCGGATTTATAGTTTTGATTTTATCATAGACTTCACCGCCACCCATGCCCGGCATAATAATATCCAGAACGACCATTTTGATCTCATCTTTGTGGGCTTCAAAGATGTCTACCGCCGCGGTACCGTTTTGGGCCGTCAGCGCGGTATACCCCAGTTTTTCAAGCATGTTGGCAGCCACATCCAGCACCAGATCCTCATCATCAACGACCAGCAGCGTTCCGCTGCCCCGAATGAGTTCTTCGGCCGCTTCAGCCGGGTCTTCAAGCGCTTTTCGGGTAGCGGGGAAAAAAATGGTGAAAGTTGTCCCTTGACCTTTTCCAGACTCAACATCGATATAGCCATTATGGCTTTTGATAATTCCGTAAACCGAGGCCAATCCCAGGCCGGTACCCCGGCCCATTTCCTTGGTGGTAAAAAATGGATCAAAAATGTGTTCCAGGGTCGGTCTATCCATGCCGATACCGCTGTCGCTGATGGTTAATTCCACATAATTGCCCGGCCGGGGATTATACTGGTTGCTTTTGATGTTCAAATAGCTCACATTTTTTGTTTTTAGATAAAGATTGCCGCCGCCGGGCATTGCATCAGCGGCATTAACATACAGATTTAGCAGCACCTGTTCAATTTGCCCCCGATCAGCTTCAATGGGAAACAGATCGTCTTCAAAATCCCGCTGAATGCTTATTTCCTTGCGGGTTCGTCCGAAGGTTTCGGCGCTTTCATCCAGAACCTGGTTTAATTCAATCGGCTTGACATTGAATTTTCCTTTGCGGGCGTAACCCAGCATTTGCCGGGTGAGCTGGGCACCGCTTTTTACCTGCTTTTGAATATTTTTTAGTGGTTTGAAATTTGGATGGGTGTTATCGATTTCACAGAGCATCAAAGACGTATTTCCCTGAATATTCATCAGAAGGTTGTTAAAATCATGGGCAATACCACCTGCGAGGGTACCCAGAGCCTCAAAGCGCTGGGCCTGCTGAAACTGAACCTCCAGTTTCCGGTGCTCTTCCTCGGCCTTTTTGCGGGCGGTAATATCGATGATAAAACCTCTTATACCAACAGGCCGGCCTTCTTTATAAATAGGCGCTGAATGGACCATTACCGGGAAGGTAGAACCATCTTTGCGCAGGGCCGTATATTCATTGATGCCGGTTTTTTCCCCCTCCACTATCTTGGCAATATTAAGGGCGGCCCGTTCGCGGTCTTTGGGGATCAACATGTCCAGGCTGCTCAAGCCATTTTTAAAGTCGGTGCGGGTATATCCGAAATAGTTGTAGGCGTTGCGATTCACATAGGTCAGAATGCCGTCTAAAGTCATCTCATAAATGGTTTCCGGCATCATTTCAGCCAGCTCTCTGAATCGTTCTTCGCTTTCGCGCAGGGCCATCTCCGCCCGCTTGCGATCGGTAATGTCTTCAGCGATTCCGGCAATGCGAACGACCTGTCCGTTCTCATCTTTAATGGTAAACCCTCTGTCCGATATCCAGCGTACAGAGCCGTCCGGCTGCACGATGCGGTACTCTCTGGTTTCACCGCCACCGGTTTGGGCAATTGCCTGGAAGCTTTCACTGGCATATTCCACGTCATCCGGGTAAATGCTTTCGGCCCACTCTTCATATCGATTGTAAAGATCCTCAACCGAGCGACTCCAGATAATCTCATAAGCGGGGCTGACATAGATCACTTTTTGTTTATGCCAATCAAACAGCCAGAAAACCTCCCGGATGTTATCTGCCATTTCGCGAAAGCGGTTTTCAATTTGATGAAACTCATTTTCCGCCCGCTGTCGTTCTTTGCTTTGATCGTTAAGCTGTTTAAACGCCCGGCGGTAGAGATTTTCAGATTCTTTCAGCGATTGCTGATTCTCGATGAGCTGCAGCTGATATTTTTTCTTCAGGCGTGCGAAAAAGAAAGCAGCCACGATGACCATCGGAAATGCAATATAAAATCCAATCTTTAGCCCCTGGAATGGCAGATTTTCAGGGGTGGGATTCAATTCAAAAAGTAAAAGGCTAAGATATAAAACCGAAGACCCAATAATGCCTTTTATTGCTCCCAGGGCAAAGAATATCAATACCGCGAAAAGAAACGCCCACGGCATTCGGCTGATATTGCCTTCAACGCCGATTGTGTAGACTAATAACAAGCCGAACAGGATGAAAAAAGCGGTGATAAAATATTTAAAGATTTGAGCGTCTTTTGCATTATAGTCGGGTTTTTTGGTGATCATGAAAAGACTGAGAAGAATCAAAAACATCAATATAAGGACAAGGCCGACAAGGTATCGCCCAGTGATAAAATCATAGATCATAAAACAACCCAGGACGGGGATACCGATCAGCATGCATACGTTAACCAGGTGCTTCTGGTAACTAGCCGCCATGGCATCGGGAAGTTGGGCCTCATCCCGGCTCAATAAAGAAGCCATTTTTTTAAGTCCTTGTGTTCGGGAAGCGAACAAATGGGATTTGTTATGGTATATCGTGGAATAGTTAATTATACACTCAAAATGGCCAGATGCCAAAATTATATTTCAGTACGGCAACGACGTTTGTAATATATTTGTGGGACATGAAACTAGCGGGTGCGTATGACATGGCGGGTAGCTTGAAAGGCCGGTTCTTGGTTCGTTTTTAGGTGGGAGCAAGCGGTTGGGCGCGAATCGAGGTGGGTTTGGCTCGAATGAAGTCCCCCCCTGATTGAAACTTCATTCCGGGCAATGTTGAGTTCGCCGACGGGACTCAACTGTTCCGGTTACGGGCCAAACCCACGTGACAGATGAAGGTTAGGCTGTGAAATTATTTCAACGCCAGCTGATCGGACCCCACGACTTCCTTAAAGCGGGCATTCAGAAAATGATGGACCTTATAGGGCTTGGGTTCAACCCTGTTGGCGACCAGATCATTGACGAGCGTAGCTTTTGAATTGCGGCAAAAAGTTGCTCGCAGACAGGAGCGAATGGCGGCCTGCCTGATGTTTTCGCTGCTTGAATTCAGCATTGCGGATTTGGCCTCACAGGCGGAAATATAGTCATCCACAATCGCTTCCAATTCAGCGCGGTTGGTTTCACCACCCAGTGCCGGACCTGTCACCATCATTCCGGCCACGACCATTACCGATAACATTATGATTGCTATTATTTTCATAAGGCCCTCCTCGTTCATGGTTGGTAGTTAGCGATCTTTAGTACGCGGTGACTGTATACGCTAATCTGCAGATTTAATGCCATCACATTCAATGAAAATCATATTTTCGCCAGAATGGCTCTATCATACTTAATTTTATATATATTATTAACTTAGACCCGTATTGAAACTTCAGATTGAAATTAAATTTTAAACTTTGCCTGTAAAGTAAGTTGATATTTTATGCTTTTAGATGTAAAGTTGATTGACAATTTTTAGCTTTCTATTAAGCATTGCTTCGACCCCTAAATTTTTGTCTAGCAGAAACAATACGATGGCTGAGATCAATCCCGAAGTTTCCCTGAACAAAGCGGATCTTGATCTGCTGTATGAAGTTTCAACCGCCATTCATTCCATCCATGATCTGGATGAGATGCTTCGCAATGTTTTGGCGAAGGTCAAGGATGTCTTTAGGATAGATGGTGCCTCAATTGCCCTGCATGATCGTAAGCGCAAAGAATTATATTTTATCCAAACTGTCGAAGAGCTTAGAGAGGGCGTCCCGCAGAAGTTGGCTGAGATGCGGTTTCCGGATGACTATGGTGTGGCCGGCTGGGTGTTGAGAGAACAACAGTCGGTATTAATCCCCGATGTTTCCAAAGATAAACGGTTTACCAAAAAACTCGACCTCCAGCAAAAGCTTGATACCCGTTCCATGATTTGTGTGCCCTTGAAAACACGCAAAAAAATGATGGGGGTGCTGTATGCCATCAACAAGCATGTTGCTGAATTTAGCCCAAAAGATTTACGCTTATTGGAAATTCTGTCGGTGATCATTGCGGTTTCCATTGAAAACGCCCGACTCTACGGCGAAGTTCAGCAATATGCCAGCTCCCTTGAAAAGGAAAATTATCGGCTTAAAACCGAATGCCAGACACGTTTCAATGTCCAGGGGATCATTGGATCCAGTGCGGCCATGCATCGTGTGTTTGCGCTGCTGGATAAAGTCATCGACACCGACACGGCTGTTCTGATCCAGGGTGAGACCGGAACCGGCAAAGAACTGCTGGCAAAGATCATACATTATAACGGACCTTTGAAGAATAAACCGTTTGTTGCGGAGAACTGCGGGGCACTGTCTGAGAACCTTCTGGAAAGTGAAATTTTCGGCCATGTCAAAGGTGCATTTACCGGCGCGATCGCTGACAAGAAGGGACTGTTTGAAATGGCAAACGGGGGCACCGTATTTCTAGATGAAATTTCCGATACGCCCTTTGCAATGCAAACCAAACTGCTACGGGTGCTTCAAGAAAATCAAATCCGGCCGGTTGGCGGCAGCCGATATCAGCGTGTGGATTTCCGATTGATTTCATCTTCTAACCGGGATCTATATGAACAGGTAAAAGAAAGAAAATTCAGAGAGGATCTTTTTTATCGAATCCAGGTTTTTCCCATTGTTATTCCACCTTTAAGAGAGCGTAAAGAAGATATTCCGCTGCTGGCCACACATTTTTTAGAAGAGCACGCTGCCCGGCTTGACCGGCCGGTAGCGCGTTTAACCCCCGGCGCTCTGGAGACATTGATGCAATTTGATTGGCCGGGAAATGTGCGTGAGCTTGAAAATGAAATCGAGCGCGCTTTAACCCTTGCCGGAGGCGCCACCGAAATAACGGAAGAATATCTCTCAGGGCGAATCAAGGCGTCGGCAGATTACAGTGGCACGTTTGATACCACTCGGGCGACCATAAAAGAGGCCACCGCGCGGGTGGAGCGCCAAATGGTTCTGGATGCCCTTCGCAAAACGGACGGCAACCGATCTCAAGCGGCGCGGGAACTGGGTTTAACCCGCCAGGGGCTGCTCAACAAGATCAGGCGCTATGAGATCAAGCTGTAGATAAAACGGGAAACTATTGGAACCTAATTTGCGGACAGCGCCTGCCTGACTGCACTCGCCAAATCTTGCATCACCAGGGGTTTCATCAGAAAGCTTTGTATGCCCCTTTCAGAGGCATGCCGGCGGGTAAATTTTTCACTGTAACCGGTGCAGAGAACGATCGGAATATCGGGTCGGATGCCCATCATTTTGTTGGCCAGTTTGTCACCGGTCATGTTGGGCATCACGATATCGGTGATCACCAGGTCGAATCGATTTGGATCCGCCCTGAAAAGCTTCAGTGCTTCGATGCTGTTCGTTCGGGTGTGAACCTTATATCCAAGGCGTTCCAGCATTTGTTTTCCGATTTCAACCAGGGGTTGCTCGTCATCTATCAGCAGAATGCGTTCATATCCCATTGGCAGCGGTCTCGGTATTTCTTCTTCCTCTGCCAATTTTCGTTTGATAGTGGGCAGATACACATGAAATGTTGAGCCTTTGCCGACTTCACTGTCAACGGTAACAGCTCCTTTCAGAGATTTGACGATGCCCTGAACCACGGCCAATCCCAGGCCGGTTCCTTCCCCCTTTTCTTTGGTCGTAAAATAAGGGTTAAAAATCTGCTGCAGCGCGTCTGGCTGAATGCCACCGCCGGTATCTCTGACGCTGATCTGCAGATAAGATCCCGGTCGGATATGCGGACTTTTGGCGACTGCATTTTGATCCAGTTCGACATTGGCAAGGCTGATTTCGAGTACACCGTCTTTTTCGTCAATGGCATGTGCCGCGTTGGTACACAGGTTCATCAACACCTGGTGGATTTGACTCGGGTCCGCTTCGATAATTCCGGTATTTGTTTCAATTTTTTGCTGAATCGATATAGTGGCCGGCAGAGAGGCCCGTAGCATTTTGAGGGCCTCTTTTACAATATGGGCAACCTGAATGGGCTTGCGCTCCTGTTTGTTCTGGCGGCTGAAAGCCAGGATTTGCTTGACCATGTCCCGGGCGTGTTTGCTGGCGTTGAAAATTTCTTTTAAATTTTGCTGGACCTCTGAATCCACATTGGCGTTCATCAGAATCAGTTCGGTATAACCGATGATAACGGAAAGAATATTGTTAAAATCGTGTGCGATTCCGCCGGCCAGCGTTCCGATGGCTTCCATCTTCTGAGCCTGCTGAAGTTGATATTCCAGATTTTTCTTTTCTTCTTCCGCCTGTTTTTGCTCGGTGATGTCATGCGCCACCACCAGCACACCTGTTGGTCTGCCTTCCGGGTCATGTATAAATTTTGAGTTTAACAAGGCCCAGATCTCACGACCGTTTTTCGCTTTTATTTTATATTCGGCTGTTGCCAGTACGTTTTGGCCTCTCAGAAACTTAGTCGTTCGTTCAATTGATTTTTTCCGACTCTCTTCGGTCAAAATATCAAGCGCGTTCATGGACAGCAGCTCTTGTCGAGTGTAGCCGCTATACTCACACATGACATCATTGACACTGACAAACTTCCCCTGCGCTAAATCGATTTCGTAGATGCCGCTGGGCGCATGATTCAGTAGCTGACGGTATTTCGCCTCACTTTCCCGCAGGGCGATTTCGGATTGTTTGCGCTGCGTTATATCGCGGGCGATACCGCAAAATCCAATTGGGTTCCCCCCGGCGTCTTTCATCAGCGTTACGGAAGCATCAAGGTGCCTTTTAGAACCATCTACTTTAATGAACTCCCAGTCAAATCCTCTCGCAGGCTTACCGGTCTCGTAAACTTGATTAAACGTTTGATATACTTTTTTCGCATTGTCTTCATCCATGTAATCCCGGTAGTTCATTTCCGCCATTGCCGAATGGGAGTACCCCAATAAGCGGCTCAAAGAATCATTGAAAAAGGTAAGATTCCCCTTAAGGTCAATTTCGTAGTATCCGTCTTCAATATTGTCCAGAATGGAGTGGTATTTTTCTTTGCTTTCACCCAGTGCTGCTTCGGACTCGGCTAACTTGAGCACCACCCGGACAACCGCATAGGATACAATGGGTGCGATAATTCCCGGAAAAAGAATGCATTTGATAATCATTTCCTCATGTATCTGGCCTGAAATCAGAGACATACCTAATTCAAGCGCCAGTGATCCCAAAATTGAGATCAGCGTGATGGCCAGAGCAGTTTTTACCGCGCCCAATTTTTGCATCCATTTCAGAATCATTATGTCGGTCCTATTCGGTTGCTATAAATTCAAAGCGTAAGGGTCGGTCTCAAGCTCAACGGATAGAAGACCTGGTCTTATAGTGGTTGTTAAAAAAACGTACCCTTATTCTAACGTTTTTTTCTACAGTCACTTATACCGCAATTCCGCCATGCGGAACATCATCATGAAAAGCGGTATAAAATCTCTGCAAAAGCTATGTTAAATATATCCTGGATGAATAAACCGTACTATTGAAGGCAACCTATTGATTAAATCATCACAAATTCTATTGTTAGTATCGGTTAGTCAGCGTAATTCTTTAAAAATTAGGTGATCAATTGATACTAGTGGGAAAAAAATAGAAAAAGCGGCAGGATTATGTCTGGAAATGGGCGGATAAATGCATTCGGCTCAATGCTTAGTCCCACGCCAAATATATTCTGAGTGTTTTAGGTAACCCTAAAAAGCATCGTCTTAAGGCGCTGCTATCCTCCGACAAACTTGGCTTCCACCCAGCCGGTGCTGTAATAGTCTTCCGGCAGATAGGTCAGCTTGGTGCCGTTAAGCTGTTTCATGAAGACCTGGTCAAACTGGATGAAAAAAGTCGGCTGTGACCCGTCTTTGGGGATAGCCACCAGATCCGGCGATTGCAGAAAAGGTGTGGTTTTAATCGATCCCTTCTTCCAGGTAAAGGCCCGCTGCTTGGGTATGCGCATGTAGTCATTTTGCGAACCTCCGGACTCAATTCCGGATAACACAGTGAAATAATACCCTTTATATGGTTTCAGGGTGTACCCGAAACGTTTCTGTCCGGCCGGATCGGAATGGGCCACCTTTTGATCGATAAGAGCCATGGGCTTTTTCTTTTTGCGGTCGTGCAGGTAAAACAATCCGGCAAGATCATCACCGTATTTCGTTCGATTTTTGCTCCGGGCCCTGGCAATTTGCTTGAGTGTTTTGACAATGTCGCGGTGGGTTGCGATGTCCTGCTTGAATTTTGTGTAGCGGGTTTCATCCACCGTACGCTGCCGAACATCGAAGTTAATCGTTTTATTAATTCTTGCGGTGGCCACATCGATGACAACCCGGGCCGGCAGTCCCCAGAAATACAGTTTTTTCTGGCTCCCTTTGATAGCGGTATAACCATCCTTTCTTAATTGCAGTCCCTCGGCGTCGAATGCCGTCGATTGGATGACATCGACCTTGCCGGCATCAAGTGTGATTTCATTCTGGTTGAAACTAACCTTGATCAGTTGATCGGAAAGCAGTTTTTGAACGCTGGTTTTACCGTCGGCCAGTTTATCAAAAGTGAATCGCTGAATGACCGATGCCAACTCCATCTGCACTTTACCGAAGGCAGCATGGGCGTTTTTGAGTTCACCGTTTGCAAGGCCGTAACTGAAACCGGCAGGGCTATGAAACGAATTACCGGATAAATAGATGGGCTCGCGCTCACTAAAAAAATGGACCTCCCAGCGAATATCGCCGCTGAAGGGACCCCGGGGCAGGGTGACATGCAGACTGTCGGTCCATGTCATGCCGCCGGCTTCTCTCCAGACGACATCCAGGCCGTCGAGTTCGTTTTCGGTGTAATTCGCAAAGGTTTGCATCGGTCGATGATCATAGCGCCACCTTGCCGGATTTTCCGGCTTATGGGACAGGATCAGTTCTTTGCCCCGGTTGAGATCGGCCGCCACATCAAAGGCATGCTCGAAGATTTCTTCCACAACGACAACCTGCAGCCGATAGATCTCGCCCTGAAATCGGGCGGCTGCAGATGAAGCCGCGCTCATGGATTCCCTGGAAGCCAGTGATCGACCCGTGTTGTCAAATGCAAAAAGCCGGGCGGAAACACCACCGCGATAGGTGACTTTGGCCACCTCCTTTTCCAGCCGGCGCAGCTTTACTGAAACCCCATCGGATTCCCGGACCGCGCCGGGTGCATCGTTGGTGGAAACAAATTCGAATATTTTCAAACGGGCCGGCAGCGCGATATTAAACTGAACTTTCGCAGTCCCCAGTTTTTCTGCCTGCGTGCCCTTTTTAACGTTTATCTGGATAAAACCGGGTGAAGCACTGCCCGGGTTGATGATGTGCTGGAATGCGTTTTCTTCGACCCGCATGATATCGGCACCATCTGTTGATACGACTTCGATTACCTCATATTTCAACTGGGCCAGGGATGCATTGGGAATTGCCAGCGAGTCAAAATCCAGCGTCATCCGGGGCTCATCACCGAAACTCCAGTAATTTGCGGGAAACAGGTTTTGTTTAACGGTTGCGGGGATGGTTTTTTTCAAGGTGTCGATGTTGACGACAGATAAGATGCGCGGTGTCTCAATATATTGGACCGCAATTGGACCCTCGGTGGGTGTTAATTCCATGCCCTGAGCAAACAGATGGCCGATAGTCGCTTCCGACAGTGCGGTTAAGATCTTTTCATCATGCGCTTGTTCCCAGTTGAACGCGATCATCAAGCGGTTGTTTTCATGCCCGATTTTGTGTTGGTAGCGGGGATCGTTAAAAAGCTCGATCAGCTTTAAAACCATGCCGTCGACGTCGAGATCCTCTGGATTTCCTGATTTTAATTGCCGGTAAATACGACTTGCATCAACCCCTTCGCGAAATTGCTGGGCATAACTCAGCATCCGACCGTTGGTCTTATCCAGACGAAAACCGATTGCCAGGGATTCGACGTCTTTCAGGGGTTCGGATAATTGGGCCAAAACACCACCCCCCATTGCGATCATCATAGCGGCCTGAGGGTTTTGCTGAACGGCGGGATTGTTATGAATTTTTTTCTGCCAATCCGCGCTGAAATTTTCAGGGATTTGAACCGACAGTGCGGCCAGATCCCGGGGTTGAGCGATGGAAGCGATCATTTGCGCCACCCGGGTTTTGTGCAACGGGCCGGGGCCCTCTTTTAATAGCCCTATTAAATTATCAGGTGCGAAAACCGCCATATTATCGATAAACTGAATTCGGTATTGATCGATCGGAAAACTATTTTGCTTTTCAGCGGGAATGGCCTCTTTATTGATGCGATAGGATCCATCCGGTTGCGGCTCCAGCAACTGCACATAATTTCTCTGAGCTTTTAGTTGTTTTTCAAGACTATTGCCATCTTGAGCGGCGGCAAAAATAACCGGTAAAAAGGTGTGTTTCGGATGCGGATAGAGGAAAAGCTCAACATTCTGTAACCCAAACGACTTGATAATTGTGGTGGTCATCTTATAGCGAATGTCTTTTTTTTCTTCCACCATGTTTTGATCGACAGCCTCCAGCAACAGCGGTACATTTAGTTTAACAGCGAAAAACGGTTCGGCAGCGGCAATGTTTTTGGCAGCGACAGTTTCGGCAGCGGATTTTCTTTTTTGAATGACCGGTTTTTTAGCGATGATTTTGTCCAATCCAAAGCGGCTGTCGCTTAATTTGGACCAGTGAGTCGCCACGAAATAGCCGGACAGCAACACCAGAATAATTCCAGCCACCGCTGCCAGCGTCCTACGGTTTTGCCAGATCGAATTCATGGGCTGGCCGGCATCTGCGCTGACAGGGGTATTCACGTCGTGGGGCGTGCTTTTTTGAGCCTTTTGCATTTTTTGTGGCTGCATTTGAGCCAACTGGTTGTCGCTTTCGTTTTTAGGTGCCAAAGCGCCTTTTTGAGGTGCCTTAAGCGACATGGGACGGCCGCAGGCCGTGCATTTGGTGGTTGTCACACCCGGCGGAATCTTACCGGCATGGATGCTGTATTTTTTACCGCAAAACAGGCAGGCAATTTTTAGGATTTCTGAATTTAGCTCGATAGATTCCACAGGTTCTGAAATTAGCGGAGCCGCTGTGGCTGCAGGCTTTAATGAAATCATATGACCGCAGCCTTTACAGCGGGTGCTTGTGACGCCCCGGGGGATGGCGTTGGTTTTGATATTAAACTGCTGGCTGCAGTACTGACAGGTGATTTGCATAACATCTGATGGCGGTGTCAGCGGTGCTTGCGAGGCAGCAGGCGGCGTCGGCCGGGGCGCAACCGGACGAAGCGGGATCGATCTCCCGCAGGCTTTGCAGCGGGTGCCGGTAACTTCAGGTGGAATTTTGCTTGAATCCACGTTGTAGACTTTTTTGCATTGCGAACAGGTGATTTGCATGGTCGACTTCCTGATATATGGGCTTTGGATGCTTTTGGGTACTCGGAAATTTTATGTTGCTGAATTTAGCAGGGCACAAGGGTAACCCGTTAGCCGGCAGGTCCGATTTCCCGTTGGTTGGGTAAGATGGTTTTTGTTTTTTAAGGTTAGCGGTTAACCGGCTAACGGGCCAACGGGCAATAGATGCATTTTTAAGGCAACTTATGAAATTATCTCATATAATTTGAGTCTTCGCAAATTTTTCGGCTAAGCGCTTCAAATTTAGGGCCAGTTTCTTTGCTTTCTGTTCCCGATACATTTCAGGCGAGACATTTTTTCTTGATCCTCTGATTTTTTATGATATGTATAGACCAATCATGCAGCCCTGATTTCATACGCCAGCTGAGCTCAAGGCCCTGCTCATCTCTCAAAACGGACGAATTTTCCATTCTCATCTCACGCGCCTATTAGACGGTCTTTTATCGTCGGTCGGTTTTAGTTAAAAACATACTATTTCTAATCGATGCCAGTTGGTTTTGAACCCTCACTATTTATAATTTTCCCTCTGCGCTGAAAGGGTACCGCAAGATAACCATGCGAGAGCTTATTAATTTAAAAACAAAACGAAAGGAGAAAATTATGAAACGCAATGTTTTTATACCATTTATCCTTTTGTTGATACTATCTTGGGCCATGAACACTTCCATCGCCCGCGCCGACGACATAGAGGAATTTAATGCAGCAGTTCAAAGATATAATGATTCTTTGGTTCATTGGGATGCCGACATTATTGCCGATATCGAAGCAGAAGCTTTCGGATTTACCTATGCGCTTAGTTACCTCACTCAGAATAAAATCATGGATAAGGAACTCTGGAAAAAGGAGTTGAAGGAATTGATATCTCAGTATGAATACTACGATTACGAGATAGTGACCGCGCAAACATTTGTGATTGGCAATACTGGCATAGCCTGCGGAAATTACAAGGTCTCAAGGAAACACAGAGAGTACGCGTGGGTATCTGCTAAAAAACGATGGTCCTCCACCTGGGTAAAAACAGAGGGTCAATGGAAACTTGTTTTTTATCACTTTGAGTTGATTGATGCCTGGCGGTAACCGCTGTTAACATAAACCTACTCTTTTCATACGTTGTTCCTGATAGTGCTGTATCCTTAAATTATTTGAAATCTAAGATGCGGCCCCTTTGTTCGCTTTTTCTGCGACCTTCCGATTAAATTTAGCAGCATCGATGATGAACCTTTCATGGGTTCCTTCGGAAATTTTATCGATACCGTCGTCGGCTACAATTGTAAAGACAAGCCTTCTTCCGTCTACTTCCTTCAATGTCACGGATACCGTAACGGTTAGACCCGGTGGTGTGGCTGCCAAATGGTTGAGGTTTATACTGATGCCCACGGTTTGCTCGTCAGGCCAGTCGATGTGAGGGTTGACGGCCTGGATACAGGTCCACTCAAATAGCCCCACCATAAACCCGGTGGCCAGAACCTTAGGCATTCGCTGTAATTCCGGTGCTTCAGGGTAAAGAAAAGGGACGGTTTTGTCGTCTGGAACCAGATATTGAAATTTGTATGTCAGGCCCGATTTTAAGGAATCCTTCATGCTTCACTCCGCTATAATGTATCGTTTAAAAATTTTATGATCAGGTAATTTAACTATCAGATTTCGAAGATAGCTGCAATCGGGCAACGGTATAAAATCAGAGCCCAGTGAACCTTAAAACTCGACCCCGATCATGGCACCGCTCAAAAATGTTTGCGCATTCAGGAAGCCAATGTTGGAGTCGCGGTAGCGATACCCTGCCATCAAGGTGCCGAAAAGGTAGTCCTTTCCAAAAAGATCAGAGCGTGTGAACATCCCAAACACAGAATAATTCGTGTCATTGCGGGTTTTGCTAAAAATCGGATTCTGATGGTCGTAGTCATCCCGGCCGATCGCCGCCTTCAGCATGAGCTGGTGTGATTTTGAAAAATTGCGAAAGCCCAGTCCAAACCGATATCCTGTGTACGCATTGGCCTCACCGTCTATGTCACCGATGGACAACTCAAAGCCCGGTACCAGCGTAAGGGTCTTGTCCAGCCGGAAGGCATATTCGATTTCCGCATTGTGAATATAGCCGTCACGCTCCAGGTCATTGAATCGATCACCGATATCGTCCACGTTAACATCCACCCGGGAAAATGCGTATGAGAGCTTGAAGCCGGTGCCGAGTATCCCGTCGTAGGCGAACCGGGTGCCGTAGTTGTGTTCGCGGGTTTCCTTACGGCCGGTGTCGGTCAGGTAAGGATCCCGCCAGACCTCTGAAAATAGGCGGGTAAAAACAGATATGTCCAGCCGGCTGGCATCTGAGAAGGGTTGCACAAAACCCAGTGACAGCCCCGGCGGGCCGCTGAATTCCGGAGGGGTGCCAAAATAGATCTGTCTGCCGGATTCTGCAAAGGTGTAGCGCAGGTTAAATAGTGCCAGCGGCATGAATTTATCATACCAGTCCGTATCACCGCTTAGAGAATCGATCCTTTTATTCTCATCGGTTGTTTTAAGCTGATCTGTGCTGGTCATGTATCCGGCGCCCGCTGAAATCCTGCCGCTGAAGCCCTTGGATTTTACAGCGGGGTCGACAGCAAAAGCGCTTGACCAATTGAAGAAAAGGGCACTCAACAGTGCCAGTAGTAGGATCAAACGTCGCATCGGCAATCCTTTCAAGAATATGATCTGTTTATTGCGCGTGCAGGATCAGTCGAGCGGTGCGCTGAACCTGTACCCGATACCGTAAACCGTGCTGATGACTTCCTGGCCGGGCAGTATTTCTGCAATTTTCTTGCGCAGATTTTTGATATGGGTGTCGATGGTGCGGTCATAGCCTTCAAAGTCATACCCCTGCACCCGGTTGATCAGTTCACTTCTGGAAAACACGCGATTGGGCTGGCGCATCATGATTTTTAAAAGTCCAAACTCATTGGGCGTCAGGTTTAGGACCTGTGTGTCGATCATCACCTGATGGATTTCCGCATCCAGCGAAATCGAACCGACCACCAGATGCTGCGCCCGGGGTTCGGCATGCACCCGTCTGAAAATGGCTTTGACCCGGGCAACCACTTCCCGGGGGCTGAACGGCTTACAGATATAATCGTCGGCTCCCAGTTCCAGGCCCAGCAGCCGGTCGATCTCTTCCACCCGCGCGGTGATCATGATGATCGGGACATTTGAAAATTGCCGTATCTCGCGGCATAGTTCCATCCCGTCTTTTCCCGGCAGCATGATATCCAGTAAAATCAAATCCGGCGATTCTTTTTTGACCTGGGCCATGACACGGTCACCATTGGCCTGGGAAGATGTCCGAAAGCCGGCTTCCTTCAGGTAGTCGCACAGCAGGCGGCTGATTTTCTCTTCATCTTCAACAACAAGAATGTGTTTGGTGGTCATGGGTATAACCAAAAGATGACAAAAATTGGGTGGTATATTTTCACCCAGTTGGATTCATAAATTGAAAAAAAACAAATTACACCATAATAATGGTTTCAGGTTTCAGTGTTCAGGTGTTAAAAAATTGTCTGCTTGCTGGCAAGCTTTAAGATCAGTGTATGATACCCATTTTTTTTGGATCTTTAAACCTGCATACGTGGCCATAGCCGGTGTGCAGCATAGACCTGACACCCGACACCTATTTTAGGCCAGCGGTAGTTCGATCTCAATTCGAAGCCCGCCGGCATCTGCATGCGCGGCCCGGATTTCTCCGCCGAGGGCGTTGACGATGCTTTTACAGATACTTAAACCCAGACCGCTGCCGCCCTGCATGCGGCTTCTCGAGCGGTCCACCCGATACAACCGGTCAAACAGATGCTTCAGAGATTCATCGGGCACACCGGGCCCGGAATCTTCGAAGATCAATTGGAAATGATCCGGCGCGCGCTCCTGTCGGATCGTCAGTGTGCCGGGAGCATCTGTGTATCGCAGGGTGTTCTCCAGCAGGTTGGAAAATAGTTGCTGCAGGCGGTCTGCATCGCCCATAACCATAATCGGGCGGGCACTTTCCAGGTTGTTTTCGATCCGGATCTGCTTTTCCACTAAACGCGGTTTGAAATGGACAAGCGTTTCTTTTAATACCGTCATCGGATCCACCGGCTCCTTTTTAAAGAAGAGCATTTCGGCATCCGCCAAAGACAGTTCGTGGAGATCGTTTACGATTTTGCTCAGATGGCGGGCTTCTGAATGCAGCGAGTCAAGGGTATCGCGGTTGACTTCCCGCACGCCGTCTTTGAGGGCTTCGATCTCACCGCGTAAAATGGACAGCGGCGTTCTCAACTCATGCGCGATATCAGAAATCCATTGCTGGCGCATGCGTTCATTTGTTTCTAAGGTTTGGGCCATGGTATTAAAATCGGTGGCCAGCTGACCCAGTTCATCTTGGGACTGAACCGCGATGCGGGTATCGAATTTGCGGGATGCCAGGGCCCGGGTTCCGGCGGTGAGTTGGCGCACGGGCGCCAGCAAGTGCCTGGACAAAACAAACGCCACGATGGCAGCCAGAACCAAAATCGCTCCGCCGATAATGTAAAACATTTGGGACTGCTGTTTTAAAAACCCGACGGCCAGTGGATTTGCCAGAAGCGCTCGTTTATGAAGACCCAACCAGCCGATTGTTTGGCCATCGATGGAAATTTCGCGCAGGGTATAGCTGTCTATTTCGGTGCGGGCACGTCCCCCGGCAACATGCTGTTTGACGGCATTAAACAGCACCAGCCGGCGTGCCAAGCGCTCAACACGCCTACGAGTTTTTGGCGGTGGCAGGTCTTGCGCGCTGATGTTGGAGCCCTTTTTTTCAATTTCGGGCGGTCGTGGAGGGCGTCTGCCAAAATCAGAATCTTTTCCCGGTAAACTCGCTCGCAATATCTCCTCCCAGCGCGCCGGGTTACCCTCGAGCGTCTGCCAACCTTTGTGCGTTTGATACTCAGCGGCCAGGGCAGCGCCAAAATCGCCGTAGCGCTCCAACAATGATTTGTGGACGTAATCCGCAAAATTGCGGGCCACGTAAAAGCGCATGATTCCGACCATCAAGGCCACAACCACCAGCGCCGTTAACGTAAAAGCCACGAAGATTTTATAGGAAAGTTTGAATTTCATTGTTTGGCTAAATATCCACTTATTTTTTTTTAACCGGCAAACAGAACAAGGCGCTAACGGGTAACAGGCTCAACCAAATGGCGTTTGCCCGCCTGGCAGGGCATATTCATTTTTAAGATATTTTCTAATATAGTTTAACAATAATTTCAAACCGATTCACCAACCTCCACCATCTTCACATCAGTTCTTCATATTTTCTCCACAATTAATTGTTAATTTGGTCACAGGGTAAATACAACACATTGACCAAGAATATACTAACTCAAGGAGGTTATCATGAAAACAAAACACACGATCATTTTAAGTTGCGTAGTGGTAGTGGGTATCATTTTTTCCGGACTGGCGCTGGCCGATAGTCAGGCATGGGGCGAGCGTCGCGGTTTGGGATTCAAACGCCACCATTCTGGTGGGGGGCTGATGCTGCTGGCTAAATATCAGCAAAAAAACCTGATGGTTCAGGTGCTTTCCGAAATGACGAACCAATCGGCCGAGGCCATTGAGGCCAAACTCAAAGAACAGCGAATGCGCACGGTCCTGGAAGATTTGGGCATCGAGCGCGAGGCGTTTCGCACTGCAATGCACGCCAAAATCAGCCAGCGCATCAAATCGGCGGTTGCCAACAGAAGCATTACAGCAGAACAGGAAAAAGAAATCCTTGAAAAAATGGAAAATCGCAGCCAGCGTCGTGAAATTATGAGCCGGTTGGTTGAAAAAGGCGTAGCCGACGGGACCATCACTCAGGAGCAGGCCCGGATGTTAATGCAAAAACCACGTTAAGCGGCCACCTCAAAATTCCGCCCTGAGCTCGCTGAAGGGCCCCGGGCGGTTTGCTACCGTCGCCTGACGGGGTTTCATGTGTGAATAAATGAGGTGACGGCAATGAAAACCCGAAATAATGACCAAAGAAAAGATCTGTGGAAGCAAAAACAGCGTCATTCTTTGTGGTGGTTCGGGATATGTTTGCTGCTGTTCACCGTTTTATCCTGATTCTTTCCCTGATATTTTATAGTGGTTGTCAAAAAAACGTTCCGTTATTCCAACGTTTTTTTCTACAACCACCTATACCCCAATTCCGTAATTGGGAACATTATTATGAAAAGCGGTATAGATCCCCAACGACAACTGCCAGCTTGCGCCTGTGGCCGGTTTGGTGCGCGGATATTCGCAAGCATAAACGGTCAACTGTTATTGGGTGGTATGTAAAATTGAGGCCAGCGGGATGAATTCCTTTACTTCAAGCGGATCAAACTTTATAATGAGTTCGATGGAAATCGATTGCCATTTTTTCTTTAGGGCTTAAATTATGGTATCAACAAAGTGTCGGATAATCGACTCCCCGATTGTATAAAACACAAGGCCACCATTTTTGTGTATTTTAAAGACGGATAATCATATGGACGACATAAGCCGAACCGCAAAAGATTCAACTAAAGCCGGTGTTTCACGGAGCAGGCGGCGCCTGTTATTGAATATCGGGCTTTCAATTGCGGTCATTCTGGCCGGCGTCATCGGTGCCGCCTACATCACCAAAACAGCGCCCAAAGCGCGCCGGCGCCCGCCGGCAAAAATAGCCCCCCTGGTTGAGGTTGTCAAAATACAGCCCGGCATGCACAATGTTGCCGTTCAGGCCATGGGAACCGTGGTGCCGGCCAGAGAAATCGTTCTTGAATCGCGCGTATCCGGCGAAATCGTGGCCCTTCACCCTCAGTTCACGGTTGGCGGGTTTTTAGAAAAAGGGTTAGAAGTTTTGCGCATCGATCCGCTCGATTATGAATTGGCTGTCACGCTGGCTCAAGCCAGGGTAAAGGACGCGGTAAGTGTTTTAAAAGTCGTCGAAGAAGAGGCCGCCGCTGCAGTTGAGGAATGGCGCCTGCTATATAAGGAAAACCCGAAAGACAGTCAAATACCGGCATTGGTGGCCAAAGAGCCCCAGCTGGAAGCGGCCCGCGCCAAGCTTGCAGGTGAGCAGGCCGATCTGCGAAAAGCACAACTCGATCTGGCAAGGACCCGGATCCGGTCACCGTTTAATGCCATCGTCCGCAAAAAATTTGTTGATATCGGCTCTCAGGTGTCCGGCCAGGAGCAGCTTGCCGAACTGGTCGGTACGGATGTCTATTGGATTCAGGCGTCCATTCCAGTGGATCGTCTGAACTGGATCACCATTCCACGCCAGTCCGCCGAATCCGGTTCCAAAGTTCGTATCTTTAACAGAAACGAAAATGAACGCTCTGGCACGGTCATTAAATTGCTCGGAGACCTGGAACTGGAAGGTCGAATGGCACGCATCCTCATTGAAGTTAAAGACCCGCTGGGGTTAAAGGCGGGGGGAAAAACACAGTTACCGCTTTTAATTGGTGAGTATGTACGTATCGAGATCGAAGGGCGGCAGTTAGACAGTGTGTACCGCATCCCACGTGCTGCGCTGCGCGACAACACCCGCATCTGGGTCGCTTCAAGCGATAACATGCTTAAAATCCGCGACGTTGATATCCTGTGGCGTGATGCCCAAACCGTATTATTTCGAGACGGTCTCGAGTCGGGCGACCGCTTGATTGTTTCAGAGCTGCCAATTCCGGTCGACGGGATGCCAGTGCAGATCGCTCAATAAGCCCCGCTATTTCCTTAGGCTTCAAAACAATTTTTATTTACCGAAATGAAAAATAAACCAGCAAAAAATATTCCTCGTGGCCCCATCGCCTGGATGGCCGGTCATTCGGTGGCCGCCAACCTGCTGATGGCCCTATTTTTAGTTGGCGGTCTCTTCTGGGCCCTTCAGATCAAAAAAGAAGTATTCCCTGATTTTGAACTCGACATCGTCACGATTAGCGTGCCTTACCCCGGTGCCAGTCCGGAAGAGGTCGAGCGCGGCATTATTCTGGTGATTGAAGAAGCCGTTGAGGGCCTTGTGGGCATCAAGGAGTTCACCGCGACTGCCCGCGAAGGCGTCGGCACGGTCAGCGTGGAAATTTTAGAAGGCGAAAATATTCAACGCCTGGCCCAGGACATTAAAAACGAGGTGGACCGCATTACCTCATTTCCCGAGGAAGCCGAAGAAGCCCAGGTGGTTATCGCCGAGCGCAAACGTTCTGTGGTTTCGCTGGCGCTATACGGCAATCAAAATGAATGGATTCTGCGTGAAGTGGCTGAGGATATCCGCGACCGGCTGATCCAGGACCCTGACATTACCCAGGTGGAGATGGAAGGGGTGCGCAACTATGAAATAAGCATCGAAATTTCCCAGAAAACCCTGCGGTCCCTGAACCTGACCCTTGAAGAGGTTGCCGGCAGAATCCGGCGTGCATCAGTGGAATTGCCCGCCGGTGCCATCAAAACCGAGAGCGGTGATATCCTGGTACGTATGAAGGAACGGCGGGATTATGGCGGCGAATTCGGTAAAATTCCGCTTATCACCACCAACGACGGCACACGGGTTCTGCTTGAAGACATCGCCACGATCAAAGACGGCTTTGAAGAAACAGACAATTTTGCCACTTATAACGGCCAGTCGGCGGTTATGATTCAGGTCTATCGCGTCGGCGATCAGACGCCGATTTCGGTCTCCGATGCAGTTCGCAGGCAAATGGTAACCATCAATCAAATTCTACCCCCCGGCCTGGCGCTGGAGGCCCGCAATGACAGATCTGAAATTTATCGTCAGCGCATGGATCTTATGC
Organism: uncultured Desulfobacterales bacterium; assembly: GCA_947259495.1. Classification (GTDB taxonomy): domain Bacteria; phylum Desulfobacterota; class Desulfobacteria; order Desulfobacterales; family JAHEIW01; genus JAHEIW01. The sequence continues at coordinate 25,617 of CAMYLV010000019.1, read as the reverse complement.
TGCGCAACGGGTTTCTGGGACTGGGCCTGGTGTTTGTCCTGCTGGCCATTTTTTTAGAAGCCCGTTTGGCGTTCTGGGTCAGCCTGGGCATACCGATTTCGATTCTGGGATCTTTTCTATTTTTACCGCTAGTGGGCTCATCCATCAATATTATCTCCATGTTTGCCTTTATCGTTACCCTGGGAATCGTGGTCGATGATGCCATTGTGGTGGGTGAAAACATATATCATTACCGCCAGCGCGGGCTCGCCTGGTTTGACGCGGCAGTGCGCGGAACCCGGGAAATAGCGATGCCCATCACTTTCAGTGTGCTGACCAACATGGTCGCCTTTGCGCCCATGTTTTTTGTATCCGGCTTTATGGGTAAAATTTTCATTCATATCCCATTTGTGGTGATCGGTGTCTTTGCGGTGTCCCTCATCGAAAGTCTTTTCATACTGCCGGCGCATGTCGGCCATCGTTGGCGCGCGAATCCGGGCGGGCTTTTCGGGTGGTTGATGGCGCAGCAGGCGCGCTTCAGCGATTTTTTCGGCCGCTTTATTCGTACCCGCTACGGGCCTTTCCTTGATATGGCCTTGCGCAACCGGTATTTGACGCTGTCCGTCGGGGTCACAGTGCTGGTGATTACGGTCGCCTACATTAAAAGCGGCCGGATGGGATTTGAGCTGTTTCCCAAGGTGGAATCCGACTATTCCCTGGCAACGGCCCAACTGCCCTTTGGCACCGCGGTTCAGCAAACCGAACGCGTGCAGCAAATTCTGGTCAAAGCGGCCCAGCAGGTGGCGCAGGAAAACGGTGGTGATCAACTGGTGCGCGGAATTTTTTCGGTTATAAACGGCAACCTCGCGACGGTACGTGTGTATCTGACACCGCCGGATGACCGGCCGATCTCAACCGCCGGGTTGACCGAGTTGTGGCGGAAACGCGTTGGTGTTCTGTCCGGGCTGGAATTTCTCAAATTCGAATCCGATGCCGGCGGGCCGGGCCGCGGTGCAGCCATTTCCGTCGAATTGAGTCATCGCCGCATCGATGTCTTAGAGAAGGCCAGCGCGGAAGTGGCTGCTGCTTTAGGATTTTTTCCCAGCGTCACGGACATCGACGATGGCTTCTCACCGGGCAAGCAGCAGATCGATTTTCAAATCAAACCCGAAGGCCGTAGCCTGGGTTTACGCTCCCGGGAGGTGGCCCGGCAGGTTCGCCACGCCTTTTATGGTGCTGAGGTGCTGCGCCAACAACGGGGGCGCAACGAAGTCAAGGTCATGGTGCGGCTGCCCAAAGAAGAGCGCGTATCCGAATATAACCTTGAGCAAATGGTCCTGCGAACGCCCTCCGGCACAGAGGTGCCCTTGAAAGAAGCAGTTACGGTAAAACGCGGCCGGGCATATACCACCATCGATCGCAGAAACGGCCGGCGCGTGGTGACCGTGGCTGCGGATGTCAGACCCCGCAGCAAAACCGATCAGGTGCTGCAGTCGTTGAAGACCGACGCACTGCCGGCTCTGCAGAAAAAATATGCCGGTCTGACATACAGTTTTGAAGGCCGGCAGGCCGACAGGCGCGACAGCATGCGCAGCCTGATGATCGGTCTGTTGATGGCCCTGGCGGTCATCTATGCCATGCTGGCGTTGCCGTTCAACAGCTTTATCCAGCCCATTATCATTATGCTGTGCATTCCCTTTGGCATTGTGGGGGCGGTCATTGGGCATCTGATCATGGGTTACAGCCTGAGCGTGATGAGCATGTTTGGCGTTGTCGCCCTTTCCGGCGTGGTGATCAACGACTCGCTGGTGCTCATCAATTTTTCAAACCGCAACCAGCAAGAGGGAATGACGGCGCCTGAAGCCGTCCATGGTGCTGCAATTCATCGATTTCGGCCAATTATGCTGACAACCCTGACCACTTTCGGTGGCCTGACGCCCATGATCTTCGAAACATCACGACAGGCCCGGTTCCTCATTCCGATGGCCGTTTCCCTGGGCTTTGGGATTGTCTTCGCGACGATGATCACGCTGATTCTGGTGCCCTGTTTTTATACAGTTGTTGAAGATTTGCAGCGATTAACCGGCAGGCGGGATCTTGCTGTTGCAAGCAAACACCGGAGGCCTGATAAATTGCTTTCCGGCTGATCCCGATAAACAAAAAGCGTTTTTGCGTTTTTGATTCGCCCCAATAAGTGCGACTGAATTTGACATATGATTCGTCCGGTCTTATTTTTTATGTGAGAATGATGACGTATCTGCAGCCTACAGACCTTCATCTGTTCTCCTCCTTAACGGGCGACTCGCATGAGCCGCCCTTTTGATATTTACAGACACACCATTTTGAACCCGAGCACCGTGCATAAACCCTTTTGACCTGCATCCCCGCACCAGCTGCTGTTTCAGGCACGCATAGAGCGTAGGTTCCCGCTTTATTTTCTTATACATATTATCGATAGAATCTGCACACCAATTTTTTTTGAAAGTTCACTTTTTTATTACTCTCTTTGACTTCCTGCCAGACTTTCGGTATGCTGGGATGACTTTTAATAGACTAAAGAATTGACACGTCAGCGATGCTCGGGATAGCTAAAACGTAACCGCTAACAAAGGACCTGGAGCCATGAAAGATTTGATCAGCGAAATTGCACGCGCACTTGTTGACAACCCGGAACAGGTAAAGGTCAATGAAGTAGAAGGTGGGCACGCTTTGATCTTGGAGCTTAAAGTTGCAAAAGAAGATATGGGCAAGATCATCGGCAAGCATGGCAGAACAGCCCAGGCGATTCGAACTGTATTAAACGCCGCATCCGGTAAGGCAAAAAAACGCGTCATTCTTGAAATTCTGGAATGATATTCTCTGACCCCACTTTACAGCGCCAGACATCACCTCTGGTTCTTTAAACGGAGAAGCGGTTAGGTTTATTTCAACCGGGGAAGACTCTCGATTGGCAAAACGATAAGGGCGCTCCGCCAAAATTAGGCGGAGCGCCCTTATTTTGTTTTGTAACCCCCGCTTTGGCCCCTGTTAAACGGGTTATAGATTTACATCCGAACGGTCGGCCACTGAAAATAAATAAAAATCATAATATGGCTTGCATTTAAGCAATATATTTAATAAGGAATTTTAGAATAAAACGGCACTACAATATCGGGAAAATTCTTCGAGTAATCTTTTTAGTAAGTCTGCCTAAAATTTTTTTTACCCACCCCGCCAAGAGAAGGCGGATGTTAAATTCAGAGAAACAAATCCGAAAGAAGCCTGCCGGCTGTCATAAGCGCACAGGAGACGGGCGGAAAGGATATGGACAGAATGGCGACACCCGCGCTCAGAGTCGAAGACATCCATAAAAGCTTCGGCACCATTAAAGTGTTGAGGGGTATATCAATTGAGGCCTACGAGCAAGACGTCATATCCATTCTGGGAAGCAGCGGTTCCGGCAAGAGCACGCTGCTGCGCTGCATTAATCTTTTAGAAACACCCACCTCGGGGAAAGTCTACGTCAAGGGCGAGCTCATTAAAATGCAGGAGTTGCGTTCAGGAGAGCGCAAGGCGGCGGACCGTAAACAGGTCGAACGCATCCGATCTAAATTGGCAATGGTATTCCAGCAATTTAATTTATGGGCCCATATGACGGTTGTGCAGAATGTGATGGAAGCGCCCGTAAATGTGCTGAAAGTTTCCAAAGCGGAAGCGAAAGAACGGGCTGAAAAATTATTGCAGCGGGTCGGCTTGTTTGAGCATCGGCACTATTATCCGGCGCATCTGTCGGGCGGCCAGATGCAACGCGCGGCCATCGCGCGCGCCCTGGCCATGGAACCGGATATGCTGCTCTTTGATGAGCCGACTTCCGCCCTCGATCCGGAGCTGGTGGGCGAAGTTCTGAGAGTGATGCAGGATTTAGCCGAAGAAGGACGCACGATGCTGGTGGTCACGCATGAAATGGGATTTGCGCGAGACGTTTCCAGCCGGGTTATCTTTTTAGACGCGGGCCTGGTTGTGGAAAACGGATCCCCGGATCAGGTTTTCAATCATCCCAAGTCGGATCGCTTCCGGGAATTTTTAGTCGGCGTTTTTTAATGTTCCGGTAATTTTGCCGGATTTTTTAAATCGTTACTATGGAAAAATGGCACCTGCACAATTGACCCCATATGGCAACGGCAACACCATAAAACAGATGCGCACACCACGCGTTCTGTTGATTACCGTGGTGATCTGCATCGCTTTCCTTGCCCAGGCATTCGCCGGTGATTGGAAGAAAATTAAAGTTGCAACCGAAGGCGCTTACCCGCCCTGGAACTATTACGACAAATCCGGCAAGCTGGTCGGGTTCGATATCGAGCTGGCCAAAAATCTGTGCGGGCGCATGAACATAGAGTGCGAAATCGTTACCCAAAAATGGCGGGGCATTATTAAGGGGCTGAATCAGGGACAATATGATGCCATCATGGCGGCTATGTCGATAACGGAACCGCGTAAAAAATTGGTCACATTTTCGCGCAGTTATGCCGACACACCCAATATATTTGTGGTGCGCAAAGACAATCCCCTCGCTAGCTTCCGATCACCACTCGAGCATTTGACACTGGATGATATCAGTCCCGCAGAACAGGCCGCCCTGGACGCCCTCATCAACGCATTAAAAGGTAAAGTAATCGGGGTCCAGGTCGCGACAATCAATCAAAAATTTGCCGATGCCTATCTGGGCGAGCATGCTGAAATTCGGATATATGACTTTCAGCACACCGTTGACCTCGAGCTATATCAGGGCCGCCTGGATGCGCTGGTCGGGGGCATGGCCTACTGGGTGCCGATAATTAAATCTGAGCAGGGCAAGGAGTATACGATCATCGGCCCCCAGATGACCGGCGGGCCCTTCGGCAGTGGTATTGGTGTGGCCGTCCGCAAAAAGAATCAGGATCTGGCCGATATGTTTTCAACGGCCATTGACGCAGCGCTTCGTGACGGAACCATCAAAAAACTGGCCATCGAGTGGTTTACGTTCGACACTTCAGCACCGCAATAGCGGTTTTGATTATAGAACCCTAACCGAATTCGCTTATTCAGCTTAATTACAGGAAACCTGTATGTCTCAGGTAGTTGCCTATTTTCCGCTGATCCTCAAAGGAATGCTGCTGACCGTCGAAGTGGCCTTATTATCCTTGCTGATTGCGGTTTTGCTCGGATTGATCGGCGCGGTTGCCAGGCTTTCCAAATCCCGCATTGCCAGGGGTATCGCGGGAACCTATACCACCATCATCAGGGGCATACCCGATCTGGTCCTGATGACGCTTATCTTTTTTGGCGGCCAGATTCTGGTCAACGATATCGGTGAAAAAATGGGGTTAGATTATATTGATGTGGATCCTTTTATCGCCGGTGTCCTCACCATCGGTTTTATTTTCGGTGCCTATTTCGCGGAGTCTTTTCGGGGCGGGATATTGGCCGTAGCCCGGGGCGAAATCGAGGCCGGACATGCCTTTGGTATGACGCCGCTGCAGGTTTTTTCCCGAATTACCTTACCCGCTATGGTGCGGCATGCCTTGCCGGGAATCGGCAATAACTGGCTGGTTATGGTGAAGACGACCGCACTGGTTTCTGTGATCGGCTTGCAGGATATGGTTTACAACGCCGGCCTGGCCGGCGGGTCCACCCGCAAACCGTTTACCTTTTATTGCGTGGTGGCTTTTTTGTTTCTGGTCATTACGGGCTTTTCCGATGTGGGCATGCGATGGCTGGATAAACGTTACAGTGTGGGGGTGCGAAAAGCTTAGCCCGCATATTTCATGAATATTTTTTTCTTATGGATATTCAGGTCATCATAGATAATTTGCCGTTGTATCTTCAAGGGCTGCGAACCACCATCGTTCTGGTTATCTCCTCGCTGTTGGTGGGGCTGTGCCTGGCGATACCCATTGCCCTGCTGGCGGCATCAAAAAACAAATGGGCGAGTGCATTGCCCAAGGCCTACATTTATTTTTTCCGGGGCACGCCGCTGCTGGTCCAGATGTTTATGATTTACCACGGCATGGGACAGTTTGAGGCGGTGCGCGCGAGTTTTTTGTGGGTCATATTTCAGGAAGCCTGGGCCTGCGCCCTGGTGGCCTTTGCCCTCAATACCGCCGGCTATACGGGCGAGATTCTGCGGGGTACCATCGAGCAGACCCCATATGGCGAAGTCGAAGCGGCCAAGTCGTGTGGTATGTCCAATGCCCAGATTTACCGGCGCATCATATTGCCCAGCACCTTCAGACGCGCCCTGCCTGCCTACGGGAACGAAGTCATTTTCATGCTGCACGGCAGCTCCCTGGCGGGGCTCATCACCATTGTCGACCTGTTCGGTGCGGCTAAAATTGTCAACGCCCGAAATTTTGTGCCCTTTGAATCTTTTATCGCTGCCGGGCTGTTTTATCTGGCCATAACGTTTATGATCGTCTGGGGATTCAAAAAAGCCGAACATCACTGGCATGCCTATTTGCGCCCGCGCGAAAGCTAAGCTTTCCCACCGCACATCTCATTAATTTTAATGCAAAAATTAGGGTGAGAGTAAATCCTGCCCCTTTTCCTTAATGGGCACCCTGCCGGCAATCTTGGCCAGTATACGGCCGGGCCGGGCATAGCGGTCGGTGTTAATCGAAAAGACGATGCCGCTGACAGCGCTTTTAACAGGGATGATCCGATTTTCCGGCCCGTCCGCCAGGGGATTGACAATCTCGGCAATCACTTCACCTTTGTTGACTCGGGCCCCAGGTGCTTTCAAAAAAACCACCACGCCCGGCGCCGGCGCCTTGAGGTGTTCGACGCCGCGCAACGGCCTTGCTTCATTTGGCAATGGCGGGACCTCGGGCGCGTCTCCTTTGATAAACCCCCTTCTTTGCAAAAACCAGAAGATGTTTTGCGCATCCTGCTGCGCCTGTGCATGAGAGACATCGGCCATACCGCGCAGCTCCACCGTGGCGGCCAGACAGGCCGGGGGGATAGGGTGATCCGGGAATTTTTGCGCCAGCTGCCACCAGATGCGGCCGCAGGCCTCGTCATAGGGCGTAACACCGGAATCTTCCGCCAGCAATGTAACTTCAGCACCCAGCTGGGCGGATAGATCTGCGGCGTCGGGCCACAGCGGTGTGCCCAGGTAAACGTGCATGAGGGCCTGGTAGTCGCAATGCAGATCCAGCACGATATCGGCATCAACTGACAGCAACAGCAGCTGATGCTTCAGGGCGGCCGCCTCATCCGGCGGGGCCATTGAAGCCAGTATGTTTTTTGCGGTCCCGCGGATCAGGGCCACATTATCCTGCGGGGTGCTTCCCAGACGATTTTTGACCTGATCTGCGATCTGGGCCGTGAGGTCCGGATGCCGGCGATTAAAATTGATGCTGTCGAAAAAATTAAAGCGACCCTGGAGCTGCTCGTCGCGCCACTGGCTCACACCAATCGGATTGGCCACCGGAACCAGCACAATGCGCCCATCGATCTTATTTTCAGCGTCGGCCTGATCAAACAGGTCGATCAGATGATGGATCACGATGAAGCCGGGGGCTTCATCGGCGTGCAGGCCGGCCTGTATATAGGCTTTGCCTTTTGCGATTTGGTTGCCGTAATGAATAACTTTCAGCGAGCGGGTGTTACCCAAACTGGCAGACGGCAGGGTATACTGTTTTATGGTTTTGGTGCCCATATTTCTTGTGCTCCGGCGCTGCTCATTTTCTTTCACACGCAGCATTCACCGACTACCTGAATTTTGCACGAGTTGGAGGCTTTCATATGCAAGGAGGCGCACCTTAATATTAAAAAATCAGATGCGTCATCCAACGGAACGGGATATTTAAGGGCGAGGCTATAGTGAACTATGCCTCGTCCTTAACCCGCCCGCCTCGCCTGAGTCCGCCTCAGGCGGACGATGGCGGGCAGGTAACGCAGCAGATGGAACCCTCCAGCTCGCCCATTGGGTGAAAATTAATAAGATAAAATGATTATCATCCATTTTAACTGATCAGTATTTTGTTGTACTCCTCTAATTTGCCTGACGCGCTGCCATTTATGATAATCTCGACTTCTCATTAATTTTCATGCAAGATTCAGGTAAAAAAGTAATGGGGGAGTAGTCCTCTCCCCCATCATGAACAAATAGTATTTGAGCAAGTTGGCTTATTCGCCGTAAACGTTGAAATCGAAATATTTATCCTGTATCTTCTTATACGTTCCATCCGACCGGATCTGCACAATGGCCTTATTAAAAAGTTCCACCAGGTCCTTGTCTTTTTTGCGACAGGCAATCCCGGAGCCTTCACCGAACCATTTTTTATCCGTCAGATCAGGTCCGATGAACTGGTAATCCTGGCCCTCGGGTTTTTTGAGAAAGCCACCGTCAATCGCGACGCTGTCGGCCAGCAACATGTCGACGCGTCCGGCCCTCAGGTCCATATAGGCCTCGTCCTGGGTGGCATAGCGTTTGATCACCACACCGTTTCCGCCATTATCGGTAATGAAATTGTCATGGATGGTGGCGCGTTGCACACCGATTTTCTTGCCCGCCGTGACTTCTGCCACCTGTTCACGCGTGAACTCTTTCATGGTGCCTTTTTTGCAGACGAACTTTGCGGGCGTGTTATAGTACTTGTTGGTGAAAGCCACTTTTTTCTTGCGCTCTTCGGTAATGGACATGGAGGCAATGATGGCATCGTATTTACGCGCCATCAAGGCCGGAATGATCCCGTCCCAGTCCTGGGCCACCAGCTTGATTTCCACGCCCATGGCTTTGCCCAGCGCTCTGGCGATGTCAATGTCAAATCCCTCCAATTTGCCGTCGGCCGTCGTATAGCTAAACGGCGGGTAAGCCCCTTCAACGCCGATGCGCACGATTTTCCAATCTTTGGCCTGGATGGTTCCGGCCGCACATACCAGCGCAATCAGGGTAAATAACACTAAAAGCTTTTTCATATTTCCTCCTTTTTGATGTGGGCTAAACTGCCTGCGGTTTTCCGTCAAACCCGGGCGATTGGCGCCCAACTATCGTGCGGCAGCCTAACCGTCATTGGACCGTTATCAATTAAAAAACAACATCCAGTTCACGATTTAACGAAAATAAAGAAAATGAAGGGTTCTGTCAAACGAAAAAGCGGATTTGCGCGCTAGTTGGGTCTTCGGCTATTTGTAACGCACATTGACCAGATAAAGACCCGGCAGGACCGTTGCAATTCCTGAGGCCTTCAACAAGGATAGGGGTTCATTTAAGAAGATCCTGCCGGCGACAACGGAAATGACCGGTATCGGAATCGTTTGCGAGCATCCATGTATGACTACGGATTGATTTTACATTTAACAGTGTTTTATGCTATATAGAAACAGCGTCGCGCTCAATCGGAGCTCAATCTCACACTCACAGCTCGTTTTCCCAAAATACGCTCGGCTTTTCCCTTTGGACCATTGAATCGATTCTCAATTTTCAATTTGTCTTCCCCTTGAAATTGATGTGGGTTTCCCTCAACCGTTGGCGCAAAAATCTTAAATCGATTCAAATAGGTATCGCCATGTCACATAAACATAAATTTTTGGGCATCTTCACCTTTATCGTTGCTCTAATAGCCTTTTTTATGTTTCTTTTCAACGTTGGCGGAACAAAAGATCACGTATGGCATCTCGTTAAACCGGAATTAATGGAAGAAAATACGAAACTAAAAAATGAGAACAAACGGTTAATGAGCCGGCTTGAAAGCTTGAAAAAACAGAATATCAGCCTAAAGACGGTTTTAGATGCATATGAGAATAATTTTATAGCGCTAAAAGATGCTGCCAGAAACTGTAATCAGATTCAATCCATGCTGCCTGTCGATCTTCCCGCAGGATTGATAACAGAGCGCTTTGAAATACGCCATCTATATCGTCAAATGCTCAGGGAAAAGAAACGCTGGGATCAGTATCAGCAAAATAAATACGAGAATATTTTAGAGAGTACGGTCGAACCTGCAGTGGTTGAGAGTCACGGGCTGAATTTAGAAAATGAAGAGAATCTAGACTCTTTTCTTGAATTGGAAAGTGCTTTGAAGCTGCACAGAAGGCTGATACGGGACGTTCGCGTGTTTCACGATGAAATCAAATTTCAAAAAAAACAACTTCACGCTCAACAGCCGTATGAGCTTTATGATATAAAGTTTAAAATTAATGACCCTTTTGCGCGAGATTCAGCACTGGTAGACGCGCTACAACAGGCCATGAGCGCATTAAGTGCCGGAATCTATCAACAGGAAGCGGTGGCGGTCCTGGATCGTATCGGCGATGAGTTTACCAAACCTATTCAGCAACTTTATGAACAACAACTGGATAGCACAGAATCTCCAATTCTAAGCAAATACAATTATAATTTCTACACCCTTTTTGGAAAAAAATTAATGGATTACTCCGGAAGCCTGGCTCAGCAATCTGCCATCCCTTTAGAATCATCCGCGTTTGGAGAATTGGATTTTTTCAACCGACGAATGTTTGAAAGTTTATATGATCTTTATGTAGTCGGGCAAGACGAAGCCATCAATCCGAGTTATCTCGACGTGGACGAATTAGAGCAAATCATAGACGCCGGGCATTGAAAGCGGGCATTCCTATTAACGGGTAAATTAAGCTTACTCAGATAAACTTCATCCCTGGTTGATCATATTTTGAGCTACGGCCATTTTATGCCTCCCTTTTGGACTTACCTGTAAAAATGATTATTTTTCGGGATCTCTATTAAATTCAGAGGAGGACTTCTAAATGAATAACCTGGCCAAGAAAATTAGTTTGGTATTTGCTGCGGGAGTTCTGGGTGGTTTGCTCAACAGTCTGGCAGTTTGGATTTTCGGAGAGCTTGGCATTACAATGGCCCTGGGTGTGAAAATAGCGCCCAAGCTTTCGGCAGCATGGTTATATCCGCGACTGGTGTGGGGCGGGATCTGGGGAATGCTGTTTCTGCTGCCCATGATGCAATCGCGCATCTGGTCGCGGGGGTTTATCTACAGTCTGGGCCCCACCCTGGTTCAGCTTTTCGTTGTTTTTCCGATGAAAGCTAAAAAAGGGGCGATGGGTCTTGAGCTGGGGATGCTTACGCCCCTGTTTGTAGTGGTTTTTAACGCCATCTGGGGTTGGACCGCCGCCATCTGGTTGCGATGGACGGGCAAATAGTCGTTAAGTTATCACCCCTAAGATAAATCAGGCGGGTAAGGCCGCACCCTCGGTACAATCGGTCTCATTTCTTTTATACCGCTTTCCATAATAGTTTTCCGATATATGAAATTGGGGCATAAGTGGTTGTAGAAAAAAACGTTTGCACCGTTTTCCATAATTATGTTCCGAAATACAGAAGTGCGGCATAAGGGATTGTAGAAAAAAACGTTTGAATACCGCAACGTTTTTTGACAACTCCTATAAATATCGGAACGTTTTTTTGACAACCACTATACATCCAATTATTCTCAACTCCGCCATTCCAGAAGTGTTTATATATCAAACATATATCCGCTTTCTAATCTTGATGAAAAATTGTGACATCTGAATGTTCAGCGGTACTTTGGCTTGTCGGTCGAATCTATCAAATCACGTATAGCTCAGGACACATCTAAACTGCAGGAAAAGTCTTGACAAATTAAGACGACCGGTCTATTTTAATATGAGCAATGACAGCTTTCACCACCTGCTCAAGGGAGATGCTTAAATGCCGTTAAATACCAGAGACCGGATCATTGAAACCGGCGCCGAGATTATCCATCTCAAAGGATTCAACCACACCGGTATCCAGGAAATATTGACCGCCGCCGGCGTGCCCAAAGGATCATTTTATAATTATTTCAAAAGTAAAGAGGACTTTGGACTTCAAATCATTGACTATTTTTCGGCCCATTTTAAACGGATTGCCAAAGAAACGCTGGAAGACACCTCCATTTCACCGTTGAACCGGATCTACGGGTTTTTAACGGCTTTTATGGACCATTTTGAGTCCCAAAATTATGCCGGCGGCTGCCCGATCGGTAACCTGGCCCAGGAAATGGGCAATTTAAGCCCGGCATTTCGCACGAAGCTCAAAGAATCCATCGATATGATGGTCGACGCTTACAGCCGGCTTCTATCGGCAGCTCAGAAGGACGGTAAGATATCGAAAAATTTAGATATCAGAGACACAGCCAGTTTCATTGTCGCCGGCTGGCATGGTGCCATTATCCAGATGAAGCTCACCAATAACCTGAAACCCATAAAAAACCATCGTAAATTCATTTTTGATCATATTTTAAAAAAATGAATTGGTAATTTAGACCGATTAACTATTTTGCTTGCTGATGTTATGCCCTTTTTTAGATAAATAGACCGGTCTAATAAAGCGTTATTAAAAATCCCGGGCCCGTCTGAAAAATAAAGCGGTATAATTTCCCTCAGCAGGTTGACCCGCTAATTTAGAGGTCATAATTTAGGCAAAGTACTTCCAGCCAATTGAGGTAAGCGCACATTTAAAATAAATGGAAAAAATTATGAAATCTGATAAAAACAAAACCAAAGACGAACTTATCAGAGAATTAAAGACCCTTAAAAAGAAATTCGAAGAGCACACGAATTCTTTTGAAAAAGAATGCCGCGAGCGGAGCCGGACTGAAGAGGAACTTCGTCTGGCCCAGGTGATCATCGACAACAGCCCGGTGGTTCTTTTTCGGCGTTTAGCCGGCGATCAACCCCGTCTGGTTTATGTTTCCGACAATATCCGTCAGATGGGGTATGCGGCCCGGGAATTTATTGAAGAAAAGATCCCTTTTAGAGATATCGTTCATCCCGATGATATGGATCGCATCGCCGAGGAAATCAAGAATTATGCGGAAGAAGACGTCGAAGAATACACCCAGTTTTACCGGATTATGACCAGAGACGGCCAGGTCCGCTGGGTTGAAGACCAGACCTCGGTAGTGCGGGATGATAAAGGCATCAAAATATTTAATCAAGGCCTGCTGGTGGACATTACCAGCCGCAAGCTGGCCGAAGAAGAGGTGCGCAAAAGCGAAGAAAAGTTTCGTCGTATTGTGGAAACAGCCGGGGAGGGGTTTATCCTCATGGGCGAGGATTTGAAAATCATCGACGTTAACGAAGCCTACTGTCGGCTGCTCGGTTATTCCCGTGAAGAAATTCTGGGCAAAACCCCCATTGATCTGGCCTCTGAAGAGTTCAGGCAATTTATGCTGGCCAATCGAGAGGAAATCCTGGCTAGAGAGTACCGGGAGTTTGAAGGAACCATGGTGGCTAAAGACGGCCGCCATGTGCCGATTTTAATTCACGGCAACACCCTTCGCGGTGATCAGGGAGAGGTCATCGGCAACATGGCATTTGTCACCGATATGACCGAGCATAAAAAAGCCCTGGCACTGGCCGGCGAAGTTCAAAAAAGTCTGCTGCCACAGAGCAAACCGGATGTGCACGGCCTGGATGTAGCCGGCAGAAACGTATCCTGCGATGAGATCGGCGGTGATTATTTTGATTTTCTGTGGCGCCGCGAAAATCCCGATGGCCCCTTCAGTGTCGTGGTGGGTGATATCACCGGCCACGGGGTGGACTCAGCGCTGTTGATGACCTCGGCCCGGGCGTTCTTGCGCATGCGCGCCTCTCAGCCCGGCACCATATCTGAAATCGTAAGTGCCATGAACAGCCACCTGACGCAAGATGTGCTGGAGACCGGACGATTTATGACCCTTTTTTATTTAACCGTGGATCCGCAAAAAGACCGCATCGACTGGGTCCGGGCCGGCCATGACCCTGCTATTTTATATGACCCGCAACAGGACGCTTTTGTGGAACTCAAAGGCACCGGGATGGCGCTGGGGGTCAATGATGCCTTTAAATACACTGAAAACCGCCACGAAGGACTCACAGACGGGCAGGTCATCGCTATCGGTACAGACGGCATCTGGGAAGCCTTCAATAAAAAGGGCGCAATGTTCGGTAAAAAACGCTTTAAAGATATTATCCGTAAAAATGCCGGGGCGGGGGCCGATGATATCCTCAATGCGGTTTATAATGAAATCAATCAATTCGCCGGAGGTCAAAAAACAGAAGACGATATCACCCTGGTCATCATTAAGATCAAAAAGCCTTGATGGCAGATCGGCTGCGACGCTCAGATGGCATTTTCCCCATGCGTATCGGACAGTCTTTTTACCCGGAGACCAACACCGCGCGGGTCTGAGCGCACAATTTCGCCGGTCAGCGATTTAAGCTTATGGGTCTTGCGCTTTGGTATAATAATAAGTTCTATGTCATAACCATAAGCATGGGGCATGCATTTAAGATGTCGTAATGATATGACCTCAGCACGATAAACATCAACGATATTCGAAAAAGGGGTAAACGGGGAGTTCTCAATCCCGAGATAAATTTTTGTATCCGGCAGCAGGAGCGTGTCGGCCTCAACGTAGACGCGATCTGCGCTATGATGACGCATTTCAGCATTGCTCATGATTCCGGTTTTCAGCTCCTTTATTTTAACACGCGATCGGCAGGCACTTCGAACTTCACCCCTCAAAATCCATCCTGTCCGATTGGTTTGATGGACCTGATTTTTAAAATGCCAGTCCCGGGTTTTCTTCTTTAGGCTATTCATCTTCAAACTCCCTCCGGGGCCGAATGCACGGCGCCTTTTTTGAATAACAGAAACCGCATGCTCAGATGCGCATTCCAGCTATCCGAAATGACGGATCAGGCAACGGATCCGCCGACAAAAAAATTAAAAGATTAAATTATCTCAATATTTAAAGAGACTTATAGGGGTTGTCAAAAAAACGTTCCGTTATGCCAACGTTTTTTTCTACAACCCCTTATGACGCACTTCCGTATTCCGGAACATTATTATGGAAAAAGGTATAAAACAATTTTGAGGAGAGGAAATAAAGCTGAACTTTACAAACCAAAGGAGGAGAAATAATGACCCTTGAAATCATTCGTGATGCATTGGCCTGGTGCACCGTCATAAACTGGATATTACTTCTATGGTGGCTTTTATTTTTCATTATGGCTCATGATTGGATCTACCGCTTTCATAGTAAATGGTTTAATATATCTGTTGAGAAGTTCGATGCCATTCACTATAGCGGCATGGCGCTGTTTAAAACGGCTGTATTGCTGTTCAACCTGGTGCCATATCTGGCCCTGCGCATAGTGGGTTGAAAAACGTTGAAATTTTAAAGGCGAATTACCAATGGAAGCCCTCCTGGTGCAGACTTTTAGATAGCGAGGCATAGTATATTCCTGTGCTGACCCCTGCAGGAGAGCTTAACCGGTAGACATAAAGGATAAGATCGTGCCGTATGTAAACATCAAAATCACCAGGGAAGGTTTGACTGCCGTACAGAAAGAGCAACTCATTCAAGGTGCCACCGAGTTACTTGTCGATGTACTGGGTAAAAACCCGGAAATCACGGTTGTCGTCATTGATGAGATCAACACCGACAACTGGGGGATCGCCGGGGAGAGCGTCACAAAGCGAAGGCAAAGAGACGAATGATCAATTTGCCTCAATCATTGAAAGTGTATTTTTAAGGTAAAATAGTTTGCAGGATCTTATTATGTGAAACTACTTTAATCGGACAACTAAAAGATTTTCATCTATTTTCATGCAAAATTCAAGATGAACATCCACACGCCTTTCGGGGTTCATTGCTTTCGTCTTCCACTGCCGCCGGAGCCTCCTCCGATTCCACCGGGCACCCAACCTGAACAGCTGCCGATTGGAGATGGGTTCCTAAAAGCTCGTCGGCGGTAGCTTTCATGTTATTGGCTGGCTGATCCTTGACAAACTGGCCGATGATGGCAGCCGCCCGCATCTTTTTCTCATCAATACTTTCGGCACGCGCCAACCCGGAAATACTCTCCAGACAGGGGATGCAGCCGGATGCCACGGCCGAACCTATGGCTACGAGTAATTGAGTTTCAGTGTCTAAGCCTTTGGTAAAGGGTTTCATAAAATCCTCCTTTCAAAAAGGTTTTTTCGCCTCTATCGTGGCCGAGGTTACATAGTCTTCCAGATTCCGTCCTGGAAACCACTCGCGAATATTGTCACGGCTTTCATCTTTGGGCTGTATGTTGATATCCTGAAAGCCGGCCTCCGCGAGCATTGTTTCGATAGCTTCAATTTTTTCAGTGCCCCCGACACAACCGGATATCAGGGATAAATCGTTTTTGATTTCAGCGGGCAGTGTCTGAAGCGCCACCACGTCTAAAATCGCCAGGCGGCCGCCGGGTTTGAGCACCCGCCACGCTTCCCGAAAGACGTTAATTTTTTCAGGGGAGAGATTGATCACGCAGTTTGAGATAATCACATCCACGCTGGCATCGGACACCGGCAGGTGCTCGATCTCACCCAGCCTGAACTCAACATTTTTGGCACCCATCTTCTCGGCATTTTGGCGTGCTTTGCTGACCATGTCGGCGGTCATGTCCACGCCAATAATCCGGCCGGATTCCCCCACCGAACGGGCAGCCAAAAAACAATCGAAGCCGCCGCCGCTGCCCAGGTCCAAAACTGTCTCGCCTTCCGTTAAGGAAGCAATCGCCTGGGGGTTGCCGCAGCCAAGTCCCATATTGGCGCCTTCGGGAGCGCTCTCCAGCTGCTCTTTGGTGTAGCCGAAAGCCTGAGACATTTTTTCAATGGGCGCCAGGGTCGTACCACAGCAGGATGAAAGCGCGCTGCAGCCGCATCCAGAACTTTCCTGTTTGGCGATTTCACCATATCGGCTTCTGACCGCCTGACGAATTTCATCTAAATTTTTCGTTTCCATGTTTTTGTGCCTCCATTGTTTAATAGTTCGACAATTATCGAAATGATTGCGCAAAAAAAATTACAACCATCGTTAAAACGAGAAAAAAATCTTCAATTCTTCCAAAATCTCAGGATCCACCCAGCATTCAATGTTCTGGCCCCTGCGACGAGTTTTAATCAGCCCCGCCTGGCGCAATTCCTTGATGTGGTGGGACACCGTGGATGGCACGATATCCAGATCTTTGCCGATATCCCCCACACAGGCAGTATTATCGGGCTGGAAAATGCCGATGGTGCCGGGCTTGCAACAGGTCGCCAGACCAAAGAATATCTTTAACCGGTTGGGGTTGGACAATGCCTTGAAAATTTCAGCGTATTTTTCAAGTTTTTTATTTTTATTATTCGACATATATCGAATAATAGAACAAAATAAATTTTTGTCAAGCTTTTTTTCGCTTTTCGGTTCAGGTTAACGCGGATTTTTCAGCAGTTGCTGTTCTTCCCTCTTACCGCAAACAAACTGATAGATGGACATGGGCAAGCAGGTGATGGTTAGCCCGATGAAAAATAGCAGGCCCCAGAATGAAGACAGAACGGCCTTTGCAATTTTGCTGCCCGGCCCGACATAAGCCGGCTGTATAAAAATGAAGGCAATAATCAGAAATGTCAGACCTATCCCCAGAAATCTGTTCTTATTCATAATCCCCCCCGACGACAAACTTACCTAAACATAGAGCAAAAATTATACCATCAAAAAACAAGTCAAATTTTATGATGTGATTACAGATACATAAAACTGTCGGGGAGTTTCAATGGAAAGGAAAATTACAAATATTGTCATCTAAAACAGCAATAAATGTCAGCAATTTTGGCATTATTAAAAAATAGGAAGGATTAAGGGGGTAATTCTTTACTTATAGGGATTGTCAAAAAAACGTTCCGGTATTAGAATGTTTTTTTCTACAATCCCTTATGCCGCACTTCCGTATTTCGGAACATTATTATGGAAAGCGGTATAAGCGTCAGAACCGGGCATGGGCTTCAAGAATAACATACTGCGCCGTGGATCCGAAGATGAGTTTTCCGACTTTTGATCTCTTTCTTATGCCAAGGAAAAGTTTTTAATCGTCTCCAGCTTCATCATAACAAGCCTCTTTATTCTCGTTTACCCCAGAATTGCTTTTACATTCTGAAGTTCCATATCCTGGATTCCCAAATCTTCGGCGACTAGTCCATTCTGGAAATAGTCCACACCCAACATGGTTGAAGCAATCTGGATGACGGCTTCTATGGTGGGTGTGGGCACACCCCACATACGCCCGATTACTGACCAGGGCACCAGGCCAAAGGGTAAATCCTCGTTGATGTAACGGGTATCTACAGAGGATGGTGCCGGAAAGGCCGGACTGCCGTGAATGGGACTTTGTCTGAGGGTTTCAGATAAGGTTTTTTTGCCCAACGAATAATTGGCATAAAGTGTTTCAAAGGCGTCTTTAATCGGAAGTCCATCAGTGCTGATAAGTTTGAGCACCGCCAGGCGCTCATCGTCCATCGACAACATGATTTTGGCGACCGATTCGGTGGCACCATCGGCGTACAGGTTCCAGCCTTTACCGCCGGTTGCTTCAATTCGCCCGGCGTTAAACAATACCATTGGCGGATGCACAATGGGATTTAAATTGTTAAGGCTTGTGGACCACGCATTTTCAGCGGCAATAAATTGTGGAAAAACGGGTTTGATTTTTTCCAAAAACTCGGCTGTTCGGCTGGCCGGCAGGGCGGCAGCCGGAAGTTTACTTTTCAAACCAATGCAAGCGATCACTCCTGGCTCTAACGCCCGGGTGGCATATAACAGGGAAATGGTCTCAACCGGCGTTACCCGGGTGGTGACTCCGGCTTCCTTCATCCATTTATGAAATCGCAGGGCGCCAAAATTGGAGGTAAACACAATAAACTGGCCGTCCTCGAAGTGATGGGCCAGGGCTTTGCTGAAAGGTTCATGGGCATGGGCTGATCCGCCGATGATGATGATATCAACCCCTTTGATGGCTGCTTTCAAATCGGTGGTAATCATATTCAGTTTGGCAAAACCGTTGCCGGCATCGCCGGATATCTCAATGCCCCCTTTTTTTTCAATTGCGCGAAGGTTGGCCTCAAACTCCGGCACCTCGGCCAGATTGACCGAGTAGCCCTTCAACGTAATATCAGCTGCAAACGTTTGACCCGAATTGCCGGTTCCCAGAACTGCAAATCGGGGACCTTTGGAAGTTTTTGGCATTCACTATCTCCTTTGATCCAATTTTTTGCCCTATTCCCCATTCATTTAAGATTGAGATAATCGGTGGTGTACTTTTTGAGCTTTTTTTCGTCTAAGGTAATGCCCAGGCCACTGGCTGGAGGGACGGTCACGACGGCTTCAGATATGTTCTGGCCAAAGTCGGTGATATCATCAGACATTCTGAGCACGGAGCCATAGGCATGTCCTAGATCGATTAAATTTGACAGCGTACAGCCCAGTTGCAGCGACGCTGCCTGGGTGATGCCGAATTCCAACATACTGTTCATTAGGCATTTGAGTCCGAAACCATCGGCCATCTGGGCAATCTGCCTAGATTTGTCCAGGCCGCCGTTTTTAGAGATTTTGATGCTAAAAACATCCACCGCTTTTTCTCGAATAAGCGTAGCCGCATCGCTTACGGCGGTTACGCTTTCATCGGCACTCAGCGGATATGAGCACCGGTCCCGAATTCGCTTAAGGCCGTCGATATCCCAGCGTTTGATGGGCTGTTCGATCAAGTCGGGTCGATGGGCGTGGATCCCGTCGATGAACTCAATGGCCTCGGTTACCTCCCAGCCCTGGTTGGCATCAATGATGATGCTGACGCGGTCGCCGAATTGCTCCTTGACAGCGACCAGCCTTTTGATCTCATCTGCAATCGGAAGGGCACCCATCTTGATCATAAAACAGCGGCAGCCTGTTTCAATTTGCGCTGCGATGACGGCAATGGTCTCCTCGGGCGTGCCGCTGCCGACCCCGAAAAGAAGCGGCAGCTTGTCGTGTCGCATTCCGCCTAACAGGTTATGAACCGGAATATTGTTGGTTTTGCCGATAATGTCATAAAGCGCCATGTTGACAGCACCGCTGGCTGTCAAATTCCCATCTATAATTTCGTCGAGAGTCGACTCCACCATTGCTATCCGTCTTGGGTCCTGGCCCATAAGATGGGGTGCAATAATATCCCGGGTGACTGTCATCACGGATGCCGGCGTCTCCGCAGTAAAGGGGCTCATGGGATCTGCTTCGCCAAGACCGACGATTCCTTCATCCGTATGGACCTTGAAGATGACAGCGTGAGCTTCATGCAGGGTGCCATAGGTCCTGGAGAGCTTGTAGGGTTTAGCGAAAGGGATGGATATGTGGGACAATTCTATTTTTGTAATTTTCATATTTGGATTCCTTGGCTTTATGATCTCCGGTGGACTTTAATGCTCGGATTGAAATAGCGGTATGAGAAATCCAATGATCAGCAAAAGTGTGGCCAGAAGGAATTCCCCCGTTTAAAAAGTGACGATCGCAAATAAGGTCAGGAGGGTGTGTAGTATTTTGCGAACGAGATACTCTTTCATCCTGTCAACCAAAGGGCAAAGCGGGGGTATTCACCTGACCGCAACGACTGGGCATGGTGCCGTAAGTATGATATATTGCGCATTAGATCCGAATATTAGTTTCCCCACTTTCGATCTTCTTTTGACCCCTATAATGATTTGATCAATTTCTTTTTCATTTGTAAATTGAACCAGATCTTCTCCTGGAGATATCGAACTGACGATGGCTTCAGCCTTGCATGCAATTCCTTCGTCCCTGAAAGACCTCCTAATATTTTCAAGTTCCTGTTCAGCCTTTTGAATATCTTCCAGTTTCATTTCACGACTTTGGGCCAATGACCTTACCACATATACTTGTGCATCAAAGGCTTTGGCGTGTTTCTTTGCCAGCTTTAAAGCCTCTTTGGCAACATTGGATTGATCATATCCCACCATAATCTTCATTTTAACCTCCTATCTATTCAATAAAATGTCAAAAGATCCCTAGCTTTAGAAGTATTTTCCTGCATTTTCAAACTGAAAAGAAAGCACGCCACGCCCATCCCGGGCAGGGTATAATCTATCCTCTAAAGGCCTGCAACAAGCTATGCGGTGAGAGAAACGATCTCTTCTGGCGTCTTATTGGCGATTCCAAGCTTTTCAAGAGTCGTGCCCGTTGAAACATAATCCACGCTGTGAAGCCACGAAGTCAACCGCACGGTCAATTCAATAGTCGGCGTCTCCACTGCTGTTTTTTCTGCCAGTTGCATGGCGGGAACATTTAGACCCGGAACATCTTCCGTAAGATAACGACTTCGCACGTTGTGACCGATGACATCTTTATATGGGCTTTCCGGACTGTTCACATATTCATAATAGGTTTTAGCGTCATTTTCTCCGTAATACATCTTCAGCTGCTCTAAGGTTGACATGAGCTGCAACGAGAAAGCATTGCCAATGGCAAGCCGTTCATCGTCCATGTGCATCATTTTTTCGGAGATCAGTGGGGTAATACCGTCTATATAATGCCGGAAGGTTTCCGGATTTTTTTCGATATCTCCGTAATTTAAGAGTACCGGAAGGGGATGGACTGTCTGATTGAGATTATCAAGATCGACTTCCAGCAAATTTTTCCCGGGAATGAAATGGACATAGCCCCCAAAGATATCATTCATAATACTGAGTGCTTCCGGGTTGTTGCGGCTGGGAGAGGAAGCAATTTTCAGGCGGGATTTTTTCTTATAAATCCTTACGGTGTTGTAAGTGAATATCCGACATGCGTATGGGAGTGAGACCGTTTCAGATATGGTTATGTTGCGCTTGATCCCGCGATCAGACATCATCTTCTTTAATCGCAAACCGCCGTAATTTCCGGGAACAATGATGACATGCTGGCTGTCCTTTAGATGCGGAACCAATTTTTCAAAGATGGGTTGGTGCGCAAAAGAAGGAACAACGACTAATATAACATCCGTGTTTTTTACAGCTTCTTCAATATCCATGGTGGCTCCGGCGAGTTTACCGCCGGCCGTCAGATCTCCATCTAAAAACATCTCTTTTTCTGCTTTTATCTTTAGATAAGCTTTTGTCTCTTCCAGAGGTTCATACATAACGACAGAATACCCTTTTTCAGCGATCTGTCCGCAGATGGCTCTTCCACCGTGTCCACTTCCTAATACGGCGTATTTCAATTTTTTTTTCATTTTAAATATTTCCGTTTCAAAGTTATTGGTAATAGTTCAGCCACGGTTTATAGGGGCTGTTAAAAAACGCTGCGATATTCAAACGTTTTTTTCTACAACCCTTTATGCCGTACTTCCGTATCCCGGAACATTATTATGGAAAACGGTATAAACTTCAAATGCTTTTTTTTTGTCTTTGTGTCTTAGTGGCTGAACGTTTACTCAAAAAAGAATTTATAAAGTAATGTTTCAGTAGAGATGGCATGCGACAGAGTGCCCCGGCTTTACCTCTTTCAGGGGTGGCTCAGTGCCCCGGCAGATGTCCATGACCTGCAGGCAACGTGTCTGGAAACGGCAGCCGGGCGGTGGGTCAATGGGCTGTGCGACCTCACCTTTGATTTTGGGGATGGGCCTTTTATAGGCGGGGTCGGGGATTGGGACCGCGGCTATGAGGGCCTGTGCATAGGGGTGATAGGGCTCGGTGATCACTTCCTTGGTGATGCCCAGTTCCATAATCCTGCCCAGATACATGATCATTAAGCGCTCCGAGATGTTGGACAGAATGGAGAGGTCGTGGGAAACGTAGATACATGAAAAGTTCATTCGTTCGGACAGATCTCGGATGAGGTCTAGTATTCCGGCCCGAATGGAAACATCCAGCATCGATAGGGGCTCATCGGCAATGACCAGCTTTGGCTCCAGAACCAAAGCCTGGGCAATACCAACCCGCTGTCTTTCCCCGCCGCTCATCTGATGGGGGTAGCGGTTTTTGTATTCCTCAGGTGTTAGCCCGGCCATGGCAATAGTTTCGTGGGCTCGTTCCCTGACTTCAGTTTTATTCTTATCGGTCAGCGCCCGCAGCGGTTCCGCCACCAGATCAAATACGGTATATCTGGGGTTCAGAGACTCATAGGGGTCCTGGAAAATGAGCTGGACCTCACGTCGATAGTTCCGGATTTCTCCTTTGGACATTTCGGAAATATTTTGCTCTTTATACCGGATGGTGCCGTCCGTCGGTTCCCGGAGTTTGGCGATAGCCAGGCAGCAAGTGGACTTGCCGCAACCGGATTCCCCGGCCACCCCTAAGATTTCACCGTGCTGCATGGAGAAGCTGACCCCATCGACGGCCTTGATGATTCTTGGCTTTGCGCCACCCACCAATTTACCCAGGAAAGTGGGTTGCAGATAGAAGTACTGTTTTAGGTCGCTGACTTCGAGGATTGCCATGTCTTTTTATCTCCTGCTAATTTTCGAAATTCTTCCACATGATCGGTTCGAATGCAATGCACCATGTGACCCGGTTTTATCTCCAGATCCGGGGGTCTGGTTTTTTCGCATTCCGGGATAACGAAGGGGCAGCGAAAAGCGAAGAGGCATCCGGGAATGTCCTCAAGTAAATTCGGCGGGGAGCCTGGAATTGAGATGAGCTCGCGATCAATGGCCTTGATGCTGGGAAAGGCGTTTTTCAGACCCAGGGTATAGGGGTGATAGGGCTCGTTGAAAAGCGCCATTGATTCGGCCGATTCCATCAAACGGCCAGCATACATGATTCCGATGCGGTCACTCATTTCGGCGATAACCGAGATGTCATGGGTGATGAGCAATATGGATACGGCTGACTTGGACTTCTGCCGGATTTCTTTAATGTTTCTCAATATCCGTTCCTGAACCAGAACGTCCAGGCCGGTGGTCGGTTCATCCATGATGACCAGGGCCGGATTCAAAAGCAGAGACATGGCGATCATGGCTCGCTGGCGCATGCCCCCGCTGAATTCATGGGGATAGGCTTTCATCATCCCGGCCTGGAGGCCCACCGCGTCAAAGAGTCTTTTGACAATCTGCTCACATTCAGCCTTACCATAATCGGTGTGAGCTTTGATGGCTTCGGTGCACTGATCCCCCACCCGGTAAACCGGATTGAGGGCGTTCATGGCACTCTGGGGAACCAGGGCGATTCCCTGCCAGAGGATCTTTTCCCGGAACTCCTTCTCCGGCATGGCGAGGATATCCTGGTCCATGAAGGTCATTTTGTCTGCCGTCACCTGGGCGCTTTGGGGGACCAGACGAATGATGGTGCGGATCAGGGTCGACTTGCCGCAACCGGATTCACCGGCCAGGCCGACGACCTCGTTCTCCTTGATGGACAAGGATATGCCGTCATTGGCCTTGACGACGCCTTTTTCTATTCGGTAATAGGTCTTGAGATTCTCTATTTCCAGGATCATATCTTGTTTTCTCCGCTATCGCTGCTTCAGGCGTGGATTGGCCACTTCCTCATACGCCCGCGAGATGAACACCAGGGAGCTGACCAGCAAAATGATGCAGATGGACGGCCAGGCAAACCACCACCAGGCAGTTCTGATCTTGCCCGAAATCCAGAGGTTGTAAAGTATGCCGCCCCAGGTGAGATTGTCCGGATCGCTAAACCCTAAAAAGCTGGCCCCGGCCTCGGCCAGCACCGACCAGGCGATGTTAAAAGAGGTATAGAGGAGTAAAAGCGGCAGAATATTGGGCATGATGTGCCCGTAAATGATGCGCAAATTGCTGCAGCCTCTGGACTTGGCTGCCAGGATGAACTGCCGCTGCCGGATGGAAAGGGCCTGAGACCGAACCACCCGGGCCGAGGTCCGCCATACGATGCAGCAGATGGCGATAATCACGAACCAGATATTGCGGCCAAAGAGGGAAATCAGGACGATTAGAAACGGCAAAAAGGGCATGCCGTAAACGATATCGGTAAAGCGCATCAGGATTTCGTCAATTTTCCCGCCGTAAAATGCGGAGAAGAGTCCGATGTTGGCACCGATAACAATCGAGATCAGCCCGGACACCAGTCCGATCAGAAATGTGGTCCGGGTGGCAAGGATCATCTGGCTCAAGATGTCGCGGCCCATTGCGGTGGTGCCCAGCGGAAACTCCAACGACGGCGGTCTGAGCATGGCCAGTTTGCCGTTTGAATCTCGCAGCGATTCCCAAAGATCGTGGGGGGCTATCCAGGGGGCCAGCAGGGCGACCACACCGAAAAATAGGATGATCGAAGCCCCGAATTTGCCAAAACGGTTGCTCGCAATAATTCCATACTGGGTAACAAAAAAGTCCTTTATGCTTTCCAGTTTCATTCCATTGGCTCCCTCAAGATTCGGTTATAAGAATAATTTAGGATCGTGTTTTTTACATATTTAGTGCTTTCCGCCACCCACAGATATCCGCGGGTCGAGATAACAATAGGTAATATCCGATACCAGGTTTAAGAAAATGACCAGCGTTGCCAGCAGCAAAAAGGTGGCCTGGGCGACCGGGTAGTCGCTGTTAGAGGCCGCCTCGACCATCAACTGCCCCATGCCGGGCCAGGAGAAGACCTGTTCGACGATGACCTGTCCGCCCAGCGCAAACCCGATCAGAACCGAGGAGACGGTAAATACCGGCAACAGTGCATTGCGGGCGGCATGCTTCATCATGACCCTGTTGGGGGACAACCCCTTGGCCTGGGCCAGCTCGATGAAGTCGCTGCCTGTCACCTCGAGCATGGAGTCCCGCATGATCAGCATCGGCGTGGCCAGATAGTAGAAGGCGGTGGTAATGGTCGGCAGAACCAGGTGGTGCAGAAAATCCTTG
>CAMYLV010000018.1 GCA_947259495.1 uncultured Desulfobacterales bacterium | reverse complement strand
CGCCGGGTTTCGCGTATTTTCTACGAATGTGTTGAAATGATCCATCAATGGCATTTCATCGGCTTGCCACCGGTCGCTTTCTGAAGTTTGGCCATGTAGCGCCCCCACCAGCCTCTGGGTTTTGCGCATTCCGCCCCCAGATATTTTTGAGGATTCTCTTCAAAAGCCTTGCGGCAGCCTTCCGCGCAGAAATAATACGGCTGCCCTTCGATGGTCGCGATTATCTTAGTCGTCTCGGCATCTACGGACATGCCGCATACCGGATCGACAACCGGTTTTAGCGCTTCGTCAGGTATCATCATTAAACCTCCGTTTCATGCGCTTCTAAAACAATGTATCGCGCATGCAATATCTTAAACCTATTCTTTTAATATAATAACGACTGATCACCAGGAAGCAAGAGACGCTGTGAAGTTTCGGCGTGCCGCTGGCATTGGGCTTCAGAGATTATAATCCTTGGAGTGGATATATTTTACCCGGCTGGTATGGCTGCAACCGGAAAAGTGCGATTTTTTTATCCACTTTGAGGATTGCAAACCATCGGTCGTGCGCAATCATTTTGTGGGCTTTTAGACGGTTACCCGATGAAAACGAATAAATATCGGTTCGTTAATTAAAGCTAAAGGTTACATCAAACAGTTGGCACAGGGCTTGCTCAACGGTGGGGTACCCATCGGGATTAAAATGATTATATTATCGTATTGAAATCAGGCACATGCGAGGGTGAAAAAGGAAACCGACCATGAAACTGGTTAAATCAAAGGTCTTTGGCTTATCAATGGCCCTATTTTCTCTTATCTCGCTTTACCCCTGGAATAGGGCCGTGGCTCAGGGGGGAAGATATGAAGACTGGCACGTGGGCACGGGCATGATGGGCGGCTGGGCAATGGGATGGCTTGGCGGCATTTTTATGATCGTCTTCTGGATCCTCATTCTGGTGGGTCTTGTGTTCGTTATCAGATGGTTGGTTCAAGCACACGGTAAAGGCGGACAGAGTGATAAGGGTGGATCCCGGGCGATAGAAATTCTAAGAGAACGCTATGCCCGCGGAGAAATAGACAAAACACAGTTTGAAGCCATGAAAAAGGATTTGGCCGACTGATTGGGATTTTATCCGAACGAGCCCAGCGATTAAGACCCATATGGATATTAAAGGAGATTACGGTTATGTCCATAAAAAATAAAGTTAATATAAAGGCCGCTGCAGGGATCTTTTTTTTACTGGCGGTGTTTTTGATTCTGGCATCTGTAGCATTCAGCCATGGCGGCAAACACGCCCGGGGGGAATTTACCCATCTGCAGGCGTTGAAAAAGGCAACCGAATTATATGATCAACTCATCGGCCAGGGAAAATTGGATCAAAGTTGGGAGAATGCGCTTTCAAAGGTCGACGTGATCAAACGACAGAAAGACGATAAAAGCGAAATCTTGGTTTCTTTTCATCGTGCGGTTAGCGAGCCGCAAACCGTCTATATTTTCTTTACGGCCAGTGGTGAGTATTCCGGATCCAATTTTACCGGAGAATAAGTGAGCAACGGTCTTGACCGGCGGCCATTTGAAAATTCTGCCGTTAAAATAGCATATCCGGTTGGGTTTCTCATCGCTGCGCAGGTAGTAGGGCTGAATGGGAAGGCGCATGATGCTTGATGATAACTTTCAGAAAGCGAGTCAAAAGTGGCCGACGCTGGCCGTGTTTCCATGGCCGGCTAAAGCGCTGGTCACGGCGATCATCTTGACGATGGCGGTTGCCTTGTGCGGTGCCCTCGGACAAATTATCGTCCATGACATTATTCCCACTTTTTTTGCGGGGCAATCATCAGATCTTTCGGGTGATACCGCAATGACGATGCAACCCACCGCGCAAGCGAAAGATCAGGCTGCTGCAAAAAGGGGCGATTTATTCTCAGAAGGGCCCGTTAAGCCGGAAGCTGCGCCTAAACCCTCCTTTTATCAAACCGAACAGTTTGTCTGGACCCTCAAATGGACCCATATCCATCTTTTCGGTATAAATATGATTTTCATATTTTTGGGCGCCATAACCCTTTTTCTAAACATCAACGTCAAAGCACGAACCTGGTTGATTATCCTTCCGTTTATCGGCGTTTTGATGGATATCGCCAGCATGTGGCTGAAAGGCTACATTTCGCCGGCATTTTTCTGGCTGCACATACCGGGTGGCGGGCTGTTTGGAATCGTATTCGCAATCGTGTCGGTCAGGGCGTTCTGGGAGATGTTCGGGGGGCGAAAAAACACTGCAGCGCATTAATTCAGCGGACCGATAGCGGCGAAAACCTTTTTGATCCAAAAAATGAGGCATGTAAAAATGAAAAATCCCCAATTTAGATCACGCGGATGCTTTTTGCTGTTGATGATGTTTTTGATCAGCGGCTGTGCGAGCAAACCGGCAACCATCGATTTGGCGGCCGATCATCCGGCCAATCCGCAGGCACGTGCGACGGCGTTCACCCCGCCGCAAAATTTTTTCCAGACGGATTTTGCAGCCATGCAAGAACAATCAACTTCGGATTCCACGATGAATCACGAACCGCACGAAAAACAAGGCCGGCAGCATATGGACCATGGCATGCAAGACATGGAATCTAATAAAAATGATGGCCAACCCGGGGCGGAATCGATGAAAAAATCCGTCCCGATGGAAGGCGGCCACAAGCACCAGGAGCATACCCAATGAGATTAAAATCAGGGCATCCATCGCTTCTTTTATGTTTAGTGTTTATCGTGGTCGGATGCGCCCAGGTTCCCAAAGAAGCCGGTTTTAATGAGGTAAAGGATTTGGTCGGGCAGCGTGTTGACTACAATCTGCACTGGAACCAGACCACCGAAGCCGACCGGGCGGTCAAAAAGGCCATCGAAGAACTGCTCAATAAAGAGCTCACTCCCGAAACGGCTGTTCAAATCGCTTTGCTCAACAACCCGAATTTGCAAGCTGTATATGAAGATCTGGGAATCACGCAGGCCGATGTTGTCGAGGCCGGGTTACTTGAAAATCCGGTGCTGTTCGGCCGGGCGCGCTTCCCGAATAAATCTGCGGAATCGAACAATTATGAATTCGAAATTACGCAAAATTTTTTAAATCTTCTGATGCTGCCGGCCCGCAAGAAACTTTCCGCCATCCGCTTTGAGCAGGTGAAGTTGCATGTGGCCGACGAGGTGATTCGCTGGGTCGCCGATGTGCGCAAGTCCTATTTTACAGTACTCGGCGCCAAACAGATCAGGGATTTGAGAAACGAAATCACCCTTGCAGGCGGAAATTCTTTCGAATTGGCGCAGCGCTTGCATTCGGCCGGCAATGTCGGTGATCTTGAATTGGCCCACGAAAAGGCCCAGTTTGAGCAGGCGCGGCTGGAGCTGTCCCACAGCGAAGCTGCCTATCTCGATGCGCGCGAGCAGCTGACGCGCTATATGGGCCTCTGGGGGCCCCAAACCAGCTGGCGTCTTCCCGAGCAATTGCCGGATATTCCAGCCGCTGAAATTCCGCTGGAACATCTGGAATCGGTGGCCATAGAAAACCGGCTCGATCTGGCGGTTGAAAGAAAAGCGGTTGAAGCCCTGGCCCAGGCTCTGGGCATAACCGTCGACTGGCGCTGGGTCGGACATGTAGAAGTCGGGATCAGCACCGAACGTGAAACGGATAAAACATGGGTCAGCGGGCCTTCACTGGCAATCGAGCTGCCCATTTTCAACCAACGGCAGGCAGACATTGCCCGGCTGGAGGCACAGCTACGTCGCAGTCAAAACAGGCTGGCGGCCCATGCGATCGAGATTCGTTCAGCGGTGCGTTCCCTCAGAAACCGTTTGATCATGCAGCGGAACCGAATCGATCATTATCGCCTGACCGTTTTACCGCTCAGGGAACAGATCGTCGATTTGACCTTTAAAAAATACAATTACATGCTTATCGGCGCCTTTGACTTGCTGATGGCCAAGCAGCAGGAATTTGAAGCCTATCAAAAATATCTGGAAGCTGTCAGAGATTACTGGATTATTCGAGCCGACATGCAGCGATCGTTAGGCGGAAAACTCCCGCCGGCGCGCATGCAGAGTAAAGGTGATTTTCAGACATATCCGACCGCAACATTCCCGATGAATAAGCAGGATATCCGTGCAAACCGGATGAACTGACTAAAAAAGAATCAATCAAGGAGTCCATCACATGCTGTCTAGACGTCAAATACTTATCTCAGCTTTGGCCGGTCTTACCGGGGGTACCTTGCTGAAAAAGGCCGAAGCGGCTTCCTCAAAAAATCAGGATCATACGCATACCGCGCAATCTTCAAAGCATCAAAGCAGCACGCATTATGGTCCAGTGGTTACCCCCAACGGCAGCAGGCTGCCGTATAAAATGAAAAACGGTGTCAAAGAGTTTCATTTGATTGCCGAACCGGTTGAACGTGAGTTTGCGCCCGGTATGACAGTCAAGTGCTGGGGGTACAACGGGCAAACGCCCGGTCCGACCATTGAGGCGCTAGAGGGTGATCGGGTTCGTATTCTGGTGACCAACAAATTGCCCGAGCACACCAGCATTCACTGGCATGGAATCTTTCTGCCCAATGGCATGGACGGCGTCGGCGGCCTTACGCAGCCCCAGATCAAATCCGGTGAGACCTATGTTTATGAATTCACGCTGCGCCAAAACGGCACCTTCATGTACCATCCGCATGCCGATGAAATGCTGCAACTGGCTGTGGGTATGATGGGCTTTTTTATTATCCATCCCAAGAAGCTTGAAAGTCCAAGAATTGATCGGGATTTTGCCATTATGCTGCATGAGTGGGCCATTCATCCCGGCACCTATCGGCCGGACCCGGCCGTGATGCTGGATTTCAACATGTTCACCTTTAACAGCAAAGTGTTTCCGGCCATCGATCACCTGGTGGTCAAAACCGGAGACCGCGTGCGCCTTCGGTTTGCGAATCTCAGTATGGACGAACACCCGATCCACATCCATGGACATTCCTTTAACGTCACAGCCACCGATGGGGGTAAAATTGCAGCACCCGGACAATGGCCGGAGACCACCGTGCTGGTGCCCGTGGGTGCGACCCGCAATGTTGAATTTATCGCCGATGCGCCCGGGGACTGGGCCCTGCACTGCCACAAATCCCATCACACCATGAATGCCATGGGGCATGATATCCCCAATACCCTGGGTGCCAATCAAAAAGGCCTGGAGGACAGAATTCGCAAGCTGATACCCGGTTATATGGCCATGGGGCAGAGCGGAATGGCCGAACACGCCGACCACGCGGATCACATGCCGGGGCCTAAAAATACGCTGCCGATGATGATGGGCAAGGGACCTTTCGGCAACATTGAAATGGGTGGAATGTTTACGGTCGTCAAGGTCCGCGATAACTTGAGCTCTTATGATCAGGACCCCGGTTGGTATAAACACCCTAAGGGAACCGTCGCTTATCGGCTTAACAGTGCTTGATCGGTTGCTGATTCAAATCATTTGCCAGGAGGAAAAATGGCTATATCCTGGTTTCGAAGTTTATTTTTGAAATTGCAAGCGAAATCTCCGGGTAATCGCATCCTTCCCTTTGCAGAGCAGATCGGAGCCTGGCAAAAAGCCAATCGTAAAATGAAATGGCGCATTCCAAACACTGAGTTTAAGAGGGCGGAGATGATGACACCGCCAAAATTAGCCGCAGATGGAAGGATTCATGGATACATCGGAACTGCGATCTTCTTCGGTTTCGGTGATGACGGCCGGGGCAATGCTGATCCTGTTTTATCCGCAGAGCAGGCGTGGAATTATGCTCTCAAAAGCAGAAGCCGAAGAACCTGGCGGTGCGAATATATTGACTTTCAAAAACCGCAGAATATTCGACTGCGCCCTGGTGCGCCGGCGCGGCCAAAGGGTTTTTATTGTGCCCGGATTCAGCCTGGTGAAAGGCACATTAATATGACAGTCTCCCAGGCGCGCAAAAAATTTAATTCGGCTACCGGCTGTGCTGCCGAAGGGTTTCAATTTTTATCTATTACGCATCCCCATTTTGCAGAACTGATGAATGAACGCAAATTGCCCTTTATGGCGCTGGCCGATTATGATGTGGCCCCCTATGGGTTTAATGATTTTTTCGATGCGCCCCAATTATTTTGCAGTAACAATATTCTGGGATTGGGAATTGGTAACGTAGACCGCAACTATCCGCTTTTTGGAATTCCCGTCTTATACCTCATTGACAACCTGTAATCTCAGCAACATCGTCAGATATTGTGCGCTGGATAGAAGCGATAAAATAGATGCGCACATGTCCCCGGGTTACAGTCTGGGTAAAATACGTTTCCAGTCCTCTATAAAGCTGAGCATCGAAAGATAGACGCAGTTTTGCGGGTAAGCGCAATCGACATAGATGATTGGCTTCGGCGGTTTAAGGCTGGGTGGCGGCCTGCGCAAAATTTTTAAGTGCATTTCGCACCTTATCCAGAACCGCTTTACAGCCATCGATCCCATGACGCATTGCCAGGTATCGGGGATCATTGTAGGTCAGCCATACCTGTCCGCTTTCAGCCTGCCAGATGAGCGCTTTTTGCGGCAGGTCAATCGCCACCGTCTGGCTGCATTGCATCAGGGGCGTGCCGACGTTTGGATTACCAAATATCACCAGTTCCGTTGGCCGTAATTTTTTCCCCACCTTGCGGGCAGCTTCGCTGTGGTTGATCCGCAAAAAGACGGTCATTCCTTTTTCTTTTAAAACCGTTTCCAGACGATCGGCTGTATTTTTAACGTCATGCGAACTTTTTACATTAATTAAGCCGGGTTCCGCTGCTGCCGGCAGGGCAAATACGAGCACGAATATAGAAGCAATGATTACGTTACGCATAAATTTTCCTCCGCTTAAATCTAACACCTGAATTTTGCAAAAGTCGCCGGCTTTCATCTTCTCATTAATTTTCATGCAGGATTCTGGTAATATTCTTCTTTAATTATAAAACACGGATTGGCGCAGGCAACTTTTCGGCGTTCATATTTTTGAAAATCGCGTCGACCTGTCGACTTTGCGAACCGACTGACCGTCTCCAATTAAAAGGCATAAAATTGCAAGGCTTTGTACAGGCACACGGTCTGCTATAACTCAAGAAATGGTAATTTTAGCCGATCTTTAACTATATAAAATCTCTATTTTTACCGCTTTCCATAATAGTGTTCCGATTCAAGGAATTGCGGCATAAGTGGTTGTAGAAAAAAACGTTGGAATATCGGAACGTTTTTTTGACAACCTCTATAAAATGAACCCATTTAACGATTTTTAAAGCGGGCAACTAAAAATGAAACGTGCTGTTCAAATCTTCTGCAATTGTAAATCACTAGGCTTGCATGGCGCCTTTATTCTGGCTGTACTTTTTTTGATTGTGGGATGTGCGACGCCCCCCAAACCATCTCACGTGACAACCGCCGAACCCGCACATGCGCAAGCCGTCAAAGGGCATGCAGTTGATGCTGACATCGAAAAACGGCTGCGTCAGGAATACAGGCGCTGGCAAGGAACACGCCATCGTCTGGGGGGCAACGGCAACGGTGGAATCGACTGCTCCGGATTTGTAAAAGCGGTCTATAAAGATGTTTTTAATATGGATTTGCCGCGCACCACCCGCGCACAGGTCAGGCACGGGCGGCCGGTACCTATTGAAAAGCTTCGGGCCGGGGACCTGGTGTTCTTCAGGCCGCCATCCTACCCTCGGCATGTGGGCATTTATTTGGGCAGGTCCGAATTTGTGCATGCCTCTAAAAACAAAGGCGTGACCGTGTCGAAAATCGATAAACATTATTGGGGGGAATATTACTGGACCGCCCGCCGCATCCTGTCTGCTTCTCAACATCCCTGATTCAAAAAAAACCTGCGCGCACAGTCTGGCAATAGCTTATAGTGTCGTGTCTCTGATGTAAGTTACAAAACACGGTTTTATTATGGGTGTCAGGAAAATACAGATGACCGAGCACAGAAAACAGATGACAGACGGCAAATAGCAGACTGTTTTCTGTCCTCTGGCCTCTGTCTTCTGAAAACTGACACCCGACACCTGAACACTGAATTATCCGGATCAATCGTTGAAAGTATCCAGAAAGGGGGGCAGGGGAATGGCTAAAGCATAGGCCACAGCACGAACAAGCTCAGCCTCTTCCAGGGTAACATGTTCATCATGGAGCACACAGTAAGCACAGGCATCCAGGAAGGTTTTTTTAACGCCCGGGGTGGCCAGGGAAAAACGCTGCAGGGCGACCCGCAATGCGCCGAATGACACCTTGCCGGCCGGCAGCATCTTCCAGCGAGAATCCTTGATCTGCAATTTTTCCCACCCGCAGTTGAATGCGGCCTTCGCGGCCACTTCCCGGGGATGCCCGACATGTGCAAGCTGCGAAAGGATATTGACGGCATCTAAAGCGAGCGACGCGATGTTTTTATATACAACTTCCTTTTTGTGGCGCCGATAGGTGGCTCCCAGCCGGTGCGTTATGATTTGTTGAAGCGCAAATTCAAAAAAAGAAAGCCGTGCGTCGGCCTCCACCAGAATCTGAATAAACGCTTTAAATTCTGCATACTGGCCAGCAGACATCTGGCGTAAAACCGGCAGAGCTAAATCCAGAATGGGCAGCCGCAGTTGCAGATCAAACGCCTTGAAGTACGCCTCGAGAGCTACCAGATGCCTGATAAGCCGCCCTGGAGCATGCTTTTGCAAGCGTTTGATTTGAATGTCTCTGATCTGCGGATCTTCATCGAGCAAAAGCATGCAGGTGACGGCCATGGCCCCTAAAATATCGCTGAGTTCGGTTTTGATTTCAGCTGGAATAGCATTTAAAAGTTTTTGGCCATGATCGATATCACGTGCGGTGATGTCACCGGGACGATTGCTGACCGCAGCCACACCCATCGTAAATGCCGCTGCCGGATGCGCTGTTGCATCCCCCGTGTCCTTTTTAAGTGGCGGCGCAAGGGGCGGGGTTTGAATGTCAGGAATTTTTAAGGGCTCAAATCGGCCGTCGAAACCCGGATCGAGACGCTGAACTCGATCCGGCAGCGGCGGATGGGTGGCAAACAGGGTGCCGACGGCTTTTGCGATGAACATGTGACAAATTTCACCGGCATACGGCGATCGAATTCGGGATCCCAGCTTAAACCCGCCGATTTTTTTTAAAGCCCCTGAAATTCCCATGGGATTGCGCGTAAATTGGACCGCCGAGGCATCTGCGAAATACTCTCTCTGGCGGGAAACAGCCGCCTGAATGATGCGGCCAAACAGATGCCCTACAAATCCGATGATTAGCAGGCCGATTCCGATCAGAACAATTTGAGCCCCGCTTTTTCGGCTTCCCGTTCGGGACCGCAGAATCAGATATCCGATATTGGCGAGAACCATGATTCCACTGAGAAAACCGATCAGACGGATGTTCAAGCGCATATCCCCGTTTAAAATATGACTGAATTCATGGGCAATAACCCCTTGAAGCTCATCGCGTTTTAGCAACTTCAAACAGTTGGGGGTAACGGCAACCACGGCATCATTGGGAGAGTAGCCGGCGGCAAAGGCATTGATGCCTTTTTCGCGGTCAAGGATGTAAACCTGCGGCACCGGTATACCGGACGCCAGCGCCATCTCTTCCACAACGTTCAACAATCTGCGCTCGTCAACATCTGTGGTTGCGGAATTGATGAGTCGTCCGCCCAGATTTTCGGCCACAGCACCACCACCCTTGGCCAGCGCGACAATTTTTGTCAAACTACCGGCAAAAATAACCAGCAGGGTGGCACTCACCACCCAGAATCCCAGACGGGGCTGGACCCAGTCAAAGGTTGCCGGGTTGAATCCCGGCTGACGGCTGCCATAAAAAAACAGAATCGTAACCGCAATTGCATAGACTGCCAGCACGACTGCCAGTACAGCCAGGAAAAACAAACCGATCAACCGGCTGGTTTTCGTTCTGGCAATATCCTGTTGTTTAAAAAAGTCCATTAAAAGGATACTTTGGGCGCCTGTCTTTCTTCAGGCGCTTCGGTGGACTCCAGCAGTTGAGCCTGGGAAAAATTAAACATGCCTGCGATGATGGTGTGAGGAAATTTCTCGCAGGCGATATTATAAGCCGTAACGGTATCGTTAAAAGCTTGACGCGCGAAGGCGACGCGATTTTCAGTAGACGTCAGCTCCTCTTGCAGCTGCAGCATGTTTTGATTGGCTTTCAAATCAGGATAATTTTCAACCAGAGCAAAAAGGCGGCCTAACGTCCCGGCCAGTAATCCTTCGGCGCTGGCCAGATCCTTCATTGCCGTCGGATCCCCGGGGTTGCCGGAGGCTTTCTGGCTGGCTGTCAACGCGCTGTTTCTGGCATTGATGACGGCCTCCAGCGTTTCGCGCTCATGCTTCATATAGCCTTTGGCCGTTTCAACCAAATTGGGGATCAGGTCGTATCGGCGTTTGAGCTGGACGTCGATTTGAGAAAACGAATTTTTGTAACGGTTTCGAAGCGTGACCAGACTGTTGTATATCGCCGCCACCACAATGATTGCCAAAAGAATGATTCCGCCGATAATAATTGCTGCAGTCATTTTATCCTCCACGTTTGAATGGGATATCAACAAAAACACAAAATGGTATTACGTTCATACCCTACAACAAATGTAAACTTAAGTAAATCTTGCGATAAGCTTCATGGATGGTTGCCGCTGCTGTAGCGAAGAATAAAAAGCAATGCCGGCACAGGCTGGTGCATCATGGGGACAGGGTTAGTGGTGCTGTGTCGCTGAAGTGCCCGGGGGTTAGTTTTTTAAGGCTGCACCGCAGGGAGCCTTAGCGTTTGATGCTTATAAAGTTTACACCGAATCCTTCCGGACCAGACCAGATGACCTCGCCTTTTATTTTGGCTGTTTTATCGTTTTTTAATGGGACAACCAGTGTGACGGTATGTCCCACTTCCAAACGGTGACTGGTTTGAATAAATACGCCGGAAGGGCTAATATTTTTAGCCAGTCCCTTGAGGATTTTGTTTTGGGTGGCGAACAGGAGGTTCTGGGAATAGCGCTTGCGGGTGTGTTTTCTCTGATCATCCTCAATTTTTAAATTGCCGTTGCGCAATTTTTGTTTATTATAATCGATACTGTATTTAACACCATAACCATACTTAAAGTGTGATGTCGGCAGCTTCCGGCGCCACATTATTTTTGCCCGCAGACACTCATATGTATCATGGGAATCACTGTACGGTGAATATTCGACCCCGATGAAAACCTCATCGCCGAGATGCAGCAAGTTGTCCGTCTCAAAATACAGCCCATGCTTGCTGTAATTGAGCATTCTGGCCTGATAAATGATGCCGGCTCTCAAATTTTCGATCGTCACCGGCGACTTATAGCTGATGCGGGCATTATTTCTATTTTCCGGATTTTCGTCCATTTCACATGTACCGTGCCATCCTGAAATTTTTGAGCGTCTCTGATCGACTTGCGATTCGAAGGCAGCCATGGGCAAGATATCTGATTGAAATTGCCCCTTAGGGTTATCGGCATTTTGATGATATTCTTGAACCCAGCTGTCGTAGTATGTTTCTGATTAGGCTTCAAATGGATAAGCTGGCTGTCCAGGGGACAGCAACGTTGTGATCACTTCTGCCTGACCGAATTTTTCAAGCATCCGGGCGACCCGATCCCGGGTCGTAACTGCGCGGGTTTCACTGTCCTCACCCAGGGCGTCGATATTCATA
Organism: uncultured Desulfobacterales bacterium; assembly: GCA_947259495.1. GTDB lineage: Bacteria > Desulfobacterota > Desulfobacteria > Desulfobacterales > JAHEIW01 > JAHEIW01. Next base: position 53,069 of record CAMYLV010000018.1, on the reverse strand, counting down.
ACAATGATGCGAGTGTCTTCGGCAATGCGGGTGTTATGCCCATTGCGCCAGTTCCAGCGCCGGCACATCACTTCTTTTGTTTCAGAGACCACATAGATGACTTCCCCGGAGACCGGATGTTCACTGCTATCAGGGTTGCCCAGTGGGGTGAAGGTCTCGCTGCCGTCGGCATACCGCAATTCCAGGCTGCCGCCAGCCCGTATGACGTCATCACCCCCAACGGGCATTTGTGCCTCAATGGAGTTGATGTTCATAATGGCCACTATTTTATTGATGAACGGCATTCGAGCCCCCGGCTTCTGAACGCGTTTTAAAAGGGCGCAATGCGCCGGCGGGAATTTATTCGGATTCGAACCGAATAGGCGGTGGGCCTCATTCCAGGTCGCAGCCGGCGGGTCTGTTTTTAAATCAATGGGCTTCCGGGCCGCTTGCTCGATAGCCTGGCCGAGCATGTCCTCCAGTTCCGGTGAATGGCCTTGATTAACTATATTTCTGGCTATCACTATCCCGCGCCGAAATGTGGGATAGTCCTCAAATATTTTCGGTTGGATTCGGATTTCAATCATATGATCAATTTTAGCATTCGGTTTTTACCCGAAGCAAGCATAAAAATCCATTTATCAATGGGGTGCGCATCGTGGTTAAGCTTTGATTTCAGGTGGACCCTGTTGCCCGTCTTTTTTCAGACGTTTATTTAATGCCTGGCGCGAAATCCCTAAACTGAGAGCTGCAATCGACTGATTTCCGTTGGATCTTTTCATGGCCTCATCGACCAACATCTTTTCGATTTGTTTTAGCGTGGGCAATTGATCGTAAAAGCTGACCTGTGAGCCTTGCGGAGGGATTGAAGCCGTTGAATCGATATTTGAGAGCGGATGTTTTTTGACAATATGAGCTTTAAAGGCATCCATGGAAAGTTTGCCGGACGTATGACTGCTGACCGCATCAAATATCATGGACTCGAGCTCTCTGATATTGCCGGGGAAATGATAGGTTGACAGTAGCGTGATCAGCTCCTCCGGGGGTGTCGGTTTCCTTTTGTTTAAGGCTTTGGCGGCCTTTTGTAGAAAGTGCGCTACCAGGACCGCTAAATCTTCGCGGCGATGGCGCAACGGCGGAATATGGATTTGATGATCACAAAGCCTAAAGTACAGATCTTTGCGAAATCGTCCGGATGACTGCAGGGCATCAAGATCCTGGTTTGTCGCCACCACGATCCGGGCATCCGAGCGTTTGGTCACATCGGATCCCAGGGGAAAAAAGTCTCCCTCTTGTAAAAGACGCAACAGCTTTACTTGGGATATTGTGTTCAAATCTCCGATTTCATCTAAAAACAGGGTGCCGCCGTTTGCTTGTTCGATCAACCCTTTGCGTGCCTCGCGGGCGTCCGTAAAAGCGCCTTTTTTATGGCCGAAAAGGGTGTCTGCAAACACCTGGTCATCCAGGCCGGCCACGTTTACCGGTATAAATGCCCCGGCGCGATGGCTCAAGGTATGGACAGCTCTGGCAATCAATTCTTTGCCCACTCCGGTTTCACCGGTTATCAACACCGGACGCGGACTGCCGGCAATGGCTTCGGTGTATTGAAAAATGGAGCGCATCGCGCTGCTGGTGGTAATGATTTCCGAAAAGGCTTCGGGCGTTTCCAGTTTGTCGGACAGCACATGAGCTTTGAGCAATTGATTTTCGCGATGTAATTCTCGCAGCTCGACCGCCCGCTTTACGCCACTGATCAGGCGACTTTTCTCCACGGGCTTCAATATGTAGTCAAATGCGCCGATTTGCATGCACGTTACAGCCGTATCGACATCGTTTGAGCCGGTTACCACGACGACAGGAATTTCCGGATAGTCGGCGGTTATCATCGGCAGTAATTCCTCGCCCGATATATGCGGCATTCTCAGGTCCAGCAGCATGACTTCAATCTCCTGGCTGGAAAGCAGTGACATGACATCACGGCTGTCATGACAACGAATGAAGTTATTCATATTGGCAGAACGCAGTGTCATTTCAAAGCTGGTTATCGCCTGGGCTTCATCATCCACCATCATAACGGGAAAATGCGGATAGGTTGATTCAGTCATTCTGGATTCCCTTTCACGGTTTATTTTTCGCTTTCAACCGGCAGGGTGATCGTTGCCGTGGTGCCCACGCCGGGTTCAGAGGTGAAGTGCAGGTTGCCCCCATGCTCTTCTACGATTCTTGATGAAATAGATAACCCCAGACCGACCCCGCCGGCATCATTTTTGGTTGTAAAAAACGGGTCCATGATATGCCGTAAGGTCCTGGGTGGAATTCCCATGCCTTCATCTCGAATGATGATCTCGATATTCGATGGTTCGTTATCATTTGTGGTTGAAATAAAAATACCCTTGCTGGCGTCTGGAAGGGCCTGGCAGGCATTTTGGATTAAATTAATTAAGACCTGTTCGAGTCGCTGGAAATTTCCTTTTAAAAGGGGCAAATTCTTTCCGTACGCGATTGAAAATTTATGGGTGGCGGTTTTGATCATATTGGCGAGAAGTGAAACTGCTGATTCTAAAACCGCATTGATATTGATCAATTGGCTTAGGTCGGCGGTGTCTTCTCTGACATAATTTTTGAGATCATCAACAATCCGTTTAATCCGTTTGGAACCATCTGATATACCGGAAAACAGAGTCGGAATATTTTCGCGCATTTGGCTAAATTGCATACCGCCTACTATGAAATCACCGTTTTCCTCAAAATATTTTTCCAAAATAGGCATGGTATTTTCCCAGGCCTCCTTTAGAATAGGGGAATTTAACATAATAAAGTTGTTGGGGTTGTTGATCTCATGAGCGACACCGGAAACCAGCGTGCCCAGTGCCACCATCTTGCTGGCCTGCATGAGCTGCTGCTGATGGATTTTGGCCTGTTCTTCGGCGTTTTTGCGTTCGGAAATGTCGCGGGCCACCCCCCGGAACCCGATTGGCCGGCCTTCTGAATCCCGCATTAACGACACTGAAAGCTCGACAAATTTTTTGCTGCCGTCTTTTGCGATCATCTCCCAGTCAACTGCTTTGGCAGCTTTGCCGGATTTATAAACAATGTTAAAGGTTTCATATACCCGCTTGGCTGCCTCTGTATGCATAAACTCCCGGTTGTTCATTCCCATGAGCTCATCTTTTGAATATCCCAGGTGCCGGCGCAAGGACTCATTGAAGAATGTCAAATTGCCGGATAGATCGACCTCATAATACCCTTCCTCGATGCCGTGCAGGATAGTCCTGTATTTTTCTTCAGATTCTCGCAACGCTTCCTCAGCCTGAACCCGATCGATGACCTCCGTCTTGTATGATTCAAGGGTATCCCTTAATTCTTTGCGCTGGGTTTCAACCATTGTCAGGGCTGTTGAGAAGCGGTAGGAGAGAAGAAACGACTGGGACAGAATAAAGAAAAAGAACCCAAACTGTGCATAAAACCCGGTTTGTATAATATTTTCAACGTGTAGCATGTCATTTATGATGGCAACAAATAAGGTGGAAAACCCGAGAAGAAATACGAAGGCCTCGATGGGCTTCTGTTTAAAAGAGACAAAGATCACATATAGTCCGTATATAAGAGTGACAAGGGTAATGATCTCGTATATGTTGAGGGTGTGTGAGAAAAATCTTGCCGGGGTGAAGATAACAATACCTGAAAAAACAATTGCCAGCATTTCTGAGATACGGAGAGCTCGCGTTGAAAATTTCTGAAAAATTGATCGCATAAACATCCCGAAAGCCGGGACGGCCAGATAAAATGATAGATATTCTAACTTGATCGTTAGCTTCCAGCTTATATCAGGGAAAGAAAGCATGAGATATCTTCCACCGGTGGTAACTGATCTTAGTACCATCAGAAAGCAGAAGATGCTGAAGTAAAGCGGTGAATAATCCCTTTTTCTGACGATAAATAGACCCAGATGGTACAGGGCCATCAGGAAAATACTGCCGATCAGAAAAAGATCAAAACTAAACCTTTTCTCCTGGGCCTTGCGTATATCCTTTTCTCTTCCCAGTTGAATAACTTCCCAGATTCCGCCGCGCCTATGGTGGAAATTAGAAACTTGAATAATAATCTCCATCTGATTTGTTTTATGCGCAAAGTCGATGATCTGGGGGTATTGTTGGGGGACTGTTGTTTTAAGATCTTTCCCGAGACTACCCAAAGAACCCACCCTTTGCCCGTTTACATAGATGACGTATGCATTAGAAATTTCCACCGTTCTTAAAGCAAGGGGTTCCTTCTGTTTATTTAGAACAACATTTAGACGGTAGGTGGCGTATCCATGTCCAGGCAGTTCTTTGCCTGCTAATTTATAGCCATTCCAATACCCCGGCACTTTGATGAATTTTGTTTTTCCATCTGAAATTATTTTAGAAAATTCAACCGGCATCAGGTGTTGCATCCAGTAAAATTGATACTCACCGATAAGATCAACCGGGCCGTCTTTTTTGAGGTCCCAACCGCTAAGATCGAGAACACCTTTGACCGCTTTAGGCGGAATCCGCCGGGGGGAATCATTGCGGCAGGCGCTGAAAAATCCCAAATACGCAATAATCAGCGGCAGTGCGATCAGGTAGAGATTATGACGCCTTTTTAATTGTTGCATTTTATAAAAATAATAGTTTGAATTTTCAAAATCAGTTTCTGCAATGCCGGATATAACGTAACTATTAAATTAGGCCATTTAGAAAAGGCTTGATTACGCAACATTGCAAAACTATTGGACCGGCGCGGTCAGATACGGGGCAGAAGGAGATGCAGTGTCTTGTCGTGGAAAATGCTCCGGATCGATCATGGCTGTTGAATAGCGAATCCCCATTAAAAACAATATTATACCGGCGCCAGTCTGTCAATTAAAATGCCCTTATCGATCCTTTGCCCATTCTGCCCAATGCATTCTCAATCGGATGTCCTCATTTTGATCCCGGTTATCACCAGGATGCAGGCACCCGTCAAGCCGCCGGCCAGACACAACCCTAAAAAAATTAAGCTTAACATTTTAATTTCAGATAGCTGCGTTACGGTTGTGGCGGGCCACAACGCTGCGGGCATCCTGCAGAATCGCCCACAGCAGAAATAGCAGCCCGGCGATGGCCGGCAGATAAAGCGTCGTACAGCGCCAAAGCAAATTATAATAGGCCATCGATCCTGCCGGTATGGCACCATCCATCATTAACATCGAGGCACCTTCAGCCAGGCCCGCACTTCCGGGGGTTGGCGCAAAGTATATCAGAAAAATCAAGCTCAACTGGGTTTCAAGCACATTGCCCGGAGCGGCTGCCTGAATCCCCAGAAAGCGAAGACACAAAAAGGCCATGATCGCGCGCGCAAACATGAAGACCAGGCTCAAGAGACACACCCACAAAAAACTGGCACTATTTAGCTTAAAGAACCGGCGCATGTTGGCCTGATGGTGATAGCACAGATCAATCAATTTATCCGACAGGGTATGCAGGTATTCAGACATACGCTTACTGCGGGTGTTCTGCGACGACCGGTAGCTGTCCTGTGAGCGGCTGCTTTGACTGGCTTTGCCGATCGCCCTGGAAATTCTTAGAACCACCCAACGCACGGATCCGGGCCAGCACACAGCGAAAATCACCGCACCAAATACAAGAAAAAAGATTAAGAAGGCTCCCTGGAAAAAGGCGCTGAGGTGTTCAGCTTTAGATGTCAGAATGGACCGGATACCAACAAACAGTAAAACGACCATGCTGCCCATAAACGAGATTAAACTGACCGTCAAGGCGGTTCCAAGATTCATTCCCCCGCGACTCAACATGTAAATCTGACCGAATCCGCCGCCGGTTTGTGACGGGGTCAGCATGGCAAGACCCAAATTGGCCCACTCGGCCTTAAGGCAGGTCCAGAAACTCACGCCGGGATGCAAAACGCGGCCGATCACCCAGATCCGCAAACCGGCTGCAACCGTATCGAGCGGCAGAAAGAGCAACAGCCAGAACAAATAGCCCCATTGCAGCTGATTCCATATTGGCGGCCGGCTGCCGGCCGGTATTTTAGAAAATTGGTACCAGAATATGCCAATCGTCAATCCAATGAAAATCAGCCCGCCGCAGACCAGCCTGTAAGTGCCTAATTCTTTGATACCATTTTCCGATAAGGCTGGCGGCTCAGACTGGCCCGCAGCCGGGGCCTCATATAATCGAGAGTCCCTTTGCATCTTATTTTCTGAATTGCTTAAAAGCATATCAATAATCGGTCTTGCGGGTTCATGCTGCGCGTTGCTGAATGATGCCCCTTCTTCCATGACGCTGGAAATGCTGGGTGACTTGATGCATGAAAGTTCTGATGGCCGTATCCCTGCCCGGTTGCAAACTTCCGTCATAAGGTGTATCCAGATAAGGAATCCGCCGTTTGTTCATGACAGGCTTGACAATGGCCGAAGTGGTCATGCCCGGCATGCAGGTAAAAGGGTAAACATTTACAATCCCGTTGTAGCCTTCTTCTGCAAATTGCAAAATCGCGGCTATGCTTAAACAGGTTTCGGTTGTGACATCAAAAGTAAAAAGGTCTTCTTTTTGGAGCCGTTGTTCCAGATGGCGCACTTTATGATCATGTTCAATATCGATCAATTTGGAAACCCGGTTGTAAAACTGTTTTTGTTTCAATTCCTGATATAAAAGGTCGCTCCCGAAACGGAGCATCTGCCGTAGATTCTTTTTCAAACGGCCGAAATTGAGTTGCTTGAGGTTTAACCGGAAATTGATCTTATTTTGTCTCAACTGCCCATAGGTGATATAGTTGACCCATTCGGCCAGTGAGGAATTGACCACTTCGGCACCATGCTCTTCAAGAACCCGGATCAAATCCTGATTGGAATCAACATGCATTCTTAAAAAGATTTCACCGACAATCCCGATCAAAGGCTTTGCGGGGATAGCCGGATCAATAAGCGCTTGGCCTTCCCGGACAACCGCTTCGAGTCTATGCAGTATTTTGTCGTAGGCGCCGGCGGCAGCATGCATTTCAAAAGATGCTTCGACGGCATGCATGGCGCGTTCGATAAAATCATCTGTGATGCCCGCTGCCTTTTCATAGGGCCGGATTCGCCACAGAAGCCTTTCCATGATGTCAGCCACCACCACGGCCATATAATTCGCTTTTCTAAAATCCAGCACCCGGTCTTGTTCAATCACCCCTTCAAGTGAATAGCCGTCGGTTGTGGTGAGCGAGACAATTTTTACTCTGTCAAACCCCGGAAAAGAATCCAGCACCATCCGCTGGTACTTATTGTACATGCCGAATCTACAGGGCCCGTCTGACTCCGGTAAAAAATACAGATAATTTTCCGGATCAAATGCGGCGCCCCGTTTCTTCTGCTCGGTTTTAAGGAAAAGCAGAATGTCTCCCAGAGTAATCTGGCAGGGGAAGCATTCTTTGCCGGAAGTGTGTGTTTTGCCCAGGTCAAGACCTTTGTAAGTTTGAAGCACCCTTGCTTTGATATCGAAACTTCTAAAGGCTGCCGCCAACAGATGACTAGCGATACGATTCATCGCAGGAATGAGGACGGTCTTATTGTGAAGATGAAATTTACCGATGTTTTTTGCGAGCGAATCAAAGTTATTTTCATTCTTAGATTTCATTTGTTTTACCTCTTGCGTCCATTGATCATCAGGCGTTGCGTTTGGGGTCGCGATTTTTCCATGCTGTTTTCGATCACGTTTTTGTATGCTTCAAGCCGTGTCATCACACCGGCGGCTGCACTGTGCTCATCTAATTCGAGGATCAGGTAGGGTTTGTCTGCCATGATGGATTTATAAAAGTGCTCAATAAATGAATCCGCACCGCAGCCGAAATTGGTCAAGTGCAATCCGAAAACATTTTCCGTTGCGGCGACGATCTTGGCTGATTTGAGGATCTGCGCACCCAGACCCCAGAACATTGAAGGAAATTCGGTCAGATCGACTGAAGCGACATCGATAAAATCCATCGGCAGGGCTGTCAGTCCGGTTTTGGCCAGGTTTTGACCGAGCCTTAAATTTAAGCGGTCATCGTAAAGATTGTAAGGGCGACCGGTAACAATAAGCAGCGGCATGTGGGGCTCTATTTTGTCAAGAATTCGATTTCCCTGCTGAAACATATTCGTGACAAATTGCTGCTGGCGTCCGAGGGCATAGAGCAAAGACGCTTTGATTGAACGCCGGGATAATTTTAACCGGGCCCCGATTTGCTCGTATAACTCCATGGCCAGCATATCGGGGCCGTACTTAAGATGCACAACCGGATTTATAATCGTGGCCGGGTCCAGGCCAAATGCCATGCGCACCATATACCCGTTGCTCTGAACCATCGGGCAGTAATATCCGGTTTCAGAAGGCTTGGGTGTCGGCATTTTGATCAGGCTGGGAATAAATAGATATCTTGTTTTGCCTTCCAGGAGTGCGATATGGCCATAGGAGACTTTCACCGGATAGCATGCCCCATCCACTGCGCGCTCGACACCCTTTTTTGAGATGTGGGTGTTGGTGGGTGGGGTAAGCACCAGGCGAAACCCGAGATGGTCAAAGAAATGCGCCCAGAGGACAGCCGTATGGTGCCCGTAAAGGGCCCGCTGCATCCCGATTGTCGGGCGGCCGTCAATTTCCATTAACGGCCTGTCTTCAAGCGTTGTATACGCACCCGCCATGTGGGTTTCCCACAGCATTTGTCGGCGCTTGAAGAAATTGTCTTTTGTTTTGCTTCGGCTGCGGGCCAATTCATGGCGGCCGCATTCGCCTCCCCAAATACTGCGCCGGTTATCAAAATTATAAATTTTAAGCTTACACTGATTGTGACAAGTTGGATCGACACGGCACACTTTTTCCGTGAAGTTCCTACGGTCATTGATTGCGCCGGGCATACCCCTGAAAGCGCTTTGGGCTATGGCTTCGGCATTCATTTTTTCCTGAACAGCAATGGCAGCGCCGTACGCGCCGAGCACCTCACGATGCGGCGGAACCAGCAGGCCCCGGTTCAACACGTTTTCAAAGGCCGCCACGACACCTTTATTCAAAGACGGCCCGCCTAAAAACATGATCCGCTGTCCAATTTTTCTTTTACCGACAACGCGGTTCAAATAATTATGGACAATGGCATAGCAAAGTCCGGCCATCAGGTTTTCCCTGGAGGCCCCTTGTTGGTAGTAGGCGACAAGATCTGACTCCATAAAGACCGTGCACCGATCGGTGAGCTTGACCGGGGCAGCGGCAGAAAGGACGATATTCTGAAATTCACCAACAATATTGATGCCATATTTATTCGCCAATTCGTGTAAGAAGCTGCCGGTACCGGCAGCGCAAACTTTGTTCATATCGAAATCCAGCGGATTGGCGTTGATCAGCGAGATGTATTTAGCGTCCTGACCGCCAATTTCAAAAATGGTGTCCACCTGCGGATCCATCTCGACCGCTCCTCTGGCGTGGGCCGTAATTTCATCAATCACTAAATCGGCGTTTAAAAAGTCACCGACGACATAGCGGCCCGAACCGGTTGTCGCTACGCCTTTGATCTTAATTTTATCGCCCAGCTCGTCCAAGATGTGCCTTAGCAGTCGCTGGGTAACTTCGACCGGTTTCCCCTGGGTGTGGACATAATATTTGTGGATGAGCTTGTATTCTGCGTCTATCAATGCGTACTTGGTGGTCGTAGAGCCGACATCAATGCCCAGGTAAGCGGGGGTTCTGACTGCCAGTATTTTTCTGCTGAACTCCCGGTCATCAGGTATGTCGGTCTTTTGCAGGATAAGGGGAGGTGCCTCGGGTACTGCAATATTGGCGCGCACCTTTATTTTTCTAAGCTCAGCAGGCGAGAAGGTGCCTGACCTTTTTGATTCAAGGGCTTTGAGTGCGACGCCCAGCGCCCCGGCTGACGTGTTATGCGCCGGGACAATCAGGTTGGGATAGTAGGCTTTAAAAGCTTTGACCTGTATTTCATTTTTGGACAGTCCACCGATAAATACAATCGGATCTTTAAGCTTGCGATTGGCGACAATCGTGCTGATGTAATTGCGGGCATTGCCGACGTGCAGACCGTAAATGATATCTTCCAGCTTTTCGCCTTTGTTTTGAAGATGAATCATGTCGGATTTGGTAAAGACGGTGCAGCGACAGGCCACGTTGGCGGGCTTTTCACTTTTAAGACCCAGGCTGATAAAGTCATTTAAGATATGATCGATATGGCTCTGGGAAGTCTCTTTGTGTCTTTCATATAAAGATGTTGCCAGGCGCTCTGCCTGCTGATCGATAAACGATCCGGTGCCCGAAGCACAGGGCCCGTTGGCATTGAAATTTTCAAGTTCCCATCCACCCGCATCGTGAAAAATCTGAATTAAGGCGGTATCCTGTCCACCCATGCAGACCAGGCTCCTGGCCTCCGGCATGATATGCAAGATTCCCAGAACCTGGCTGATGGTCTCAAACTCGTAGAAGACGCCCAGTTTTTCAGCCAGCTTCTTACCGTGATTTCCGGTAAAAGAGATGGATCGAATAGTGTTTTCCCCCAATGTTTTAAACAAACGCTCAACCAGGTCCAGTATCTCTTCATCAATTTTTCCAAAGTGACGTTTATACGGGGATTCCCAAACGATATCCTTGTTCTCATCGATAACAATACAGTTCAGGCTGACCGAACCCACATCAATACCTACGGTGTATTTTTGTGACGTTATTTTTTGCATTTTTTTCTCCCAAATTCCTGAATACTTTTGGTTCAATAAAAATTCAGATTGTCATGCGAAAAGAATCAAATTTTACCTATCCTGCTATTATTGCCTACAGTCCAGAGCAAAGGATATGCCATGCAGTCATATTTATTTAAACGGGTTGATAGAGATCGTTGAGCGAGAGGACCCACAGTAAAGCAGTCACCAATAACGCGTTAATTTACTTTGTATTTATTGGCAGGATCTGTTCGGCTGGATCATTAAGAAAAATTTAGCAGGTAGCAGGCGGTGGCACGATGATACGGGCATCGAATCCAAAGAAGGGTGCAACAACCGTTGACCGGATATTCCGAATGTCAAAAAGAAACCTGATAAATCAGTGGGTTGGTGGAGTGATATATACATTTACAACGCAAAAATAGTTGCAGCGTTTCCAGCAGGGTTTCATCGTAACCCAAAAATGCAGCCACCAGTCCGGGTAAGGTCATATTGTCGCCCACATCCGCGCTTCTGTTTTTCCGAACTGTTGCCCGGACGCTCAGGAGGTATCGAGCATTTTGGCCAGCATCTGATATTCAAAATCGGTGCCGTCGTAGTCGTAGGTTGATTCTTCACCGGTCATTGGGATTAATTTTAACCGGCCTTTAAAAAAGGCGGACACGATGTTTTCAACCTCTTTTATGCTTAAATCTTTTCTGACAAAATATTTGGAGTAGACGTTGGGGTATCCCAGGTTGCGGGTGATTTTAAATAAGGTTAGCTGAGCATTGGGGTTAAGGGCTTTGCGAAGGCTGTACGCGGTGTTTGCCGTATTTATATCGAATAAATGGGGGTTTGCAAACATCAAAGAAGAAAGTCTGAATCCCTGACGGTTATGGCTGTCCCTTAATCCGGGCAATTCATACTCGGTATCGTTCAGAAGCTTGAGCGGGGACCTGTCCATCATGTCTTTTTGCGCATCAATCAGAATCGCCGGGAAAATGATCGCCGCCTGTTCCTGGTGTTTCCGGACGATATGCAGAAATTGCTCCATAAATTCTATGGTTGTCAGCGGCGAGTCCGAGGCCACAAATAACGCATGCTTTTTTTCCTTGCAAGCCTTGCTGGCGGCGTAGCCCTTTATCAGATTTCCCGCGATTGAATTATATCTGACTTTGCGCTTGATAATGTTAAAACGTTCAATGATTTCCGCTGAAATCCGGGTATTTTGATTGATCAACCGGCATGGTTTTTCGAATTTACTGATAAAATTACCGAGGCGCTGCTCCAATAGCATCTGATGGCCGACGACGATGATTTCGTCGATAAGATCGTTCGCAAAGAGCTTTTCAAGCGTAAATTGGATGACGGGCATACTTTTTTTCTCGCCGTCAATGATGGTTTTAAATTCCCGTAAAGGCCGATAACCGGTTTCGATAAATTTTTCTCCGTAATGTTCAGCAACGATCTTGCTGTACCGTTTGACCTCCATTTTGTTTTTATATCCGGCCATTAAGATTGCACTAACCATGACATCACCTGCCTAAAACCACTTGGATATTGATATCCTGATAAGAATTCTGGCTCGATATTGGATTTTAGTCGGTAGAGAGGGCGGAATGCAAGCGGAATCTGTGGTTGGGAAACAGATAAAAATTCTTACGTCTTTATCGATTTCAGCTTTCATCCCCTTTTTGCTACTGAACGTTCAGTGTGAATAAAGATTTATCATTACGCAAACCTTAAGTTAATACTCACACATTTCAAGATTGGGGTAATCTTCAATTCTGAAGGCTTTCTCTAGTTGCCTATACATAGCATATATCTGTGTCGCTACAGCTTAGTGGTTGGCTGAGGAGCGCAGCGAATTTTGCCAACCCGATTTCAACCGGTTTTAAGGTCGTTTTTATACCGGCACTATTCACCCAGTTTACCGCCATCAGGGGCAGCTTTTTTAATTTTTTCCTCCGCCCATTTCTCGTCTGCTGCCTGTGCTTCAGGTTCCTCCTGAAAAGACTCAGCTTCGGGTTGGTGGTTCATTGCAGCGAAGAGTGGGAAATGGTCGGAACCAAAATACGGTAGCCTTTCGATGGAAATAAGTGTGAAATCATTTGAGTGAAAAATATGGTCAAGCGGCCACCTCATGAATGGATATTTTGCGTGAAAAGTACTGAAAAAACCGCGACCGATTCGCGGATCCAGTAATCCACTAATCTCCTGAAAAAGCCTCGTTGTGCGTGACCAGGCAACATCATTCAAATCTCCGGCGACGATAACCGATTTGCTTCTCTCCTTGATGTGCTTAGCAACCATGAGCAGTTCGGCGTCTCGTTCCGTGGATGTTTCACTTTCTGTTGGGCTGGGTGGCGTTGGGTGAAGGCAATAAAGTCTTACATGATGTCCGGTTCGCATCTTAATCGACGTGTGGATTGATGGAATATCTTCTTCTACTAAAAATTTAACCTCAGGAGCCACCAACGCCAGCCTTGAATAGAGGTGCATACCATATAAATTATCTAAGGGCTTCTTTACCGTGTATGGGTAATCGGCTTCGAGAGGTTGTAATTGCTGTTCCCACCAAGTATCACTCTCAAGGGTTAAAACGATATCAGGCGATTTTGTCTTGATGATCTTCAGAAGGTCACTTGCTCGCCGATTTGGGGTCAAAACGTTGGCGACCAGAATCGAGATTTTAGAATCTTCTGCCGCCTGTCGATTTTTCATCACTTGTTTTTTAGCCAACCATGTGTATGGATAGATTCTTTTTAATTGATATCCAGCGCAGGCAACTAATATCAGGGCAAAGAGATATTGCCAGAATCCACTTTTGCCAAAAATGAAAAAAAGCGCGATAGACACCATACTCGTGAAAATAGTAATTTGGACGCGAGGGAAGTCAAACGCGCGGATCCACCAATCATCTTTTTTCAAAAGAGGGGCGAGTGTCGCCAGAGCAGCAATAACACTGAAAGCGATAAGAATACCCTTCACCATCATGGCACATATCCTGAAACTTTGATTTGTATCGGCCTAACGGATTTAAGCTTACGCCATCTTTAAGCTTCTAACAAAATCCGTCAGGTCTGGTATCTGTTCCTATTTGTTAGGGCATGGCAAGTGGATGTAAGCCGGCTTTAAGGATGGCGGCGCGGGCCAGAATCGTTAAAGCGTCAAAATAGGGGACGGGCAGATGTGCCTGCTTTAAGGCCAGCGGGATTTCCGTGCAGCCGGCAATAATGCCCCGTGCGCCCTTTGATACAAGGCTCTCGACGACCGCCACCAGTTCCGATGTAATCTGTTTGCGGGAGCGCGTCGAGCTGGAATTTTTTATATCGTAAATGGCTGCCATTACCCTGGCCTGCTGAGTTTCATCGGGCGCAATGGTTTTGATGCTGGCGGCAGTCAGGCGTTTTTGAAATAGGCCGCCGCTGATGGTTCCGGTGGTGCCCATCAGACCGATGGTTTTAATGTCCGCATGATCTCTGCTGATGGTTTCGGCTGCGGCATCAAAGATTGACAGGATGGGCAGCTTTGTCTGTTGACGGATTTCTTCGAGAAAGAAATGAGCCGACACGCAGGGTATAATGATAAAATCCGCGCCGGCCGCCTGCAGCGTTTGACAGCCAGCCACCAGAATGGGCACCGGAGATGGTCCGTCAGCGATGATGGCAGCGGTACGATCCGGAACTTTGGGATTGGCGTCGATGATTACCCGCAAATGCTCCTGATCGGTTTTTGCCGGGGTGCTTTTGATGATTCTGGCATAGCAGTCCAGGGTTGCCTCCGGGCCCATACCGCCGAGTATGCCGATGACTTTTTCCTTCATTTAAATTTTCCGTTCTTTCAGACCGCAGTCCCCAGTCCTTAGACTTCATCGCTGGGTCCTTATTCTTTGCGCCCTACGTCTGATGCCCCGTGCCCAATATTTGGTCCATATAGACATGCAGCGCTGGGGAACCGCCGGTGTGAAGAAAAAGAATGTTTTCATCTTTTTGAAAGGCGCCTTTGCGGGCCAGGTCGATTAATCCGGCCATGGCTTTGCCGGTGTAAACCGGGTCCATCAAGATGCCTTCCAGGCCGGCCAGCATCCGCACGGCTTCTGCCATTTCAGCTGTAGGCAGCGAATATCCCGGACCGACATATTCGTCATAGCAGCGCACGGCCCGGGCGGGGATGTCCGCAGAGATACCCACATGAGCAGCGGTGGCCTTAACCAGCTCGTATACCAGCTGTTCCTGTTCATTGCGGGAGCGGCTGACATTGATCCCGATTACCGGTATATTGCTGTTGTTGCCGTAAAAACCGGTGACCAGGCCGGCATGGGTTCCGGCACTGCCGCTGGCGCAAATGACACGATCGATGTTGATCCCCAGGTCAAAGGTCTGGGCCAGAATTTCTTGCACACAGGCCACGTAACCGGTGGCGCCCAGCGGGGTGGATCCGCCCCCGGGAATAATATAGGCATTCCGGCCTTCGTCGGCGAGGTCATCTGCGACTTGCTGCATCGCAGCTGTCATGTCGGAGCCACCGACAGCAACCGTGATCTTTTCGACCCCCATCAAGCGGAACAAAAAGTTATTGCCGCCGGCCTGCGGATGATAACTGCCGGGTACCCGTTCTTCTAAAACCAGCCTGCATTTGAGCCCTTCTTTGACAGCTGCTGCCAGTGTCAGGCGGCAGTGGTTGGATTGCACCGCCCCGCAGGTGATCAATGTATCAGCGCCCTGTTCCAATGCCTCGGCCACCAGAAATTCCAGCTTGCGGGTTTTGTTGCCCCCTCCGGCCAGTCCCAGCAGATCGTCTCTTTTTATGTAAATCGTGGGTCCTCCAAGCTCTGCAGATAGCCGGGGAAGTTTTTCAATCGGGGTATTGCCTTCGGTGTAGCGGCGGCGGGGAAACCTGGCCAGGTTCATTATCGGGCCCTCCTTATTTTATCATTTCGACAGGATCAACAGAATTCATTCGGAACATTATTATGGAAAGCGGTATAAAAGTTATGTTCTCATAGGGAATTTTCAGGCGGCCTCTAATGTATTCTTCGAATTTGGATTTATCAACCATTTTTAGTTCTACTTTTTACCATCCGTTCTTTTCTTGACTGCAAGGGGAGCAGAAAGTATGGTGGCCTGTTTATAGTGGTTGTCAAAAAAACGTTCCGTTATTCCAACGTTTTTTTCTACAACCACTTATACCCCGACTCCGCAATTAGGAACATTAATATGAAAGGCGGTATAATACTTGAATCTTGCATGCAAATTAATGAGAATATGAAACCCTCCGACTTGTCCGCCTCTGGAGGACTCGTGCAAAAATCAAGTAACCAAATTGTCAGATTCAAAGAAAACGATTATTTATGAAAGTTGGAACCGTAAAATCAGACGCGCTGCTGCTCACCACCGCCATCATATGGGGATTTGCCTTTGTCGCCCAACGGGTTGGTATGGATTATGTCGGTCCATTTACCTTCAACGGCATTCGATTTGCCATTGGCAGTCTGTCATTATTGCCGCTGGTGATATTGAGCCGGAGTCAGCGAGCGCCATCCCCTAACATCCAGCCGCCTACCGGTTTGAAAACAATCCTCCTGGGCGGCGGCGCTCTCGGGCTGGCGCTCTTCTCAGGGGCTTCCTTACAGCAAATCGGACTGGTTTACACAACTGCCGGGAAGGCCGGTTTTATTACCGGCCTCTATGTGATCATAGTACCGATCCTGGGTCTTTTCTGGCGGCAGCAGCCGAAAGTTGGGACCTGGATCGGCGCATTTCTGGCAGCCGTCGGCCTATATTTTTTAAGTGTGACCGAACAATTTACGATTGCCCTGGGCGATTTGCTTGTCTTGATCGGCGCTTTTTTTTGGGCCGCACATGTCCTGATTATCGGTTGGCTGTCGCCCAGAATCAATCCGATCAAATTGGCTTTCTCGCAGTATCTGGCCTGTTCAATTCTAAGCCTGATCATCGCAGCCGTGGTTGAAGACATCAGCATGCGTTCCATTTCTCAGGCGGCCATTCCCATTTTATATGGCGGCTTGCTTTCCGTCGGAATCGCTTACACTCTGCAGGTAATTGCTCAAAGAGAAGCGCATCCGGCCCATGCGGCTATTTTGCTCAGTATGGAGGCTGTGTTTGCCGCCATCGGCGGCTGGCTCATACTGGATGAAATTATTTCGGCACGCGGCCTTTTTGGTTGCGGACTGATGCTGGCCGGAATGCTGCTGTCGCAGCTCTGGGGCCTCATGAAAAAGACTTCAGTGACCGGCTCTGATTAATTTGATCTCACCGCAGAGACTCAGAGGCCGCTGAGATTTTTTTTCATTTTGCTTTTCGTTGAGAGGACGAAAAGCAAGAAAACTATTTCTCTGCGATTTTTGCCTCTCTGCGGTGAAGAAAACGACAAATCGATGCAAAAGAATTCAAAGCCAAAGTCTATTGAAAACATTGATGCGGCTGAAATTGCCAGATTTGAATCGATGGCCCCCATCTGGTGGGATCGGCAGGGGGCTTACAAAGCCCTGCATGACATCAATGGGCTGCGGTTAGACTATATCAACCAACGGGCACCTCTGGCCGGCAAAGCGGTACTGGATGCCGGTTGCGGCGGGGGAATTCTGTCCGAGGCCATGGCGTCGCTGGGCGCGGTGGTCACCGGAATCGATATGGGTGAGGTGGCCCTGGGAGTGGCCCGCTTGCATTTGCTCAACTCCAGCCTGGATGTGGATTACCAGCAGGCCACTGCTGAACAATTTGCCGAAACCCGCCCGGCGCAATTTGATGTGGTCACCTGCCTGGAGCTGCTGGAGCACGTCCCTGATGCGGCCTCGGTGATCAGGTCCTGCAAAAATCTGGTGAAACCGGGCGGTGATGTGTTTTTTGCCACCCTTAACCGCAACTTGAAATCGTTTCTTTTTGCCATAATCGGGGCGGAATATATTCTGGGCCTGGTGCGCCAAGGGACCCACACTTACCGTAAATTTATCAAACCCGCGGAACTCAAAGATTGGGCCGAGACAACAGGGCTGTCACCTATGGATCTGTGCGGTCTGCATTATAATCCGTTTTCAAGGAGATACACGCTGGGCGGTAACACACATGTAAATTATCTGGCACATTTTAGAAGAACTTAAACAGACGCATCCTTTATTTTGGAATTCCTAAAAATGCTTCCAGTTGAATGACACCGAAAAAGGCCAGCAGAGGCACCGGCAAAACCGCCAGAACCACGGTGAGCAAAAACCGTTTCCATGAGATGCTGTGACTGACCCCACAGGCTAACGAAATTCCGCCGCCGCCCCCGATAAGGTAATTTCCGGGCATATTGAATAAAACGGCTATGGTCAGATAGCGATATTTCGATAGATAAGACTGGAACCGGTTTTGGCAGAATTTCCGGTTGTGGGAAAGATGGTCCAGCATGCCGTCAATCTCATCGACAGGACTATCACGGTTTTGCGCAAATCCAAGTTTTTGCAGGCGAGATTTCACCCATTCTTTCGGCAGCATTCGGCCCATTAAAAATGCCAGGCCTAAACCGGCAACGGTTGCAAAGTACACAAAAACAATTCCCGCTTTTCCAAAAACGCACATCAGCAGCACACCCAGTTCTACCCCGGGCACAAAGGGCAGGCTCAACAGCAAAACATAAATAATCCCGCCGCCGATCAGGACGCCGGTACCCCATTGGCCTTCCACAAAATCGGTAAATTTTTTTGCGATGCCCATTTCCCCTCTGAGCCAATAATCCAGCCAGACAGCCAGGACGATCAAAAAGGCCGCAACTAAGAAAATGCGAAAATAAAACCTCAGTCTGCTTGTGTTCCGCAGCGTGTTTGACCTTTGGGTGCAACTGTCTGTGTTCATTAGATCACTCCACCCGAACCGTTTTAACGGATCAATTATTGATATGCCGGATTCTGCTTCAAATGAAGACGTCGCTTCAACCAGGAGAAAGATCCGGTGTGGGAAGGATAGTTCGGTTCGAAATTCGAAATGGGAAGCAAGTATCTCTTAGATGCCACAAAGTGGTATATCTTGTCAAGATAATTTACCGCGTATAGATTGTTTAGAAGCCATTTCAAAACCTCTTTAGAGCTAATTTTGCGGACTTTTGTTGAAAAGCACTTAGCGCAGTGGAGCGTAAAATCTTGAATTGTTTGAGGGCCTTAGCCCGAGTTTTCTCCGCCTCAGGCGGATTAGCGCAACAAGCTTAGCGCTTTACAAAAGCCGCAAATCGGCTGGAACGGGGTTTTGAAATGGCTTCTACCAAGAATTCTATCTGATTTGTTCTGGCAGGTTCAAGGGGCTAACGGATAGCCATGCACCCCATTCCGATATGGAAGATGAATTTGGGGCCTAAATTTGCCCTTTGGTTTGAAATTGAATATAATGAAATAAAGTTAATTTCAGACCGGATGTAAAAACAGGTTTTTACAAAAGAATTTCTCGTTGTTTGGAATGAGCGAGGTGGGGTCTATGAGCGCGAACCACAAGGAATGTCAGGATTGCGGCTGGCAGGGGATGGCTGCAGAACTGGATGAAACCGATGACGGGTCAGGCAGCCAAACGCGCATTTTTTGCCCGGATTGCGGCGGCCTGGATATCAATGATTTGAATCCGGATGAAAAAAAAGAAGCCCCTGAATAATAAGGCTAATTTTGAATAAAACAAATCGCCGGGAATTTTTATTTCCCGGCGATTTGTTTTCTGCTGTCGCAGCTGTTATTAGAAAATTATAAAATTTAACCGCTTTCCATAACAATATCCCCAAATACGAAATTGCGGTTTATTATAAAGCTCTGAAAGTTTTCTGCCGCTCTCTTTTTTTACCGTTCCAACTGCGCTTTACATTTTCTTTGATTTCCTTTGATTTGGAGTTTATGACCGTATAGCCATACTTGAGATTCTTCTCAACCAGGTCCGGATAATTTTTTATGTTATTTCGAAGCTTTACGCCATTTGAGGTTACCTTGCGGATCAGGTCGAGTTCCTTTCCCACCACCTTTGTTTTATTCTTTCGAATGGCATCAAGGAATGCTTTGTGGTTGCGGCGGCAGCGTGCATAGGTGACGGCTCTTCCCATCTGGGCCACACGATGGCCGTCACTGCCGCCGGTGATCCCTTTGTTCAGATTAAATCCCAGCAGGGCGCTGCGCAGGTTCGATATTTTCATATTTTCAGAATTGATGACCTCGACGCCATCAATCATGGAAAAAATGCGTTCGCGCCGTTCTTCCGGGAAATATGAATTCTGAATGCCGGTATAGACTCCACAGTATGGGTGGGGGAAGATGATAACGGTTTTAAACTTACGGGCGCGCTTGATAATTTCTTCCATCCGAAGTGCAGTGGAACTCATGATATCGTTGCCCATATTGGGAATCACGTGATCATTGTAAAAGGTTTCAAGCTGATCCAGATGATAAAAATAGATAAGGATATGGGTTCCCTCCGAGGAGGTCATTTCGATGCCCGGTATACTCAGGACATTGCGGTACTCAGCAATTTCAACGGCGCCGCGGATTTCGTTGTGATCGGTTACAGCGATGCCAATACCCAGTTCCTGAGCCTTTCTGGCAATCGTCTCGATCGAATTATGTCCATCCGAATAGTGGGAATGAAAATGCAGGTCCATTACGGTATTTTTTTCTTTTAAATTCGCTAAATTGGGTCTTTCAAACTGGATACGGTGATGATCGATCATTTTTACCCTTACCCTCTCACTGGTCTAGTATCGATACACGGATCTGCAAAATGCGCACTTCATCCTTCTTCCCAAGAGAATCCGAGTGAGATACGCGCAAATGTATTCGCTTAATTTTTAGGATATTGTAAAACGGAGAATGGTTATGTATGGCAGGCAATCTTGTCGTGAGGAGCAGATCGCTCAGCGCTATTTTGGCCCCATTACCGCTCAAAGATTCTCAATAATAATATTAATATAACAGATTTACCCATCTTTATCAAATCGTCAGCAATGACTTTATACCAATGCGATTTTGTCACATACAAAACGGTCTTTATAGGGGTTGTCAAAAAAACGTTCCGGTATTCAGGTTCAACAACCCTTTATGCCGCACTTCCGTATTCCGGAACAGTATTGTGGAAAACGGTATAAAGGTAAGCGTCTGAAAATTTAAGTCAAGGGTTGGCGGGGTGGGCAAGTGATTGGCAGAAACAGGGGCTGACTCACGCGTAATCGATATAGAGCACGCCGTTAAGGTGATCTATCTCGTGTTCCAGAAGGGCCGCATAACTGTTTTTTGCACCTATGGTTTTTTGTTTGTAGCGCTGCAGAAAAGAAAAGATGCCCGTCGTGCTGATCAGTCCGGCTATGGTTAACTTTAAAAATTTTCTTCTATTCCACACGCTCAATTTTCTCCATATTTAATTGCCGCTTTTACCGGCTTCGCGGCGGTACCAGCGAGCCAGTCGTTCAGGGGAAATGCCCAAATAAAAGGCGAAGATGATCATCTGATTGATCAGCCATGTTTTTAAAATACCGAAATGCAGCCAGCGTCGTGGCGAGGTGATGACCGCATCGGGCAAAATCACGATTTGGCCTTTGCCTTTCAAGCGGCGTACCAGTATAAAGTCCTCCATGATCGGCAGGTCCGCGAAACCGCCGATGGCTTTAAAAATTGATTTTTTCATAAACAGGGCCTGGTCGCCATATGGTAGCTGTAAATAGCGGGAGCGCAAATCGGCCATGCGCTCAATGAAGTGAATACCCGCAGCGCTCGAATCGATGGCCAAGCGAAAGGCGCCGGCCACAACATCTTTTTGATTCAGGGCCGAAACGATCTGATGATTGAAGTCTACGGGCAGGAGTGTATCGGCATGCAGGAAGACCAGCACCTCACCTGTTGCCGCTGCGGCCCCGCTGTTCATCTGGATGGCTTTGCCCGGGCTGGCCTGAATCACTCTGGCACCCTGCGATGCGGCCAGAGCGGCAGTCTCATCTGCGCTGCCGCCGTCAACAACGATTACCTCCAGATTTTCGACACCTTTAAAATGAGAAAGGGTGCGCTCAATTGTGGCGGCTTCGTTGAGCGCCGGAATTATGATGGATAGTTTTTGTGCGCCCGGCTGATGGTTCGCTGTATTTTGCGCTTGATGCCAGGCGGGCAGATCTGCAGGCCGATCGACATCGGCCAGGCATTCCAGCAGGGCCAAACGGAGCTTCATACCGTTGGCAATTTGCAGGGTTTGCGAAAGGACGTTGTCGGTGCCCCAGTCGATCCCGTCAAACAGCCGGCCATAGGTTTTCGCCGCAAGGGTTCGCCTGATGCCCATCAGGTAATAGCCCCCGTCCCGCGCCGGCCCAAGGGCCAGATCGTTTTCATAAAGCGCTCCAAAGGCCTGTTGAATAATCTCGGCTGAAATTCCGGGTATGTCGCTGCCGACGATAACCACCGCCGCCGCTTCTTCCTGAAACGCCGCCTCAAAAGCCCTTCGCATTCGCTGACCGAGGTGACCGTTGCCCTGTGGCCGGTAGATCAAATGCGACCCCAACCAGTCCTGCATTAAACCGGCATCGCCGCCTGCGTGGCGAACTTCAACGGTCAGGCCGTTTCGGCCATTTAGCGTTGCCGCTGTGGCGATAATGTGTTCGGTCATCTGACGCTGCAGGCGGGCCGCACTCCATTTACCCAGGACCGGAATCAAACGCGTTTTGGTTTTTCCGGGCTCGGGAAAGCGGGTGAAGACAATCAAGCGTTCAGGCCGCGTGGTCGACATTGGGTATCTCCTACCTGAACTCAGGCTGCAATGGCGCCGCCTCATGTAAAGCCCGAGCCGGCCGCACAGGTATAGCAGTGATCGGCGGTGATGATGGGGGTGCCGGGCTCCGGTGGCCCCGACATCTCGGATACGTGGATTTTCTTGCCGCACATAAAAAGGCCCCGCGCCAGATTGAAGTCGCAGTCGTACAGGTAGCCGTCCCAGGAGACCGAAACCTGGCTTCGACACATCAGCCCTTCGATCGCGCAGGGGTTAAAACTGGCAACCAGCTTGTTGATGTAGTTTTCAAAATTGCCCGTTTGGATCAGCCACTGTTTGAAGCGGCCCAGCGGCGCATTGGCAAAATTATACAGGCGATTAAACGTCAGCCCCCATTTTTGTTTCAGAATTTGATGGTATCTTTTTTCGATTTGTTCCTGGCCCGACGGCATAAAGGCACCGGTGGGATTAGAGACCAGGTTGAGTTCCAGACCGGTTCCATCACACCCGTAGCCCAGGGCGTTGAGCGCTGTGAGCACGGCGATGCTTTCTTCAAAAATACCCTCTCCGCGCTGCGCATCCATCTGGGAGAGGTTCAGCGATGGAAATGATGCCACGATGACCACCCGGTGAGATTTGAGCACGCCCATCAGAGGATCAAAATTTTGATGCAGGGCCGACAGGTTTGAGCGCAGCATGATTCGCGATGTCAGCGGTGCGATCTGTTGAATCAAATCCGGCAGCAGCGGATTAAGTTCCGGCGCGCCGCCGGTGATATCGATGGTTGCAAAACGGCATCGCTGCGCGTAGGCCACCACCGCCTTGAGCGTCTGCGCATCCATATTTTCTTTACGGCCCGGCCCGGCATTTAAATGACAGTGGCGGCAGGTCTGGTTGCACAAAAAGCCCAGATTGATCTGCAATGTCGCAGTCGTCTGGCGAACAAGCTTGAGATCATGCCTGGCCAGGCTGGACTTGAATGGCACGATATCGGGCGCTTTGGCTTGCGAAGACGGTTTTATGTCGGCTATGGTTGTTTGATCAGGCATTTTCAGATGTGGGCCCTTGTTACATTGATAATTTGTCCGCGATGTTGCGCATCTGAACCCCGTGGACCAGGGAAGCCCCGCCGCGGATGGCGGTGACGACATGGACGGCTTCGGTCATCTCGGCCAGGTTGGATCCTTTTTCCAGGCAGGCCCGGGTGTAAGCATCGATGCAGTAAGGGCACTGGACTGCATGCGCGACCGCCAGGGCAATCAGCGATTTTTCGCGTTCACTCAGCTCTCCATCGGCGAAAACGGCATTGTAATATTCAAAAAATTTACGCGCCAGTTCCGGCGCCTCTTGACCGATTTCTTCAAACCGGGGAAGATCTTCCGGCTTATAGTAGGTCTCCATTCAAAGTTCTCCCCTCAATATTTATCGCTTGTCAGGAAGTTACAGAGGACAGCACACAGAAAACAGAGGTCAGAAAGGGTACTTCCTTTTCCAGGCTTTGTCATCTGTCATCTGTCTTCTGAAGCCCTGACACCCGACACCGAGGTTAACCCATATGCTCCACGATCGCCTGGCCAAACTCTGAGCACTTCAATTGCTTTGCATCGTTGATTTGACGGGCCAGATCATAGGTGACGGTTTTGGATTTGATGGTGTCTTGAAGGGCGTCACGAATCAGGCGTGATGCCCCGCGCCATCCCATATGGTCCAGCATCATGGCACCCGAAAGGATTAACGAGCTGGGGTTGACTTTGTCCAGGCCGGCGTATTTGGGAGCGGTGCCATGGGTGGCTTCGAAGACCGCGCAGCGGTCGCCGATATTGGCGCCCGGTGCCATCCCCAGGCCTCCTACCTGGGCGGCCAGGGCATCCGACAGATAGTCGCCGTTTAAATTTGGCGTGGCAATGACGCCGAATTCGCGCGGTCGCAGCAGGACCTGTTGAAAGAGCATGTCGGCAATGCGATCTTTGATCACCAGTTTCTTTTCAGGTTGCTCGCCCTGATAGTCGTCCCAGAGTTCCTTTTCGGTGATCGTTTGGTCTTTGAATTTTTCAGCAGCCACATCATAACCCCACTGGGCAAAGGCACCTTCGGTAAATTTCATGATATTGCCTTTGTGCATCAGCGTCACGCTGGTAAAGCCGTGCTCCAGGGCATAAGCAATGGCTCTGGTCACCAGCCGTTTGGTATTGGTCGCACTGATGGGTTTTATGCCGATCCCCGCATCGGCGGGCAAAGCAGTTCCCATTTGCTCGTTTAAAAATCGTCGCACTTTATCCCCATCCGGACTGCCGGCTTGATACTCGATACCGGCATACAGGTCTTCGGTGTTTTCCCGAAAAATAACCATGTTAACGCTTTGCGGATCTTTCACCGGACTGGGGACCGACTGAATATATTTCACCGGTCTCACGCAGGCATATAGATCCAGTTTCTGGCGGATCGACACATTCAGGCTGCGAATGCCTTTGCCTACCGGAGTCGTCATGGGGCCCTTGATGGCAACAGCATGCTTTTCAATGTCGGCCAGTGTTTCATCCGGCAGCCAGTTTCCGGTTTTCTCAAATGCTTTTTCACCGGCCAAAATTTCCAGCCATGAAATTTTCTTACGGCCATCATAAGCTTTTTGAACGGCAGCATCGATGACCTGGCGCGTCGCACGCCAGATTTCCGGTCCGATGCCGTCACCTTCGATAAACGGTATCTGCGGCGTATCCGGGACGCTCAGGGTGCCATCACGGTTAATGGTGATCCGATTTTCAGTTCCCATGACTCAACCTTTCTCTTTTGGTTTAGGGCAGCTCTGAGCCCGATTGTTCATACAGAAGTCTGCTACCACCATTGCTGTGTCTACTAAGTTTACTCTATTAACCCAGAAGAGTATAATTAAGGGCGAGTGATTGCCGAGGTTGCCGCAGCTACAAGGAAAATGTCGTTCCGCTATAGTTAAACTATGCGGGACGGCATTTGACACAGTAGATGCGGTGAGATCGGCAAGCCCCTTGGGGTTTCAAATTTAAAAAATTTAAATGCTTAATATTCATTTAATTTGAGAACTTATAGTATTTTTTTTAATTTGAAACACTCGCATTAGGCTGACATGATTTTGCGTAACACATACGGCAAAATACCACCGTGCTTAAAGTATTCAACGTCAATATCCGTGTTCAACCGAGCGGTGACCGCAAACTCAATTTCACGGCCATCCGGCTTAACGGCCTGGACATGAAGGGTTTTGCGGGGCTCGATGTTTTCAATGCCGGTGATGGTGTAGGTCTCCGAACCGTCCAGGTCCAGGTTGTCCCGGCTGTCGCCATTTTTGAAGGTTAGCGGCAACACACCCATACCCACCAGGTTACTGCGGTGAATTCTTTCATAGGATTCGGCAATGACGGCTCTAATGCCCAGCAGCTGGGATCCTTTTGCGGCCCAGTCCCGTGATGATCCGGTGCCGTACTCCTTGCCGCCCAGAATCAGCAGTGATTTATCTTCGGCCATGTATTGCATGGCGGCATCATAGACAAACATCTCCTGACGCTCGGGGAATTTAAGCGTGTAACTGCCTTCTTTGGGGTCCACCAGCCTGTTCTTAATGCGGATGTTGCCGAAAGTGCCGCGCATCATGACTTCGTGGTTACCCCGGCGGGACCCGTAGGAATTAAAATCGGCCGGTGCGACCTTTTTTGCGATCAAATATTTTCCGGCTGGATAATCCGGTGGGATGGCGCCGGCCGGAGAAATATGGTCGGTGGTCAGCGAATCTCCTAAAATCAGCAAGACGCCGGCATTTTGAATATCAGCCGGTTGTTCGATATCAAGCGCAAATCCCTGAAAATAGGGAGGCCTGCGGATGTAGGTCGATTGGTCTTGCCACGCAAACGTCGTACTTTCGGCCACCGGAAGCTTTAACCAGAATTGGTCACCGTCAAATATTCTGGCATACTCCTCTTTGAAGTATTGCTGTTTGACATGCTGATGGATGAGGCTTTCAACTTCTTCCGCGGTTGGCCAGATATCTTTCAGGTGTACCGGCTGGCCGTCTGAATCCTGACCGAGCGGTTCGGTGGTCAGATCAATATCGATGCTGCCGGCGATGGCAAAGGCCACCACCAGCATCGGGGATGCCAGAAAGTTGGCGCGTACTTGCTGATGGATGCGGGCTTCAAAATTACGGTTGCCCGAAAGCACGGCCGCTACGGTTAAATCTTTATCTCTAATCGCCCTGTCAATTTCAGGCGGCAGGGGTCCGCTGTTGCCGATACAGGTGGTGCAGCCGAAACCGGCCAGGTAAAAACCCAGGCTTTCCAGGTAAGAAAGGAGTTTGGCATCTTTCAGATAATCAATGACGACTTTTGAACCCGGCGCCAGGGAGGTCTTAACAAATGGCGGGACGCGCAACCCTTTTTCAACAGCCTTCTTGGCCACCAGTCCGGCGCCCAGCATCACAAATGGATTGGAGGTATTGGTACAGGAGGTAATCGCAGCGATAACGATGTCACCATCGCACAGTTCTACGGATTCGCCGTTTACCACCACTTGACAGGCCTTCTTTTTGGGCGAGCAGGCATCCGGGCGGATGGTTTTTGAGCCGGACTCGTCGTGGTAGGTGGACATATGCTCAACATCGGTGTCACGTTCATATTCACAACCGAGCAGGGTTGCAAAATTTTGCTTCAGGTCGCTCAGATTGATGCGGTCCTGGGGTCGGGCCGGACCGGCAACGCAGGGCACCACTGAGGCCAGATCGAGTTCGACGACTTCGGAATATTTGGGCTCGATAGTATCGGAGTAGAAAAGGCCAAGCGTTTTGGCATAGGTTTCAACGATGTCAGCCTGATCGGCCCGGTGGGTCATTTTCAGGTAATCGATGGTCTTCTCGTCGATGGGGAAAAAGCCCAATGTGGCGCCGTATTCCGGGGTCATGTTGGCCAGTGTGGCCCGATCGGTGACGGTCAGATTTTTCATGCCGGGCCCGAAAAATTCAACAAATTTTTCAACCACATTGCGCTGGCGAAGCAATTCGGTGACGGTTAATACCAGATCGGTTGCCGTAATGCCTTCGGGCAGCTTGCCCACCAGCTTGACGCCAATGACCTGCGGAATTGACATGTAGTAAGGCTGACCCAGCATGACGGCCTCGGCCTCTATGCCACCGACACCCCATCCCATTACGCCAACAGCATTGATCATCGGCGTGTGGGAGTCGGTGCCCACCAGGGTGTCCGGATAGGCCACCGTCGCATTGCCGGCTTTTTCGGTCATGACCACACGCCCCAGATATTCTAAATTCACCTGGTGGCAGATGCCGGAGTTGGGGGGTACGACGTTGAAATTATCAAAGCTCTTCTGGGCCCACTTAAGCAGGGCATAGCGCTCGGCGTTGCGCTCATATTCTTTGGCGACATTTCGGGTTATGGCATCGGCGGTGCCAAAATAATCGACCTGCACCGAATGATCGACAACCAGATCTACCGGAACCAGCGGATTGATTTTTTTCGGATCGCCGCCCAGGTCTTTGACGGCATCGCGCATGGCCGCAAGATCGACAACCGCCGGAACGCCCGTAAAATCCTGCATTAGCACCCGCGCCGGGTGGTAAGGAATTTCTACCGGCGTTTCATAGCTTTTTTGCCAGCGCGCGATGTTTTTCAGATCTTCTTCCAGCACAACGCGACCGTCCAGCTTTCTTAAAAGGTTTTCCACCAGGATTTTGATCGAATAGGGCAGGTGATGAATGTCGGCAATACCGCTTTTTTCCAACCGCGTAATGTCAAAAACAGTGAAGGTTCCTATTTTTGTCTTTAATTTAGCATGATATTCGGTGTTTTCCATCGAAGGTTCCCTCTCGTTTTCTTAATTGGCGTGTTGGCGTGTTAGAAAAAATTGATAATGAGCATCAGGTTTTTCTATTCATCACGCCAGCACTCCATCGCTTTATTACTCCGTTTTTTTGATGGCCTCGATCTTATACACATATTTGACCCAATCGTCGCCGTAGTAGTCTTCGGCCACAATGCGCAGGGGAAACCCGTGTCGTTGCGGTAACTTCTCGTCGTTGACCGCATACGCCAGAAATACTTTATCCGATCGGATATCGGCAATTGGGAAGCGCTCAACTTTTTCATGAGAGCCTTGCGGTCCGTAGACGGTGATATGGGTGGTGTCGGCCTGCATCTGTGCCAGATCCAACACCGTCATCAGCGAGATCCCTTTCCATTTCCCGTGATTCACAAAGACACCGGGGCAGATCAACAATACTTTGCGTTCGATCCGGGGAAGCGCGACGATCTGCGAATAGCTTAGCCGGATCGGTGCGGCGACATTTCCCTCAACAATCAGGCGCCATGACGGCAGATGCACTGCATGGTTGCGCAGACCCATGGTCTCAAAAGCTTCTAACGGCAGAACTTCCAGTTTGCGCGTATCCAGCGTGGCTGGATTTTTATTACGCAAGGTAGACAGGTCCGTATCCCGCGGAACGATAAACCGTTTGGTCTGGGCCCAGGCTTTTTTCAAGATGGCCCCGACAGTCGTGAAAAAAAGGCCCAGACTCGCAAGCAGTTTCAGGGCGAATGTAATGAATTGTCGTCGTGTTTTCATTTGGTTTTACGTTGCAGGTGCCGGATGTCATCTTCAGCTGCGACGATGACCTCGCTGGCCAAACCCAGAAAAAGTCCATGTTCTATAATGCCGGCGCGTTCGTTGAGCTTGACCGCCAGCGCGTGCGGATTCGACATTTCGCCAAAATTCGCATCCAGAATAAAGTTGTTTTGATCGGTTTTGTAAGGCTGCCCATTTTTATCACTGCGCAATTTGACGGATGCTCCCAGCGCTTCAAGAAAGGTTGCTTCAGTTTTGGCGGCAAAGGGAATGACTTCCACCGGCAGCGCCCAGCGGGTGCCCAGACACGCAGAAAGCTTGCTTTCATCGACGATGATAATATTCGTTTGACTGGCCTGGGCGACCACTTTTTCACGCAGCAGCGCACCACCACCGCCCTTTATCAAATTCAGCTCCGGGTCGACCTCATCGGCCCCATCGATGGTCACATCGATTTCAGGTTGATCATCCAGGGTCGCTAAGGGGATATTCAGATCCCGGGCCAGCTTTTCGGTCCGCACGGAGGTTGGAATACCGACAATATTTTTTAAATCACCGGATTTGATGCGCTCGCCGATTCGAATCACGGCAAACGATGTCGTGCTGCCGGTGCCCAGACCCACAACCATACCGGATTGAACCAATTCCACGGCGCAATGGGCAGCTTTTCGCTTTAATTCATCTTGTTTTTGCAAGCCTGAGGTTCTCCTTGTCTCATGTGACTACTCGGTGCGCGTATGGCGCTTTGTACCAGGTTAAGCCGCTTTCAGCAGCTTGCATTTTTCGGCGATGCTTTCCAGCAGTTTGGTAAAGGGCTTGGCAAACGCAACGACCCCATCGTCCTGGAGCTTCTGGGTCACGGCTTCCAGATCAATTCCCAGCTCCGCCAGTTTGGCTACCTGGTCTTGAGCTTGCTCCAGGCC
This sequence comes from uncultured Desulfobacterales bacterium, assembly GCA_947259495.1. GTDB lineage: Bacteria > Desulfobacterota > Desulfobacteria > Desulfobacterales > JAHEIW01 > JAHEIW01. The sequence continues at coordinate 23,181 of CAMYLV010000018.1, read as the reverse complement.
CCGGGTGAGGGTTTCAGCCACCCGGCCATGGTCCATAAAGCTTTCCAGGGTTGCCGGTGGTAAGGTGTTGACCGTATCGGGCCCGATCAGTTCGTCCACATACAGGTTGTCCGGATAGGCCGGGTTTTTGGTACTGGTGCTGGCCCATAAAACGCGTTGCGCTCGAGCGCCTCTGGCAGCCAATTCCTGCCAGCGGGGCTGCTGGATTATTTTTTTGTATTCCGCGTAAGCGATTTTTGAATTGGCAATCGCAATTTTACCGGCAAGTTCGATGTTGCCGATAGCTTCCAGTTCCTTATCCACGGCCGTATCCACCCGGCTGATAAAAAATGAGGCCACCGATGCGACGCGATCAACCGCATGCCCCCCCTTGACGCTGGGACCGGCGGCTGCCAGCTGCTCGAGTCCGGCCTGGTAGGCTTCAGCGACGGCCTTATAATTTTGTAGACTAAAAATCAGGGTGACGTTGACATTGACCCCGCAGCCGATCAATTCGGTAATTGCCGGTAGTCCCGCTGCCGTGGCCGGTACTTTGATCATCACATTGGGCCGGTTTACGGTTTCATAGAGCCGTTTGGCCTCGGCAACGGATTTTTCCGTTTCATAAGCCAGCTCAGGGCTGACTTCCAGGCTGACAAAGCCGTCTTTGCCCTTGGACGAATCATAAACGCCGCGCAGCGTATCGGTGGCCAGCGTAATATCTGTGATCGCTAACGCTTCATAGATTTTTTCAATTGAGCGGTCGGTTTTGATCAGCTGTTTTAAATCGTCATCATAGTCGTTGCTGCCGGCAATGGCCTTCTCAAAGATCGCCGGATTTGACGTTACGCCCCTGAGACCGGTGCTGACCAGCTGCTTTAGCTCACCGGAGGTTAACAAAGAGCGTTGAATGTAATCCAGCCAGATGGATTGGCCCATTTTTTCAAGTTCGATCAGTTTTGACATACTGTTCTCCTTATCATTCGATGAAATCAAAATTAATCATTAAACGCACTCCAGCGCTTTTTCAACCACGCGATCGGCTGTCAGCCCGAATTTTTCAAACAGCGTCTGAGCGGGCGCTGAGGCACCGAAATGATCCAGGGCAACGATCTGACCGGCTTCGCCGACATAGCGATGCCAGCCCTGGGGGCTGCCGGCTTCGATGGCAATTTTAGCTTTGACCGCTTGTGGCAGTACCTGGTGGCGATATTCGGCCGGCTGAGCATTAAACAGTTCCCAGGACGGCATGCTGACCACCCGTGTGGCCGGCCCTTTGGCGGCAATTATTTCTGCGGCCTTGAGGGCAATTTGAACTTCCGAGCCGCTGGCGATCAGAATAACATCCGGTTTGTTGTTGGCGGCCTCGCTTAAAATATAGGCCCCCTGGCGGAGCCCCGCGGCGGAGGCATATGCCGTGCTGCGGTCTAACGTGGGAAGATTTTGACGTGTCAGGGCCAGGGCCACCGGTCCGCTCCGGTGCTGGATGGCGGCCTGCCAGGCCTGGGCGGTTTCATTGGCATCGCAGGGTCGAATGAGCACAAAATTCGGAATGGCTCTCAGAGCGGCCAGCTGTTCGATGGGCTGATGGGTGGGGCCGTCTTCACCCAGGCCGATGCTGTCATGGGTAAATACGTAAATAACCTGCTGTTCTGTGAGAGCTGCCAGACGGATGGCCGGCCGCATGTAATCCGAAAAAATGAGAAATGTGGCGCCGTAAGGAATTAAACCGCCGTGCAGCGCCATGCCGTTCAAAATACCGCCCATCCCATGCTCGCGCACGCCAAAACGCAGGTTGCGGCCGCCATAATTATCGGCCTGGAAATCGGCTTCAGCACTGATCAGGGTTTTGGTGGAAGGCGCCAGGTCAGCCGAACCACCGATCAGGTTGGCGATTGTTGGTGCCACGGCATTTAGCACTTTCCCGGATGCAACCCGCGTTGCCATTCCTTTCTGATCGGGTTCAAATACCGGAATATCTTTTTCCCACCCGTCCGGAAGGCGGCCGTTTATCCAACGGCGCAATTCGGCGGCTGCTTCCTCAAAGTTTTCTTGATAGGCTTCAAAAGCTTTCTGCCAGCGGTTTTCCAGCTTCTGACCGACATCAATGGCCTGACGAAAATGCGTCAAGGCCTCATCCGGAATCAGAAAACCGGGTTCCAGCGGCCAGCCCAGATTTTCTTTGGTGTGCTGAATCTCTTCAGCCCCCAGAGGCTCCCCATGTGCGCCGGCGGTATCCTGTTTGTTAGGGCTTCCATAGCCGATGTGAGTTCGAACGGCGATCAACGACGGCCGGCGGGTTTCATTTTGGGCTTCAACGATCGCCTGCTCCAGTGCCGGCAGGCTGTTGCCCTCTTCAAGATATTGAACATGCCAGTCGTACGATTCAAAGCGGCCGATGCGGTTCTCCGTAAATGCGATATCAGTGTCGCCTTCAATGGAGATGTGGTTGTCATCGTAGAAATAGATCAGCTTGCCCAGGCCGAGGTGCCCGGCCAGCGAAGCCGCTTCATGCGAGATGCCCTCCATTAAATCCCCGTCGCTGACAATGGCGTAGGTAAAGTGATCGACAATCTGATGACCGGGTTGATTAAAGCGCGCCGCCAGATAACGCTCGGCCAGGGCCATACCCACCCCGTTGGCAAATCCCTGACCCAGAGGGCCGGTGGTGGTCTCCACCCCCGGGGTAAGGCCGTGTTCGGGATGACCGGGCGTCTTGCTGCCCCATTGACGAAAGTTCTGAAGTTCATCCAGCGACAGGTCGTAACCGCTCAGATGCAACAGACTGTAAAGCAGCATCGAGCCGTGACCGGCTGAGAGCACAAAGCGGTCCCGGTTGGGCCAGGCCGGATTTTTCGGATTGTGTCGCAAAAAGCGCGTCCAGAGAACATATGCCATGGCGGCAGCACCCATGGGCATCCCGGGGTGTCCGGAATTCGCTTTTTGCACGCCATCGACTGCAAGCATTCGAATCGTATTGATACAGAGTTGGTCAAGTTCGGTCGACATTTGCGCCCCCCTTTGTTAATGACCATGCTTTATTTATCTTTTTTTTTGATTTTTTTGATGATTTTGGGGATGAAAAACGAAAAAATAAACATTCCGATAGAGAAAAATACCTTGACAGAAAGAAGCTCCGCCCAGTTGCCCGAGGCCCAGACCTCTTTCAGCGTACCGACAAAAAAGGTAAATATAAAAGTGCCTACGATGATACCCAGGCCGGTACCCGCAACGTAATCCCAAAAGTGCACTTTGGTCAAGCCCATCCCGAAATTCATGGGCGTAAATGGGAAGTACACCAGCCGCAGATACAATACCGTGGCAAAACCGTTACGCTCGATGCCATCGTCATATTTTTTGAGTTTATCACCGATCAGAGAAGCCGCAAATTCTCGGCCCAGCGTACGCCCGATGATGAAGGCCGCGCTGGCCCCGATCATGGCCCCGATCCATACCCAGATAAATCCCCAGTAAGCGCCAAAAATGGCCGCTCCCAATCCGGTGAGCAGGGTGCCGGGTAAAAACAGACAGATCCCGACAGCATAAATCAGAATGAAAATTATTGGCCCCCAAAATCCGGTCATGTCCAAATACTGGCCCAATGCATCAGGGGTCAGATATTGTTTCACCGGCGTTAAGCGCACCAGCATAATCGCTCCGATAATAAATGCCACTAATATCAATGCTTTTACAAGCGCTTTTTTGCGGTTATTAACCGTTGATTGTATCACTTCTTCCATATTTAGCTCCTTGCCTCCGACACCTGAAACCTATTTTTAAGCTATCAGCGGCTGCGAATCACGAATGCATCCGATTTGAATTATTATGTGATGCCCTCAATAGCTTTAGGGCCTTTACTGCCGGCCTCATAAAAGTGAAGTAATTCTGCCTGATCATCACAGGCCTCACAGCGATCTAAGATCGGTGTCAGAAACTTCCAGCAAAGCTCAACGCCGTCCTGGCGCCAGAACAGCATGTGATCTCCGAGCATACAATCGAGCAACGCCCGCGCATAGGCATCCAGAATAGGACTACTGGAATTTTGATGATAGTTAAAATCCATCGTGACGGTGCGCAGGCAAACCGTGGCACCGGGGTTTTTGGTTTGAAACGTCAGGGTAATTTTTTCCTCAGGGTAAATGCCCAAAACAAGTCGGTTGGCCGGAATCGTTTCGCTCAGTGTATGGCGAAACATCGAATGCGGTACGCTTTTAAACTGGATAGCGATTTCAGTCAATTTCTGGTCCAGACGTTTGCCCGAGGTCAGATAAAACGGAACGCCCTGCCAGCGCCAGTTGTCCAGGTTGACTTTCATCAGGGCAAAGGTGGGGGTGAGCGAGTCCGCAGCCACACCCGGTTCCTCGCGGTAGGCGCAAACCGCGTTGCCATTGACCGCGCCGGCGGCATATTGTCCCAGCACCAGGTTTTCCGTGAGATTTTTCACCTGGAAAGGTCTCAAGGCGCGAAATACCTTGACCTTCTCGTCTCTGACCTGATCGGCTTCGAAGCGGGATGGGGGCTCCATGGCTGTCAGCGCCAGCAGCTGCAGCATGTGGTTCTGGAACATGTCTCTTAAAACACCGGATTGTTCGTAATAGCCGGCACGATGTTCGACGCCCAGCTCTTCGATGGCGTTGATGGCAATGTATTCTACATAGCGTCGATTCCATATGGGCTCAAACATGGAGTTGGCAAAGCGCAGCATCAATACATTTTGCACGGTTTCCTTCGCCAGATAATGATCGATTCTGAAAATTTGATGTTCCGTGAAATCCCGGCTCAGGCTTTGATCCAAATCGATGGCTGTTTTCAGATCCGTGCCAAAGGGTTTTTCCACGACAATCCGTGACCAGCCGTTGCCGTTTTGACGCTCATCTGCCAGGCCGACCTGACCGATCAGATGGGCAGCGGATTTGTAAACCGACGGCGGAAGGGCCATATAAAAAATACGGTTGCCATTCGTTTTATACTGCTGATTCAGATCCCGTAAAGCCTGGGCCAGGTGTTTAAAAGATTCCAGATTCGTAAAATCGGCAGTGCGATAATGGATGGCCCTGGCAAAAGACAGCCAGCGCGTTTTTTCGTAGTTACCGGCATTTTTTAAGGCCGCCTGCATCCTGGACCTGAACTCCGGCTCGTCGATATCAACTCGGCTGACGCCCACGATCAAGAAAGGGTCCGGCAGGCCGTTGTTTAAATAGAGATTAAACAGCTGCGGCAACAGCTTGCGCGTCGTTAGATCACCGGTTGCCCCCAGAATAACGATGGTGCAGGGATCACTGGGTTCCGGCATGACACACGCGTCAGGGTCCAGCCCCAAATCCGGTGTGCGAACCGTTGCCATGACGTTTTCGGCAGCTTCGGAGCCTGTATTTTTACGCTGCATGTCTTCTCCTTGGTTAAGCTTCTAAAAAATTATTGACCAAACTAACACAAATTGTAGGACTAAGCGCCTATTGCTCTAATTCCCGATCTCATTCTTTTTTCGAAACCACCGCGTGCCCGCCGAACTCCCGGCGCAGGGCCGCCAGCACGCGTTCGGTGAAAGGATCCTGCTGCCGTGAACGAAAACGCCGCATCAGCGAAAGGGTGATGACTTCAGCCGGAACCCCGGTATCTATAGCCTGCTGCACCGTCCAGCGACCCTCACCGGAGTCCTCTACATAACCGGTAATGTCGGTCAGTTCAGCGCTTTTGCCAAAGGCATCTTCAGCCAGTTCCAGCAGCCAAGAGCGAATAACGCTGCCCTGGTTCCACAGATGGGAGATTTTAGCGTAGTCAAATGATCCGGCATACTCTGAGGCATCCAGGATTTCAAAACCTTCTCCGTAGGCCTGCATTAAGCCATATTCGATTCCGTTGTGTATCATCTTGACAAAATGGCCCGCGCCGCTTTTACCGCAATACAGGTAACCATCCCTGGGTGCCAGTGTTTGGAATATCGGTTCTAAGTACTTGAAGACTGTCTTATCACCGCCCATCATCATGCAGTACCCGACCTCCAGGCCCCAGACCCCGCCGCTGACGCCGACGTCCATATAGCGAATGCCCTCTGCCTGCAGCGCTTCGTAGCGGCGGCGATCATCTTTGTAATAGGAATTTCCGCCGTCAATGACGATGTCTTCCGGGCTCAGCAGTTCTTTCAGGTGGCTGATGGTCTCTTCCACCGGTTTGCCGGCCGGCAGCATGATCCACACAATGCGGGGTGTTGGAAGCATTTCGACCGCCTGCTGCAGCGATGCCGCCCCGCTGGCGCCTTCCGCGCTAATTTGCTGAACAGCCTCATGGGACAGATCATAGGCGATAACCGCATGCTTGCCCTGCATCAGCCGTCTGGCCATATTCAGCCCCATTTTTCCCAATCCAATCATTGTGAGTTTCATGCTGAGTTCTCCATTGTTAAATTTAGATTTAGAACCGGTTTGGGTTACCCGCTCTTACGATTTAACTTCGCAGGCCCTGCCTTTAAGATGAAAGAAAAATTTCAATCCTTTCTGAATTTTTTCAGAAAATATTTTGGGAGAAAAGAAATTGCCGGCCACCCGTTTAATGAGGTGTGACCCTACTCCACCACTCCACTAATCCGGTTTTTTAGCTTTTGATATCATTAAGCGACCAATCATAATCTAAATATTTTACCTGAATAGTGTCTTTTTGGGCGGTTAATTTTTCTTTTAAAGCACCTTCAGCAAACTGCAAGTAAAATCCCAGGACATTTTCATTAAAGTCTTCTGAAAACCATTTAAATATCCGGCTGACATACAGGGTATTGCCTTCCAGTCGGTGGCTGCTTTCATCATTGACAAATGAGCGGGTTGAATCGTCCAACTGCTGATCCAGGGCATGGCCCAGATACGGTTCCGGTCTGAGGGGCGGACAGCTGGCGGCCGAACAGTTGATAGCAAAATGGACGCGCGGGTCTTTGAATCGTGGTCTGAGAATATTATGCTCAACATCATCCAGCGTGATGACCGCGCCGTTGATGCGCACTAGTTTCTTTTGCCACGGGCTTTTCAAAATGGTGCCGAAATCCTTGATGGACTTCACACCCGGATAACCGCTCAAAATCAACTTGATGGTCCAGGCATTGTAAGCATTGATATAATACGCATACTGTTCGTTGCGGGACAGCTTTTCTGGATCCGTATCATCGAGCACCTTCAGATATTGATCCAGCCGGTCTTCTTCAGTTTTAAAACCGGCGTAATCCACTCCGCCCGTTGTTATATATTTGCCGAGCAGGCCGGCCCAGACGTCATGATTCACCGTCGAAGCCCGGCTCGGTCCGGCCGGCCCAAAAGTTCCGACCATAAGTGAGAGGGTTAACATAATAGCAAATCCAAAATAACGCTTATCCATCTTAGCGATCCTTTCAACGCAAATGAATTTATGTAGATACCCGTTCAACGATCGGGTTTATAGCCCGTTCAACGATCGGGTTTATAGTGGTTGTCGAAAAAACGTTCTGCAATACAAACGTTTTTTTCTACAACCACTTATACCCCTATTCTGTATTTGGGTGTTTTCAAACCGGGTGCAAAGCACCCGGTTTCACCCCCACCGTCTAAGGCACTGCCGAGCCTTTGTTTTTTTCCGCCTGTGGCGGAAAAATCCACGCCACCTGCTGTGCGGTGGTCGGTGACTCGGAACATTAATATGAAAAGCGGTATAATCTTCAAGCCTTGCCGTTGGTCGAATGACCATCGAGTAACTTACAAAAAAATAAGAGCCTGACACGCTTAGTCAAGAAAGCGACGGGACACGCGATACGGCAATAGCATCAGGCCGGTGTCGAATTCTTAACGGCGTTGATTTCATTTGAAAAAGCCTTATGTTTGAAGAACTCATAATTTACCTAATAAACCATAAAATCTTATCCGTTAATGAAAGGAGTTTAAAATGGAAGAACGCAGCGCAGCCGTTACCCTGCATGGCAACCCGTTAACCCTTGTCGGTGCGGAGCTCAGTGTGGGGGATTCGGTTCCGGATGTAGAGGTTCTGGATAATGATTTGAATCCGGTCAAACTAACATCCTTTAAAGGCAAAATATGTGTCATTTCAGCTGTGCCGTCTCTGGACACACCCACCTGTGACATGGAAACCCGCCGATTTAACGAAACGGCCGGCCAACTGGGAGATGGTGTCGTCATTTTAACGGTCAGCACGGATCTGCCTTTTGCCCAGAAAAGGTGGTGCGGAGCCGCCGGTGTCGAAAATGTCGTTACCCTTTCAGATCACCGCGAGGCGATGTTTGGAAGTGCTTTTGGCGTGTTAATTAAAGAACTGCGCCTGCTGGCAAGGTCGATTTTTGTCGTGGATCGCAACGGCAACATTCAGTATATCCAGCATGTCAAGGAGCTGTCGGAAGAGCCGGATTATGATGCGGTCATCGAAGCCGTCCAAAAATTAGGCTAAAGCCCGGTGTGGTTGAGCCGCTCTCGTATTTCTCTAAAATTTGAAACGCCCAAGTTTTTATCGATCGGATAACACAATGAGTAATCGGAAATCCGAACCCGCCAGCATCGATAACCCCGAATCATGGGTGGACAGCTATGGCGATTTCCTTTACCGATTTGCCCTCTCAAGAGTCAAAGATCCCTCGATTGCCGAAGATCTGGTTCAGGAGACTTTTCTGGCCGCCTTGCGCGCCCGTGAAAACTTCAAGGGTCGGTCCACCGGCAGAACCTGGCTGATTGCTATACTGAAACATAAAATTGTTGATCACATCCGAAAAAAAATCCGGGAACCATCCACCGATAAGATTGAGACCCTGACGGACATTTCAGACCCGGATTTTGATGAACGCGGGCAATGGCAAATACGGCCAGGCAAGTGGACTGTCAATCCGGGAAACCTTTATGAACAAAAAGAATTTTTGGATGTCCTTTATCGCTGTCTGGCAGAAATTCCTGCGCGCCTGGCCGAGGCGTTTATCAAGCGCGAAATTGATGGCCTCAGTACAGATCAAGTCTGTAAGGAGCTGGGGATAACTGCGACGAATAGCTGGGTCATGCTTTACCGGGCCCGGATGTCCCTGCGGCGCTGCCTCGAAAATAGATGGCTGAGCGCAGGGTCGTAAAGGAGCAAATCTGTGCACTGGATGTATAGCTGCAAAGAAGTTTCTGAGATGGTATCAGAATCCATGGATCGGGCATTGCCTTTCTATCAGCGCGCGCTGATGCGCATGCACCTTCTGATTTGCAAATATTGCTCAAGGTGCAGAGAGCAATTTGATACAATCAGAGCCGCCAGCCGTTATGAGGAACTGCACGGCAAGGAGTTGGATGATTCCCGGGCGCTTTCCAAAGCCGGTAAAGAAAGGCTCAAAGAATTTCTGAAAAATCATCTGACCGGCACGCACTAAATATGCTGCCGATGGGCTCTATAGGGGTTGTAAAAAAAACGTTTCGGTATTCCATCGTTCTTTTCTACCTGAATCTTGCATTAAAATTAATGAGACGCTATTCTGGAACATTATTATGGAAAACGGTATAAATTGCCCTTACGTCAAACTTGCACTTGACAAAACAAGCAGCGCCTGCAATCTGTAAAATACGATGTCTGGATCGAGCGGACGAGTTTAAGAAAAAATCATTGATTTTTGCAGTCGCCTGTCACCGGCGGGACGAAAAACCGATTCACCGAAAAAGGCTTTGCACAGTGGCTGACACAGTTAATATTCGTTCAATCAAAGATCGGGGCGGCCGGCGCTCCCTGCCGGATCGTCGCCAATTTACATCTTCCGAACACTTCCCGGAAAGACGGTTTCTACGCTATCGCCGCAGTGGTTTAGACCGAAGAAGCCTGCAAAGTTTAAAACTGCAAAAAAAAAGGGAGCGCCGCAAGGCATTCCGCGAGAAATATTCAAACTAAAAAACAATGCTTGAGGGGGTCCTCTTACTTTTTCGGGTTTGACCCGCTTTCCATATTAATATTCCGAAATTCAGGTTTAGTTTTGTTCATCTTTAAGCCCGCTTTGAAGAGATTCGGGCAAATTTCCGTTTCCGCCAATGATGCGCTCAATTTCCCGGGTAATGCTCAGACGATGAACCAGTTTTTCAAGGGTTTTTGCCGTCTTTTGCAATCGCTTGGAAGTGACGGTCATTTCCAGAAACTGCTGTTTTTCCTGATAGCTAAAACCATCGCATGCTGCGGCTAAAAAGGAAACCGATTTCGTATCCAGCTGGTCGTTGAATTCAACAGCGGCGTATTGATCGGTTATGGTATTTATTTGTTTGAGCAGCTGGATACATGTGTGCGCCATTTTTTGCGATGTTTCTGAATCTGCATTTTCTTCCGGATGATCATCAAAAAATTCGACTTTCGCCTCCAGATAGGGTTTTTCATCGAACAGTTCCTTTATGCGAAAGCGGTTTTCTCCTTTGGTTACAAGGTCCAGGCGGCCATCATCATAGTGTTTCAGTATTTTTATAATTCGAGCGGTACAACCCTTTGTTTCGAACTGTTCGCCGCTAAAATACACGATGCCAAATACCTTGTCCTGCGCCAGGCACGCTTTGGTCATTTGTTTGTAGCGGTTCTCAAAAATATGCAGTGGTAAAGACATCCGGGGCAATAAGACCAGGCCCAGCGGAAAAATGGGTATGACCGTTTCAGAATTCATACTCGAGCGCTCCGGGCATTGCTAGTGCATTTCTTCTTTGGACTCAAAACGGCGAAACAATAATGCATTAAAGATAATACGGTTATGCAGAAAGCCCAAGCTAGTCTCTTTCAACCACGAAGGGCACGCAGGACCCGAAGGGGGGGTGTCAATTTATTCATCCTGCATTTGTGATCTTCGTAGTGCGATCACGATCGGACGTAAACGACTGTAACTTTCCATATAACCACGTAAGATTATTGTACCGCCTTCACCCGTGTGGGTGATATGCAATTTGTAAGATCGTTCCTTATTCTAAGTTAGGATCAATGAATCAACAGTCAACATTATACTGATATTACTGTTTCTCCAGGATAGTTGGATCGGCAAAAATCAAAATTCTGTGGGACAATAAATCGAAAGACTTGAGTTGCAACCCAAATGTTTACCGCCTCAGAAAATTAAGGCAGAACCGTTGAAGGCTCTGCCTTATTTGGAGTCAGGGGGCAACCGTTTTGCTGAGGTGTGCGTTTAATTAGGCTTTGGATCGGAGCTGTCGGTGGCGCTTTTGTGGTTCAGTTTGCTGTTGCTTATGAATCAGCTGTTCGCTTCAACTGTTGCTCCTGTTCAGTTTTCATCCTGACCGGAGCCGCCCTGAATGAGGCGCAGTTTTCCGGTGCCCGCAGCGCTGTTGGTGGCCGCGTCGAATTCAATGCCGATCCCATGACGATACAAAACCACCGCAGCCGAGATTTCTTTGGTCCACTTTACCGTGGCATAATAATGATCTGCTGCCAGAGCGTTTTGTGATTCTTCGATGTCGATTCGGACACAAGTGCCGGGTTCAAAAGCGGCATCTGATTCGAAATAGATGCCGCCGCGGCTGTAGTTGTACATTCTGCCGCAAGCAAATGTTCCGCAATCACAATTTTTGATAACCAAAGGGGCTTCATGGTCGAACCGTTTGCTGGCTCTTTGATCATTGACAGACATTGGCCCGCTGGATGTCTTCGGGTTGTGGGTTATAAATATTATTTTTTCGGTTCTGGCCATATGGTCACTTTTTCAATGATATTTTTTGATTTCTCGAAGCGCCGCTGTCTTTATTTTCGAAAAATATCGCGGCGTTCGATGCAGGTTCCATCCCAGCTGCCGTTTTTACTCCTGCGACCGGGGGTTCTGCGTCGTGCCAGGGCGCTTCTGCGGTCAAAGCCTTTTCTGCGTTCGCGGCCGGATCTTTTCTCAATGCCCGTATAGGGCTCATTATTTTGCCGCCTGTCATGCCCGGATCGTGTCCCGCCTCTATCCTTTTTGCTAACCTCGTCCCCATTTGTGCCCAAGGTTATTTCTCCTTACCTTTGAATCTGCAAGTGCTAATATTTGCTTCGACAAAGAACTTTAAACACTCAATACCCCTTTATTGCGGTGTGAAGCAGCCAACCTAAGCGATCCGGGTAGCAGAGTGGTTTCATCTGCAAATCGGGGTATTCCTTCAACGCGGTTATATGGACTAGCAAGCTTTATGCCAACGAATATGCGACAGGCAAGTCAGCCATTATGGGCATATAGCGCAAGGCCTGTTTAAGATGTTGTCTTTGCGTGCTAGATCTTATGAAACGGATTCCTGATTAATGAGTACTTTATTTCACAGTTATACCGTTTTCCATAATAATGTTCCGGAATACGAAAGTGCGGCATAAGGGGTTGTTGAACCTGAATACCGAAACGTTTTTTTGACAACCCCTATATGGCGATTGGGGAGGAGACACGGCAGGTGTGAATACGGCTTTGAATCGGTTTTTTGAGCTCCCTAATATTCATAAAAATTGATGTGAAATACCGTTTTGGCGGGGTAATCCGCCACACATATTGGCGGACTGTTGGGCGCCTATCCGCCGCAGGCGGGTTAGATGTATTTTTAAGACGGGTTCTAAAGTCCTCTTTCCTTCTTGATCTGCCGATGCAGTTGCGCAAAGTCTTGTGGGGCCTGATTTTCAATACGGCGGCTGATGGATATAACACTTGCCGGGCACTGAACGGCGCACACACCGCAGCCGATGCACCAATCCGGATCCACCCGGGGCTTATCATCAACCATTTTGACCGCATCCACCGGACAAATTTCAGCGCAAGCCCCGCAGCCGATACATTCGTCCAATTCGGTTTCGCGAATAAAATAGACCGCCATTAACTGGTCGCGCGGTATTTTACGACGTCGAATAATGCCGACGTTCCAGCAATAGTGCCCGCAGCAATTACATGTATGTTTTATTTGCCCCTGGGCATTGTCCACCATATGAACCAGCCCCTCTTTTTCGCTGTTTTCCATTATCTGATGCGCTTCATCCTTTGAAATTTCGCGGGCCAGGCCTTTATCAATGACAAATTCTGCCATCTCGTCATACTTGACGCACACTTCAAGGCTATGGGGGCAATCGGTGCGGCCCAGTATCTTTGCCGACATGCGACAGGGACAATGGGCCACGGCAATTCTGGTGGCCGCCTCAACGATGGGGCCGATCTGTTCATTCGGCATGACGCCCTGCATGGGGATCTCAATGCTCGTGCTGGCAGGACTGTATTTGAATGATTTAGTGCGTACGCCGCCGTAAATCTTGTGGGTGGTTGGAACCGTAAAATATTTTAGCACCAGTTTGGCCATGCGTTTACTGGTATCATCCTGTTTTCCTTTCCAGAAAAATGTCTGGGGTAACCCGTAACCCACTTGCAGCAGGGCATAACCGATGGACCCATCTTCAACGGGTGCCGTAAACAACATATTGCGATCGGCCATTGATTCCAATGCTTCAGCAACCTCTACTACGGGAAGATCCGCTCGCGCAGAGATATTTTTCAGGCTGACGACCTGCAACGGATCAAGATCATTGGGTATGGCCAGCGCCACCAGCGCTTCAGTCGGGCTAAACATTTCCTTTAGCAGATCAAGGAGTTCCTCGGTGTACGGGTAGCCCATGATAAGGCTTTCCAGGTGTTTGGCCAAACGAATGTATAGATCATGCATGCCTGAGGCTCCTGTCTGAATTTGTTTAATTCTCCTGCGACGGGCTTAATCCCGTTGTACGAGAACCTTCGGCGCGCAACGGGCTTAACCCAATGGCCGCAGATGCATTTTTAAGATAGCCTTGGTTTTTGTTGCGGCGAAAGCCCGTGCGACCGGTTGGCTTGCAGATTTAGTCTGCCACAGCGTAACACTTGGCAGGAAAACAAGCGCTTGTCAAGCGGATAGCCATCGATCGAAACGCGGGGCGCCCGGGGTTAAAAAAGATTTTTGTTTTTGAGTGCATGCACCACGAGAAAGGTATTCCACTCCGGTTGGTGAGTGCCCCAGGCTCCATCCGGTCTTTGTGATTCAACTATATAGCGAAACGCACGCTGTAGCTGATTTTCGGCCTGAGGCAGGTCAAGATGGGCTAGGGCGTTGACGATCTGATAAAACGGCAACTGATGCCCCCAGTCGCCTACAGTTGTCTGAAGAGCCTTTAAACGGCCAACGGCGGCGCGAACGGCGCCTTTGGTCGCGTATATCGGATGAACCACAAAAGCCCTCAAAATATTGTTAAAGCACGTCAGGTCTCTCCAATAGGCCTGATTTTCTTGCGCATCTTCATTGAGCAGTTGATATAGTGAAAGGATTTGGGGGTGGTTTTGCCGATCAAAGATGCTCGCCAGAAACAGGGTGGCACCCAGAAGGAAACCATCCCGACGGCCAGCCACGAACGGCAGCTGTTCAAACATTTGAAGATCTGTGATTTCTTTATTCCGGTCGTTGTTCAAATGGAATTGGCGCTGAACCTTATCCAAAAGCCAATCCAGGGCTTTGTTTATTTGTGGAGTCGGCTGGCGGATGGTCAAATGCAGACCGAAAAGCTGCCGGATGGTCATGGTCACCGAATGGCGCCAGGATCCATTTGCCGATTGACCCTTATATAACAGTGCCAGCGTTGACTCAAAAGCGGCCCGCCAATCCGGCTTTTGCCGGTCCTTGAGCCACTTTTCTCGCGCGTATAAACCGACCGGCGTCCTACTGGCCTTAAAAATCTGCAAGGGATCGTAATGCAGCGTCATTTTTTCCATTCGCGTGTGTGACAGTGTTGATTTCGGATATCTTTTTTTAATTTCAAAACCGCCAGCTCTTTGGCCTTGGCTTCAACTTCAACTGTTATATTCAAATCCAACCAGTTTTTGGGAAAATCTTTTATGTTAATATAATCGTGATGACGACGGGCGTTTTTTGCTTTCCAACCGCCCAGCGGACTGGAGATGTGAAAAAGCGGTTCTCGATTCCAGGTTTCTAGTGCCTTTTCGGTGGTGCGTTCTATACGCATGCCGTCGGGCAGGCAGCGGTGGTGATGGACATCATACACGAAAGGAATGCCGGTGTCTTTGCAAAACGGCAGTAAATCGGCAGGGCTAAAAATGCGATCATCATTTTCCAGTGTTAGACGGGTTCGCACAGAATCGGGCAGTTTTTCAATACGGCGGGCCAGACGGCGCAGTGCCTTGCCCTTGTCTCCGTAAGCTCCCCCGGCGTGGATGTTGAGCACATCGGCCTGTATCCATGAGGCCACTTCTGCCTGGTATCTTAAATCGGCAACAGACCGTTGGGTAACGCCAGAATCCGGTGATGACAGCAAAATAAATTGATCCGGATGAAATGAGATGCGTAGACTGTGTTTGCGGCCAAACGCACCGCATTTCCGAAATTGTGTCAGGATCTGTTGGTAATCTGGTAGATCCTCGATTTGGTATTGGTGTGTAGGGTGGGTTTTCAGCGGTAATATCTGGCTGTTAACCCGAAAGCCGCCGATCCCGTTTTGTGCACAGAATTGCAATGCATTCATGAGCGCAGCCGCATTGTGTAGACATATGGCGGACAGATATGCTGTTTGATGCCGACGGGATTGCGCTGCCAAATATTTGGCGGTAGTTCGCCTAAATTTAATTGGTGCTTTGCAAAAAAGACAGCATAATCCCAAGCGCAGCATGAGGCGTTTCCATTTTCTTTTTAATATATTTCAAATTAGTTTAACAAAGAGGCAATGAAGCCGGCAATTTGATCGGCCCCGTTGGGTCTGTGGCACCGGGCGCGCGGCATCTGTAAAAGTTTCTTGAGACAGTTGGTGAACGTTCCATTCTGAAATTCAGATTCCTCAATGGCCATTCCACTCATATGGTTTTCCACAAAATCAACCAGGGGTTTCGATTCACGAAAATCGGGCCGGGCAACGTAACCGAATGGGACGCCCGCCTGATAAATTTCCGCGAGGGTACTGTAACCGACTTTGCCGAGGACCGCATCAGCGGCATTGATCAAATCGGGATGAAAATACGATGAGTTTTCCGGCAACAGAATGAGATTGTCTCGAATGGATTCAGC
Organism: uncultured Desulfobacterales bacterium; assembly: GCA_947259495.1. Classification (GTDB taxonomy): domain Bacteria; phylum Desulfobacterota; class Desulfobacteria; order Desulfobacterales; family JAHEIW01; genus JAHEIW01. The sequence continues at coordinate 7,201 of CAMYLV010000018.1, read as the reverse complement.
ATGGGCGGCACCCGGTAAGATAAAATGGATATCGGTCTCAAGTTTAAGTTTATCGATAAAACCATAGTTTTTGGGGACACCCCCGGCGGTAATCATGACGACTTTGCGGCTGTTCAGCAATCCCAATTTGCGCCGGGTTTTGCCGGCAGGAATTTGAATTTTTCGACTGGCCGGGGCGGCCGCTAAATCCGTTGCGCCAGATTTGCAAACCGGTTCGGTTTGTACGTGGAAGGTGGCTTCAGCAAAGACAGCACGCAAATACGCGCTGAATTCATTCAGCCCATCGTCGCTGTATCCTTGATAGAGCCAGTCCCAGGTAAAATTTTCGATCAAAATTGAAGGCACCCCTATCTTTTGAGCAATTTGGATTCCCATCGGAGCGATATCGCAAATCACCAGTTCACAATTCCGCTGGTGCAAATTTTCAGCCAACGCAGTAATTTGTACCTGATCGAAAGGCAAAAACTTTTTCAGCTGTTGAACAGTTGCCGGCAAATCCGGCTGAAAGGGCGTTTTCTGAATCAGACCGATATCAGTCAGCGAGAAATGGTATTTGAAGGCAAATGAATTGGAATTGGCGAAAAACCAGTCCGGCACGGTGGTAAAAATATCAAATTGAATTGAGGGTTCTATTGCCGTCAACGCTTCCATGACACTGGCTGCGCGTGCGGCATGACCAAATCCGTGTGGTGATATGAAAAAAGCAATGCGTCTGGCAGGTGCCGCCAGCAGAGATCGAGCCGTCATGAGATTACCGTAATTATGGCATACGGGATGGGGGTATTATCCGTTTCGAATGATGTTAAAAATAAGCATAGAACCAGATGCGAGCATAATATTCACAATCGCCGGCAACCCTTACTTGATCACAAAGTGAGCCCGCCTGTTTTTGGCCCAGGCTTCCTCGGACGCACGGGGATCGATCGGTTGCTCTTCGCCATAGCTGATCGTGGCTAACCTGGCATCATCAATGCCCAGGTCGGTCAGGAAGGCTTTAGCAGTGTAAGCACGCCTGTCGCCGAGTGCCAGGTTATACTCGTTGGTGCCGCGCTCATCACAGTGCCCTTCAATTGTAACACGTGCGCCGGGATTATCTCTAAGCCATTCAAATTTTGCTCGCAAAATTTCCTGAGCCTCGACCGATAAGCTGGCGCTGTCAAATTCGAAGAAGACGTCCTCATTTTCGAACATTTCTCTGGTGCTTTGCATTCGTTCGCTGTCCGCTTTGAGCTCTCCCTCTCTAAGGGATTCTTCCTGTATGGCAGCCTGCCGTTCGAGTTCCCTTCGTCTGGCTTCCTCCTCGGCTTGCCTGCGAGCTTCTTCCTCTGACATTGTGGTTTCAGTTTTTAATTCTTTTTTGGCGCACGAAGGTGCTAAAAACGCCACAAAGATGACCAGAAAGAAGACCAAAAATGCCCAATTTTTGTGATTCATTCTTTCCTCCTTTAGATACGGGTTAACTGCGGTAGCTTTTTAGGGGTCCAGATCCAATCACCAAATTTGCACCGTTTTACATCTACAATCAACTAAACAGTTTGTCGTTAAGGGTACTCTCAACTTCGCATTAAATTGCATGCAGGATTCAGAAAGAAAAAGCGTTTAGGTAATGTCCTTTTTTTTGACAACCATTACATATCCCAAAGCGCACAGATTGTCAAAAAATAGGCACATAAACATCCATCCGGCGAACCCGGCGGAATTATAGTGGTTGTAGAAAAAAACGTTCTGCAATTCAAACGTTTTTTTCTACAACCACTTATACCCCAATTCTGTATTTGGGTGTTTTCAAACCGGGTGCAAAGCACCCGGTTTCACCCCCACCGTCTAAGGCACTGCCGAGTCTTTGTGTTTTTCCGCCTGTAGCGGAAAAATCCACGCCACCCGCTCTGCGGGTGGTCGGTGACTCGGAATTTTACTATAGAAAGCGGTATACTTTTATTTTTACCATAATAACAACGATTACAATTGATGCAAGCAGACCCGGAAAGGGATAAAAGGCACAAAAAAATGGCGACTCATGGGGATATGAGTCGCCAGATGAGGAGGACATAGAGGTATGCTTTAGAAGCATAGATCTGTGGGGTAGCTTCTTCTTACACTACTACATTGTGGCATGTCAAGCTTTTTTTTTATTTTTTTTTATTTTATTCATATTTCATGAAAATGGGCCTGGAAGCGATGATAGCCAAGGTTTGCCGTTTAATGCAATTCATGCTTAAGAATTTGCTCCCTAAATGAATCAAAATGTTGTATATGTATTCATTCCTTTCGGCGAACTGAAGGCCTATAGGGGTTGTCAAAAAAACGTTGCGCTATTCTAAAACCGATCTGTGGGGCTTAGGTTCGAATTAGACAGCAGGCAGCTTAATGATTATCATCAGACACTAAAATGAAAACACTTCAAAAAGAAAGAACACCCCTTTACCTCTCTGATGCCAAGACCTGTGCGCGTCAGATGCTCAGGGAGTCACTGAACCAGGTTTTAGCCGGCACATTTCAAATACCTTCCTATGACGAAATGGTCTCCATTCTGGAACGTGATTTTGAACATTCTTTTGATGAGTTTATGACCCGTCGCAAGATCGTGAAATCACATCTGACCTGGAGCAAAGAGCAAATTGATGATGAATTAGAGCGGCAAAAGAGGCGCTATGAAAACGAGCTCCGGTTGAATTTAAGAGTCGCTGCGCTGGACACCATCGAGGAAATCGAAAATCTGGTAAAAAGCTTAAACGAAGCGATCACAAAGTGGAAAATCGAAAACCTTTAAGCGTTTAAGCTGCGAGGCCGTTTGGAAGTCCTCAAAATTCATTTCTGGCAACTGAGCCAAAAACGGCGAGTGAAATCACACCCATTTTCCGGTTTGAATCGTCCGTCTATGACCCTGAGCTGTCCTTTTCACCGTTAAACGAAAACCACAATACGATAGCCATAAAGATTGCATAAAGAGCCACGCCTACAAAGAAAAGAAAACTGCCATCTGCTGAATAAACGCTTCCTGCTCCGGCTGGGATCTGATTCAGTTTGTCTGCTATCAAGGCAATTTCGCTATCCGCCAGGCGATCGACCCGGGCTAGCGCCTCCTCGCGGCTGATACCATATGTCTACATTTGAGCTATCACATCCGTCCTGTTAAGAAAGGCTCTTACCCGCGCCCGGTCCGAAAGCTGCTTAGAACCGTGCTGAATGAAGTATTCAGTGGTTATCATAACGGCCCGCACAGGGGATTGCTGCAAGCATAGCAAGAATATTGAAATCAACACGGTTAATCCCATAACTTTTCTGTACCGAAATATATTTTGCACGTGCTCTCTCCCTTTTTATTGATGAATTTTCATTCGGGTCTTTATACCCTTTTCCATAATAATGTTCCGGAATAGCGTCTCATTAATTTTAATGCAAGATTCAGTTAGAAAAGAACGGTGGAATACCGGAACGTTTTTTTGACAACCCCTATATAACACTTATTATGCAGATCAAAAGTTTCGTTCTTGCCTTATTTTTTCGTAACTTTCCTGGATTTCACGGAAGCGGTTTGAGGCAAATTCAATAAATTCCTCCGGAAGTCCTTTTGAGATAATGACGTCGGGATGAAAGTCTTTTACCAATTTTTTGTAATTGGATTTGATTTCCTCTTTTGTTGACTCAGGTGTGCAGTTTAGGATTTTGTAATGTTTATCAAGGTCATTGAAATAGACAGCTTTTGTATCTTCATATTGATTATCGCTGATATTAAAAATCTCTTTAACTCTCTTTAAAGCGGCTTCCTCTGCGGAATGAAAAGTGCCGTCGGCCGCAACGATCCTGAAGAGGAGATCAAAATAAGAGAGAAGCAGCGTAGGTTGGTTTTTTGCAGCCTGGTACAACTGGATTGCAAAATCATCTATCAGGTATGGTGAGTTTTTGGCCTCGTTGAAAACCTGCCGGGCAAATTGCTTTTCTGTTTCGTCAATAGGCAATCTGTTGATAAAATCCTGTACAACTGCAATTTCATCTTTGGATACCACACCGTCTATTTTGGAAAGCTTGCCCAGGATTGAAAACAAACTGATAAAAAAGGCAGCCTGGGTCTTTTCAGCATATGCGAATTCCGGTTCCGGTATTGCCCTGGTAGCCTGCCGGGCGAAATCGGCCTTTTTATCAATCAGGGCATGCCCCAGAGCTGCTCCCGCGATAGCTCCAAGGGGCCCGCCAAGCAGCATCCCCAATGATCCTAATGCTAGTTTTCCAAACCAACCCATTGAAATCCTCCTTCACAGTGGTTGTCAAAAAAACGTTCCCTTATTCCAACGCTTTTTTTCTAAAACCACTTATACCCCAATTCTGTAATTAAGAACATTATTATGAAAAGCGATATAAAAGAAAACAATTCCGTGTACATCTTTAAAATTGATAGCTGAAAAATAATTAGTGGTCAAGAATGTAAAAAGGAAAGATAAAAGGAGTTCGTCCTTTGATTAGTCGGTAAAGGCATGTAATATACCGTTGATGCTGCTGCTGTCATGATTACAAAATTCATGCAGTAATTGAAACATATATCTTATATAAGCTGGCCAATCACAAATCTATTCTTTTTTGAGCCTATATTTTTCTCTGATGACTTTGCTTTTAACCCCTCGACCTGTTCGCCCACTGGACACCCCCCCTTATGCCATGGCAAAGTTGATGATCTTTTCTATGTTGTGCACCATGCAATACAGCAACCACTGGATATTTACTTTTATCTTGCCCCTTATTAAACTTGTCCATACGCTTGTGCACGCGAATGTTGGCAAATACCGGTTCAACAATACCGATCCGCTGGGGATAGATTTTGCGTCCCTTTTGTGTTTCGATTTTTTTCACCCGAAATTAAGCAATAGATACCCGATAATGATCAAAGCCAGGAAAAAACTCGCATATAGCCAGATCCTTTTGCTGTCATGAACTTCGTTAGGCGGTTGGTTAGTTTCATATATTTCTTGACTCTCCTCAAAGCGCTCATTTTCCTCCCGGTGTATTTCCGTGTCACTTAATATCTGGAGATCTCTCCTGCACTCTTCAATTACACCGTCATCTATCTGTTTTAATTCTTTTGAATAACCAATCAGAAGGGCATGATCACATGTAATATTGATTAAACGAGGAAGACCCCTGGAAAAGGAAAAAATGTCACCCATGGCTTCAGGAGTGAACAGGTTTTCAGCGGCACCGGCAATCTTAAGGCGATGATCGATATAGGTTTCGGTTTCTTTCCGGTCCAAAGATTCCAGGTTGTAGCTGACCGCAAGCCTTTTTCGGATCGCGACGTTGCGCTCCTCCCTCAATATTTCCTTAAATTCATTTTGGCCCACGAAAAAAATGTTTATCAATTTTCGATCATTGAGCTCGATATTTGATAAAATTCGAATCTGTTCAAGAAGAACATGATTAAGACGTTGGCTCTCGTCAATGATTAACAACACCTTTCCTTCCGATTGATACACTTCGTGCAGAAAATGCTTAAATTCGATCAGAAAGCTGCCTTTGCTCTCATAGGTTTTATTCATCTGAAATTCTTCAGAAAGAAAATTAAAAAAATCCAGAATTTCTAGATCTGGATCAGGGATGGCGGCAGTAATCGCCTTAACCCGGGTTGATTTTAACAGACCGTTTATCAGGACCGTCTTTCCAGTACCCGCGTCGCCGGTCAAAACCAAAAATCCCTTGCTTTCAAGTATGCCGTATTCAAGAGCGGCTAAGGCCTCTTTGTGCTTTTCGCCGAGCCAGAGAAATCTGGGATCTGGACTCATCTCAAAAGGTTTGAGGTTCAAACAAAAATGGTCAAGATACATATAGTATGATCTTTCTTAAACACATTTGGTAGCAAGAGATCTTAAAAAAAATGACATTATTAAATATGATTCTTGGTTTTTGCATTTTTTAATTAAATCCTGAGCCGCTTCCTCCAAAAGGTCATTTTTTTCTTTATTAAATTTTGCTGCGAGTTTTTTGATTTGCTTAAATATTTCGGCATCCAGAGTGGTTAAGTAGGTATTAAACTTTTTTATTTTATTCATAATGCGGCCTCGTTTAGAGTGGTCCACTGAATATCCTAACCGAATAAAAGTTTGTTTAATTGGTGTTCTGAAATTCCGGCTAAACGGCCAGCCTTCTGGGCTTGCATAATAAGTTCAAAGGGCGGTTCTGCGCCTTTGAAGCGAAGTTTATTAATTTTTAAGGCTAATTCAAGATATTCAAGTTTGTGTTTTTTAATATTTTTGTCGTCTGATTCCATGATAATTTTAATCATATTTTTGTTTATCTTGTTTTTGCTTCCTTATCATGGACAAAACGAGATAGAATGTTATTCCAACAAAGGAAATGATTATAAAGTATATAATGTGCATAGTGAAAGTTCCTGTGGTGTTATATCGGTAAAATTTAGATTAAACTTAAACTAAACTGCCACCGGATCAGCTACCCGGAGGGATTATTGGAGGGCACATTGGTATAAAAAGCTGAATGTTATGGTAAAACTAAAATGAATACGATATATCAGATTATTCTAAATCAATGCGCAACCAGTTGCTCGGCTGGGTTTTTTTATTCATACCTCAACTCAAAATATCCACTCCCTTCCTACATACCTCAGCTCCGCAGGACACTAACCAGAAAATGGTATTTTTATAATTCGTGATATTTTTTAGTATCAGTAGTTTTTAAAGACGATTAATTTTACGGATAAGTTGGAGTTATCAAAGGTTTTTAGAGGCCTCCAATAATTGTGTTCTAAATATCTATTAACGTTTCACGTAGGTATGGTTTTTCACGGTTTAGACAAAATCTACAGTCTTATCATCTTTTTCTTGCTGCTTGGCTTCTATGGTCAACCCTTTTTCTATGGTCTTTACCCGATCTTCTTTCTGGAAAATAATTCATAATTTGATATTTCCGCCTATCAGCTCCTGAACGGGTTCCGTCATGATCTGTCAATTTCGACTTATTAGTTGCATATATCTGGTCTTTGCTAAGCGCACCAATAATACCTTCCAACTTGTTTCTGAATGTTTTGCTAAACTTTAAATTTTTTGGTAAAACATAACCACAGTATTGGCATCTTTGTGTACCTTTCAGCGGCAATTTACATCTTGGGCATTTATTTGTTATTGCAAATTTCATTTTGCAAAGCGGTTAATCTTTTATGATTGATGAGTCTCAAAAATTAGTCCGTATCAACCAA
>CAMYLV010000017.1 GCA_947259495.1 uncultured Desulfobacterales bacterium | reverse complement strand
ATTAATTGTTTCTATAATATTTTCAATTGAAATAGTTACATGATAAAAGAGTTGTTGTCAAAATCCTAATTCAAGGTTTTGTCTCAGCTAATTGAAACCAACGGTGGCGGGTGTCACGGATCGCTCATTGGACTTCAAGATCCTGAAGGTCAAGCATTTTGGTGAGCTTGGTCAGAGAACGGATAATTAGATTTAATTCATTGGGGGACAGCTGTTGCAGCCCATCCACGACGCGCTGCTGGATCGGCGGCGGGGCAACTTCAGCCATTTTTTTTCCGTCAGGGGTTAATTGGATGTTTATGATGCGACGATCCGGCGAGTTGCGTTGGCGCCGAACGAGTCTTTTTTGCTCCAAACGGTCGATGACGCCGGTAACAGTGCTGGAATTGACCATCATGTGCCGGGCAATTTGGGAGGGCGGCAGCGGACCGTTTTCGTAAAGCGCCACGAGGCAGTTGAGTTGGGCCGATGTAATGGAGTATTTTTTGTTCAACTCTTTGGTGTACATTTCGGCACCGTGCATAAGTTTGCGGATTAAAAAGATGACCTCCTTGACCTTGTCGGGCGAAGATGTGGTCTTATGATTCTTGAGGGTGATATTCTTCCCCTTGGTCATCTGTGTGTTTCTGATACCTGCCATGAGAAACACCCTCTCTGAAATAAACATATCGCAGACGTTAAAAAAACCAAAACGCCGGTCTGCCGGTGAGTGACGGCCCCTTGACATTTTATCACATCAGCGGTCCGTCGACGCTAACAAAATACCCATCTGAGGTCAAGGCAACTTTTATGCCTCCGCGTTACGCTCTTTACCCCCCCCGGTTGATTAAACGCGGAACTGACCCTGAGCAATGCCCCGCCATTAGAGGGTATTCAATTATGGGCACCGAATAAATCATTGACAGATGCCTTTAACTGAAATAAGTATAGCTAAAATAATTTTAGATAGCAATATTTATTGTAAAATAAACCGCCAAACGAATATTTCAACGATTATCAGCGAAAGGATATTTTATGTGCGGCATCGCAGGTTGTATCGGTGGCCAAGACACCCAAACGGTTAATCGTATGTTGGATGCCTTACCGCATCGCGGCCCGAATGACAGGGGCCTTCATATATTCGAAAACGGAGTTTTCGGCCACACCCGGCTGTCCATAGTGGATGTGACCCACGGCCACCAACCCATTCTGGCAAATGGCGGCGCATCCGGCATTATATGCAACGGCGAAATTTACAATTTCGCAGAACTCAAAAATGACCTGACGCCCCGATATCATTTTACGACAAACTCTGACACGGAGGTCATTTTGCACCTCTATCGTGAGGAAGGCCCTGAATGCGTCAAAAAGCTGAACGGCATGTTCGCTTTTGCCATCTTCGATGGGGCTAATGTGATGCTGGCGCGGGATCCCATTGGCATCAAGCCGCTCTATTATAGCTATGACAAGGATCGGATCTATTTTACCTCCGAATTGGGCGCTATGACCCTAGCGGGGGTTGATGAAGTACATGAGTTTCCTGCCGGGCATTATTACACACCGCGCAACGGTTTGGTGCGGTATTACCGAGTTCCCGAGGTGCGGGATGATGGCATTGCCGATGTCGAAGAAGCCGGTGAGTTGATTCGGCGGACGTTTATCAAAGCGGTCAAGGACAGACTGCTGTCCGATCCGGATGTTCCGGTCGGGTCCTTTTGCAGCGGCGGTCTGGACAGCAGCTTGGTGGCTGCGATCGCCGCTGAAAACATTCCGCGCCTGCACACCTTTGCGGTCGGGATGCGGGATGCGAAAGGCGAATTGAGCGACGATCTGAAAGCAGGTCGAATTGCCGCCGATCATATCGGCGCCACCCATCATGAACTCATATTTTCAGAGGATGATTATTATGAAGCCCTTCCGCTGGTCATCCGGAAACTTGAAACCTATGATCCGGCGCTGGTGCGCTGTGCCGTACCGTGTTACTTTACCTGTCAATTGGCCGCCGATTATGTAACCGTGGTGCTCACAGGTGAAGGTGCCGATGAGCTCTTTGCCGGCTATCATTATATGAAACACTTTCCGCCAGAAAAGCTCAACGCCGAAGCCCGGCGCTGTACCGCCAGCGTTCACAATATTAATCTACAGCGGGCAGATCGCATGGGAATGCTTTTCAGCCTGGAGCTCAGGGTCCCGTTTTTTGACGTGGCCATGGTGGATCTGGCAATGAAGATAGCCCCGGAGCTTAAAATACGCGAGCATAACGGCGCCAGAGTAGAGAAATGGATCTTGCGCAAAGCCTTTGAAAACACCGGCTATCTGCCGGAGGAGATTCTCTGGCGCTACAAGGTCCAGTATACCCAGGGCGCCGGCTGCGAAAGCCTCGGTGCTAGGATGGCCGAAAAACAATTGCGTGATGCGGATGTGGAGCGCATTCGCGCCCGACATCCACACGCCCACATTAACAGCAAGGAGGCCGCCTATTACTTTCAGATTTTCAGGCAATTCCACCCCCAGGATTCCATTCTCAGTTCAATCGGAATCTGGACCGGATTTGATTTTGCCGAGGAAAGGCAGCCGGTCCAGGGCACCGTCGATGGGGACTTGAACCATCACCCGATGCAGAATCAGCAAAATTAAGAAATGCCGGGCATCGTGCTGATTTTTGGATTATAAAAAATATCCGGAGGAGAACAGAAAATGGCTTGTATTGCAGGCATTATTTCACAGCATGCCAAACTCGACATCGACAGCACCGGACAACTGCGCAAAATGCTGCGGCTGATGCGCCACCGCGGTCCGGACAACTCTGTGGTGCGCACGCTTTATGACGACCGCGGGGCAGCGGGGGCCAATGAGATCAACCTGTCACCCCGCCGGACCCATTGTACCTCCCTGGATGAAGCACCTTACATCCTTTTTGACGGCGAACTGTTCAATGATCGACCCTCAGGGATGAGCGATCTGGATCTTTTTAAAGAATTCTACGACAAATACGAGCGGGACTGCTTTTCCCGGCTGGACGGCAGCTTTGCATGCGCCATTGTGGAGAAGGACGAAGAAGTCCTGCTGGCAAGGGATCATATCGGCGCGCGGCCGCTGTTCTTCGGACGTAACAACAGCAATTTTTACTTCAGCTCCGAGATGAAGGGGCTTGTCGACCACATTCAGTTCGGCATTGAAGAACTGCCCCCTGGCCACATTTACAGCTCCAAAAAGGGCATCCGAACGTTCGATGCTTTCCAGCCCGAGGTGCCCGAGGTCGGCGCTGGTCCGGACGAAGCCGCCAAAATTTTGCGGGATCTAATGATCGAAGCCGTGCGCCAGCGCATGGACGGTGTTGGGGCGGTTTCGTTAAGCGGGGGATTGGACAGCTCAATTGTAGCTGCCATTGCCAAGGAGTACAATCCCCATCTGGTCCTTTTCACGGGCACGATCGCCAAGACGCCCGGGCCGGACCTGGAAAATGCCAAGCGCATGGCCGAGTTTCTGAATCTGGAGCACCGCATTTACCAGATCACAGACGCGGATATTACCGATTTCATCCCCGATGCCGTCTGGCATCTGGAAAGTTTTGACGAGGATTGTATCAGCGGTTTAATCTCAAATTACTATGTTTCCAATATGGTCAAACAACACTTCAACAGCGTATTGGTCGGCGAAGGCTCCGATGAACTATTCGGCGGCTACCGCATGGTGTTGAAGAATCCCAAGGTCAACAGCGCCGAAAAGCGGGAGCGGCTGGCCCGCAGGCTGGTGGATATTGCTTATAACACGGCTCTGAGGCGTCTTGATCGCGGGTGGATGGCCAGCGGCGTCGACTACCAGGTTCCATTCCTTGACTCGCGAGTGGTGGCCTTCAGCCGTAAGATTCCGATGGACTGGAAGATTTACGGTGAGAAGCAAATCGAAAAATATGTTTTACGCCAAGCGTTTCGGGACATGCTTCCCGAGCAGATCGCCAACCGTGAGAAATTGCGTTTTTCCATGGGAGTGGGCATGGACGATATCATGGACGATATCATCGCGACGATCATCGATCCCGAGGAGATTAAAAAAAGGCCTAAGGCCGCGTACGGAATGCCCTTTGCATCGTTCAAGGAGCTTTACTACTATGATCTTTTCTTGCAGCAGTTTCCGCCGTCCTATGAGGAGCAAACAGTCAGATGGGATCCGTTCAAGTAAGGCTATATCAGCTGGAAAGAGATTGAATAAAGATGACTCAACAAACATATGAGCGCGTGCCGGCGCTGAGCAAGCCTGAAATAATGCAGATCCATGATGCGTCGGTGGATATCCTAAGCCGCATCGGGGTGGCTTTCAACCATGAAGCGGCCCTGGAGATATTTAAAACCAATGGTTTCAAGACAGACGGCAAGACCGTCTTTATGGCTGAAAATAACATCCAGCAGGCCCTGGCGTCCGTACCGTCGCACTTTATGCTTTCAGCCCGCAACCCGGAAAAAAGTGTGCCGGTTGATGCAAACAGTTTTGTAACGGCCCCGGGTTATGGGGCGCCTTACATGGTCACAACAACCGGCGAACGGCGCAAGGGTATCCTGCAGGATTACGAAAATTTTTGCAAGCTGATTCATACCTCCAAACAGATTGATGTCACCGGATACCTGATGGTGGAGCCTTCGGACAGACCTTCGAAGTTGGCCTATCTGGACATGATGCTTGCAAACATTCTTTTATGCGATAAACCCTTCATGTGCAGCACGGCCGTCGAACAGGCGGTTGAAGACAGTCTCGCGATGGCCGGCTTTGTATTCGGCGGCAGGCAAAAAATTCAGGACAAGCCAGTGACCATCGGTTTGATCAACTCGCGGTCCCCGCTACAATTCGGTCGAGAAATGGCCGGATCATTGATGGCGCTGGCGAACTGTGGTCAACCCTGTATCATCACATCCGTCATCATGGCCGGGCTGTCCGGCCCGGTGAATCTGGCCGGCGCCTTGGCCCAGCAGAACGCTGAAATCCTGGCCGGACTGACCCTTACCCAGTTGGTTCGCGCCGGCACACCGGTGGTCTACGGTTCAGCATCAGCGCCTGTTGACATGAAGACCGGTGCCCTGGCCATCGGAGCACCGGAGCTTTCCATCATTATTGCGGCCACCGCTCAGATGGCGCGATTTTACAATCTGCCCAGCCGCTGCGGTGGCGGATTGACAGACGCGCATTTCACCGATGCCCAGGCCGCCCTGGAGTCCGCGTTTAGCCTGTCGGCCGCCATGAGAAGCGGTGTCAATTTCATGATGCATGCCTGCGGCATTTTAAGTTCCTACATGGCCATGAGTTATGCGAAATTCATGCTGGACGAAGAAGCGCTGGCCATGATCAGGAGAATGATGACACCAATCGAAGTGTCGGATGACACGCTGAGTCTGGACTCGATCGAGACGGTGGGCATCGGCGGGCAGTTTCTCACCCAGCCCAAGACGATTGCACTGTGCCGGCATGAATTTTTTATTCCCGAGATCATGAAGCGCAAAAACTACCCGAAGTGGCAGGAGGGCGGTAGCCGGCGCATCGATGAAGTCGCCGAGGAGGTTGCCCGGCGGCGATTGTCTGAATATCGGAAGCCAGATTTGGATTCGGCCGCCGGTGACCGGTTGCTGGAATTTGTCGCCCAACGAAAACAAGAAGTGAATTAAAACCGGTGTTCGACCTGGACTTGCACGGCCGGGCACCGGCAAAACGTCATGAAATTGAAATTATGAGCGAAACACGGTTCGCACCGATTATCTAGTAAAAAAGGAGAAAGTCATGTCTGATTTTGTGCAGATCGCAGAGAATTTGGCAGCCGGTAACAAGCCCCGAGTCCGGGAACTGGTCCAGCTTGCGCTGGATCAGGGCGAATCTGCCAAAAAAATTCTGGACGAAGGCCTGATGAAGGGCATGGGCATTGTGGGCGGGATGATGGAACGTGAAGAAATCATGATCCCCGAGGTCCTGGATGTGGCCCAATTTATGAGTCACGTTATCAATGAAATGCTAAAACCGTTGCTGTTGGAAGGCGATATGAATCCGTACGGCAAGGTCGTTTTTGCCACGGTTCAGGGCGATGTGCATGACATCGGTAAAAATCTGGTCATCATGATGCTGGAAGGCGCTGGTTTCCAGGTCATCGACCTGGGCATCGATGTGCCCCCTGAAACAATTGTTGAGTCCATCCGGGAAAATCAGCCGAATATGCTGGGTTTGTCGGCGCTTTTGACGACGACGATGCCTATGATTAAAACGACCATCGATCATGTAATAGATAGCGGTCTCAGAGATCAGATCAAAATACTGGTGGGCGGAGCGCCGGTTGACCAGGAATTTGCCGACGAGGTCGGTGCGGACGGCTACGCCCCGGATGCGAGCTCGGCCACCCAACTGGCCAAAAGTTTGGCAAACTGAAAGTCGGCGCGACGCCACCGGCAGCACTAAAACTTGAAATAATGGAGTCAATTTATGAGCCACAAAGGTTTGCAGGGAGGTCACTATCGGCCGCTCAGCTGCGAGCAGGTGGAGAGCCTGCATGCGGCGGCATTGTCTGTGCTTGAAAAAACCGGTTTTTCATATGAAGCGGGTCTGGACGAGACGCTGGAAATGATGGAGGAATTTGGTATGCGGGTGGACCGCGAGGATTCCCGCATTTATTTTCCAAGGGAGCAGCTCATGGAGCTGGTGAGCAAGGCGCCTAAGCGGGTCGTCCTGTACAGCCGGGATGGGAAAAATGATCTGTACCTTGAAGATGATCGCGTCTATTTGGGCACGGGAGGTGCGGCCATCAAAATCCTCGATCTGGAGACCGGGGAAGCCCGTCATACCACACTGCAGGATCTCTATAATCTGGGGCGGCTGGTCGATCAGCTGGACAACATCCATTTTTTTCTGCGCCCCTGCATTCCCAAAGATATTCCCGAAGCGCTCTACGATGAAAATGTATTCTACGCATGCCTCAAGTCCACCGCCAAACACGTGATGGCGGGCGTAAACGACTTTGATGGTTTTCACAAAATGATGGACATTGCTTCCATGGTTGCCGGTGATTTAGAAAATCTCAAAGCGCGACCTTTTGTTTCGGTCATCGCCTCCTTTGCCATCAGCCCCATGCGGCTATGCACCCATTCGACCCGTATTATGCTGGAAGCGGTGCGTCATCAAATCCCTGTTGCACTTTCCTGCGCACCCATGGCCGGGGTGAGCTCCCCGATTACCATGGCCGGCACGCTCGTTCAAACACACGCCGAGCAGCTGGCGGGTATTGCAATCTGCCAGATGATCCAGCCCGGCGCAGCGGTACTTTACGGCGGGATTCCGGGTAGGGCCAACCTCTGGAATTTAGGGTACCAGGGAGGCTCGGTAGAATGTGGTATGATGAATGCCGCAATTCACCAGTTGGCCGACCACATCAAGGTCCCGAACTACAACTCCTCCGGGTTAACGGACGCCAAAATACCCGACGCCCAGGCAGGTTGGGAAAAAGCAATGACAACGATGCTGGCGGCAATGGGAGGCTCCAACTACGTGCACCATGCTGCTGGGATGCTCAATTGCATGATCACCGTGGCCCATGAGCAATTCGTAATTGACGATGAAATCATCGGGTTGTCCTGTAAAGTTTTGGCCGGAATCCCGACAGATCCGGAACATCTGGCTTTGGACGTCATCGATGATGCAGCCCGTGGTGCTGATTTCATTAAATCATGAAAACGGAATACTTTGCCGGCAATGGTGTTACCGACACCAAAAACCTCGACAAGTGGATCAATGCCGGAAGCCTTGATGCCTGGAAAAGGGCCCGCGACATCGCGAAAAAAATTTTAGCCCGCTCCACCTCCGATTATATGCCCGCTGAGATCGATTCAGCCATTCGTAAAAAATACGATATCCGGCTTTAACCACTAAACCTGCGCTCCTCAACACGATCTATTGTGTCACAATCGGTTTGCTGCTGCAGAATTGCAAATGATCTAATAGCCACTTTATTTAGTGAGAACGACCTTCGTAAAACTTTTGTTAACAAGTTTATATTAGATGCTGAAACCCACACTTTGGCTCAATTGTGGATAACGGCTATGAAGGGATAACCGCAAATTATTGCTTATTTCTTTTGCCAATCTTAAATTTTTTCAAACCTCGAAATTACCGATTTTTCCAACTTATACAAACTTTGGGAGACTCCAAAAAAAGAAAAAAACCGTCTTTATAAAAGCGCTGCCATTTGTTCTTCAGCTTTGTTCCGCCATCCCTCGGCGCCACATTCTGTGAAAATTTCTATGGCCCTGCTATGGTTTTCTTTGGCTTTTTTTCGATCGCCTTTGCGCTGGTATAAGTCGGCATATAGCATATAATCGCATGCTAAGGACCACATCGTGCCGTTGCTTTCATCCGCCTCAAAAGCCTTTTGGGCCCAGTCCTCCGCCTCGGATAAATGCCGGTTATCCATATTTAATAGAATCTCTGCAACATATCTGGCCGCCCATCCTTTAGCGATTTTAACCTTAATGTTTCCATAATATTCAAACACTTTGCTCAGGTTTATATCCGGGTCATTGCTGAGCACTTTCAACCTTGCAACGGCGATTTTCCATAAATTGATCCAAAAGGGAAATAATTTAACCGGTTCCAAAATCGAAATTCCTCTTTTGTACGTATCGAGGGCTTTTTGGTAATTTCCCCTATCCGCATACGCATGGCCCAGAAAACCCGTTCCCCAGGTTTCCCAGCCCAGCAGAGCCGTTTTTTTACATAACGGCAGTGCTTGTAATAGACTATTTTCGGCTTCATCAAATAATCCCTTGCAATAACACGCCATCCCCCAACTCGAGTACGCCATGCCTTTTAGATATATATCTTCACTCTCTTGTGCCATCTGTAACGACTCTTGGCTCATTTGACAGGCCAGATCGGCCTTTCCGTAAAAAATATAGTTAAAGGTGCTCATGAGGCCCTTTGCAAAAACGATCATAATCGGATTATTGGCTTCCAGGCCTAAATCCAGTGATTTGCGAAAATATTCAAGACCCTTCTCAAACTCGCAATTTAACGATCGGGCAATTCCTAAAAAAAAGCTGGCAAACCATAAAGACGTATCGTCGTTCACTTTTTGGGAGATCTTAAATGCTTGCTCTAAATATCGAAAGGCCTGTGAATAATCCTCCTCGACCCATTGGCTAAACGTGCCCATAACCGTATAAATAATCGGGAGCCTCTTTTGATAATTCAGCTCCAGCGCTAAATCGGCAATGGGGGCGACCGCCTCTTTGGCGTCAACATAGTGGTCTAAGCTCAGATAGTAGCCCGCCAGACGTGTTCGGGCATCAATTATTTTTTTTTGAGTCGCACCTGATTGAGGTAATCTCTCAAGACAATAAATTGCTTTCCGGGCGTATTCAATCGCATCTTTAAATGAGGCGGCTTTCTGGGCCTTTTTACCGGCCAATTTCGAATGTTCAGCGGCTTTCTCAAAATTTTCACTTTCAATAAAATGCTCGGCTAACACCTCATAGTACTCGCCAATATTGTCTTTGTACAATTCTTCAATCGCATTTCCGATCATTTCATGAAGCTTCTTTTTTCTCTGGGTTAAAATGGAATCATGCACCACCTCCTGGGTCAGGGCATGCTTAAAGATATAGGTGGATTGAGGATATATTCCTCGCTCATAGAGAAGCTCCGCATCCTTAAGAACTGAAAGGTGCGTCAGCAATTCGGGTTCCGGATGACCCGTTACCTGTTTAATTAACGCGTAGCCGAACTCCCTCTCGATTAGCGCGCCATTCTGAAGCACTTCTTTGGCACCCTCTGGAAGTGAGTCGACCCGGGCCATGATCACATCCTGGATGGTGGAAGGAATAGTTACCGCATTTATCGCTTGCGCCAATCCATATTTATTTTCTTTTCTCTGAATGACCTTCAGGTCTTTAAGGGACTTTATAAACTCTTCGATGAAAAAAGGAACGCCTTCTGTTTTTTCCAGAACCAGTTCCTCAAGTTCCGTGCTGATGTCCACTGTGCCCAAAAGGTGAGATACCATCCCTATGCTCTCCCTGTTGGAGAGCCGATTTAAATTTACCTGACTGTGAAAGGACTTGCCGCCCCAGGTGTGCACAAATTCCGGTCGGTAAGTAAATATCAATAAAATCCTGGCACCCGGTATGCTTTCTAAAACAGACTTCAATACGTCCTCTGAATTCTGATCCATCCAGTGAAGATCCTCATAAGCCAGTATAAGGGGACGGCTTTCAGAACCCTTAAGGGCAATTCGCTTTAGCGTCTCAATGATGCGATCTTTTCTCGACTCCAGGCTCATTTGAATGTGGTCGATTCCACTATCTTTTATTCCCAATAGCTCCAATAAATAGGGCAAATTTGAAGCTTCATCCACTCCCAATATTTGCAACCCGCTCTGTACCTTTTGCCTGATTTCCGAATCCCTGTCGCTTTCCTGGATATCAAAGTTGGCTTTCAGGATATCGGCATGCAAATGATAAGCAACGCCTTTGCTGTAAGAGAGACAGCGTCCCTCTAAAAAAGTCGCGTCTTCACTGCTCACAGCCTTTCTGAACTCATACAAAAGCCTTGATTTGCCTACGCCGGCTTCAGCAATAATGGAGACGGCCTGGCCCCGGCCCATCTTGACGCGTGTAAAGCTGTCGATCAAAATTTCTAATACGCGCTCCCGGCCTACAAAGGGCGTCAGCCCCATGGCCGTACTGACGTCAAACCTGGTCCTTCGGGTACTGGGGGCGATAATCTGGTACACATTGACCGATTCCTGCTTCCCTTTGATTTTCCTCTTACCCAAAGCTTCAAAACTAAAGAATCCCTCTGTTCGTTTGAATGTCTCCTCTGATACCCAGGTCGTTCCGGCCTTTGCCAGCCCCTCAAGCCTCGAGGCTAAGTTCACCGTATCCCCGACCGCTTTAAACTCTACGCGCAAGTCATTTCCTAATGTGCCGACAACCACAGGGCCCGTATGGACTCCTATTCGCATTTTAAGTGACGGGATATCTTTTCTTTCCTGCTTCAATTTGTTACTGAATTTTACCATTTCACGATGAATCGCCAGGCTTGATCGAACCGCACGCTGTGGCGCATCCTCCAGGGCAATTGGAGCGCCAAAAAGCGCCATAATACCGTCCCCGGTCATCTCGTTGACGGTACCCTCATAATCGTGGACTTTGTGAATTAGGATTTCGTAGACTTTGTCCATAATCGAATAGGCTTCTTCAGGACCTACTTGTTCTGACAGGGGCGTAAATCCCGCCATATCGCAAAACATCACCGTAACCGGTTTGCGCTCGCCTTCAATTCGATCTCTTTGGGAAAGGATTTTTTCAGTCAGGCCTTTGGGCAGATACTTTTGAATTTTAGTCAGTTTTTCATCAAATGAGAGCTCTTTAGGGGCCCATTTGGAAGATGGGATCAACTGAGAACCGCATTCGTCACAAAATCTGCTGTCGGGTAGAAGTATGTTCCCGCACTGGGGACAGGTGAGGTCTAATTTAGTTCCGCATTCTTTACAAAACTTTGCCCCCTCACGATTCTCAAACTGACATTGCGGGCATTTCATAGGGATGCCCTCCTTTTATAAGGTTATGCAGTTTGAATTCGGATGAAGGAACCCGGGGTTACCAGACGAGAAATATCGTAATCACGTCTCCTTGTCAATTAGGGGATATTCAATTTATTGTGGCAGGAAAAGTCAATGCAGACGTTGCGGCACCTTGTAATAACTGCAAGTCAGATTTCTATGTGCTCAGTCGTGTTGCAGGATAAAGTTAACCGCCTCATCTAAATCGGTTTGATCCTCCAGTGCCCTGACCACACGGTCGGCCAGTTCACTTAAAATTCTTCTGAGCGCCGTGGCCAGTTTCAGCGCATCCGTATCGTTGTGGGCATATGATCCTTTGCTGATCGCCTGATCCAGCAGCGCCAGAGGATTGTAACCATTTATTAGAAGCGCCTGCGGCAATGCGTCGCTGATCAATTCAACGGCTTCTTTAAACCTTTTTTCCATTTTCGCTGATTTTAGTTTTTCAATATAAGGCTCGGGTGAGCCCGTTCTGCGCACAACCCGCATGAGTTCATCAATAATATGATCTTTTTGATTTTCAATAACCTTTCGATAATAGGCCAGAGCACCGATACCCAGACCTTGAATTTCAGCCCGGCGGCCCATCAAAAACAGATCTTTATTTTCACCCAGAATAGAGATTACCCGCGCTGAAACTTTGGGACCAAACGGCGGCCATTCACCGACTTTGATGGCTTCACCTTCATCGATATCCGTATTCCAGCGTGCCATAATGGCAAATATTTTGGAGTGCGTCCTGCAGTTGGCGCAGGAATAATGAAGAAAAATTCGGGACCATTTTTCGCTTAAGGTTACTTTTTTGGTCTGGTAGGAATCAAAAAACCGGACGCCGCTGCAAACGCTGTTGGGGCAATACAGTTTTAAGCGCGGTTTGATTAAAATGGGAGTAGAGCTAGGACTTCTAATGACGCCCAGATTGCCAATGGCTTGTACTTCTCCCGGCGGGTACGTGCTTAGAAAATCTTCAAATTTTATTGATTGAATTCGGGTAAACTTTTGTTTTTTTGCGGCGGCAGTATTCATGATAAAGCCTTTGTCCAAAAGCGCCTATGGATTATCAAAAAATATACAAAAGCCGAAATGAATTGGCCGAATTATACCATTTTCCATAATAATGTTCAGGAATACGGAAGTGCGGCATAAGGGGTTGTAGAAAAAAACGTTTGAATACCGCAACGCTTTTTTGACAACCCCTATACAAGCAAATAAATATGGATACTCGAAGCAGATAAGAAAGTCAAGTATTATAAATAGTTAGGACATTTTGTTTTATATAGTTTCCTATATTTCTACATAAGAATTTAAATAGAAAACCGCGGGGTGACAAAATCGCCGCCCCATGCGCATCTCGATTAGGTAAGGTGATACACGCATATTGCCATCGAAAATCGTGGATCCAGGATGAATTGCGTCAGAAACGCCAAATTTAGAACCTATCTTCAAAATGAAAACCACTCAGATAATCTTCAAGCCCACGCCGGGCTTCCTTTGACAGCTCGGGGCAGTCCGCTGCGGTTTGGACCCCTTCCGCCAGGCGGGTGGCAAAGACCAGGCAGGTGGGTTGGCCACATTTCCGGCAGTTGGTTTTCGGCAGCCGCCGGAGAATCTCAAGGATGCCGGGTCGCGGCAATCCTTCAAAGCTCGGTTGAATCGCATCGCGCGCCTCCCAGGCCGCATTGATCTCTGCCATCAGCCACTGCAAAATCTTTTCCGCTTCTTCGTCATCCTTAAGGGCATTAATGGCTATCTGGCACGGATGCAGTGTAATCAGGCGCCCCTGGGATTTAAGAATTAAGGCCGGCGGATCTTTTAAATATTCAAATCCGCCCAGAAGGGTATTCAGATAAGGCAAAACAGCAGAGATATCTTGCTCCAGGTCAGCGGTGCAGTGCAGCGATTCAAATCCCGGATTTTGCTCCGGCCTGAAAATTGATTTTTTATAGCCCCTCAGAAAACCGATAGGCTTTCTCCTGTCCTTCATAAATTTTTAGTTGAAATCAACGTAGCACCATTGGATGCCGAATAGCAAACCGTTATTATATCAGTATTGACCATCGAGAAATGCGCTGCTCTGTTTTTCAGACGGCCTATTCGACGCCCGGCAGACCGTATCCACCGATTCAGACAACACTTCGGGCAGCAGCCTAAAAACCTTGACCGTGACAAAGATCCCATGGTATTTAGCAATTGGATTTCCACAAATGTGCACCCCTTTTAAGGGAATGTCATGAACCGAGCAAACACAACCCTGTTTTTCTGAGAGAAAGACAGGGTTTTGCGTTTATGCGGTATAAGGGATTGTGAAACCTGAATAACGGAACGTTTTTTTGACACCCACTAAAAAGGCTTATATGAAGCCGTTGAAGCTTGATATCGTATTTAAGCTTTTGGGAACCCAGAACATACCGGGTTCCCCAAAAGAGCTCGAAATTCTGTCCTTCCGAATTACGGAACTGGTTCAATTGAATGGCGAGCAGTGGATCCGTGAAAACCAGCAAAAACTGATCGATGAATGGTACTATATCGTGCGCCAGGGAATCATCCATTGAAATAATTAAAATATTCTCATCTATTTTCATGCAAAATTTAGATAAAAAGGAGATCAAAATGAAAACCCTGTTTGAACCCTCTGAAATTAACGGCATGAAATTGCTAAATCGATTTGTGCGCTCGGCAACCTGGGAAGGATTGGCTGCTGATGACGGGAGTTGCACACCTCGACTCGTTGACCTGATGGTCACGCTGGCCAAAGGCGGTGTCGGATTGATCATCAGCAGCCATGCCTATGTCCAAAAAGTCGGGCAAGCCAGCGGCGGTCAACTGGGCATCCATAATGATGATATGATCCCGGGGCTTAAAGAGATGACCGCTGCAGTCCACGACCAGAACGGCAAAATCATCTGCCAGCTGGCCCACGCCGGTTTTTTCGGAAATGCCCAATTATCCGGACAAACCCCGATCGCGCCCTCGGCGATAGATGGTATCGCAGAAGGTCTGCGCAAGGAGATGACGGCCAAAGATATCCAGAGCGTTGTGGCGGCATTTGCGGCGGCGGCCCACAGGGCCAAAATCGCCGGCTTTGACGGTGTTCAGATCCATGGCGCCCATGGCTATCTCCTCAGTGAATTTATCTCGCCCATGTTCAATCACCGCACCGATGAATACGGCGGCTCCATCGAAAATCGCGCCAGACTGCCGCTGGCAGTACTGCAGGTTATTCGCGAGGCTGTCGGAGCCGATTACCCGGTCTTGATCAAAATGAACTGCAATGAGTTTACGGAAAATGGACTGGTGGCTGAAGATTTTATTCAGATTGGTAAGATGCTGGCGGATGACGGTATCGATGCGATTGAGGTTAGCGGTGGTCTTCCCGTCAGTCCCAAAACCCGCCCCAGCCAGTTAGGCATCAACAAGGAAGAAAAAGAAGCCTACTTTCAGGAAGAAGCCAGAGCGCTTAAAAAACAAACAAATACGCCCATCATTCTGGTGGGCGGAAACCGCTCCTTTCATGTGGCTGAACGCCTTGTTGCCGAGGGCGTGGCTGACTACATCTCCATGAGCCGACCGTTAATTCGTGAGCCTCATTTAATCAACCGCTGGAAAGCCGGGGATCTGACCAAAGCAGCCTGTGTATCAGATAATATGTGCTTTCGACCGGCAATCAAAGGGGAGGGAATCTACTGCGTCACCGAAGAGAGAGAACAAGCCAAGCAAAAATAAGGTGTCGGGTGTTTCGCCGAAGGCGGATTCAGGTGTCAGGAAAATACAAAGAACAAATGACAGAAAGATCTTTTCATCTTGCATTATTTTCATATTTCGACTGTCGTCTGAAAACTGACACATGACACCCGAAACCTGGCACCTGACACCTACCTTTAATTGGAATATGGCGCTTCAGCTGGGGAGGGTACCTTTGACCTTTTGATGACGACTCAGACTATAAAATATGAAAGTGGTGGCAGCGGCGATACTAGAAAAGGATGGAAAAATCCTGATTGCCCGGCGTAAGGCCGATGACCGCCAGGCCGGCAAGTGGGAATTTCCCGGCGGCACGGTTGAAGCGGATGAGACACCGCAGGTATGCCTGCAACGGGAGATGCAGGAAGAATTCGGCATTACCGTTGCGGTTGGTCGATTCCTTGGTGAAAGCATCTATCATTACGATCATGGCGCCATACGACTTATGGCCTATCAGGCACGCTGGGAATCCGGCAAGATCGCCTTAAATGACCATGCGGATTATAAATGGGTGTCACCCGAGCAGCTGACTGAATATAATTTTGCGCCGGCAGATATTCCCTTTGTGAAAAAAATTACAGCGCAAGGATAAACAGATCGGGTTAATCAACTTTTTTCACTTTCAGCCGGTGGGCGCCGCAAAAAACATATAAACCCTCGTCGTCAACCAGCGTTGCCAGGGTCATGTTGAGTTGAGATGCCAGATCAACGGCCAGCGCTGTCGGTCTTGACAGTGCAAAAATGACCGGGATGCGGGCACGTGCCGCTTTTTGAACCAGCTCATAGCTGATGCGGGAAGACAAAATAACCAGCGCGGCGCTCGCGAGCTTTTTTTCCAACAGGGCTTTGCCGATGGCCTTATCCAGGGCATTATGTCGCCCGACATCTTCCGCCACCGACAACAATTCATAACTTGAATTGTAAAGAACAGCAGCATGTGACGCTTTTGTTTGCCGACGCAGAGATTGCTGGCCGGTAAGATTTTTAAGGCACGCGCAAGCCTGCTCGGCATCTATGGACGAATTATCCGGGACGGGCTGAATGATCTGATACAGCTCCTCAACCAGTTCTTTACCACATATGCCGCAGCTGGTCTGACTGATATAACCGCGCCGATCAAGTGTCTCAGAAATTTTTTTTCTTCTGGCGGGGGTTAAGGTCACCGCAATTACATTGGTATCCTCGCCATCACAGAATGCAATCGAGGTGACATCACCCATTGCATCAATGATACCTTCCCCCAGGCAAAATCCGGCCGCATGCGCGATTTCGTCTCCCGGTGTGCGCATGATCACCGAGTAGGGTTTGCCCTCCAGACGGATCGAGAGCGGCTCTTCCCCGACAAGCCTGTGCCCCGTGGCCTTCTTGGTCTCCTGGTCCCAGAGGATTAATTTATGATTGCCAAAATCACTCACAGTATTTTCCGAATTGCTGCAAACAAACGTGGAATAAATGGCTGCATCAATACCGTTGCATCCATCTGAAAGACACGCAAGCTTTTTAGTTCATTTTGAGCTGCATATCCTATGCCTGAGTTAAGATATATGTCAGGAACTTAATTTTCAAGGGCAGCAACAGGCACCTATCGCAAAAACTGAATGTCGTCTCTTGCCAACAGACGGTGCATCTTGCCTGAAAATTGCTTGTTGAAAAAGGACTCTAACGAGCGGCTGATGGCAGCAACCTTAACGGCATCGACGCCCGTGTCAATACCCATCTGAGAGAGCATCCAGACGAGATCTTCGGTGGCGATGTTGCCGGAGGCACCTTTGATGAAGGGGCAGCCGCCCATGCCGCCGAAGGTTGTGTCGAAATGATTCACCCCTGCCGGGAGAGCCGCCAGCACATTGGCAAGTCCTTTGCCCTCGGTATCATGCAGGTGCAACACGACGGTGGTACCATTTGCCAGTTCGACAACCCGAGCACAGATCTCCTGGACCGAATGCGGGCTGGCCATCCCGGTGGAGTCCGCCAGTGTAATTTCATCAACGCCCTGATCGAGCTGCTCTTTAACAATATCAAAAACGACTTCAGGATCAATGGCCCCCTCGAACCGACAGCCGAATACACATTGCAGCCCGCCACCAATGGTTAATCCGCGCTTTTTGCCGATTTTAATCATATCAGCAAACCGGCTGCGGGCTTCAACAAGCGAAACATTGGCATTCTTGCGGCTGTGGTTATCACTAACGCTAATCGAGGCCGATACGTGCTTCAGACCGGCGGCAGCCGCCCGCTCGATGCCCCTGGCGTTGAGCACCAGGGCGCTATAAATGACGTCGGCACGCTCTTTCAGACCGGCACACAGCTCTTCGGCATCGGCCATTTGCGGAATCAGCCCGGGGTTCACAAAAGAAGTCACCTGAACGCGCCGGACACCGGCATCAACCAAAGCGTCGATAAGCTCTAATTTTTTGGCGGTTGGCACAATGGTCTTCTCACTCTGCAGACCGTCGCGCAGGCCCTGCTCTTCGATTACCACCCTGGAGGGATATTGCGTCATCGCTTTCACCGGTTCCATATTTTATCGTCTGAGTCGTTTTCTATTCGCCGCAAATGTTATCTTCAGCTGAAGCAATAGGTGTCAGGTTCAGGATTCGGAAGTTTCAGTTCAAGCATTCGTTTTTTAGCCGCTGCTTTGTGTATTCTAATATCTGGCCGCTTTCAATTTCTTTAACCTTTGAACCCATTAACGCAGAACCTTTGAACCAGAGGGATACACCGATAGGGTATCCCTCATAAATTGATGTGTTGTTATAACTTTTAGGCGGATTCGGATCAACCTCTTTTGATGTTTCCCGCCACCGCAGCCACACGGCCATGGGTTTTGACCTATTCTTAATTTTACGTTAGAATAATAGTTTATGGTTGAACAGATCCCTCATCGATCTCGAATCAATAAACAGCATGAACTTCAGATATGGATCAACTAAGCAAGTATAAAAGATTATGGGTCATCGCTCTCTGCCTTTATGGCGCCCTTATCCTGGCACACAGTGCCGTGCCTTTGGTATGGGCCGAGCAGACCATAGCGGAAAAAGCGCGACAGCGCATGCTGAACCTGGAGGCCGCCAATGCCCTCTGGCGACTAAAACGGGCATTGGAAAAGGAAGGATTTTACAGCGGCCGCGTCAGGCTGAATGTCTGGCGGGCGGCGGCCATGGATGCCGGTAAATTTGACCCGCAAAAATACGAAGAATTCAAACGGCAGCTGTATGAAAAATCGGTCAATGACTCTTTAAAATGCTTCGAATTTTATATCGAGCAGAACAGCCCGCATGATGCCAAAATGTGCCTGCAGAGCTGGAAAGTGCACGCCGAAGAAATCGACCAGTACAACGAGGACAACTACAACGAGCTTGTCCAGCAGCTGGAGGATTTAAAAAATAAACCGTCCCCCTTACCATCCGAATAATATATAAGCCTGTGCGGTTGGATTTGACAACACCAGCTAAATATTAGTAATTTATTTCCTGCCAGCAATACTCCTATGCCTTCTTCTAAATGAAGTTTATACCTATCCGGCCAGGAGAGTTATTCATGCCAAACAAAATAGCCGGTTTTATCACTATTGTTTTATCCCTTGCCCTTTTCGGTGCCCTGCTGTCATGTGCCACGGATAAGACGCCGATGCAGATCGATAACAGCCTTCCGCAGAATGAGCTCGCCTATTATAACGACACTTTTGACAAAATGCGGGAAGACCTCTGGAACAAAGCCGGATATATTAATCTCAAAGAACAGATTCAAAATTTTAGACTGGCTGACATGCGCATTGAGAACGGCAAATTAATCATTCGCACGAAAGCAGGTAGTTTCAGCAAAGGCGGGCTCGGTTCGAAATATGCACTTAGAGGAGATTTCGACATTCAGCTGGATTGCCGAATTGATTTTTTAGAGGGCGCCTCCGGCATGGATCAGCTTCTGAGTATCCTGGTGTTGGATAAAACAGGAAAGATTGGGAAAGTCAACGCCGTTTATATCAGTTTGGCCATGGAAGGGGGATTGTATCAAGGGTGGCTCAGCTGCGGCTACTTTATAAATGGTAAGAAAAACAGAGGAGGGTCACGAAAGATAGGAAATTTTAACGGCACGTTAAGAATTCTAAGAACAGGCAAGACCATCAGCACAATATATAAAAAAGAGGGCGCACCCGACTGGAACAAAATGAATACATTTCGCGTAACAGATAAAGATATGATAATTAATTTCCAGTTGCGGAACTATGTTCCCGAAAGAACAACCATAGGAGCCAATAATTCTATTTCAGCAGAGTTTGATAACTTTAGAATAAATGCTGTGCATGAAATAATTGAAGAAGAAATCTGAATATACATTTTCTTGCATCTTTGCACAAGCAGGACCCGGATAGACAGCTATGGCGATTATGTGTCTATTTATCTGATCAGAAGGACTGTGTCATGAGAGGTAAAAAAGTCGCTTTCATCACCGGTTTTCTATCACTTGTAATTTTCGGTGCACTGATAGCATGTGCCACGGATAAGACGCCGTTGCAGATCGAAAACAGCCTCCCGCAGAGCGAGCTCGCCTATTATAGCGACTCTTTTGACAAAATGCGGGAAGATCTTTGGAACAAAGCCGGATATTTACATAAAGAAGAACAGATTCAAAATTTCAAACTGGCCGACATGCGTTTCGAGAACGGCAAACTCATTATTCGCACCAAAACCGGCAGCTTCAGTAAAGGGGGCCTGGGTGCAAAGTATTCGTTTAGAGGGGATTTCGACATTCAGCTGGATTGCCGGATTAATTTTTTAAAAGATACATTTGGCATGGATCAATTGCTGAATATTATAGTAGAAGAAAAAAGTGGAACGCTTGGTAAAACTGACGTTGTTCTTATCAACCTGGCTATGAAAGAGGGATTGCAAAAGGGATGGCTCGGCACCGGCGCCCTTATAAATGGTAGATGGAACAAGGGTGGCTCACAAAAGATAGAAAATTTCGACGGCACGTTAAGAATTCTGAGGAAGGGCAAAAATATCAGTACATTATATAAAAAGAAGGGGGCGACCACATGGAATAAAATGCACACCTTTCGGGCAACAGATAATGATCTAATGTTTGGTTTTCAAGTGCGAAACTTTTTTTACGAAAGAACCACCATTCAGGCAGCACAATCGATATCCGCAGAGTTCGATAGCTTCAGAATAAATGCTGCTCAGGAAATAATTGAAGAGGAAATTTGAATTCATATTTTGCCATATAAATTGTTGAAACAAACGCATCCAAATATCCCCTGATTGAGAGGGATTCAAATAATAACAGGGAGGTCGTTATGGGTAAAAAATGGCCGGGATGATGTTCATACCTGTTTTTTGCCTTTTTTTTCAGGTCTTCGGCAGTAGTGCAATGGCCTCAGACAATGTTGATTTTCCCACCGGATGCGATAAGGCCATCCATTATCGCGTACTCGGAGACTTTGATTCCGATAGGAATCAAGCCCGTAAAAATTATCATAAAGCGATCGAGTTGTGTCCGGGTTACATTCGACCCTATGAACTTGTAGGAAATTTATACCGCAAAGAAAAACAGAATGATAAAGCCATCGCTTATTTTGAAAAAGCGGCCGAACTGGGCACCACCAACCACAAACTGTATTACCTTTTCGCCCTTCTACTGTTTGAAAAAGGCGATTATGCTGCGGCCGACCGTAACATCAAAAAATCCCTGAGCATCCGGGGAGATTACCCCAAAGCGCTAAAGTTAAACCAGGAGATCGAAAAGGTAGGTGATAAGGAAGGACCCAGAATTATTCTGTATGAACCCTCAACCCGGCGGGGGATGAAACTCCTTAAAACCTATGAAAATTTAACCGTGCGGGGGATTGCCACCGACAAAAGCGGGGTGGCCTGGGTAAAAGTCAATCAGCTGGAGACCCCCCTGGATGATCACGGAAACTTCCTCAAAGACATCCCCATTCAACTGGGAACCAACACCATCCGGGTGGAAGCCGCCGATCCGCTCGGCAATCGCGCGTATGTCTCAATTGATATCGAGGGTGAAAAATATGCCCTGCCGCCTCTGACCCGGGTCGAATCCACTACTCAGAGAAAAGCGCTTTACGGTAGGTCTTTTGCGATTGTTATCGGCATCAACAATTATGAAAAATGGCCGGGGCTTGAATTTGCGGTGGCCGACGCCAACGCCATCAAAAATACGCTTCAAAAAACGGGCTTTGATGACATTACGGTCATCATGGATCAAGACGCGACCCAGCGGCGGATCCTCACCGAACTTTTCCACAAACTGCCGCAAAAAGTAAACCACAATGATCGTGTCCTGTTTTACTTTGCCGGACATGGCCAGACTGAGGATTTGGCCGGCGGCGGGAAAAAGGGCTATATTATTCCGGTGGATGCCGAAGCCGACAACTATGCCTCAACCGCGGTTTCGATGGAGCAGATTCGGAGCCTTTCCAGCCGGATTGCGGCCAAACACATTTTTTACGTGATGGATTGCTGCTATTCCGGCCTGGGGCTTAACCGCTCGGCCGGGGTGTGGCCGGGTATCAGCGACTATCTGCGCAAAGTATCGGCCATGCGGGTGGTTCAGATTATCACCGCCGGCGGCCAGGGCGAACAGGTCCAGGAAAAAGAAGGCCACGGGCTGTTCACCTCCTATTTTTTAAAGGCCATTGCGGGTGAAGCCGATCTCGATAAGGACAATGTGGTCACGGGCACCGAGCTGGGCGCCTATCTGCGGCCCACGGTCTCAAATGCCTCCCGGCAGGCGCAAACCCCGCTTTTCGGCCGGCTGGAGGGCGAAGGCGAATTTCTCTTCTTTGTTAAAAAAGAAGGCAGATGATCTTTCCCATCTTTTTTCACCCCCACCCGGACCTTACCCGTCAAGCGGGAGGAGTTTTATCTTCCCTCCCCTGGCGGGAGGGATTGAGGGAGGGATAAAATGGCGCTTGTAGAAATTATTTCATCGTCGACTCGACCTAAAATCATTTCCCTGACCGCTTAAATAATTGCTTCGCGGTCATCTTTTCAAGAACTGCATCGGTAAATTCTGCGGTGCCGGCCCTCCCGCCGAGATCCGGCGTCAATACCTGCCTTGCTGCGGTAACCGCTTCGATGGCACCCATCAAATCTGCAGCAGCATCGTTCTGAGCAAAAAATTCCAGCATCATCACCACCGACCACAATATGGCAATGGGGTTGGCAATCTCTTTTCCGGCAATGTCCGGCGCCGAGCCGTGCACCGGCTCAAACATGGACGGGTGAGCTCGTTCCGGATTGAGATTGGCCGAGGGTGCAATCCCGATACCGCCGGCCACAGCCGGGCCCAGGTCAGACAGAATATCGCCAAACAGGTTGCTGGCAACAACCACATCGAACCAGTCCGGATGCTGAACGAAATGGGCGCTTAAAATATCGATATGATATTGATCGGCTCTGACATCGGGAAATTCTTTGGCAAGCACTGCAAAGCGCTCGTCCCAGAAGGGCATGGTATGGATAATGCCGTTTGATTTGGTGGCCGAGGTCAGATGTTTTTTGGGCCGCGTTTGCGCCAGTTTAAAGGCATAGCGCAGGATTCGATCAACGCCCTGGCGCGTAAAGACCGACTCCTGGACCGCCATTTCCTGATCGGTCCCCTCGTAGAGCCGCCCACCGATTTGGGAATACTCGCCCTCGTTGTTTTCCCGGACGATGTAAAAATCGATGTCCGCTGGTTTTCGTTCGGCCAGCGGTGAGCGAACGCCGGGCAGCAATCGCACCGGGCGCAAATTGACATATTGCTGAAAATGACGGCGGATGGGTATCAATAACCCCCACAGGGATATGTGATCCGGCACATCGGGGTCGCCGATCGCCCCCAGCAAAATGGCGTCAAAAGCGCTCAGCTGCTCCAGACCATCCGCGGGCATCATAACCCCGTGCTTAAGATAGTATTTGCAGCCGTAAGGAAACGTATCGAATTTGACTTCAAAACCATACCGCACCGCCAGGGCCTTTAGCGCCCGCACACCTTCGGGGACCACTTCCCGGCCAATGCCGTCGCCCGGAATGAGGGCAATCTGAAAGGCCTTATTGGAATCGGGTTGATTCATTTTCTATTTACCGATTTCCAGCATTTCCCTGGCTTCATCACAAGTCGCCACTTCGTATCCCATCTGATGAATCAGCGAAACAATTCTTTCTACCAGCTCGGCGTTTGTTTGAGCGGCTTTGCCCGGTGCAAAAAAGCTGCTGTCTTCAAAACCCACGCGAACAACGGACGCCCCCATGCCGATGGCGGTTGCCATCAGGGAAAAATCATGCATGCCGGCATGAATCACCCCCCAGGGCACGTCCTTTTCGGGCAGTAAGGTTTTCAAAAAGAACAGGGTTTCCGGATTCGCAGGAAATGCCCAGCGTACCCCCAGACAAAAACCAATCGAATACGGCGGTTTCAGCACGCCTTCTTCCACAAGTTTCATATAGGTGGGAAGCATGCCGGCGGCAAAAATCTCCAGCTCAGGGGCCACGCGGGTTTCTTGCATCCGGCCCGCCCAATAGCGAATATCCGGTAATCTGTTGATATATACATCTTCGCCAAAGTTAATCGATCCCATGTTCAAGGATGCAGCCTCGACCCGGGGATCATTTAAAGCCACACACCGCTGCTCCTGGGTCAAATCGGTCAAACCGCCGGTGGAGCCCTGAATGATAATGTCTGAAGATTGCCTGATAAGATCGAGGGTTGTTGAGAAGTCCGATAAATCTTCGGTTTGTTCTCCTTGCTTGTCGCGCACATGCAAATGGACCATGCCGGCGCCGGCCTTGCCGCAGGCGATCACCTGGTTGGCGACATCTTCCGGGGCCAGGGGATTGACAGACGGTGGTTCGATTTTTTTGCCGGTCGGAGCTACGGCAACGATAATTTTTCGGGGTTTGTGATCTTTCATCGAATCATTTCCTGGTCAGATGTGTTGTTGTTTAAAAATTTTAAAATTTTGTAGATTGGAAATCGACTGCCTGTCAATACATATTCAGAAGCATTCTATCTTACCAATAAAAAAAATCCATCATAGTCTGCAGAACCGAATTTTCATATCGATCAAAGCATTTGATAATATTTGCAATTAATAAAAATCCGATTTCAGTGCTATCATCTTTTATATATTTAAAATTATTTATGACATTTAAAAAAATATATTTCTTGACAATGAAGTCCGGTGCTTGTATTGAATTTTGAATACAAAATGCAAAATACAAAACTTGAGTTTACGATGCATGCAACAACCCCTTGACCGATTATCCATCTTCAACCTTCTTAGTCTATTAGCTTGTATTTGCCCAGGCCTGTGAAAGGATTGACTAATGAAAAATCTGGGTGCAGAGCACGAAAATTTAGATCAAAAGGCCTATGAAATCCTCAAAAACATGATCACCGAGCGCCAGATTCTGCCCGGCGAAAAAATTCCCCAGGAAAAACTCGCCCAGGAGCTCGGTATCAGCCGCACCCCCCTGATCAGTGCCCTTAAATTTTTAGAACATGAAAAATTAGTGGAATCCAAACCCCGCCGCGGCTATTTCGTGCGTTTATTTTCTAAACATGAAATGGTCAGCATATTCGAATTGCGAGAAGTGCTGGAGGGTCTGGCAGCCAAAAGGGCGGCGACTAACATCACCGACAAAGAAATCGACATCCTGAAGGGGTTTTTCAGATCCTTTGCAGGGTCTATAAACATTACCGATTTTAGAGCCTATGCAAAAGAAGACCGCCGCTTTCACAACTTCATTGCCGAAATCGGTGCCCAGGAATTTTTAAAGAGCATTTTGCACACCTGCAATATTATTACTGCCAGTTATCAATACCTGTCTACTGAAGGATTGGTCAGACCGCCCAATGAGACTTTCCAGGAGCATCTGGCGGTCATAGAAGCCATCGGCGACAGAGACCCGGATGCAGCCGAGAAACTGATGCGCCGGCATTTAAGTAAAACTATTGCGCATCTCAAACGGGATATTGAAAAGGAAAAGCAACGGAATGACAGCGCAAAATTATCCGGCCATCATTTTGATCCGAAACCCACGCCCTGGAGGATATAGAAATGGAATACCGTCGGTTGGGACGATCCGGTCTAAATATCTCCAAACTGGCCCTGGGCACCATGAATTTCGGTAATCCAACCGATAAGGCCGCATCTTTTAAAATAATCAATGCGGCCCTGGATGCCGGCATCAATATCGTTGACGGTGCCGATGTTTATGCAGATGGCGATAGTGAACGCATCATCGGCGAAGCCCTTGCTGAAAACGGCAAAAGAAAAGCCGTGTTTGTCACCTCGAAGGTATTTCTACCCACCGGCGAAGGACCTAACGATTCGGGAAATTCTAAGCATCATATTTTAGCCGCCTGTGAAAACAGCTTGAAACGCCTCAAAACTGACTGGATTGATATTTATTTTTTACACCGCACCGACTTCAGAGTACCCCAGGAAGAATCGCTGGCGGCCATGGATTTGCTGGTGCAGCAGGGAAAGGTACGCTACATCGGGTGCTCAACCCATCCACCCTGGCGGGTGGTCGAAGCATGGTGGATCGCCGATAAACACCGTTATCCCAAATTTATTTGCGAACAACCGCCCTATAATTTGCTCGATCGCCGGGTTGAGCATGAGATCGTGCCGATGTGCAAGGCTTATGATATGGGCATCATTTCCTGGTCGCCGCTGGCCCAGGGGGTTCTGGCCGGCCGGTACCAGAATGCCAACGACATTCCGCACGGGAGCCGGGGTGCCTTTAAAGCGATTTATGCCGAACGGATCACCCAGCCGGGCATTGAAGTGGCGCAAAAACTGGCCAAAAGGGCGGAGCAAAAGGGATGCAGCCTTCCCCAACTGGCGGTGGCCTGGGTGCTCCATCGGCCGGGGGTAACGGCATCGATTATCGGCCCGCGAACGCTGGCGCATCTAAAAGATTTGCTTTCAGCAGCTGACCTCAAGCTGGATGACGGCGATCTGGCGTTTTGCGATCAGCTGGTAAAGCCGGGGGTATTTGTGTCGGATCATTTCAACACGGCCGGCTGGCGCGAATGAACGCTGAAAAGACGCGATATTGCGACCGAATCGAAAGCGATCTTAATTTGAGTTTTCAATACACAAAACCAACTAGAGCCGGACTCGGTAAAAAATCCACCGGCATCCGGAAGAAAGGAGGGTGATAAAAGAACAGATTTAGGAGGGGTTTGGTTCAGTCTGAAAATGAATTCGAATCCACAACAGCAATGGCGAAAACTGCTTCTGATGATGATCGTTTTTCGGTTGAATAAAAGACTGACCATACTGGATGGGCCTTGAGCGCCCATAAAATGACTAACCAGCACAAACAAAAAGAAGGAGGGTTAGGTAATGAGAAAAATTCTGCTTATTGGACTGGTTTTGCTTTTAGCGATGGTAACCGGTGTTTATGCCGCTGATTTCCCCAAACGCAATATCACCTCGGTGGTCGTCTGGGGCGCGGGTGGAGGAACTGATACCTGCAACCGGATTATCGCCGCTGAAATGCAGAAATTTTTGGGGGTCAACATCAATGTGATCAACAAAACCGGTGGTGTCGCCGGTTCTGTCGGCATGATGTATGGATTTTCGAGACCCCATGACGGCTACACCTTAACCGGCCTGTCCGAATCCAATGTCACCGCCGGTGTGCAGGGCGGCTGGGATAAAAATTTTAATGTCTGGGATGTCTTTATCGTCGGCGGCTCACCGGATGTCATTTCGGTCACTCCGGATACGCCATACAAAACCCTTAAAGACCTGGTCGAAGCAGCCAAAAAAAGCCCCGGCAGCATTAAAGCCGCGGCCAGTGGTGCCGGCTCCA
The DNA here is from genome assembly GCA_947259495.1 of uncultured Desulfobacterales bacterium. GTDB lineage: Bacteria > Desulfobacterota > Desulfobacteria > Desulfobacterales > JAHEIW01 > JAHEIW01. The sequence continues at coordinate 30,443 of CAMYLV010000017.1, read as the reverse complement.
TCCATCATTTGAATCTGCTGGCAGTGGAAAACGGCTCCGGCGCCGATTTCAACTTCATTCCCTACAAGGGCTCCGCACCCAGCCAGAACGCGGCCATGGCCGGTGAAGTATCGGTGGTGGTCACTTCTTTGGCCGAGCAACAGCAACTGCTGCGCGGCGGCAAATTAAGAGCCCTGGCCATGTTGATTCCGCAGTCATTTGAAGTCGAAGGATTGGGAGCAATCCCCTCATCTTTTGATTCATATCCCGGATTGTCCAAGTACCTGCCGATTTCCCAGGCCATCGGATTTGCGGTTCCGGCCGACGTCCCGAAAGAGCGTAAAGCCGTTCTGGTGGATGCGTTTAAGAAAGCAATGGCCACCGACAAGGTCAAAAGCTGGGCCAAAGACAACTACTACCTGCTGTCGGGCAAAACCGGCGCGGAGTCAAAAAAGGTTTTTGACGCGCTGCAGTCCAATTTTGCCTGGACGCTGTGGGAGCTGAAAGCCGCTAAAGTAGACCCGGCAAGCCTCGGCATTCCCAAACCATAAACATTCAGGATGTGAGAGACAGGTGTCCAAAGATGCCTGTCTCTCACAGATTTGCATTTAGGCCGGACAGGCGCATTATATCGATAAATCCATTCCATCGTCAGCGAATAATTAAAGGCCTTCCATCATGCTGGAAAAAGAAAAGCTTAGAAAGGCGGATGTGTATTCGGGCATCGTCATTTTTTTATTCGGCGCCTGGGTTGCCTGGCAGGCGTCTAAAATGCCGATGAAAGACAGCTGGGGCGGGGTGCAAAATGTCTGGTTCGTTTCCCCGGCCCTTTTCCCGCTATTTGTTGGCGCCATGATCATGCTGCTGGGTTTATTACTCGTCAGAACCGCGCTGAAGGCCATCGGCTTTAAAGCCTTCGGTGACACCCTGCAATGGTTGTTCAGCAGAGACCTGCTGCAGTTTTTAAACACCGTGTCCGTTTTGCGGTTTTATGCGATTGCCGTCCTTTTTCTGTCACTGGTTTACCTGTATATCCCGCGAATTGATTTTTTTCTGAGCGCGGTTTTGTTTTTAAGCGTTTTTATTACGATGTTCTACTTCGATGAGGCCGAGCTGCTAAAAAAGCTCTTTTTTTTCTATCTGGCGGGAACCGTTTTTTTTATCATTTACTTTGCAGGCAGATTAGACGGGTTGCTCGACCCGGTCCTGCCGTTTGCAAAAGACATTCTGGCCCTGGGTTTTATCCTCGCGTACTGTCTGTATGCCTGGAAACTGATCCGCTGCAACCCGCTATTACGCAAGAAATTTCGAACCGGCCTGATTGTCGCCGTTGCGGCGCCTTTGGTCGTGGGCTTGTTTTTTAAATATTTTCTGCTGGTACCCATGCCGGCCGAGGGCATGGTCGTCGCGCTGCTGGATGCGATCTGGTACTTCGAATTTTAATTTTCGGCTTTGAGGGAAGCGTTTCTCCATGATGATTTTGGACAGAATCGGGACCTATTTTCAGATGGTGTTTCATCTAGCAGCGGACCCGTTCAATATATTGATTCTCTTTAGCTCTGTTCTGATGGGTATCATATTTGGCGCCATGCCGGGCCTGACGTCCACCCTGGGTGTGGCGCTTTTAACGGCCCTGACCTACGGCATGGATACGCCCACCGCCATGCTCTGCCTGCTCTCCATTTATGTCGGCGGGACCTACGGCGGCTCGTATGCATCGATTTTGATCAACATTCCCGGCACCGCCGCTTCCGCCGCCACCGCCCTGGACGGCTACCCGCTGGCATGCAAAGGCGAGGGCGGTCGTGCCATCGGCCTGACCACCACCGCATCTGCCATCGGTACGATCATCAGCATGCTGTTTCTGGTCAGCATTTCGCCGTTAATATCTTTTTTTGCGCTGCAGTTTACTTCCTTTGAGTTTTTTCTGCTGGCATTTTTCGGCATTTTGATCAGCGGGACCCTGACCAGCCCGGACCTGGTCATCAAAGGCTGGATAGCGGGTTTTCTGGGGCTTTTTTTGGCCTGTGTCGGCCGGGATCAGCTGCAGTTTTTCCCCCGTTATACCTTCGGCATTCCCGAACTGGACTCCGGCGTCGAGGTCGTACCCGTGTTGATCGGCGCCTTCGGTATCCCCCAGATCATTCAGGTCCTGAAAGACCGCTTCCAGATCGGTGAGACCCAGAAATTTCAGCGTATCCTGCCCGAATTCGGGACCATTATCAGAAATATACCCAGAATTATCCGATCCGCCCTCATCGGTGTGGGGATTGGATCGGTCCCAGGCATTGGTGAAGACATTGCTGCCTGGGTATCCTACGGCACAGCCAAAAACACATCCAAGCACCCCGAGCGCTTCGGCAAAGGGGAAATTACGGCCGTATTGTCCACCGAAGTGGCCAACAATGCCTGCGTGGGCGGTGCCATGATTCCCCTGCTCAATCTGGGCATTCCTGGAAGCCCTCCGGCAGCCATGCTGTTGGGGGCGTTAATGCTGCATGGGGTTACACCCGGGCCCATGATTACCTTCGAGCACCCCACTTTTATTATGGAGGTGGCGGCCATCCTGCTGCTGGCTTCGTTAAGCATGTGGGTGGTGGGTATGCTGTTGGCCAAACAGGTCGTTAAGGTACTGCGGATACCGGTCCAGCTTTTTATGCCTATAATCGGAATTTTGTGCATCATCGGTTCCTACTCGCTGGGAATCAATATCTGGAATCTGTATTTGATGCTGCCGGTGGGAATAATCAGCTATTTTCTGATCGAAATGGGCTATCCAATTGCCCCGCTGGTCATCGGCGTGATCCTGGGGCCCATGGCCGACGAGAACCTCAGACGGGCTCTGATGGTCTCTCAGGGTAGTTTTTTGCCGATTTTTACCCGACCGGTATCGTTGATCCTTTTTCTGGTCATTGTCTGGACCGTGGTCAGCCAGTTTCCGACTTACCGCAATTTTAAAAATAAACTGATGGATAAAGTATTTCGCCGCAAATCTTGCGAGGTCGATGTTGATATCGATGGTCCCGAGGAGGGATGATTCGATGATCGTTGCGGCGCTCCAATATCATATTTTACAATTTTTGAATGCCGGACAGGTGTCCTGCTAAGGAGGATCTGATGCTAAAGATGGGTATCATCACCGGGTTTTTGTCGCAGACCAAAGACCGCTTTCATGAATATAACAAACCGCTGGATCTGGATCAAAAGTTTAAGCTGATGACCCAGATCGAGGGCTATGACGGCGTGGAGATCGTTTATCCCTACGAGGTCAGCGACCCGAAAACAACCAAAGAAATTTTAAACAAACACCGCCTCAATGTCGCCGCCGTAAATGTGAATGTCAAGGCCGAGCCCGAGTTTCGCAACGGTGGTTTGACCTCCCATGACAAAGGCGTGCGGGACAAAGCCGTGCGCTTTATCAAAGAAGCCAAAGATTTTGCCGCTGACGTCGGCGCTGACAAGGTGACCTGCTGCCCTTTAGGAGATGGATATGAATTTTCGTTCCAGTATGATTATGCCACCACGTGGAAATATTTAATCGAAACCTTTGGCGAAGCCGGCAATTACAGAACGGAAATTCCGCTTTGCATCGAATATAAACCCAGTGAAACCCGCGGCCGCTGTTTTGTTGACAATGCTGCCAAGACGCTGTGTCTGCTCAATGATATTCAGTGCAAAGACATGGGCGTCACGCTGGATTTCGGACATTCCATGTACGGTAACGAAAACCCGGCCGAAGCGGTATCACTTCTGGCGCAAAGCCCCTACCGATACTACATTCACGTCAATGACAATGACGGCCGCTGGGATTGGGATTATTTTTGCGGGACCAAGCATTTTTTAGAGTATGTCGAGTTTCTTTATTATCTAAAAAAATATGACTACAACGACTACCTGACTTCAGACACATCACCCACCCGCTGGGATATCAAAGGCACCTTCGAAGCCAACAGCCGCATGTCCAACAAAATCTGGAATCTGCTCGGAAAGATCGACCTGGACGAATTTGAGGGGTTGATTACCGGGGGCGATTATCTGCAAACATGGAAATTTATTGAGGCCAACATCTTTTCGTTAAAATAAAAGCAAAGGAGTTTAGATCAAAATGTCGTCAAAACCCATGAGCGTAGAAGAACTTGAGAAAATGGCGGTGATCATCCGCTGCGACATCATCGACATGATCTGCACCGCGGCGGCCGGCCATCCGGGCGGCTCGCTTTCGGCAACAGATGTGGTCACAGCACTTTACTTTCGGATAATGCGCATCGACCCCGAAAATCCGGACTGGCCGGACCGCGATCGCTTTATTCTTTCCAAAGGCCATGCCTGTCCGGTCTGGTATGCCGCCCTGGCCGAGCGCGGCTATTTTGACAAATCGCATCTGAAAACCCTGCGCCAGATGGGCAGCATTCTGCAGGGCCATCCGGACATGCGCAAAACCCCCGGTATCGATATGACCACCGGCTCTTTAGGCCACGGGCTGTCGGCCGGGCTGGGTATGGCGCTGAGCGCCAAGCTGCAGCAAAAAGATTACCATGTCTTTGTGGTCATCGGTGACGGCGAGTCCCAGGAAGGATCCATCTGGGAAGCCTCCATGGCGGCTCCCCGATTTAAGCTGGACAATCTGACCGCCATTTTGGATTACAATCACCTGCAAAACGACGACAGCGTGGATGATATCATGCCCATTCATCCGGTGATTGATAAATGGCAGGCCTTTGGCTGGAACGTTATCGACATCGACGGTCACGATATGGTGCAGGTGGTGCAGGCGCTGGAGGAAGCCAGGTCACACCAGGGCGCGCCCACCATAATTGTTGCCAACACGGTTAAAGGCAAAGGGGTCTCCTATATGGAAAATGTATGTGAATGGCACGGCAAGGCGCCCTGCCAGGATGAGGCCGATCAGGCCTTAGAAGAGCTCAGGAGGTAAAAAACGTGACCATTAATCATTACCATTATCTTCGTCCCGAAATAAATTCACTGCTGGCATCAGATGAATTGTTTGCCAAAGCTGAGCAGCAGCCGACGCGCTATTCCTACGCCGAGGCCATGCTGGAGCTGGGTGAGAAAAACCCCAAAGTCGTGGTGCTCGATGCGGATGTGTCCAAGTCGATCAAAACCAACGAATTCGCCGATAAGTTCCCGGATCGTTCGTTTAACTTCGGCATCGCTGAGCAGAACATGATGGCCGCAGCCGCCGGCATGGCGACCACCGGTCTGATTCCCTATGCCACGACCTATGCCGTTTTTGCCAGTATGCGGGCGCTGGACATGGTGCGCAACAGCATCCACTACCCGAAACTGAATGTCAAGATCGCTGCCAGCCACGGCGGCATCACTCCGGGACCCGACGGGGTCACCCACCAGGGGCAGGAAGATCTGTCCATCATACGCGCAATAGCCAATTCCACCATCATCGCGCCGGCCGACCCGGCGACCACCAAACTGGCCGTCTGGGCGGCCGCCGAATATGACGGCCCGGTTTATCTGAGTTTTACGCGAGATCCGGTGCCGGCTATCTTTGATCTCAATTATCCTTTTAAAATCGGCAGGGCCGTCACGGTGCGCGATGGAAGCGATGCATCCATCATTGCCAACCGGGATCTGGTCGTCCAGGCGTTGATCGCAGCCGAACATTTAGCCGCTAAAGGACTCAACGTCCGGGTAATAGATTGTCACACCCTCAAGCCCCTGGATGCGGACGTGGTACTGGCCGCCGCCGCCGAGACCGGTGCCATCGTTACCGCTGAAAACAATGTGTTCTACGGGGGGTTGGGCAGTGCGGTTGCCGAGGTCCTCGTCGAAAACAATCCCATTCCGATGAAACGCATCGGGGTGCGGGATACCTTTGCCGAGTCCGGCCCCTATCTGGATTTGCTCGAAAAATACGGTCTTTCTGCCAAACACATCGCCGCCGCGGTGGAAGAGGTCATCGAGCGCAAGTAAGGCTATAAATTTACCCCGGAGCGTACAGCGCACCTAGAGGATATCTTAAAAATAGTGACAGTTGGATTTAAGTGCTTTGTGTGGTAAATAATACTTGTAAATTGATCTCAAAGGAGGTTGTCATCATGGGTTCAAAAGAATGGCGGATTCATAACCCTTCCGGCACCTGGCGTGTGATTGTGACCAAAGAGTTGCCCGGCGATCGCTGGCTCGACATTCTGACTGCCGCCGATTGTAAAATCGAAATCTGCACGTCACCCGATGTGCTCAACAGCGCTGAGATCATAGCGGCCATCGGGGCTGCGTGTGACGGCGCCATCGGTCAGTTGACCGAACCATGGGGTGATGAGCTGTATGCAGCCCTTAAAGCCGCTGGCGGCAGCGCCTACAGCAACTATGCCGTGGGCTTTAACAATGTGGACGTGGAGGCCGCCACCCGACACGGTATCCCGGTGGGCAACACGCCGGGGGTGTTGACCGAAACCACTGCGCAGATGGCGGTGGCATTAACCTTTGCAGCCGCCCGCCGCGTCGGTGAAGCCGAACGATTTTTAAGAGATGGGAAATACAACGGCTGGCTGCCCACCCTTTTTATGGGTAATCTTTTATGGCGCAAGACACTGGGGATCATCGGCGCCGGACGTATCGGGTCCGCCTATGCGCACATGATGGTCGAAGGCCACAAGATGAATCTGATCTATTACGACCCGCACAAGAATGACGCCCTGGAAAAGCATGTGGCCCGGTACGGCAAATTTTTAAAGTCGCAGGACCGGGCACCGGTATCCTGCAAACGTGCAGAAACCATTGAAGAATTGCTGCGGGTAGCCGACTGTGTCAGCATCCATACGATCCTGGATGAGACCACCCGCCACCTGATCAATGCCGAACGGCTGGCGCTGATGAAAGCGGATGCCATCATCGTCAATACCAGTCGCGGGCCGGTCATAGATGAGGCCGCGCTGGTTGCCCATTGCCAGAAACACCCGGATTTTAAAGCCGGCCTGGATGTATTTGAAGATGAGCCGGAGATGAAACCGGGCCTGGTGGAACTGGACAATGTCGTCATCGTGCCGCACATTGCTTCAGCCACCAGCTGGACCCGCCAGGGCATGGCCACGCTGGCCGCCAGCAATGTGGCGGCCATTTTGCAGGGCTATCCCGCCTGGCAACGGCCTGATATTTCAATGTTTCTGGAAGGCAAAGCACCCCAGGCGGCTCCCAGCATCGTAAACGCCGAAGCGCTTGGCATACCGATATACAAAGATTAAATATTTCCTGAATTTTGGACGATCAACGAATCCCTAAAGACCGGCTGCTCAATAGCCTGCCGCCGGAATGGCCGCAGGATCTGAGACCGGCCATTCAAAAACAAATCAATGCCGATGGTCGCAAGGTTGTTGTTTTAGACGATGACCCCACCGGAACCCAGACGGTCCATGGCCTGCCGGTGCTCACCGAGTGGTCGGTGGGCAGCCTTGCGGCCGAGCTTCAAAATGATCTGCCCGCATTTTACATCCTGACCAATTCCAGAAGTTTGACCCTGCCGGCTGCGCAAAAAATAGCCGCCGAAATGGGTTACAACCTCACAGCCGCCGCCGCACAAACCCGGCGTGAGTTTGCGGTCATCAGCCGCAGTGATTCAACCCTGCGCGGACATTTTCCCGGTGAGGTCGCAGCGCTGTCGGACGCCCTGGACCAGGTCTTTGACGGGTGGATTATCAATCCATTTTTCCTGGAAGGCGGCCGCTATACCGTCAATGACGTGCATTATGTGGATGAGGGTGGTGTGCTGGTACCCGCTGCCCAAACCCAATTTGCCCGTGATCGCACATTTGGATATGCATCATCAAATTTGCGTGACTGGGTCGCTGAAAAGACCGGCGGGCGAACTGTGGCCAGAGAGGTGGCCGCTGTTACGATCGCAGACCTTCGCCGCGGGGGGCCGGAATCTGTTACCGCCTTGCTGATGACATTGCGCGGCGGTCAATGCTGTGCCGTAAATGCCGCCGGCTACCGCGATCTGGAGGTCTTTGTTCAGGGATTGTTAGCTGCCGAAGCCCGCGGTAAACGGTTTTTGTTCCGAACAGCAGCTTCGTTTGTGCAGATCCGGGCCGGCATCTCCCCGCGTGCACTCCTTACCCAATCAGATCTGCAATTGCCGCCCGTTGGTGGCGGCCTGATTGTGGTCGGCTCCCATGTGCCGCGCAGCACCGAGCAGGTCAATTCGCTGCTGGCCACAACAGATATTTCCCGGGCCGAAATAAACGTCAGCGCTCTGCTGGATGATCGCTTGTGTGACGATGAGATCATGCGCGTGGTCAAAGAAACGGAACGGGCACTAAATCGGGGAAATGACATGCTGATGTTCAGCGGCCGCCGGCTGGTCGCCGGCGAAGATTCAAAAAGCAGCCTTCGGATCGGGCAAAAGATCTCACAGGGACTGATCGGCATCGTGCAGCGCATTCAAACCGCGCCGCGTTACATTCTGGCAAAAGGCGGGATTACTGCCAGTGACATCGCCACCCGGGCACTGAATGTCAAAAAAGCCATGGTACTCGGCCAGATCCTGCCGGGGGTACCGGTCTGGAGACTGGGCGCTGAAAGCCGTTTTCCGGATCTGGCGTATATCGTTTTCCCGGGCAATGTCGGTGATGACAATGCCCTAATCAAGGTGGTTCGGCAACTGAAAACGGATTGAAAAAAAGAATCCTGAACCCGCTGCTTGGATGCAACGGGCTCAGGCCAGAAGGGATAATTGAGCGTTTATCGCTCAATTAGGGTAATACGGATTTAAATCAGCTCAACTTCCGGTTTGTGAAACTCGCTTGCATTGAAAAAGCGATCGTAGTTGAATTTATTGTACCAGGTCAGATATTCCTCCTGGGGGCGGGTCCGTTCTTCTAATTCATTCCATACATCTTCCGGCATATCCCAGTCGGCGGGTTCCATGTTCTCTTCAAGCTGGTTGAGGTTTCTGGTACCGATGATCACGGATGTGACGAACTTCCGCCCCAGCGGCCAGGCGATGGCGAGCTTGCTCATGGGTATACCGGATTTCTTGGAGACATCCTCCACTATTTCGGCGGTTTTATACCCTGTGGGATGCCAGAACCGCGGACCGTCCACTTCGGTCCGAAATGATGCCCGGGACCCCTTTACCGGTTCTGTCTGTCCCTTGTATTTTCCCGCCAGCAGTCCGCCGCCCAGCGGGCTGAAACAGGTGATTCCTATCCCTGCGTCTATTGCGGCCGGCATGGCTTCCCTTTCCAGCTCCCTGTGAATCAGGCTGTAAATGTATTGACCGGCCACCATTTTTTCCAGGTTGTACGCGGCGGATACGCCCTGCGCCTTGGCCAGCTGCCATCCAAAAAACATGCTGGCACCCGTATACCGAACCTTACCCTGGCGCACGAGATCATCCATGGCCCGCAGGGTTTCCTCATAGGGCGTTATGGGATCAGGAACGTGGATGTGGTAAAGGTCGATATAATCGGTTTTAAGGCGCTTGAGACTCTTTTCGCATGATGAAAGGATTTGTTTGCAATTGGCACCGAACTGCGTGATTGCGGGACCCGAAGGCAACGAAAACTTACTTGCGATAATGAGCCCGTCGCGGTTCAATTCGGGCATAAGGGTTCCAACAATCGCCTCGGATCGTCCTCCGGCGTAAATATCGGCGGTGTCTAAAAAATTTCCCCCCCCTTCGATATAATTTTTAATGATCGCATGGGATTCTTTTTCATCGCATCCCCAATCCGGAGCGCCAAAGGTCATGGTCCCCAGAGACAGCCGGGACGCCAAAAGGCCGGAGTTTCCAAGATAACGGTATTTCATAACATTCTCCTTTGATTTGAATACCGGGTATGACATGTTGGAAGCATTGATTAGTTAACATGTTGAAACCGGTTGTCAATGGATTATTTTGGCGCAAACCGGATGGCAGGAATTGATTCTTTCAGCACTTGTGCTTCTTGCTTTTGGCCCTAAAACTTATTATTGCTCGCCTTAATTCGCAAATTCGCATAAGACTATTCCTTACAAGCATGAATCATTTGATCTCCTCTAAACTTGGCTATCTATATGTCAGCCTGGCAGCCGTGCTGTGGGCGACCGCCGGCAGCGCGGCCAAATTCTTATTCAACCGCGGCATGACGCCCTATCAGCTGATTCAGCTGCGTGTCACGCTGGCTTTTTTAGGCCTGCTGATCTGGCTGGCGGGGCGCGACCGGCAGCTTTTAAAAATCGCCGTTAAAGATCTTTTTTATTTTATGCTGCTGGGTATCCTGGGTATCGGTGCCGCCCAATTTTTCTACCTGTTTGCCATCAGCAAGATCAAGGTGGCAGCAGCCATTTTACTGCATTACACCGGGCCTATTTTTGTAGCTCTTTATGCGGCCATTTTCCGGCATCAAAAGCTGTCCCGCAACATTTTGCTGGCGCTTTGGGGAACCGTAGCGGGCTGCTTTCTGGTGGTCGGTGCTTACAATCTGGATCTGTTATCAATGAATCGCAGCGGTATTGTCGGCGGCCTTCTGGCAGCGGTGGCCTTTGCCACCTATACCCTTTTGAGTGAATACGGCATGCAAAAATACAGCCCATGGACGATCCTGCTCTATGGTCTGCTGTTTGCGACCCTGGCCTGGAATGTCCTGCATCCACCCCTTGAAGCGCTTTTGCGATTCTACGCCCCGGCTGAATGGATCTGGATTTTATTTATTGCCATCTGCGGCACAATCCTGCCTTTTGGACTTTATTTCGAAGGCATCAACCGCATTCGCTCCACTCATGCCAGTATTACCGCTACACTGGAGCCCATCACCGCCGGTGTCATTTCAGCGGTCTTTTTGGGTGAAATGCTCAGCCCACTGCAGATAGTAGGCGGCATGCTGGTGATTGCATCGATTATATTGCTGCAATGGAAAAGGGATCGGGACGATCCATAAGGTCGGTTGTTTTTCCTTCTAGGCCGATTCTTGCTTATCAATATTTAAAAATTTAAGACCAAATCCATCAGGACCGGACCAGACAACTTTGCCGTTGACGACGGCCTTTCTGCGGTTTTTTAAAGGCAGCACAAAGGTGATGATCTGCCCGGCCGAGATATGCTGGTCGGCTTCGATAAAACCGCCGGCAGGGCTGATGTTTTTTATTAACCCATTAAAAATGCGATCGTCGGCAGAAAACTGGACAGATTTGGCATAAGGCTTGCGCTGATGCTTACGAATATCTTCCCATTTTTTGGATTCGCCATTTTGTAAATTGACTTTACGGTAATCAATGGTGTGTTTGGCCCCATATCCGTAATAGTAAACAGATTTTTTCAATTTCTTGCGCCAAACGACTTCAACACGATAGCATTCGTAAATGCCCTGTACGGATGCAAAAGGTGAGTTATCGATCCCAACGAAAATTTCTTCGCCGGGCTGCAGTAAATTATCGGCCTCAAAATATAAACCCGTGGCACTGAAATTGAGCATTTTGGCCTTATTTATCGTGCCCGCCTTTAAATTTTCAATCGAAACCAAGCATTGATGATCAATGCGCGCGTTATCTCTTTTTTCAGGGTTTTCTTCCATGTCGCAGTATCGCGTTAAAGGGTTCACATTATGCTGATTTCTCGACAATATAAATCGGAAGATATTTTCTTCTTAGCTTGTCTAACTCAGCTCTAACGATGGTGAACATCTTGACGATGATGGCGTTCATTTCCTGCAGGGATTCGAGTTGGGCCACGACTTCGGGATAATAATGCTTTCCCCGGACCCGTTTGAGTTTTTTTAAAAGTTTTGGTGACAACATTTCAAATCCGGGAGGGGCGTTTAAAATGGCATCCAGCAGTGCCTGGTTGCTGCCATCCAAAAGCGATTTTTCAAAATGGGATAGTATCTGCGATTCCGTCATGCCGGCCAGCCGGTCACGAATCTCAAGCTCTTTTAAGAATTTGAGGAGACGATCATTGCCGGCGTCGGGATCTTCCGATAATTTGGCTTCCAGTCTTTCAATTAAATCCGTGGCACTTCTGCGTGACTTCAACATTTCAAGTTTGGTGATGGCTTTCTCCAGAACCTGACGTCGCGCAATGTTTCTATCATTCGCGTTTAAATTCCTATCGCTCTGAATTCTTTCAAATTCGTTCATCGTAAAATCGCGCATCAGTAAAATGTCATTATAGACTTTTTCTACGGAGTCGGCGATCTCCTCCGGCAGTATTTTATGCGCCTTGGCCACCTGCAATCGAAGTTGGGGTATTAATTTTTCCAGCATTTTTCTATATCGTTGGTTATTAATAAATTAAATAGTTACATTCAGTTATACCTTAATTCTTATCGGCACAATCCGCTGAAATGTTAAGTAATAATGATTAATGCAAAATTTATGCGAAATTGCAAGTTTGTAAAAAAAAAAATTTGCTATAAATAACAAATAGTTAAAAAAAAAGCCCGCGCGCAGTCACCTTAAGTATGAAAAATATTTACCAATTTATTGAAGTTTACCTCACAATTTAAAATGTCTTTCATTTATTAAAAAATGGTTCGAAATATTTGACTTACAATCTAAAATTCTTTATACCGGAGGTGGACGGTCTCCGATTTACAGCGATTTTTCGACGAAATCGCAAAGAAACACAGCAGCTGCGCTGAAATGAAATCCTGAAATTAGCGATTAAGAAGGTGTGAAAGTGGTCGACCGAGCAGAATAAGGTTATGAACTCTATCGTAAAACAATATGCTCAAATAAATTTCGCGGAGCAAAATGTGAACGCCGGCAGTGTTAAAAACAACCACGATCCAAGGCGCTATTCGCGCAAACCTTTCTTAAAATCAGTATTTTTCGATTATCACGATCAAAAATACAAAGGTGTCATCAAAAATATAAGTCGCGGCGGAGCCTTTATCGAAACCAGAGCCAAGTTTCTCTTTGGTCAATCCATAGAGCTGATAATCCCCAACAACAAAATTGATAAAAGTAAACGGGTACAGGGCTGGATGGTGCACTCCAGCCGGCGCGGAATTGGCGTTACCTTCAAACGAATATACGAAAGAAGATCCGGCACAGAACGCCGAAATGCGATCGATCGCAGAATTGGCCGGGAGCGCCGAAAAAGGCCAAAACGTAGAGACCGTCGCCAATAAATGAACCTCTTAAGCCCCGGTATCAATATCAGCAGTTAGGTATTGTGGTGGGAGCAAACAGCCCCTGCACCCGGCCATTCACATTCTTCTTGCCGATCGGTTTACATCACCCGGCGCACAAAAACATCGCATTGCCGGGTAAAATCAATCAGAAAATCAAGTTTTTCCGCGGCACGGCCGGAATCAACCGCTTCCCTAGCGCGCTGGATGCCTTCTTTGAAATCGCTGTCAAGGTCAGCTGATACAAAAGCTGCGGCGGCATTTAACAGCACCACGTCTCTTTGCGGCCCTTTTTGTCCATCTAATATCTTACGGATGATGACGGCATTCTCGCGCGCATCTCCGCCCTTAATGGCTTCAGGCGCTGACCGTTTGAAACCGTATGCTTCGGGGGTCATTTCAAAAGTTTTTATTGCTCCGTCTTTAAGTTGTGACACCCGGGTGGGGCCGCAGATGCTGATCTCGTCTATTGTCTTTTCGCCACATACCACAAATGCCTGCCGGGTACCGAGTTTTTGAAGAACCTTTGCCATCTTTTCAGTTTGATGAGCATCATAGACCCCCAGCACCTGGGCGGTCGCTCCGGCAGGGTTTGCCAGAGGCCCAAGCAGGTTAAAAATAGACCGCAACCCAATCTGCTGCCTGGGTGCCGCCACTGCTTTCATGGCGCCGTGAAAAAGCGGTGCATATAAAAAACCGATCCCGATATCCTGGATGCATTTTTCAACATCGGCAAAATTGATGTCCAGATTTACGCCGAGGCTGATGAGCACATCAGCGCTGCCACACTGTCTGGAAAGCGCCCAGTTACCGTATTTGGCCACTTTAAGTCCCGCAGCGGCAGCCACAAAAGCTGTTGCCGTAGAAATATTAAAGGTTTGGGTGCCGTTAGCTCCGTTGCCGTGGGTGTCGAGAATCGTTTCCTCTTCGACATTGATTTCATCTCGATCAATATTAACCAAAGGTTCATCGAGCTCGATTTTCTTTGTCCTGGCCTGCATGGCTTTAGCCGCTCCGGTAATCTCTTCTACAGTTTCCCCTTTTATTCTCAGAGCGGTGATAAATGCGCCGACCTGCGCCGGTTCTGCCATACCGTTCAAAAACATCTCCATGACGTCGATCATATCTTTTTCGCTAAGGTTGTTTCCATTCGCTACCTGCGTAATTGCTTGATTGATCATGATTTAATGCCTCCTTGTTTTTGGTGGTTGTCAAAAAGCGGTACAAATTAAAAAAGGCCGTGGGATCTTGGCCCCACGGCCTTTAAATAGTCATCAAAAAAACCGTGGGTCCTCTGGGAGGAAGCCCACGGTTGTTCGCTACAATTTTATGTTAGTTCGCGCTGGGTGGGCACAGCTCCCTGTTGAAGATGCGCCACCACCAATTATTGCTTGAAATGTCTGTACGGGTTGGTTTTAATGGGTACATTATGCCTCTGTCTAAGCTGCGTCCGACAAAATGTCAAGGAAAAATTTTGCAAAAAGACCTTGACACCGGCATGAATCCCTATTAGTAAGCGTAAAAATCACAATGAGAAACCATGATGGTAAAAACTAGACAACATATCGGTCAATCCCGGCAGTTCTTTTATTTTTATTTCTACCGGAGGGGTCTGCCCATGGGTTGATGAATCATCTATTTTGATTTTAAGCCGCGGGCAGACAGAAGCTCGCGGCTTTATTGTTTTTTTAAAGCCGTGAATAGCCATCACGGCTTTTTTATTCGCTGCAATCAGAGGGTAAACAATTATACGGAGACTTGAGGGGCAAAAAAATGAAATCAACTACCGACGATCTGCGAATTAAGGGATATCAAGCGCTTACAGCGCCGCACATCTTAAAAAAGGAAATTCCAATCAGCGCCGGGGCCAAAGAAACAGTGGTTTTCGGACGACACTGCATCGAAAACATATTGCGCAAGAGGGACCGCCGCCTGCTGGTGATTGTGGGGCCGTGTTCCATCCATGATGAAAAGGCGGCTCTTGAATACGCATCCCGCTTAAACCGGCTGCGCGATCAGGTGGCCGAAACCCTGTTTGTCGTCATGCGGGTCTATTTTGAAAAACCGCGCACCACCGTGGGGTGGAAAGGAATGATCAACGATCCTTATCTGGACGGAACCTGTGACATGACGGCCGGGTTGCGCAAAGCACGCAGCCTGTTAAGGCAGATTAATGAAATGGGACTGCCCGCCGCCACCGAAATGCTGGATACGATTACCGCGCAGTATGTCGCCGATCTGGTCAGCTGGTCGGCCATCGGGGCCCGCACCGCCGAATCCCAGACGCATCGCGAGTTGGCCAGCGGTTTGTCCATGCCGGTGGGCTTTAAAAACAGCACGGACGGCAATCTATCATCCGCCATCAATGCCCTGATGGCCGCCCGGGCCCCGCAAAGTTTTCTGGGCATCGACCAGGACGGCAAAACCTGTGTGGTTAAAACCAGCGGTAATCCATGGGTGCATATTGTTTTAAGGGGCGGCAAAAGACCCAATTACGACCCCATCAGTCTGGAAGAAGCGCGCCTGAGGCTGATTGAAAAAAACTTGCCGGAAACGATTATGGTGGACTGCTCGCATGCCAATTCAATGAAAAAATTCCAGGGACAATCAGTGGTCTGGAAAAACGTTATGGGCCAGTACCTGACCGGTAACGAAGCATTGATCGGTTTGATGCTTGAAAGCAATCTGCATGAAGGCAATCAGGCTTTTAGCGGTGACGCTTCGGCCTTAAAATATGGTGTTTCCATCACGGATGAATGCATTTCGTGGGAAACCACCGAACAGTTAATGCTTTGGGCACATGCAAATCTGCAGCAAGCGGATCCGCCAAAATATCAACAGGCATCCTAGAAAAATTGAATATGAAAACCTTTACCATCAACACAGATTCCGGTTCGTCGCGCATTTTAATCGGTGAGCGCCTGGAAAACTTACAGCGCTATATTCCAGAGACAAGGCCGATCATTATTACAGACAGTAATGTGCGGCATTTATATCCGCTGGATTCAATAGGCGGCAACGTGATCACCATCGGTACCGGGGAGGCGAACAAGACCCTGGACACTATTCAGGAAATTTACGCGCAGTTGCTGTCCATTCAGACGGATCGCTCCGCATTTGTCGTCGGTATTGGCGGCGGCATTGTCTGCGATATTACCGGATTTGCGGCCTCGACCTTTCTGCGGGGCCTGCGGTTTGGTTTTGTGGCGACCACCTTACTGGCACAGGTAGATGCCAGCGTCGGCGGGAAAAACGGCGTTAATTTTAACGGATACAAAAATATGGTCGGGCTGTTCCATCAGCCTGAATTTGTCATTTGTGATCCTGAATTTTTAAAAACTCTGCCGCCCAAGGAAATCTGTTGCGGCCTGGCAGAGATCGTCAAACACGCGGCCATCGCGGATGCCGATCTGTTCACCTATCTTGAACAGCATGCCGAAGACATATTGGCACTTGATCGTCAGGCCATCGAAAAACTGGTGCTGGCGTCGGTGCGCATTAAATCATCAATTGTCAGCCGGGATGAAACGGAAAAAGGGGAGCGCCGCCTGTTGAACTTCGGCCACACCTTCGGGCACGCGATTGAAAAAGCCAGTGGTGTTGCGCACGGCGAAGCGGTCAGCATGGGCATGGTGCTGGCGTCAGCCGCATCGGTCAAAAGGGGCCTGCTGTCAGTGCAGGAAGATCAGCGTCTCCGCGGTCTGCTGAAAAGGCTGAAGCTTCCGAATGGTTCGGTATCCAACCCGCAAATAATTTTTAATGCGGTTGAGAAAGATAAAAAAAGAGCGGGCGACTGCATCCATTTTGTCCTGCTCAATGGAATCGGCAATGCTGTGGTGGAGCAAATCGCCATAGAAGAACTCAAGGAGACCCTGTATGTCGCAATCAATTCCTGACAAAACCGGCGGCATCCCGAATGCCGAGATCTCAGCATTGCGCCTGGCGATTGATGAGATTGACGAAAAAATTATGGATTTAATCAACCGGCGGCTCTGGCTTGCACAGCAAATTGGCAGTGCGAAGAATCAGGGCGGCATTCAGATTACCGACCGCCAGCGGGAAGAAGAAATCATTCACCGTCTGCGGCATAAAAACAGCGGACCGCTGAGCAATGACGGCCTGCGGCATATTTTTACAGCCATCATGGTTGAAGGCCGCAACGTACAAAAAACAGATCGAAAGCCAACATGATTGATGCAAACACCTCCCTTTTCGGCCTGATCGGCAATCCGGTAGCGCACAGCCTCAGCCCGGTGATGCACAATCAGGCGTTTGCGGCAGCCGGTTGCAACGCGGTTTACGTAGCGCTGAAGGTCACCGACCCGGGTTCGGCGCTAAACGGCATCAGGGCGTTGAATTTTAAAGGCCTCAGCGTCACCCTGCCCCACAAGGTCGCCGTTATGGAATACCTTGATGAAATTGATGAGGCCGCAAAAAGGATCGGGGCGGTAAACACCATCGTCAACAACAACGGCAAACTGAGCGGCTTTAACACCGACTGCCAGGGCGCCATCAAGGCTTTGCGGGTCCGAACATCGATTGAGGGCAAATCGATAGCCATCATCGGTGCCGGCGGGGCGGCCCGTGCCATCGGATTCGGGTTGACAACCGCCGGCGGACACCTGACCATTTTGAACCGCACCCGGACAAACGGAGAGCAGCTGGCCGCCGATCTGCAGGCGGATTTTTTACCTTTAGATGAATGTCGGCCGAACCGTTATGACATCCTGATCAACACCACGCCGATTGGGATGCATCCGGATACCAATGCAACCCCGCTTGCGAACAACTTATTATCCAAAGAAATGGTGGTCATGGATATCGTTTACAATCCATTGCATACCCGATTATTAAAAGACGCCGCCGCCAGAGGATGTCGGATCATCAACGGTGTTGACATGTTTGTATTTCAGGGAGCACATCAATTCGAGCTCTGGACCGGCCAAAAGGCACCGGTGGGCGTCATGCAAAATGCAGTTTTGCAGGCGCTGCAGACTAAAGAAATATGATGCAATCTAAAAATGAATCAACTGAAAGAAATAAAAGCACAAAAGGTTAACAGCTGCCGGGTGACAGTACCCGGATCCAAAAGTTATACCCATCGCATGCTGATTGCGGCGGCGTTAGCAGACGGGGTGTCTATCCTTAAAAACGCCCTTGTCAGTGAAGATACGCTCCTCACCGTTGAAGCCCTGAGGCAGATGGGGATCCAAATAAAAGTCAACCGCACTGAGGTGCGCGTTGATGGGCTGGGCGGTCGGCTGGAACCTTGCGACGCTCCAATTTATCTGGGGAATTCCGGAACCTCGATGCGCCTGCTAACCGGGGTGGCGGCCCTGGGTAAAGGAACCTATACCCTGACCGGCAATGCCCGTATGCAAACGCGCCCGATAAAGGATCTTACAGATGCCCTGCAACAGATCGGTATTCAGGCGCGATCATTAAAAGGCAATGGCTGTCCACCCGTTGAGGTAACCGGTGCAATAATCAAAGCAAAAAAGGTGGATATTAACTGTCAAAACAGCAGCCAGTACCTTTCAGCGCTGCTCCTGATGGCGCCGCGTACTCCACAAGGACTTGATATTCGGGTTACAAGCGGTCCGGTATCCAGACCCTATGTCGACCTGACGGTGGCGTTGATGGAAACCTTCGGTATCCGGCTTGAACGCGAGGATTATCGAAAATTCAAAATCCCGGGCGGACAGCTTTATCGTGCCGGCAATTATACGGTGGAAGCGGATTGCTCACAGGCGGCCTATTTTTGGGGCGCGGCGGCGATTAGCGGTGCTGAAATAAAAGTGACGGGAATCAAGGCAGATTCAACCCAGGGGGATGTGCGCTTTGTCGACCTGCTGCAACAGATGGGGTGCCGCGTTGCCAGGGAGTCAGACGGAATCAGTGTTGTCGGTGGCCCGTTGCGGGCGATTGAGGCCGATCTGGCCGATATGCCCGACCAGGTGCCAACACTGGCCGTGGTGGCGGCATTTTCTAAAGGGATAACGGTGATCAAAAATGTAGCCCATCTGAAATCAAAGGAAAGCGATCGTTTAACCGCCACGGTAACCGAGCTCAACAAAATGGGCATCGAAGCCAGCTGCACTGAAAGCACCTTGGCCATCAAAGGCGGCAAGCCGCAGGGTTTCGTCGTTGAAACCTATAATGACCACCGTATCGCCATGAGCTTTGCCATTGCGGGATTGAGGGTGCCGGGCATCTGCATTCGAAACGAAAGCTGTGTCGAAAAATCCTTTCCGTCCTTCTGGCACATTTTTGAAGGGTTGTATCGGTCATGAACCTTTTTTTGATTGGACACCGGTGTAGCGGCAAATCAACCGTCGGCCAATCCATTGCCGCTGCCATTGACTGGTCTTTTGTTGATTCCGATAAGCGGGTGATCAAGGAATGTGGAAAAAGCATCAAAGACATCATCGACACCGAAGGCTGGCAATCTTTTCGCCGCAGGGAGCGTTCAACACTCGTGCAGATCTGCACTAAGGATCGGCAGGTGGTGGCCACCGGCGGCGGGGTGGTGCTGGATGCAGATAACATCAAGGCAATGAAAACCAGCGGTCCGGTCGTCTGGTTGAGCGCAACTGCAGCAACCATTCGGAAAAGAATGCATGCGGATAAAAACAGCGGCGATTACCGGCCGGCGTTGACCGAAAGGGGAAAGATGGAAGAAATCGAAGACATACTGCTGCAGAGAAGTCCCTATTACGAGAGCGCCAGTGATTTTTCCATCCATACCGATGACGTGCCGGTTGATGAAATTACTGCAACAATTATTGAAAAATTAAATGCGTCATGGAAACTAATTGATAAGGAGAACCCTCATGTCCAGTTCATTTGGCACCCTGTTTCGCGTCACCACCTTCGGTGAGTCACACGGCCAGGGGGTGGGTGCCGTGATTGACGGCTGTCCGCCGGGAATATCTCTGGACGAAACCGATATTCAGCTCCAGCTGGACCGGCGGCGACCCGCCCAGAGCAAGTTGACGACCTCAAGAAACGAGGCCGACCGGGTCGTAATCCTGTCGGGGATCGATAACGGCCGAACCCTGGGCACGCCGATCGCGTTGATGGTTAAAAATACAGATCAGCGACCCGCGGATTATCGCCAAATGCGTTCGGTGCCGCGACCCTCGCATGCGGATTATACCTACCAGATGAAATATGGTGTCCAGGCTTTAAGCGGCGGCGGGCGCGCCAGTGCCAGAGAAACCATTGGCCGCGTTGCCGCTGGTGCCATTGCCGAAAAATTTTTATCCGAACGATACGGTATTGAAATAGTTGCCTGGGTCAGCACCGTTTCTACGATTGAAGCACCATCACCGGACACGATGAGCGTTATTCGCAAAGAAGTCGATCGATCTGCGGTTCGCTGTCCCGACCCGCAAACAGCGGAAAAAATGACAGACGCGATTGAAGCAGCGCAGCAGGCCGATGATTCCCTGGGGGGTATTATTACATGCATGTGCCGCAATGTCCCCGCCGGGTTGGGAGAGCCTGTTTTCGATAAAGCCGAAGCGTTGCTGGCCCAGGCCATGCTGTCGATTCCGGCGACCAAAGGATTTGAAATCGGCTCGGGCTTTGCCGGTTCTCGCATGTACGGATCCGCGCACAATGATGTGTTCATTAAAAAAGGGACGCATTTAGGCACCCGGACCAATCACAGCGGCGGCGTTCAGGGGGGCATATCCAATGGCGAACCCATTATTTTTAGGGTCGCTTTCAAGCCACCGGCAACCATCAGCCTGCCCCAAAAAACCGTTGATTTTGAGGGCAACGATACGGTTCTCGAAGCCAGGGGGCGTCACGACCCCTGTGTGGTGCCGCGCGCCGTGCCCATTGTCGAAAGCATGGCTGCATTGGTTTTGGTCGACCTCGCGCTGCGGCAGAAAATGAGAACAAATGAAACTATCCGCTAAAATTCAGGCCATTGCAGGATCACAAACGGTTGCCTTTACAGCCTTGATCCAGCAGTTGCGCCGTGAAGGCAGGGAGATTATCGATCTGGCTGTGGGGGAGCCGCAATTTGATACACCGACTTCCGTTATCGACGCCACAAAAACTGCCCTGGACGCCCAGAAAACCCGCTACAGTCCGGTAAACGGTCTTTCCGAGCTCCGAACCCAGCTGGCAGTGCAATTCAACGGATGCGATATCGACAACATCCTGATTACGAATGGCTCCAAGCAGGCTTTGTATATGATCTTTCAAGTGATCACTGATCCTGCAGATGAGGTGATTATCCCCGTGCCATTCTGGGTGAGCTTTGTCGAGCAGGTCAAACTGGCCGGGGGCAAGCCGGTGCCGGTCGCCACGAAAAATCATCAGCTGAATTGTGAAGCCATTGAGCGCGCCGTTACGCAACGGACAAAAGCCATTCTGATCAACTCGCCCAACAATCCCAGCGGGGCGGTGTATCCACTGACAGATCTAAAAAAAATCGCGCGATTGGCAGCGGATCACAACCTGTTTATTGTAGCGGATGAAGCCTATCGTGCATTTGTTTATGATGGGAGTGTTCATGCGAGCATGTTCGACACCGCGTGTGACCGCAACCGGCTAATTGTGACGCGCAGTTTTTCAAAAAGCTACAGCATGACAGGCTTCAGAATCGGGTACATCGCAGCCCCCGGGCAAATAATTGCGGCCCTGTCGAAACTTCAAAGCCATCTGAGCGGCAATGTTTGCACCTTTGCGCAATACGGCGCCCTGGCCGCCCAGTCACTGGATGGACACTTGCTTTCAGCCCGGCAGTCCGAGCTGCAGCAAAAAAGAGATCTGGCCCTTCAATATGTATCAACGTTGTTTGACTGTATTCAACCGCAGGGAGCATTTTATCTTTTTCCGGATGTGTCAATGGTTTTAAAAAACGATGAAACTTCTGAAGCATTGGCTGAGCGCCTGTTAAAGCAGGCCGGCGTGGCGGTTGTCGCCGGAGAGGCATTTGGCATGGCAAAGCACTTGCGCATATCGTTCGCTGTTTCAGAAGAAAATCTTAAAAATGGGCTTGAACGGATAGCAGAGGCATTATGATCGGCATCATTGGTTTGGGACGCTTCGGGAAACTGACCGCCAGGTATCTGTCCGAAGATTTTGACGTTTTTGTTTTTAATCGAACCGAAAAATCAGCTGAAATCAAAAAAAGCGGCGCCCGGACATCATCTCTAAAACCGGTTTGTCAGCAAAAAATCGTTATCTTATGCGTTCCGATTTCCACATTGAAGGAGGTTCTCATTAAAATTGGGCCTCTGTTAAAAAGAGATTCCGTGGTTGTCGATGTCTGCTCGGTAAAGGTCTATCCGACACGATGGATGAAAGCGTCGTTGCCTGAAACGGTCTCGATTCTGGCGACCCACCCCATATTTGGACCGGACAGCGCTTCTGACTCCTTAAAAGACCGCAAAATCTTTTTAAGCCCGATCCGAATCGATAAAAAACAATATCGAAAGATCAAAACCTATCTGGCATCGAAAGAATTGGTTCTGATTGAATCGACCCCGGAGGATCATGATGAGCAAATTGCCGTCAGTCTGGCACTGACCCATTATATCGGAAGAACCTTATCTGAATTCGGCGCTGCTCCGCTGGATATAGACAGCGAGGGGTATAAACGGCTGCTGCATATACTGGAGGTCGTGGAGCATGATACCTGGCAATTATTTTATGACATGCACCGCTATAATCCGTACGCACAAAAAAAACGGGCCGCGTTTATGCAGGCCATGCAAAAAATTGAAGACCAGTTACAATGCTATTAACTTACGGGAGTAAATCAAATGGGAAAGAACCCGGCGCATCATAAAATATTAGTCATTCATGGACCCAACCTCAACATGCTTGGAACGCGGGAACCGGATATCTATGGGCATCGAACCCTCAAGGAAATAAATGCCGCGCTGAAGGCGCAAGCTGACCGGTTGGGGCTTCATATGGAAACCTTCCAATCCAATCATGAAGGCGAGATTGTTGATCAGATCCAACAGGCACGCGATTCATTTGATGGGATCATTATCAATCCGGCAGCCTTCACACATACCAGTATCGCCATCCGGGATGCCCTTTCTCTGCTAAATATACCGCTTGTCGAGATACACCTTTCCAACACAACCAAAAGGGAAGCCTTTCGTCATATATCATTGATTTCCGACATCGTCACGGCTCGAATTTCAGGATTCGGGCCCCGGGGCTATCTGCTGGCCTTGGAAGGGTTGACGCAATTGCTTACTAAACCCGAGGGGCCTGCATTAGTGATTCAGGCCAGTGAGGATTCAAACCATGAAAAACCTTAAACTTGTGGGGCGAGCAACCGAGGCGCGTACGATTGTCCGGGTGTCCGGTGTTGAATTCGGCCATGATTTTGTCGTGATTGCCGGGCCTTGCAGCGTGGAAAGTGAAGCGCAGTTATTGGATACCGCCCGGGCAGTCAAGGCTGCCGGTGCGGATATGCTGCGTGGCGGCGCATTTAAGCCGCGCACATCGCCCTATGCCTTCCAGCGGCTCGGTCTTCAAGGCCTGAAAATACTGGAAAAAGCCAGACAGGAAACCGGACTTCCCATCATCACCGAGGTGGTCGACCCCCGGGATGTCTCCTGGGTGGCCGAGTTCGCTGATGTTTTGCAGATCGGAACCCGCAATATGCAAAATTTCTCTCTGCTTAAAGAAGTCGGAAAATCAGGACGCCCGGTACTGCTCAAGCGCGGCATGTACTCCAAACTCGAAGAATGGCTCAATTGTGCCGAGTACATTTTGAGTGAGGGTAATCCGGACGTCATTCTCTGTGAGCGCGGAATTCGAACCTTTGAAACCTATACCCGCAATACGCTGGATCTCAGTGCGGTACCGGCCATAAAAGAGTTAAGTCATCTACCGATCATCATCGATCCAACTCACAGCACCGGGCGTATCAGCTTGATCGAATCGATGAGCATGGCAGCTGCCGCCGCCGGAGCAGACGGCATGATCGTCGAGGTGCATCATAAACCGGAAAATGCCCTGTGTGATGCCGACCAGGCCCTGACGCCCGATATTTTTGCAAACATGATGAAGCGCCTGAGACCGTTGACGTCTTTTTTAAATAAGCTGCCACCTGAGTCGGCCGGCAAAATGAAATTGGCAAAGTGAGGCAATAATGAAACCGGAAGAAATTCGTAAAAAAATTAGTAAGATTGATCGGGAGCTGCTGGTTTTGCTCCAGGAAAGAATGGGGCTGGCACTACGGTCAAAAAAATTCAAGGAAACCCTGAGTGACCCGCAACAAGAAAATGACATGCTGGCCCGTGCAGAACGCTTAAACCTGGATCTGATAGAGAGCACATTTACCCGGCGGCTGCTCCATACCATTATCGACGAGACCAAACGGCTGCAGGATGAAGACCGGTCGCTGGCGGCATTTCAGGGTGAGCACGGAGCTTACGGTGAGGTGGCTGCCCGGCAGCTGGTTCCCGATGGCGCCTACATTCCCTGTCTGGAGTTTATCGATGTCTTCCGCGGCGTCGAAGACGGCTATTTCGATCTCGGGGTGGTGCCGGTTGAAAACTCGTTAGAGGGCGCGGTCACGCAGGTCAATGATCTGCTGACAACCACCGATCTGAAAGTCATCGGTGAGATCAAGGTGACCGTCAGCCACTGTTTGCTGGCCACCGAGGCAACGGATTATCGTGAAATCCGCCAGGTCTTTTCGCATCCGCAGGCCCTGGCCCAGTGCCGCAACTTTCTGATGCGCAACAAGCTTGAACCGCGCCCCTACTATGATACCGCCGGGGCGGCCAAGATGCTGGCTCGCGAAAACCCCAGAGCAGCGGCGGCCATTGCCAGTTCTTTATGCGCTGAATTGTATGACCTCGAGATTATTAAAGGGGGAATTGAGGATGGTCCTTCCAATTCCACACGGTTTTTGCTTTTGGCCCGAGAGCCGCATCCCGACAACGGTGATAAGACGTCCATCATCTTTGCCGTGCCTCACGAAGCCGGCCGGCTGTATGCGGTGCTCAAGCTGTTTGCGGATGCAAAGATCAATCTGACACGCATCGCTTCAATGCCGCTGCGCTCGGATCCGGGCAACTATAGCTTCTTCCTCGATTTTGAAGGGTCAGATAAACATGAAAAAATCGCCGCGGTTCTAAAAGAAATGGATGACCTGACCAAATGGATGAAGTATCTGGGCAGCTACCCGGCAGATAAAACCACCTGAATCTTGCATGAAAATTATTTAGGTATTTAGAACCTATCTCAAAAATAGTAGATCACGCCCAAGGGCAAGGCGAAAACCGATTCAAAAGTGGAGCATACACGACAGTATTCGAGCATTTTGAATCGGTTTTTAACACTGCCATTGGGCGTTAGATGCATTTTTGCGATAGGTTCTAGTGGACGGCCATGACCGGGCACTCAGCGTAGTGAATCACCTTGCGGCTGACACTGCCCACCAGAAGGCCTTTAACGGCACCCAATCCACGCGTACCCATCACGATGAGATCAGCCTTACAACTCTCGGCTACCTTCAGTATCGCTTCCGCTTCAAGGCCTTCCTGCAATTCCTCCTGCACGGTGAACGTTATATGGCCCAATTCCTGTAAAGCATCATCAAGGACAGCTTGCGCCGCACTTTTCCGCTTTGAAAACAGTTTCTCATAATCAGCATAGCCCAATAAATCAGATGGATTGCGAAAGACATGCACCAAACATAGAGTGGCCTCAAAACGTTCGGCGATAGCCTTGGCACATTGCAACGCTTTACGGCTATACTCGGATCCGTCAAAGGCTAAAACAATATTTTCAAACATTTTTCGCCTCCACCTTCTATAAAATAGACCCATACCTTAATCTTGCACGAGTCGGAGGGTTTCATATGCAAGGCACTTAGGGGCGAAGCTATAGTGAACTATGCTTCGCTCATAATAACGCAGCAGATGAAAGCCTCCGGCTTGCCCATCGGGTGAAAATTAAAGCGATAAAATGATTTTAATCCATTACACCGAACGGATTTTAATTGTACGCTTGCAATTTGCTTACAGTGTTGCTTTTAAATGTAATGTCAGCTTCGCATTAATTTTCATGCGAGATTCAGGTTATATGTTAATTATTCGGCCTCTGTTTCCGGTGAAGCCATGACCTGTCCGGTACCGTAGGAGGGGGAGATTTCAGCTGGCGACAAGGAAGCTATGATCGTATAACTTTTTAACAAGCGACTGCCCAATAATTCAGCAAGGCATCTATATAGAAGCAGACTATTGACCGGATCTTTTTCCAAAACTTTTTGTAACTTGTCTTTATCCCAGTTGAGCACTTTCGTTGGGGTCATACATTCGGCCGATGCAGAGAAACTTTCCCGGCCAATCAAACTGGACCATCCGAATGCTTCTCCCGCATTGTTAACAATATAAACAATGTGCCCGGTTTCCCCGAGACTCAGTTTGACGCGGCCTTTAAGCAAAATATAAAAGGAATCGGCAGGGTCTCCCTCACGAAAAAGCCATTCTCCTTCTTTATGGGATGTGGTGGCAGCGATATCCATGATTTTTTTTACAAAATCCTTGTTCATATCCCAAAAAATATCTTTTTGTTTTAAATACATGTTTTTTCCTTTCTAAAACCGATGCGGTTTAATCGTGTTGTTAAAAAACGTTCCGGTATTTAAACGTGCTGGCCTTGCGCATCGTGATAAACGGGCTGTCCAAGTTCTTCCAGGGAAAAGCTATAAAAGACATGATGTCCATCGTAATCCAGTACCCGTAAGTCGTCGTTCTGTTTGAGATCGCCCAAAATCACGTTAAAGTGTTTGCCATAGCGCTGTTTGACCAGTTCCTCGGAAACTTCATAGGCGATGTATTTTTTAATACCCTTTTGGGTCAGCTTCTCTATCAATTTCGGATCGTCCAGCGAGGCATAGGTGGTTAAAATTAAAATGGGTCCTGTACCTGTAAAAAGAATGCCTGCTTTCATCGGGCACCTCCTTTTGTTAAATGGGTTTTTAAGAGCACCTGGAAAGCTTTTTGGCAACGGACAGGCTTCAAACCAGCTGATTAAAGCAGGAAGCGTTGCGATGATAAGCCCGAAGAATTCGCCATGGTCGGACGCGTGGGAGCAATGAGATCTAAATTCTGAAGAGGTAGTACCGGACCAAACAGATAATCAATTTATTTGTTTAACAAAATATCGCATGCCACAAGGGCGATCTCCGATTATCGACAGGTCCAGAATGATTTGTCACTATGCGGTCATAACGCAGAATCGATTAAATATTAGCTTTCAAATAATAATTTAAGCTTGCGCCTGATGATGTCAAGCATTTGTCTTATCAATGGTTTGGATCATGTCACCAGGGATACGTGTTTAATGAATTGGTATTATGGCAGATTGGCACCGTTTTGTAAGCTTGCTTCTGATCAACCGTTGCCTCCTGCCAGAATAGATGATAGCAAATGCAGCATGCAAATCCGTTATCATAGCTTTTTAGAGGGCGCAAAGGCGGCCAGGGGAACTGCGGTGATCATCGATGTCTTTCGTGCGTTTACCTGCACGCCGCTGCTGTTTTCGCTGGGTATTCAAAAATCAATTCTGGTTGGCACGCCGCAAGAAGCTTTTGCGCTTAAACAAGATTGGGACGATGTCCTGCTGATCGGCGAAACCGGCGGTATGCCGATTGAAGGATTTGATCTGGGAAATTCGCCCAGCGAGATTCTGCGACAGGAACCCTCATTTTTTAAGGAGCGGACCATTGTCCAACGAACATCGGCCGGCGTCCAGGGTGCTCTGGCGGCCATGGAAGGTGCCGAAGCGGTCCTGATTGCGGGCTATACCGTTGCCCGGGCGACCGCCGATTATATTCTCTCAAAACAACCGGCGCTGGTGAGCCTGGTCGCCATGGGCTGGGAGCTCAAAGAGCGGGCCCCGGAAGATGAATGCTGTGCGCGCTATATTGCGCATCTTTTGGATGCCGGGGACTACGATCACAATGCGGCCATGCACGAAATCTTGTCGAATGAAACCGCACAGCGGTTTTTGCGCGCTGACAATCCCCATTTTCCGGCCGCGGACCCTGTTTTGTGTCTGCAACGGGATGTGTACAATTTTGCCCAGCAGGTTGAGCGCGATCAGAATCTGGTTGTGGTGCACAAAATCAGCACCTGAATTTTGCATGAAATTTAATGAGAAGTTGAGATAAACATTAAAAAGTGGATTAATAAAATAATAGACCTAAATATCAATCTTTTAAAAGGAATGATTGTCATTTTATCTCATTAATTTTCACCCGATGGGCGAGCCGGAGACTTACATCTGCTGCGTTATTAAGGCCGAGGCATAGTTCACTATCGCCTCGCCCTTAAGTGCCTTGCATATGAAAGCCTCCCACTCGTGCATAATTCAGGTAATACCTGAATTATGCATGAAAATTAATGAGAATATGATAGCCTTCGACTTGTCCGCCTCTGGAGGACTTATGCAAAATTCAAGGTAATACATAACCGGATATTGAAATCTGCTATTGCGATACGCGGTTGAGGGTATTATCTTGAAACTGTTGCAAAAATCTAACAAAACAAGTGCGCAAAAGTTGAAAACGGAAACCATCCATTTTAGTATTATTGCTCACGCAAAGCCGCTAAGCCGCAAAGAAAGATAATTTAAATATTAATAAAGCTTTGGCGTCTTTGCGCCTTTGCGAGAGGACAAATGCTCTGGTTCATTTTAAGCACTTCAGGCTTTAGATCACTCTTTGCAATTTTGTAAAAGTTTGACCGAAACCAGCGCAGATCATGAACACAGATCCAACTAATTTGGAATTAGGAATAAACATCTATGCGGTTTAACAATTTTTGGGATTATCGCCGAATTCTGTTCTCAAAGGGCTTTGCATCTGCGGTGTGGCACTCGAGAAAAAATGTGCTGGCCTATGGCCAGGGCCGCCCGCTGGCCGCCGGGCCTTATATGGCCGAGCTGGATGTCACCTATCGATGCAATTGCCGCTGCCAGATGTGCCAGCGCTGGAAAGACCCTCGCGGCGATGAGTTGCGGGCAGATGAATATGAAGCCCTTGCCGGCGTGCTGCGCGATATGGGTTCCCATCAAATCAGTATTGCCGGCGGAGAGCCGTTGATGCGCGATGACGTGTTTGACATCATCAAAAGTTTTTCCGGAAGGGGAATGTCCGTAAATATATGCACCAACGGCCTTTTGCTTGAAAAATATCACGAGAAAATTTACAACTCCGGGGCGACATGTGTGACCGTCAGCCTGGACGGTGCTTCGGCCGCCAGTCATGACGCCATCAGAGGTGTGCCGGAATCCTACCGGCAGATTAAAGACGGTATCCAGCGGCTGCTTGCGCACGCCCGGTCGTCGCGCCCGATCGTCCGCGTCCGCATGACCATCTCCAACCAGAATGTGAACGAAATGCGGGCTTTCTATCGAAAGTGGGATAGTGTCGTCGACGATGTTTTGTTCCAGCCGGTTCATCATTGCAGTGAAGCCTATTATACCGGAATGGACGAGAGCACCTTACATCTGGATCCCGATTTGATTGCCGATCAAATCAATGCGACCCCGCTGGCACACGACGGCTATCTGACACGCCTGATTAAAAGCCTGCAAACCTGCGGGTCGTTTCCCTATCAACAATGCTATGCCGCTGTATTGATGGCCCGCATCGATCCCTGGGGCCATGTTTATCCCTGCCTCGAGCAGCACGTCAGTGTCGGATCTATTCGTGAAACCGATTTTCGAACCATCTGGAATTCGGAATTTATCGATAAGGAGCGCAAACACCTGGCCTCTAACCGCGCATGCAACTGCTGGTACAACAACACGGCTTTGATCGGTTATTACGGCAATTTACTGGAAAAAAGCCGCATTCAGTCGCTGTGGGATGTGGCGCGCCATAATATCACCTGCCATGTCCCGGCAGTCATTTCTGGAAAAAATTCTAAACCGGCTACCTTAAAATAAGAATTTCAAATCTTTATCTTACTTTTCAAAAATTCATCTTAAGCAGTAAAATCCAAAATATAAAATCCTTATTTGAAGTTACGCATAAATAGCCGGATTCTACAATTCAGCCAAAATGTGGGTTTAGCAATCTAATATATAATCTTGGAGAAATTGAATTAGCGGATTATTACACCTGTGATACAAAATGAGTATCACAGGTTTTTTAAAGATTCAAAAGTGCTGATATGTTGGAGAGCACCAGTTATCTGCAATTTGAAAGAGCTGATTTGTTGCAGGAAGCAACATGAATCGCTCTTGATATTATCACCATCATTTCATTAATAATTAACCGGCCGAACTAATATCTCCAGTGATTTCGTCAGCGTAAGTACTAATTCTGTTGATTATATCAGTAACGTCTTGGTCGTTAATTCCGCGATCTCG
>CAMYLV010000016.1 GCA_947259495.1 uncultured Desulfobacterales bacterium | reverse complement strand
TGAGTTTTTTCATTTAACTTAACCAATTCAAACACGACACGCCGCTCCTTTGCGACGATCTACAGCTTTTCCCGGCTCCCACCGCAGACCGTATTGCTCAGAACGCGCGATAACAGCTTTACCTCATGGCTAACGTGGCGGTCATTCTGCTCGCTACAGCAGATGCGTGGAGCATCGCCTTTTATGGCGCGTTCAAAATCAATGACAGGGATTGTTACGATATTGCAGTCGACCTTTTCAAATCCTATGTTTTCTGTTTGAATGGTTCCCAATAGCGCGGTACCGCTTTCAATACCAGTTCATACAAAAATTTCTATTTCAGGTGGTATCTTATCAGCATCACGATTCAGGATGATTGCAACAGCTACGGGAGAAGCATCATTTCCCCTGACATATCTGCCTTCTTCGGGGGGGGGTAATCACGATGTGGAGCGACTTTTAGCATTTTTCACTCCAGTATTTGTGAAGAATCTCTAATTACCGAAGACGGAATTTTTCAGTATCTGATAAATAGAGGAAGAAGTTGAGTTCCACTACCCCTGCCACACGGTCTTAAGATGGATTAATGCTTATCGCATATGTCAATTCATTGAGTTTTGCAAGAGTTTGAATTGTAGGTTTCATCAGGCAAGGCAATCAATTTTGCCTTGCCTAAAAGTGTGGGTTTCGTGCCTGATGGTGAAATCTGGAAAGACTGAAAATTTGTTAGGTGTGATTACGGAATATACAATTGGGGATTTTGTAGATTGGGTTAAATAAGCTGAAATTTTGCTATAGGAAAAATTGGGATATTCTGCCAGAAAACCAAATATCAGCCAAGTACCGATTGAGAGACTACCAACTATCATACTAAATGAAATTATTGCAGATACTAAATGGGTATCTCAAGTTTTTGAGGATAGTTGATTTTTAGAGTATATTGGCCGTCATTTGCGACGGTTTGAATTATCTCTTCTAATAACTGACACACAATTTCAGTGCTTGATTAAAGGTCACCGAACAACACTGGGCGTTTATTTCTTCTTTTCTTTTTTCAATTTTCGTTTTTCCTTTGGATTAAGCTGGGCCTTTTTCTGTTGTTCCCTTTTGCCTTTGTCTTTTTTCCCCTTATCACCCATATCAGTTTCTCCTTGTTTGAAAGTGAATTGTGCCGAGCTGTGCGGCGAAACCCGGTATACGTCGTAGAAGGTCGCAGATGAGATCGTTTGGCGTCATTGCCATACGCCTTCAGAGACTATCAAAAAAGTTCCAACATAACAATTTTAGAAGTTTCGTACAAAATAAAATCAATAAACTACAAACATCAAAATTACAACTTTAGGGTTTTTCGACAGTCTTTGAGACAATCTGTATTTTGCCAAAATTGAACATATCCTTAGCGTATCATATGTTTTTGGGTTTTTCCAATGTTTGCCTATGTTGGCGACAGTACAGGAATTCAGATGCACTATCTTCAGGAGGAACCCATGATAGTTCAATGGTTCAAGTATTCTGCGTGGATAATTTAAGCCTGATCACCGTAACTAGTAATATGCGCTGGAAGACTTTTGTCCGTGCCGTACATAAAATGATTTTGCATGTTTTCCGAGTATCGGCTGGCTAGAGGTGTTCTGCCCATTACCTCCGCTACTTCCCGGATGTGAATAGGTGCGGCACCACAGCATACTCCCAGATAACGAATATTGTTACTCCAGGCATCTTCGGCGAATTTCTTGATTTCATAGCGGTTACAGTAAAGCGGATCCAAAGCAGTTGGGAAGGTCCTCCCGTGTGGTGACGGCACAGTACATCCACAGGTATCGTCAAGGTTGAAAAAAGTTGGCTGCCGATCGGTTGTGCGGTAAGGTATCGGCAGTGCGGCCACGTGGCCTGACACAGATTCCCTGATTTTTGTAATATACGGCATCATGGTACTAGGTCCGCGAAAACAGTTCATGCCCACTACGTCTGCACCTCTTTGCTCAAGCTCCTTACAAGTGTCGATGATGTCCCATTGATCTCTGAGAACATTTTCACCCATGGGGGCAATGGTGATAACCGCTGGTTTCTTCGATTTCTGAATGACCTCCAAAGCGGTAAAAGCTTCTTCGGCAAAATAAAAGGTTTCACCGATGAAATAGTCCACCCCTTCATCCACAGCCCATTCGACCATTTCTGAAAACATTTTACGGACTTCCATCTGGCTCCTGGAGTCATTTGGATTCCAGATATTGGAATTGGAAATGTTGCCGGCAACGAGACTCGGTTCGTAATCCTCGGGGACATCAACAGCTACTTCATTGGCAATTTGCAGTGCAGCACGATTCAGTGATTCCAATAGGTCCTCTTTGCCGATAATGCGCATTTTTTCGCGGTGTCCATTATATGTGAAGGCCACCAATACGTCCGATCCCGCATGCTGAAAATCCTTGTGGAGTGATTTCAAGGCCTCTGGATTTTCCAAGGCCACCTCCGGAACAAATTCACCGGCTGTCAAATAGCCACGTCTCTCCATTTCGAAGAGATATCCTTCTGCACAAACTACACCTGTCTGATCCAATCTTCGCATTAGCCCGGTCTTCATTTCATCACCTCCATGGTATCTAAAATCTTGTTTGAATCTTATATTTTAACCTATTCATTTCTTATGGGGGTGTCAATCCTATTTGGCGTGAGTTTTCAAATGTACTTCATGAAATAGGGCACAAGATTGCCTATCTTACAAGAAAACCAAAAGATTTTATCTTTGAAGTCAAAAAAATAATTAATATACCTAAATGATCAAAAAGATAAGAATTGGAGGAGGATGACTATGGGATATAGCGTGTATCAATTTGAAGATTAAGAATAGTGGAAATTTTATTAAATAGTCAAAGGTTGTTGGGATAGATTGAAAACAATACCGCGAATTTCTTCTTCAAAAGGAATGCGTAAGACATCGTGCACTTTTTTAACCGTTTCGGCCACTTTCAACCGAAGGAAACCTAAAGATAAATCCTTATTGAAAATGTTAATTAACAGATATTTAGATGCAATGGTTTTATAATGTATATTCACATTCTTTCCCTTATTGAACAACAGGCAAAAATCTCCTTCTCCAACGATATCGGCCATCGCTTTTACAGCACCGAAATTGCCAGCTGCCAGGCAGGCTAATGAGTAAGTATCCGGATGTGATCTGCCATCGTCCAAACTAGCAACGATATTTCCAGCCATATCAATTAACAAAGCACAACTTACTCCCTTATCAATCAGGTTTTGTCTCAAAATATTATTTAGACCATTTAATTGCTTTTGATTTAACATAAAGCAAATTTCCCTCAATATAACTCTGTAAGTTTTTTTGATACATGAGGCAAGTAGAATTCAAGATATGGCTGCAAAAATTCATTTATAAATGATACTATCCACTTACAATCTGCAAAACTTATACCATTGTTTTTCAAAATTTTTTATTGATAATTCAGAACGTTAAGCATGCGAAGGTTGAGATTTATAATAAAACTGTGTACAATTTTATACAGACTGTCAGATATTTTATAACTATATCAACTTAGTCATGTATAGGGATCTCAAATATTTTTTTTACATTTCATATGACAGGCCTTAATTTTTGGGCTAATCAAAAAGTTTAAATTTCGTGATGCGCACACATTTTAGAATTGTCTTGATAAGCTGAAAATTACAACTGGCTTTGCTAAAGATTACGAATTAGTAGTACCGATTAAACCCTTGCCTGTCTGCTTAATATGAAACATAGCCTGATCAGCGAGAGCCAATAGGCCCTCCCGATTGTCTGTGTCATCAGGAAATGTTGCTATCCCAAAACTTGCCCCAAGATGAACTGTGTGACCGGCTTTGGATAAGTATGTTGTTTGCTTCATCTGCATGCGAATTTGTTCAATTTTTTCTGTGGCCTTAACCTTGTCAAACCCGGGAAGCACGATTACAAACTCGTCACCTCCGTAGGCAACACCAAAGCAAGGTCTCTTTATGCAGCTTTTGATTGTAATTGCTACTTCTTTGAGTGCCTGGCTTCCGTTCAGGTGGCCATAGGTGTCAACCACTCGCTTAAAGTTATCCATGTCCATAAAAACTAAAGAAAATCGCGTTCGGGCCAGGTTACTTTCTTCGATTAATTTATCCAATGTTTGATAAAGGTATCGCGTGTTATAGAGCCCGGTTAAATTATTGTGGATAGAAAGGTTGCGGAATTTTTTTCGATCGCGCCTGAGCTCTTTTTCCAAAGCCTTTTTTTTCGTGTTGTCGACTAAAATTCCTTCGAGAATTGCACCTGCCTTATCATTCTCGATATATCTAATATTCGCCAATATCCATACCGGCTTCCCATCTTTGCGCTTAAGCCGCAATTCATGATTTACAACAGCGCCTTTCATTTGCACTGCTCGGATCATCCTGACACGGTCCTCAGAAGTAAAATAAAACTTATTGGCACCCTCCGAAAGAGAAAGCACCTCATCAACAGAATCATATCCCAGGATACGGGCATAGGCCGGATTTACTCGAATAAGCTCACCGGACAGCTTGCTTTGAAACATACCCTGTACCGCGTTTTGATACATGCCGCGGTATTGTTGTTCTGCCCTTTTAAGATCTTCCTGAGTGGCTTTTAAATCGGTTAGATCCGTAAGAAAATACATGAAGCCCGTAATCTTGTCGTTTGCATCTTTTAGTGTGCTTCGACTAAAAAGCATTGGAATCCCACGACCATCACCCGCGCGAAATAAAGCTTCAAAGCTAAAATGATCGGGGCTTGCGGAATAAAAATCAACGGAGGTTTTATCGTAAAATTTGTCGATTAAATGACCGATAAAGTCATTACGGTTATAACCTGAAATTTTCAATAAGGCCTTATTCACTTCGATTATAAAACGATTGTTATCCAGCAGCACGAATCCTTCAAATCTACTTTCAAGAACGCGATTGTATTTCTCTTCAGCTTGTTTCCGTTTCCTAATATCTGTCATATAACACAACGTAGCGGGTTGGTTATTCCATGTAAACAATTTCACTTTCAACTCTATCCATATTGTCGCACCATTTTTGTTAACAATTCGAAAGGAATACACTTCAGGTAGGCTTTCATTTTTACTCCTCTTTTCATGGCGTTGCATCACCATTTCACGGTCTTTTTTATGAACAAAAGCTGACAATGGTTTTGAAGCTATTTCCTTATGTGAATATCCAAAAAGCTCCTCGGCTTTAGGGTTTGCATATCGAAAAATTCCATTTTGAGCCACCAAAATGGCCTCATTGGCGCTCTCAACCAAGTTGCGATATTTCAATTCGTTGTACTGCAATAGTTTTTTAGCTTTTTTGCATTCCTTGAGTGTTTTTTTCAGTGATTCAACCTGTTGTATTAAATGCTCAGGTGATTTGGAAGTATTCATAAATTTACCCTCAATATTTCCTTGGGATAAGTTGCGACACAAAAATTTAATTAGAAAAAAATATAAATTAAGCTAGGAGACAGATTAGAGATTGTCAAATATTTCAAAGATAATGCAAAACTCAATAGTATACGACATAAAAGAATTCAAAACACAAATTTAGAATAGTTCGATCACTAAATTCCTGATATTTGCTATAGAAATGGAATCGGTTTACCTGTGCGGTAGGCCAGGGCGGAGCAGGTGGCAATTAAATTGCCGTCTTCGGCACTGACGCGGATGTCATAGCCGACCGTTTTTTTGGTCTGGCTGACCCGTTTCGCCTCCGCGCGCAGTTTGACGCCTGGCTCAGGGCTGGAAACGTAGGTCACATTCACATTCAAAGCTACCGCGATGGTGCCGTCGGTCTGGCCTGCGGTTTCAAAGGCCTCGTCGATTAGCGCAAACAAAGCACCGCCATGGGCGCGCGCATAGATGTTGTTCATGCTGACCGGGTCAAATATCATTTCTACTGCTGAATAACCCAGTTCCAATTCCTTCAGGCTGATCTTCATTGCTTTTGCAAAAGGCTCATTTTTGACTGCGCTATAAATTGCATTTCTTACCGTTTGATCCATCGTCGGTCTCCATTCTTAGCTGTTAAGTCTTTGGTTTGAGTCCAAATAGGAACACGATGAGCATGGCAAATACACGAAACCATTCGACAGGGTAGTTTCTCACTGGAGATTTAGGATTCATCCTGCAACCTCACACTCCGGTACAGCATATACAATCTCCATCGGAAGCCCCTTTTTGTCCCTGGGTGGATTGTAGGGGACGGTCCTGATCGATTTTAAACCAAGCTTGGCAGAAACAGCCAACGCAAGCGCATCCAGAATATCATCACGTGCTAACGCATTGCGCCGAAACTGATTCAGAGCCTGCTCGACAATGGCTTCAGTTTGTGAGTAGTTTTTTAGCATTATCGAATAGCGTTCCGCGCTAAATTTGATGTATTCCAAAGATTTTCAATGGTTTTGTAAAGATAGATTTGCCAGCTACCTTCCGAGTCGAGCGTTACCGCAAACCACCCTTTTTTGCAGCCGTCCACGCCGATGAAATCCATGGCTTTTTGATCCTTAATACGGTAAAAGGGTACTGTAACTTAAAAGCTACGAATACGTATTACCGGGATCAGCGTTTTGATGCAAGGTCTTTTAAACCCGCAGCGCCAGGCGGCCCTGTATATATAATTACGATTTTTAGTGTCGCATGGCGCCCAAACTCCAGTACTCCAATCTTCCAACTCTCCATCACTCCAAGATTGAGCTTTTTTCTTGAATAAGCGTCAGAGTCATCTTAAATTTAGCGCTATGCACGACAATCAATTTCAAAAACTGCTGGATGGGTTTAATCTTGCATGGTCAGGGTATCGCAAGGTTAGAAAAGGCGTTAAAAAGCATCTATCTCGACATATGCAGGAATTAAATTGCCCCGGCTTTCAGGCCTACCTGGATTTGATCACTCAAAACGATGCCGTGCGGCAGGAATGTATGCTGCGGATGACGGTTTCCATCAGCCGGTTTTTTCGCGACCGTAAACTTTGGGTTGGCCTGGAGCAAGATATTTTGCCCGGCCTAATCAAAACACAGCTGAGACGGTTGCGTATATGGTCGGTCGGTTGTGCGCGTGGCGAAGAAGTCTACAGTTTAAAGATTATCTGGGACCGCTTAAGGCAAACATATACGCATCTGCCTGTACTTGAAATCACCGGCACCGACAAACATTCCGGCTATATCGACAAGGCCAGGGCAGGGGTGTATGCCACAAGCAGCTTAAAAGAAGTTCCCCCGGAAATGCGAGAACACTATTTTGATATCCGCAGAAACGGTCATCGATTTGATGTCAAGGCGTTTGTTAAAGCGGACATTGATTGGAAGGTTCAGGATATTTTCGCAGAGCTGCCCGGTTCTGGCTTTAATATCATTTTTTTAAGAAACAATCTGTTAACTTACTATAACGAGTCCCTCAAGGAAGAGGGGTTGAGCAGGGTTGTCAAAGCCCTGACGCCGAATGGCTGGCTGATTGTCGGCTCCCGTGAGAAAATGCCCGCCACAGCTTCAAATTTCCAGCGGCACCATTCCATCCCCTGGGCTTATCGTTGGGAAGGATAAGAGCGGATTCGGATTTTATTTTTCCTTCTGTTCGGATTTTTTCTTTTTCTTGCGCGGCCTTTTGACGCCATACGATTTGCTAAAAACTTTCCCCCGTTTTGTTCGTTTGTCTCCTTTGCCCATGAAGTTGTTTTCCTCCTGGAATATTGAGTTTCAAATAAAAACCAATAAATAGATTGTTTACTGTGCCTTTCATAACCCATTATTCCTTCTTTTTCAAGCTGCGGGATCCATTCTGTAATGCCGTCATCTTCTCTTATAGGCGCTTTTAATTAAGGCTTAGCGACCGGATTTAGAAAGCTGCACGGCATTAATGCGGCACATTTGCCGCAAACATGCGTTGATTCCGGTAAAGCCGAAAAATATTCCATGGCCTTACGATTCTCATTAAGCCGATTCCAACACGTGTGTCTTTCAAATGCATCCGCACTCAGCGCGCTGACCGGGCAGGCTTCGATACGAATATCATCGATAAATTTTACCTGCATCTTTGAATTGGGCCTGAACCCTTCCGGCGGATACGGCCATGACAATGGAAAGGACCGCTCCGATTTCCGCATCGTTGAGCCCTTCTTCCCTGGCCACGCCAAGGTATTCCTGCATTCACGGGTAGCACCCGATGGCCATCGCAGACGCGAGGTGGAGCATCAATGTTGTTTTGGGGTCCAGAATGTCATTATAGCGCGCTGAATCATAAAACGCTCTGTATTTGGCTTTTTGTTTTTCAGGCAGCAACGTCATCTCCTTCCTGTTTTAGTTTACCAGTTTACTCTGACAGTGCCTTAGTGACATAAAGTTTTGAGCCTCTCGCAAAGACGCAAAGGCGCCAAGAGCTTTTTTATTATTTAAATTATCATTCTTTGCAGCTTAGCGGCTTTGCGTGAGCAATATTTAAATGGATTCTTACCATTTCTCAACCTTAACCACTTTAGCTCACTTGATTTTGTGAGTATTTTGAAGCGGATTATTGATCTCCTTAATTTACATAAAAAAGATGTGAAATCCCGGCTTGACGGGGAAACACAGCCCTCGGGCAAGAGGTGGCGGTATTGGAATCAGTTTTAGAATCTTATCGACAGACAGGTCAACCCCCCATCCATCTTTTGCATTTCGCTGACATCCAACTCGACAATTGGCAATCCCAGGGCCTGAAGCTTTGTATTTGTATTCGGAAACCCTTTGGGTACCAACAAATGATCGTTTATCCAGAGCGTGTTAGCCGCATAGGACTCTTTTTGGTCCACTGCAATTTTATCGTATGCTTTAAGTGCCTCGTGGTTTACAAAATCCTGTGTAACAACCAAGGTGTTGTTGCCGACAGTGTTGACACTGGATTTAAAATGTAAACCGGCGTCAACTGGAATGGTTGTATGGGTTTTGCCGTATTTTTCCAGAATGCGGCCTATTTGTTCGGCGCCCTGCTGATTGGTGCGTTCTGAGATTCCGATCAAAAAATGCTTGCCGAGCATCAGGACATCACCGCCGTCAAGCGTGCCGGGCGCCTGAATGTGTTCGATCTGGCGGTACTGCTCAAGAACGCCCGCTATCGATTTTTTCTCACCCTGACGTGACGGCGCACCGGGATTGGTGATAATTGCCACTTCCGGTGTCACTACAGCAGTATCTTCCACAAAATGCGCAT
Source organism: uncultured Desulfobacterales bacterium (assembly GCA_947259495.1). GTDB lineage: Bacteria > Desulfobacterota > Desulfobacteria > Desulfobacterales > JAHEIW01 > JAHEIW01. Next base: position 111,842 of record CAMYLV010000016.1, on the reverse strand, counting down.
CCGGGTAGTCCGGCAGAGGATCGAGCTCTATGACCGTAAGCCCGATTGATTTCAGGGCTTCCATATAGGCATGGTGCTGCTCTAACACTATATCATAATCGGGCGCACCCAGATTTGTCGTTGTTATGCCACGATCGAAGGTTCTGGCCGGTGTTCGTGCAATTGCATATTCAAACGTTTCAGACATGCAAGCATCATCCTTTTTAATGGTTCCACATTTGCAACCAGCCCAATAACTCAAATCCATCTCGAAAAAGAACCATCGAGAAAATTAACAATAGAGCACCCAGTATTCGCATAATCCGGATATAAAAGCGCCCTTTTAAAAATGCCCGCGAGCGTTCAACCAACATCGCCAGGACGACTTTCGAGCCAACCAGCAAAAGCAAAAAGCTGCCGACAAATGATACGGTTGCCAGGAGATTTTGATTGATACTTCTATAAATGATGGGTGTGCCCACGGTCATATAAAAAATATATGGATGGGGATTTAAGGCATTGGTGATCACCCCTTTTTTAAAAGAGCTGGTTTTGACTGAAGATAAATTTAATTCAACGCCCCTGGTTTTAAGACTTTCATATCCCAGATAAAGTATGAATAGGCCACCAAAAATTGAAATGCAGCCTAATATGGATTTAAACTCAGCCAGCCTGTTTAACAGCAGCAGAGAAATCAGAATAATGGGAATATCGGTAACCAGGGGTGCAATCGATACCTTCAGGCCGGCTTTAATGTCGTGCCTGAGCGTTTCTGATATGACCAGTACCAGCAGCGGACCGGGTGCGAAACCTGCCGCCAATCCCAGTAGAATTCCAGCACTCAAGAATTCAAGCATTTAATTTTCTTCCAATTTTGCGCCATCGCCGGACAGTTTGAATGATTTCTCTGACATAGGCGCACTCGCATTTTTGCGGACAGGGCTCAAGTTGTTTTTCATACAGACAATAATCGGGGCATTTTTCTGTTCCCGTGAGCCTCTGTTTATAGACCGGCCCCCCATAAAGGTCGCTGAAAAGGCCCGCAGCAAGGCCGATGGTCGTGCCGCATGTTAAGTGATTGAATAAAAAAAAACCCAGGTTTAAATTATCAAAACTAACCTGATATCCAATCAAATCTAATGTGGAATCTTGTAAAAAATTTTCACGCGTTTGCCATCGATAACCGCAAAATGTACATTTTTTAAATTCATTCATTAAATGTAATCTCAGCTTCTCAGTAATTTTTATGCAAAATTCAGGTCTAAACCGACTTAGAAATATTAGAGTTTATTCGATGGAACTACCAGGTATTGAGAATACCCTAATCGGTATCGCAGAACATATGCATTTATTTGTATATATGAATAAAAAAACTATCTCAAAATTTGATAAACTAAAACGTATTTCAGGTTTTTTCCATAGAGGAAATGAAGCTATTAGCCTCCCTAATCGAAGCCTCCATTTCCCGGATCAACTTGGCGACATCGGATTCAATTGAGACGAGTTCGCTTTGCAATGAGGCGATGGCCCGGGCATTTAAATTATGCTTTAGATACAGAACCTGATCGCGAAACGCATCTAGGACCGGATCAATTTTTTGCTCGGCGCGTTTCATGGCACCGATCAATTTCGCATATTGTCGCTTGGTTTCTGCGAGCTTGCGGCTACTGGACTTTCGGAGGCTGCTGCTGGTATACTGATTTAATTCTTCCTGCCATTCAACAAACAGATCTTCGGCGACATCCTCGACTTCATCAATTCGAAGGCGCACTGCCTGCGCTTTCTTTTCACTGGCGTCATACTCGGTTTTCAGTTGATCATATTTTTCTTCCAGATCTCCGCCCTGAAAATTGAGAACCGTGCTGAATTTCTCCAGGGCGGATTCGAATTGATCCTTGGCTTCTTCCTGAGCATCACGGGCATCCTGCACGCGGTCTACCATGATATCCCGTTTATGGTACCCTATAGTCTCCATTGTTTTGTAGTAAGTAGATTCGCAACCGCCCAGAAGGCAGACGACGCCTGTTGCGATGACCCAATTCAATCTGTTTTTAAAAATGGATTTCTTCATCAGCGCATCCCTATTCATTTTAGTCATTCAGCGGCGCTTGGCCGCTGCCGGCGATTCTCAATTCCAGGCCTTATGCCAGGGCCCCTTCTATAGCGGCCCGGGCCAGCAAACGAGTGGAGTCCAGCACGGGCAGGGGACAGTCATCCGGATTAACAAGCAATGGAATTTCCGTGCACCCCAGAATTGCTGCTTCACACCCGCGGCCTTTTAATTTTTCAATAACCTCATTGAAATAGCGACGTGATTTCTCGGTGAAAACTCCGTTGACCAGCTCTTTGAAGATAATTTCATCGATGTGCTCACGATCGTTTTCTGCGGGTATTTGACCGATAATATCAAATTTTTGTAACGTGACGGGATATACCGGACCCGTCATGAGGTATTTGGTTCCCAATATAGCCAGCTGTTTATAGCCTTCTGTGCGCGCTTTATCAGCAACAGATTCAGCAATGTGAATCCAGGGAATAGGTGACTTCTCTATTACAAAATCAAACGCTTCGTGAATGGTGTTGTCCGGACAAATTGCAAATTGGGCCCCGATCCGGGATAGCTTTTGAGTTGACGAAAGCATAAGCGCCGCAACTTTTTCCCAGTCGCCCGCGCGGATGTGGACCATGTATTCTGCCAACGGATGCGTGTGCATGCTGATCTCAGGATGCATATGCTCACCCAACAAAGGCTGTGCCTCGCCACATATTGTGCGATAGCACAGGGCAGCACCCTCGGCACTGCAACCGACAATTCCAATATGCTTGGGCATGTTTAGCTTCCTTTCTTCATTTTACTATTTTCCGTTTTACTGTTTTAACGCGTCCAGGTTCATTTCTTTATCTGTCTGAAATAGAAGCGTTTTAGAATAACCCGGCTTCATTTAGCAAGCTTTTTATATATTTCAGATGGGCTTATACACGGTTAAAGGGTAAAAATGAAATAATTTTAGCAATTTATCTTATCAGTCCCTAAAACACCTTGACAGACGCCGTCTCTTTTGAATACAGAAAACCCTTCAAACAGGCAAGTTGGATCGGTGAATGTTTTTAGCGGGGATGATTTAAATGCAAAAATTGGCGTGCTGACCAGAAGGGAAGTGGAAGCCCGGGTTCTTGCGCTTTTTTTGTGTGCACGTGACTTTGCCTTGATTAAAGGATTTAACCAGAAAATAACTTTGCAAAGAACACAGACTGTTATGGAAGGAGCGGCTTACTGTGATTATTGTTACACAATTAAAAAAGGAAGCTGATATGTGCAAATTTACGGTCAAAGGTGTTGTTTTGATACTGCTGATCATGGGATGCGCGTCAATGCAGACCGGTGAAAAAATGAGTCAATTTGACGAAACCTCCAGAGCTTACATACGGGCTATTCGATGGGGGGAATTCGAAGCCGCATTTGCCTTTAAAAAGCTAACGGCAAGGGACGAACCGTTGCCGGATTTTGAAGACTACCGCACTGTCAGAGTTACGAATTACAAAGTCAAACAAACGATTATTTCAGAGGACAAATCGAAGATCATCCAAATTGTCGATTTCCAGTATTACCGAATGAAAGATGTGACCGTGAAAACGCTAATTGACCGCCAAAAATGGGAATATGACGAAGAACGGGGAAAGTGGTTTCTTCAGAGCAATTTGCCGGCCTTTTAGTGAGTCAAAAACCTGTGCAGACAATTTGAAATCCTTCTGGTAATTTAGGGCTTGCCTTATGGAGAATTTTCTATTTTTTGTTGCGCTTCTGAGCGCCAGCGTGCAGGCTTTTATCGGTTTGGCTTATTGTGTTTCTTGTGTGTGGGAAAAAGAAAGCCGGGCCGCCTTTTTTAGCACCCTCCAGTTCATCCTGATGCTGGGACTGGTGTTGGCGCTAATATATCTTGAACGCATTGGCTTTTTCAGCACTGAGGCCGGCAGGTTGTTGCTGATTTTAGGATTGATTTCAGGTGTTGTTCTTTGTGTATTGCTCATGCGCAAAACTGGACAAAATGCCAGGGCGCTTGAGGGGACCCGCGGAGCCATTGTCGGTGATGTAAAAAGGGTTGATGAAAGGGATGTCGTATTTGCCAGAAATCGTACGATTCGGCCGGGGTCAGAACAATACAGGGCCTATTACGCCATGCGGCCTGAATATGAAAAGATGGATGCCGCCCGCAGAAAAAAGGGCGGACCTTTAGGGCAACCCGGTGCCATCGATAAACCCAAAGACAGGCCCAATATTGCGGCGACCCTGTCCTCTCAGGGTATCGCCCTGAATCTGTCGGCATCGGAAACATATCAACCGGCTGCCCACCCGGAATTTAAGGAACAGCGGGTTGAGATCAGCCCGCAGGAGGCCAGCAGACGTATCAAGGGCTATACCCTGAATCTGGGCGCCAAGCAGGTCGGAATTACCAAGATCAATCCGCTGTGGCTGTATTCCAAACGCGGAGAGATCTTTCGTGAAAACTGGGAGGACTGGGGCAAAGAAATCGAAGCCACCCATACATATGCGGTGGTCTTCACCACAGAGATGGCTTTTGAACTGGTGGGCACCGCACCCCACACGCCGACGGTGATCGCCAGTATGAGTAATTATGCCCAGGGCGCCTTCATCGCCACCCAGTTGGCGGCCTATGTAGCCAATTTGGGCTATTCGGCCACCGCCAACCACCTGCGGCACTATGATGCCGCTCTTGTCCCGCTGGCCGTTGATGCTGGTCTGGGCGAAACCGGCCGGCTGGGCTACTTAATGACCAAAGATTTTGGCCCACGGGTCAGGTTGGCCGCTGTTACCACCGATCTTGAGCTGGTTGTGGACAGCCCTGTTGATATCGGTGTTGAAGACTTTTGCAAGAGGTGTAAAAAGTGTGCCAATTGCTGCCCTTCAAACTCCATCCCGCTGGCTGATCCAACGGAAGTCAACGGGACCCTGCGCTGGAAGCTGAATGCCGAAACCTGTTTTGACTACTGGGGTAAAGTCGGTACCGACTGCAATGTCTGTATGCGGGTGTGCCCCTGGAGCCATGCCAACACCTTTCCTCACAAGATCATCCGGACCCTGATCAGTCGCAATCGCTTATCGCGCCGACTCTTTTACTTTATGGATGATATCTTTTACGGGCGCAAACCCACATCGAAGCCGGCACCGCAATGGGCCAGATTCAGTTAAAGGCAGCATAAGTATTACAGTAACCAAGGAGTTGTGATGAATTCTAAACAAATTTACTGGAATCCGGTTCTGGAAACGCTCCCGCCCCAAAAAATCAAACAGCTGCAATTCAGCAAATTCAAAAAGATCTTTCGATGGATCTGCGAACACTCCGTCTTCCACCGGCGCCTGTATGATGATGCCGGCATAAAACCGGGAGACATTCAATCGTTTGAGGATATTCAACGGGTTCCTAAAGTGGAAAAATCAATGATGCGGGACATCCAGCGCAAGGAACCCTTTCCCTACGGCGAAGCTCTCTGCGTGCCTTTAGATGAGGTCACCATCTTTCGCCAGACCAGCGGCACCACCGGCCAACCCGTCTATCAACCCGACACCTGGCAGGATTGGGAATGGTGGATGGAGTGCTGGTCGTATATCCTCTGGGCCCAGGGATACCGACCGCAAGATCGGGTTTTTATCCCTTTCGGCTATAATATATTCGTGGCCTTCTGGGCCGGCCATTATGCTGCTGAAAAAATCGGCTGCGAGGTGATTCCGGGAGGCGTGCTGGATACCAAGGCGCGGATTTTAAAGATCCAGGAATTGCAGGCGACCGCGATGATGGGCACCCCCACCTATATTCTGGGTATGGCCGAAACCGCCCGCCTGAAAATGGGTATCGACCCTGCAAAACTGCCAATCAAAAAAATTACGTGTGCCGGTGAATGCGGTGCCAGCATCGCCAGCACCAAAAAGCGCCTGCAGGAAGCCTGGGGGGCTGAAGTATACGATCACGCGGGCGCAACTGAAATTGGGGCCTGGTCATTTGAGTGCGCCGATCAGCCCGGCGGCATGCATGTCAACGAAGGATTGTTTCTGGTGGAAATCGAAGATGTCGAAACCGGCAAGATCATCGAAGAACCCGGACACCGAGGCAAGATGGTGATCACCGCCCTGGACCGCATGGCCCAGCCCTGCGTGCGTTTTGATTCCAAAGATGTGATCGAATGGGCTGCTGAGCCCTGTTCCTGCGGGCGAACCTCGCGTTTGATCAAAGGCGGTGTGGTCGGCCGGGCTGATGATATTACCAAGGTCAAAGGGGTACTGCTGGCACCTTCGGCTATAGAAGAGGTTGTACGCAGCATCAGAGGTTTAGGCGATGAATATGAGGTCATCGTGGAAAAAGCGGGGGATGCCGATAGGATTAAGCTCAGGGTGGAGGTGTTGCCGCAGGCCGAGGACCAATGCACGCTTATTGAAAACGAGCTGGTGGACCAGCTAAGACTGAAGACCAACCTGCGCTATGATATTGAAATTTGCGGCTGCGAAACTCTGCCCAGGTATGAAGTTAAGGCTAAGCGTTTCAAAGATTTACGCAAAAAAAAATAACGCGGTTGTCTGGAAAGTTCCAGTCGTTTACGTCCGAAAGTGATCTCACCACGAAGATCACGAAGATCACAAAGGCAGGATGAATAAATTAAAACCCCCTCTTCGGGTCCTACGTGCTCTTCGTGGTTGAAAGAGACTAATTTGGGGATTTCTGCATAACCGTATTAATATAAAAATGAGGAGAATCGATGGTACCGCAAACAGATTTAAATGAAATCGACGCCAAAATTCAGCTGCTGAAGAAAACAGCCGCGGATCTCAATCGCATCGGAGAAGATTTTCCGGCCATTGCCCGCAACACCGTCCGCATACTGGCCAGTGTCAAAATGCTCGAAATTAATGTATCGGATTTAGTTGATTTAAACTGACCGTAATCTTCTCTGTATAAATATGATTATCCTGCTGCCGTGCATGATACCTATTGAGCCTGTGACAAAGTTGTGATACGCAAATAATATCTTGTGAGAAATTGTGGACATTAGAATCGCCCAACAACCGCTGGGCAATAAATATCGAATGCGCGTAGTAATGATTCGTCCACCGCAAACCAAAGGGGGTCTTATGATTGGTAAATTCGAGTTGAAAAAGGGCAAAAGCGGTAAGTTCTCGTTTAACCTTAAAGCGGCCAACGGTAAAGTGGTTCTGACAAGCCAAACGTACAAAACCAAAGCGGCCGCAAAAAACGGAATCAAAGCAGTCTGTAACAACTGCCGCAAGGCGACCCGTTTTGAACAGAAGCTAACAAAGAAGGGGCAACCTTACTTTGTTCTTCTGGCTGCCAATAAACAGGTTATCGGAAAAAGTGAATCCTATTCGAGCAAAGCGTCTATGCAAAAAGGCATTGCCTCTGTTAAGAAAAATGCGCCCAAAGCCAGAATTCAGGATTTTGCGGTGTAGTTTTCGTTAACGGGAAAGTCCTCTATGGGTTAATGATATTTAGGCAAAGGGATGTAGCCCCTCAGTTGGGTATGGCCTGAAGTTCCAAAGTGGCACTTGCTCGGCTAATGATGGTATTCCGTCCGAAGGTGAGTGGTCATGATTACCGTTTTCGCTGGCTTAGTTTTAAAATTATTCCAGAAGGTATCTGACCACTCATTCCGCTCAAATGCACACCTGATGCGCTGGCTGTTGGTGACGGCCTCTGTTAAGCCTGCAGCCTTACCTTTTCGATAATAACACCCAAGTTGACAAATGGCCTCATCTTCGATATTCGGATGACACTTGTGATCGGTGACAGAAGGGTTTCTGGTGGAGCCATGCGAGGGACGATCGATGAATGCAAAGCATGATAAAAATGAAAGCAGGCAAGACATATTTTCAGCATGGATGAAGACGGCCGGCGATGTATGGGGAAATATGTTCCGGGTTTGGTCCGATGCGGCCGCTACAATCCGGCCTTCGGATGCATCTCCAAGCGGCGCATCCGGTCATGCGCAAACGTCTATGGATGCCGCTATGAAAACCTGGCAAGTTTTATCGTCGACAATGGCCCAACCTGAAATCTTGGATTCCATGCTTAAAGGATCGGGTACCATGCCTGAAATCCTGATGAAGGTGGCTCAAACGAGTCTTAGCGGTTTTCTTGAGTTTCAGCATAAGTGGTTTGAAAGGGCAGGACGGATTGGGAAATCTACCGAAGCTTATACGTTTGAGGATCTTGACGAAAATGCTTTTAAAGCCTGGACTGAGATTTACGAGAAAGAATTCAGACAATTTTTCAATATACCCCAACTGGGACTGACGCGCTTTTACCAGGAAAAAGCCAACCAGACTTTAGACAAATTTAATTTGTTTCAGGCGGCCATAAGCGAATTCCTGCGGCTGCTTTATCTGCCGGTAACAAAGTCATTTAGTGTTATGCAGGAAAAGCTCGGAGAGCTCTCTGAAGCAGGCGAGCTCCCGGAAGATTCAAAACAATATTATCAAATGTGGATAAAAATATTGGAAGGGCATTACATGACCCTTTTTCAATCCTCGGAATACGTCCAAACGATGGGAAAAACACTGGATACTATGTCTGAATTTGCTGCTGCAAAAAATGACCTTATGGAAGATATGCTGAACACATTGCCCATCTCGACCCAAAAGGATATGGATGATCTCTACAAGGAAATTTACCTTTTGAAAAAGCGGATAAAAGCATTGGAAAAGAATTTGGATCATTAATACGAACATCGTTTAGACCCTTTTCATAATCCAAAAGAAAATTACGGGGTGATGTCATGGGTAAGCCTAAAATTCCAGTAGATCTTATCTTGTCAAAGCTCGTCGAAGAGGCCGATAAGGCTCGCGCGCGGGCACATAAGGCTTCAGATGTCCTGCTCGGACCGCTGGATTCGAAAATTGCCGCAACGCCTTACGAAGTCGTGTGTCAAGAAGACCGGGTAAAACTGAAGCACTATATACCGGTAACCGATATTAAATTAAAAACGCCGCTACTGGTGGTTTATGCCCTCATCAACCGGGAAACCATGCTGGATCTTCAACCGGGAAGAAGTGTTGTTGAAACCCTGCTGGCACACGGGATCGATCTTTACATGATCGATTGGGGATATCCGTCCCGCAAAGATAAATTCCTTACCATTGACGACCATGTAAACGGCTACATGGATACGATGGTGGATTTCATTCGGCAGAAACACAATCTGGAAAAGATAAACCTCATGGGGATTTGCATGGGCGGTACCTTCTGTGTGATCTATTCGTCTTTGAATCCCGCCAAAATTAAGAACCTAATTACCACGGTAACCCCGACAAATTTCGACACAGACAAAGGTCTTTTGCATTTGTGGATGAAAGCAGTCGACCCGGATCGCCTCACGGATACTTATGGCAATATTTCCGGCGATGCCATGAATTTCGGCTTTCTGCTGCTGAATCCGGCCCGTTTGATGATTGACAAATACGTGGGGTTCTTTGAGAAAATAGACAATAAACAATTTGTGGAAAATTTCGTCCGCATGGAAAAATGGATCTTTGACAGTCCGGATCTGCCGGGAGAAACATTTCGGCAGTTCATTAAGGATTTCTACCAGAAAAATCTACTGATTCAAAGCAAGCTCGAAGTGGGGGGAAAGCGGGTTGATCTGAAAAATATCACCATGCCGTTACTCAATTTTTATGGCAAGTATGATCATCTGGTTCCACCGGAAGCCTGCGAGCTTTTGACGGGTCGCGTCGGCAGTAAGGATTCAACCGATGTTTGCCTGGAAACCGGGCATATCGGTATCTATGTGAGTTCAAAGTGCCAGAGAGAATTTGCTCCCCGGATAGCTGCCTGGCTCGCGGAAAGAGATGAACCGGATCGAAAACCGCGCAAGAAAAAGTCAGCCACCACAAAAAAAGCAGCCACCATCGCTGCAGTAAAATCTAAATCATCCCGGCGGTCCCAAAAGCATGCCCAACGATCCGGATAGCGAGGAGATATTTTATGACCAAGGAGAAAGATTATTTCAGAACATTTTGCAAGGTGAGTAAAGCCTTTGGAACAACCCTTTCCAGTGAAAAACTTTTGAATCTGATCGTTCAGAGCGCCATCGATACCATGAGTGCCAAGGCCGCCTGTCTGTTTCTGGCCGTGGCGGAAAAGGATGTCTTTGTTCCGGTGGCCCAGAAGGGGTTGTCCGATAAGTATTTACTCCAGAAACCGTTGAAAGCCCGGCGGATTGTCGCAGAAATCATCGAAGCGGGCCATCTGCATTTTCGGGATGCCACCTCCGACCCGCTCCTGGAACATCATGACGCCAAAAAAGCGGAAGGAATTGCCACAATTCTGAGCGTACCGGTGATGGTCAAAAACCAGGCCATGGGAATTTTATCGCTGTACACCGCTAAGACAAGGGATTTTAGCAAAGACGAGATCGATTTTCTGTCAGCCCTTGCCGAGCAGGGCGGTATTGCCATTGAGCATGCCCGGCTGCTGGGTCGGATACAGAAAAACGCCACGCTTTTTCTCGATCTGGCTTCTCATATCAATTCCAGTCTCGATATAAAGAAGATCTTAAACAATCTGACGGTCGATATCTGCCAAGCTCTGGGTATGAAAGGGGCGGCCATCCGTTTGCTGGATAAAGACAGCGGCGAATTGAAATTGGTGGCCAGCTATGGCCTCAGTGATGAATTTTTGAACAAGGGGCTGGTATCTGCAACCAAAAGCGCCGCCCAGGCACTCAAAGGCGAAACCCTAGTAATCAAAGATGCAACAAAAGACAAACGGATTCAATACAAAAATGAGATGAAAAAGGAAGGCATCGTCTCTATGATCGTTACACCGATTAAGTCGCGGGATGAGATTATCGGGGTGTTGCGACTGTACACCAATAATAAACGGGAGTTTCCGGAGGATTTCGTCACCATGCTTCAAGCCCTGGCCCATCAGGGAGCCCTGGCCATCCAGAACGCCTCCATGTATCTCAAACTTCAAAAAGACAAGGAAGATCTGGAACAGGATATCTGGAGCCACCGCTCCTGGTTTTAGGTATCAGTTGAACGCGTGACGCGAAGATTGAATTGATGCAAAAGACGCATGCCTGCGTTTTTGAAAGGAACGGCCATGATCGGAAAAACCATCAACGAACTCAATCTTGGAGACAGAGCCGAATTTACCAAAACTGTTTCCGAATCGGATGTCTATCTGTATGCCGGCGTGACCGGCGATTTTAATCCTGCCCATATCAATGAGCCCTATGCTGAAAAAACTTTTTTTAAAACTCGTATCGCCCACGGAATGCTTCCGGCTGGATTTATTTCCGCCATCCTGGGTACGCGGCTCCCCGGCCCCGGTACCATTTATATCGGGCAGACGCTCAATTTTACAGCACCGGTGCACATCGGCGATACCATAACCGCCTCCGCAGAGGTGGCGGAAATCATGGCCGACAAAAACAGGATCCGGTTGAAGACCGTCTGTGAAAACCAAAACGGCGTAATTGTTCTGGACGGTGAGGCTGTGGTCAGCCCGCCAAAAAATCCCGGTCGTAAAAAAAAATGAGGATTATTCCTTTTTAAAGGCCTTGCCCACACTGTCCATGAGTTCCTGGAATTGATGCCCCTGCTTTTCCATCATTTTGGTAAAGCCTTGAACTGCATCGGCATAGGGCAGGCCTTTTTCACTCAGCAGGTTTCGCAGATGCCGGATGGTTTCATCCTGCGTTGCAACTTTTTCCTCGAGGGCCTCACATTTTTTTCCCAGGATTTGATACTCGCTTTTGGGAATGACGCTCATGAGATTCAACCACTCATGATAAGATTTCTTGAAATTTTCCGATGCCTTTTCCCAGGCCTTGGCATTATCCGGCGAAGCCAGCGGCAGCCCGTTCATGCCATAGAATTTGCGAAACATGCTCGTTAACTCATCGGAACCGCTGAATCCGCCGCCGATCCATTGGGTCATATCTTCAAGCTGTTTTTGGCCTTTAGCGGCATTGAGAAAAAAACTTCCCAAAAATTCAAGAAACTGCCTATCCATGGCTGTCCTTCCCGTCGGCCTTTGCACGCCCTTTCCGCGATCGGGCCCCAGACGAGGTGCGATCCAGATCCAGCTGAAAGCGAACCGGTCCGCGCCAGTTTCCGTCTCCGAAACGGGTGTGCAGCGCACAGGCCGAATTGGGATCGGACCACGACGTTGCGATGGCCACATGCCCTTTTGGAAAAGGGGTGACTTCTGCCTCGATGTAATCCAGCGGTGCCAGCGCAGTTGCTTTTTCCACCAAATCGTCGCTTTCGCCGTAGCAAATCAACCAGGGGATTGCCATCTCTTTGAGACGCTTTAGATTGAGTTTTTTATCGAACAATTTGACCGGTAGGGTCCCATCATTTGTAATCGGAACGTTATAGGAGGCAAAACTCAGCTTTGTGATTTCCAGGGGAAGATCGAAACGTTCATTGTTCAGCCAAAAATTCAGACCTGCCGCGGTTTTGCTGATTTGAAAGTTTTTCTTGCCTTTTCGGGCAAACATCATCAGATCCCGGTAAAATGTGGAAATCGGCGATTCCTGTTCGATGCTTTTGAGCTTGTAGACCCAGCCCATCAATTTGCCGTCTGCCACCGTATTACCGTTGGGCAGCGTCTTGGTGCCGTAGGTCAGGTCGTTAAACCGCCGGGGCAGGGTTTTCAGAAAGTCCGCCAGACCCTCGCTGCGCGTACCATCCATGGGAGCAACACACGTAATAAATGCGTCCACCAGTCCATCCAGCTCGCCGGAAAGCAGATTGCACAAAGCGGAAAACCCGCCCTGGCAATAGCCGTTTAAGGTAATCGGTTTGCCGTGGCTCTGCATGACGGTCTCACAAAACAGACGGGTATCGCGGGCATCATTTTCACCGGTCATTACCTGAAGGGCTTCTGAGGTTTCGATATCTTTTAAAATTCGGATATAAGTGGGAATCCCCTGGTTGGCAAAACAGTGAGCATAACTTCTGTTTTCGGCGGGTAAAAAGCCCAGGATATTGGCGCCCAGAACATATGGGGGAATGATGATGATCGGTTTCCCGGAACTTTTGATTTTTTTTGTTTTATCCGTGGGAGAAATCCGGTAAAGGTAAAAACGGTCCGTCTCCGCCACCAGTTTATGCTCTCCCCGCTCAAAATGAAATCCGTACTCGGGTTCAATTGCCTGAATCGCCTTGGGGTAAACGTTTACGACCAGATCCATTAACCGCGCCTGGCGCTCGACGAAGGTGTATAGATCTTCCCCTTCCATATTTAAAAACGTATTATAGACGGCGGCAATGAAGCTACCCATTTCAAATTGGGCGTAGCCGTTGACGGATTCCAGACCGCCCAAAAAGCCCCGGTTGAAAATATTAAGATTGAAATCCAGGAGCTTTAGGTAGGCTGCAAGACTATCTAACGGGGAGGTTTGCGATAGTTTTTCATTCTCCACTTTTTTGAAATAACTGGTAGAAATTAGATAAGGAATCATGAAATCGCCGGCATATTTAGAAAGCCCGGTGAGGTAGTTCTGGGTGGTGTTGATAAGTTGATAAGTGGCAGAAACGTTTTTGTCGAGGGTTTGGGCCAGAAATGATGAATAGTCAGAAGGTTCTTTGCGTTCGTTCATAAAGCGTCACTCCTGTACAAATTTGCGGCAAGGTTCATGCCAGGCAAGCCATGAACCTTGCATGCATCCGTCTTCACATCTAAACGTCTTAGTCTCCGGAGCCAGCGAAGAACTCCTCTACTTTCTGATAATTTTCGTCCGCCAGTTTTTTGAAATCTTCACAGCCTTTTTTGTACGACTGCATCCAGTTATCAATGGCTTTTCTGCCCTCTTCGGGGATCCAGGTAGCCTGCTGCAGGAAACTGCCGACCATTTTCTCACTCTGCTCGTATACCATGGTCATGGCATTAAAACTGTTGTCAAAAGCGGTTTTGTTAAACTGCATCATCTGCTGTGCGATTTGTTTTTGATCCATTTTAGTAGCCTCCTTTATATGGGGTGGTGGTTATTGTTGCGAGTGGGCTTGTTTTTCGGCTGTAAGCAATTTTTCCATTTTACTGAAGCTATCATCCACTGCGACTTTAAGGTCATTGCGACCTTTTTTAAAGATCTCCGTCCACTGGTTGACAACCCGGCTGCTTTCCTCCGGAATCCAGGTGGCCTGCTCAAAAAGCGTGTTTGCTAATTTTTCCGTGTGATCTTGAAGCATAACCATGGAATTGTACATATTGTCAAAGGTTGTTTTTTGAAAATCAATCATTTGTTTTGCAATCCGACTTGAGTCCATGTTAAGGTTTCCTCCCATTTTAAAATTAAGTTTTTTGATCATTTTTAGGATGTAATATAATTGCGCAAATTTGATTTGTCAACAATAATTGTGCAGTGCACAAATATTTTTGCTCTTTTTTTTATTTTAAGAAATATCAGAATATGATATAATATACTGTAAATATTATATAATAAAATTTAATTGTGTAGTTGATTTAAAATGGGGTCTATTTAGACAAGAAATATTGTTGCAATATGACAATAAATAGGAAAAAAACAATGGCTGAAAAAATTCTGCTAAAAAAATATGCCAACCGGCGGCTGTACGACACAGAAAAGAGCAAGTACGTGACACTTGATGAAGTTGCCGAGCGCATACGCAACGGTCAGCAGGTGGAGGTAATCGACGCGAAAACCAAAGCGGATGTTACCGCCTTTATCCTGACCCAGATCGTATTGGAGGAAGCCAAAAATAAAAACGTATTGTTGCCCGTGCCGTTCCTTTACATGATCATTCAGTACGGTGACAACGTGCTGGCGGATTTTTTTGAAAACTATTTGCAGCAAGCCATCAAGAGCTACCTGGCTTACAAAAGTTCGATGGACGATCAGTTTAAAAAATGGCTGGACATGGGAATGGGCTTCTCCGAGGTGGCTCAGAAAAGCCTGATGCAAGCAAACCCCTTTCAGTCCGTATTCGAAAAACTATCCAAAGAAAAAAAAACCGAAAAAAAGAAACATCAGGAATAACCGGTTGCATTGCCGCCCGGCAAATTTTGCCTAATTGATGTCCTGATTGCGAGTCAAAGCATTCGCGCTAAACCGCCATGACCCGATCGCTGCGATCCAATATAAACTTTGCTATTTTGGAATAATAGTTTTTAAGAATTTTTTCTGATCGAAACAAACCCATATGGCCGCCGCTGCAGGTTAAATTTAGCTTGTCGCCCTCTGAAACAGAGTTGATCAATTTTACGTGACCGGTGGCCTGAAGGGGCGGCGCGATGTTATCCTGGCTACCTCCGAGTGCCCAAATCGGGACATGGCCAGGGTAATCTTTGATGCCAATGATTTTGTTGCCGACGGAGAGTTTTCCCCGAATCAATTCATTTTTAACAAAAATTTTTTTATAGGTATCTTGTATAAAACCAGCCGGAAAGTGATTTACCGTGTGATACCACCGGTAAAATACTATCTGGCGTCTGGCTGATTCGGTGTTGCCCTGCTTTAAATCCAGCAAAAGGCGCTTGAAGTTTCTAACATGCTGATCCATTCCCAAATAGTAAAATCCTAAGACCTGAAGCGCCCCGTCAAAGCACTGCCTTCCATGGCCCGGGCGAGTGGCGGCTATTGTGTGACCGCAAAAGCGCATTAGCCCGTCAATATAATTTTCTCCCATCAAGCGGGCAAAATCGGTTAAAACGCCTTTTTCTCCTTCGGTGTGCATGGGTGATCCTGCCGAACCGAAGGTTTTTCCTAGATGGGGATTCAGGATCAGGGTGCTCATCAGCAAAGGGCCGGGTTGGCAAACGGCAATCAGATGGGGCGGGTATCCGGTAAGGTATTCCAGATGAGCCAATACTTTTTTGTATTGGTCAACCTGGCTATCGAAATTTTCCCTGTGCCGCTTTTGGTCAACATAAAGGGGAATATCAGCCGCGCATTTTTGCTCCACAATCGCCATTCGGGTGAGCCCCTGATCTCTCAGATGCAGCGCTACCCGGTCGGCAATATTGGAATGATGTCCGGCACGAGGCGCAAATACCACTGCGTAATTATGGTGGGTATGTTTGACTTCGCTAGAAATGTCAAGAACCTTTAAGCTCGGCAGGTCAAGAAGGATGCGGGTGTCGTCAAAGGCCTCCGACCAATCCTGGTCGGGAAGCTGTTCGGTGAACAGCCTGATAAATTCCAGCTCACCCCGTTTTTCCTGGTGCACTTGTTTAAGATGGGTTAGCAGAAGATTTTTAAAAACGGCAGAAAAATGTTTTAGCGCCTGATACTGGAGGGTCGTGAAACGGCTAAAGACTTTCGGCAGGTTGGCGTCCGCCAGGCTGTACCATCTTTGGGCCAGCTGAAATCCGAGGTTTTGGACATTTTTGTTCAGGTCGAATCCCAAAGAAAGGGATCGAATTCCGTGATCGAGCATTTCTGTACTCGCTCGAAGGGGTATTTTCATTGCTTCAAGATTGTTCAGTGCATAGGGGAATCGGTTCATCAGGTTATCCGGCATTCGCAAGCTCCTTCGGGTTTAAAGTCAAGATCCCAAAGGCAGCAAGATACATGCCAATCCTGATATTAGTTAAACGCTTTAGCCTGATCTATTCATTCCGGCAAATTTGACATGATTCTGAAACCAGGAGGGGGGAAACTATTTGAGGGAAACAGACATCGGTGTTTAATAAAATGGAAATTTTTCCCAGAAGTCTTTTTCGTCGTCCTGCCATTTGCTACCGAACTTCTTTTCGAAAAAAGCACCCATACGGTCATACCAGCGGTCCCACGGGCTCTTACCCTGTTCTTTGGCCTCGAGAACGTCGTTTAAAAAAGAGGCGATGTTGACCATTTCTTCTTTGGGCAGATAGGAGGCGGCGCCTTCCTTGTAGGATTTGACAACGTTCTCCGGGCTGAGGGCATGGGCAGTCAACATGACAGCCGTCACTTCTCTTTGATTGGCAACTTCCAGCAGTTGATAACCTTCAACCCCCATGATATCCAGAATCGCCAGATCAAAATACTCGGATTCCAAATAATCTTTGGCAGCTTTAAAATTGGACGCTTTAACGGTTTCACACATGGGCAGCAGATCTACCAGAGTATCCAGTACATCCGGTTCATCATCCACCAAAAGGATTCGTTTACCTTCCAACATGTCTTTGTCAGCCATAATACGGGTTCTCCGTTCATGTAGCGACCGATTTTAAAAAACTCCCCAACCCCTCAAGCAATTAACGTAAGGTCGATTAATATCAGATCAAGAAAATTTATTTTTTAGCGTCCTTGGACCATAAAAAGCGAAACGGCTTTGCCGTCTTTTAAATTTACCAACCCCTCCTCACAGATTCGCAAATAGGGGATCGCCGCGCCGGTTAACGTTATCAGGGACAGGACCGGTTCAGGGAAGGGGATTCCTTGATTTTGAGCTGCCCGGGTTACATTTTCTAATCGTTGAACGAGATCTTCAATTTTCAAGTCTGCGACGATGCCATAAAGCGGCAACGGGAGTTCCGCAAGTATATTTCCATCCTGACAGACGACCGCGCCGCCCTGCAGGCTGCGGATGCGGTTGACCGCTGTGGCCATGTCGCCGTCGTCGCTGCCGACTACGATGATATCGGTGGTGTCCCAGGCAGCGCTGCAGGCGATGGCGCCGGATTTGATTCCGAACCCCTTGATCAGCCCCACAAACAACCGTCCGGGGTTATGGGTGCGATCAATAGCGGCGATCTTAACAATATCATTATTTAGATCAGCAAAAATTTGCCCATCGCGGACCGCAAGTCGCTCCTCGATTTCAGCGGTCACCAGATCCGTAACCATGTTCATCACGCGAACGTTTGTGTTTTCAGCATTTTCAGGTGCGCGGATCTTAAAATCTGAAGGTTTCAGGTCGCGCGGCAGTTTTACGGTGTTTAGACTGTCGGCGGAATAGGAATGCGCTCGCGGAGCGGTCAACAAATTTCCGTTGCGGGCGATAACCCGTCCATTGCTGACAACCACCTGTGCAGCGATGGTGGCGATGTCCGGAATGATTGCAAAATCAGCAAATCTCCCCGGCGCAATACCGCCGACCAGGTGGTCTAACGAAAAATGCTCGGCAACGTTTAATGTGGCCATCTGAATAGCGTTGATGGGTTCAAATCCGCAATCGATTGCCTTTTGAAGGATGGCTTCCATATAGCCGTTTGCCATCAGGTCTGCCGGCGATATACCGTCGCTCACCAGAATCAGGCGGCGCAAATCGATGCCCCGGTCTTTGATTTTGACAATTTCCTCAAGGTCCTTGCGCACAGCGCCTTCACGAATCATGACATGCAGTCCCAGCCGCAGCCGCTCGAGGACCTGTTCGGCATTGATCGGCTCATGACAGGATGTTATGCCATTGGCAATATAGGCCGCCAGCTTTTTTTCACTGGCGCCGGCGGTATGTCCCTCAATGGTCTTGCCGGCTCTCAGGGTTTGCCCGTATAAGGCCAGAAGCCAGTCGGGATCCTGAAGGACTGCCTGCCAGTAGGATTCACCCAGACCAACGATATCATCGCGTTCAAGCAGCTTTTGAAGATTTTTTTGCGAAATGCCATGAGCCGCTTTGCTAATGGAAATCATGACCGGGGCAGTTGCCCATATTTTGATGGGCTGATTCTTAAGCGATTCCAGATAATCGATCAGAGCCGCATATCCGCCGACCGGAAACACCTCCAGGGTTTCGCTAACGATGGTGGTGGTGCCGCCCTTGGCTGCATATTTCAAAAATTCATCGATCTTACACAGCCAGGCCAGGTGTGTGTGACCGTCGATCAGGCCGGGAATAACCGTTTGACCGCCGGCGTCGATGACTTCGGTTTGGGACCCGATGGTGTCGTCTGGATTTTGGCCGACATATGCGATCCAACGTCCTTTGGTGCTGATGGCGCAATCATCCAATATTTCTCCGGTATAGACATTTGCCAGCCGGGCATTGATCACGGCTAAATCAGCCCTTTCCTGTCCCAGCGCCACCTTCATCAACGCTTTGGATTCAGCCGGACTTTTAACTATCATAGATTCACTGATCACCAGAGTGTTCATATCCCTTCCGATGTATTTGATAACGTAGCGGCTGCTTTATAGTGGTTGTCAAAAAAACGTTCCGATATTCAAACGTTTTTTTCTATAACCACTTATGCCTCACTTCCATATATCGGAACATTATTATGAAAGGCAGTATAGTAGCATTTAACAAAAGTATTTGAAAAGAGAAAAATTCCTGGAGGAACTGCCAGGGATCGGCAACCAGTCGCGAGTAGCCAATAACTGGCAGCGAGCTTTTACCTGAATATTTGCACGTGCCGGAGACTTTCATAATTCAGGTTTTATGGTTCGCAGGTAACATGGCAAACACCGGTTGGTGTTTCCATGGCGAATGGAAAGTATTTACGTTTGAACCACAGCGCCACGTTTACCAGGCTGATGAGTACCGGGACTTCCACCAGCGGGCCGATGACCGCGGCAAATGCCTGCCCGGAATCGATGCCGAATACCGCCACTGCCACTGCAATCGCCAGCTCGAAATTATTGGAAGCCGCCGTGAAACTCAGGGTCGTGGACTGCTCGTAGGTGGCGCCGACTTTCATGGATAAAAGGAATGAGACAAAAAACATCAACACAAAGTAGATGCACAGCGGGATGGCAATGCGAATGACATCGAACGGCAGCTGGACGATAAACTCACCTTTCAAAGAGAACATCACCAAAATGGTAAACAACAGAGCGCAAAGGGTAAGCGGGCTGATTTTTGGAATAAATTTTTGCTCATACCACTCTATGCCTTTTGTTTTCAAGCCAATGATACGGGTGATAATCCCGCCAATAAATGGGATGCCCAGATAAATGAAAACACTTTCGGCAATCTGGCCGATGGAAATATCGACCACAGCGCCTTGAAGCCCGAGCCATTGCGGTACCACCGTGATGAAAATATAGGCGTAAACCGAGAAAAACAAGATCTGGAAAATCGAATTAAAGGCCACCAGCCCGGCGCAGTATTCCCGGTCGCCGGCTGCCAGATCATTCCAGACAATCACCATGGCAATACAGCGGGCCAGACCGATCAGGATTAACCCCACCATATATTCGTGTCGGCCGGACAAAAAGGTGATGGCCAGCAAAAACATTAAAATCGGGCCGATCAACCAGTTTTGAATCAAAGACAGCAATAACACTTTTAAGTTGCGAAAAACCTGGCCGAGCTGCTCGTATTTAACTTTTGCCAGGGGCGGGTACATCATTAGAATTAAACCGATTGCAATCGGGATGTTGGTTGTGCCCACTTGAAAGGTGTTGATGATCCTGCGGATCTCGGGATAAAGATAGCCGATGCCGACGCCGATAAACATGGCCACAAATATCCAGAGGGTCAAAAAGCGATCCAGAAAGGAGAGTCTTTTTACGGTCGATTCGGTCATGAGAATATCTCGTTAACTATATTTTTCGCATTATTGATGATTTGCAGCAGCAGCGCTCAGCAATGTCCTGAGCTGAGCTTTTTTGGGCATCGAGCCGACGGCTTTGACCACGCCGTTGATGACCAGCGCAGGGGTGCCCGTTACTTCGTAATTACCGATTTCAGCGGGATCGGTCACATGCTCAATGTCGGCTGCAAGATTCATTTCGGTCATCACCGCCATCAGATCCTGTTCCAGGTCGTCGCAACAGGGACAACCGCTGCCTAGGACCTTGATTTCCAGGCCTTCCATGTTGCTTTTTTCATAAGGTTGCCCGCTAAATTTTTTAAGTTCCCGTAAAAAAGCATGGCCGTAATCTTTTTGGCTGTTCTCTGGTATGTAATTCAATTTGCACAACCGCCGAATCAGTTCAGCAGTCACCTCATCATTCGGCCTGCCGGCAAAATCCTGGGCAACTTCCTCCAGAACATGCTGCAATCCAATAATGCCCATACGGTGATTTCCGACTTTTATCTGGGTGATTTCATCTTTTGTCATGATTATTTAATTTTCTGTTCAGCCACGGATTGTTACCGGGCCATCTTTTCATATTTCCGGTTAAGCGATCTTTAGGGGTAATTCCCGCGTGCCGGGACCGATCGATCAGACAAAAAAACGGCCGAAGATCATGCCGCTGATCGTGGCCATTACGACCACCAGGCTGACAAAGGTGATGGTCTTTGTCGTCCCTAAAACACTTCTAATGACGATCATATTCGGCAGGCTGAGGGCGGGACCCGCCAGTAAAAGGGCCAAAGCCGGACCCTTGCCCATACCGGCGCCAAGAAGACCCTGCAGAATCGGGATCTCCGTAAGCGTGGCAAAATACATAAATGCACCGGCTACAGAGGCAAACAGGTTGGCCCACAGGGAGTTGCCTCCGACCAAGCTGTTCACCCAATGAGATGAGATGAGACCCTCTGATCCGGGTCGTCCCAACAGCATACCGGCGACCAAAACACCGGCAAACAGCAGCGGTATGATCTGTTTGGTAAAGTCCCAGGTTGCAAGAAACCAGTTTTCGGTTTCGCCTCTGGTGGTCGTAAGCAGCGCCACCAGCGCGATGATTCCACCGGAATAGGCGATGAGCGGTTCATGAGGAAAGAGCAGCGCCGGGACCAAAACCGCTGCTACTGCCGGGACCAATTTATATGCTTTAACCTTGAACCAGGCGACGAGCATTATCGCCAGTAGCGTCGCAAACCCGCCGGTTATCATCCACTTGATGCTGTAAATGCTATGCCACAGACCTAAGGGTTGCGCCGGCTTGCCCCAGGTCCCAAAAACAAGGATACTCACCATCGTCGCAAAATAAATCACATTCTGCCACAGGGGTCGTTGCACCTCCGGCTCGGGCATATAAACAGGGGACTCGGCCTTTGCTTGTTCCTCTTTCCTGAATAAAAGATGCATGAGAAGGCCGATAACAATGCTGAAGATCACCGCCCCCACGGCCCTGGCCATTCCGAGGGTTACCCCGAGAACGCGGGCGGTAAGCACAATTGCCAGCACATTTATCGCAGGACCGGAGTATAGAAAAGCGGTCGCAGGTCCCAATCCGGCTCCTCGCTTCCAGATGCCTGCAAAAAGAGGGAGCACGGTGCAGGAGCAGACCGCTAATATGGTGCCGGACACCGAGGCCACCCCGTAGGCGAGAGTTTTCTTGGCCCCGACGCCTAAGTATTTAATGACAGCCGCCTGAGATACGAAACAGGCAATTGCGCCTGCAATAAAAAATGCCGGGACCAGGCAAAGTATCACATGCTCCTGAGCATACCACTTCGCCAGAGCCAAAGATTCAATCAGCGCGCCGCTAAATCGACTGTTGGCGACCGGTAGCCAGAAGAATAACAGAAACCCGCCGATGATAATACCCAGCGGCTTCCAGATACTCCTCCAGTCCACCTGACTGGGGGGTGGCGCCTTGGTATGTTCTCCAACTGCCGCAGCACTCGCTCGGCCTTCATCCATAACAGTAGCATTTTGCATTCCGTTTCTGTTCCTTATGCCTGAATTTATAAAAAACCTTTTCTCGTTGATTTTCATGCAAGGTTCAGTTAACAAGATGCTATATACCTATTTAAGCATATTATGAAAACTATAGATTGCACAGTTCGGCGCGGTTTAAAAAGGGTACTTTTTTAATGAGTCCTGACACTTCCGGATCATCATCCAGCCAATGTTTGAGATTGCCCAAAAGACTGGCTGCATAAGGGCTGGTCTTGCCATCCGCCAGATAATAATTTACCCACAGTCCTTCTTTTTTGTAGTCTACCAGGCCTGCTTCTTCCAGCATTTTAAGCGCTTTTGAAACACTTGGCTGTGATATCTGCAGCGCACCCTGCAATTCACACACACACATGGTTTTCTGCTGCAACAGTTTTAATATCTTAACCCGATTCGGATCAGACAGGGCTTTCATCACCTTAATAAAATTTTTCATAGCGCCTCCATATATTCCATAAAAAGAATATAACAAGGACGCAGTCGCTGTCAACAAGAATACTTTGTTAGATCAAATTTTTGAATAGAGACACAGAAAAGCGGAATAATGACTTTATTATGGATATATCTTAATCGGTCGGTTGTTGATTCGGTACTTCATTTGAAACGTTCATGTCATCTGTAGATTTTGTCGATGCAAATCAGTTTATCTCAGGGAAAGCTGAATTTAACCAATAACGAATAACCGGTAACCAATAACAGCTTGGCCGATTCCCGGCCAAGCTTAACGGGTTTCTTTCCTGCGCTGTTCCTCATCCCGGATTTCACGCCTGAGCAGTTTGCCGACCTTGGACTTGGGAAGCATGTCCCGGAATTCAATATACTGGGGCACTTTGTACGCGACCAGGCTTTCGCGGCACCATTTGATCAACTCATAGCCGGTGATACCTTTTATATCTTCTTTGAGCACCACATAGGCTTTGATGCGCTCGCCGACTTTTTCATCTGGCACGCCAACCACGCAGGCGCCGATGACCGCCGGATGTTCCTGAAGGACGGATTCGATTTCAGAAGCCGATACCCGATAGCCCTTGTGTTTGATGGTGTCGACCGTGCGGTCTACAAAATACAGGTTGCCGTCTGCATCCATGGACATGACGTCGGCGGTGCGATACCATTTTATATCGTCTATTTCTATAAATGATTCAGTGGTTTCTTCGGGTTTATTCAAGTAATAGGTTACCATATGATCAGAGGAAACCAGCAACTCACCAGGATCTCCGACGTTGACCGGTTCAAGGGTTGCCGGGTCCACGATTTTTATTTTTTTGGTTGCCATAATGCGACCGACGCTTTTGGGCGGGATGTCGATATCCACCGGGCACATGGAAACCCCGCCGCAGGTTTCGGTCGCCCCGTACCCCTGAAGAATTTTGCGACCGAATTTTTTCTCCCAGCGCTTGCCGATTTCAATCGGCAGCAGGTCGCCGGCGCTAAACCAGTAATCGACCGAGCTCAGGTCATATTGTCCGAGGCGAACATGCTCTAAAATCATGCGGTACAGGGTGGGTACCCCGATCATGGTTCTGGCCTTAAACCGCTGCATAGCATCCAGGGCCGCATCCAGGTTGATTTTGGGCTGCAAAATCAAAGTTCCGCCCACTAAAAGGGTCGCCAGGCCGCAGGTCTGTCCCAGAATGTGAAACAGGGGTGCATTTCCCAGAATCACATTTTTTTCAGGCGGAAACAGGGATTGACTGATGGTGATCTGTTCACGGGCTGATACCAGGAACAGGTTGTGGGTGAAGGGGACCCCTTTGGGGAATTTGGTGGTGCCCCCCGTGTACAGAATTTCAGCAATGTCATTGCCGTCCGGTCCATCAGCCGGCTGCCCGCGTGCTGACTGGCGGTGTTGAGCCAGTAACTTGCGAAAGGAGTAGGTGTTTTGGTCCAGCGCAGTTTTCCCCCGGGGGATGATATCAAACAGCCAGCCGAATCCCCGTTTCCACCAGGGCAGCAGATCGGCCATTTTGGTGACGATTACTTTTTTAAGCTGCGTTTCTGACAGCACGCTGGTGACGTAGCCAAAATTGGTGTCGGCGCAGACAATGGCCTCGGCCCCGCTGTCGTTGGCGATGTATTTGAGGTCATGGGGGGTATAGATCGGCGTGATGGGCACGCAGACGCCCCCCATTTTTTGAATGCCCAGCCAGGCCACCACCCACTGGATACTGTTGGGAACGTAAATGATAATTTTCTGTCCGGCTCGTAGACCGGCATGGCTGAGGGCGCCGGCAAACCGCTCCGCCATCTCTTTTACCTGTTCGTAGGAAAACCGCGTGCCCAGGTACACGACAGCCGTACGGCTTTTTCTTTGATCGGCGGTTTCGGCAAAAGTTGCATAAATATTGCGGGTTGTTTTGGGGTCCATTGGCAAGTGTCAGATTCCAAAATATGCGGATTTAATTTCAGGGTTGTCCATTAGCTCCTGGCCGGTGCCCGATAAGGTCAGCATCCCGTTTTCGACGATATAGCCTTTGTCGATCATCGGCAAAACCGGCCGGGCAAACTGTTCACTGATGACCACCGTGATCCCGGTCCTTTTTTTAAGATGCGCAACCGCGTCCACGACCACCTGTTGCATCATGGGGCTCAACCCGAGGAGCGGCTCATCCAGCAACAAAAGCTTCGGACGCACGATCAACGCCATACCGATGGCCAGCATTTGCTGCTCCCCGCCGCTTAAAAATCCGGCTTTGCGGGTTTTTAATTTGGGCAGAGCCGGAAAAAGGTCAAAAACATATTTAATGGAGTCAAGTACCTCCGGCCGCTTTTTCAAGTATCCGGCGATCTTTAAATTTTCCAGCACGCTGCTTTCAGGGAAAATGGGGTGTCGTTCACGGCAAAGCACAATGCCCATTTTGACCCGGTCATCGGGGCGCGTTTCAGTGATGTCTTGACCGTTAAAGAGGATATTTCCGTAAACGGTGATGCGTTCGCCGCCTCTGCGCTTTTCTTTGATACGCATGTCGATGATCAGGCCGGAGAGTGCATTCATCAGGGTGGTTTTTCCGGCACTGTTTGAGCCGATGACACCCACTATTTCACCTTCATCGACTTCTATGTTTAAGTCATTGATGGCCAGGGCGTTCTCAAAAAAAACCATCAAATTTTGAACTTCCAACATTTTCAAATCCTTAATCCGCTGGAACAAAAGAAATACGATTTTCAGCTGCCTAATTATTTTCGCCCATCCGAGAATGGTTTTCCCAAAGCACAGCAATAGTTGATTTTCAATATGGAAATGAGCAATTTTTTCGATGAGCAAGGCCGCACAAGGGTTTCAGCTTGAGGCGTACTTAGAGTACGTCGAGGGCTGAAACCCGCGGAGAACGCAGCTCATCGGAAAAAGGGCCATTTTTAAATGAAAATTAAGCTTCTGCTCCTAGATATGCTTTCTTGACGGCATCGCTCTCCATCACTTCGTTTGAAAACCCCTCCGCGATTTTTTCACCGTAATTTAAAACGATGATGCGGTCAGCGATTCTAAAAAGCTCCTTTAAGCGATGCTCGATCATAATAATGGTTTTGCCTTCCAGGCGCAATTTTTCAATGATCGGCACGATACTGGCCACTTCAGCCAGGCTCAAGCCCGAAAACAGTTCATCCAGAATAATCAAATCCGGCTGCAGGGCGATGGCTTTGGCCAGTTCCAGGCGTTTGAGGTAGCCCTGGGGCAACACACTGGCGCTTTTGTAGGCCACGAAGGCATCGCGTTCAAAGCCGACTTCTTCCAGAAGATCCAGGGCCACCGCGTCGCGGTCACCATATTTCCCGCCGACCCTTTTTTTGACCCGCGGTGAATACAGCGGAATAATCATGTTTTTATAAGCCGGCAACTGATAGAAAGGCTTGACCATCTGGAAGGTGCGCGCGATCCCCATTCGGATAATTTTGTAGGGCGGCAACCCACTGATATTCTGTCCGTTGTAAATAATATTGCCTTCGGTGGGTTTGACAAAACCGGTGATCAGATTCACGGCCGTCGTTTTTCCCGAGCCGTTGGGGCCGATCAGGCCCAATAGCTCTCCCCGGGCCAGGTCAAAGCTCAAGTCATGAATGGCCTGGACCCCTCCGAAGTTTTTATAAAGGCCGGCGACCTTGAGCAGCGGAGACGGGTGCATGCCTACACCTCCACCCAGCGTTCAAACTGGTGATATTTGCGCTGAATATAGTGGAAGATGCCTTCCGGCAGGGCAACGATAAACACCACCAGAAACAGTCCGTAGATTACGATGCGCAGCCCACCGATGCCACGCAAGATTTCTGACAGCGGAACCAGAATAAAAGCGCCCAGGGTGGCACCCGCCAGTGTGCCGGGTCCGCCCACCACCGCAGCCGCAATGGGCAGGATGGAATAATCCAGCGCAAAGACCGGCATACCGACGAACATATAGACGTGGGTCATAAAGGCGCCTGCAAAAGCCCCGATTGCACTGGCAATAAACAGTGCCTGCGCCTTAAACCAATATACATTGATGCCCGCATTCATGACCGATCGATCATTGTCTCTGATGGCCTTTAAGACCAGACCGTAATCTGATCCCATCATCCGGCGGAAGCCAAAGAGGGCCCCCAACAGGGCGCCGACAATCAGATAGAGTTCGAGCCATTTTGAGGGCAGGGGCGTAATGCCACTCAACCCTTCGGTGCCCCCAAAGATCCTGGTGGCTTCGACAATCCGTACCAGCATCAGCGGGATGATCAGGGTCACCATGGAAAAGTAAATGCCTCTCAGCCGCAGCACCGGAAGCAGAATGACGGTAGAGATCAACCCACCTAAAATGGAAGCAAAGGGGATGGTTAAAAATGGTGGCCAGCCGAAATAGTGATTGAAAACGCCGGCCGTGTAAGCGCCCATGCCGAAAAAAAGTGCCTGTCCCAGCGATATCATGCCGCTTTGCTCCAAGATATCCCAGCTGATGGCCAACAGCGCAAAAACCGCCACACTGAGCAAGACCTTTTGCCAGTAAATACCGAGCACCAGCGGCAGCATCAGGCACCCGACGATGGGTATACATCTGGGTGCCGCCAGATAGAGCATCTCACGCCAGGACGACAGGGCAAAGATATCGCTGGAGCGGGCTTTGATGCCGCGATCGATGCGTTCTTTGCGCCGGTGTTTAGAATCGGTTGAGTTTAGCTGCGCATTCCGCATTCCGAAATCCGATTTCACTTTTTTAAATTCGCTCTTCCAGCTCTTTTTGTTTGCCGAAGAGACCGGAAGGTTTAATGGTCAGCACGATCAGTATCGCCGCCAGGCTGACAATCATCGTCCAGTGCGAGCTGATATAACTGTCTGTAAAGCGTTCGGCAAAACCGATGACAAAACTGGCAACAATAACACCGCCGGTGCTGCCCAGGCCGCCGATAATGCACACCGCAAGCGCTTTGATCAGTACATCGTATCCTTCGCTTGGGGATATGCTTCCAAGCGGGATGATAATGGTGGCTGCGATGGCGGCCAGACCGGCACCAAAGGAGACGCTTAAAGTTGCGATTCGATCTGAATTGATGCCCAGGCTAAGGGCCGTGCGTTCATCCTGGGCAATCCCTCTGAAAGCGAGTCCGATAGACGTATGGTGGGTAAAAAGCCATAGGAAAATGACCAGCACCGCACCGACAATAACGATTAAAATGCGTTGCATGTCAATATAGGCGCCGAAAATAACAAAGCTATGGTCGATAAGCACGGGCAGGGTGTACTCAAATCCCACAAAGCCCAGGTATCGGAACAACTCCAGTATGGCCAGACCAATGCCAAAGGTTGCGATCACTTCGGAAAGCGCCTGACCCCGCACACGCAGCAATACGAAACGGTACATCAGTGCCCCGCACAGAGTGGTAATGAGGATGGATATGACAGCTGCGAGTAGAAACGGGAGCTCCAAAAGATTCAAGAGCATCCAGCTCAGGTAGGCGGACATGATATACAGGGCCCCGTAGGCAAAATTCGCCACACCGCTGATGCCGAAAGTTAAATTGAAACCGATCGCCAACAACGCTAAAATAACGCTGTTTACCACAGCGTAAAGCACGGTGCCGATGAACATTAAATCGTTTTCTCCAGTTTTATTATGGTAACCTGTTTAAACCTCTATTTCTGCTGCGGTTTGGTACAGGTGAACGGGTGGTCGATGACCCGCAACATTACCCTGCTAAGCGGTATGAATATATCAATCTTCCGCTTTAAGCTAATCGAACATGGACACGTTAATTTTGCGGACCCCGAGCGCCTATTTCAGAGACTTTAATCCGGGCGGCAGCTGGATTTTGGCCTCGGCAACAGACGCCGGGAATACGATCCTGCGCTGCCCGTCATCTGTCCACTGAAAAACCAGGCCGATGGCTGTTTCACCGGGGTCGGTACCAAAGACGGCCTGATTGCCCTCGTCATATCGAACACGTCCCATGACACCATTGCGGTCTGTTTTCTTCAGTTCCGCTACAATGGCGTCCGGGTCCAGGCTGCCGGCCCGCTCAATCGCTTCGGCCAGGATATAGACCGATTCATAGGAGGGCGCAATGCCGTGGCCGCCCTGGACGGGTTTGCCAAACGTTCTTTTATATTTATTAAAAAATTCCTTCGACTTGGGTACTTTCGGGGAATAAATGGCACTGCCCAGCTCAAAGATGCTGTTCATGGCGCCGCCGATTTTACCATCAAAAGTCTTCCAGGCTTCCGATCCGGCCAGGGGTGAGATAAAGCCGGCCATCAAAGCGGGCACTTTCATTGATTTCCATTGTTTCACCAGAATGCCGCTCTGGGGCATATCAAATATCGGCATAATGACTTGAGCACCCTTGGCCCGCGCTTTCATCAGGGCGGATGAAAAATCAGAGGTGCCTGTTGGATAAGCCTCCATACCTAAAACCTCCCAGCCGGCCTTGTCGAAATACACTTTTTTGACAAATCCTGCTGTTGCTCTAGCCCAGGCAACGTCTTGATGCATAACGAAAACTTTGTTGAACCCGAATTCCTTATTGATCAGCGCCATGCTGCCGGCCAAATATTTCACCAGATGCACCGCATTGAGGCAGGTTCTAAAAATATATTTATATTTTTCCGGATCTCCTTTGATTTTTTTCTCGGAACCGGGGCTCATCGCAATGGTGCCCAGCATCGGCACCTTGTATTTGGCAATGATATCCATGCCTGCGATCAAAGCTTCCGAACGAAATGGCCCCACGACAATGGCAGTCGGTTTCTTTTCCAGGATGATTTTCTCCAGACCCAGCAATGCTTCCGGTACGGGGACGCCGGGAGCGGCATCCCGCAGGTCTGTTGCGGCGACCTTTAAAAGCCGTTTGGTACCGCCGACATTGACACCGCCCTGGGCGTTAATCTCGCTGACCGCAATTTGAACCGCCTTGTGAGATTCTTTGCCTTCCAGAAAACCCATGGAAGTGGGGACGCCGATAACAATCGGCTCGGCAGCATAGACAGTCGGCCCGGGTATCATCCAGACAAACACAGCGACTATCGCAAGACAGAGTAAGAATACGTTACGTTTCATTAGACGCCTCCTTTTGTGGGCTTCCCCCCAGCATACGGGAGAAAACAGGTTAAAGCATTTATTTGGAAACGGTGCTGCGGATTTTACCGCTGCGGGGTAACGGTGGCAAGCGGCTCCGAGCGGTTTGTGGATGAGAATCGCCTTTCTCAACGTTATTGAATAAGCGATTAAGTTTAGCCTGGCAACCATTTATATAGATCATCTAAGTGCAGGCAATATAGCTATGAAATAGCTACTCTGTGGTAGCTATATGAACCGTGGCGGGTTGTCAAGAAATTTGTTATGCCTGAGCATTATTTACAATGGCATATTCAGGTTGGATCGATATTGATTATTCCGAGAACTGGCAATTGGTCTTTGATGTTTTATTATTTGGTATGGTCCCCGCAGCGGTGGATTCATGTATATTGCTCGGCGATACAGTTAGAATAATAAAGTTCATTATGATGAACGATTTATCGTCAATTGATATGAATCAACTCCATACTTTAGCCATGTAATTTAATATCTAACAACATACTGCTTGACAAAACAGTTTTAGCTGATAGTATAAATCATCTTAATCGTTCATTGAAGTGAACAATCTTAATAGTGATTGGGTTGTCGTTATCTGTGACAATCCTGTTCGACACAAGGGGTTGATGATGGCCAAGAAATTACTGACGATAGATCCGGAAAAGTGCACCGGTTGCCGGAACTGCGAGCTCGTTTGTTCGGTCAGGCATTATGGGGTGAGCAACCCCTCTTTGGCCCGGATTCAGGTGGTTAAATGGGAACACATCGGCGTTTATATACCCATGAGCTGTCAGCAGTGTGAAGATGCTCCCTGTCTGGAAGTCTGTCCCCAAGATGCCATCTACCGCGATGAGGTGCTTGAAAGCGTCACCATCAACCATGACCTCTGCATCGGCTGCAAAATGTGTGTTGCAGCCTGTCCCTTTGGTGCCATGCGATGGAATACAGGGCGGGGCCGCGTTTTCAAATGCAATCTGTGTGATGGCGACCCGCAATGCGTGCGCTTTTGCTATACCAGAGCGGTTGACTATCAGGCAACCAGCAACGTCAGCACCGGTCGCATGCGCCAGGCTGCCAAATCTTACGCCCGGGCGACACGACATCATAAGCGATAATCCCGCTCAGGATTATCGGGTCGTCCCCGCGCAGTGCGCTGGTACTATAGGAGCGTTTCACTTGAAGAGCGCTTCGCTAAAGGTAAAATAAAATTTGCCTCTGACTTAAAGCCCCGAAGAGGCGCTCTTCAAAGCCCGGTGGGCTGGTCTTCAAGTCACGCCAAAGCTTGACGCTCCGTCATCAAGCATTTTTTAGGAGGTTTCATTGAAAATCCAGGTAGAATCTCTCGGGTTGCCGTCCCTGTCCAAATTAATCGGCAGAAAGACCGAACTGGAAATGGCTGACGGCTCGGTGGCGGATCTCATTGCGCATATTGTAAACCGAACCGGTAGCAAGGCGCGTAAAGTATTGTTGGACGACAGCGGCGAGCTGGATATGACAATCCAGGTGATGCTCAATGACGAAGGCTTTGTACCCCGAAATAAATTGTCACAGCGGCCGCTGAAAGACGGTGATAAGGTTAAGATAATGCTTTTAGTCGGCGGCGGCTAGGTTTTTCCTAAATTGAACGTTTCAAATTTTAAAAAATGAAGGCAAAGGACA
Organism: uncultured Desulfobacterales bacterium; assembly: GCA_947259495.1. Classification (GTDB taxonomy): domain Bacteria; phylum Desulfobacterota; class Desulfobacteria; order Desulfobacterales; family JAHEIW01; genus JAHEIW01. Next base: position 80,176 of record CAMYLV010000016.1, on the reverse strand, counting down.
AAGCGCATGGCGTTAAAATATACCATTTTTTTCTTCTTTCATTCGGACGCTATGCCCTATGCGCTATGCTTGATTCATTTATAAATTAAAAAGTTTAATATTTTAAATAGATACCGGTGAAAACTAATGTCTTATTTTCGAGTTAATGATAATTGTAACGGATGTCTGGCCTGCGTGGAAAATTGCCCGGCTTCAGCATTGGGGTTTGACGATCAGGGCGGCAGGCGGACACTCAAACACAATATGACCAAATGTGCGCGCTGCGGTCAATGCTGGCGAGTTTGCCCCCAGCGTGCCATCGAGTTCCAGCATCTTTTAGTGGGCGAATGGGATGACGTCATTGCGCTTGATTTGATTCATTGCCGGTTATGCGGCGAAGTACTTTATTCGCCGGCCTTTCAGCAAAAAATGGAAAGCAAACTGAATTCAGCCAGTGAAACACTCTGTCCAAAGCACCGGCAATATGCGGCGGCCGCCAAGATGCTGCCCTCAAAACCGGGCGAAGAAAATAAAACTTAAATTGAGGTACAGATGATCGTTGGAGATTTAAAACCGCTGGAAGAAATAGTTTCTGCCATCAAAGACTACAAACAGGTGCTTGTTCTGGGCTGCGGCAGTTGCGTGACGGTCTGTCTTTCGGGCGGCGAAAGGGAGGCTGAACAGCTCAGTCGCGAGCTCTCTCAGATACGGCATTATCAGGGTCCACCGCCGAAATTTGTGGTCGGGTCAATCCTCAGGCAGTGTGAGCGGGATCTGGTGCACGATTATCAGGAGATTCCCCCCGGGACCGATGCAGTTCTGTCGCTGGCCTGCGGCGCCGGTGTTCAAACCCTGGCAGATGAACTTGAACCGGTGCCGGTGATTCCGGCCTTAAATACGACCTTTCTGGGCGCATCGGATAAACCGGGTTCATGGACCGAAAAATGCAAAGGTTGCGGCAATTGTATTCTGATTCATACCGGCGGCATATGTCCGGTTGCGCGCTGCGCGAAAAGTCTTTTTAACGGCCCCTGCGGCGGTTCCAAAGGGGGGTTCTGTGAAGTTGGCCAGGGCACGCCTTGCGCCTGGACCCAGATTGTTGCGCGGCTCAAAAAGATGGACAAACTGCACTGCTATGAAGAAATCCGCTCATCCAAAGACTGGCGCCCGGGCGGTGCGTCCGGGGTGCGAAAGCGGGTAAGAGCCGGGCTGGGCGATGGTTCAAAATCGCACCCAAATAAAAATAGCTAAACCGTTGCCCCGAATAAAGGTTTCTGGCTTGAGTCACGGGTTCAAAGGTTCAACGTTCAAAGGTTAGATAACGGTAGATAGTCGCCATCGCCAACCGACAGTCTGCGACGAGCTCCGTCTAGTCAAGGCCCGATACCCTGAACCTCTGAACGCGAAACCCTGAAGCCTGAACGCAGAACGCAGAACCTCTGAACCTTTGATTATGGAAACAAACGAATTTGACATACTTTCAGTTGGGGTGGATGTCGGGAGTTCAACCAGTCATCTGGTCTTTTCCAAACTCTTGCTGAAAAAAGATGAGCGTTCGGTTACCCGTCGCTTTAAAATTCAGCAAAGACACATCGTCTATGAAGGCAATATCATTCATACGCCTTTATCAGACGATAAAACAATTGATATCGGTAAATTAACTGAATTTTTTAAAGCAGAATATGAACGTGCGGGAATTCATCCGAAAGATATCCAAACCGGCGCGGTCATTGTCACCGGCGAGTCTGCTCGCAAGAAAAACGCCCGGCAAATTGCCGAAGCGTTATCCAATGATGCCGGAAAATTTGTAGCGGCCACAGCAGGACCCAATTTCGAAAGCTTAATCGCCGCAATGGGTTCCGGCGCGGTAGCGCGATCTAAAGATCGAAATAAGACCATCTTATCCTGCGATATCGGCGGCGGAACATCAAACATCGCCGTCATCAAAAATGGGCAGACCCTGTCGACCAGTTGCATCTCTGTCGGTGGGCGAGTGCTGGGCGTCAGCTCCAAAGGAAAAATCTGGCGCATCGACCAACCGGCCCAGGCCGTGATGCAGCATTTAGGGCTGAACTATACAATCGGGGATCGCATTTCAAAAGCAGAGATCAAAAGCATCGCCGCAACGTTTGGCAAGATTTTGTTCGAGGTGATCACGGGGCCCGCCAAATCCCGCTTAGCCCGGCAGCTTATACAGACCGATGATCTGCAACTTCCCGGCCGCATTGACGAATATTCATTTTCCGGTGGGGTTGCTGAACTGATGTACGGCGGGTTAAACCATTATGACGATATCGGGAAAATTCTGGCCGAACAAATTAATGCCTTGACACCCGGATTGACTGCCGCGGTTGTTGAACCTGCCAATAAAATCAGAGCCACCGTCATTGGTGCCGGTGCCTATTCATTATCCATATCGGGCAGCTCTTGTTTTATGGACGATCAGATTGTGTTTCCGATCAGAAACGTGCCGGTCCTTCGGGTGGATGTAGACCCATCAAATTTAAGTTTTGAACATATTGTATCGCAGATAAATGCCGCCTTCCGGCGATTTGACCGGGTCGAAGGCGAGGACGTTGTGGCGCTATATTTTAAGAATCCGGTTCAGGCGTCCTATCCCCGGCTGGAATTGTTTGCCAGATCAATTGAAGCGGCCCATGCCGATTCAATAAAGAACGGCCTCCCGATTATTTTAATTTTTGGAACCGACATTGCGTGCGGTGTCGGAAACGTTATTCGCCGTGAAACGGATTTAAAAACCAATTTACTGACTCTTGATGAGCTAACGCTCAAAGAAGGTGATTGGGTCGATATCGGTGAGCCCCTGGTGGCCGGTCAGGTATTTCCGGTTACGGTCAAATCACTTGTCTTTCACTAAATTGGCCGTTTTGGGGAGCAATGAGCTGTTGTTGAATCCGCCGGCTAATGGTCGCGGCGGCCTTGTGGGTTTCGCCGGTAAGTGTTTTCATCTTTTTTTCATCAAGACTGGCCTTGAACCCGACGATCCAGATGGCCGACCTCAATTGTCCCAGACCGATCAGCGGTGATGCCACCGCCCGGACACCGAGAATATATTCCTCATCATCAACGGCGAAGCCTTGTTCACTGACTTGCTTTAGCTCCTGAAAATACGATGCCGTATCGACGATCGAATTGGCCGTAAAGCGGGGCAATCCCTTGGATTTAACGATTTTGCGGGCCTGCTCGTCATCCATGGATGCCAGAAAGACCTTGCCCACGGCTCCGGCCAGCATGGGTATGGTGGTGCCGACGGGGGCTGTGATTTTGAGATCCTGTCTGGATTCGACAATATCCAGTATGGTCACATGGTCCCAGTTCAGGATACCCAGAAAAACCGATGTCTGGGTTTTTTCCATCAGGTCTTCCATGACCGGTCGTGCCGACGTTTTGAGATCAATCTGGGTGTAGGCCGAACGGCCAATTTCGAGCAGAGTAAAACCCAGTTTATATTTTTTGGTCAGCGGATCCCGCATGACGGCGCCCAGTTCTTCCAGGGCCGAGGCCATCCCATGAACCGTGCTCTTGGCCATCTTGAGGTTTTTGGCCAGTTCGCTCACTCCCAGGCCAACTCTGGACGAGGAAATGGCACCGAGGATGGCAAATGCCTTTTTTACAGAGGGTGCGCCATATTTTTTCATAACTGAGGATACAATCGGATATCGGTATTTGTCAACATAATTATGTTCATCTCAATGAACGACAATTTCGTAAAGTCCAAATTAAGGATCTCATTATAGTCAGGATTTAATCTGTAATTGATACTTTGAGTACCAAATACAGGTCGAAATAATAAGATGAGAGCGATATTTTCGCTTGATCAAAAAAACGCTTTGTGGTATCAAGCTTAGAAAGACGATTTGTTCATGATGATGAACATATTTGACTGTATGCAACCCTCCGCAAAGTCAGGTTTGCGTTAAGCGGATAAAATTCCACAGAAGCCATCATAAAAGTAAAGCTCTGCGCTTCCGGACGCATTTTTGGATGGGTTCTAATAAAACAAAGGAGAGAAGCATGGCGACCGATAAGCAAGGCCTTTCAACGGCCGAAAGTCTTCGCAAGACCCGGACCTACGGTAAGTTCAGATGCCATAATCCGAGCTGCATGGAAAGAATTCAGCCGGAAAAGGGCAGCAAGACCGCCAAATGCCCGACCTGCGGAATGGAATACCGGATCCATTGGGTCAATCCCAATTTTCCCCGTATTCGGGGTCCGGTCTGGGCGGTCAACAAGAAATTGGCGGAAGAAAAATTAAAGGAAAAGGGGGTATCCTAAGATGGCGTTAAACCGAAAGATCGCATACATCGATCTCACCACCGGTGATGTCGAAACCAAACCGATTCCGCTCGATATCCGCAAGAAATTTTTGGGCGGCCGCGGACTGGATGCTTATCTGCTGTATAACCATACAAAAAAGGGATGTAATCCGCTGGGGCCTGCAAACACCCTGTTGATCAGCGGCGGTATTCTGACCGCCACCTGCGCTTCCGCAACTGCCAGAACGCATATTATGGCCAAATCGCCGCTGACCGGATTGCTGGGCAGCACGAACATGGGCGGGTTTTTTGCACCCGAGCTGGCCTGGGCAGGCTTTCACCATCTGGTCATCAAAGGCAAGGCCGAACATCCCGTTTATATCTCGATTAACAACGGCGAAATCGGAATTCGCGACGCGCGCGATATCTGGGGTAAATCCGTAACCGACACCCAGTGGGCCATCCGGGAAGATCTGGGAGACGAGGAAGTCAAAAGTTGCGTTATCGGGCCGGCCGGAGAAAATCTGGTTCGGTTTGCCAACGTGATGACGGGAATCAAAAATTCCGGCGGTCGCACGGGTATGGGATGTGTCATGGGTTCCAAGAATCTGAAGGCTGTTGCTGCCCGCGGGACCATGGACATCCAGATTGCCCATCCGGTTGAAGCTCTGGAATACAATAAACGCTTCATCGATCAAATCGTGAGCGCCAAGGTGAACCAAACCCAGGGTGTGTTAGGGACCCCTTTCATCTGGGGTGCGACGAATTGCTGGGGCGGTGTCCGGACCCGAAATTTTCAATACAATCAGTGTGAATATGCCGATGACATCGAACCCGAGCGTATTGATGAAATTGCTGAAGAGTCAATGGGACCCCATCATATGACGGGTTGCTTCGGCTGCCAGGTCCATTGCCGCGCCCAGTATAAAATTCCGGGAGGCCCCCTGGCCGGAAAATACGATGAAGGTCCCGAATACACCTCTCTGGGGGCATTTGGGGCCGAGACCGACACACCCCGGGCTGAGACGGTTCTGACCGGCAATTATCTGGTCAATCAGTTCGGGATGGATAATCTTGAAACCGGCAGCCTTATTTCCTGGGCTATGGAGCTCTACGAGCTGGGTATCATTACCGACAAAGAAACCGATGGGCTCGATCTGAGCTGGGGTAATGACAAGGTGGTCCTGGAAATGGTTGAACGGATCTGCTACCGCAAAGGCTGGCTGGCAGATGCACTTGCCGACGGCGGAATTCCAGCCTCGAAAAAGATCGGGAAGAAATCTTTTGATTATCTTGTTCAGGTCAAAGGCATGAGCAATTTGCATTCGGATGAACGGCCCACACCGGCACTGGCGCTCAATGTTGCCACCGCGTCAAGGGGTTCGGACCATTTGAGGAGCAGGCCGGCCATCGATTTATACCATCTGCCGGAAAAGGTTTTAAGGAAGATTTACGGCAGCCCCGTACCCTATGACGGGCCGCTGAGCTCCGAGCATACCGAATATGTCGGCAAACCCTGGCAGGTTTTCTGGCAGGAAAACTGTTTCATGGGCGTCGACTGTCTCGGAATCTGCAAATATCATACAACCTTCCTGGGACCGACACTGCCCAATTTCGAGGATTGGTCAAAAGTGCTTTATTATAATACCGGACTCGAAATGACACCCGAAGAGATCTGGGAGGCCGCCCGACGATGCAACATGATCGAAAGACTCTTCAACTTAAGGGAAGGGTTAACCCGCAACGATCTTGAGAAAGGCGATATGTTGAACCACCGTTATTTCGATGAGCCCTGCAAACGCGGCGCCATCGATGTGATCGGTCTGACGATCGACAAGAAAAAATTCGTCAAGATGGTCGATGAATTATACAAGCACCAGGGACTCGATCGAGAGGGTGTTCCTAAAAAAGAGACCTTGAAAAACCTCGGCCTGGAAAATGAGCCGTCCCATATGCTGTAATCCCAATTGAGTTAAACCTAATTGAGCGGTTTTCGCTCAATTAGATAGGAGGATATAAATGGCTAAAGTGCTATATATAGATCACCAGAAGTGCACGGGCTGTCAGCTGTGTGAGCTTGTGTGCGCTGTTTCGCATGATGGAATATCGAATCCTGCCAGAAGCCGGATCCGGGTGGTTAAATGGGAGGCCGAAGGTCTGTATATCCCGATGTCCTGCCAGCAGTGTCAGGATGCACCCTGTTTGAATGTTTGCCCGGTTAAGGCGATCTCACGCAATGCGGAATTGGAAAGGGTCGTGGTGGATTATGATGTCTGCATTGGATGCCGTTCCTGTGTGAGCGCATGTCCTTTCGGTGCCATGATATTTAATCCTACCGACAGAAAGGTCTTCAAGTGCGACCTCTGTGACGGCGATCCGCAGTGTGTCCGATTCTGTGAGGAAAAAGCCGTGGACTTTGTTGAAGCCGATAAAGTGAGCATCTCCAAGCGGCGCAAGGCAGCGGAACGGGTATCTTCCGCGAGCAAGGATGCCGCTGCGTTGGAGAATCAATTTTAACTGACACCATTTTACGGATTGGTTTAAAAACTTATAGATTTAAATAAATTCGTTTAAATCCCAATTTTCAAGCATCAAATTCCGAATAAATCCCACTATGATTTTATCTTGGATTAATGATGGGGGTCCCCGGTTCATCTGGGGACCTCTATTTTTTCTATAGATGAATAAATGACAGCCCTCCGCACAACATACCGTCCCGCAAAAAAAATGGCCGTCATTACCAGCTTTTTCAAAGGTGAGACTTACGGTCTTCTGGGTCCCCAGATGGCGGCCACCATCATCGAAGACCACAGCGCCTGTGAGTGCATCGTGATCGCCGTCAGTCGGGAAGATGACCGGATTGCGCTGAAAAAGGTACTGGCAGATTATTTTGGCGTCCACAGACCCATCATCGGCTTTTCCGCTTTGAGTGGCCGCGAAGATCTTTTCTCCCTGGCCGCTGAGCTGAAGGCCGAGGGGGCCGTCACCATTCTGGCGGGTCCGCAGGCAAACGTTGATTTTTCAGGAGAAAGGGACTGGCGGGATCATCCCCATCGGTTTAAGGGTTTGTGGGAATCCTTCAGCTACGGTTTGCAGGGGCCGGCAGAGCAGGTGCTCCCGTTGCTAAATCGTCTGGATACGAATGACGTATTGTCCATCCCCGGGCTTTTGGTTGTGGACGCGGATGGCATCGTCAGACAAAATGCCCCGAAAGTTTGGGATCCCAATTACCTGGGGAGGGTGCGCTGGGAGAATATCTACATACTCGCAAAAGATGGACTGGCACCCTTAAATGTCAGGACGGGACAGATTTTACAACACATCGGCTGCCCCCATGCAGCCCGCACCACCGAACCCCGCATCGATTATCCGGCTTCCGTCAGCAGAGGCCAGGACAAAGCAACCAGGCTTCGCATGCGTGGCTGCAGCTTTTGCGACGTGGCCGTAGACAAAGGCTTTCAAGGCACGCTGGACACAGAAACGGTGATCCAGCAAATCCGCTGTCTGCCTGAGGCACCGGATGGTAGAAAGATACCCTTTGAACTCATTAATGAATATCCGCTGCCGGTTCTTTCCGACTTACTGAGTGCGGTCCATTCGCGGCACATCGGAATATCACAGATCAATCTGACCTTAAGGGCAGATGGGCTCATTTCCGGGATTCAGCATTTAAGAGCGGTGTTGGCGGTTGCCGCCCGGCGTGGCCTTTTTGTGTTATTGAGTTCAATCGGATTTGAGTCATTTGATGACCGCATCCTGCGAAATCTGAACAAGGGATTGAGTGTTGCAAAAAATCTGCAGGCCATACGACTGATGCGGCAGCTCAAAGAAGAATTTGGAGATGCATTCGGATATTCAAGCAGGGAAGGGGCCAACCACGGATTTATCCATCCCACCGCATGGGATACCGAAGAGACCGCAGCCGAAATTCAAAAAACCATTTACCTGTATGGCCTGCAAAACGATGTCCTACCCCCCCACAGCACGCCTCTTGTGATCCATCACGCTTCCGCTCTGGGAGATTGGATCAGAGAAATTGAACGCCGGGAAGGGCTCCGGTGGCAGCGATACGGCACTGTTATTGGTTGGTGGGATGCACCGCATCCCATCTGACCACCGTTCAGGTCAATAGATAAGCGGTCTCTTGAAAGCTGTGCTCTTCTTTGATATTCATAACCTGCATTTTGCATGAAAATTAATGATCATATAAAAGGAGGCGTTTGATGAAAAATAAATACGATGCGGTCATTATTGGTTCAGGAGTTATCGGATGTTGCATCGCCTTCGAATTGGCCAAACTGGGTTACCGGACCCTGAATGTGGACAAACTCGCTGACGCCGGTATGGGGTCCACGGGTGGATCCTGCGCTATTATCCGTTTCCATTACTCCACAACCGAGGGCGTCGCGCTGGCAAGAGAAGGTTATTTCTACTGGCTGGATTGGCCCTCATACCTCGAGGTAAGAGATCCCGACGGCATGGCCGCCTATCGCAATACCGGGGCTCTGGTTTTCAAGACCCCCATCAATAAGAATCTCAGCCGGGTGAAAGCTGCCCTGGACGAATTCGGTGTGGGTTATTTGGACCTGCAACCCGAGGAGATCGACCGCTACCTGCCGAATGTTAGTCTGGCCAGCTATTTTCCGCAAAAATGGGTTGATGATCCGGAATTCGGTCAAACCACCGCAGAGACCATCCCCGGCGCCCTCTGGATCCCCGAATCCGGCTATATCTCAGATCCTAAACTTTCCACCCACAATGTCATGGTGGCGGCCCAGGCTAAACAGGCGGACTTTCTTTACAGGGTGGAAGTTACCGAGATATTGCAGAAACAAGGGCGTACGGCCGGTGTCAAGCTCAACGACGGCACTGAAATCGAAGCGCCGGTTGTGGTGAATGTGGCCGGCCCCCACTCATATTTGATCAATCAAATGGCCGGCGTAGAAGAATCGATGAAGATCAAAACACGGCCGATGAAGCAGGAAGTTGCCCATGTACCTGCACCCAAAGGCGTAAATTGGGAGCGGGATGGTGTCATTACGTCTGATGGAGATATCGGTTGCTACTCGCGTCCTGAGGTGGGTAACCATTTTCTGATCGGCAGTGAAGATCCGGAATGTGATCCGCGGCTGTGGGTGGAAAATCCGGACGAGTACGACACGAATTTTACCGACCAGTTCAAATGCATGATCATGCGCGAAGGCATGCGGATCAGAGATCTGGCCGTCCCCAACCAGTATCAGGGCGTGGTTGCTCTCTATGATTGCAGCGATGACTGGATTCCCATTTACGACAAATCCGACCTTCCCGGATTTTATATGGCAATCGGCACCAGTGGCAATCAATACAAGAATGCTCCGGTTGCGGGAGCCATGATGGCTGAACTGATCGACACCTGTGAGAAAGGGCGCGACCACGATGCAGATCCCTTGCAGTTTTATCTAAAATATACGCGACGCCATCTCAACGTGGGATCTTTCTGCCGAAATCGCGAAATCAATACGGATTCCAGTTTTTCGGTCATCGGATAATAGAGGCAACCGTCGCTTTTGATCCGAAAAATGACGATCGGAAAATATTGGCTGGCAGCAACTGGGGTATTGACTAAACCCCATCGATTTGGGTATAAACGCATCTAAACAATTTCTGATTCTCCCACTCCAACTGATCTGAAATGGTTCTCCAACTATAGAATCGACTGCGGTTTTCATCTGGTTCTTGCGCTCCTTCGGATAATCTGCACAATGAGTTGATCTGTTACTTTAACATATGAGACACGATATGATGAAAAATCATTATGAGCAAAAAATATAGAGCGCTCAGACGATCTGGTAATGTTTTTGACCAGAAGGATTTCTCAGAAACTAAGAAAAGAAAACTTACAAATAATCCTTACAAGAAAGTGTCAATTATGAATAGTTCAGAGGAGCTTACTGGCAAACCAAAATTCATGCGGTACAACACGACCTTTTCACGTTTGTTAGAGCTTATTTTGAATATGTCAGAGAGAGAACAGTTATTATTATTAGAATACGCTAAATCTATCATTGACGAACGCACATTACCCAGAAAACTCTGTTTGATACCGGTCAAGTGTAAGCTTGAAAAACAAAGCTACAACGGTTTAATTCTTGATGTAAATTCGACCGGCGTTTATATCGATATTGAAGATCCGCTTCCCATCGGTCAGAAAATAACTCTCGCTTTCTTTAGTCCATTTTCCTACAAAAATATTCAACTGGGTGGAAAAATTATTTGGAGCAGCACCCATGGAATCGGTGTAAGTTTCGACGATTGGTCCAGTATGCGCTACAGCAAGATGCGCTATAACAGGGTGCGCTATAAATGGTAATTCGATCTACTCGAAAATCAGATATCGGCAAGAGCCCAAAACTAAATTCGATTAGAAATCTTCTCACCCCTGAATTCATTTGCCGACATGTCAGATTGTAAGGGTTGTTTTGGGAGTTGATCAATGGAGAACTTTATAAAAATTTTGCCTATTATCGTTGTAGTCCTTGCTGTTTTTCTCCTTAGGGAGGGTTTCTCGATTTACAAATATCTGAAGAATTGCCAACTTCATGAAGCAGCCAAGACCGACAAAATCAATAAGGTTCGCAAGCTACTTAAAGAGGGACACCTTGTGAACGCCCTGGACTCACGGTTTGGTTTGACACCGCTTCATTTTGCCGTGCGAAACGGTCGTGTAGAGGTCGCCCAGTTGCTCATTGAAAATGGCGCCAGTCTCACCCAACCATCAACCCAAGGTATAACACCTCTTGATTGGTCTTCAGAGTACCTTGATCCTGACCAGCGCAACGCTCTGTTGCGTTCTGCCGCTGGTGACAATGACACCCATGATGTTCAGGACCAAAAGCTGCAAATGTAGCTCACCTGCAAAATTAATGAGCATGACAACTTTACGGTAGGTAGCTCGGTTTGTGACAACAGAACGCCTACATGTGAAAGTCTTTTAGAAGCAGTGTCACTGTGGAATCTCATTTTAGGGGAAATCATGGTGGGTAAAGACCTTAAAAATGATGGTGGGCTTTGGATTATTTCTAATGCAAGTATCTTGAGATTTTTAAATCATGCAATTTGGTACTTGACCATCTGCTGATTCTAACCCAACCATCTCGCCTTTCTTTCTGCAACCTTCGGTCGTGCAACGCCTTTCTTCTTTCAGGACCTTTGTGGAAAAAACGGTGCAGACTAAAGATTCTGCGTCTGTCTTTGCCGGTGCGTCTTTCTGGAATTATACGAAGAACCTGTGGCATTTTTGACCTCCTGTGCAGTTTGATACAATTTCTATCGGGCGGCCCATCAATCATATGGGCCACCGCGTTAAGGAGGAGGAGAAAGATGAAATAGGCAACATATTGCCCAGTCAATTGTAGAGAGACAGAATATTACGATGAGGTTACAGCATTTGCACGGCAGATGGCAACAGGGTTTACCTACCAGGCCTGGTCGGCCCGGCCTTTTTGATTGTATTCTCTTGGGGACGATAGAATGTCAATATGGACAAAAAAAGGGGCAGTTCAATTTGAACCACCCCTAATGGATGTAGCTTCCAAGATGCCGTTGTTAATTTCTCAGCAGAAAAAATGCACAAACATCCCAGAAGTCGCCAATAATGATAATGCAATGTTTCACAAGTTCAAGGGTGTTGGCAATATTTTCACTACACTCAGATATATCAAAACCTGGTGCCACGCTTTAATATTGGATTGTTAGATAAATGCTATAAGAATTATATATCGAAATGTATTTCTAAAAACCAGTCAAAAGCAGGCCTGCAAGCCTCGAGATCTACAAACCTGAGAAGTTGCGGAGCCCTTTCCAGGCAAAAAGTTATCTTTTTAACGAATAATCAAAATATGCTGGTTGATGAAATGATTAAAAATAAGGTTGGCACAAAACCTTACAAGATTGATCATTACCTGAACCATAGATTTTACAAAACGAATAAAATAATTAAATAATAGAGGTTAACACTTACCGCCCCTCAATAGTGCCCGGTTAAGATTTAAATAATTTCAGTGAAATTGAAAAATGCAGAAAGGTGGGCAGAGCCGATGCGTTTTGTTTGAGTCTTGCATCCATCCGTTACCTGAGTTAGGAAGCCCATAACATCATCAACAGTAGGCCCACCAAGTTGATGATCTCCAAACACCTCACAGAATTTCTCCATTACCACCGAATAGCATCGGTGCGTATTTTTTTCGAATTAAGGTATACATTATGGTATCTGTTATGTATCTGCAATAATTTCATTGCGTTTGATATCTGGAACTTTGTGATTTTGAATGTAATCTCAATAAATCTGCAACTGACTGATATTTGGTTTTTTGTAAATTATCAGCACCTTTCCGAACTCTCAATAATGATTGACTAAATCCCATACATTTGTCTATAAAGTCTATTTAACAATTTCTGAAGCTTCTATTCCACCTGACCTGAAATGGTTCGCAAATCCTTGAATCGAATCTTGTTGCTCGTCTGATACTGCGTTTCTGTGAATAATCAACATACTGAATTCCAAAGTTTAAAACCTTATAAACGGAGGTGGCACATGGCAGATGAAGGTTTTAAGCGTAAGCTCGCAGCGATTCTCAGCGCAGATGTCATCGGATAAATCCGTGCAAAATTTAAACATGACTCTTAGTACACTTGTGAAATATTTAACCCAGATCAGCAATTGAGCTCGTTCGGCAAAAAGTATATCTATAACCCAGACACTTGTGGAGGTTAAAATGACAGATGAATTATTTAAGGCCTTGGTAGTAGAAGAAACTAACGACAAAAAATACACGCGTCAGATCCTCAACAAAACCATAGACGACCTTCCCCCGGGAGACGTTGTGGTCGAGGTGCACTATTCATCTTTGAATTACAAAGATGCGTTATCAGCCAGCGGCAATAAAGGCGTAACACGCAGCTATCCCCATACACCCGGCATCGACGCAGCAGGTGTGGTGGTGGAAAGCACTGATATCGCCCTTAAACCCAGAGATGATGTTATCGTCACCAGTTATGATTTAGGCATGAACACGGCAGGGGGGTTTGGCCAATATATTCGGGTTCACCAGTTATGATTTAGGCATGAACACGGCAGGGGGGTTTGGCCAATATATTCGGGTACCCGGCCAATGGGTGGTTCCCCTGCCCAAGGGACTGACGTCAAGAGAGGCCATGTGCTATGGAACGGCCGGGTTTACGGCGGCCCTGTCAGTCTTTCAACTGACCGTTCATGGGAGCATTTTGCCGGAACATGGTGAGGTGCTGGTATCAGGCGCCAGCGGCGGCGTTGGCAGCATTGCCGTGGCAATTTTGTCAAAATTGGGTTACACGGTCGTTGCCGTCAATGGTTTGGTAGATGAGTCGGAATATCTAAAAGAAATCGGCGCACAGCGTATTATCAGCATCGAAGAGGCCACAGATCAAAGTGGTCGTCCGCTTCACAAGTCTCGCTGGGCAGGCAGCATCGACACGGTAGGAGGAGATATCCTGGCCACCGCGGTAATGTGGCATCACCTGAGTTGCCGATCAATGTATATCCCTTCATCCTGCGTGGGGTCAGCCTCGTGGGTATCGATTCCCAGAATTGCCCGATGCCGAACCGGCTCAAGACTTGGGAGAAACTCGCCGATGAATGGAAAATCCCAATGATGGAAACGGTCGTGGAAGAAATTACCCTGGTCGATCTGGATCAGGCCATCGACCGTATGTTACAAGGCAAACACAAGGGTCGGACAATAGTCAATATGACAGCCTAAACTGGTTATGTTTCTAAATGAAGGTTTTAATTAGTGCTCATCCCCGAAAGGATCTTGGCACTAATGAGTGTCCGATTCAGAAATGAGACTTTTTTCTGCTGCGCAAGGCCCCACAAAAGTTTGTGGCGAGGCGTACTCAACGCCCGCCGCCGTTAATCTGCGGAGAATCCTGCCATATGTTGTGGTTGGCCTTTTTGGGTCATTTTTGTGATAAGGCCAAACTATTTGTATCAAACCTTTTCGATTTGGAAATTCGTAATACCTCCAACTAAACGGCAGATAACAGTTCTGAAATTTTTTGTGATATTCTATTTTAATCGCAGATGACAGAAATTAGAAAAGACAGTTGATTGCGTGGTAAGTATCATATATCCAAATCATATCGGCAAAATTGGCAAAACTTTGTTATTCTCATCGCAAATTAGCATCACTATGATGTTTAAGACAAAATAACATGTTTTGTGAGTCATATTTTCAGCAGAAAGGAGAAAAAAATGAAAATATTTAATTTGAGTTATAGTAAAAAAACATTTTGTATTCTTACTTTCTCCCTTTTTGCCTTCTTGACTGAATATGCATTTTGCGAACAACCAAAAAAGCGCGAATACTGGCCTACCAGCGGTTGGAGGACTTCTACCCCGGAGATTCAGGGTATGGATTCTGCTAAGCTAAGGATAGCGGACGAATTTGTCCAAAATAGACTTCCCGATGCTTTCAGTTTGTTGGTTGTTAAGAACGGCTATTTAGTTTTTGAGAAATACTACTCTTGGGGAAGCCCTGAAAAATACGCTGTCGTTCATTCAGTTACCAAAAGTGTTACCTCAGCCCTAATTGGTATAGCACTGGACAAAGGTTATCTTAAAAGCGTGGATCAAAAACTAACCGAATTTTTTCCTGAATATATCACAGAGGACCTTGATCCGAGGAAAAAGAAGATCAGTCTTAGACACCTTTTGACAATGAGTGCAGGTTTTAGGTGGAACGATCGGGGACCTGTAATGCGGTTCTGGTATACTTCCTCGAACTGGGCAAAATTCACGATTCAACTTCCGCAGGAAAAAAATCCGGGGGATGTATTTAATTACAATTCATCAACATCACATCTTCTGTCCATAATTCTGTCCAAGTCGACTAAATCCAGCACCTTGGATTTTGCAAAGAGAAACCTTTTTGAACCGTTAGGGATACAATCAGCCTATTGGCATCAAGACCCACAAGGATACTACATTGGCGGTTTCGGTTTGGGCCTCTCAGCACGAGATTTAGCAAAAATCGGTTTCCTGTACTTGAATAATGGATATTGGAACGGTCAATCTATTGTCTCTGAATATTGGGTGAAAGAATCCACCGATCAACAGATAAAGACTTTCAGCTCGCCAATATATGGTTCGTTTGGATACGGGTATCAATGGTGGGTGAAGAAAGTCGATGGCTGCAGCAGTTTCAGGGCTTGGGGAAGGCGGGGGCAATTTATAGTGGTCGTTCCGGAACTTGACCTTGTTATTGCTGTAACATCGAAAACAGCCCAGCCTCATCCCCCAACTTCAATTCATTATAGTCCTTTATTTGATTTAGTTGCAGTCTCTGTTCAAAGGAAAAGACCACCGAAAAAACCACTAAAAGCCGTGGAATTGCCCACTGATGTAAAAGCATTCATAACAGATTATAATCAAGCTAGATTTAATAAAGATGTGGTGACAATGGCCGATTTAATTTCGGATCGATTTCTTCATTATGGCGTTACCAAACAAATGGCTTTAAAATTTTTAGAAGGAACTTTATCTTATACTTCTGAGGCTAAAATTATCATCACCAAGTTTGAGCCTGAAGGCGATGAGGCTAAAATTGATGTTTGGCTTAAAGATAAATATTTTGAAGCCCTCTTTATGACCGGCAGTAAGCTAATTAAAGATAACGGACATTGGAAATGGTATGGGAACCAACTTCCCCAATAGCCAGTCATCATATAATTGAAATGCAGACACCTCCAACAAAGTACAACTATCAGGGCGCTAAAATTCTTGTGATATACATTTGATATCTGCAATAATTTCGTTCCATGCTGGTATTCAATTATCAGCTTGTAGGAGAGCAGTATCATGACAAAATTTAAACTTTTCCACCTAAAAAACGAAATGATTTTTGCGAATGCATTTGCCAATTTATTTTCCGTTGTATTTGTTCATAAGCTGATGTTCAGGGCGGAACCGTTGCCTGCAGATATATGGAAATTTACTGCTGTCGATGTGATGGATACAATTTTTACGCCATTGGCCTTTTTATTTGTCGTGGTGATGACTCTGCTATATGAAAGACCCATTCGGTTATATCTAAATGCCAAATTCAAACGCTCAGAAGTGTCGGCGGAACTGGAGAACAGGGCCCGCCAAAAAGTGCTCAACGAACCCTTTTTTCTCATGGCCCTGGATTTGAGTATGTGGATGTTGGCGGCTATAATTTGGACGGCTATTTACTGGAGCCTTGGTTTAGGATCGGATTTGATGCAACGCGCGTTGTTATTAAGCCTGAGCACTGGCTCTATCACCGTGATTGTTGCTTTTTTTTTGTTGGAGCATATTTCACAAAAGCGACTGGCACCGCATTTTTTCCCGGAAGGTGGACTTACTGCCATCCCGAAGACCCTGCGCATCCGGATCCGCACCCGGCTGGTTGCAATGCTTTTTGCTTGCAATCTGATTCCCCTCTTAACAATTTTGCATCTTTTTCATAGAATCTCCCTAAAATACTCGGACCCGGCATTGGCAATACAGCAGCTAAGGCCTGTTATATTCACTAATACATTCATATTTATCGGTTTTGGCATATGTTTGACGATGCTGGTAGGCAGAAATCTGACGATACCCTTCAAGGAGATCATCATTACCCTGCGGGGGGTAAGAAACGGCCGCTTTGACAAAAAAGTGCAAGTTACCTCTAATGATGAAATTGGGTATACGGGTGATGTGATCAATGAAATGACCGCGGGTCTGAAGGAACGTGAAAGAATGCAGCAGTCTCTTAATTTAGCAAAGGAGGTTCAACAAAATCTTCTTCCAAAAAGTAATATAAAGGTTAACGGGATCGATATAGCCGGAAAAAGCGTTTACTGCGATGAAACCGGTGGTGATTATTATGATTTTATATCTATTGAAGATAATGATGAGCAGAAAATTGGGGTTGCGATTGGCGATGTCTCAGGGCATGGTATTTCTTCTGCATTACTTATGGCCACTGTTCGTTCTTCATTGCGGCAGCGGGTATTTTTACCGGGCAGCACGGCCAATATCATTTCTGATGTGAACCGTCAGTTGGTTAAAGATGTTGAAGATTCCGGGCAATTTATGACAATGTTTTTTTTAACTCTTGATACAGAATCCAAACGCCTTGATTGGGTGCGGGCGGGACATGATCCCGCCATTGTTTATGATCCTGGCTCAGATTCATTCAGTGAACTTGGAGGATCGGGAATAGCTCTTGGTTTGGATGCCGAATGGGTCTACGAGGATAATAAAGAAACCGATTTTTCAAATGGTCAAATCGTTTTTCTCAGTACAGATGGAATCTGGGAGGCGCGCAATAAAAATGGAGAGATGTTAGGCAAAGAGCCAATCCTATCTGCAATTCGACAAAACTCATCTTCAGACGCAACACAAATATTGGATGCAATTTTTGACATCTTGGATAAATTTATAAGTGAGTCAAGAATAGAAGATGACATAACCTCGGTGATCATTAAAATGCAGAATTAACAATTCAAGTTAAAATAACTGGAAAAATAAAAACGAACTTATTCAAAGAAAATAAAATTCCTCTTCACCCTTCTCATCAACATCATTTTCAATGCCAGTTCAATGATAATTCATAATCCTCTCGATTTAAGACCTGACCTACAATGATCCAAAATTAGCTTGACAAAAATACCACAATGTGGCAACAGGAAAACAGCGCTTTTTCATTTTGCCCTGAAATTAGCTTTCATCATGAATTTATCCTCTCACTCTAAGCGACACATTCCACTGCAATAGATTCTGGTTTCCTGTAAACTTTAACCTACCAATAAGGTAAAGCTTCAATGGAGAAACCTCTCAAAATGTGCCTACCCGGCTCCTAAAAAAATTTTTTTCTGTTAGGAGTGTAATCCACTCGTTTAAGTCAGCAAACCTGACCTGTTTTGGTGCTATTTATTGTAAACCATTGATGCGAATCGCACCCTATCCACAAAAGGAGAAAAATCCAATGACGAGACAAGAAATCCTTGCTCAAATTTCTCAGACACTAGGCGGAGTGCCGGGCTGGCTTGATGGACTGCCGGATTCGCAGCTCGAACACCAGTGGCGACTTACTGCATGGTTCCTTAGCGACAGCAAGCTGCCTGCACGTGATAAAGCATTAGTCGCTTTTGGAGCTGCAGCTGCTGGCCGTTGTCAGTACTGAACGCCCTTCCATACTGAGCAGTAACGGCTCAGTGGAATAGACGATGACCAAATCCAGGAAGCTTCTTATGCAGCTCTCCAGTCTGCTGGCATTAGTGCTTACCTGCATGGTATTGGTTATAGTCTCAGTCGGTGGTTGGAGGAGTTGAGTGGGGCAGTTGAATACATCAAAAGTCAGAGTTTGCCCTTTTCCTTCGCGAAGACACATGTTTGTAGGGTCTGCTGTTTATCATCTATCTTCAATATGTGATAAGTTGTGTGTATCAGTTTCACATCTGACTCAATGAATTTCATCCATACCTCAAAAATTAAATTTCCTTTAGTATCAAATATAAACTAAAGAGGGGAGGGGGACATGGCGATTGGAGTTTTAATAAAGCATGTAACAAAGAACGGGGTCAATGCGAAGATACTCTTGCCTCACATCATAGAATTAAGAGCTCTTGCAGTCAGACAACCAGGTTATATTTCAGGCGAAACATTTTTTCACTTAGATCGCCCGGAGGAATGTTTGGTAATAAGCAGGTGGACATCTTTAGAGCGCTGGCAGCACTGGACTGGGGACCCACGTCGTATCGAACTTTATGAAAATATCAAGAAGCATCTTCGAACCAAAACAGAGTTCAATATTTATGCTGTAGGCCTCTGGTAATCATTTCAACTATAGCAAAATGCAAAATGCAAAATGGTGCAAAATGGGGTCGGGCCGCAGTAAGTGTCTGATAATTAATAAAAAGAGTTAAAAAAAGGACCGATTTTTGGGCTTAGCAATGCCATTCTATGGGTAAAATGGGCTCTTTAAGGAATAGGGAAGTCTGCGGGTTTATTGTCTAAATCCCAATAAAAAGAATTTGAATTAATAAATTGGGCGCTGTCGCAATAACCGGTCTGACGGTCACATAACTGGTAGTCACCTTCATCTTCGAGAATCTTCCAACCTTTAGAACGAATACCAAGACGGTTTTTGATTTGTTCAACAAACGATTTTTCTCCAACAGCAATGCTTTGCGTCCCCTTGCTCTGGCGAACCAGCTGTGATTTTTTCAATTCCTCCTCAATCCATTAATGATGCGCTATCTTCAATTCATCTTTGGACTAAGCCGGCAGCCACCGCATATGACTTTTGAAGTCAATTAAACTATTTCTTAGAAGGGTGATTTTGCCCCTAAAATGGGGCTTCTAAGGCCTAAACGGCTTGATTTTATGATGTATGTCGTATAATGTCGAATTGTTAGCGCGGCCCGACCCCCCAATAACATCCCCCCAATACCCAATACCTTTAAATGCCCCGGTTGATCAGATCGTTGGCAAATCTAATTCAAGTTCTAACCAAAAATTCCCGATATTTTATATGGACATACCATGATCAATAAGCGCCATGCCCATGGCTTTTGTCCGTGAGTGGCCTCGCTTGGGGGTCACCCAAAACACCTAAATTTGCAGAAAATCAAAATGGAAACAGACGACAAAAATTTTATGAAACTCAAACGTGATTATTTGAATTTAGTCTTAAAAATTTCAAAACTTCGCTACAAGGGCAAGGAGCCTCCCTTTGAACTTATTATGCAAGCACAAGAGATTGGCCGTCTTGCCCATATTTCAGAACATCAATTAGATAAACTTATATTCAGTTAGGAAATTCAGTAGTCAGAATGTTAAAAATACTCCACGTAACAATTATCTGTTGGATTATAATCCTCATTGTATGGCTTCTATGGCAAGCATTGAAAATCTTGTTATCAAAGTGACCCGCCTTCCTGTTCTTACGCTCAAACTCCTTGCCATTGAAATATCCACAACAGCTCCAAAAAAATTCTGACAGGAGAAGCGAATTGACACCCATTTTTAAAATTGTCGCAGGCCGAGATGCTCATATAAAGAATTATTAATATTAAAAATAAATTTTGAAAAAGCGCACTGATTATCGTACTATTCTCCTATGTAATGGCTGAAATTTAATGCGATATTTTCTGTTGGATTTTACAAACAATTCAGATACCAGTGAGCTTACAAATCCAGACATCCATTTCGTATCTGTAAAAATGCCAAAATGCATGTATTCTCAATGTATCGGTACCTTTGTCGTATTTGGATTTCAGTCAAATAATTTGCAATTCTCAACCTCAAGCGTCATTCACAGCATCTGTTCGATTTTTTTTAAAAAAGTGTGACCCCTCTTAACACTCAACTAATTTTTGTGCAATCGGATGGGTTCACTTCACTGTTTAAAGAGTGCTCTCAATTATTTCATACCTCTTTAGATCATGTTAAATGGTCTTTTTTTGAGGACTATTTTCATATACTGCTTCTTAAGTATTTGAAAGTCACACCGCCTTGGAAGGTTAAATATAAACTCGACTCAAAAGTTAGGATCACAGAACTCAAATCTGTTACTTTAAAAGAGTTTAACAAAACTGTAACTCAGCATGACAACAAATACAGTAAATATTCGTTTTTTATCCAAGATGAAGAAATTCCAGTCCTAAAAATGCCAGGTTTCAGTTATGGAAAAGCTGAGAGCTATAAACAATTTATAGACTCATTTTTCAATAAATATGCTGAGTCTTCTTATTTGGTTATTGACATTAGGGAAAATCGCGGCGGGAGTGGTTATTGGGGATTCTATCTTCTTGATAATTTAACACCTTCAGAATACCAAATTGCAAAACTATTCGAGTTTAAAGTTAGTGAAATAATGCGTAACAGTATCTATGCTGGAAAAGCTGGCAATCATTTAGCTAATGCAAAGAATGGTGACTACATAGAAGCTGTTAATCATAGAATGAGAGTGCCTTATGAGGCGTCGAATAAATTTAAAGGGAAAGTATTTCTTCTAATTTCTGAAAAAACATTTTCTGCTGGGGTGGTTTTCGCAGCAGTTTTCAAGGCCAATGAATTTGGGTTAGTAATTGGGAGAGAAACTGCCGGTAGAATAAGCTTTAATAGCGACCCAGTAACGGCAAAGCTCTCAAACAGTAGATTAAAAGGTTCTATTCCTTTAGCTATTTACACACTGCCAGGTGAAAATCCAGATCGAGGAGTAATACCGGATATTCTGGTATCTCGAACAATAGATGATTATCGACTTGGTAAAGATGTTGAAATGGAAAGAATCAAGAACTTGATTCAAGAGGATATTATAAATCGGAATGATTCAGATTAAAATTTGGAATATCTCCAACGTATTCAAACATTTGAAATCCAAAAAAACCTGTGATACTCAAATGGTATCTGAAATTTCGGCAAAACCCATGTATTCTCAATATATTTACTTGAATTTTATTGACATTACATGGTGTCCATAATATTTGAACTTTAATATTGAACTCATCTGAAGCTCAATCTCACACGTGTTGTTAGTTCTAATAAATTCTTATCGGCTACTCCTACTCATCGTCGAATCGATTCTCAACTTCTAAATACTTTTCCTGCTGAAATAGAAACTGGTTTCCCTTAAACTTTAACCTAACAATCAGGTAAAGATTCAATGGAGAAACCACTCAAATTTTGCCAACCCTTCTCCCAACAAGAGGTTGTCAATCCTGTTGGGATTCTGAATAGCCTTTTGAAGAAAAACATTTTTGATAATCAAATGAAAGGAGGCGCTCTATGATTCGATCATTTTTAATTACACTTCTCGCTATTTTCGTTTTCATCCCAGCCGTTCAGGCTTCAGACCCTTTCGAATCAATGGCCTGTAGATCAGGGACAGCCACTATGGTTCACAATAGCAAAGAATTGATGATTATAGGTCTTGAACTAAAAGGAATGCTTCGAAGCAATACGAATTCGGAAATGCTTCACAATGTCTCCGAAATAGGTGCGGGTATATTCGAAAGAACAGGTGATGAAATAAAGCAGAGCGGGTATTGTAAATACATGTATCTTAATGGGGATATAAATGTTGTAAGATGGGATGGTAATGGTAATGGTGGTGAATGGAAATTTTTATTGGGTACCGGCAAATGGGAGAACATTAAAGGCGGTGGTACATGGAGTATGCTCCAGCGTGGCAAATCTATCGCTCCGGGAACTTTTCAAAATTGCATTATAATAAAAGGGACATTTGAATTGCCTAAATCTGAATAAATTAAAAATATATAGGAGGTCGGTCATTATAGATTTTTGGGGCAGAGTCAATATTGGCTCTGCCTTTTTATTCACCGCTGGTCTACAGATAACTCCAACAATGTCGTAAATATCAATTCTGAAAATATCTGTGATATTTAAATTAAATCACAACTTAGCCGCATTGTTCGGGCTCCCTGTTTGACACAAGATGGAAAAACGCGATAGGCAAAACAACAAAGCTAGCTCGAGGGCTTATTTACAAAGCTTATTGATAATATATCCTACTTTTCCATTGGGCAGGCGCACCTGAAACCAATTTCCGCTTTCGCCCAGGAGAACCAGGCGATCTCCGCGCCTCACACTGCCGATTATATCGTGACTTGTTCCCGGTCCGGAACGAATGTTTACCGAAGAACCTGTCACCTGAACAGACGGCTCCTGTGACTGAGGAGCAGTCGATGCCGGCGTTGCTGATGTAGGTTGAACTGCCGTTCCACCAGAGCCAAAATGGTAGTATTGGGCAGGTGTTTTACTGACAATAAAATCAACCGAATTTTTTATACAGATTCGCAACGCTTTCTCGGTTGGGGTCTTTGACCAACCACCCAAAGCACCCCCTAAGGCTCCACCACCGACAGCGCCTCCTAAAGCCCCCAAGCCACCGATGTCCGTTGCAGATCCTTCTACAGAGGTAACAGCTACAATTCGGGAGGTCTTTGTATCGATGACACGCACGTCAATCGCCATGTGCGATTTTTTATAAGCCCCTAAAACAGCTCCAACCACTCCGCTTCCCCAGCCGCCTAAACCGCCCTTGGTACCGGAAGCGGCACCTTCAAACTCGGTCACAGCGCCAGTGATCAAAAGCTCTGCTCCCTCAATTTCGCCGATAGGTGCGGCCGTTTGCTGTTTGACTCTTCCGGATGCCCCCAGATCCTGCTCCCGGAGAACATCTCGCAGTTGCTGCCGCTCCAGCACAATGTAGCGGTTGGTGTGGAAAAGCGCCGTGGCCAACATGTCAGCCATACCATCGCCGACATCACGGCTCCACCAACCTTTTCCGGTCTTGTCAGTGAATCGCGATACGGCAATTCTTGCCATAGGGCCGCCGTAGGCTGCACTCTGGGCTTCTTCAATAGAAGGTCCCCCCGCTTCAGTGACTTTCGCTTCGGGCTTAGGCTGAATCGTTTTGCATCCATGAAAAAGCAGGCCCGCTACAAAAAACATTACGATACATCCAATTGCAGCCCAACATTTACGCCTTTTCATAATCTCCCCCTTTCATTTTAAATGATAGTCAGCTCGATTGAAGTTGATCGACAAATAAATAAGCGGCTCAGATTCAGGTATTAGGGACTTGTTGTAGTTGCAGATAGCTTGCCAACATTCGAGTATGATATCGAGTTGTGCCACAAGGTGTGGTAATCGAGCTTTTGAGGTTTATTTTTACGATTCAATTGACCTTGTCAGTTTAATAGACTATAAGATTGTTATCAAGACAAATTTGTCCTTTTAAGATTTTTTAGTTCGGCAAAACTCTTCTATAATAACATAAAAGAGGGGGACAAATGATCTTCAGTCAAACAAGAGTTCTGGGTGCTTGTCTATTTTTAATTGTCATCAGTTTTGTGTTCGTTACACTTCCTATATATGCTACTTCCAGAGGCATCTTCGTTAAGGCCAAGACCCATTCAGGTTCTCCCCAGCAGATATCACTTTACTCTGGTTATTATGCACTGATAGTGGGTTGCTCAGATTACAGAGCCGGTTGGCCCAGACTACCCAATCCAGTAAATGATGCCCGCGAGATTGCCATCACACTCAAAGAGATGGGTTGGCAGGTTGACTTGCTTGAAGACCCTGATTGGGACCGTTTGGATAACGCATTGAATAAGCTGATAACGGGCCCCGGCAAGGTAAAAGACAAGGGTGTTCTTTTTTGGTTCTCGGGTCATGGTCATACACTCGAAGAAGCCGACGGTACAAAATTAGGCTACATCGTTCCGGTGGACGCCCCTCGCCCGACTCAAGATGAAACAAACTTTATGCGGCGCGCCATCGATATGCGTCAAATTGAAACCGTAGCCAAACGTATCCGGGCCAAGCATGTGTTGATGGTTTTTGATTCATGTTTTTCTGGTGCAATCTTTACCATGGTGCGGGCTGCGCCTACAGAATATATCGAGGAAAAAATCGCCGCACCGGTCAGGGAGTTTATTACCGCAGGCAGAGAGAACGAGCAAGTGCCCGATCGATCGGTGTTTAAGATCTGTTTTATCCAGGGTATCAAGGATGGCTATGCCGATTTCAATCGGGACGGCTATGTCACCGGAGAGGAACTTGGTTCATACCTTCAGGAAAAAGTAATCAATTATTCCCACAAAGCCCAGCATCCCCAATTTGGAAAAATTAACAACCCAAAGTTGGACAAGGGGGATTTTGTATTTGTATTAAAGCGTCCGGTCCAATTCAGTCAATACATTACAGCAGAGCCTGAACCGGAAGCGGAGAAAAAACACTTATTTGCTGAGGCGGACAGAATTGAGCATGAACGTGGGGAGCTTGAGCAATTGAAAGCGCATACCGATCAAACGAAAAAACAGGTAGTCCCGGTATTACCAAAAGTTCCTACCGCACTGGTGGTGGTCTCGGGGGATGAAAACGTGATTCCGATTTTTCATGCCCACCTTGAAACATGTTTGATTGATAGCGGTTTGAGAGTAATTTCTATTGCTGAAATACCCGTACTTATGGAAAAAGCGCAATATGGCGATTTGCCAATGACTTGGTATACTATCAAACAATTTGTTCCGAAACATAAGGCGAATATATTGCTCTTGGCGAAAATACGTCGTGCTGGAGCTATGAAGCTAAAATACTATGGGCGGATCCAGGAGCTCACAACGGTGGCCTATTCCGTCAGGGCATTTGACATGGCCTCAGGACAAACTGTCGCTTCGCCGGCAACAGGTACTGTTAAATTTACCCCTCTCAACATGGAGGAGAATATCAAATCAGAAATTAATACTGCTGCTGGCTCTATGGGGTCTAATATTATGAAGTACTGGCAGAATGAAATAAAACGCTTAAATAAAAAAAGCTAGGAAATTGGGTCAAAGACAATTGAGCCACATCTTGCCACGAGAAATGAGCATTTCAATTCTGGGGAACAATCCGTGGGCCATTGGGCGTTAGATGCATTTTTGAGATTGCCTTTAAATCGTCCACAAAAAAGTATTCAGCAGGGAGGATGTCTTATGAACGAGGAAAAAGAAGTCCAGGCAAAAGAGGAGAAACCTGAAACCAATGAAGCAAAGATCAATAATGCCACACTAACAAAAGCTGACCCAGTTAAGCGGATAATAGCATTTGTCATCGATGCTGTGGCTTCTATAATTGTAGGGTTTATACCTTTTGTTGGTGGAATTATTGGGGCTTTTTATATGCTCTTTCGAGATGCTCTACCTATCGAAGCTCTTGAGTATAAAAGTATTGGGAAGAAATTGCTGCAACTATCTGTAGTAAATATTGAAGACCCAACATCTAAGATCGATTATGCTGCATCTGCGAAAAGAAACTGGATGTTCGCTCTTGGTCCCATGATGATGTTCTTCTTATTCATACCAATTCTTGGCTGGATCATTGATATTCTGATTGGAATTGCTGTTTTTATCCTAGTTATCATCGAAATTATTAAGATCTTCTCTGATGAGAAAGGGGTAAGACTAGGCGATAAAATGGCTGGCACAATGGTTATCGAGAAGTAGTGATAATCTGAACGGAGCATCTGGAAAAGCAGGTAAATGATACCTTCTTAAAATTGTTGAATGACCCCAGAAGAGAACGCATTACCTATTATTTGCAATTGTCAAGTTAAGTCTGTTTTATCACTGCTAAACCTTGCGCTTTTTCTGTGTATCGCGGGTTTCTTTGCAATTCCAAAACCTTTTATACTTCCAACAAAGTACAACTATCAGAGCGCTAAAATTCCTGTGATATCCATTTGGTATCTGCAATAATTTCCTTTATTGTGATAACTGGTAGCTTCTCAATGTATCTGTGGTTTGATTATACAGCCTGTTGCTCAAAAAGAGGAAGATGATAGTCCGCTAAGAGGAGCTAATCAAGGCATCTAAAAGCCCTGTATAAATTTGAATTTTCATTTAATGCAATATAGAAAATTTCTTTATCCAAAGAAAACAATATAACTATATATTTAGATTACTACATAACTATTTGTTAATATTGTTAAATTTTTATTAGCTCTCAGCTTTTTACTTGACATCCTTTACCATTTTTATTTAATTAATCCTACCGTTGCTTAATTGAATTTGAGTTTCGAATTTTTGTGGTTCATCGTGTGGCTGAATAGATTTTCAGGCATTTAATGAAATTGAATTAAATTTTAACTTTCTCCTCATAAGTCACAAATCCAATTCCCTTTTCAAATTCAGAAGTAACACTGACAGTTTATCCAAACACCACCTATTTTGGAGCCAGAAACTATGTCGATGATATTGCTTGGATTGGTTTTGATCGTCATCTCTGCCATTATTAGAAAGGTAATCAGGTAGTAGAGTTAGCCTCAATTAGTGGAAAATCATACCCTCTCTTTTTAAAAAAAGCATTAGCAAAAATGAAAAACTGTCCAAGATGTAAGCTACCGCAAGAAGGGATGCATAAATGTCAATATTGTGGTTACGTTTTATCCAAACATAAAAAAATGCATGCCAAAACAATTCGGAAAAAATTGAAATATATCATTAGTGTACTTAAAAAAGACCAGATATTGGCGACCAGGAAATTAAAGCTGACAGATAATGGTGGAACCCGTTCAGGAAAGGATAGGCGGAAATTTTTTTGTATAACTTATTTCCCAGAAAAAAGATTGGGCAGGGACCGTAGAAAAGGGTTTGACCGAAGAAGCCAAGTAGCAAGAAAAATACGGTCAGAACGCAGATTTAGTCTAAATCATCGAAAACCTTACCCCCGTAAAACGCAAGGGTATATTCAGAACGCAATATTAAAATAGATGTTAACTAAATGTTTGAACTTTTTCGACAGTCTTTCAGTAAATCACCACCCATCGTTATTCTCGATTATGATTGACTAAACCCCATCGATTTGGGTATAAGCCCATATTAGTTGCTTCTGAATTTCCTATTGCAAGTGACCCGTAACGGTCCCCCATTTCCGGAATCACATCCGATGACATTAACGCATTTGTTAAGGCCTGTAGCTCATCTACCGATCTGGGGCTCCCCATTTGCAAATGTCTGGCAAAAAAAGCGGATGAGAGGCTGACACCGCGTGGCTTTGCTTTTCTTGTT
The DNA here is from genome assembly GCA_947259495.1 of uncultured Desulfobacterales bacterium. GTDB lineage: Bacteria > Desulfobacterota > Desulfobacteria > Desulfobacterales > JAHEIW01 > JAHEIW01. The sequence goes on along the minus strand of CAMYLV010000016.1, from coordinate 52,307 downwards.
GCCGGCATGAATAAAGACGATGAAAAAACTGCACAGCTGCGAAGCCAGCTTGAAATGTCTGAGGCGGCGGAAGCTGGTATGTTCATGGTTAATACGCCTATTGAATGCGGCGGGGAGCTCGAAGGAAATTGAACGGGATTCATATCGTCAAAAGGGCGGCGAGGAATTGGACATATTAAAAGATCAAAATCGACGACTGCCATTTGGTATTAAAGTTAGCTGTCCCGTGGTGAGGCCGCCATAGAAAGTGAGGTGTACCATGAAACGGAAGAAACAACGCAGAGGGAAGGTGTTATTTTGAGCCGATGAGCAAGCGCAGAAGAGGTTTCCCTTCCGAAGCAAATGTGAAGCGAGGGATTCGCATCGTGCATGGGGACAAGGAACTGATCGAGAAACTTGGCAGAAACGATCCATGTCCCTGTGGATCAGGGCGCTTGTTTTAAGAAGTGTTGCATAAAAACGAAGCGTTTCGATGGAGCACGTCGAAATTATTACTATAGAGACTAAAGGCAGCTAAAAAGCGCATGCAGCAGACCGCGTCGGGACGACAGTAGTAAGCTCGAATCGTTCTATCGCGGCTGCTGTTGCGCGAACCATTCGATGAGGCGCCTAAATCCATTCGCAGAACAATCAGAAGCCGGCGGATTCACCGCCCCATATAAATGTTAGAATCATAAAAGGAAAATATGTCAGACGAAAAAATTGAAAAATTGGCCGTATTAATAGATGCAGACAACGCCCAACCTTCTATTGTTGACGGACTACTATCGGAAATCGCAAAATATGGAACCGCTAATGTAAAAAGGATTTACGGTGACTGGACGCGAGCAGGCCTTAAAGGGTGGAAGGAAGTTCTTTTACAGTATTCAATACAGCCCATACAGCAATTTGGGTATACTTCAGGGAAAAATGCAACCGACAGTGCATTGATAATTGACGCAATGGATTTGCTTTACACGGGCAAATTTGACGGTTTTTGTATCGTATCCAGCGATAGTGATTTTACCAAGTTAGCATCAAGGATAAGGGAAGCGGGCCTTTTTGTATATGGATTTGGGGAGGGAAAAACCCCTGAAGCATTCGTTTCTGCGTGTGATAAGTTTGTTTTCACTGAAGTGCTGCGTTCCGAAGGTGATTATAGTGAGAAAATAAGGCGCAAGACAACCAGCGGGCTTAAGAAAGACACGAAGCTCGTTAATTTATTAAGAAACGCTGTTGAGGCATCTTCGGACGATTCTGGTTGGGCTCATCTTGCATCCGTGGGTAGCAACATTGCCAAGCAGGCACCAGAGTTTGATCCACGAAACTATGGTTACAAAAAGTTGGGGGAACTTGCATCAGCAACAAAGCTATTCCAAATCGAAGAGAGAGCTATTGGCGTTGGACCCTCAAAGGCAATTTATTTAAAAGACAAAAGAAAGAAATAAGGAAATAGAATTCCAAACCAAGTGCCCGCCGCTGTCGAATATTTCAATTGAAAATCTTTTCAGCCGCTATCAATCAGAATGAAACGACCGGCAATCTGATCATTTTTTTTGTGCCAGTAAAATTCGGGTATTCTTTTTGCGGGGTTTTTCTATCTGTTTGTTTTCTCCCCAGCGCTTGAACAGATCGTGTTCAATGCCCATATAGTCGAAAACTTTGCCGATGGTTTGGTCAATGATATCTTCGATGGTTTTGGGCTGATGGTAAAATGAAGGGACCGGGGGCAGCAGATGGGCGCCCATTTCAGCAGCCAGGGTCATCAGGCGCAGGTGCCCAACATGCAGCGGTGTTTCCCTGATAACCAGCACCAGTTTCCGCTTTTCTTTTAAGGTGACATCCGCTGCCCGCACCAGCAGGTTTTCATTATAGGAATTGGCGATGCCGGAAAGCGATTTAATGGTGCAGGGTACGACCACCATGCCTTCGGTTAAAAAAGACCCGCTTGCTAAAGATGCAGCCATATCCTTATGGTCGTAGGTAAAATCCGCCATGGCTTCAACGGCATCGGGTTGGTAGTCTGTTTCGATCTCGATATTTAACCGGCCGGCCTTGGAGATAATCAAATGGGTTTCGAAATCCATTTCTCCGAGTAACTCCAGCATACGGACCCCATAGGTGACCCCACTGGCACCGGATATACCGATTACAATTCGTTTAGCCATCAATTATTCCTTTTGGTTATATAATCTTATTTTTTAATATACATGATTTTGGATTAAAAGAATATACTTTTACGTCTATCCCAGAGTTCTTTTACAGTGGTTGTCAAAAAAACGTTCCGTTATTCAAGCGATTTTTTCTACAACCACTTATACCCCAATTCCCTGACTTAGAACATTATTATGAAAAGCGGTATAACGAGATCAGGTTTCGGCGGCAAGCCGGGTCAAAATTATCTCTACCAGAATTTCACTGTGCCGGACGATACGCTGGATGGCTTCCGGCGCCAGGTTGTCCCAATGGATCCCGGCTGTGACAACAACCTGCGTTTTCAATGCCGCTGCCAGAATCTCGGCCGTCGCCTTGGCCAGTTCGTCTTCCTTGTGCCCCACAAGGCATATAACGGATGCGCTGGCACTGGTCACTGCAGGATCTTTGAGGCTGGGGCGGGGCTGGGCAACCGCCACGGCTCCAATATGAGGTCTTTCTCCGCCCCAAATGGCCACCAGCACGTCGGCGCCAATCAGTCTGACATTGGCGGAAAGATTATAAGCATCTTCTTCGGTTTGTACGGTAAAATCCAGAGTTGCCATTTAAAAGATCTCCAATGCAGCCATGACAACCGCCTGCGCAAAGGTTTCATCTTCCATATTGGCCGGGATTTCAATTATTCTGACATCGGAATTCAGCTGTTCGCGAAGCGTTTCGACAAATACCTGATCTTCTTCAGGGTCGTAAGTTGGATTTTCCGGGCTGTCCACAGAGGACCATCCCTTTTGCGGTATGATGACACTGACCGGACCGGACGCATTATTGAGTTTAGCGGCGAAAGCCCCGGCGACCTCCTTGAGTTCATCGCTGGATAAACGAATCCAGGTTCTGAATTTATCCAGATCATACTTGCGGCGCTTATGATAGTCCGGCTTGTATTTAGACTTGGCCGGCGTCATGTGATTGACACTGCAGGTTGAAATGATCTGGGGGATACCGGCCTTGCCGGCTGTTTCCAGACGATGGGGTCCGGCATCCCGCATAAATCCGTACAGATGTTCGCCGACGCCACCCGGGGCTAGATCAACGACGCCCTGAAAGAAACCATCAGCAACCATATCTTCCATGGCCCGGTCACCGATACCGGCAGCCGAAAAACCAATGACCTGAAAGCCCTTGTTTTCAAGACCGGAACGAACGGCGCTGGCACATTTTTCACAGGGGCCCAGCATGGTCAATGCAATTGCTTTACCTTTTTGGGCTTTGGGCGAGGTGATCGTACCCAGCACCATCCCGGCCAGGGCTTCAGCTGCACGATCCATGACATTTTTGAGCAAATCGGTGATCCCCGAAATTTCAATTACTGAATGGAAAAGGGCGATATCGCCGGTACCGATGTAGCGGGTGGCAAGTCCCGGCAGTGCTGCCGTAGAAGAAATCATTACTTTGGGTATGCCAAAGGGCAGGGACCGCATCACTTCGGTGGCCATTAGCGTGCCGGTCGAGCCGCCCATTGCGATCAATCCGTCGAGTTTGTTTTCAGAAAGCAGATCAGCTGCAATACGAGAGGCGCCTGCCATTGTAATATTGGTGATCTGTGAGCGGTTGCGTGAGTTGCGGATTTCTTCAAAATTGCTGCCGCCGGCTGCGGCAACTCGATCGGGTGGGATGTCTGCGCTGGATGGCGCATCGCCGCGCATGGAGATATCCATCAGGAGCGTGTTGAGACCCAGTCCCTTCAATTTTTCCATCAGATAATCGGTTTCCAGTCCCTTGGTGTCCAGGGTTGAAATGATCAGTACGGTCTTTTGCATCGGTTATCTATGGTAGGTATTGCTCACGCAAAGCCGCTTAGCATATAATGTATAGCGCTAGAAATCTTCTTTGCGACTTCGCGCCTTTGCATGAGGCTAATTAAGGTTAGAAGCCATTTCAAAACCCCGTTCCAGCCGATTTGCGGCTTTTGCCTCAAACAATTCAAGATTTTACGCTCCACTGCGCTAAGCGCTTTTTAACAAAAGTCCGCAAAATTAGCTCTAAAGAGGTTTTGAAATGGCTTCTAGGCACTTTCCTGCTTTAACTTCTCCGCAATTTCCTTTTTAAGAGTTTCTTTGTTGATCTTGCCCGAGTCACCGACAGCCGGAAATTCCGAAACAACCTCCAGGCGCTCCGGCAGTTTGAACATGGCCAGTTGTTTGCCTTTCAGGAATTCCACCATTTCATCGAAGGTAAAATCCTGACCTGCTCTGGGTATCACATAAGCGCAGGCCCGTTCACCCATTTCCCTGTCCGGATAGCCGACAACGGCGACCGAGGCCACCTTGGGGTGATCATTCAGCAAGCCCTCGATTTCAGCTGGATAAATATTCTGACCCCCGCGTATGATCATATCTTTGGCGCGGCCCAATATCCAGAGACACTCTTGGTCGAATTTGACAATGTCGCCGGTAGTGGTCCACCCATCGGGATCGAACACAGTGGAGGTCAGCTCTGCATCGCGATAATAGCCGGCAGGAGCGTGGGGACCTCTGAAATACAGGATGCCGGGCTCGCCGTCCGGCACCTTATTGCCGTCTTCATCCTTAAGGACCACCTTGTTGCCGGGCAGCATGCGCCCGACGGTTCGGCGGCGCAAATCTTTGCTATCTTCGACCCGACATCCGGACACCGAGCCCATGTCCTGGGTGCCCAGATCGCTGGTGATGACAGCACCGAAGGCTTTCTCGGCTTCTTCGGCAATCTGAGGCGAAAGGTAGCCGCCGGCGGAGCGGATGAACCGCAGGGAGCTAAGATCATATTTGGAGGTGTCGCATTCCAGCATGCGCACCAGATGCGTGGGGACCACGCCGATAGCCGTGGCTTTTTCCTTTTCAATCAGGGCCAGGGCATCCTCCGGGATGAACTCTTCTAGCATGACCGTTTTGGCACCGGCCAACGGTGCGGCAAAATAAGTCAGGGTTCCGGCTGCGCCGCCGGCATGCGGGGCAATCGCCATGGTAATGTCATCCTTGTTAAGGCCCCAGATGCTCACGCGCCCTTTGGACGTGCAAACCCGGGGGGCAGTGGGCCATTCCACCAGTTTGGGCAGTCCGGTAGTGCCTGAAGTGGTGGTCAGCAGCGCAATATTCCAGAGCGGATCCAATCGTCTTTCCTTAAGGACATTTTCATCGATGGGTTTTTCAGCGGCCTCCCGGGCCAACTGGGTTAGCGAATAGGTGTTCTGCGGGGCCGAATCCGGCACCGTGTCGTCAAAAAGAAAGATATTTTCGAGGTGCGGAAACCGCTGTTGCAGTTCTTTATACATTTCCAGATAATCAAACTTGCGGTATTCATGGGGAATGACCACTGCTGCGGCTTCGGTTCGTTCCACCATGTATTCCAATTCCCGTTGACGAAGATACGGATAGACCGTCAGAGATATGAGACCGGCTCTTTCACTGGCGATTCTGGCCAGAAAGCCGTAAACACTGTTCGGCGATTGAATAATGATGCGCGAATATTGGGGGATGCCCATTTGAACCCAGGTAGCGGCAATCCCGTCCACCAGGCGTTTGGCTTCCGCCCATGTAACGCGATATTTGGAATCCACCAATGCTTCCCGGTCGCCATACTCGCGGGCATTGCGATCCCAGAAATCGTAAAACAATTCCTGAGTCCAGTAGCCTTCGTTCAAGAATTCAGCGACCATCTCTTTTTGATAACGGATCGGTTTCACAATTTTCCTCCCTTTAAGTGCTATACACAGCGCCACAATAAATTACCTAAGCCAGTGGTGAATTGTTGACATAAAGCTATCATAAACGGTTAAGCTTGCAAATCGCTGCTGTGTATTTATGGGTAATGATTTAATTCGTTCTATATCGTGCGATTTAGAGACAGTTTCTAGTCCTCTTCTTTTTTTGATGCGGAGCGCTTGGCCTTTAAACCGGCTTTAAAAGTTTCCCAGAATTTCCGGTCGTTGTCTTGCCAGGCAGCACCCCAGCGCCGCTCGAAATACGAGGTCGGCAAGCGATCATGCCAGGACGCCCATGGATCGCGACCTTCCTTTTGAGCGGTTAAAACATCATTTAAATAGCCTGTGATGTTTGTCAGTTCTTCTTTGGGCAGATAGGAGACCGCACCCTCTTTGATCGATCGCACCAGGTTATCCGGGCTCCAGGCGTGGGCGGTCAGCATGACCGCCGGGATGTTTTTACGGGTCGCCATATCCAGCAGGCCGTAACCGTCAACCCCCATGATATCGAGAATGACCAGATCGAACTGCCGGGATTCCAGCAGTTCCCGGGCCTCCTCAAATGAAGAGGCGGTTACCAATTCACACATCGGCAGTAAATCGACCAAAGTATCCAGAACATCCTGTTCGTCGTCGACTGCCAGAACCCGTTTGCCGTCCAACAATTTTTTATCTGCCATTTTCGCAGTTCCTTTTTCAAAAGATATGTGCTAAAGTGAAAAGTGAACTAAATGTTTTAAAACACTGGAATTATTATAATTTTATAATAAAGGATGGAGCGTGATACGGCGCAAGCGCCTGCGCTGCGCGAGCGACGCCTTAAACCTAAGCCACTTCGTGGTTGCATTCTTGAGTTACGTTCTAAAGGCCCAGTTCAGACCACCGACCCTTAATCCTCTCAACCATTTCCGGATCCAGTTCGATCGGAATGGGTTTATGCTTCCAATCATACGGAATGGTTGCATCCAGCAGGAGTCTGCCCGTAATTTCCCTGGCTTCGATCGGCAAAGAAGGATCCAGAGGCGTTGATCTTCCACGCTTGATGACCTGGGATCGATTGGGTTGGAATCGGAAACTAAGGGCATACATGACCCTGGGGATATCCCAGGGTTCGATATCTTCATCAACCACGATGACCGTCTTCAGACCATAGGCACCCATCTCGGTGGAGATGGCAGCGGTCAGAACCTGATCGGCATGTCCGGGATACATCTGCTTCATGGAAATGATAGCCAGAAAACGTCCCGAGCCTTCCGGCGGGCAGTAAACCGCTTTAAGGCCCGGTATTTTCATGGCCAGCAGCTGCTGCCAGAGGGTTGCGCCGTATGAGAGGGCCATGGTCATATGCGTGTCGGTGACCGCCCGACCCACGGTGGTTCCCCACAAAATGGGGTTGTTTCGGTGGCTGACGCATTTGACATCGATGAAATTACGCGGGTCGGTGCCGACACCGGAATAATAACCGGTATACTCGCCAAAAGGCCCTTCTTCCATAAATTGATCCGCATCCACTTCGCCCTCGATGACGATTTCAGCATGAGCCGGCACCGGAAGATCGACGGTTTCGCCCTTAACCACTTCCACAGCTCCGCCCCGCAGGGCCCCAGCGACATCATATTCCGATACAAAGGCTGAGACCCGGGCCGCTCCCAGGACAAAGAGCAGGGGGTCACATCCGATAACCGAAGCTACGGGCATGGGTTTGCCCATGGCCTGGTATTTTTTGAGCATGATGTCAGCGTGTTTGCCTTTAATAAACTGGGTACCCATCTTGTCTTTTCCAAGCAACTGGCTGCGGTAGGTGCCCAGATTGATCCACCCGGTCTCCGGATCTTTGCTGATGATGAAATGGGCCGTTCCGATATAGCGCCCACCGTCCAGCGGATACCACTGAGGAACTGGAAATTTAAAAAGGTCAATTTGATCACCGGTCAAAATATTTTCTTTACAGGGTGCACTTGAAGCTTCTACTTCTGTAGGCGGTATCAGATTTTCACCCAGCTTGGCCCACTCTTCATAAAGTTGCACCAGCGTAGATTCAAGCGGCAGACCCATAATCAAAGCCAGCCGCTGAGTGGTGGTGCAAACGCTGGTAATGACCGGCGTGTCATAATCTTTTACGTTTTCAAAAAGAAGCGCCGGTCCGCTTTGCTCTTCATTAAGCTTGGCAATGTGCGACAGCTCAAGGTTCCAATCGACTTCGGCGCTGATCCGTTTGCACAGCCCCGTCTCTTCGCCTCTGGCAACAAAATCCCTCATGTCTTTCATAAAACATTTCCTCCTTTTCTAAAGTTTAATAAATTAATAGAGAAATTGTTAGCTAATGATTAATCTTTTTATATTTTAATCTCTGAAGTGTTTTTACAGTCATGCACAGCCGAGATGTTTAGGCGATTTGATTATCTTTTCATCCAATCCGATTAATGACGCTGTGTTAATATTTATAGACGGCAGATGTTTTGGGTTAAGAATTTACTTCCTAAGGAATTTTTATGCGTTTCATGGCCTGATCCATTAATAACTGGCGACCGGTCTTGCCGCCGATGACCGATTCTGTCTTGCGCTGGCTCCACACCGTTTCTGGACGCGCCTGAACGATAAACATGTTATCCGGAAAAGATATGTCTTTATCTATAGCCCATTCGATGTCCATTGGCCGTCCATAATGATTTTCGATATTTTTGGCGGCTCTGACCAGCGCTTTGATTTCATCATCCGCCAGACAGCAGGTGCACTGCATATCTTGATCCACATCGGCGTCGACTACTTCACCTTTTTCCAAATCATAGACACATTCGATGTGTTTGGTGGATATGGTTCTCTCATTGATTTCCAGCATGACTTTATCGACGACGAATTTATCCGGGTTGACCGAGCCGGAAACAACGGTTTCCCCCAGCCCCCAGCTGCCCTCGATGACCACCTTGGATATATCGCCATCCGTCGGGTTAATCGTGAACATCACGCCGGCTGCTCTGGCGTTGACCATTTTCTGTACGCCCACACTGATGAGCACTTTTTCATGGGGAAAGTTGTTTTTGATCCGGTAGGCGATGGCGCGCGGGGTGTACAAACTGGCCCAGCAACCTTGAACATGGGTAATCACCTGATCTGCGCCCTGAATCCAGAGATAGGTATCCTGCTGACCGGCAAAGCTGGCAGTGGGTAAATCTTCAGCGGTCGCACTTGAACGAACTGCCACCGGAATGGCCTCTACAGCGCATTTGCTGCACAGCTGCAAATAACCGTCCGCAATGGCCTTGGTCACCGGTTCGGGTATCGTCCTTTGTTTGATCAGTTCCTGCACCTCGGCACTGGCCTTGTTGAGGGCCGCCACATCATCGGGGTCTAAATTTGATACAATCTCAATAATTTTGTCTTTTATGCCGGCATCGGTAATGAACAATAAATAACTATCGGTGGTCACCGCAAATCCGGGCGGGACCCGAATGTCGGCCTTGATCATCTCACCCAGGCTAGCATTTTTACCGCCGACGATGGGAAGTGAATTTTTATCCAGTCTTTCAAAATCCAGGATATAATCCATTTTGTATTCCTTCGACGTCCATCCGTCTGAAACCCCCTCCCTGAAGGGAAGGGGTTTCAGAACGAAGGTTCGTTGGTAGAAGCCGAAAGCTTTTAAACTACTGTAAAAGTGTTGCAGTTCAGTTGACTTTCGCTGCTTGATTAACCTGCTCTTTTGACGATTTCGACTACCCCGCTGTCACCATCCACTTTAATGATATCGCCGGTCTTGATCACCTGAGTGGATACGCCGGTGCCAGTCACCGATGGAACGCCGTATTCCCGGCAGACGATGGCGGCATGGCTGGTCAGACCACCGATGTCGGTAACTGTAGCTTTGATTTTGGTAAAGACCGGCGCCCAGGATGGATTGGTCGACGGGCAAACCAGGATCTCACCGGGCTGCAAAGCCACAATGTCTTTGAGCCGCTTGAGCACACGCGCCGGACCCTCGGCGATACCGGCCGAAGAGGCGAAACCTTTGATTTCAGAAACATCCTCGGTTGCGGTTGCATCAACACCCTTGAGCCATTCCTTGACTTTATCCGTGGTGATACCCCACAGCATGATCGTAAAGGGCTCGGCCACTTCTTCAGGCGGGACGCCCAGAGCCGGGGTCGGGTTCCAGTTGCCGGCGGCTTCAAGGATTTTTTTGCGCTTTGCGGCTTTGGATTTATAGAAGTTTCCGCGCATGGGGATATCCACACCCAGTGCCCAGCCGGTCGACACTTCGGTCAGCAGCTGCGGAATTTCATAGCGGTTGAACATGAAGATGTCATCGACTTCGTTTAACATCCCATTGTTAACGAGAAGTGTTCCAAATTCTCTAATCTTGTCAAACCAGATGGTGTGGAACCAGTGCTCAACCCAGAAGAGGTGATCCTCGGCGTATGTGTAAATGGTTCTGACGGTGTTGTAAGCATCATCAAAGGCTTTTCGATCTTCGTCGGTTTTGATGAGTTTTCGATATTCGGCAACGACTTCATCTCGTTGCTTTTCGATCACATCCAGCGAGCGCTCAATGGTCTCACCATTTTCCAGCCGTTCGACATAGCCTTTAATGTAGCTGTAAGGAATGCTCTGATCGGTCAGCCAGCTGCCCTCATAATGAAACCAGCCGCTGCCGCAGGATACATAAAACCAGGGATCTTTGGCTTTTTCATACTCTGCAAGCCAATTCTTTCCAGCGTCTGTGTTTTGAAGTTCAGCGACTTTATCGTCTACCGATTTATCACTTTTCAGAATGGCTGAGACTTCCTTGGCGGAAGCCGCCAGTTTGGAGAGGCGGCAAAGTTCTTCCTCGGGCCTGAACATGGAGACATAGGCGCCGGCGACCATCTTGCCGATGGCGCTTTCACTGATGCCGGGGAAAAGTTTGCGGGAAACATCCGCAAACATGAGATAAGCCAGATAGGTCAGGTTCAGCATTTCAAAATGGTACTGCCAGCCCTTGAACATTTGGTTGACCAGCTTGTCAAACGATTCAAGCAAATAATAACTGTCGTACACGCCGGTGGGTGCCGGCAGAACCTCATCATCGGGAACAAATTTCGGCAACTCGGCAGGGACTTTCACCGCGGCCATTTCTTCGCCGAGCGCTTTAAACTTGGTCAGCCATTTGTCCCAGAGCTCATCATAATGTTCAAACACATAAAATACGCGCTTTTCAAAATGCCCGGCTTTCTCGCCGATGATCTCCTCCGGCGGCGGTGCGATGGCGCAGATGTACATGTAACAGCCCATCATTCGCTGGGCGATCCCCTGGGCGGGTGGGATGCAAAATACCCGGGTGGTGTATTGAGACAGTGAAATCTGCCAGGCTTCCTGAAAAATTAAATCCAGTGGCGGCATCGGTTCCGGAGCGTGAATTTTGTCCTGATACCAGAATTGGGCTTTTTCCCATTCTGCTCTGTCTTCGGAAAAAAGGTGGTGTGTCGGATACATTTCTTCCCAGCCTTCAAGTTCAGAAGGAACCTCAAACTCATGGGGGTCCGGGAATCTTCCAGGTTGTTCGGCCATTTTCTTCCTCCTTTCATGGTGGGGTTAAACGCTAATTGGTGAGCTTACGCATTGCTTCATAAAAACAATAAAGGCTTTCGGTTGGAGGAACCGGAAATCTAATGAATTGCAAAACCAGTTGGGTATGAGAACAAAAACCTGAAATTAAATAAGATTCATTTTTTATGAAGCAATAAAAAAAATCTGTCAAACCAATTTAATTTATGCTATGCATAAGTTCTATTTATGGATAAAGTCCTTCCATAAAAAAAAATTAGCGTGGCCCAAATCAATAATAAACATTCATGCGACACACGAGATTATTTAATGTTAATAACTGATATGTATTTATATAAAGTCTTTTTAATCAAGAATACCCAATACCCGCTACCGAATGCCCAATATTTAAACCATGTTGAATTTTAACCAGTTCAGAGTCTTCTATTACGCGGCCAAGAACCTGAATTTTACAGCCGCAGCCGCCGAGCTGTTTATTACCCAGCCGGCGGTCACGGCCCAGATCAAGTCATTTGAAGAATTTTGCAACTTGAAGTTATTCAAAAAGAAGGGCCGCAAGATTTATCTGACCGATGAAGGCCGGTCGCTATATCAATATGCGGCCAAGGTTTTTAAATTTGAAAAAGAAATTGAAGCCGTCATCGATGACATGCGTGAACTTAAAAGGGGCATTCTCAGTCTGGGAACTACCAAGGCCTATGCGCGCTATTTTATGCCCCTGATGATCACCACCTTTCATCAGAACTATCCTCAAATTAAAATTCAACTGAACGAGGGCAGTTCACTGGATATGATCCACAGCTTGCTGGATTTTAAAATCGAGGTGGCGGTCATCGCAAAAGCTGAAAATAACCCGGAGGTTCAGTTTTTTCCGTTTAGCCAGGAGGAAATGGCGGTGATCGTCGCTCGGACCCATCCCCTGGCAAAAAAGAAAGCGATTTCCTTTGCGGATCTGGCGACAGTCCCGTTTATCATGAAAGAAAAAGGCTCCGGAACCCGCAAACTGGTGGAAGAATTATTTGAAACCGTGGGATGCACACCTGATATTCTGATGGAAACCAGTAATACCGAATTTATCAAACAACTGGTGCAGCGCGGCGAAGGAGTTTCGTTTGTTGTCAAAGAAGCCGTGGCCGCAGAGCTGAAAGAAAAAAAAATGACGACCGTTCCTCTTAAAGGCCCCCGGGTGTATCTGGATGTCAGTATTGCTTACCTAAAGGAGCAGATACTTTCGCCTCCCGCCAGAGCTTTTGTCGATACCTTGATCGGATTGAAATCAGAGGGCCTGCATCCCATGGGCATCGGCCTTTTGATGGCCAGAATACTGTCCCAGCGTAAAGAGGAGCAAAGAAAAATTAACGGAATGTGATACCTGAATTTTGCACGAGTCGGAGGCTTTCATCTGCAAGGAGACGCACCTTAGTATTGAAAATTCAGATGCGTCATCCAACGGAACGGGACACTTAAGGGTGAGGCTATAGTGAACTATGTCTCGTCCTTAATAATCCGCCTGCGGCGGACCGATGCAAACATCCGGCTCGCCCGAAGGGTGAAAATTAATGAGATAAAAGGATTTTCATCTATATTTTCCTGATCGGTATTTTGGTCGATTTCGCTGACTTGCTTAAGCTGCTACTATTAAATATGATTAAAACTGCTCATTAATTTTCATGCAAGATTCAGGTGATAATTTCTATGACTGATAGACCTGTCTTTGAGCAAATCTACCAGCTGACCCGACCGTATCTTAACACGCGACGCAATGACGTTCATGTCGACATATCCCTGCAGTTTGCGCACAAGTTGCTAAAGGCGGAGGGCGGCCAGGAGAGTATTGTGATTCCGGCAATCATTTTACATGATGTGGGCTGGAAAAAAGTGCCGGAGGCCCTTCATCTGAAAGCTTTCGGACCCAAGGCAACTTCTCCTGAGCTAAACCGGACGCACGAGGAAGAAGGCGTAAAGATTGCTGGCGCTATTCTGTCAAATGTCCAATATGATAAAGAGGAAATCTCTGAGATACTTAAAATAATCGACGGTCATGATTCCAGAAAAAAGGCCATTTCCCTCAATGATCAGATCGTTAAAGATGCTGATAAACTATCCCGCTACACTCAAAAAGGATTTGAGATTGACAACCGGCGGTTTGAAGAGACAGCCGCTGAAGGATTAAACCGCCTGCGAAAATACATAAACCACTGGTTTTTTACGCAGACCGCTTACCGCATCGCAAAAGATGAACTTAAAAAACGAGAAAAGGAAGTTGGGTGATGATTCGAGACTGGACGATTTTAAATCGCGAGCGAGTTGCAGATTTTAGGATTTTTGCGCTGTATAAAAAACAGGTTCGCTCACCGCGCACGGGTCAAATCAGAGATGTGCATGCTATCCAGTTTCCTGACTGGGTGTTGATTCTGGCGCTGACACCGCAGCAGGAAGTTGTGATGGTGCGACAATACCGGCACGGCTCCGAGCAGGTGTGTTTGGAGCTGCCCGGCGGCCTGGTGGATCCGGATGACACCTCCCCGCAATTGTCCGCTCAACGGGAACTGCTGGAAGAAACCGGATTTAAAGGGTCGAATATCCGGCTGATCGGAGAATGCTTCCCCCAGCCGGCAATCCTCAGCAATCGCTGTTTTTTTTACCTGGCTGAAGATGCCGTCAAAACTCAGCAGCAAAATCTGGATGCAGGTGAAGACATTGAAATTTTAACCGTACCACTCAAAGAAATTCGAGCAAAGATTGAAAGCAAAGAAATTGATCACGGAATGGTGCTGCAGGCGTTTTTCTTTTTATGCCTGCATCGAGGGCAGGGAACGGATTTTTTGAAGGTCCATGTTTGAAACCGAAGATTCAAAGCACCCAAAAAGTCGACTGATGTGCATCACATCCTTTTCTATGTTTTTAACCGGCAAACGGGCTAACTCCGTTTCACGAGAACCTTCGGCAGGCAGCGGGCTCAACCCATATAGATTTAGTGATTTGAATAGTTTTACAGTAATACCATTAAATGTTAAATGCATTTTAGGTATCTTATAGCAAAAGGAGATTTCGAACATGTCTGACAAAAAAACGACTTTTTCAAGGCGAGATTTTATCAAGCGCGCAGGTGCAGCCGGAGTAGGGTCGGCGTTGATTCCCTTAAGCGCGCTAACACGGGCACATGGCAGCTCGACGTCCAAGGCGTCCGAGCAAATGATTGTGCCGACACGACCGTTCGGAAAAACCGGCGCCAATGTCTCTATCCTTTCATTGGGTGGTGTTTTAAAGCCTTCTGACCAGCTCGTATTCCGGCAGGCCTTTAAAATGGGCGTAACCTATTGGGATACGGCCAATTCATATGGATGGGGAAAAAACGAAAAGGCGATCGGTAAATACTTCGCCAAGTTTCCAAACGACCGCAAAAAAATTTTTCTGGTAACGAAAGCAGCAACTTCAGATCCACAAAAATTAACCGGGAATTTGAATACCTCGCTTCAAAGAATGAATACATCCTACATCGATATGTATTTCATTCATTATGTCAGTAATGTAAAAAAGGAATTGACGGATGCAGTCAAAGCCTGGGCTGCAAAAGCCAAGGCGAAAGGAAGCATACGTTTTTTTGGATTTAGCGCGCATAAAAATATGGAAAACAGCATGCTTGCCGCTGCCAAGCTGGGTTGGATCGATGGCATCATGATGAGCTATAATTATCGGCTAATGGTGCAAAGCAAGATGAAAAGAGCGGTTGATGCCTGTGCTGAGGCGGGCATCGGATTGACCGCGATGAAAACACAGGCAGCTTTCTCGGCAAATTTTTATGCATCCATCGGATCTGAAACCGATGATGCCTTGGAAATGACCGAAAATTTTTTAAAGAAAGGGTATACCGCCGAGCAGGCAAAACTTAAAGTGGTGTGGGAAAATCCAAACATTGCCAGCATCTGTTCGGCAATATCCAATATGACCATCCTGCAGGCCAATGTTGACGCGGCTTTGAATAAGAAAGAACTGTCCGGGAGGGATCGGCAACGCCTGCAACAATATGCGCAACACACGGCGCCCGGCTACTGTGCCGGTTGTGCGCGTATTTGCGAATCAGCCATCGATCTTGATGTTCCGATCAGTGATATTTTACGCTATGCCATGTATCATCACAGCTATGGCGATCGAAATACAGCGCTCAGATTGTTCAACGAATTGCCAGCAGGTATTAAGTCAAATATTCTTAAGGCCGACTATTCTGAAGCTGAAAAATATTGCCCCCAAAGTATCCAGATTGGCAAAGTTTTGAAAAAAGCATATGAAAATTTAAGTTAATCACAATTAATTTAATACCGGGATCAAACGGTGATCAATTTAAACCAGCTCAGAGCATTCTATCAGGTTGCCCAATGTCAGAATGTCAGCCTTGCGGCCAGGCAGCTGTTTGTCAGCCAGCCGGCGGTTACGGCCCAGGTGAAGCTGTTTGAAGAGAGCTGCGGACTCAAACTTTTCAAAAGAAAAGGCCGCAACCTTATTCTTACCGATGAAGGTGAAACGCTCTTCAGTTTTTCCAAAAAGATCTTCGAATATGAACAAAAAATTGAAGATGCAGTTGCACAAATGAAAGAATTAAAAAAAGGTAGTTTAAGATTGGGCTCGGCCAGAACCTACGCCCGTTACTTTATGCCGTTTTTACTGACCGGATTTCGTGATGCTTTTCCTCATATCAAAATCCATCTGGATGAAGGTAGCTCCCGGGAAATGATCCACAGCCTGATCGAATTGAAAAACGAAGTGGTGATTATTGCCAAGGCAGATGAGCATCCGAATATCGCTTTCGTACCTTTCAGCCGGGAAGAACTAGTGCTTATTTTACCGCCCAACCATCGTTTGACAAATAGAGGCCGTATCGGCTTTGAGCAATTCGCCCAAGAGCCTATTATCATGAAAGACCCGGGTTCAGGGACCCGCAAACTGGTAGATGAATTATTCGCAGAAAATGAATGCAGTCCCAATATTTTGATGGAAACCGGGGATGCTGAGATCATCAAATTACTGGTGCAACATGGAGAGGGGGTCTCGTTTCTGGTGAAAGAGGCGGTGGCTGTCGAACTTCAGGAAAAAAAATTGGTCACCGTCCCCTTAAAAAAAGATTCAATTTTTCTGGACGTCAGTATTGCTTACTTGAAGAATCAACCGCTTTCACCCCCCGCCCAGGCTTTTCTCAATAGCCTGGAAAATTTAGGGACAAAGAAAATGCGTTTCCAGGGCATGGGGGCCTTAATGGCAAAAATGCTTGCCGAGGAAAGATAATAATCTATCTGTAGGCGATGTTTCTTTTACCGCCATCAAAACTTTTGCTTAACCCACCAGCTACCCGGTTACTGAAGTTTTACTGGCCAAAGGAGGCATAGGATGGAGAAGAAATTTTTAAGAATTCAACTTACGTTTAATTTGAGAAGCCTCTCTTCCTTGCCGTTATTGAGGCAAGGAGAGAGGCTTCGCTCAACTTAGGTTTCACTACATAAACCATTATCCCGCCACCGGGTGTTCTTCGCCGTAACGTTTAACCTTATAGACTTTGCATTGAAATGTTCGCAGCGGCCAGGACCCCAGCGCCTCATCGCATTCCGCTTCATCACTGGAAGTGCAGACATTGATATTAGAAACCCAAACACCGTGCAGCCAGGGCTCTTCACCCGGCATCTCCGGATACCACCAACCATGCTGGGCGTGCACCACTTTGGGATCGATATCCTCGAAGATTAGAACTTTTTGCATAACCCGGCCATGCTGGGTTTCGATCCAGACCCAATCCCCCTCAGCAATCCCCAGATCCTTTGCGGTGTCCGGGTGAATCTGCATATTCGCCCAGGGGTATCGTTTGCGCAGTTTATCGATCTGGCGATGCTCGGAGTGAAAGAAGGGATGAAAGCGACCACCGGTGATTAATATCAGCGGGTACTTTTCAGCCAGTTGGGGCGTGCCGATCGGGCTTTCCGGTGGCTCCTGATAATAGGGCAGGGGATCGTAACCGAGTTTTTCCATTACCGTAGAGGCAAGCTCGATCTTGCCGGTAGGGGTACCAAACCCACCCATTTTTTCATATTTTTTGTATTCCCACTTTTCAGGCTCCCAGCGGCCCTTTTCGACCATCTGTCTGAACGTCAATCCCATGGGTTCCAGTCGATAATCATAATAGGCTTCTACATTCTCCCATGGCCAGTGTTCTTCTTGCCCCAGTCGAATACCCAGGCCACGCCAGAAATCATAGTCATCGCGCCGGTCACACTTACCTTCAATCGAAGGCGGCACGGCTGCTTCGCCGACCACAATTACCGGTGTCGTGTTGTGAAAATTCCATAAAAAATTGCGCTCCTGCCACATGGCACTCGGCAATACGTAATCAGCCAGCTGGGCACTGGGTGTCATAAAATAGTCCACCACCACATACAGATCCAAACTTTTGAGGGACTTGTGGACCAGTTTGGTGTTGGGTATGGTCACCATCGGGTTGGATGACAGGGTGATCAATGCCCGCACCGGATAGGGATCGCTGTAGGCGATCGCTTTATATAGTGAAGGGGCCGGGGCCATACAGGTATAACCGAACATGTCGCAGCGTTTGCCCCAGACGCGTTCGACATTGCTCTGGACCATCTCGTAACCGGGCCAGGAATAGAGTTTAAACTGTTTACCCAGAATTTTTTCGCGCTGTTCGACCGGCAGGGCTTCAGGCATTTCAATCTCATGTTCGGTGATAAACGGTGCGGGTCCTAACAGCTCCTCTCCGCCTTTTACATCCACATTGCCGACGATAGCTGAAATAATATGACGTGCGGCGATGGCGCCGTAAGAATTGGGTTGATGCGCCACCCCCATGCCCTCCATGGCACAGGAGGGTTTTTCAGTGGCAAACATGCGCGCAGCTGCCTGGATCTGGTCGGCCGGCACCCAGGTGATTTCGGCGACTCTATCCAATGGATATTCTTTTGCCCGTTGTGCCAGTTCGTCAAAGCCATGGCACCATTGGGTGACAAACTCTTTATCATAAAGGTCTTCTTCGATGATGACATTGATCATGCCTAGCAGCAGAGCACAGTCAGTACCCGGTCGCAGCTGGAGCCACAGATCCGCCGCTTCAGCCGATTCCGAGCGGCGGGGATCGATAACAATCAGTTTGGCACCGTTTTTCTGAGCCCCTTCAATACCTTCCCAGATGGTTTGGTGAGAATGTGGTGGATTGCGGCCGATGAGCATCACACAACGGGTACTTTGCAGTTTTTCGATGTGCATCCAATACGGCCACCAGCCAAAAAGAGTGGTGGCGACCACTGCTGAATTGCCATGGCAAATCTGGGCCTGGCCGCACTGATTGGGACTGCCGAAAAGGTTCAGAAAGCGCGAGTTGAGTTCTTCATAACTGCGGCTGGTGCCGGCCGTAACCCCCAGGGTCTCGGCGCCATATTGATCCTTAAGGGATGTTAATTTGGCGGCGATCTCATCCAGGGCCTCATCCCAGGTGATCTGCTGCCATTTGTTTTCGCCTTTTTCACCCACTCTTTTGAGCGGGTAATTCAGACGGTCGGGATGATAAAAACGCTCCAGATCCGAAGCCCATTTGCGCGGGCATTTTTTGATAGATGAGGTGCTGACTTTGAGAATCTGGTTGTCTTCCACCTCGAGCTCCAGGCGGCAGCGCGGTTTACATCGAAAACAGATGGAATGTTTGATTTCTTTGGGCATTGTTTCAATCCTCCGGTGTTATTTAGTTTCGGCTTTAGAACCTGTAAAAAGGTAAGTCTTATGTTGTCCTCCTCTCTCAATCTGTCCCGCCAGGGGAGGGAAGATTATCACTTAAAGCCAAACGGAAGGGTGGGGTGAATCGATGCATAATTTTATGAATAGATTGCCGGTTTTAGTCAACTCATATGAATTTAGCTAATATATAAGAATTTCTTATGCATTGATGCCTTGGAGTACTGGAATATTGGAATGATGGAACGATGGGGCCCTGGAGTGATGGATTAATGGTGTGGCGGAATTAGACGGGGCAGTAAAGATTTAGTAGGTGTTGGCTAAAATAGGATGATACAATTTCACGTTAAAATTATCAAAATGGGGTTCGCATTTCGAAAGCAACATAAAAGAAATTTTTTTGTTCAGGTGTTTTCTTTCTTCATCAAGGGTGTCAAAATTGCCACCCCCTTTTGAAATGATCAGATCGGACCGATTAACCAGATCGTTGACTGTGCTTGAACATCTGCTCAGGACAGTGCCTGGCAGAGGCCCATCAATGCCGTTTTCAATAACGGTAGCCATTTGGTCGATTCCAACTGCTTTGGCCTCCCTTATGGTTGCGTCATTGAGGGTCGGCACACTTCTAACCACAAAGGATATTTCCGGTTGATAAAGCATTTTTATGGTTTCAATCAACAAGCGGTCGAATACAATTTCGCCGGCATTGTCGCCGAAAATTAAAAGATGCCGGGCGGCCTCTAATTGCTGTCTGAACATAGAATAATTTTTATCTGAAAGCGGCAATTTTGCCTTGGTAGTTATTGATTTCTCAATTGCAATTGAGGAATCGGCTACCATAAAATCCATAGAATTTCCCAAGATGGAAAGCTTAACGGCAAGCTTTAACGGATCGGCTGCATCTTTAACCATTTTTTCCAAAAACGGGTAAAGCGACATTATTTGTTCATTCTGACTTGATTTCACCTCATAAAACGGATCGCGGGAGTTGACCGTTGCAATAATTTTTTTCCATACATCTTCGATAATTTCCGGGCTGGTGATATCCCATACAAGACCGCTCAACGCCGGGATCTGCAAAATGTCAGCATATAGCGCTTTAACAGACTTTTCATCCAGGGATAGTTTTCTCAGGGACGAAATAGTCATTTTTAATATGCAAGGAATGCAATCGGGCTTGATAAACATTATTTTGACTGCTCCTGTACCATCTGATCCATTATTTGGGCAGCAATTGCAGCAAATGCCGTGTCGTTAATGTGGTGATCCGTTTCCTGAATGTCAATTTGAGAGTCGAGTTTTTCCCGCAAGCGTTGCGTGAAAAACCGGTTCATGGGCGGGTCATACAAAGGGCCGCCGTCACGATCCGCTTCGGACCATCCCTGCAAGGGTATTAATATTTTTACATTGAGCGCATCTTTGTTTAATTTTTCCGTTAGTTGATCGGCCAGCGTCCGTGTCTCGTCTTTATTAAGTCGAATGGCAGAGCGGAAATCATAAAAAAAGATCTGGCGATCTTGATATTTTTCCGGAATATTGTTGCGTGTAAATTCTAAAACCGCACAATCCAATCCTCCGGGAACAATCAGACGGGGGATTGATTGCCCGGGGACCGGTTCGAATCGTTGCGGTCCGATATCGCCGCAATAGCCATCCAGCAAATGATCGGCCAGTTCATGGGTGGCCAGATCCAGAATACCGTCAAAATAACCCTTGGCCGCCAATTCTTCCATGGCCATACCGCCGGTGCCGTTGGCATGGAACGGCACCACCTCATATCCCAAATTTTCCAGCTCGTGCCGGGTGGCTTCGGCACCCGCGGTGATAAATCCAAAGAAGGGCAGGGCAATTCGTTTTTTCTCAAATTGCGGTTTCCAGCGGGCCTGGACCATGCCACAAATGCCGGATGCGGCAACGTCCAGGATGCGCCCTGAAATACTGTTGACACCCAGCAGGTCGGCAACACTGTGGATCATGGTGATGTCCTTGGTGCCGACCGTTTTGGCCATGTTGCGCGATGCCACTGTGGAAACCATTACCTTGGGAACTCCCAGCGGGAGTTCATGCATGATGCTTGTACCGATATGGGTGCCGGTACCGCCTCCGGCAGAGATCATTCCTGCAATTTTTTTGTCTGCATAGAGTTTCTTGATCCGGGCTCTCGCCGCATCGATCATAACCGCAATCGCCTTATCTCTGCTATCTTGTACCTGCGGGTTGTGTTCAATAACGTTTTTGAATAAGTCCAGATCAACCGCTGTCGGGGATGGGCCTGCGGTGCCGACATTCATGGTTAAAACATCCAGGCCAAGTTGTTCAATACGATCTTTCAAAAAAATATGCTCTTCAGCCTTGGAATCAAAAGTACCCACCACCGCAACGACAAGTTTTTTCTCCATTTTATTCCTTTAAGGATAAGGTTATTCGTTATTTGAAAAAATCGTAATTCTCTGATTAACGAATAACTAGTCGTCTAAACTTTATTCAGATTGAAGAACTTATCTTTATGCCAGACAAGTGGCGGTTTGCCGCAATCGTCCTGATTGACAACGCGTCCCATAAAAAGCTGGTATCCCTGAATTTCCTTGCTACTTTCAACTTCACATTCCATCCAGGCCGCCGCACCCTCTGGGATCAGGGCCGCACTGCCGGTGCCGGGAGCTGCCTTAATGGCAAAGCGCTCAAACTTATCGCTATCTTCGCCTTTAGCACTGCCCACCTGCATGGCCAATTTTTCATGGTCAGCCCCGGCAATCACCACTGTAAATTTGCGGGATTGCGCAATGAGCTTTTCGGTCAGATGGTCTTTTGCCACGCTGATGACCAGCAGCGGCTCCTTTTCCGATACAAACATGGCCGTAGCGGTCATGATATCTTTTTTGTCTTCATGGGCGGTACTGACGAAAACCACCGAACACGGCAACCAGTAGAATACATTGTTTTCATTACTCATGCGATCATTCCTCCCTCTTTTTGCTGTTGTCACTTAATTTTCATGCAAGATTCACTTACATAATATAGCCGAAACTGTAAACTGCAAATTGTTTGACTTAATATCTTATCGCTGATTTAATTTTAGGCAATCACAGACTACCAACAAATTTAAATCATGCCCCTATTAAAATTTCTTAATTTTGCCAATGAGACAATGGATTAAAATCGAGCGCATACCGGGTGTTCTGGCCACAGCCTATGAAAAAGGCACCCGTATGGTAATCGATAGCTATTACAGTCATGTGGCTGAGGAAATAGTCGCCCATTTGCAGGGCGATACCATTCTGGATATCGGTACGGGTCCGGGCTATCTGCCGATTGAGATCGCCAAAAGATCTTCAAACGTTCGTATTATTGGTGTCGATTTAAGCCGCAAGTTACTTGATATGGCGCGCTCAAATGCAGCCAGAGCGGGTCTGTCTGATCGGCTGACGTTTCAGCTCGGCAATGCCGGCCGGATAGAATTCGATGATTCCGCCTTTGACATGGTGATCAGTACCGGCATGTTGCACGCGATCAAGGATCCGGTGAAGGTCATACAGGAGATGTACCGCGTCCTGAAAGCCGGTGGTGAAGCCTGGATTTTCGATCCGGCCCGGGTGAGCGCTGCGGTGGACCGTAAAAAATGGAAAGCATCACTTAATCTGCGGGAAAAATTTTTCCTGAGGCTTTTCCAACTGTCGGGCTTGCATAAACCGATTAAAACCTATACGCGGGAAGAAGCCATTGCGCTTATCGAAAAAACCGATTTTAAAGATTACAGGATTGACGCGCGCGACAACGAAATAAGAATTAAGCTAAAAAGGGCTTAAGGCATATGCTTCAATTCTCAAGGGCTGAGGCAAAATACTAATTTTTTCAGAATCATTCCCAATATCATATGCCTTGCGCCTGTTTTTAACGGAGCCATTTATGCATACATATCAACAGATCTATGAATTTGCCGCTTCCGCCGGTGCCTTTGAAGGATATGTTTATCGCCGGTCAAAAGCTGAGATCGATACAAAAACATTGAAAAATTGGGTGGATAATTTGATTGAAGCCTATCATCATTTGCCGGCGGACGTTATCGGCGAATGTCAATCTGCCTGCAATCAGACCCTGGGCAGGGCGATCAAATCACTTATGGCTGAATTCGGTGAGGGCCATCCGGCTGTCGGCAAGTTACAGATAATCGTTACGGGCCAATTGCCCGAGGACCCGGATGATTTTCAAAAAGAAAAATGGTTTATGGGACACGGATAAAAACAGATAATACAGAGATCTCTAAACGGCCTTCACTTAAAATTATATTTTAATCTGAGAAAATCTGCGTTAATCCGTGTCCTATTTCTTTGTTGATTAGAGACATCATACCAATATAGTGTACCTCATGAAGCAATCCCAGGTCTTAAAAGGTAAAATTGTCAGCGGTGCAGGGGAGGGCGCCTATTTTACCCAAATCGACTGGGTGCAGCAGCAGTGTAAAGAGAAATTAGGCTTTAAGCCCTATCCCGGTACGCTTAACCTGGAAATAGCGCCGGACGATCTGCCCCTTATAGCATCATTGGATCAAAAAAAAGGGATCGAATTGATTTCACCCGATCCAAAGTTCTGTAATGCAAAAGCCTTTCCGGTGACGCTGGGAGAAATCAAGGGCGCCATTATCATTCCTGAAGAAGAAGTCAGAATTCATGCCAAGAATATTATCGAGATCATCGGCCCGTTGAACATCAAAGCCTCTCTTAATGCTAAAGATGGTGAAACGGTTTCCGTGTTTCTATCAGAGGAGTGATTTATGTCTCAACAGCAGAAGGTAAAAGTGGCAGCGGCGATATTTGATCTAGACGGAACGCTGATTGATTCGATCGACATATATTTTAGAATCGTGGAAAACGCTCTGGAACGACTCGATCTTCCGCCGGTTTCGCGCAGTAAAATTTTAAGGGCAGCGGAAAGCGAAGATTTTAAATGGCAACTTGTTTTGCCACAAGAAGTCCTGAACCGCAAAGAAAATATTATCGATGAGGCCTGGGCCATCATCAATGAGATTGCACCGCAGATGTTTGCTGATGATCTGGATATTATTCAGGGTGCGGACGGTATTCTCAAGATGATGTCTGCAAACGGGTTAAAAATGGGTCTGGTCACCTCGACTCAAAAGCATTATTTAGAGACAAAAATGTTGCCTCTTAAAAATGCGGGCGTTGACAAACTCTTCGAGGTCATCATCACATCCGATGACATCAAACAAAGAAAACCGGCGCCGGATCCGCTTCTTGCGTGTGCCCAACAACTTGAGCTTAAACCTGCAAATTGTGTTTACGTAGGTGATACCACCACTGACATGCAATCCGGCAAAGCAGCAGGAATGCGGACGGTTGGGGTATTGACCGGGTTTGACGATTACGAGTCATTAAAAAAAGAGCGGCCGGATGCCATCATCGACAGTATCGCCAATTTAACCGAAGTTCTTGCCATTTAGCTATAGCCTGTATTTTTCATGCAAAATTCAGGTGGTGATTTTGCGGGGAGCAGCCAGCCAGATAAAAAGACAGGAGAAGAATCCGTCATTTACCGAATTGGTACGATCCTTATTATGCAAAGCCTCACGCCAAGACGCAAAAACTATAGACACCCTATGATTTTTCTTTAATACGCCCCGCATGAATTTACATATTGCGCCGGTATTGTCCGCCGACTTCATAGAGCGCCCGGGTGATTTGCCCGAGACTGCAGGAGCGCACGACATCCATCAGTTCAGCGAAAATGTTGTCGCCGGACAAAACAACTTTTTGCAGGCTCTCCAGGACGGCCGGTGCCGCCTTTGCGTTGCGTTCTTTAAAGTCAGCCAGACGCTTGAGCTGCGATTGCTTTTCTGCTTCCGTGGCCCGCGCCAGTTCGACCGCTTCGCTGAGTTGCTCCCCGTCGGCATGCGGATCGCGAAAGGTGTTGACGCCAATAATGGGCATCTCTCCGGTGTGCTTGAGGGTTTCGTAATAAATAGACTCTTCCTGAATTTTGCTGCGTTGATAGCCGGTTTCCATGGCCCCTAAAACGCCGCCGCGTTCGGTGATGCGGTCAAATTCCAGCAAAACCGCCTCTTCTACCAGGCGCGTCAGTTCTTCGAAGATAAAACTGCCCTGGTTCATATTTTCATTCTTGGTCAACCCCCATTCGCGGTTGATGATCAATTGGATGGCCAGCGCGCGTCTGACCGACTCTGCGCTGGGGGTGGTGATAGCCTCATCAAAGGCATTGGTATGCAGGCTATTACAGTTGTCGTAGATCGCACATAAGGCCTGCAGGGTGGTGCGGATATCATTGAACTGAATGTCCTGACTGTGCAGGGAACGACCGGAGGTTTGAATATGATATTTCAACATCTGCGAGCGTTCGGAACCGCCGTATTTATCACGCATGGCAACCGCCCAGATTCGTCGGGCCACCCGTCCAATCACATTATATTCCGGATCCAATCCGTTGGAGAAGAAAAAGGAGAGATTGGGCGCAAAACTGTCGATGGGCATTCCCCTTGAAAGGTAGTACTCCACGTAGGTGAACCCATTTGCCAGAGTCAGGGCCAGTTGTGTGATGGGATTGGCGCCGGCCTCGGCGATATGATATCCGGAGATCGATACGGAATAAAAGTTGCGAATGTGATTATCAATAAAGTATTGCTGAATGTCTCCCATCATTTTCAAAGCAAAGTCGATTGAAAAAATACAGGTATTTTGTCCCTGGTCTTCTTTAAGAATGTCGGCCTGAACCGTGCCGCGCACATTGGACAGCACACTGTCGCGTATTTTCTGGTATTGCGCTTTAGAAGGCGGTTTGCCGTTTTCAGCCCTATATTTATCGATCTGCTGATCGATGGCCGTGTTCAGAAACATGGCCAGGATAATGGGCGCCGGACCGTTGATGGTCATCGAAACTGATGTATTGGGCGCGCAAAGATCAAAACCGTCATAGAGCGTTTTGACATCATCAAGGGTGCAAATGCTCACCCCCGAGGTGCCGACTTTCCCGTATATGTCCGGGCGGATATCCGGATCGCAGCCGTACAGGGTGACCGAATCAAAGGCAGTTGACAGTCGCTTGGCGTCATAATTGGCCGAAAGCATCTTGAAGCGTTGATTGGTGCGGGCCGGGTCACCTTCGCCGGCAAACATGCGGGTCGGGTCCTCGTCAACGCGTTTTAAAGGGAACACCCCGGCCGTGTAAGGAAATCTTCCGGAAACATTTTCTTCCCGCAACCAGCGATAAATTTCCCCCGGATCCTTGAATTTTGGCAGTTCAATTTTGGGTATGCGGGTATGCGCTAAGGACTCGGAAAAAAGTGGCACCCTGATTTCACGATCACGGACCTGATAGACCAGATCATCTTTACCATAGATCTCCTGGATGTTTTCCCATTCCTCAAACGTTTGAACCGTTTCCGGGTTGAGGGTCGCTTCAGCGGCTTTAATTTGTTCTTTAAGGGCGTTTATTAGCTGGCCCGTATCGCCTTTCAGATCCTCACTGCTCAGTGTGTCGGCGGTTTCCTTAAGGTGCCAGACTTTTCTGATGGCTTCTGCCTGAACCCCGGTTTCGCGGTGGTATGCTCTGAGCTGATCGGCGACCTCACTTAAATAGCGGGTGCGTTCCGGCGGAATGATGATGGTTTTGGATGTCGATGTCCGGGTGTTGGGTCTGGGCAGAGCGGACTTAAACTGAACACCGGTTTTTTCGGTGACCGAATCCATGATGGCATGATAAAGCGCCGTTACGCCATCATCGTTGAATTTGGATGCGATGGTTCCAAATACCGGCATTTCGTCCGGAGATTGATCGAAGGCTTTGCGGTTGCGCTGGACTTGTTTGCGAACATCGCGCACTGCGTCCTCGCCGCCCCGTTTTTCGAATTTATTGACCACCACCAGATCGGCAAAATCCAGCATATCAATTTTTTCAAGCTGGGAGGCGGCGCCGAATTCACTGGTCATCACATATATGGACAGATCCACCATGTCGATAATACTGGAGTCGCCCTGTCCGATTCCGGCAGTTTCGGCGATAATCAAATCATAGCCGGCAGCTTTTACAGCATCAATTGCTTCTCCCAATATCGCGGGAATCTCTGTCTGTGATTTGCGGGTTGCCAGTGAACGCAGGTATATGCGGGGGCTGCCGATGGCATTCATGCGAATTCGATCCCCCAGCAACGCACCGCCGGTCTTGCGTCGCGACGGGTCGCAGCTGATGATAGCAATATGAATATCTGTGTTATCATGCAGCATCCGCAAGATCAGCTCGTCGGTCAATGATGATTTGCCGGCACCGCCGGTTCCGGTTATGCCGATTACGGGCGTTTTGCGGCTCCCGATTTTTTTGGCCAGCTCAGCTCTTAAGGCTGCCAGGTCACCGTTTTCCTTGGCCTTAGCGTATTCTGCGGCAGATATCAGGTTGGCAACCAACAATTTATTATCCGGAGACAGGTCATCAAATGCAAAGCGACTATTTTTAACCGTGGAAAAATCGATGGCTGCGACCATATGGTTGATCATACCCTGCAGTCCCAATTTGGCGCCGTCTTCCGGTGAGTAAATCTTGGTCACGCCGTATGTTTCGAGTTCTGCGATTTCATCCGGCACAATCACACCGCCGCCGCCGCCAAAAATTTTGATATGGGCCGCCCCCCTTTCCTTTAAAAGATCGACCATATACTTGAAAAATTCGATATGGCCGCCCTGGTAGCTGGATACCGCGATTCCCTGGGCATCTTCCTCGATGGCGGCATCCACGATCTCCTGAACCGATCGATTATGTCCTAAATGAATCACCTCTGCGCCGGTATCCTGTAGGATTCTGCGCATGATATTAATAGCGGCATCATGGCCATCGAAAAGAGAGGTTGCTGTGACGACTCGTATGTAATTTTCGGGTTGGTAGACCTCGACCTCAGCTGTCATTTTGCCTCCTTGATGCCGATTAAAAATCTTCGTTGCCATGAGCGGTCAAGCGTGAGCTGCAAACAGAAGGGTGCTTAATTTTGTTTTTTACCAGCGGCATACATCCCCAGAATAATGCCAGTCTGAAGTTTGATATAATCTTCAATGCTGTAATGGTGAGCCAAATACCAGCGCCGAAAGGTCCACATATGACCTAATACGACAATATTATGAGCAGCCAGCTCCAGGTTATTTTCTTTAAGATTGATCAGATCGCCTGATTTGGCGATGCGGGCCAGCGCTTTGACAAAAAGGCCTGTGATTCGCAGTTCATTATCCAGAACCCGTTTTTGCCATTGAGAGGGCAACGATTGGGTTTCCTGATAAATCAAAAGAATAAAATCGCTCATCTGGTGGCAGACGATAAAGTACTCGTGGATGATTTTCACCAGTGCATCGCGGCCCCCTTTCGCCTGGGACATGGCTGCCGTCACACCGCGTTCCACCTCGGCGTGAATGGCTTCGCACACCATGTACAGGATATCTTCCTTGGAGGCAAAATATTCGTACAATGATCCGATCGAGAATCCGGCTGCCCGGGCAATCTGGCGCGTGGTGGTTTTATGGAACCCCCTGTCGATAAATAGCTGAACTGCTGCATCGGCAATTTGACGCCGCCGACGGTTAACCAGATCAGGGTCTTTGACCTGGGTGGGGATATCTTTTGTTCTGGGTAGATCGTGCATTTTAACCTTATGAAATTATTTTATATTCAACAAAATTTAAGGCAGCTGCCACTTTCCTGAACGAGCGCTCAATCAATAAACTAACATGTCTCGTTTTTCCTTGTCAAGTTTTTCAAAATTCGAATATTAGTTCTGATTTAACTGTTCGTTATAATGTGGTTTTATGTATATTTCGTACATAACACCCGCATCGGGTTTGAGGAACGCCTGTATTGGGTTAGGAGTGGTCGAAAACACCGAAATGACCGAGCGCTCAATCATGTTGCGCTTTTTTTATACCGCTTATCATAATAACCTTCCGGATTACGTAATTGGGGTATAAGTGGTTGAAAAAAACGTTTGAATACCGGAACGTTTTTTGACATCCACTATAAAACTCGACGCTGTGGAAGCGGCCCTGAAATTGCTCAAAAAGAGAGCAAGGCTGCGGTTGGTAAAACGATAGATAATACGGTCGGTCGGAAATAAATTCTACGCGAAAAATTAGACCAGTCTGCGGTCTTCCAGTGCCGGAAAATCCTGGCGAACCGCAGCGACCTGGTCCGGGTCAATTTCGGCGCTAACCCATTCTTCTTCTGCGGTGCCTTCAGCCAGCACCTGGCCCAGGGGATCGACGATCATGCTGTGGCCGGCGTATGTTTTGCCCTGATTGGCACCGGCGCAGTTGCACGAGATAAGAAAAGCGAGGTTTTCGTGAGCCCGGCAGCGGTTAAACAGTCTCCAGGCATCCAGGCGAACTTTCGGCCAGGCAGAAGCGACTAAAAAAAATGTCGCCCCCGCATCGACCATGCGGCGATAAAGCTCGGGGAAACGCAGGTCATAGCAGGTTGAAAGCCCGCTTTTACCCCAGGGGGTATCGGCGACAACGACGTCTTCGCCCGGTTCAAGAATGGCGGTTTCCTGGGACTGGTAGCCAAACAAATGGATTTTACGGTAGTGTGCCGCAATTTCGCCGGTGGGATTTAATAAGATGCTGGTGTTGTAAAGGTGACTGCCGTCGCGTTCCACCATGCTGCCCATGAAAATATGGCACTTCCGTTTGCGTGCCGCTGCTTTAAATGCCGTGACGATCGGACCATCGATGGCTTCGCTGTCGCGTTTATAGCGATCAAAAGAGAAAAACCCGCAGGGCCAGATTTCCGGCAGCAGAAACAGATCACTGGGCGGCGCCTGATCGATCAGCCCGAGCGCGTGCTCTACATTTATTTCTTTCAGCTGATCGGTCATCGCCAGCTGAACACTGGTGACTCTCATATTAGCCGAACTGCTCTCTTAGGATGCGGTGCAGGATTTTTCCGGTGCCGGTGCGGGGCATATCATTTTCACCGATAAAGATCACCTGTTTGGGGCACTTGTAACCCGCCATTTTGCCCTTGCAGGTTTGAATGATATCCTGCTCATTTAACTTGCTGTTATCAAAACCCGGTTTTCGGATGATCACCGCGCTAACTTTTTCTCCCCATTTTTCATCGGGCAGTCCGATGACCGCACAGTCGAAAACGCCCTCGATGTTGCCGACCACTTCCTCCACCTCGCTGGGGTATACATTTTCCCCGCCGGTGATGATCATGTTTTTTTTACGATCCACCAGATAATAGAAGCCATCTTCATCCTGTCTGGCCATATCACCGGCTGAAAAAAAACCGTCTTTAAACGATTCCCCGGTTTGCTCGGGTAGCTTGTAGTATTCATCAAACAGCATGGGACCGCGTGAGTATAACTCACCGATTTCTCCGGCAGGCACTTCATTGCCGTCCAAATCAAGGATTTTTAAAAAATCAGAACCGATGCATTCAAACCCGATTGAGCCCAGTTTGCTCATCTGGTATTCGGGTTTCAGGATGGTAACCATGCCGGCCTCGGTCGAACCATAGGCTTCGTAAAGTTTAACATCCGGAAAAAATTCAATAACCGCCTGTTTCATGCTTTTGCGGCCGGGTGCCGAAGAACACAGCAGCTTGCGAATTGAGCTGACATCGCGCTTTTTGGCATCTTCGGGGGCATTGAGAATTAAGTTATAATGGGTTGGAATCAGGGAAACAAAGGTGATTTTTTCGTTTTCGATGATTTTAAGAATTTCTTCGGGCTTAAAATTTAAGGCCGGGTGGATATAGGCCGATCCGCCGACATACAGAAACGTGAAAGTAAAAAAGATGGAGTTGATATGGCACAGAGGCATGACATTTAAGCATACATCGTGTTCATTAAACCCGAAGTCCACGGCATTGTGCAGGTAATAGGCAATATGCGATTCGTGGGAACGAATGACGCCCTTGGGTTTTCCGGTGGTGCCGGAGGTGTAGATCAGAATCCAGGTATCGCCGGGGGCAACTTCAGTTTCAGGCTCGGTGTCCGCTGAAGCGTTGATGAATTCCTCATAGGGTCGATATCCGTCCTGAGGACGTCCGACGATAATATAATTTTGAGCAACAATGTTTTTAAGATTTGAGCGGATGGGTTCCACCGTGGCCGCAAATTGATCATGGACGACCATGGCCTTGGCGTCTGAATTGTTGACAATATATTCCACCTCGGCAGACACTAAGCGAAAGTTGATGGGCACGATAATGATCCCAACTTTGGCTGTTGCCATGAACAGCTCACAGATTTCGATGCAATTTTCAAGCAACACCGCAACTTTATCGCCTTTCTGCAAGCCCAGGGAGGTTAGGCTGTTGGCCAGTTTGTTGATGCGGCTGTTCATTTGCGGATAAGTAAACGCGCGATTCGCGTCTTTCAAGGCCGCTGTATCCGGGAACTTCTTTGCATTTATCTTTTGGATCTGACCTAAATTCATCCAATAACCCATACTGATACCTCCACTTCAGAGCTTATCTTAAAAATGCATCTAACCCGCCTGCGGCGAACAGGCGCCCAAAGGCTGTGTTATCCAGGATAAATGGATTACGCATCTATAGTAATAAATTTTCCTTTTACAAAATTTGTAACGCTCAACTTAAGACCTGAATTGAGCGATTGTCGAGGTTGCCGTAGCTACACGAAAAATGTCGTTTCGCTATAGTTTTCTATGCGGAACGGCATTTGACACAGTAGATGCGGTAAGATCGGCAATCCCGCAGGGTTACAAATTTTAAAAATAAAATTGGAAGAATTCCCTTTTAATAAATTTTCCTTTTATAAAATTTGTAACGCTCAACTCAGGTTTGGTTTTCTTCCAGCTGTTCTATAAATGCCTCAACATTTGTTTGGGTCTGTTCATCTGAAATCATCCGCATGTCATTGAGATCGGCATTAATTGTTAAACTGGGCAGACCGGTTTGCTGCTCGAGGCGTTGCGGCATCCCGTAACGGCAGTTGGTATTATTGGGACAGGTTTTGGCATCGTGATAGATGACGCCGTCCACCTTGAACAATTCAAGCATCTTTTTGATGTAAGTTTCTTTTTCATCGTCAGAACGCACGATAAAAAGTTCCGTGTACGCTCTGGCCATGCTGTTGAACGGATCGTTCTCATCCAGGGCTGAAAAGATCCAGCTGTTGCAGTAGGTCGAAGCCAGCACACTGGCCTTCAATCCTGAGAAAAGATCCGAATGAGCTCGCAATCGGCCCCAAACCGGCATGCCGTCCCAGTAGATCCGGAAGCGCTCATCTTCGATCGCACCTTCCTTGTCTTTGATGCGGTCATTTAATTCGGCCAGCAAAATTTTATAGACATCGACCGCTTCCCGGGTGCCGCGACCCACCACCGCCGGGCCCATGAGGGTGGTGCCGTCAAAAAATGTCAGTGGAGACGGTTTGGCGCTTGCCGTTTCAAGAACGTTGCGCCACAGCTCAGAGCACGCTCTGGAAAGCGCGACAACGCGCTTTAACCGATCAAGGTCAAATGACCGGCCGGAGACCTTCTCCAGCGGCTCGATGAGTTCCTGCATCTGCTTGGCGATTGAAGCGACATGAGCTTCGGTGATTTTGCCGACATTTCGATGGGTATAGATGCCCAGCACGGGGGCATCGAACTTTTTGCCGTACCAGGCAAACCAATCCTGCACGTCGCGGCATTGATTCGTGTTGAAGACCAGTACATCGGGTTTGGGAATAGCTTCAATTCCCTTGTAAATCCGGCTGAGAGGCGTCACCCCTCTTAGAAAGGCGCCGATATCGGCGGTGAGATAAGAGCAGATGTCCGGTGAATAACCCAGGGCATTGGCTTCCGGAATCAGTTCGGTGGACATGCGCGTGGCGCCTAGCATGGCGGCATGCGTTTCCGGAAAGTATACCAGAAACCCTAAAGCCCGGAGAATTTCCGCCGGGCCCACACTGGTGCACCAGGCAATCTTGGGTTGACCTTTTTGGGAAGCCGCATCCAGCTCGTGATAATAATTTGCCATAAAGCGGCTGGCTTCAGACGCAGCTTTTAATTTTTTTCTGACAGGTTTTTTTTCATCTGACATGACATGTCCCCACATTTACGCACTTTCCAATATCCGATAATTCAAACGTCAAGACCAGGGAACATGGTCTCAGGCTTTTATTACAGGGTTTCAGGTGTCAGGTTTCAGTAAACAGATGACAGAGAACAGAAAACAGAGGACAGATAGGCCGCTTCAGCTTCCATTTTTTCCATCTGTCTTCTGACCTCTGATCTCTGAATCCATAGTCCTTAAGGCTTATTCTGCATCGCGTACAACGCTGCGCCGATGGCCCCGGTGAGCTGCGGATAATCCGGAACGAGGATTTTTCTGCCAATCATCTCTTCGGTCATTTTGACCATAAAAGCGTTGTGTGCCACCACACCGCCGGTCATGACGACTTTTTCCGTAAGGGCGTCCATCTCCAGAACGCGCTTAATCATCGAATAGTAGACACCTTTAACGATGTCCGGCAGGTTTTTACCCTGGCGGATATTTTCCAGAACCTCGGTCGCCGAAAAAACCGTACAGAAGCTGCCCAGTTTGATCATATTTTTAGATTGACTGGCGAGGCCGTTCATCTCTTCCAGGGAGACATCCAGTCGCATGGCCATTTCCTCCAGAAAGGCTCCGGTGCCGGCGGCGCATTTGCGATTCATCTTAAATCCGGTGCGCTTGCCTGATCGATCGAGTTTAATGACCTTGTTGTCCTGCCCGCCGATATCAATAATGGTGGTTGCAAATGGAAAGTACAGAAAACAACCTTTGGCATGGCAGCCAATTTCTGTTTTGGTATCCCGGGCAAACGATACGTTTTTGCGGCCGTATCCGGTTGAAACGGTATTTTTAATATCACTCTTTTTCTTACCGGCCATTTTTAAAGCCAATATAAGACAGGCATCGGCGGTGGCCGTAAAGTCGGTGCCGGATTTCTTAACCGCATGACCGATCAGGTTTTTACTGGTGTCGAGGATGGCGACTTTGGTGCGCGATGCCCCCACATCGACACCCGCATAGCACGGTTTTGATTTCATGATGAAAAACGAGTTGCGATCTCGTTAATTAACATTAATAGAAAAAATACTAAAATGCTGGAAACATTTTACTATTTAGACTCTAACCCTTTTACCAGCGCGCTGAGGGTGTTGTTATACGGCGTCTGGGTTGCTGTGCGGGCGCCGTATTCGACAAACTTACCGTTGATAAAATCAATTTCCGTGCGCCGGCCGGCTTCAATATCCATCAACATAGACGGTTTGTGGTCACCGGCATTGCGCATGTACGCCATTGCATGGGGATAAAAATCCCATCCCAGATCAATTTCATTGGCACGGGCAACCTGGATGCATTCTTTTACCAGTGCATCGACAATCTGATAGACGATCGGATCGTTCATCGCGTGCGACATTGTCAGTCCGGTAACGGCACACACCGGATTCATGCAGGCATTCATAACACTCTTGCGCCAAACCATTGAAATAATGTTGTCGGTGTGCTCGGTTTCCAGGCCGCATTTGCTCAGCGCATCGGCAATGCCAATCGCCGAATTGCGGGATTGAGGATCCAGTTCCTGAATGTAATGCGGCGGGTGGTGAAAGGGCAATTTGACATGCCCGGGTCCCGCCAGACCGCATCCGTAATTGACAACAGCGCGCATTACATCCGTCTTGCCCAGTGTTTTTGCCAGTTCAAGTTCCGTATCAATTCCATTTTGCCAGCTGACAATCGCCAGACCCTCTTTGTGAAAGCTTTCAATGGCGGAAGCAATCAGCGGCAGCGCATTGGCTTTGACGGTGATGAAGACCACGTCCGGGTCGTAATCAACCAGTTCATCGACATGGGTGCAGGTTCGGGTCACCTTGTGCTGGATGTTTTCGGCGCCTTCAAGAATAATTCCAGGGTCCAACGCCGGTGCCAGCAGGTCCGGGATGACATCACAAAGGGTGACCTCATAACCGCCCTTGGCCAGAAAACAGGCAACAATGCACCCCACCGGCCCGGCCCCGACCACCGCAAACGATTGGGGACTAAAATTGGACGCAGCACTCATATCCTACCTCTCCATTACTGTTGTTGTTAACGAAGCGAAATTCGGTCATTTGATATTCGAATTTCGTATTTCCATCCAGCGACTACCTTTCCTGTTTGGGGCGTTCATCTATGACACGCACGGCTTTGCCTTCGCTGCGGGCAATGGCTTTCGCATCGACCACCTCCACATCAACGCCAATTCCCATCATGCCTTTGATGTGACCTGCGATTTTGCCTTCGATTTCATGCCTTCGGTCTTTACCGGCCTCATAAATTTCTTTTTTGCCTTCCACCCGAACGCTGAGATGGTCCAGATACCCTTTTTTGCTCACGATCAACTGGTATTGCGGTTCGACCTCTTCAATTTCCAGCAGGAGGGCTTCAATTTGAGAAGGAAAGACGTTCACACCGCTGATGATGAGCATGTCGTCAGAGCGGCCGTAGATTTTATCCATTCGAATAAAGGTTCGTCCCTCGTGGCCTGGCTCGCGCCACAGGCGTGTAATGTCTTTGGTTCGATAACGAATCATGGGCATGGCGCGGCGCTGCAAAGACGTAAAAATGAGCTCGCCTTTTTCACCTTCCGGCAGGGGCTCCAGGGTCTGCGGGTCCACGATTTCAGCCAGAAAATGGTCTTCATTGATGTACAGGCCGTTTTGGTCAGCGGCGTCATATGCGACACCGGGTCCGCAGAGCTCGGTTAATCCATATGCTTCCTGGGCTTTGATCCCCATCCGTTCTTCGATCTCCTGCCGCATGGCCTCTGTCCAGGGTTCGGCGCCGAACACCCCGACCCGCAATGGAAGCTTGCGAATATCGACCTTTAGTTCTTTGGCGCGCTCGGCAATGGTCAGGGCATAAGACGGTGTCGCAAACAGAACATCAGATTTAAAGTCCTGCATGATGGTAATCTGACGTTCGGTCATTCCGGCGCCGGTCGGCACCACCGTGCAGCCGATGGCCGTTGCTCCCTGATGGAACCCGAGACCACCGGTAAAAAGACCGTGACCGTATGCGTTTTGGACCATATCTTCTTTGCGGATACCGGCAGCATGGAGGGTACGGGCCATGCATTCGATCCATTGCTCCAAATCCTCCTGGGTGTAAGGGCCGGTGATGGGTTTGCCGGTTGTGCCCGAAGACGCATGCACTCTGACGACTTCTTGCAAAGGCACGGCGCACAGGCCAAAGGGGTAATTGTCTCTGAGATCCGTTTTGACGGTAAACGGAAGTTTAGCGACATTTTCCAGGTTTTTGAGATCGCTGGCCGCGACACCCATTTCCTTGAACTTATTTTTATAGAACGGCACCTTCTCCGATACCCATGCGACGGTTTCTTTCAGTTTCTCCAACTGAAATTTTTTAAGCGCATCCACCGGCATGCATTCAAACTTATCGTTCCAGGGCATGATCTTCCTCCTTTTTAGGTGACGACGTTGCTGTGATAACCACTAACCGAAATTTTATTAGAAAGGCCGACGGGCAACTGAGAACCGATTGTACCCCGTTGCCTATTATACTGTCAAAATGGGGCCTGAAGCATTATCGCCGCTAAATCATGCCGCCTTGGCGGCGGCTTCAAAGCCGAGCTCAAAGGCCTTGATATTGATATCGACAAAAGCCTTTTTAGTGGATGTCCGAATGGCCTTCTTAACATTTTCGGCCGACACCGGCATAATTCCGGTCTGAATCAACGAGCCCAGCAAGACCATATTCAAAGACATGAAATTGCCGGCCTGTTTTGCCAGGGCCTGGGCATCAAAAGCCACCATTCGGGCGGTTTTTTGGCGGATCAATTTCTGAAGCTCGTTTAAATCCGGATAAGTGCCTTTGCCGATGGCCACCGTGAACGGCGGCAGCGGGGCCGTATTCGTAATTACCACGGTTTCGGCATTGCATTTGTTTAGCGCGCGCAGCGTTTCCGAGGGCTCAAAGCCCAACAGCACATCCGCTTCGCCATCTGAAATAATCGTACTTTCCGCATCGCCAAAAACCACTGCAGATTCAACGACACCGCCCCTTTGAGCCATGCCGTGGATTTCACTCATGCGCACGGGGATGTCGGCCAGCAGCGCCGCTTCTCCGAGCACTTTGGATGCCAGCAGGTTTCCCTGTCCGCCAACAGCTACGATGATCAGTCTTTTTGTTTCCATAAAAAAATCCCTATAAGCTTAGTTTGGTCCTATTTACATGGATGGTTATCAGAATCATTTTTTGCTTATTATGTCTCTCATGGAGTAATGGAGTACTGGATTGCTGATCCAATAAAAGAACACCAGTTCAATTTTTTACGCATTACTCCAATATTCTATTTCTCCATCACTCCAATAATTATGAAGATCTGATTTTTTCTTTCGACCGTACCGGCACGATTGCTTTTTCCGGGCAAATTTGGGCGCAAACAGCGCAGCCTGAACACAGATCTGCGTTGATGTGGACTCTTTCGCCTTCGATGTAGAACGCCGGGCAGGCCAGTTCGTTGACGCACTCGCGGTGATCCTTGCATTTTTCGTTAATGTAAAAGGGCTTGCCTCTGGCTTTTTTCAGGCTCTGGGCATACAGGGTGCAGGCTTCTTTGGATATGATGACCGATACGCCCTCGTAATCGATGGCCTCCTTGAGGGCCGCGATGCTCTTATTGACCCGATAGGGTTTGATGATCTCCACGTGGGGTACCCCGATGGCTCGGACAACTTTTTCAATCGATACCCGGCCATAGCCTGTCAGGTTGAAATCTTGCATGTCAACGCCTGGATGGGGCTGATGTCCGGTCATCGCCGTGGTACTGTTGTCCAGAATGACCAGGGTAAAATTATGATTGTTAAAAACGGCGTTGACCAGACCGGGGATGCCGGAGTGGAAAAAAGTAGAATCGCCGATAAAGGAAATGACTTTCTTATCGGTAGAGGCTGAAAAACCGCAACCCGTGCCGACCGATGATCCCATACACAAGAGGAAATCCGCTGTTGAAAGCGGTGGCAGCACACCGAGGGTATAACACCCGATGTCAGTGGGATAAATGGTGCCGAGGCCTTCGGCCGCTTTTTTAACGGCATAGTAAGTGGCGCGATGGGAACAACCGGCGCACAGGGTAGGCGGCCGCTGGGGCAATTCCGGGACATCGGAAATATCCGGTTTAACGGCGGGTGTATAAGGTACTTCGAAAAACCGGGCGATATTTTCTCTTACCTGTGCGGGGTCGTATTCGTAAAGGCGGCTAAACAGGTCCTTGGCTTTTCCGCGGATCGGCAGGATTAGGCCTTCTTCCTGGGCAAAGGCCTTGACCTGTTCTTCCATATAGGGTTCGCCTTCTTCGATGATCAGCACTTTTTCACATGCCTTCAAAAAGGGCTTAATTATTTTTTCGGGCATGGGGTAAGAAAATCCGATTCGCAGAAACCTGATATTATCGGCGATATCTAATTCTTTAATGGCGTCTGATGCGTAATTGTAGCTGACCCCATTGCAAATGATACCCCATTTCCCATTGCCGGTGATGAAATTATACTGCGAGGCTTCCGAGAATTCTTTTGCCTTTTCTATGTTTTCCAGGAGTTTAACATGCAATTTCCTGGAAACAGCCGGCACGGTGACCAGATTGAAAGGATCTTTAACGAAATCGCCTTTGGTCTGGGGTACCTTTATTTTGCCCAGGGTGACAATGGCGGAGGAGTGGTTGATGCGGGTAGTGGTGCGAAAAAGGACCGGTTCCTGCAGTTTTTCAGAGATCTCAAAAGCATAGGCAATCAGATCTTTGGCTTCTTCCACGCTCGATGGTTCCACCAGCGGTAGCCCCGACAGTTTGGCATAGTAGCGGTTGTCCTGCTCATTTTGACTGGAAAACATATAGGGGTCGTCAGCAGTAAGCACGACCATTCCGCCTTTGACACCCACGTAGGCCAGTGTCATCAGCGCGTCTGCGGCGACATTTACGCCCACATGCTTCATGACACACATGCTGCGCAAGCCGGAATTGGCCGCTGCAGCCGCCACTTCCATGGCTACCTTTTCATTGGTGCTGTATTCAAAATACAGATCGCTTTCCTGGGCCATCTGAAAAAAATTCAAAGAAATTTCGGAAGAGGGTGTGCCCGGGTAGGTACTGGCAACTGCAACACCCGCTTCGATTGCGCCCCTGGCAATGGCTTCATTGCCCAGCAGCAGCATTTTTTGACCTGGATTTTTGGTGAGTAGTTTGTGCATGGCAACATCCTTTATCAATTTATTTGTATTTGAAGGCCTAATTGGCGTATTTAATTTATCTGCTTTTTTTTAGCTATTTTTTAAATTCGTGTCAATTGTACCGCTTTCCATATTAATATTCGAGATTACGGAATTGGGGTATAAGTGGTTGTAGATAAAAACGTTTGACCAACGGAACGTTTTTTTGACAACCTCTATAAATGGGCCAACTATATTTTCTTGTTGAATCTTGTAATTAGCTACATTAAAGCTACATTGTAGATTCTGTCAAGCTAAAATGTTGAAAACCTTATTCAGATTGGTGCATTCACCCCCGCTATGCTCGAGGCGCCGAGGACGCGGGGTTGTTGGCTGTTGCCTTTGCCGCTGAGAGGCCCCGCACACCTGCGGGATGACCGACCAGTTAGGATTATTTAGCATTAAGAAAGGAAAATTTTATGATTGTCCGAAATCTAAACGACAAAGCGGTTATGGAGACCACATATCTGGCCCATGGGGGTGCCATTGCGCAGATGATTCTGGACCGCCGCATTTTAAAGGAAATCGGCTTTTTGGCGATTGCAACGTTGGAACCGGGCAAGAAAATCGAAGCCCATGTGGATCCCATGGAGGAAATCTATTTTGTGTTGCGGGGCTCCGGTGAAATGGGTGTGGATGGCGAAAAACACCAGGTCGGGCCGGGGGATGCCACCTGGATCCCGACCGGATCATCTCACAGCCTGTTGAATAATGAAAATGAGGACCTGGTAATTCTTGTTGTAGCGTCACCGAATTGGTAAACATTTTCGGTTTTGGGAACCGGTCACAGGCATCTGGCCTCAAATAGGTTTCTGGTTTCAATGTTCGGGTGTCAGCGGTTAGAGGGCTGGGGAACAAAAAAATTTCGTCCTCGCTCTCGTCCTCGAGAATGCAAACCACCTCAAACCTACTGAGCCAGTGAAAATTTCTCAGAAGCCAGAAAAAAGCCCGGTTAACTAACCGGGCTTACTGCGGGTATAGATGGTTTTATACTTTTCCGGCATTTTGGTCATGCAACCGGTGCAACCGGGCTCTTCATCGGGATGAAAGGCTTCCAGATGAACCTCCAGACCGATTTCCCGGTACGTGTCGGCCATTTCCGACAGGCGGGGTTCATCGTAGGTGGCCTGTCTCTCCCACCCCTGACGGGCCAGTTCTTCTTCCCGCGTCACCCCATCACGCTCCTTTATATTCAGGCTTCTTGCGACCAACAGTTGAAAGCCCTTCCAGGGCATCGGCCGTGCTGAAAATATCGTTCAGGCGCGCCAGCTCTATTTCCACCGCTGCGTCAATTGATTTTCCGACCTGTTCATCGATAATTTCATTAGCGATTTTGAGCGCCAGCGGTGCTTTGTAGCCGATTATCTTGGCTGTTTTGGCTGCCATTTCACCCGGCAAGCCCTCGGGCCGTTGTCCGTTCAAGAGTCGGGCTGCATTTTCGCTGCTGCACAATTGGGCCAGCGGTTTAAATTGCTCAGGGATTTCACGCTGTCGGTATTTGTCTGATTTGTCTTTCGACCCCAATTCGGTT
Source organism: uncultured Desulfobacterales bacterium (assembly GCA_947259495.1). Taxonomy (GTDB): domain Bacteria; phylum Desulfobacterota; class Desulfobacteria; order Desulfobacterales; family JAHEIW01; genus JAHEIW01. The sequence goes on along the minus strand of CAMYLV010000016.1, from coordinate 11,373 downwards.
ATGGCGGAAGCCACCTCAGCCGGCGCTACCAGACGCGTAACGATGCCAAGCTTATGGGCATCGTCAGCACGGATGGGGCTGCCGGTAAAGACGTAATATTTGGCAAGCTCCGGTCCGGTAAAACGGGCCATGCGCAGCATACCCCCCAGACCTGGAAAGATGCCGATTCCGGTTTCCGGAAACCCCATGGACCCGGCAGGCGTGGCGATAATGGCCTGACAGGCCAGGGCGAGCTCACTGCCGCCGCCTAAACTCAGACCGTCGAGCAGGGCAATTGTCAGTTTGTCTGAATTTTCGATATCAATGAGCAGCTCGTGACCCTTGCGGGTGAAATCAGCGATCTGAGCTATTTGATCCGCTTTAATCTTGTCCACAAAATACCTAATATCCGCCCCGGCCACAAAGGCCTTGCCGGCGCCCTGAAATACAATGGTCCTGACATCAGAATTCGCTTCGGCTTCTTCAAACTGCTGTCTCAGTTGCGCCACCACCGTTTCGTTTAAGGCATTCATCACTTCGGGGCGGTTGATGGTGATATAAGCGACGGCATCTTTGACTTCCAGATCCACAAAATTAAACGCAAACGGTTTGCCGATCTCATATTGCTGAGCGAGAACCTGCGGCATCTTAAAATCAGGGTATTTTTGGGTAATGGCCGCCACGGCTTTGTAGGTCTTTCCGATGCCGATCTTATTCATGATTTCAAAGGGTCCCATCAGCCAGCGCAGACCGATTTTTGCCCCCCGATCGGTGTCCTCGATGGAAGCAACACCTTCATCTACCAGCGCCGCCGCCACCCCGAGGCACACGCCGTAAAAACGATCCTTAACAGCCTGGAGTTTGTCTTCGTCCACATCGCCGCTTAGATCCCAGTTTTCATTTTTATTTTTCTGGGTTTTAATGATCTCGGCCGTGGCATAAAATGACCCCAGTTCGTTTCCCAGGGTGGTCGAGGCGTGCACAGCGATGGGGATACCGGTAACATTCATGAGCTCAAAAGGCCCCATGCCGATTTTAAACGCCTGTTTGGCGGCCTCTTCAATGGTGGGAATATCGGCCACGCCTTCTTCCAGCATACGGGCGGCTTCGTTTAAAAACGGCACAAAGAAGCGGTTGACGGCAAAGCCGGGCGCATCTTTGACCACGATGGCAGTTTTACCGTGAAGCTTGGCTGCCAGAAGTGATTTTTCCAGGGTTTCGGCGCTGGTTTTTTCGTGTGGAATGACTTCCAGCAGACGATTTTTAGCCGGGTGATAGAAGTAATGCAGTCCCACAAAGCGATCCGGGCGGGCGGTTTTTTCAGCAAATTCGTGAACGTAAAAACTGGAAGTGTTGGTTGCCAGAATGGTCTTCTCCGAGCAGATCCGATCCAGTTTATCAAAAAGATCAAATTTAACCTGCTTGTCTTCAAATACGGCTTCAATGACCAGGTCGGCGTCGGCCACTATTTCAAAATCGCAGGTGCCGATGATGCGTGAGAGGATATCGTGAACCTGTTCCGGGCCAAGAATCTTGCGCTCAACGGCTTCTTTCAGTGTTTGCCGGATGGTATTAATGCCGCGTTCGACAAATTCTTCCTTCATATCCACTATAACGACGTTGATGCCTTCCTGGGCAATTTTTTGGGCGATACCGCTGCCCATATTACCCGCACCGATAACTGCAATTTTTTTTATCTGTGACATATAATCCCCCGCGTGAATTGTATATTGAACAATGAATATTGAATAATTTAAAGGGGTGAGACCTAATATTCAGTTGCAAATATGATATTTTAGTAAATTTGAATTCCATCCTTAAATATGCAATCTTCAATCTACAGTTTTCAATCTTACCTGTTCTTCCAAACCGGTTTGCGTTTTTCTTCGAAGCTTTTGATACCTTCCAGCACGTCTTCGGTTTTCATCAATGTGTTCAGAAAAAGATCGCTGACGCTTTCGATGGCCTGCGGGAACGGTAAACCCAGGTGCTTTTTGACCGCCTGTTTATTCAATCGTATAATGAGCGGGCTGTTGTATTGAATTTCCTTAACGAGCCTATCGGTGGTATCGGCCAGCTGATCATCGGTGACAGCATAACAAACCATTCCCATCTGCCGGGCTTCTTCAGCGCTGTAGCGTTTGCCGGTGGTGCAGATTTCAATTGCCTTCGCGGGACCCACCAGGTGAGGCAACCGTATGGCCGCGTAAGGCGGTAAAAATGCGAGCTTGATTTCAGGCTGGCCGAACAGCGCACTTTGGGCTGCCACAATGATGTCGCAGGCAATGGCAACCTCCATGCCGCCGCCCAGACAGGCACCTTGCACCGAAGCGACGACGGGGATCTCGAGCCGGTCAATCAGTTCTAACACGCGGTTGAAGGTCTGAATCATCCGGTTGACATTTTCCGGCTTGTGATCGGCGACTTCAACACCGGCGCAAAAACTGGCTCCTGCGCCATTGATCACCAGGCATTTAAGTTCATCGTCAGCCGCGAGGCCTCCCAGTTCGGCGATTAGTTCATTCATCATTTCAATGTCTAAAACATTGTGTTTGGGCCGATCGAAAGTAATCCGCGCGACCCCGTCCGTATTATCCACTTCCAGATGCTGATATTTGCTCATGGTTTTGGTTCCTTTACACTGCTAATTTTTTAACCACAAAGGGCACAAAGTTCACAAAACCTCCTATTAGTTCTCTTTAAATGATTTTCCCAGTGTTCTTTGTGATCTTCGTGGTTTAAAGCATTAATGGTCTTAGCCTTTTAAATGAAGTAATTGGTGTTTGAAATTCAGCCGAATAAATTACCGCTTCTCTGAATCCCATACTAAACACAAAACACAAAATACGAAACACCACTTATGCTTTAACGAATACGTAGTTCAGCTGCCCACTGGGCAGTTCATTGACGACAGTTTGCATCTCCATGCCCACCTGGATATCTTCGTCTGTCAGGTCTTTGGCAATTCTGCCAAACACTTTATAGTCACCGTAATCCAGAAGGGCGATGCAGTAGGGAACATCTTTTTCGAATCCAATGGGTGCATATTGCAGTTTGCTGTAGCTTACCAGTTTGCCTTTGCCGCTGACTTCAAACCACTCCATGTTACTGGCCAGACACTTATGGCAATCGGCCCGTGGCGGGAAGAAAGACAATCCGCAATCTTTGCATCGGGTTCCCATGACCTTGTTGTCTTTCAGGTAATCGATAAAATCGTTTGTTTTGGTAATCGAAGTGAAGCTGACCGTACCGAATTGTTTGAATCGATCATCGACATCTTTTTTTTGACTCATCATTTATTCTCCGATTGACGGTTACCGTCTGAAAATTAAAAATAATCACGAAAACACGAAATTATAAAAGCACGAAATTTAATTATTTGTTTCGTGTTTTCGTCCTTTCATGCTTTCGTGGTGAGAAAACTTAACTAGCGGCCCAAAATAGTCACGTTTCCATACAGCCCCACACCGCCGATGTTATGAACCAGCCCGATTTCCGGATTCTTAACCTGGATATTGCCGGCCTCGTCTCTGAGTTGCAAGACGATGGTGCGGATCTGGGATCCACCGGTAGCTCCAATGGGGTGGCCTTTGGATAAAAGACCGCCATCGACATTCACCGGAATGCTGCCTTCCTTATAGGTCTCTTTGGCTCTGATCAATTCCTTGCCTTCACCCGGGTTGGCAAACCCTAGATTTTCATAGGCCATCATTTCCGCGATCGTAAAACAATCATGTACTTCGGCAACATCGATGTCTTTGGGACCCACGCCGGCCATCTGATAGGCTTGCTGGGCTGCCTTTTCAGCAACGCTTAATCCCGTAAACAAATCTCTGCCGGCCAAATTGACACTGGTGGTTGCTGCACCTACTCCCAAAATCCAGACCGGTTTTTTCGAAAAGGATTTGGCTTTTTCTTCACTGGCAACGACAATGCAGGAGCTGCCATCGGCATTGGCACAGCAATCTCCCACGCGCAGCGGACTGGCCACCGGGCCGGCCATGCGGTTTTCCGGATCTGAAAACATCTCAAACTCAACCGGCTTGCGGTAGACAGCGCGATCATTTAATTGACCGTAAGTTGCCGCCTTAACCCGGATCAGTGCCAGATCGTCTAAGGTGGTGCCGTATTTTTTCATATGGGCTTTGGCGTACATGGCATAGTAAGCCGGCATCATCGTGCCAAAGGGGCTTTCCCACTGAATGTCAGCTCCCCGGCCCATGCGCTCCTGGGATTCGGAAGAACTGATTTCCGACATTTTTTGAAATCCGATCACCGCCACCGCATCGTGCAGTCCCGCTTTGACCAGCGAATAGGCGAGTTTTAGTCCGGTGCTGCTCGACGAGCACAGGGTTTCGACATAAAAAGTCGGCTGTGGGTTCAAGCCTAAATATTCCGCAAAAACACCGGCCGGTGACCGCTGTTTGTCGTATTCGGGTGCCGAGCAGATGACCGAAGCATCGATATCCGTGGTGCTCATCTGCGCATCCTGCATGGCCTCCTTGAATCCCTCAAATACCAGCTCCCGGATAGAGCCCGGGTAACTTCTCACAAATGTACTCTGTCCGACTCCGACAATCGCTACTTTTCCCATAATCTACCTCTTTCGTTTTTTTTTAATAAACTGTTTTCAATTCCTGAGTGAGAATTTTTTTCATCGGGTTAGGCCGCACAAGGGTTTCCGCCAAAGCCTACTTGAAGAACGTTGCAGGTGGAAAATCCGCGGAGAACGAAGGCCAGTGGAAAAAGGGCCACTCAGGAATTGAAAACTAGATATATTGACCGCCGTCAACTTTAATAACTTCCCCGGTGATGTGTTTAGCCTTGTCAGATGCCAGAAAGCTCACCAGATAGGCAAGGTCTTCGGGCTGTCCAACCCGTTTAAGGGCGCTTTCAGCCATGGCCATATCGATAATTTTATCTCTGGCTTCGGATTCCTTAAGCATCGCGGTTTCGATCAGACCGGGGGCCACGGCGTTAACCGTGACGTCAAAGGCACCCAGTTCCTTTGCAAGTGCTTTGGTGAATCCAATGATACCGGCCTTGGATGCAGAATAATTGGTCTGGCCGAATTTGCCCCGCAACCCGTTAATGGAGGTCACGTTGATAATCTTGCCGTATTTTTGCTCCTTAAAAAGCGGGGCCACATGGCGGGTGAAGTTAAAATAGCCTTTCAGATTGACCTCCAATACCCGATCCCATTGTTCTTCGGTCATTTTCCAGGACACCCCGTCCCAGTTCATGCCGGCGTTGTTGACCAAAATGTGCAGACTGCCGAACGCTTCAACGGCGGCTTTGACCACATTTTCAGCGTCGCTAAAGGAAGCGATATCACATTGCACCGCGAGGGCCTTGCGGCCCATTGCCTGAATTTCTTCCGCATATTTGATGGCTTCGGCTTCGTGTTTGCGGTATGTCAGGCAAACATTTGCTCCCTCGCTGGCCAGTTCGAGTGAGGCGGCCGCACCTATTCCCTGTGAACCTCCGGTCACCAACGCATTTTTGCCTTCCAGTAGCATAGGGTCCTCCTCATAGATAAAGGGTTTTCATCTTTCTAAAATTTGAAACGGTCATTTTAGGTAATTGGAACTATTGGTTTATTTGATGGTCTTATAAAATGTCGAAGCTACATTAAAGCTTGGACCTTATTTAAGTCAATAAAAATTCTTGACATGGATATAGTTACATTGTAGCTAAAACGTAGTTTCAAATTTTGGCATTAAAAGCAAGCAAAAAATTTAAAAAGGAGGATAAAATGGCAGGCGTACCTGAAAAAATACAAACCTGGCAGATGGTCCAGCCCACTACCTTTGACAGGGAAACCAAAGAGGTGACTCCGGGGAAAATTGAAAAGATCGAACTACCGGTTCCGGAACTGAAGCCCGGTGAAGCACTGGTTGAGGTTGCCGGTTGTGGCGTCTGTCACACCGACCTGGGATATTTTTATGACGGCGTGCCCACGGTTTCAAAACCGCCGTTGACACTCGGACATGAAATATCCGGTACGGTGGTTGCCGGGGACGGGCAGTGGGTCGGCAAAGAAGTCGTAATCCCTGCCGTGATGCCATGCCGCCAATGTATCCTTTGTAAAACCGGCCGGGGCAACCGCTGTCTCAATCAGAAAATGCCGGGAAACAGCCTCGGGCCTTACGGCGGGTTTTCAAGTCATATCCCGGTGCCCAGTGTAGATTTGTGTGCGGTAAAGAACAGGGGTGACATTCCGCTGGCGCATCTGGCGGTGGTTGCCGATGCAGCGACTACCCCATACCAGGCCGCCAAAAGGGCCGATTTTCAGCCGGGCGATAATGTAGTGGTGATTGGTATTACCGGTGGTGTCGGACAGTACATGGGGCAAACGGCTAAAGCACTGGGTGCCAATACGGTTGTGGGTATTGCGCGCAACCCCGCTAAACTGGAGCGGGCCCTGAAATACGGGACCGATTTTGTCATCAATTCAACCGACAAAGATGCGAGGGCGGTTTCCCAGGAATTTAAAACCATTTGCAAAGAAAATGGACTGCCGAGCTTCGGCTGGAAGATCTTTGAAATCACAGGTGCCAAAGCCGGTCAGGAAATTGCGCTGAGCCTGCTGAGTTTTGTGGGCAAATTGATTGTCGTCGGGTTCGGACTTGCAAAGGCCGAATACATGTTCGGCAAATTGATGGCCTTTGATGCGGATATTCTCGGCACCTGGGGATGTCTGCCGGAATACTATCCCATCGTACTGGATATGGTCGTTAAAGGCAAAATCGACATCGATGCCTTTGTGCAAACACGACCGATGAGCACAATTGTGGAAACCTTTGATGAGGCACACAAAGAGTCCCCCGATAAACGGATTGTGCTGACACCTGATTTCTAAATTCGAACAAGTATCTAAAGTTTTAACCCGAATTTATCTGAGGCGTAAAACTTAGCAAGTCCATAACTACCTATATCAAAAAGAACACGAACCCGCCCGCCTCGCCTGAGTCCTCCTCAGGCGGACGATGGCGGGATGGGGAACGCGAAGAAGAACATTTTAGGATTGGTTTAAAACTTTTTTGTGAACTTCGTGCTCTTCGTGGTTAAAGAAGGTCTTCTAAATTAGGCTAAATGATGCAAATAACGTATTTTAACAAAAATGCATAAATATTAAAGGAGGTAACGACAATGGCTTTAGACTGGATGCCCCGTGATAATGAATTAAAAGACCACATGCTGCACACCGATGTGCACTGGGGAAAGGATGAGGAAGCTCCCTGTGTGGTGTTTGAGAAAAGACCCCTAACCGACCCGAAAGGAAATGTGCAGGCAGGGTTGTATGTTGCCTGGATTCGCCTGAACAACCCCCGGCAGTACAACTCCTATACCACCGAAATGGTCAAGGGTGTGATTGCCGGTTTTGAGAATGCATCCTTGGACAGAAGTACAGTGGCGGTGGTTTTTACCGGTACTGGTCCGTATGCGTTCTGCACCGGCGGGAATACCAAAGAATACAGCGAATATTACAGCCGGCGCTGTGATGAATACGGCCAGTACATGGAGCTGTTCAACCACATGGTGGATGCGATCCTGGCCTGCAAAAAGCCGGTCATTTGCCGGGTTAACGGCATGCGGGTGGCCGGTGGTCAGGAAATCGGCATGGCCTGTGATCTTGCGGTTTCATCCGATCTGGCGATCTTTGGCCAGGCCGGCCCGCGCCACGGGTCCGCACCGGTTGGGGGCTCATCGGATTTTCTGCCCTGGATGCTCAGCAACGAAGATGCCATGTGGAACTGCGTCTCCTGCGAGATGTGGTCCGCCTACAAGATGAAAGCCAAAAATTTAATCAGCAAAGTGGTGCCGGTTTTGAAAGTGGATGGCGAATGGGTGCGCAACCCCATGATCATCACCGATAAATATGTCGAAGACGGTGAGATCGTTTACGGCGAGTATAAATCCGGTGAGGCGGCTAAAGAAGCCCGGGCCCTGGTTAAGCAGCATCAGGCCAACGCCGATTTTGAACTGCTGGACAAAGAGGTCAATAAGATCGTCTGGACGTTTGCCAACCTGTTCCCCGGGTGCCTGATCATGTCCATTGACGGCATCCGCCAGAAAAAGAAATACTTCTGGGATATGTGCAAGAACCACAATCGTCACTGGCTGGCCGCCAACATGTCCGGTGAGGCCTTTCTGGGATTCGGGGCCTTTAACACCAAGAAAATCACCGGTCAGGATGTGGTTGACTTTGTTAAATTCCGCCAGAACGTTGCCGAAGGCAGAGACTGGGATATGGATATGTTCGCAGAGGTTATGGGTAAACCGCAAAAGTAACTTTACCTGAATTTGCATCGTGCAAAATCTAGGTAAAATCTGTGATTGTATGAATGGCAGGACGGACACGCGACAGTGTTCGCCTGCCATTTTTTTATCCCAACCAAAGCATTATCCGCTTTTCACCCTTCCAGTATTGCCTGGGTTACAAATGGAATTCCCTTGACTGTTAAGCGAAGCCACTGATATTGGATTTGATATCGTATCCATTTTCAGACCTGTCTATCTGTGAATATGACTGCTTCTCTGTCAAAAGAGGATATTGTGTCGACCGCCAAGGGCGATGTGCGCTTTCGTTCTTTTTGCAAACCGGATGAAATCCGACAATATGATTTTGCTTCTGAATTTAAGGCGCACGGCGATTACAAATCGCTTTATACCCGAAGGGAAAGCCTGGAAGAGAATGCAGAGCTTCCCGATGCAAACGTGGTGCTGGCGCTTGCGCAAACGCAAAAGATCATCGGTTTTGGTGTCCTGGCCTATCCCGAAGCCGGTGAACGCTGGTTGGAACTGGGTGCGGGAGTCATGATGGAAGTTAAGGTTATTGAGGTTGCGCGAAACTGGCGAACAAACAATATTGCATCGCTTATCCTCAAGATGGTGGTTGACTATCCGCAAATTGAAGATAAGATCTTCTACATGGTGGGATATTCCTGGACGTGGGACCTGGTGGGAACCAAAAAAACAGCCGAAGAATACCGGGCGATGCTGGTACACTTATTTGAACGCTACGGATTTCAGGTGTATCAGACGAATGAACCCAACATCTGTTTGAAGCCGGAAAATGTTTTCCTGTGCCGTGTGGGCGACAGCATATCTAAAACGACCAGAGACCGTTTCAAGTGGCTGCGATTTGGGCTGAGTCCCTGGACTTGGAATGTTGACTGAAGTTATATACTGGCGCGTGGCAGATTAGAAAAGGGGTCTGCTCGGTTTTTATTTGATAAGGCCTAACTCCCGTCTTATACAGAACCTTAAATCGAGGAGAAAAAATGAGCGCCAATCGTATGGTTTGGTTAAACGGAGATTATATTCCCTGGGAAAATGCCACCGTGCACATCATGAGTCACAGCTTCGGCCGGGGGTCGGCCATTTTTGAGGTCATCAGTTTTCATGGCACCGGGCGCGGGCCGGCTGTCTTTCGACTTCAAGCGCACATCGAGCGCCTGTTTCGGTCCGCGGAGCTTCTGGAAATGGAGTTGCCTTATTCAAAAGAAGCGTTATGTGATGCCGTTGCCGGCACGATAAAGCGCAACGGACTCAGGCAGGGTTTCATCAAAATAATATGCTTTTATCCCGAAGTCTCATTTGAAATTATCCCGCCCGAGAGTCCGTTGAGTGTTTCTGTTTTCGCGCTCGATCCTGAACAGGACCTGGGCGGTCTTGGCGATTATTTCAAGGAGGGAACAACCGTTTATGTCAGCAACTGGCGCAAGCTGGATCCCAGGACCGTTCCGATTGAAGCCAAAGCCGCCGCCAACTATTTAAACGGCATGGTAGCCCGTTTGGAAGCTCGAAAAAACGGCTTTAAAAATGTCATTATGCTGGATACACAAGGATTTATTGCTGAAGGGGGCACCGAATCCGCATTTCTGGTAAAAGACGGTTGTCTGCTGACACCTTCGACCGGAACGGTCCTAAAAAGTATCACCCGCATGTCGATTCTCGAATCGGCCAGGGAAGCGGGTATCGAGTGCATTGAAAAGCAGTTAAAACCTGAGTTGCTGGATAGTGCTGCAGAAATCTTTTTATCCAGCACCCCTTTCAAGGTTCTGCCGGTCAAGCAGATCAATGACCGCAAACTGCCTGATGCGCCCGGACCCGTAACGCGCCAAATCGCCGAGCTCCTAAACGCCGTCATCGGCGGCAATGACGATCGCTTCGAGAATTGGCTCTATTTCGTTAAATGAAGCAAAATCGGGTGCTCGAACAGACGATGCAAACGGATATTCAAAGAATCCTCAAGGGCGATCAGCTGGCCGGCGCCAGATTGATCCGGCTGCTTGAAGAAGGCGACCCGGACGGAATGGCGGGGCTCAAAGCCATATTCGCGCGCACCGGAAGAGCATTTATTCTGGGAATCACCGGTCCGCCGGGTTCCGGCAAATCAAGCCTGGTGGGTCACATGATCACTGAATGTCGCCGGCGGGATTTGAAAGTGGGCGTGGTGGCGGTTGACCCCTCGAGCTCGCTGACAGGTGGCGCATTTTTGGGAGACCGTCTGAGAATGCGACAGCATACCGAAGACGCCGGGGTGTTCATTCGATCGATGGCCACGCGCGGGCATCTGGGCGGATTGAGCACCACGACCCGCGAAGTCGCGCTGGTACTGGATGCCATGGGATATGACGTTGTGATGATTGAAACCGTCGGTGTCGGGCAGGATGAAGTCGAAATTGCCGAATTTGCGCACACCACAATTGTGGTCAGTTTGCCGGGGACAGGGGATGACATTCAGGCCTTGAAAGCCGGATTGCTGGAAATCGGCGATGTTTATATCGTCAACAAGGGCGACCGGCCGGGTGCCGATGACGAAGTAGCCCGGCTGCAGGGCATGCTGGAAATGGGAAAAAGACCGGAGGCCAGCTGGATTGCACCGGTCCTTAAAACGGTGGCCGTCAAAGGCGAAGGCATTTCAAAGGTGGTCGATGCCTGTTGGAATCACCGCCAGCATCTGCTCGATCGGGGATTGTTTCAAAAACACACCAATCAGCAGACAATTCGCCTGTTTCAGCGCCTTGTCATGGATCTAGCGGCCGACAAAATTTTCAAATGCAATCGCGAATCGACTGCGTATCAAACGCTGCTAAAGAACTTAAAGGACCGCAAAATCGATCCGGTCACGGCTGCTGAAAACCTCGTTAAAAACATGAAAGTTAAAATTTAATTATTTATATTTAAATTATTTATTTCATTAATTATTTGATTGCTTAATATTTCAACCATCCGACTTTTAAGGGCAATAAGGGCTTCATAGTTCTCATCCGCTAAAGGCTCCTTGATAACCGACTTTTGAACTCGCAGTGCCGTTTGTTTCTGCGGATCGATTATTTTCCAGAACACCTCCAAAAGCACATCTTTACCCCAGCGACCTTCAAA
>CAMYLV010000015.1:58281-100230 GCA_947259495.1 uncultured Desulfobacterales bacterium | reverse complement strand
AACGAGCTTATCAGGCGCATACCGAGTAAAGCTGCTGTCTATCGTGGCCTCGACAAGCTTTACTTCATGGGGCGAAGCGCTTTCCACGTGAGCGGCGACAGGAAGACCAGCAGCGTCTGTGATTGCCATGATCTTGGTGCCTTTGCCGCGCTTTGTCTTGCCGACAGCAAGACCCCTTTTTTTGCCGGTGCGAAGCTACCGTCTATGAACGCCTCGCGGATATCGATTTTTCCGCGTTCATTTAGGTCTTCGACCAGCTCTTGGGCAATGTGTCTGAAAACTCCCTGCCGCACCCATTGTTGGAACCGCCGATGGCATGTCTGGTACGGCGGATACCGCTGTGGTAGATCTTTCCATGGGGCGCCGGTCCGCAGAATCCATAGGATTGCGTTCATAACTTCGCGTGGATCCCGTGCCTTGCGGCCTCTGGGATCTTTGGCAGGGGTTAAAGACAAAATAATGGGCTCTATCCGGTTCCACTGCTCATTTGTTAGTTCCATCCTGATTTTATTACATAATCAGGTTCTTATGTCTAGATTTATTTTGAGATAGGTTCTAGTGTTAAAATAGCTTCTTTATTGAAATACAAAATCGACCTAAAAAGTGCTCTCTTTGTTTCTCTATGCTTCGTGCCACTGTATGTAATGAGCGTAATAGTGGCATACCGCAAGCTACAAAAAAAGACAAAAGAAAAAAACAATATTAATTAAACAACTCTGCATTTCCTGGCTAAGATTACTTGACGAATCAACTATTTGACTACAAAAAAGGCATTGTCATTACTTACTGACGCTGCCTTTTTTGTTTTACTATTCGGATAAGATTGAATCGACTTTCTCATTCAGCTCTTCAAATTTAAACGGTTTCTGGATGAAATTGTTTTGCCTGTCATTTAAAATTTCTTTGACATTTATGTCTTTCCAGAAGCCGGATGAAACAAGAACTTTGATGCCGGAATTGATCCTTTTCAATTTTTGGTAGGCTATGGCGCCGTTGTCGCCCGGCATGATCATATCTAAAATAACAAGATCAATATTGTCTTTTTCAACCTCGTAAATCTGATATGCCTTTTCAGGGCTGTTTGCCGTCAGGGTATTAAAACCCATTTTTTGCAGCATCAGCGCCTCAACATCCAACACAACTTTCTCATCATCCACAATCAAAATCGTTCGTTTTTCATCATCCATATCATAACCTCACAAAAGGGAATTAACGGCCGGGGAAATCCGATTCAGGTATATTTTGAATTTGCAGAAACTGTGCCAGACAGCGAGCGTAATTTTTTTATAATAATTTCAAATGATTAAAAATTAGTGACACCATCCTCGAGCGCGTATATATAAAATAATGGACACCCGATGTGCACTAATTTCAACAAGTTATGTCGCAGGGGGGCGTGTTAAGGGGTAAATGGGTTAATTCGTTTATTCATTGATCGGCGGATTAGGTGGAATTTTCGTTTTTAGACAGGATTTACAGGATTATTTTTTTCTTTGTCACTTCCCACCAGCCCGCCATCGCGACCCGCCCGCCTCGCCTTGCTTGCATGGCGGGCGTGGGCCGCTCAGGCGAGGCGGGTGGGTGCGTGAATATGCCTGCCCAGTGGAATGTTGCAAAGCAACGCTATCGAAGATGGGATTCCACAGGGGCGGTTTAATTAATCTCCAGTTCAATTCGATCTGCGGATGGGTTATCCAGTTCACTTTTGTGTGAAAAGCATTACCCATTTTTATATGTGAATATGAACCATACCAATTACCCGAGAGTGATTTTTGCCGGTGCCAATGGAATCGTCCGAATTAAAAATTTTAAATTATTCTAATAGGATAGAGATTATATCGATTGCCCTTTTACCTGTCGCTGAGCAGTCATCCCGCCTGATCTCATGCGGTGGCATATTACTTGCTTTTAATCTGTTGATTCAATCCTGCCGGGACTGCCTGCATTTTACGGCACCCATTCATGAACACCCTTGACCATTATGAAAGCATCACACAAATGTATCTTAGCCATTACAATTTAAAGGAAAAGCCGTTTAACATCAGCCCGGACTCCAGGTTTCTCTGGATGAGCGACAAGCATAAAGAAGGTCTGGCGAGTCTAAAATACGGCGTCATTGAGAACAAGGGGTTTTTGGTTCTGACCGGTGATATCGGAACCGGCAAAACCCTACTGATAAATGCCCTTATTCGCATAACCGAGGTTCAGGCACTCATTGCTACCATTCCGGATCCGGATCTGGACATATTGGATTTCTTTAAGCTCCTTGCTGAAGAATTTAACATGGACAAAACATTCACCAGCAAGGGTGAGTTTTTAGTTCTTTTTAAACAATTTTTGCTGGAATCATACGCATCCGACAAAACCGTATTGCTCATTGTTGATGAGGCCCAGCGGCTGAATTCCGAGCTGCTCGAACAGATTCGATTGTTGTCCAACATCGAACTGGATAACCGCAAGTTGCTTAACATATTCTTTGTCGGTCAGAGTGAATTTAATAAATTGCTGGTGGATGATAAAAATAAAGCGGTCAGGCAAAGAATAACCGTATTCTATCAGCTTAAGCCGCTGTCAGAGCCGGAAACGGCAAAATACATCCAGCACCGGCTTAAGCATGCAGGCGCCACCGAAGAAATCTTCAAACCAAATGCCATTCGGGAGATTTTCAAATTCTCCCGCGGCACCCCCAGACTCATTAATGTGCTGTGCGATCTTGCGCTGCTGACGGGCTTTTCCGGAGAATTAAAGAAGATAAATGCCGGCGTGATCAAAGATTGTGCAAAGGAGCTACAGATCCCAACAGAGCTGGCCAAAATTCCACCAAACCCACCGAAAGCGGGTGAGGATTACAGCTCAATGAATTTGGCCACCGTTCAACCAAAAGAGCCGGCCGGCATAAGGGGTGGTTTAATATTCATTGGTATTCTGTTTTCCCTTTTTGTCGCTTATCAGATATATGAATCAGTGGACGAGAAGCCCCGGCTCTGGAAACAGGAACAGTTTGCACCTCCAAAAAAATTCAAGCCTTCGGAAGATTTGTCCAGGGCCTTTCAGGCGCAAAAAAAAGAACTAGAGATGGCAAAGGCCAAACCGGCTGAGCGCCCGCAAGCACAGCAAAAAGAGGAAGTCCCGAGCGTAACAGCAGCGCCGGCGACGGATACGGAAAACAGCAGTGCGAATAGCCAGCAAATTGCCCGGTCGATCGAGCCGCCTGCAGATGCTGTTGTGGATCAAAAAACCATCATTCATTTTGACCACAATTCAAATGAGCTCCCTAAAAAGGCCTATGAAACCCTGAATAATATCGTCAAATTCACATCTCAGCGGCCTGATTTAAAAATCACTGTGGAAGGTTATACGGATTCGCAAGGAAACACTGTTTATAATAAAAAGCTTTCGCAGTATCGCGCCGATATGGTTAAAAATTATTTAATCGGCAATGGTATTGCGCCTGTAAAAATTAGCGCCCGCGGCAGAGGGCCTGAAAACCCTATTGAAAGCAACGCAACAATTGAAGGCCGCAAACAAAACCGGCGGGTCGAAATCAGCGTTAATCCCGAATAGCGGAGCGAGTTTCAGATTTTCCTCACACCCCGATTAAATTCGCTTCGCTAGTCCCTGCGACTCAGTCCTCACAACCACCTAGTACTTTTGTATGAATCCAGTCTACCCCCCCACGCCAAAAGTATTACAAAAAATCATGCCGATGCCGTATTGTCCCTGAGTTTGCAACTTGTTAAAATTACATAAAAGGGGGTAACTCAGAATGAAATCGATTGACAGAATAGACCAACAGCCGACCGCCGTTGATCAGCCGCTTCTCAGGCTTAGAAATGTGTATCAAAACCGGCGGAGTGGAAAAGATCGGCGAATGGGTTTCACCTGTATGGATCCTGCAATGGATAGAAGAAAATGCGAGCGCCGCAAGAAGATGGCACAGCTTTTTAAGCGATGAAGATTCGACATCATCAAAACAGGCTATCTGTTTGATATTTACAAATTGGCAAAAGATGAGCTGCTGAGCCTATCAAATCATGCAAGGGTGAAATCTACTGTTGAGGCCAAAGGAGGAAGGTTAAAATATAGCGGTCAAAGCTTTCTTTTTTTGATTTTGTTTAGCGTAGCCAAGTTTGACGGCGACGATCAAGACCACGAGCAAAAACAACATTGCCAGTACCTGGCTTCGAATGACCGGCTGGGCAACCCATTGGGAAAACATTGAAGCTTCAGTGCCTGCAGTTGTGATGAAGCAGGCGCCACGATTACCCCCGCCTCCGCCTCCGCTGCTGGAGCCAGATGAGGCGCCGGGCGCGGCACTCTGACTGCAAAGTTCGACAACCCCATTTACCACTTCGACACATACGTCATTTGAAAAATTGCTTTCGTCGCCTTCAGTGTTATACGCCGTAAGGGCGACATAGTATTCCTTGCCCTCCTCTAACCCGGTGAGGGTCGCCTTGGGACGCAGCGGATTGGCAAGATTATCTTCAGGCAGGGTATCGGCAGAATCATACGGTGGGCCCGGAGAGCCGGTGTTGCGATACACTACGTAACCTTCAAGGTCGGGCTCGGAATTGGCGTCCCAGCCGATGGTCACATTTTTTGCATTCGCAGCCGGCAACGGCACGGCACAGATAACCAGGAGCGTGGCGATCAAAAGTAATAAAAAGTAAGGGATTCTTAAAGCTGAGGACTGAGCCCTGCGAGGCAGCCAGACAGATTTCAGCGAGTTTTGGATAAAATATCGGTATTTTAGCAACCTACGTTCCCCCAATGCTCAATTCCGGAGTGAAAGTGACCCCTCCAATTTTATTCATTTCATATTGCTGAAAAGATTACAAGTTTTTTTTAATTATTTCAATATATTATATTAATTTTGATTCAGCTGCTAAATCCGTATGATCCCTTAATTTCTGCTAATTTTTTTGAACCCCATTCAACTGCCCGATTACCCAAAAAAAACCTCTCGGGAAAAGATTTGGCGGGCGAGTTACGAGCTGGAACCCGCCCGCCAGGCCAAGAGGAAGGAAGCGGACGCGACAGGCCCACAAGGGGGTTATGGGATTCGCTTAGCTTTGTCGTCTGGTATAGAGCAAAAGAAATGCCAAAGGCTTATTTATTAGCCTATTTTTATTTCCTATCGGGAACAATAAAGTCTTCTTCCAAAAAAAATAATATAATTTCTGTCAGTTATGACTATTAAAAAATTCAGTTTGAATCGGAATTGCGTTCATTGGATTAATTTGGGGGCTTTTATGGATGGCGTTCCGGGACAATAATGTATGATTTTGTATACGCTGGGGTGCAGGGTTGTGTACATTAATTATCACCACGGACACATAGACTATGTCAAAAATAATGAGTTACGCCCACACAAAAGGATTCAGGTAAAGCTTCTTTTGTTTATAGGGATTGTTAAGAAAACGTTCCGGTACTCGAACGTTTTTTTCTACAACCCCTTATGCCGCACATCCGTATTACGGAATATTATTATGGAAGGCGGTATAATTGGTTCGATTCGTTGGATTTGTTTTATTCGTTAACGGGCTGAACCAATCAAACCTATTAAACCGACCCATGGGCCGCTAACCCTGAATAATGATTAGTATGAACTATCAGTTGTTATAATTGCTCGTTATGATACAATTATCATTACCTGAATGTTGCGCGCGTCGATGTTTTGCAAATGCAAAATTTGGGTATCAAAATTGACGGAAGTACGTATAGCTGCATAATCGATGAGCGCTTAGCCGGTGTTATTCGTTGAGAACAAAAGGCCCGGTTTTAATTACCGCAATATCCGGCAGGCGCTTCATACAGAAGGGTAAAGTAATGCAATTCATCGACCTGGCAGCGCAGCAAAAGCGAATTAGGGATCGGATTGAAGCCAATATCGCCGCGCTGCTCGATCACGGCCGGTATATCATGGGCCCTGAAATAAAAAGCCTGGAAGAAAAATTGGCCCAATACGTAGGTGTAAAGCATGCCGTCTCCTGTGCATCCGGAACAGACGCGCTGCTGCTGGCATTGATGGCTTACGATATCGGTCCGGGGGATGCGATCTTGACGACCCCTTTTACCTTTATCGCCACCGGTGAGGTGATCAGTCTGCTGGGTGCTGTCCCGGTTTTTGTGGATATCGACCCGCAAACCTTCAATTTGGATCCTGCAAAGCTGGAGCAGGCCATCGACGCGATCGCAGAGGAGGCGGCCGGCGATCACCCGCTGCCCCGTTCAGACGTTTCGTTGGCTGCCAGGGGCATCATCGCCGTGGATCTTTTCGGTCTGCCCGCTGATTATGGCCGCATCAACTCCATTGCCCGGCACCACGATCTTTTCGTGCTTGAAGACGCCGCCCAGTCCTTCGGGGCCGAGCACAATGGGACCATGGCGGGCAGCCTGGCCGATATTGGCTGCACCTCTTTTTTTCCTGCCAAACCCCTGGGATGCTACGGCGACGGCGGTATGTGTTTTACCAACGACGAGAACCTGGCTGAAGCCATGGACAGTTTGCGGCTGCACGGCAAAGGCATCCACAAATACGACAATGTTCGTACCGGTATCAACGGCCGCATGGACACCCTGCAGGCGGCCATCCTGCTGGTAAAATTCGAAATCTTCCCTGAGGAAATCGAACTGCGCCAGCAGGTTGCGCAGCGTTATACCCGGCTTTTGAATCAACCGGCTGAAGTCCAAACCCCGGCCGTCCCTGTCGAGATGAAAAGCGCCTGGGCGCAGTATTCCGTTCTGGCGAAAGATGGAGCCCATCGCTCGAAATTGCAGGATAGGCTCAAAGCGGCCGACATCCCGACGGCGATTTATTATCCCAAGCCACTGCACCTGCAAACAGCGTTCAAATTTCTGGGATACAAAGAAGGCGATTTTCCCGTCAGCGAGGATTTATGCAGCCGTATTTTCAGCCTGCCCATGCACCCCTATTTATCGCGTGCCGATCAGGAGAGAATCGCAACGGTTTTGAGCAGCCGGTAGCAGGTAACAAATTCAGTGACGCGCGCGATCAGTAATATGAGGAGTCAACTATGGCGAAGTCCTTCAAAGAAAAAACACCGGCGGTTGCCGTAATCGGTTGTGGGTACTGGGGGAAGAATTTAATCCGCAATTACCATGGCCTCGGCGCCCTCCAGCTGATCTGCGACAAGAACGAAGCGGTGCTAGCCGACTTCAAGGCTCAGTATGCCGGGATTGAAACCTGCATCGCCCTCACAGATGTGCTGACCTGCAAAGACATTGCCGGTGTTGTGATTTCCTCGCCGGCTGAGACCCATTTCGGCATCGCGCGCGAGGCCCTGCTGGCCGACAAACATGTTTTTGTTGAAAAACCGCTGACGCTGCGCGGGGAAGAGGGTCTAGAACTTATTGCCCTTGCTGAGGAGAGAAAAAAAGTTCTGATGGTGGGCCATCTTCTTCAATATCACCCGGTGTTCATGTGCTTAAAGGAGATGTCTTCATCGGGTGAGCTGGGCCGGATCAATTATATCTATTCCCATCGTTTAAACCTGGGCAAGATCAGACGGGAAGAAAACATCCTGTGGTCGTTTGCTCCCCACGATATTTCAATGATTTTGTCGCTGGCCGAAGAGGAGCCCGAAAGCGTTGTGACCACCGGCGGCAATTACCTGCATCAAAAAATTGCGGATGTGACCACCACGCACCTCGAGTTTCCGTCCGGCCTGCGGGCGCATATCTTCGTTTCATGGCTGCATCCGTTTAAGGATCAGAAGCTGGTGGTTGTCGGAGACCGCAAAATGGCTGTTTTTGATGATACCCAGCCGTGGAAAGACAAATTGCTGCTGTATGCGCATGAGATCCACTGGAAAAATCATATGCCCGTTCCCACCAAGGCGGACCCGGAAAGGGTCGATATCCCTGAAGAAGAACCGCTGCGCCAGGAATGCCGCCATTTTCTGGAATGTCTGACCAACGGCTCCCAACCCATTACCGATGGAAGTGAAGGCCTGCGGGTCTTAAACATATTAAATACTTCCCAGGCCTCCCTGAATGCGGGCGGCCAAAAAATTGATCTCAAAACAGGGGCCGGAGCATCGGTTTCAAATTACGAAAAACCCAGGTATTTTGTGCACCCCACGGCGGTTATCGATGAGCATGTCACAATCGGGGATGGCACTAAAATCTGGCATTTTACCCATATTCTTTCCGGCTCAAAAGTGGGCGTGAAATGTAACCTGGGACAGAATGTGATGGTGGGCCCGGAAGTGAGTATCGGAAATAATTGTAAATTGCAAAACAACGTTTCTGTCTACCAGGGTGTGACCCTCGAAGACGGTGTGTTCTGCGGCCCTTCGATGGTTTTTACCAATATATACAATCCGCGGGCTGAAATTCGGAAAATGGACCAGGTGCGGCCCACGCTGGTAAAAAAGGGTGCGACCATCGGTGCCAACGCCACAATTGTGTGCGGCGTGACCCTCGGGCGCTATAGTTTTATCGGTGCCGGTGCGGTCGTGAACAAAAACGTCCCCGATTATGCCATTGTTGTCGGGAATCCGGCCCGCCAGATCGGCTGGACGTGTGAATGCGGTGAGCGCTTGACCGAAGATCTGGACTGCCTCGGCTGCGGCAAACACTATGAAAAAAAGGCCGGAGAACTTGAAAAAATAGGATAGTTTCCCACCCTTTTAGTTATGATTTTCTAATTTACAGTTTGCCGGTTCAGAATCACCGCTGGAAAATTGACGGTGGGAAATCAAATACATATAGTTCAGCAATTCATTTCACAGAATCGTCTTCGACATGATGGCGGCTGTAACTCATAACTAACTGTAATCAATACTAAAAATTTTTTTTAATAAAATGTTAAAGTTTGCATGATTTTTGCTGATACTCATATTCAGATTTATGTTGGTTGAGAGCAACGACCGGAAGAGCGAAATTTGAGCACCGGCGGGTCAGATGAATTAAATTTGAAAGGCTGCGAACTATGTTATCTTTGAAAGAAATGTGGAGTCCCTCTCGAATTCGAACAGAAGCGAGTGACATCGAAGGCCATCTTTACAAAACAACGCAACGGCTGATGCGTCTGGAGCGGCAGTACAGACTCAAAAAAATGGAGTATCTGGCCAGTATTGAAGCGTATGAGGAAAGGCTTAAGTGGGTAACAGCTGAAATGGAATCATAAAAGGTTCCAGTAGAAGCGAAAAAGCCAGGTGCACAGTAATTTCCTGCATGGATCCCGTGCTGGAAAAAAGAAAAGGGGAGCATCGCAAAAATAGTATCTGATTATCATCATCGTACTCGTCCTCGGATACGGCCAAATGGTGCCCTCACAGACCTCGAGGGCGGCCGGTTGAGGTCCCGCCACGATATATGAAATAAATTACACAATCACAGCTGAAGTGTTTCAAATATGGCATCTAATTTTAAGCTTTTTTTGCATGAAACCGGTGACAGCCTGCATTTGAAATTATACGGCGATTTTGATGGAAGCTCCGCTCATGAACTGATCAACGCATTGAAAAAATACGGTACGAAATTCTATCAGATATTTATTGATACCGACGACCTGGACATGATCCATTCTTTCGGCCGGGATGTTTTCCAGAAATACTATGGATTTTTAGATAAGCGTTTTAAAAATTTAGTATTTATCGGGAGAAATAAACTGAAATTAACCCTGTAACGCATACTGTTGATTAAGCTGGCTGGTTGAATAAGTTGAATCGTTCCAAAATAATTTTTTGCTGAAAATGAAAAATTAAAATCTTGTTAATCCTGCCTGCCCAGTTAAATATTTATTCAGTTGAATGCAACGCCTATTCAACCGGGACGAAGTCCATTTAACCGGGGTTAATCCTGTCCAAAAATATCACCATTTCGACCAATCCGGTTTTCTGAATTAACAACCTGCAATTTCTCCGCCTTTGCCTATGTTTCTACACATACAGACAATCACTGAATATCCTTTACTCGAGCTCAGTATATGTTGTATGGAATATGAAAGGATCAATCTCAGAGGGGCGGTATGGTTCATTCAGTTTTAAGAAACTGTCTGAAGGTTATGCGTTTTTTAGCGGGCGGCCTGTGTATCCTGTCTTTGCTGTTATGCATTATTCCGCTCGCAACGGCATACGCGCCCGGCGGTGTCCGTATCACCCATCCTCAAAAAAGCTTAAACCCGCTGGTTGCCGATGCGTCATCAAATGCGGACGGAGACGGTTTTTCAAATTATCAGGAGTACCCGGCGCGCAGCAATCCATTCAGGATTTTGCCCGCACCCATTGAAATTCGTGATACCATACCCCAGGACGATGCCGGCATCGTCGATTTTGCCCGGGTTCCGGATCAGACCGCCGTTGCCGTCCTGATCCGCGCGGTTTACGGGATCGATCTCAGTGCACCCACTGCCGTTCGCTTCAGGGTTGATGATGGTTATCATCAGCCTTACTGGCGTGATTTGAGTCATGATACGACTCGAATCGTAAAGCTGAACGAAACGCCCGATGCTCAGGCAACTTATTTGTGGGCGGCATATGACCGCTTCCTGGAACCCTTCATGCCGATCCACTATCCCCCGAATGCCGTCATACAGGTAACAGTCACGATACGGGACATCCGCAACAACATTTTACAGCCGGCGCCTATTGAATTTAAAATTGAGTCCAGCGCACACAAAGCCGCTGCCAGACAGAATGTGCCGAATACGACTGAATTCTATGCCAATGAGTCGTTTATAGACGGCAGCTTCGATACCGGTATTGCGGTTGTGGATGGAAAACTTGCCGGGGCCAAGCTATTTTACAGCAGCCTGGAACCCCTGACACCGGAATTCGGAAACCCGGATGAAATGCCGCCAATAGGTCGGGGGGACATGCAGGCGGCAGGGTTGCCCATCAATCTGCTGCCGCACACCGTCTTTGATAGGCCGGTCAGGCTGTTTATACCGGTAACGGACGATATAGACATCAGAACAGTGGGTCTGGCCTACTACGACGGCATCCGTTGGCTGCCGGCTGTCGACGCCGAAGGCATTGTATTGCCCGGCGGGGAAGGATGGATGGTGGCTGGCTCCAGAATCAATCACGAAGAATCCAGCCCGCCTTTGATCGAAGTGCAGGTGTATCATTTTTCAGCGGCCCAGGCAGTGATATTTGCCAGGCTTGGCGACACCTCAGAGGAAGATAGGAGATCACACAATAGTAATGCCAACGTGTTCATCAGCTGTTTTATCAATTCCGTTGCGGAAGACCCGTCATTCGGGTTTGGTGGTTTCTGGCTGCTGGTTGCTGGCTGCTGGGTACTCGCTGCCGGTCACCGGCTTCTGGCTGCTTCAAGGCACAGAGTTCGGCGTTCAAGGGTTTCTTCCTGCGCTGAAGCTAAAATTATACACTCCTCTCTTAGCTAACCGCTTTCTTCAAATGACCGCTTTTCGATAAACTAATAAAAAAGGCGGTTCCTTGCAGAACCGCCCGCATCGTTTAATGACTCAGTCCTCAGACCTCGGTCCTCAGCACTCAGTCCTTTATGCTGACTCTTAAAACCTATAGAATCTTAGCACTTTTTAACTTTTTAGGACGGATCAGGTCCCCGGCGGTAAATCGGCCGCCGCGCTCATGATACAGCTCATAGCGGCGCTGGGTTTCTTCCCAGCGCTGCCGCTTTCGCTTCAATGCGATGGTCAGAATTTTCAGCATAGCCAGCATGACCAGACCGATGGCCAACTCGCGGCCGCGGATTGTATCCCAGACCTGTGCGGCACCCGTTTGCCCGGGTTGTGAAGACGCGGTCGTGATAAAGCATCCGGCAGAATCGAAAAGCCCGTCGCCGCCACCTGATCCGGATCCGGAAGAGGATGCAACCACCCCGGATGGATCAACAATGATTCCGTTCACAGTACCATCCGCATCTCCGTCACCGCCATCTTCCAGATGGAGTGTCATCGAGCGCCGATTTGCGCTGAAATCGGTCTGGTCGCTATAATCGGTCCAGGTAGCCTCGATGGGATCATATTTGAACCAGCGGCTGCCCTTAGGGGCCTTTTCCGAAAAATAAATCTTGATTTCGGCGGAATCACCGGGTTGATCCATGACCAACTTAAAATTGATTAGGCCAAAGGGAAAATAATTCTCATCGCCAGCCTCAGCAGTAGCTGTAACCGGGTCGATCTGGCTCTCGACTGAAATGGAATCGATCTGGACAATCGTGCTGGCGGCGTTGAAACTGATGCCCAGGGATTTGTCTTCGCCCGTCTTTACGCATTTGATGGTATTTTGATCTGCATCCCATATGCGGTCGCGATTGAGATCGGTGGGCATATCAACTTCCTGAACATCGGGGATGCCGTTGCCGTCGCTGTCCTCGGTGTCGACCCGGGTGGTGAAAGATCTGTTGCCGGACCATTCCGATGACGTGCCGTGATTGTCATAATGCACCGCCTGCCAGCTGTAGTTTTTGTTCCCATCTAAAATCAGCTTGGGTATCTGCAGTTCGGTCAATGAATATTCGCTGGTGATATCAAACACACAGACATTATCGGATTCTCTAAAGATCTGCCAGCGCGTTGCAGCGTGAAAATCGCCTGAGTCGGGATCCTGGAATGCGTTGGTTTTGAGCACCGGTGTTAATTCCACCATCTGCTGATTGGCCGGTGCGGCCAGGGTGGGCGCATCCGGTTCAAAGTTGTCCTGCGGAACCAGCGGATCGCTGCCGGCTAAATATTCATCCAGGTTGCTGAGGCCGTCACCGTCGGCATCTGCGGCAGCATCATCGGTCAGCGGATCAAAACCGTTTTGAATCTCCCAGGCATCCGGCATCTGGTCGTTGTCATCATCTTTATCGGCATTATTGCCGATGCCGTCGTGGTCGCTGTCGGTGGTTTCCGAGGGATCGGTAGGAAACGCATCCTGATTGTCGGTGACACCATCTCCGTCCGAGTCGCTCATTGGCACGGTGAAGGTTACCTGATTGGAATATCCACTCTCGTTGTTTTGGCCGTCGTAAGCTGTGGCGGCAAAATAATAGGTTTGGCCTTCTTCCACTCCGCTGATCGTGCAGGTGGTTGTTTTACCGACATCCCTGCTGGAAGTGTAGTTGCCGCTGGAAGAGCCCCAGTGGATCTTATAACCGGCCAACTCGGGCTCTGAATTGGGGTCCCATGCCAGGTCAACGGATGCCGCAAAAGCATTCGGTAACGGCATAACCCATGTTGCCATTAACAGTAACAATAAGGGCGCCCGGAGCCCTGGTGGAATCCTCCTGGGGAAGGGCAGCGAAGCTGCATTCCCCCGGGTAAACACGGCGCCCCGGTGAAATGGCCGCTTACGGTGGATTTCACGGGGCAAGCCCGGTACTTGTTTTAAACTACTGGAATTTCTTGCTGAAGGTCGGAAATACTTTCGAATTATTTCAAGATTGATTGCCCACCTTTTCACTGCAACACCTCCTCTGCGATACACCCAAAACCGACCGAGATGCACACAGTGTAGGTGCTGTTCTCGCCCGGCAGCCCTGCTGCCTTTCCCCCTCCAGGCTTAAGGCCAGTGGCTTTGCGTCCCATCCTCTCGAATGGTTTGCCCTTTCGAGCTTCCCCAAATACTCTATGGCGTTTTTGCAGCCGCGCTATTTACAGCAAAACGGATGCCAAGCCTGCTGTTAAAAGCTGAGAGGTGAGCCGGCAGATGAAAACGGTTTTGCAGACGGACCAAAAAGCTATAAATTAGAATGGATTAGAAAGAGTGTTATTTTGGGCAAAAATTTAAAAAAAAATTTAAACAATCTGTTGGTTCGACATTTGTACTAGTAATTTGAAATCGAAAATTATGATTTTGTATAACTAGTCCGTATGATTTAAAACACGTCAGGCAAGCACACTTTATGGATTGAATTTCCGTCAATCGCAATAGAAAATGTTAAACGGATATCGTGAATTCATTATCGCTATATATTTTCATAAACCAGCGTTACACAAGGATTTAGAGAATTATAACGGCTACTTTAGCTTCCTGTTAAATCAGATTATGCGCTCAGGCAGCAAGCAAGACAACGTTATAAATTCATGATATTTTCGCAGCGGTTCTTTGATTTGGTAATTACAAAACCTGGATGTGAATTACTTTTTGGTTACTATAGTCATTATAAATAACTATCAATTTGCATTTTGCTACTTTTCTAGGAAAAAGTTTACCGGGGTCAGGGTTCAAAATGGGAGGTTACAGGTGTCGGGTGTCAGGTTTCAGAGGGCAGAATACAGAGGTCAGAAGACAGATGAAAATCTGTGTAGGGTAGCGATATGCGGCTGCCGGAGACCAGTGAACCAGCAGGAAGCGGTCAGCGGCCAGTCGTCAGCAGCTAGGGGCAAGGAACCAGCGGCTTAAACCCTGAACCTTGAACCCTGAACCTGTACTAACTCCTGTATTTATTAGAAGAAATTTGTTATAATAATAAGTTGTCGAAAGTTTTTGAGAAAGCAGAACAACTTTTGAAAGTAAGGCTTGCTTTAGTGGTAGATTTTATCCTAAATTGAGCGTTTTAAATTTTAAAAAGGGACTACGTTTTATAAAGCGGGTCAATTTTTAGAGGCGCCCCGGCTTTGATAAATATTTGGAGGATATTTTTATGAACGACAATAACCGGGTGACCCACCACGGCAGCGAACTGGTTAATCTACTGGTGGATGATGAGCGTTCCCGGCTGTTAAAAGAGATAGCGCTCAATTTGCCGGATATTACCTTGAACGAACGGCAGATGTGCGATCTGGAATTGCTGGCCACCGGTGGCTTTTCGCCGCTAAAGGGCTTTATGATCCGCTCCGATTACGAATCCGTTCTCGATCGCATGCGGTTGCAGGACGATACCCTGTGGCCGATTCCAATTTGCATGGATATCAACGAACTTAAGGCCCGCAGTCTTGAAGCCGGTCAGTCGGTCGCCCTGCGGGACCCGGAGGGCTATCTGCTTGCGGTTATGCACATCGAAGATCTCTGGCCGGTTGAGCGCGAGAAGGAAGCGCAGCAGGTTTATGGTACGCTTGACCGAACCCATCCTGGCATCGATTATCTGTACAAAGTCTCCGGCGATCACTACATTGGCGGCCAGCTGGAAGTCTTAAGCCCGCCGCTTCATTCTGACTTCAAGCAGCTTCGAATGACCCCTGCCGAAATTCGATCGAATTTTAAAAAATTCGGCTGGAAGCGCATGGTGGCCTTTTTGACCCGCAACCCGATTCACCGCCCCCAGTTTGAAATGACCATGAACGCCATGCGCGATGCCAATGCCAACCTTTTGTTGCTGCCGATTGCCGGTATGACCAAGCCCGGTGATTTTGACCACTACACCCGGGTGCGCTGCTATCGTCGGGTTGCAGAGCACTATCCACCCGATACCTTCATGCTGAACCTGCTGCCCCTGGCCACGCGCATGTCCGGCCCCCGGGAAGCTTTGCTGCATGCCATCGTGGCCAAAAATTACGGATGCACCCATTTTATCACCGGCCGGGATCATGCCGGCCCCGGGCTGGATTGCAACGGCGAGCCCTATTATAAAAGCGACGATGCCTGCAAACTGACCGAAGAAAACAGCAACGAGGTTGGTGTTACAATTGTGCCTTTTGCGGAGATGGTTTACCTGCCGTTTGAAGATGAGTTCCGCTGTGCCGATCAGGTGCCGGAAGGCACCCAGTTTATTTCGCTTTCAGGTTCTGATATTCGAGACCGTATCCGCACCGGCCGCAAAATACCGGAATGGGGGACCTTTCCCGAAGTAGTGCAAGAACTTGAAAAGGCCTATCCACCACCGCGCAAACAGGGGTTTACCGTTTTTCTAACGGGCCTGTCAGGTGCCGGCAAATCGACCATCGCCAAAGTGCTATATGCCCGTTTTCTGGAGATCGGAGATCGTCCGGTAACCCTGCTGGACGGCGACATTGTGCGTCACAATCTGTCCAGTGAGTTGACCTTTTCTAAAGAGCACCGGGATATAAACGTCCAGCGCATCGGATTTGTGGCCAGTGAGATTACCAAAAACCGCGGGATAGCCATCTGCGCGCCCATTGCGCCGTATACCGCCACCCGATCAGAAATACGCAAAACCATTGAAGACTACGGCGGATTCATCGAGGTGCACGTAGCGACACCTATTGAAATATGTGAACAGCGGGATCGTAAAGGAATGTATGCCAAGGCCAGAGCAGGGTTGATCAAAGGTTACACGGGGGTGGACGATCCTTACGAAACTCCTGAAGATCCCGAGGTGAGCATCGATACCTCAAATATCACGCCGGTCGAGGGAGCTCACCAGATTATACTCGTGCTGCAGAAAAAAGGTTTCATATAGAAAGTGACTAAAGTTGGAAGTGACTAAAGTGAGCTTAAGTTATGGATAATAAGTTAGATGAAGCGACATAAACACAAAGGCGATTTTTTATGAATATACTGGTGACCGGCGGCGCCGGATATATCGGATCCCATTGCTGCAAGGCCCTTTACCAAAAGGGGTTTCACCCGGTAACCATCGACAACCTGGTATACGGGCACAAAAGTTTTGTCAGATGGGGCGAATTTTTCCAGGGCGATGTCGGTAACCCGGCAGATTTGAAAAAATGTTTCAGCCGGCACAAAATCGATGCGGTGATGCATTTTGCGGCCTATGCCTATGTGGGCGAATCGGTGCAAGACCCGTTAAAGTATTATGAGAATAATCTGCGCAACACCGTCGAACTGCTGCATGCCGTTGTGGAAAATGACATTAACTACTTTGTTTTTTCTTCAACCTGCGCAACTTACGGCAACCCTGAAAAAACGCCGATTGACGAAAGACATCCGCTAAATCCCATCAACCCTTACGGCAGGACCAAACGCATGATCGAAGAAATCCTGGAAGATTACGGGGCGGCTTACGGTCTGAACTATACAAGTTTGCGTTATTTTAACGCTGCCGGTGCCGACCCGGATAGCGAAATCGGAGAAGATCATAATCCCGAGACTCATTTAATTCCGTTGGTGCTCGATGTGGCCGCCGCTAAACGCAAGTCCATTAAAGTATTCGGCACTGATTATGCGACGCCTGACGGCACCTGCATTCGTGATTACATCCACGTAACCGACTTGGCCGAGGCGCACATCCTGGCTCTGCAACGCCTGATGGACGGCGCTGACAGCAGTGTCTACAACCTGGGTAACGGCCGGGGGTTCTCGGTGCTGGAGGTCATTGAACGCGCCCGGGAAATTGCCGCCCGAGAAATTACCTTTGAAAATACCGACCGTCGACCGGGCGACCCGCCGGTGCTGATCGCATCCAATGAAAAAGCCATCGCCGAGCTGGGCTGGAACCCCGTATATGCCGATTTGAATGACATCATCGGCACGGCCTGGCGCTGGCATCAAAAGCTCTAAGTTTCAGCAAAAAGTTTTATTGGTTCGGTAGGCATAATAGATGATTTTTTTAGACAGGATTTACAGGATACGTTGGATTTTCTTTCCTGGCCGTCCTCAAGAAGAGAGCGCCCAAACACCAATCGCCTCCGGCGAATAAAATTGGAAATTGTAAGTGCAAATTAATATATGTGAATTCAGGTCGTGATGACTCAACTTTGCAAAGCAAATAATTTTATAAACCGTTTTATTCCGCTGAAAGCGGATTGAGTTTTTCCAGTTTCATCTGGAAACTGGAAAAGAAAAATAATCCTAATAATCCTGTTAATCCTGTCTAATTAATAAAACAGACACTAGTCATTCTACATTTTAGATTAGATATGAAAAAATAAAACCCACCAATAGGATCAGTTGTGCCAAAAACGGAAATTGAAAAGCTGGCGCGGATCATCATCATCGGCGAAGTTGAAGCCGAGACGCGCGGTATCGTCGATGCCCTGGTGGCCGAATACAGCATCAGGGCGGTCTCCGGTGTGCCGGATGCCGCCGAGCGCATGAAAAATGAAACCTTTCATGTGATCGTCTTTGACCTGCACGAAGAGAGCGCCGACATTGAAAAAATCATCCAGAGTCTTCAACAGCTCGCACCATTAACACCCATTATCGTCACCGGCCCCCTGCAGGATGCCCGGCTGATCGTGCAGGCTATCAAAGCCGGCGCCGCCGATTTTCTGACCAAACCGCTGGTCGCTGAAAAAATACGTCTCGCCGTCCATCAGGCCATCGAAAACCGCAGCCTGAAAAATGAAATCGATTATTTAAGGCGGCAGCAGGATGTTGCTTACGATTATGACCGCATCATTGCCGAGAGCCCGTCGATGAAAATGGTTATGGACAGTATCAAGCGGCTGGCACAGACTGAATCGACCATTTTAATGACCGGAGAAACCGGTACCGGAAAAAGTTTTCTATCCGGGAACATTCACTTCAACAGTCCCCGGCGACACAAACCGTTTATCAAGGTAAATTGTGCCAATATTCCCGAAACGTTGCTGGAAAGCGAACTTTTCGGCCACGAAAAAGGCGCATTTACCGGGGCAGATAAGCTTCGAATCGGGCGTTTTGAGCAGGCCGATGGGGGGACCCTGTTTTTAGATGAGTTCTGTGAGCTGAGTTTTGACCTGCAGGCCAAGCTGTTGCGGGTGCTGGAAGAAAAAGCCTTCGAACGGTTGGGTGGCAGCAAAACCATCGGCTCCGATACGCGTATCATCGCGGCCACCAACCGTGACATCGAAACAATGGTGCAGGAGGGAAAATTCCGGGAAGATTTGTATTACCGCATTAATGTCCTGCGCATTCACATGCCCCCGCTGCGGGAGCGTATCGAATGCATCGAGCCGCTGGCGCACCATCTGATGGGGCGGCTGGCTCAAATGGTCAAAAAACAGATCATCCGTATGTCACCTGAAGTTCTGGTCTTGCTGAAGACTTACCCCTGGCCCGGCAACATTCGTGAATTGTCCAACACCATTGAAAGAGCAATTTTCCTGGCTGATGCTGATTGTATCGAGGCGGTGCACGTCTCCATTCCAAAAATCGGCGAACGGCCGCCACCGGCCGCCCCATCCCCTGCCAAACATCTACGACTTTCGGATGAAGAAGAAAAGAAGCTCATTTGCCGCGCGCTTGAGAAAAATCTTTGGATTCAAAAAGACACTGCACAAGAATTAGGGCTGACACCCCGCGCCCTGAATTACCGCATCAAAAAGCACGGCATCACCCACCAGCGCTGGCGTAAAAACAAATAAAAACCGCTGCTGGCTGCTGGTCTCTGGCTACTTGTCGCTCAACACTCGTAACCCTCATCGCGTAACGCGCAACACGCAACCCGAAATATGATCTAACGGCGCCGCATGATTTTATTGAAGGCGTAGATGCCTAAGCCGACCAGCGCCAGGTTGAAAAAAACATAATAGATCAGGTGCCCGAGCAGGGAGCCGCTTGAGGCTGCGGCAATGAAGCAGCCGCCGCCACCTCCGCCGCCACCTCCGCCGCCGGAGGAAGCGCCGGCCTGGAAGCCCGAAAAGTGAAAGACCCGGATTTCGATGGTGGGCGGATCGGTGTCGTTGTGATCAATCCGACTGCCGGGCAGCACCAGGCCTTCGCCGCCGGGCCTTACATTGCCGGCGGCATCAACCGCCAGGACCCAACTGTTGCCGTCGTAATAATAAACGTTGAGCCCGCTGACATCGTCGTAGCCGGGGCAGGGGATCAGGATTTTGACTGGGCTGTCGAATACGGCCGGGGGTTGCAGGTTCATGGGAAGCCCCACACCTTTGGCACCCGTGACCGTCGGAATTTCGTTCATGGGCCCGAACAGGGGTGTTTGCAGCTCGCTGCTGTCGTAAATGATCTTGGCACCTGTCAGCGCACCGCTGATAACTTCGATGCCTTCATTGAGGCCGCCACCCAGGTCAGGATCTTCTGCGGCGACATTGTCGCTATCGGGCAGGTTCTCCAACGCCCAGGCATCGTCTGACTCCGTTTCCGTCTCTACCCTAAAAGCGAAGCCGGCCTGGATCATGTCGTTGGCCATGCTATCGGTGGCATCGACTTTGATGTTCACATCGCTGTCATATGGAAAGTTTTGAAAGGGGGCGCTTTCTTCGCTGCGATCATACACCACCCACATGCGGGTGACCAGGGTATCCGGATCGGCGGTCAGTTTTACAAACCGCACGGTACCGTGCCCCAGATTGCGGGTGTAGCTTGCGTTGACGCCGTCTGTGATGGTGAACTGTGCGCTGGTGTTATCGGTGGTGTCGATTCCGTGCGCCGACTCCAGCAATACCGCCACTGCAGTGTTGTGTGGCACCCGCTGGTTATCAGTGATGCCGGCGTTATGTTCGGGAATGGTTTCGTAAATGGCAAACGGCGTTTCCGCTGAACTGCGCGGATTGGTGCGGGCCTCGTATTCCTGAAGATTGGTGTAACCGTCACCGTCTGTATCTGCAACGCTGTCATCGATTAACGGGTTCAGGCCGTTTGCGGTTTCCCAGTCATTGGCCATACCGTCACCGTCGTTGTCGTTTATCGTAAGACTGGCAGGTGTCACCGGGTTGCCGGCCAGATCGGTGATACCGCTGACGGTGAACGTGTATATCTCATAAGCCGGAATCGACGCCATGGACAGTCGATAAGTCGAGCTGCCCAAATCGGCAATATCATCATCTTTAGGGTTGACCGAAGCAAAGTTCATGGAGGGGCTGAAGTTGTAGCTATCTTCAGCAGCGGCGCCCTGCATATCCTCCTCGTCATAGGTGACGGTGATCGTATCGGCGGCAAAATTAATGGTCGGAAATTGCACGATGGAAGGCGGATCCGCATCGGCAGTGACAAACATGGCTTCCGCTACGGGATTGACGTCACCGGACCTGTTATCCGGGCCGTTGCCGTAGGCATCGGTTGAACCCGCCATAAAATAATAATTGGTTTCCTGCGTCAGGCCGCTTAGGGTGATACTGTGACTGGTCATCAGGGCCGAATCTGATTCCGTATTCGGGTAACTGTCCCAGTTGTTGCTGGCGGTGCCATACTGTACAACGCTGTCGGACGGTTTGTCGGTGGTCCACGTGATCACTGCAGTGGTTTCAGTCACGGCGCTGACCTGGACGCTGGATATTTGCGGGGCCGCCAGGGCTGCAGCGGCATTGATACGGCCGTCGGTGGCCACTTTGTTGTTCAAGGCGGATTTAAAATCGACACGGTCTTCGATGAGCGCCTTGATTTCAATATGGGTCAGCGCCGGGTTGTGGGCCTTTATCAGCGCAGCCAGCCCGGCCACATGCGGGGTGGCCATGGACGTGCCGTCTTTAAATGTATATTCGTTACCGCTGTAAACAGATGAAGCCGCCGTTACCTTCACATCATCGATATAATAGCCGTCTGAAACGGTGCTGCCGTTGGTGGCAAACCAAAAGCGGACGTAGACGGTGCTGATGCCGTCATAGGCTTCCAGATCTGCGTTGACGGTCGTCCAGGAGGAAAACGTTCCCGAAACACCATTGTACAACTTCGTGTCGCCCGGCAGTTGAAAATTGACCGGGTCCCAGATAACCGCATTGCTGGAGGCTTCAACCCACAAAAAATCCCTACCGGTTTGCGTGGTCCCGTAAATTTTGAATTCCAGTTTGGACGCGGTCTGATTGGACAGGTTAACTGCCGGCGTATATGCCCAGGAATCGGTATTGTTTAGATAGTTGGTATTCGGGCTGTCGGTCAATGATCTAATGCCGGAAAAAGCCTCTTCGCTGGTCGTATCCCAGGTGTCGTTGGTGCCGCCGGTGGTCCAGCCGTTGCCGGCAATATCATTGTGTTCAAAATCATCGCCCCAGACCGTTTCTCGCCCGGGTGCAGCACTGAAGATATTCGTTCCCGGTGCCGCCACGTCCACAGAAGTGGCACCATAGTTTGAAAACCACGCCAGCTGGTCGTCCTGGTTGCTGGCGGCCACCGCGATAATGTTGGCGCTGGTGTAGCTGGATGGATAATGCGCGGAGCTGTCGGTATTGCGACCGCTGTTACCGGCGGCGCACACCACCACCGCATTGGATGCATCGATGGCATTTTTAAGGGATTGGGAATAGCCGCCCCCGCCCCAGCTGTTGTTGATGACATCAGCGCCCATGTCGTTGGCATATTCGATGGCTGCGATAGCATCGGCGGTGCTGCCCAAGCCCCAGGCATCCAGGAATCGCAGGGCTATAATTTTGGCCGACCAGCTGACGCCGGCTACGCCGGCGTTATTATTGCCCACGGCCGCAATAGTTCCGGCAACATGGGTCCCGTGTCCATGGGCATCGCGCGGGTCATTATTGCTAATCAAAAAATCCCACCCGTTGACGTCATCAATATAGCCGTTATTGTCGTCGTCGATGCCGTTGGTGGGGACCTCATCGGCATTAATCCATATGTTGGCCTTTAAATCCGGATGGTTAATATCTACCCCTGAATCAATTACGGCCACCACGACATCCGCGCTGCCGGTGGTCACATCCCATGCGTCCAGCGCATCGATGTCGGCCTCACCGGTACCGTTTGTCCCGTTTACATTCTGGCCCGTGTTATGCAGGCCCCACAGGCGATTGAATTCGGTGTCATCCGGGGGGGCAATATTGGCGGATACAATATAGTTGGGCTCGGCATGCTCCACATCCGGATCCTCAAGATAAATTTCCAGGGCTTCTTCGATGTCCGTGCCTTCGGGCAGCCGCACCTGCTGGTAGCCGTTGATGGCAAAGGTTCGCCGGGTGGATATATCAAACCAATACTCATAGCCAGCGGCCGCTTCCCTTCGCACCATGGGCCGGAATTTTACCAGCAGTTCGCCGGGCACAAAGGCCGGGAGCTGAGATCCACGGTCCGCAGGTGGAACGTCCGTTGCAGCCGCAGCCGATACGGCTGTCAAAAAGCAGAAAACCGCAATCAGCAGGCACCACATCTGACCGGCGACCCCGGCTGATGTTGCCTTATTCTTACTGAGTCGTTTTAACCCCATAATTGGGTTCCGCATATTTAACTGCTTCGTGGTTGTTTAAACGGTTAATGGTTGCTTCGACTGGTGCGCCGTCGGTAATTTTCATCAAAAATAGGTTCGGGCTTGAAAATTGTCTGATCGTTTCCAGTTTCAGTTCAGCCTGAATGCGCGCAATGGTTTTGGCGCTCGTCTCGGGCTTGAATTTTACCAGCACTTCATCGGGTACATATGGAAATTGTTGCCCTTCCGGCTGCGGCATTGTGGCCTGATTTGCGCCTTGTACCTGAGGTTGCACCGGTGTTTGGCCCTGTTGCGGGCCACCGGTTTCAGCAGTCTGTCCGCAACAGACCAGAAATAAGACAAGCAACAGGTTGGCCAAAAGGTGAGTGCCATCCTGCGCGCGCTTCCGGACTCGGCCGGTTGGCCCTGATCTGGTCATGCTGTCCCCCCTCAAACGCGACATGCCGCCTGTGGACACGGCTTCAATGAATCAGCCCTATATATCATAAGATGTTTCGGAAAGTTTGTCCAGAGCAAGCTCAGCCCCTCGGCCCTGGCTTCTATATCAGCTAATATCTTGAAAAACATTAGTATTTTCACTCTACAAGGTTCAGAGGTTCATAAGTTCAGGGTTCAGAGGCTCCAGCCTGCGACGAGCTGCTTTCGGCCTGAGCTCAAGTCGAAGGCTGTCGAGTCAAAATAAGATATGTGCTTCATCTTCCAGTTTTTATCCTCTGTCCTCTGACAACTGATCGATTAACCAACTGATTTTTTGTGATAAAGAATTCAAAGAGAATGCCGATATTCAAAACGGACTCGCTTGGATTGCTATTTATGAAAAGGGATGCCATAATATTTGGATAACACCATGAAAGCGAACATAAAAAGTCACATCAGCATTGCGGAACAAATTATTGAAGGCTCGCTGGCTATCAAAACCGTTGCGGAATTTAAGAGCATTCTTAAGATTTTTCCCAATGATCCCGCCTTGCAGAAGATTTATTCCGATCTGCTCTTTAAACAACAGCATCACGCCGAGGCTGCCAAATCATACGCCAAAGCCGCCCAGTTATTCACTGAGGCCGGCAAAGTTTTGCAGGCCATCGATTCCAAGTTACTGCAGTGGAAAATTAAGTCGCCGACCCCAAAGGAAGCCCGTCTTTTTTATCTTAATTTTCAAAAAGGCAACTTCAATGAATCACCGTTGAAAACGTTTTTTCAGCGACTGTCCTATCAGGAATTGATAGCCTTTATTTCCAAACTGGGTCATCTGAGGCTGGCCCCGCGGAAGCTGATTAAAAAAAGCGGTGACCGGGAAAACAATCTCTTTCTGGTGGTGTCCGGCGAGTTAAAGGAAACGGTTTTATTCCCGTTACGGAAACAGAAAGATACGCTTTATCGGAAAATGGTATACACATTGACCGAAAATCAGTTCTTTGGCGATCTTTACCCTTTTAAGGAAGACGGCACTTCCAGGTCCTTAATTGAGACATCGGCCTGGACCGAGCTGCTCCTGATTTCCAAACCCAATCTCATAAAAATTTGTAAGAAATATCCGAATATCGAGACGCGGTTGCTCGATCTGTATCACGTGCGTAAAAAATCCGATGATAATGATGATGCTCCGAAAAAGGTGCGCAAGATCGGGCGGCACCAGCTCCCGCTCAAAATTAATTTGCATATTTATACAAATGCCAACCAACACGACCCGCTGATCCTTGACTGCTATTCCCGGGACATTTCCGTCGACGGCCTGTGTGTGGTTCTGGACGGTAAATACAAGAGCATTTCATCCATTTATAAAAGGGTTGAAACTGCCAAAATCGAACTGAGCCTGCCCAAAGAAGAGCTTACCATGAAGGTGTCGGGCACCATTGTCTGGAGCCGGGAGTTTAGCTGGAAAAAGAGAAAAATCGTGGCCCTGGGATTCCAGTTTAAGGATATGTCGCCGAAGTTCCGGGGGATGTTTTTTATGATGGCGGATAGTATCTGCAACAACTAAAACCCATCTCAAAAATGCATCTAACGCCCAGGGGCTTTGTTGTAAACCGATTCAAAATACTCGAATACTAACGTGTATACTCCGTTTTTGAATCGGTTTACGTCGCGCCCCGTGGGCGTGATCTACAATTTTTGAGATGGGTTTAATTGCAATAAATAGAATTTACGCACTAAGATTTATCCGTCGCCAGCGGATTAGTACATCTATTGCGTCAAATGCCCTCCCGCATAGTCAACCATAGCTGAACGCCATCTTCCTCGTAGCAGCAGCAATCCTTTAGAGGCGGATCTTCGACCTCGACAATCGCTTATCATAGGTAAAGGCTTCTTGCCCGGAGCCAAGGTCAGGTGTCATCCACAGAAACCGACCGGGCCTAAAAATTCGATTCCGATAAAGATTAAATTCTCCATTGTGATACTTTCCCCTTAATATTCACAGTTTCTATATGTATTTAACGATTTGATAGCTTATATAATCGCTAAGCGATTGACTGTTTTTGTTCGGCCAACTTGCCCCGGGTAAGGCGAAGCCTTATCGTGGGAGTCGGCCGAACAAAAGTTAGTGTGAGTCTGTGCCTGCCCTGTTAAATAATGCTTCGCATTAAAATCTTATTTCATGGAGTAAGATTTTATTTAACAGGGTAAATCTGTGGCTAATTAAACAATCTCCATTTATTTCGGTTTGTCTGGCAGTAGTCAAATCTATTCATTTGACAGTGATGGATGGTTGTATCTATACTCGCCCGGTTGAAAGTAGCAGGCCTGAACCTTTGAACCACGAACCTTGGAACCTTTGAACCTTTGATTGGAGGATCGATGGAGAAGAGAGAGAGCGGCGGGATCGGATTTATCACCGGCAGGTGGCCTTTGGATGCGGGAAAACCAACGATTGTTTTCATTCATGGTTCCGGTGGCGGTGCTCATTTCTGGCAGGCTCAGGTTAACGGCCTGACTGAAAAGGCCAACACGGTGGCAATTGATCTTCCCGGTCACGGTGGCAGCAAAAGCGCCGTCAAGGATACGGTTGAAGCTTACGTGGCGGCGGTAGTTGAATTCCTCGATACCCTGGACCCGCCGGGCCCAATCCCCTGCGGCTTGAGCCTGGGGGGTGCCATTGCCCAGCAGCTGCTGCTGGAATATCCGGATCGTTTCAGCGCCGGTATTTTAATCGGTACGGGTGCGAAGCTTAAGGTCCTGCCGGCTATTTTTGAAGCCATTGAAAATGACTTTACGGCCTTCGTGGGTATGATATCCAAACTCGCAGCATCCGAAAAAACGGATCGGGCAGTGATCCGACTATTTCAAGATGATCTTGCCCGCTGCAGCCGCGCTGTTGTCAACGGTGATTTTCGGGCCTGCAATCGGTTTAATGTGATGGCGCGACTGGGGAAAATAAGTGTTCCGGTACTGATTATTTCGGCCGAAGACGATAAACTCACACCGCCAAAGTATGCGGATTTTCTTGAATCGGCCATCCCGCAGGCAGCGCGCACACATATCCTGGATGCGGGCCACATTGCGCCGATGGAAAAGCCT
Organism: uncultured Desulfobacterales bacterium; assembly: GCA_947259495.1. Classification (GTDB taxonomy): domain Bacteria; phylum Desulfobacterota; class Desulfobacteria; order Desulfobacterales; family JAHEIW01; genus JAHEIW01. Next base: position 73,815 of record CAMYLV010000015.1, on the reverse strand, counting down.
CAGGCCGTCAATCAGGCAATCATTGAGTTTCTGGAGTGCCATGGTCTTTGATCATTGAAAACAAATTGACTTGCTAGTATAAGCTTATTTTTTAGACAGGATTTACAGGAGTATCTAAATAGTCCGCGGTAGTCTGCGTTAGTCAGCGGTTAATAAAAAAATCCAACATTTCTGCGGTAACTAATATGATTCCCGGGAGGAAAAGTTATGCGTGATGTCTATGAACGTCTGCGCGCGCGGCTGGACGAGCTGGCGGTGGGGTTGCCCGAGACAGAAAATAAGATCGAGATCAAGTTGCTCAAACGGTTGTTTTCAGAAGCAGAGGCTGAATTGTTTATGCAGCTGCATCCCTTGCTTGAAGCGCCGGATGCTGTCGCCCATCGGCTTAACCGGGATGCGGATGAAGTCGCCGGTTTGATGGAGCAAATGGCTCAAAGGGGCCTGATTTTTCGCAAACGGGATGAGGATCGGGTTCGCTATGCAGCCATACCGTATGTAGTCGGGATATTTGAGTTTCAGGTTAGAGCCATGGATGCTGAATTCGCGCGCGATAATGAGGAATATTTCGAAAAGACCTTATTACAGAAATTACAATCATACAAAACACCGGTTATGCGAACCATTCCGATTAACCAGCAGATCGTTGCCGACTGGCCGGTTGCACCCTATGAAGATGTTTTGCAGATTATCGATGGTCATGAGAAGATTGCCATTACACCGTGTGTCTGCCGAACGCAGACCCAACTGGCCGGCCATGATTGTGACAAACCCAATGATAACTGCTTTTCGTTCGGCTCACATGCCGACTATTACGTTGAAAACGGCATGGGCCGCTATATCAGTAAAGAAGAAGCCCGGCAGGTAGTTATCCGGAATGAAAAAGCCGGGTTGGTAATGCAGCCGTTCAACTCGCAAAAAATCGGCGGCATGTGCAGTTGTTGTGGCGATTGCTGCGGGATGCTACGCTCGTTGAAAAAACAGCCTAATCCGGCAGAAGCCGTTCAGAGTAATTATTACGCCCGGGTCGATGAGGCGCTGTGCACGGGTTGTGAAACCTGCGTGGACCGCTGCCAGATGGAAGCTGTTGAAGTCGTAGACGGTATCTCGTCGGTACTTCTGAACCGCTGCATCGGCTGCGGGCTGTGCGTGACCACCTGCCCGGTAGAGGCCATTCAGCTCGTCAAGAAAGATGATGACAAGCTTTACGAACCCCCCAAATCAGGCGTAGAAACTTATATGCGCATCATGCAGGAACGGGGAAAGCTCTAACGAGCATAGGTTCAGGTAGAATTAGGTTTCAGTGTTCAGGTGTCAGGTGTCAGAAAAAATAAGAACTAAGTGCTGAGGACCCGCCTTCGCTAAAGCTACGGTGCGCCAAGCTGCGGACTGAGAACAAATACTCTGCCGGAAGTCTGACGCCTGAGCTCTGTAACCTTTGAACCTCTGAACTCTGAACCTTAGAACGTGAAGGTTTATGACATGAAAGATGATAAAGGCCTATATTACTACCCGTTTCCGTTGAACAAAAAGGTGCGAATGTACGTGCGGGAAGGGGTGAGGGAGATCTGGTTTCGGATGTGGAATTCTGATGACCCGGAGCTGTGGGAAGAGCACGGCTGGGTTTCATACGACGCAATCAGAAAGGCCCAGGGGATTTATCAAGTCAAAGATTTTGATCCCAAGCAGGCTTACGATATTCAAATCGCACAGGCACTCATAAAGGAAGACAAGCAATCCAAAGAAAAATTAACTCAATAATGCATCTAACCCGCCTGCGGCGGACAGGCGCCCAAGCGCTGTGTTATCCTGGATAAATGGATTACACATCTATTTCTATAAATACTAGGGAGTGCATAAAACCGGTTCAAAATGCTCGAATACTGACGTGTACGCTTTACTTTTAAATCGGTTTTCGCCTTTTGAGCACCTTAAATTAATTAAGATCTGATGCGAAATCCCGCATCGAGCGGGTGCTCATGAGCGTGATCTACTATTTTTAAGTTAATTTTAATTATCATATCTCTCACTGAAGAACCTAAATAGTAATCCCGGAAGAATAACCGCTCATTTATGCCGCCATTAACAATTACCATCAAACAAAACCTGCAGCTTCAAGATGTTCCGCCTCAGCTGATGGAGAGCCTTGTCGAAAAGCTTGAATTTGTAAATCCCAAATGGCTGGAAAATGACCGTATGGGCCGCTGGAACCGGGGCACCCCTCAAATGCTAAAATTTTACGACAAGGTCGGCCGAAACGGGCTGTGGATACCGCGTGGCTACATTCGGCATCTGATTAACGCGTGTCGACGGCAGGGCCTTGAGTTTCACATAGATGATCAACGCCGCCGGCTCAAGCCGATAAATTTTACCTTTAAAGGCCGGCTGAAACCTTTTCAGAAAATCGCTGTGGATAAAATGCTGGCAAAAGATTTTGGGACCCTGAGCTCCGCCACCGGCTCGGGCAAAACGGTTATGGCGCTGTATATTATCGCACAGCGGAAACAGCCGGCCCTGATCGTCGTTCACACTAAAGAACTTGCCGCCCAGTGGGTTGAGCAAATTGGCGCTTTTCTGGATCTGGAACCCGAAAATGTGGGGGTTATCGGAGGCGGCAAAAAAAAGACCGGCGAAAAGATTACCGTTTCCCTGGTGCAATCTCTTTATAAATGTGCCGATGAGGTTTCTGAAAGCATTGGCTTTTTAATGGTTGACGAGTGCCACCGTTGCCCGAGCCGCACCTTTACCGAGGCGGTTTCCGCATTTGATTCTCAATATATGCTGGGCCTCTCTGCTACGCCGTATCGAAGGGATCAACTTTCCAAATTAATTTTCTGGCATCTGGGCGATAAACACCACGAGGTGGACAAAAGCCAACTCATTGAAAGCGGTGATGTTTTGCCGGCCAAAGTGGTTTTTCGCAACACCCATTTCAGCACCCGATATGATCCGGTCACTGAATACAGCAAAATGCTGGCCGAACTGGCCAGCGACACCCAACGGAATATCCAGATTGCTACCGACATCGCCGATGCGGCCGCCCGAAATACGGGGATCTGTTTGATTTTATCGGATCGCAAGGCGCACTGTGAAAATCTCCAGGCGCTGCTGCGTTACCGTTTCAAGCTGACATCCGAGCTGCTCACCGGGGACCTCGATATGGCAGAGCGCAAAAGAGTCCTGGAAAGGATCAACCGTGGTGAGGTGCATATACTGATCGCCACCGGCCAGTTAATCGGAGAGGGTTTTGATTGCAAGGATCTGACAACCTTATTTTTGGCGACACCGATAAAATTCAGCGGGCGTTTGCTTCAGTATCTCGGCCGTGTTTTGCGCCCGGCACCCGGGAAAAAATATGCCCGCGTATTTGATTACGTTGACGTTCATGTTGCCCCCCTCAAAAAAGCCGCTAAAGCAAGACAACGCGTCTATCGTTCATAATCTGATAATGCCTAAAATAATATTTCGTGGTTACCTGGAAAGTTCCAGTCGTTTACTTCCGATAGTGATCTCACCACGAAGATCACGAAGATCACAAATGCAGGATGAATAAATTTACACATAGTCTTCGGGCCCTTCGTGCCCTTCGTGGTTGAAAAAAACTAACTTGGGCTTTCTGCATAACTGTATAAATTTTTTCAAATACATATTTATCTTACCAGGCCCTCCTGCATCACCGTCAAACTAGATTTGTATAAATAGATACAATTTTAGTTGATAAAACCACCTGAATCAGATATATTTGTATTTAGAACAACTTAGAAAACTTGGCACTTATTCGCAAAATGAAAACGGATGGCAAATTTACATCGACGGTTAAAACCAACGGTTCGGATGCAGTCTTGCGCGTACTAGACTCGTTGCTGGCCGATTCCGGTCAAAAGCGGCTGACCGGAAGTCAGGCAACTGTTATTCTTGATGCGCTTGCAAGTTCCAACGACCCGGCCCTGGTCCTTCGGTTTCCAGTTGTGCTGAGCATTTGTGCGCGTAACGGTGTCTCGCTCAACAGCCATGCGCTGTTTTCCAAATACTGGGAATCAAGTCCGAAAAAGCAAAATCTGGAAAAATTACTGCTACTCACCGATGAATTATTTGACCTCGAGGGCGTTGAGGCGCCGCAAAATCTGAAGAAAATTGTCAACCCCTTGAAGGCAAGATATGGAACCTTGCTGTCCTCTCGCATGCTCTCACTGAGCAGCGGTTTAAGTATCTCTATCAGGTCCGCTCAAAATACATTACGGGATTACACCGCCAGGATTAAAAAGGCTATACCGGCGCAAAAACCTGAAGGAACAGGTTCCGAGCGCAAGCCGGTTGTGCCGGAAGGTTCCACCGAGCTTGACGCCAGCCTGGCCCGGCTTTTCTCACCCAAACAAAAGGACCTGGTGTTTAAGAAGCTGAAAAACGAGGCCTTTACGAAAACTGAACGCGAATATTATTCTCGGGTTGTCCGAAAAAAATTGTTATCCATAGCCAATGCTCGTGTGAATGATATTGCCGTTAAACTCACTCAGAAATAGGAATCCACAATGGAAATTTTTTGGGATATAGCGTTTCACACAGTTGAAATATTGACATTGTTGTTTGGCGTTCTGGGGATGGCATTTTCACTGTTGCTGCTGTTTTCGCCCCGTCTGACAAAAACCATTGGAAGTTTTTTTAATCGCAATATCGCCGTCGGGTCTTCCGCGCGCATTCTGGACAAGGATATTCCAACGGAGGCGCTTATTTACAGCCATCACGTAATTGTCGGGTTGTGTCTCGTTGCGGGTTCGATCTTTGCGCTTATTTTTTTCTTTTTCAATGTCGATATCGCCAATTTCGCTGGTGTGTTTTTGGGTTCACAAAAATATTTTCTGACCCTTGAGATTATCTTTTTCTTTTTTGCCTGGATTGCGAGAATCGGATGCGTTTGTGGCCTGGTAATCGGTATTTTTCTGTTGGTTGCGCCTCAGAAAATGCGAGCGTTTGAAAACAGACTAAATACCTGGTTTGAAACCCGAACTTTTTTCGAAAAGCTGGATCAATCCGGTCCTGAACTGGATGTCCTTTTTTTCCGCTACCCCTTTTTTTTCGGTATGGCCGGAGCGGTGCTTTCATTTCTGATCATCACCCTGTCCGTTGTTAATCTGCTGAGCTAAGCGGGCTTTAGCATTTCTGCATCCAAATGGTGTGATGTGTGAAACGAACCGGGGCCTTTCCACCCGCTTTTTGATTGACCTGCGCCTTTTGATACCCTAAAAGAAAATAGAATTCAATTATATCATGATGTGCATGCCCTGGTCTGCGGCGGGCTGTTCGGCTGAAATGAGGAGCAAATGATGACCGAAAAAAGCTTTCGGATTTTTCCGTCCGAGAGGATGTCTGTTGATTTTCCATGGCCAATCTGGGCGGTGGGGTGGCTGTGTATATTCAAAGGTATTATCTGGTTGGCCTATGAGCCCAATCTGCCGGATAATTTGGTTACCTTTTTCGGCCTGAAATATCTGCTGCAGATATTGCCTTTGATCGTTTTCGGAATCGGTATTTGGAACAGGCGCCGCTGGGCGGTGTGGGGAGCGGCCGCTATCTGTGCGCTTAATTTGATTTTGTTCTTTTTTACCCCCCAGGCGCTTAGTGCCACGGTTGTCAAATCCGAAGTTGTTGTGTGGTCGATTTTGCTATCGATTATCACCTTGGTGTGTAACGGGCCACTGGGTGATCTGCTGGTGCTTATCGCCACACCGACCGTGTTGAAGCACACCAAAGAAGTAAAATAAGGTTTCAGGTGTCCCGCCTTTGCCGGCGTAGCTTCGGCGGGCAAGCAGGTGTCAAAATATAGGACTGAGTTTTAAGGACTGAGGACTGAGTATAAGTGAGCTGCCCCGCAGACCTTGATGAGTTCTACGATAGAAGCACACTCAGTCTGAAGAGCTGCTCTGTGAGCCTTAAGGATAAGCGCAAAAGAGTGGGTGCTGGGGACTGGGGACGGCATATGCAATTATCGACAATAAGCCAATAGCCAGAAGCAAGCAGCCAATTGCCGGCAACCTTAACCTTTGAACCCAGAACCTCTGAACGCTGAACCTTTTATGGAAGGAGGATTGCTCGGGGCGTGAAGATTTTGAATGCGCCGAAGGTGCACAAATATAGGCGGGCGCTGACTTAAATTCCGGCATATCAAGCCATTTACTCAATCAGCTTAAGCGCTCTGTCCGAATTCCTTCTTGAAAACTTCTTCCGTCCAAATCCTGCTAAGCCCAAAAGACCAGAGCCTAGCAATAAGATCGTGGCGGGTTCAGGTATGGGACCGGGGCCTGGGGCACGATCTTCTGACCTTTCAAATTGAAAATTATCGACTTGAAAAGTACCAAAACCCTTGCTGCTAAACTCAATCCTATCAAATCCACTTTCGAGGAAAATACCCCCGAACACAGTCGCCAAATTCCCTCCTGGCAGGCTGTTGCCGGCTAAACTCAAAAATGTTTGTGTCTCTAAAAGACGTTCGCCTCTAAAAGCCTGAATCTGAACTTCAGTGTCGAGACTATTAGCGGTGCCAAAGAACATTCCCACTCTATTTTGCAAACTGGTAAATTCAGCATTTATTGGATTACCTTCTATTGGATCTATTTGCGAATTATTGAAATTTGCAGCTGACATCGTACCGTTAATTGTCGTTCCGGGGGTTGGATCTCCAAAGAAGATTGGAAATGGTTTTCCTTCGTCATCAAAAAGAGGTGGGTCAAGAGAACCAGAAAGCAAAAAAGTAACGCCAAATTCTTTTTCAAATTGATTGGTAATAGCCTCCCCGGCAGGAATGCCATTGAAATCAATAATCGTTTGGCTGTCTGAAAAATCTCCAATTCCTATGGGAGTCGCATGAGCTGATAAAAGACTTAAGAGAAATAAGAAAACAATCACCATAATTTTCTTCATACCGCCCCCCCTTGATTTAACAGTTGAAATTATATTACAAGGATCTTTTTCGCTATAAGGCTGTAATTGTAGTGATTTTAAATGAATCTCTTATTATGGAGACTGCAAAATTATACTGGAAATCGTCAAAGGTCAATATAAATTTGTCATATGTATCGAATCTGATGAAATTTTGAATTCTAAAAATCCCATAGTGAATACCTACAAGGTACCGGAAAGCCAAAATCCACAAAAAAAGCACTTTTAAAAAGGCTCTAAGTGCTTGAAATTATTGGTCGGGGCGCCCAGATTTGAACTGGGGACTTCCTGCTCCCAAAGCAGGCGCGCTACCAGGCTGCGCCACGCCCCGATAATACCTTTTTGTATATTCCGCCAGGTACTAAAATCTAGATTATAGTACAAGGACCGAATCCGTTCAAGGCGGAACCAATAAAATTTAACGTGGTTATCTGGAAAGTTCCAGTCGTTTACGTCCGATAGCGATCTCACCACGAAGATCACGAAGATCACAAAGGCAGGATGAATAAATTGTCACCCCATCTTCGGGTCCTTCGTGGCCTTCGTGGTTGAAAGATACTGACCTGGGCTTTCTGCATAACCGTTTTTTTAATATTCGATAGTCAAACGACAACAAGCGATTTGCAAGGCCTACTTCGGTTTTTCTGCCAAAAAGGCCGCAATCGATGCGGCAATCACCCTGGCAATGTCCGACAGAAAGCGGGGATCAGCCAGTTCTTTTTCTGCGCTCGCATTGGCCAGATTCCCTATTTCTATTGCCACTGCCGGCATATCAGCGCCTTCAAGAACCAGCATGGGGATTCCCTGAACGACCACGTCCGGCGGCTGCCAGATCGCCGTCAACCGGGATTGCATTTGATTCGCCAATTTTTCGCTGGCTGCCCGGTATTTGGTCTGAATCATATTCCAGCGGACAGCCGACTGATCAACGGCCGGGGATTGCTGTATTATAGATTCAGTCGTCAAAGCAGATCCCTGAAATGGCAGATAAAAATATACGGAAGATCTATTGATATCATGGATAAAGCTGCTGCCGGTGTGCAGGCTGATGAAAATATCGGCCTTGGCATGATTGGCCGCCGCTGTGCGGCTTGAATTGTCAAGCCCGTAATCGTCATTGCGGGTCAAAACCACCCGGTAATCGGCATCCAGCTGTTTTGCAATCATGCGCGCCAGGTTGAGTGTAACGGATTTTTCCAACACACCATTCTGACCTTTCGCTCCGGTGTCTTTGCCACCATGCCCCGGGTCTATCGCGACCACCGGCAGATCCGCCTCAAAAAGCCTCTTTTTTGCATATGCGTCCGGGATCCAGGCGCAAATCAGCAGACTGACGAATATTACCGTTATAAATGGCACGCGCACAAACTTCTTTTTTACCGGGGGCATGTGCGGTTTTGGGTGGTGGCAAATGTTAGAATTTGGAATTTGCGCTATCAATGAAAACATCTTATTTTTATACATAAATCCATTCTTTTTTTCAACTCCATCAGATGCGTTTTGGCTATATTTATCTTGACATCTGATTCGATTGACATTATCAGTATTGTCTTTTATACTGGAATTTAAAGGATTTGGGGACTGAGCTGTCGCATTAAAATCGCATGATTTTTCAGCGACTTTTCCATCCTGCCAAGTTGGTCTGCCCAAATCTCTTGCCCGGATTTCCCTTATTATTACAAATGCGAGAGTGGCGGAATTGGTAGACGCACTGGACTTAGGATCCAGCTCTGGAGACAGAGTGGGAGTTCAAGTCTCCCCTCTCGCACCACTTATGCAGTCAACAAAGTGCCTTCAGGCGAATTGACCCCGGGTCAGTTTAAGGCGCTTAAATTTTACTGAATTGGAAACACGATGGCATTTAAAGTTGAGGATGTTAGCAGCGTAAAAAAAACGCTTCATATAGAAATACCGCGGGAGGAGGTTGTCCAGGAACTGGAAAAAGCTTATAACCAGCTGAAGAAAAGCGCCAAGGTGAAGGGCTTTCGACCGGGGAAAGTCCCACGGACCGTTTTGGAACGTATGTTTAAAAAGGATGTGCATGCCGATGTATCTTCCCGCTTGATTCAAAATTCATTCATCGATGCCATCAAACAGACCGAACTGAAAATCGTGGGAAACCCCGAGCTGGATCCGCCTGCACTGGCTGCCGACAGCGCCTATAAATATGAAGCTACCGTTGAAGTCACGCCGGAAATCGACGATATCGATTTTCACGGGCTGGACCTGAAACGAACCCTGTATGCGCCCGGCGACGACGAGGTGGATGTTCAGTTGAAAGCGCTACAAAAGGGTATGGCCCGGCATGAAAAGATTTCTGAAGACCGGCCGGTCCAAACAGACGATTTCGTTATGATCGATCTTGAAGGTTTGCAGGATGGGGCGCCGGTTCCCGAATTTGCCAAAAGCGAAAATTTCAGCCTGCAAATCGGAAAAGCGGTCGTCTCTGATGATTTCGACAATCAGATCACCGGCATGAAGCCGGGGGACACCAAATCGTTTACCACAAAATTTGACAAGGATTTTTCCAATGAAAATCTGGCCGGCCGGGAAATCACCTTCGAGGTGGTGTTAAACGAAATCCGACAGGAGATTTTACCGCCGATTAATGATGCGATGGCCAAAAAGGCCGGGCCCTATAAAACCCTGGACGAGCTGAAAAAAGTGATTCTGGATAATATCAAGCAAGGCTATGAAAAACGCACCGAGCAGGAGCTCAACGAGCAAATTTTCAAAGAATTGATTGCCAGAACAACATTTGAAGTTCCGGATACCATGGTCGAGATGGAACTTCAGGGAATTATCGAAGAGGCAGAGCGCTCATTTGCCTACCGCAATACTACCCTGGAGGAAATGGGTCTTTCAAAGGAAACAATTGCTGAAAAATATCGCGACACAGCGCTAAGTCAGGTCAAGCGCCATCTCCTTTTGGGTAAAATTATCGATCAGGAGAAACTCAGCGTTGACGATCAGGAGCTGGAAAGCGGGCTCAAGGAGATGTCAGAAAACTTTAACCAGCCCCTGGAAGGTATTAAACAATACTATGACCAAAATAAAGATAAGCTTGAGCTTTTCAAGCATACCTTGCTTGAAAAAAAGGCGATAAAACTTATTATAGAGAGTAGCAGCGTCAAGGACGTAAAACCTGAAGCGCCGACAAAAACCAAGTCAAAAAAATAAAAGCCACAAGAAAAGCAGTGGGAAATAAAACCGGGTTTAAATAAAACCCCATGACTTACTTATAAAAGGAGACAGCGGGTGCCACTGATACCGATGGTGATCGAGCAAAGCAGCCGGGGCGAGCGCGCTTATGATATATATTCACGGCTTCTCAAAGACCGCATTATTTTTCTCGGGACGGCGATGAACGATGAAATCGCCAATCTCATTATTGCCCAATTGTTATTTTTAGAGTCTGAAGATCCGGACAAAGACATTAATTTTTATGTGAATTCTCCCGGAGGCCTGGTGACAGCCGGCTTGGCGATCTATGATACGATGCAGTACATTAAACCGGATATTACCACTGTTTGCATCGGCCAGGCTGCCAGTATGGGAGCAGTTTTGCTTGCTGCCGGAACCCGGGGCAAGCGGTATTCGTTGCCGAATTCAAGAATTTTAATCCATCAGCCCATGGGTGGGTTCCAGGGGCAGGCATCGGATATTGAAATTCAGGCCAAAGAGATCCTGCGAATGAAAGACCGCCTGAATCAGATCCTGGTGGAGCATACCGGCAAAAAAATGGAGGATATTCAAAAAGATACAGATCGAGACTTTTTTATGTCGGGAGCGGAAGCAAAGGTATACGGAATTGTTGACCATGTCATTGCCAATCGCGATGACCTTGATAATCTAGAAGATTCGGAGAGCAAAGATGCCAAAGAAAAAGGATGAAAATGACAATCTGTTCTGTTCTTTTTGCGGGAAAAACCAGTCTGAAGTTCGCAAGCTGATTGCCGGTCCGGCGGTATATATTTGTGACGAATGCATTCAGCTTTGCAGTGAAATTATTGATGAAGAAAGCGAAAAAGATACTAAGGATTCGGATCGCATCCTGGCGCCCAAAGAAATTAAGGAAAAGCTCGATGGTTATGTTATCGAACAGGAGTCGGCCAAAAAGGTGCTTTCGGTCGCAGTTTACAACCATTACAAGCGTCTGGACTCCACGCTGAACACCGGGGATGTGGAACTTCAGAAAAGCAACATTATGCTGATCGGTCCGACGGGCTGCGGTAAGACGCTGCTGGCCCAAACGCTTGCCAGATTTTTAAATGTGCCTTTTACCATAGCAGATGCCACCAGTTTGACAGAAGCCGGCTACGTTGGGGAGGATGTTGAAAACATCATATTATCCCTGCTCCAGAATGCGGATTACGACGTCGACAAAGCCAAGCGCGGCATCGTCTACATTGATGAAATTGATAAAATTGCCAGTAAATCCGATAATCCTTCAATTACCCGTGACGTTTCAGGGGAGGGGGTTCAGCAGGCGCTACTGAAGATAATTGAAGGAACAACGGCCAGCGTGCCGCCCAAAGGCGGCCGTAAACATCCGCAACAGGATTTTGTTAAAGTCGACACGTCCAATATTCTGTTTATCTGCGGGGGAACGTTCAACGGTCTGGAACAGATTATTCAGCGCCGTCTCGGATCCAAGCAAATGGGTTTCGGCGCCAAGATCCATCTTGAGGCAGAGCGAACGATCGGTGAGATTCTGATGGATATTCAGCCGGAAGATCTCATCAAATTCGGGTTGATCCCCGAGTTTCTGGGCCGGCTGCCGGTGGTTGCAACTCTTGATGAGCTCAATGAGAACGCACTGATCCGCATTCTGAAGGAACCCAAAAATGCCCTGCTCAAACAATTTCAGATGCTATTCGAAATGGAAGGGGTCAATCTGAGACTTACTGACAGTGCGCTGGCGGCCATTGCGCGAGAAGCGATGAAGCGCAAATCCGGTGCGCGCGGCTTGCGGGCCATTATGGAATCCTGCATGCTGGATATCATGTATGAGCTTCCGTCAATCGAAAATGTGAAAGAATGCGTCATCGGTGAGGATGTTGTCTTTAACAAGGAGGATCCCATCCTGCTCTATGAGCAGACTAAGAAGCAAGCTTGATTTTGATTCTGAACGGATCTTTTCACCATGAGTCCGCCTCAGGCGGATTCCCGCAGGTTTCAGACCTCAACGTACTTCAAGTACGCCTCGGCCTGAAACCGTTTTGCGACTTATTGAACACCTTGATGTGAGAAATCAAGACGTGAAATCCCGCCACCGGCGGGGCTCATGGATAAAATCTCTCATTTAGAAACAGGAATCGTATTGAAACTCTAACTTAATCAAAGAACGGATACCCATGGTTAACATACCCAAATTTTTTAAAGACGAAGGAGCAATGGAAACCAAAATGTTATTACCCCTTTTACCGTTAAGAGACCTCGTTGTCCTGCCCCATATGGTGGCGCCGCTTTTCGTCGGGCGAACCAAATCGGTCAACGCGCTGGCGGATGCGATGAGCAAAGACAAGCTTGTTTTTCTGTCGACCCAGATAAGAGCCAATGTGGACAACCCTGGCGAAACAGATATTAATAGCGTCGGTACGATTGGTAAAGTACTTCAACTGCTGCGATTGCCGGATGGAACGGTTAAAGCACTGGTGGAAGGAAAATACAGAGCTCGGATCGAGAGCTTCTCGATGGAAAATGACTTCTTCCAGGTAGAGGTTGAAAAAATTATCGAACCCGTCGTTAATGAAGCGGAAGCATTGGCGCTTATTCGATCGGTTATCAAAGAATTCGAGGAATACGCAAGCGTCAATAAAAACATTTCAAAAGAGCTGGTCACCAATGCTTCGGCCATTGTCGACTCCTCGCAGCTAGCCGACACGGTAGCGTCGCATTTTTCGTTTAAAATAGAGGACAAACAAAAGCTGCTGGAAACCGTTTCCCCCACCGATCGACTTTCGCTGCTTTTAAGCCTGATTAAAATGGAAATTGAAGTCTACCGAATGGACCAGCGCATTAAAAGCCGCGTCAAAGAGCAAATGGAGCAGACGCAAAAGAATTACTATCTGAACGAACAGATGCGGGCGATCAAAAAGGAAATGGGTGCTGATGACGATCCGGGTGATGATATCAAAGAGCTTGAAGAAAAAATCAAGAACAAAAAGATGTCCGCAGAAGCCACTGAAAAGGTTCAGGCGGAGCTCAAAAAATTAAAGATGATGACGCCCATGTCGGCTGAAGCCACAGTTGTGCGAAACTATGTCGATTGGATCCTCAGCCTGCCCTGGTACGAAAAAATCGACGTGCGCGACAACCTTGATGAGGCCGAAGAAATTCTCGATGAAGATCATTACGGCCTTGAGAAACCGAAAGAGCGGATTTTAGAATATCTGGCTGTTCAAGCACTGGTAAAGAAAATCCGGGGTCCAATCCTTTGCTTTGTCGGCCCGCCGGGCGTCGGTAAAACCTCATTGGCCAAATCAATCGCCCGGGCGACCGGTCGCAAATACGTGCGCTTATCACTCGGGGGGGTTAGAGATGAAGCTGAAATCCGGGGGCATCGGCGAACCTATATTGGGGCTCTTCCGGGCAAGATACTGCAATCATTGAAAAAAGCCGGTGTAAACAATCCGGTCTTCTGTCTGGATGAAGTCGACAAAATGAGCATGGATTTCAGGGGAGATCCGTCTGCGGCTTTGCTGGAAGTTTTGGATCCCGAGCAAAACTTCAGTTTCAATGATCATTATCTGGACATGGATTACGATCTTTCGGATATCCTTTTTATCACAACGGCCAACACCCTGCCGGATATACCTCTGCCGCTGCAGGACCGGATGGAAACTATTCGGCTGCCCGGGTACACCGAATATGAAAAATATCATATTGCCAAGGGCTTTCTGGTCCCCAAACAGATTAAATTCAACGGTTTGGAGCAAAAAAACGTCATATTTAGCAAAAATGCAATCCTGGCGATTATTCGACGCTATACCCGCGAAGCCGGTGTGCGAAATCTTGAACGCGAAATTGCTTCAATATGCCGTAAATTGGCCAAAGAAGCGGTTAAGAACAAAGATAAAACTGAATTCAAGGTTTCTGAAAAATCGATTGCCAAATACCTTGGCCCTTACCGATTTAGACAGGAACAGGTCGAAGAAAAGGATCAGATTGGGATGGTCACCGGATTGGCCTGGACCCAGGTGGGCGGTGAGTTGCTCTTTATCGAAACATTGATCATGCCCGGCAAAGGCAAACTCACGGTTACGGGTAAGCTGGGCGATGTCATGCAGGAATCCGCTCAGGCTGCAGTGAGCTACGTTCGATCGCGGGCGCATAATTTAGTGATCGATGAAAAATTTTACCGGAAATACGATATTCACATCCATATCCCCGAAGGCGCTATCCCCAAAGACGGACCTTCTGCGGGTATTTCTATGTGCACATCGCTGGTATCAGCTCTGGCCAAGCGTCCGGTGCACCGTGATATTGCCATGACCGGTGAAATTACGCTGCGGGGCCGCGTATTGCCGATTGGTGGTCTAAAAGAAAAAATCATTGCTGCACATCGGGGTGGCATCAAAAAGATTTTAATCCCAAAGGAAAATGAAAAAGATTTAAAGGACGTGCCCAAAAGCATTTCCAAGCAGCTCGAAATTATTCCCGTGGAACATATGGATGAAGTGCTGACCCATGCGCTGATCCTTGATGACGGCCACCGGCTTTTCAGGAATGTCGATATTCCGCTTGAAATCACGCCCCAAGAGGCGGAAAAGCCGCAAAACCTGATTTAATTAGAAATTATGTGGCCATCTGACATTAACCTTGACAGTATCGGTTGCAATTGTTAACAAATACTGTTTTATTTATGCCAATGGGTTGACAAGCATGGGCGGATAGCTCAGTTGGGAGAAGCATCCCGCCTAACGGGCGGGAGGGTCACAGGTTCAAGCCCTAAATTGTCTATCGGATTTGTTACGTTATCGAAGATAAATACGGGCGGATAGCTCAGTTGGGAGAGCACCGGCCTTACAAGCCGGGGGTCACAGGTTCAAGCCCTGTTCCGCCTACCACTCACTTTTACGAGTGGTATGGCGAAAGCTATCCGCAGTTAAATAAAACACACGGGGGCGTAGTTCAGTTCTGGTTAGAACGTCCCGCATATCATGCGGGAAGGTCGCCGGTTCGAGTTCCATCGTCCCGATCCTCTTGATGATGAGAGGATGACTAAAAAATATACGGGGGCGTAGTTCAGTTCTGGTTAGAACGCCGGCCTGTCACGCCGGAGGTCGAGGGTTCGAGTCCCTTCGTCCCCGCCATTTTAATAAGAAGGGTGCGGTTTCTACCGGGCCTTTTTTATTTCCTCCGGCGTTTCATGCCTCTGATCAATGCCCTACTACGTCTACATACTTGAAAGCCCAAAAGATAAAACATACTATGTTGGATCCACCAACAACCTTGAAGACCGGTTAAAACGCCACAACGAAGGCCGGGTAAATTATACCAAGCCGCGCCGCCCCTGGAAACTAGTCTATTCTGAAGAGCACCCCGACAGATCAAGTGCTGCCAAACGCGAGAATGAGATCAAAGCCCACAAACGCAGGG
>CAMYLV010000015.1:0-58239 GCA_947259495.1 uncultured Desulfobacterales bacterium | reverse complement strand
TGCGGGAAGGTCGAGGGTTTCCACCTGCGGCGGATCCCCGCCATTTTTAAAGGGGTTTGGCAATTGCCAGCCCCTTTTTCATTTCCGGCTTAAACGGGTTTTCCAATCCTCAGATTGACATGCCACAGAGTGGTATTATCGTTTAACCGTAAGCCATTTTAACAAAAAATAACAAATCGCAAACTTTCTCATCCTCTTACGACTCGGATGGGTTCACATAGAGTTTAAATGAATCAACCACAACCCCAAAATATTGACAGCCGATTTTCGCAATTTTGTTTTAAGACTGGATTGTTGCTTGTATCTGTGCTGATCAGCGGTTGCTTTGAAAACTATGGCCGCCTGAAACACAACGCCGAAGTTAGCCGGGCCTTTCAGACCTATCAGGTAGAGCCCGATTACAAATACTACTATTACGGCAGAACCAATATGCCATATGCCATTGTTGGCATCGATCGCACCTATCACATGCGATCGCGGGTCTGGCGTGAAGTCGATCAAGATACCGAAAAATTCCGAAAAATGATCTTCTGGACATGGGAAGACATTCGTTACGCCCATCAAAGGAATTTTACCCAGGGAGCATATATTCTGAATCCGGAAGGTAAAAAGGTTGGCATCTGGTACTCGGGCCTCTGGTGGGCCGCTATACGTTTTGAAGATGATAGGCGCATTGTGGTCATGCCCGAAACTCCCTTTTTAGGCGGTCCGTAACGATAAGATCGTCAACCAGGCATTAATTAAACCGTTTTGGCCGGTTTGTTCAACGATGTAACCTGCATCAACAACCGATCCAAATGGGTATCCTCGAAGCTGCGGTTGACAACCCAACCCGTAGCATTATCCTTTAATTATATGCTCGATTGCATATTGTTGCATTGGTTTTCGTGCTTATTTTTTATTCCAAATTGACAACGCATTCGGCGGCCGCCTAACGGCCGGCCGGAAATGAGGTTTATAATGAAAATCAGATACTTATATCTTCAGAAAACGACTGCAAAAAAAATCATCATGTTCAGCTTAGGCCTGTTGATGCTGGTATGGGTTGCTGGCTGTTCTCAAAATTTTGGGCGGATTCACTGGGATGAGAATGTTACCCAGTCCTTTGAAACCAACCAGATTGAGCCTGACTATAATTTTTATCAGTACACAATCGGCATGCGGGTGTTTGCCATTGTGGGGCTCGACCAGAAATTGGAGCTGCAATCCCGAATATGGCGCCAACTGGAAACGGATACCGAGGATTTTAAAGTAGCGACATCTCGTATCTGGTATAATTATACCGCCACTCCCGAGGAGCCGCGGGGGGCTGTTATCGTGAACCCCGAAGGTGAAAAAGTAGGTGTGTATTTCTCAAGCCTGCGCTTTTTCTCCATAAAATTTAAACCGCAAAATCAGGTTGCGCTGTTGCTGGATACAAGCCCCATTACGGGGGGACCGGGGGACAGAAGGGTACACTAGGGAACCTGATTTGCATGCGCTTGTTTTTACCGGTTTGATCCAGACGACCGGAATATTCAAAAAAAATTCAATTATGGGCAGCCGCAACAGTCGGTGCAGAAATCAACCTTTTTTGCACCGCTGGCGGCTGTTTTTTTTATCCGCTTTAACACAATTTTACCGTTTTCCATAATAATGTTCCGGAATACGGAAGTGCGGCATAAGGGGTTGTAGAAAAAAACGTTTGAATACCACAACGTGTTTTTGACAACCCCTATAATGGACACTTCAGCTCTCGGGCTGCCGGCTACAAATATTTGCAATCTTGGGATAAAAGCGATAAAATTATCAGATAATGTCTGCATAATTTCGAAACGACAATTATATAGCAGACATAATAAGGAGCATATGGTCGCAAGCGATTTTCAAACGCATGAATTAACCGCGATTCTAAATTCCTGCCGCCGGCTGAGTAACATATTGGACATCGAGGAATTGTATTCGGTTTTTGGCGATGTGGTGAAGGAAAAATTTTCAATTCGTGAGCTGGCCATTTTTAACTATCATAAAATCGATAAGAAACTTTCACTGGTCTCCAGCATCGGTCTCGGTGATATCAATTTTCAGATCTCAAAAAGCAAAACCCGCCTGTGGAAATCTATTTTAAATGGTGAACCCTTTGGGGTCAGCGACGATTCAGGAAAGCCTTTGTTTTCAGAGGATTTCCAAAAACATAACCTTGCCGGGCTTCAATCTCAATTGTGGCTTCCGCTGGGCATGGGGGATGAACTGACCGGCCTGGTGACTATCGGGAACCGGAAAAACGATCAACCTTTCGATGATGCGGATCGATATTTTATGGAACAACTCTCAGCTCATGCTGTCGTGTGCATTAATACATGTCGCCTTTATGAGAAGAGTCGCAAAGAAAAAGAAGATCTGGACAAAACCCTCCAAAACCTGTCTCTTCTATACAGCATCGGCAAGGCCATGAACTATATCAGTGATCTAAAGAACCTTCTGCAGTATATCCTGAGCAAGGCCATTGAGGTGACCTTTGCCGAGAAAGGTTCCCTTATGCTTTACGATATGGAGACAGACCAGCTCAATATCCGTGTTCTGGCCGGAATGGAGGACACGGCCTTTCAGGAAAAAGTCAATAATAATGAAATTTCCTGCCGCAGTTTCAAACCGGGTGAAGGCCTTGCCGGCCGGGTTTACGTGACCGCCAAACCCATTGTTGCAAACAATATTAAAGACGATGAAGTTTTCATAGATTCCGAGAAATCCTATGTTCATTCGATTGCTTGTATTCCCATGGTTGTCTACAGTGATGTCATCGGTGTCATCAATTTGACCAACAAGCGCCATGGTAAAGATTTTACCGATGAAGATGTTGAAATGCTGAAAGCCGTGGCCGATCAGGCTGCCGTGGCCATTAATAAGGCCCAGCTCTGGGACATGGCAGTTACCGATTCGTTAACCGGTCTCTTTGTGCGCCGTTATTTTATGGGCAAACTGCAGGAGGAGTTGCATCGGGCTGAGCGCTACGATAATATTTTATCGGTTGTGATCGCCGATCTGGACCGTTTCAAAAATATAAATGACACCTATGGCCACGATGCCGGTGACCGTGTGCTGAAGGCCGTCGGCAAATTTCTGCAGCAAAATATCAGGGATGTAGATGTGGTCGCCAGGTATGGTGGTGAAGAGTTTGTCCTCATGATACCAGAGGCGGCCAAAGACGCCGCGCATAATCTATCCGAGCGCTTGAGACAAAAAATGTCAGAAATGCAAATCGAGGATCTCCCCCCCATCACCATCAGCCTGGGAATCGCCACTTATCCATTCGATGGTACGGATATAGAAGATCTTATCAAAAAAGCAGACGCGGCCATGTATGCAGCCAAAAGGGCCGGTCGCAACCGGGTCGTAAAATACTCCCGGGATATTCAGCTGGTAAGGGAAAACAATCCACAGGCAAATCAGAAGTAAAGCTTTTGTGCGCATCCATAATTACACCAACCATATAAAAGCTTGCAAAAAATCTGAATGTCCATTAATGAGCACCTAAATACCATTTTGACCTAACTTTCAGTGATGGAGGGGATATGTCAGATATACTAGATGTGGTTAAAAACAGGGATCCGCAGGAAAATGAATTTCATCAGGCGGTCAGTGAAGTTATGGAATCGGTAAAGCCGGTCCTGGAACAGAACCCGATTTACCGCCAGTCCAAGATACCGCAGAGACTTGTTGAGGCCGAGCGGATCATTATTTTCCGTGTCCCCTGGATGGATGACCAGGGGGAAATTCAGGTCAACCGGGGCTTTAGGGTTGAAATGAACAGTGCGCTGGGCCCATACAAAGGCGGGCTGCGGTTTCACCCGTCGGTTAATCTGGGTATTCTTAAGTTTCTGGCCTTTGAACAGGTTTTTAAAAATGCATTGACCACGCTGCCTATGGGGGGCGGTAAGGGCGGGTCTGATTTTGACCCCAAGGGCAAATCTGACAATGAAGTGATGCGTTTTTGCCACGGTTTTATGAGTGAGTTATTCCGCCATATCGGGCCCGACACCGATGTGCCCGCCGGGGATATTGGCGTCGGTGCCAGGGAGATCGGTTATCTGTTCGGTATGTACAAAAAATTGCGCAATGAATTTACCGGCGTCTTAACCGGAAAAGGGCTCAACTGGGGCGGCAGTCTGATCCGCCCCGAGGCCACCGGTTACGGCTCGGTTTATTTTGCGGCCGAAATGATAGCCACGCGCGACGATGACCTGAAGGGCAAAACCTGTCTGGTCTCCGGCGCCGGCAATGTGGCGCAGTTTACTACCGAAAAATTGATCGAGTTGGGGGCCAAGGTGGTCACCCTTTCGGATTCCTCCGGTTACATTTACGACGAAAGCGGCATCGATCCCAAAAAGCTGGAATTTGTCAAGATGCTTAAAAACGTTCGAAGAGGCCGAATTAAAGAGTATGCCGACAAGTATTCAGAAGCGGTTCATACCCCTGTAGATCCGGCCTTGGATCATAACCCGCTCTGGGATCACAAGGCCGCTTGTGCTTTTCCCAGCGCCACTCAAAATGAGATAAACGCCAAGGATGCGCAAAATCTGGTCAATAACGGTGTTGTCCTTGTCAGTGAAGGCGCCAACATGCCCACCGAACCCGATGGGGTCGATATTTTCTTACAGGAAAAACTACTCTACGGACCCGGCAAAGCCGCCAACGCCGGTGGTGTATCGGTTTCCGGTCTGGAAATGACCCAGAATAGCATGCGCCTGGGCTGGACCCGCGAAGAAGTGGACAACCGGTTGAAGATGATCATGAAGAGCATCCACCAGACCTCACTGGAAGCTGCCGAACAATATGGCACCCCCGGTAATTATGTGAACGGGGCCAACATCGCCGGCTTTGTTAAGGTGGTGGACGCCATGCTCGACCAAGGTTTGGTATGATTTTCAAACCCTAAATGGCTCTTTTTCCGCTGGCCTGTGTTCTCCGCGGGTTTCAGCCCTCGACGTACTTCAAGTACGCCTCGAGCTAAAACCCTTGTGCGGCCTTGCCCAGCGAAAAAAGCCCTCATTTACGATTTGAAAATATTTCTTCTAAAAAAATAATCTTTCTCTCATTGTTTTCTAAGCGCTATTATACTCCTCAATTTTGTCGAACATAAATATAAGTTAAAATGTAAAATCGGTCATGATAGCGGGACCAGCGAACAAAATCTAAAGCTTTTGAAACCAGTTTAGCTTTCATATATTCTTGCCCAACAAAAAAAGCTCTCATTTACGATTTGAAAATACAATAGCACTGAAGGCTAAGGCGGGACAATTGAAACCCAAGTATTTTGAACCCCTCAACCTTAAATCCAGGTCCTCTGTTATCTGTCCTCCATCATACATCCTCTGAACCCAGTCCTCAGTCCTCCGAACTCAGTCCTTTATTTTGGCACCTGAAAACCTATTTACTATCGCAAGGTGATCAGCAGCACGCCGATCAATACCAGGATGATACCGAGTACGGTTTTAAAGGTGATTTTTTCCATATCTTTGAAGAACAGGTAGCTCCACCCCAACACCATCACCGGATGAAGACTGGCCAGTGGCGCGACAATGATTGCATCACCGTAGGACAGCGCATAGAACAGCGTCAACCAGCCGGCCGTTAAAAACACTCCGGCCCCGCACAGATACAGCGTATTTTTGCGGTTCAAAGAAATCGCTGCGCGCATGCCCTTAAATGCCAGACACATGATTGTGTAGAATACCAGCGATGTTGTAAATCCGACGGTTACCCCAAACAGCGGTTCGTCCAGAATATTTAATCCCATCTTGCGGATGACAATAGCCAATCCCACCAGGAAAGCGGCCAACAAAGCAAATATCAAATCCTGCTTGCGACGGACGGTCAATTTGCCGTCGATGTGAATGTCTCTTTCAAAGGTAATGATCCCGCCTATTATCAAAATGATTCCCAGGGCGATATTTAACGTTGCTTTTTCTTTCAGGAATACGGTGGCGATAACCGCTGTGAACACAGGTCCGGTTGATAGGATGGACGATGACATCGACGGACCGATGCGATCCAGGCTTATAAAATAAAGCCAGCGCACCAGGGCCGGAGAAAATATGCCCGCCAGAATAAATAATAGAAATGCCTTTGATTTTAGATGATCGAGTTGAATCTGAGGCAGAGAAAGCCCCACCAAAATCAAAGTCCCCACCAGGGTTACCACCAGCATAGCGGAAGTCGGATTTGTCCGCTCGATGCCTTTTTTCATAATGATGGTGGTTCCGCTGATAAGAAGCGAGGAAAACAGCGCCAGGGTAATGGCCATCAATCTACCTCTTTGATTTGCATGAAAATTAATAAGAGGTTGATATTACAGTTCAACAGAAGATTACTCAATTTTTAGGGTTGCATAATAGATACTTTTAAAGGAAACGGATAAATATCATTTTATCTTATTAATTTTCATTTGATTATCTTTTTATAGGCCGTAAACGCCAGGACGCCGCCGGCAATTCCGCCGCCGGCCTGGATAAGATTGGGAATGATTTCCGATACGGCTCCCTGAAGACCGATGTTCGGCATAAAAGCTTCGGCGATAAAGTAGCACGCGACCATCGCCGCGCCGCCCATTACAATTAAGACCCAGCGGGCAAAATTGCGCCGGCCGGATGCCAGCGCACACAGTCCGCCTTCAACGCCCTTGGCAATTAAAGTAATAGGTGCAAACAGGCCGAATCCGCCGATAATATCCGCCAGGGCCGAGCCGATGCCCCCGGCACCGGCGCCCCACCAAAAATTTCTTCGTTGCGCCAGGCTACCCAGTACCAGTCCGGAGAACACAACCGCAACATCGCCAAAATTAAAATAGCCTCTACTGGGCAGTGGGATCCTGATAAACAGGGTGATCAGTGCAACCACAACTGTTAGCGCGATGAAGGCAATTTTAATATTTTTCATTTATTGACCTCATATAAATGCTGATACCGGTTTTTCAACAAGCGGTTCGAGTTTTCGATTTCTTCATAAAGATACAAATAAAGGGCGATAATCAGGCAGGCATATTTCCTTAATTCAGACCGTATTCTGCCGGTGGATTGCAACCCGGAATAGGTGTTCAGATACCAGGAAAACCGGCGCAATATTTTTTCTCCTTTTTGAAAGGCAGATTTCATGGTAATCAGGCCAATTCGTTTTTTCATTGAAATCGGAAGGTTAAGGATGTCCAAGTAGGTAATCGTCGCCAACATGATTTTTAAAAAAATCAATGAGCTGGGGAACACAAGACATTTAATCAGCGTGTCCTGCAGCCAATCCACTCTGCCGAATAAGCGCGTGAAATGAAAGATCAGGCCAAAAATAAACAGACTCAGCACAAACGGAAAACAGAACTTCAGCAGTGAAATCGTTTCGCGGAACGAAAAGCGTATGATGTGCCAGGCCATGACGAACACAAACACAGCCAGCTGAATGGCGATGTTGTCATAAAATGGGCCGAAAACAAACAGCCAGAAAAATGAGCATATCAGCACCAGCACCGTGCCAAGCTTCACCATGGTCATGTTATTCTTTCCTTACCCGCACATTTTTAACATGCCCGTCTAAGTCGATCAGTTCAAACCTCACGTGGGTAGCCTTTAAACTTTTAGCGACGATACCAACCGGCTCAAGACGTTGATGGGTAACGATGATGTAGTTCTGGATGAAGGATTCGGTCCAGTCAAAGATAAAGCTGTAATCCGGAAAATATTTATCAAACTCATCCAGGATGAAGATGCGCGCAGATTGGCTCTGGTGAACCCATAGCCGCAACAGTTCATATTCATCGGTTTCGGAAACCTTATGCCCCTGGATCGAGAGAAGGGCCTTCAGAGTATAGAGCTGAGTCCGAATATCCTGACCGATATATAAATAATCCCGCTTAGCGGCGTTGAGGGCCGGAATGATAACTTTCTCCAGAAAAGATGTCTTGCCAAAGCCGTTGCCCCCCCTGAAATAATGGCAGGCGTTTCTGCTGTTAAAATCGAAATCATCGACGACATCAAAGAGCAGGTTTCGATTTTGCAGCTTATACTTATTTTTGGGAATGATCATTGCCTGTAAAGATCTCTATCAGGTGGTCATCTTTTTGCGTGAACAGCCTGACATCATGACTTGCGCGTACTTTTTCGAATATTTGCATCAATTTTAGTCGGTTTTCGTCGCTTACGGAGTTCAGAATATTATTCTGCAATAATTTCAGGCCGCCAGTTTTCCGGGTGCGAATCAGCGCCAGCGTCAGAAGGCAGGCCAGGATTGCTTTTTGTCCGCCGGAGTAAGTCTCGAAATCCCTATCGGCGTCTACTTCATTCATATTGAATTCGGCTGCCTCCTGAATAATACGGTCGATTAAGGCCAAATCATTTTTGCGCTGGTGCAACCAGACTTCTTCGCGGATAGAAGACGAGACAAACAGATGATTAAATTCCAGAATGAGAAATTGTTCGCCGTATTTTTTCAGCAAGCCATCTAGATTATATATTCGCATCAAACCCTTTCAACCTTTAAAATGAATTAAAATCTCTCTTTAATTTTGATGCAAGAAATTATCTTGATCTTGCACGAGTTGGCGGCTTTCATATGCAAGGCATTTAAGGGCGAAGCTATAGTGAACTATGCTTCGGCCTTAATAATCCGCCTGAGGCGGACCGATGGAAACCTCCGGCTCGCCCATCGGGTGAAAATTAATGAGTTAAGATGATATTCATCCTTATAGAATGAATATAAGTTTCGCATTAATTTTCATGCAAGATCAAGATTCAGGTTATATAGCATAGTCCATTATGAAAACAAACATGCGTCCACGAAATAGCTTGACAGGTTCAGATGAGAATTCTATTTATACCAGGTAGACTTAGTCGTTGAATCATAATTTTCGGGAGCCCGGAGAGACTGGGCTGAGAGGGACTCTGGCAGGTTGGCATGAGTCCGACCGTTGAACCTGATCCGGATAATGCCGGTGTAGGAAACATTCTTGCCCAGGCTGTCCCTTTACCGGACGGCCTTTTTTATTTTAAAGGTTCAGGGTTCTAGGTTCCAGTGTTCAGATGACAGAGGCCAGATGTCAGAAGACAGAGCATAGAAAACAATAGTTCAGAAGGAGCCAGTAACCAGCAGCCGGTAGCCAGCAGCTTGCAGCTGGTGCCGTCTGGCCGCCAACCTCTGAACCAGGTGACGGACACCTAAATTTACGAGGTGAGAAAAATGGATATAAAGCCGATCAGCGGCAAAAAACGTAATCTCAGCGGCCTGGACTATTTTCTGCTGTGGGCCGGTGTGGCTATTTCGCTGGCCGAAATCTGGGCCGGTGGTTTTTTGGCACCCATGGGGCTATGGCTGGGCATTCTGGCCATTTTGCTGGGTCACCTTATCGGCAATACCGTTATGGCAATGGGGGGGATCATCGGGTCGGAATACGGCATTATGTCGATGGTTTCCGTTCGGCCTTCATTTGGCATCCGCGGATCAAACCTGGCGGCAGTTTTGAACATCATCCAATTAATCGGGTGGGCTTCGATCATGCTGATCATTGGCGGTCGTGCCGGCGCTATGCTGGGCAACGCCATGGGGGGGATTCTGGCGTCCAATCATTTCTGGATTATCGCCATAGGCCTGGGAACCCTGCTGTGGGCGCAGCAGACGGGCAAATCCATCTGGCGCATCCTGCAAAAATTGACGGTTATCGGGCTGTTGCTGGTGATCTTGTTGATGAGTGGCGTATCCGTCAAAGAATTTGGCAGCGGTGTTTTTGAGATCAAACCCGGGAAAATGCCGTTCATGATCGGCCTGGATCTGGTTATTGCCATGCCGATTTCGTGGATGCCGCTGGTGGCAGATTACGCGCGGTTTTCCAGAAGAACCGCTCCGGCATTCTGGAATACCTGGCTGGGCTATTTTCTGATTTCATCATGGATGTATACGCTGGGTCTGACGGCAACCCTGGTGACCGGCGCAAGCGACCCCGGCGCATTAATTCTGCAGCTCATGGGCAAAATTGGCTTAGCGGTGCCGGCTCTGGCCATGGTGGTATTTTCAACCATCACCTCCGGCTTTCCGGATGTCTACTCTGCAGCCTGCTCAACACTGAATATATCTCAACGGTTCAGCTCGCGAACCATCGTCTGGGCGGCGGGCATTATTTCAATAGCGGTGGCGCTGGTTTTTCCAATGGAGCAGTACGAAAATTTTCTCTTCCTGATCGGCGCAATGTTTGTGCCGCTGTTTGGGGTGGTCCTGACCGACTATTTTTTGATCCGAAAGCGTCAGCTGAGCATCGAAGATATTTATCGGCCGCAAGGCCAGTACTGGTATACAAAGGGCTTTAATGCTGTTGCCTTATTGTGCTGGGCAATTGGTTTTCTGGTTTACGAGCTGATCACGCTCCTGAAATACCCCCTTGGCGGATCCATGCCGTCATTGCTGGTTGCCGGGGTGTGCTATTATTTCATCACGCGCTGGAGGGAAAAACAGATTCGTTGAAGTTGTGGATTATTGATCGGAAGGTGAGGGTGATTCTGTTTCTGAATCGAGGTTTTGAAGGCGGGTTTCAAATTCGGCCTTACGGGTTTCCAGCTCACGCGTTAAGTCGTGCAGCTGTTCAAATAAGCGATCGATGGCTTGCTGACAGGAATGAATGGCACGGGAAATTTCAGTGATCCGGGTTCCGTTCTGAGTCTGGGAGGCCTGCTGCATGGATTGGTTCAGGCGGCTGAGTTCGGATTCATTTTTTTCAATTTCGCTTTCCATCGTTGTTGCCTGCTCCTGGAGCGGTCGCAGGACCCGGGAGCGCTCAGAAATAATGGCGGATCTCTGGCGGCGCAACCCCTTTTTGGTCCGTTTTGGAGAGGTGACTGCTTTGGGATCAGCCGGCTGCAATTCGCTGTTTGTTCTGCGGTCATCCTGCCAGCCGCCTTTGTCTAAAAACCGCTGATAACGCCCGTCAAAAACATCCAGATGGTCATTTTGAAATACAATTAAGCGCTGCGCCAGGGCGTGCAGAAACATCTCGTTGTGGGTCACCATAATGACGGTGCCATCGAAATTGTCGATGGCCGCGAGCAGGGCGTCGCAGGATTCCATGTCGAGATGATTGGTGGGCTCGTCCAGCAGCAACAGATTTGTCGGTGACACCAGAAGCTTGCCCAGCATCACGCGGCTTTTTTCACCACCGGAAAGGACACTGATTTTTTTTAAGGCATCGTCTCCTGAAAACATCATCGCCCCGCAAGCATTGCGGGCGCGCTGTCGATCACCATCCGGATTTGAAAGGCTGATTTCATCCAACACGGTCCGGCTATCAACCAGCGTTTTAACACTGCCCTGTTCGAAATAACCTTTTTTAACATCCGGATGATATTTTATCCGGCCTGAGTCGGGCAACAGATGACCTGCCAGCAGTCTTAACAGGGTTGATTTGCCTTTACCGTTTGGCCCCACTACGCAAATGCGTTCCCCGGTGGCCACGTTGATGTTAAAATCGCGAATTAAAGTCTTTTGCTTGTCATAGGAAAAAATGATGTTGCGGGCATTGAACAGGTTCCTGGCCTCGAAAGGACTGCTGTTGAAGGAAAAATCCAGAATCCTTAATTTTTCGAGTTTTTCTTTTTTTTCCATTTTCTGCAGGGTCTTCCTTCGGGATTGAACCAGATTTGCCTGCCGGGCTTTGGCCCTAAAACGCGTGATAAATTGCTCAATTTCTTTGCGGCGCCGGGCGTCTTTCATGCGGGTCTTCTCATAAACCGCTTCATCCGAAGCGATTTGAGCGTAATATTTTGCCGTATCCCCCTCGATTTTACGCACTTTCTGGCGATGAATTCCCATGGTGTGGGTGACCACTCTGTCCATGAAACTACGGTCATGGGTGATGAGCATGACTTCATGCGACCATTGTTGCAGGAAGCGCTCGATCCAGCGAATAGAGGTAATATCCAAAAAATTGGTGGGCTCATCGAGCAGCAAAAGGTCCGGTTCGGATATTAATGCCTTGGCAAGGTTAAGGCGTATCTGATATCCCCCTGAAAACGCTTTCGAAGGTTTTTGAAATTCCGTCTGGTTAAATCCCAGGCCGGCCAGAATTTTTTCCGCTTTCCAGTGCTGCGCTTCTTCAATCACCGGCAGTGCCGAAATGGCCTCGGCTATAATTGTTGGGTGGCCAAATTCCAGATTCTGACTGACGTATCCGATGCGATAGCTTTTGGGAACAACGATGCTGCCTGCATCGGGATTTTCTTTTCCCAGAATCATGCGGAACAGGGTGGTTTTGCCGTGGCCGTTGCGACCCACGACACCGAGACGCTCCCTGTGATTGAGGGCAAAGCTGATTTCTGAAAATAGGCTTAGTTCGCCGTAATTTTTACTGAGATTTTCTACTCGGATCATGGGTTTTGGTTAACCTTTTTAGATTATGGCGTCAATGGACAATTGCGCAATATGGTATAATCTTCGTTTCTTGAAACCTGCTTCACATTTTGCTATGTTACCTGCTGATCAAACTGTTTTTGGGGATGTTAAATGCTTGACAAAATTGCCCGGCTTCATATGATATGGCCTCAAATATCAGGGCGTTTGTCTGAATTATACCGCTGTAAAAAATCACCAGGGAGGTCAACGATGGCAGAGGAAAAAGATGAAAAAAGGGATTTTGTCGTAAAGGATCGCCGAATTTTTGCGGAAGAAAACATTGCGGCCGCAGAAAAGGAAGAAAAAGAAACACCGGCGACAGAAGAAAAAAAAGCATCCGAGTCGCAAAAACCAACTGAAGCGTCTGCCGAAAATCAACAGGAACCACCACTTCAGCTTCCGGAAATCAATTTCGCCACCTTTGTGGCATCATTGAATGCTTCAGCTCTTTTGCAGCTTGGCGCTATTGAGGACCCCACCACCGGCCAAAAAGACAAAAACCTACCGATGGCCAAACAAACCATTGACATACTCAGTATGCTGCAGGAAAAAACCGCCGGGAATTTAAGCGAAGAAGAAGAAAACTTACTGAAAAATATTCTTTACGATTTGCGCATTATGTATGTTAAAGAAAAGCAGTAAGGCGCGGTAACACGCAATTTCTAAAATAAGGCATAATTGGAGAGCAACCGAGGACGAGTAGGGGGACGAGTACGATAGGGAACCTGAATTTCATCCTCGTCCTCGAGAATGCAAACCCACTCGAAACCCGCAACGCGCAGCCTTTGAACCTTGAACCCAAAACCGTTCAACCTTGAACCCAGAACCTCTGAACCCGTGCGTAGCGTTATGAAAATACTATCACCTGCCAAAATTAATCTGTTTTTGAATGTACGCGGCAAGCGGCCCGATGGGTATCACGAATTGTTTTCGTTAATGTGCCGCGTGACCCTTTTTGATGAGATTGCGCTGCAGATCGGCTCAGGAGATACGATTCAAATACAGTGTTCTCACCCCGGCGTTCCCTCCGATGCCACCAACCTTGCACATCGGGCAGCCAGTTTGTTTCGACAGAAGCTGGAATCAGCCCAGGGCATTGACATTCGCCTGACCAAGAATATACCGGTAGCTGCGGGCCTGGGCGGTGGCAGCGGTAACGCCGCCAGCGTTCTGCTGGCATTGAATATGGTCTATGACCGCCCTTTTAGCCATGCACAACTGATGGAAATGGGCCTGACTCTCGGTGCTGATGTTCCCTTTTTTATTTTTCAAAAACCGGCGATTGTCACCGGTATCGGTGAAAAATTGGACGGTTTCGAGGGGGCTTTGCCTTATCATTTTTTATTGTTATATCCGGGATTTAACGTTTCAACGGCCGAGATTTATCAAAATCTGAATTTGGCATTGACAAAAGATGAAAAAAAACCTACAAGCAACCATTTAAAGTTAAAGCTAACCCGGTTTGAGCCTGCGCGCCATTTAAGCAATGATCTGGAAAGGGTTACGGCTCAAAAATATCCAGAAATTGGTATGCTCAAGGAAAAGCTACTGAACCTTGGAGCAATCGGTGCGCTGATGAGTGGCAGCGGTCCGACAGTTTTCGGACTGTTCGACGATCCCGCTACGGCAAAATCGGCCAAACAAACATTGAGCTGTGATGAGGAAATAAAAGATATGCAGCTGTTTCTTGCGGAACCGATCCTTGAATCCGGCATCAAACTGATCGATGTTTGAATGATACAAGCGGGCGTTGATTTTTTTTGTAGATACCGTTTTACAGCGCATCTGATTCTTCCATCCAGAATTTTGGGGCGTGGCCAAGCGGCAAGGCACAGGGTTTTGGTCCCTGCATTCGGAGGTTCGAATCCTCCCGCCCCAGCCATTTGTATCGAATATTGAAAATTGACGATTGAATAGCACAGAAAACGCGAAGATAAAATGATAGGATTCCTGCAATAGCTTCTAAGAACCTAAATACCATACTTGGATAACGGTAAGACGAATGGAAGGTATTTCGATCTTTTCAGGCAATTCGAACCCTGATCTGGCAAATAAAATTTGCGAATATTTGAACCTGTCGTTAGGGAGTGCACAGGTAAAAACCTTCAGTGACGGTGAGATCCAGATTGAAATCGATGAAAACGTTCGATCAAAGGATGTTTTTATCATCCAATCCACCTGTGCGCCGGTCAACGACCACCTGGTTGAGTTACTGTTGATGATTGATGCCATCAAGCGTTCTTCGGCCAAAAGGATCACCGCAGTGGTGCCGTATTTCGGCTATGCCAGACAGGACAAAAAAGTCGCGCCGCGGGTTCCCATCAGCGCCAAACTGGTTGCGAATATGCTGGCCGTTGCCGGTGCGAATCGCGTGATTACCATGGACCTGCATGCCGGCCAAATTCAGGGATTTTTCGACATCCCCGTGGACAACATCTTTGCCGCTCCGCTGTTAATCGAATATATCGGCGAAAAATTTAATGGTAATCTTGTTATTGTTTCACCGGATGCCGGCGGGGTTGAAAGGGCCCGGGCGTTTGCCAAGCGTCTGGATGCCGACCTGGCCATTATCGATAAACGGCGGTCTGCGCCCAACCAGGCCAAGGCCATGGCGGTTATCGGTGAAGTAAAGGATAAGACGGTGGTTATCCTGGACGACATGGCCGATACGGCCGGTACGCTGACCGAGGCCGCCCATGCGCTCAAAGAAAATGGAGCCAGAGAAATCCATGCCTGTTGTGCCCATGCCGTTCTTTCCGGGCCGGCAATCGGTCGGATTACGGATTCTGAAATGAAAAGTCTGGTGGTCACCGACACCATCCCATTGCATCAAAATGCCGTTGCTTGCGGAAAAATTGTCGTCATTTCGATTTCAGAGCTGGTGGGTGAGGCGATCATCCGCAGCTATCGGGGCGATTCGGTGACGTCCTTATTCGTTTAGTTATATTTTAGGCATTTTGAGTTCCTTAGTTATGAATGCGATAAAAACCTAATGGTTTAAATTAAATTCGACTATCGAATTTAAGGAGGATAATTCATTGGAACAAATTAATTTAGAAGCACAGGTCAGAAAAACGACCGGAAATGGTCCTGCACGGCTCCTGCGCCGCGAGGGGCGGGTTCCGGCGGTACTGTACGGACCGAAAACCGAGCCGATTCTGTTATCGATTGATTTCAAGGAGTTTGAGCAAATTGCCAAAAAATCCAGCATCGGTTCGGTTTTGCTGAAATTGCAAATAAAAAACGGGCAAACCACATCCCGTTCCGCCATGGTCAAAGAATTCCAGACCCACCCGGTGACCGGACAATTTTTGCATGTCGACTTTTACGAGGTCGATCTGGCTCGCAAGATAAATGCAATGATTCCGGTTACGGTAAAAGGCCATTCCCAGGGAGTGGAAGATGGCGGCATATTGCAGATCGTCCGCCGCGAGATTGAGGTCTTTTGCCTGCCGACTGCCATTCCGGAAGCAATTGAGGTCGACATCAGCGCGCTTGATATCGGGGGGTCGATTCATATCCACGAAATTGCATTACCCGCCGATGTCGAATTACCGGAGGATATTGATTTCACGGTCTTAACCATTCTGGCGCCGAAGGTTGAAGAAGAGGTCGTCGCGGAAGAAGAACTCGCAGAAGGCGAAGAGGCGGAAGAAGAAGGCGCCGAAGAAGCGGCCGAAGGCGAAGAAGCGCCTGCCGAAGAAGAGTCAAAAGGGGATTAGTGACCCGCCGGGCCGTAAAGCCTGCCGCAGTGCTCGATGCGGACGCCTGTGGAATAGACAATGCGGTCTGCTGTTTGATCGGTCCTGGAACGGGAGGATAACAATCGCTTGTTACCAATTCACATGCGTCTGATTGTCGGGCTGGGCAACCCCGGGGCCCAATACGAAAATACGCGGCACAATGCCGGGTTTATGGTGGTGGACAAGCTCGCCGGGGAATTCGGCATTTCTGTTAATAAGAATAAATTTGAGATGCGTTACGGCCGCGGCGCTATCCAAGACCATGCGGCCATGCTGGCCAAACCGATGGCTTTTATGAACCGCAGCGGGTGGCCGGTTCAGAAACTGGCGGCTTATTTTAAAATAAATAGCAAGGATTTGATCGTTGTTCACGACGACATCGACCTTGCTTTCGGAAGATTAAAAATAAAAGAGAAAGGAGGGCATGGCGGACACAAGGGCCTAAAATCGATTATCAAGGCTGTTGGCGAAGACGCGTTTGTGCGTCTGCGCATCGGTGTTGGCCGTTCCGAAACGTTAAGCAGTGTTTCAGATCATGTTCTGGGACCTTTCTACGATGATGAATTAAAGCTTTTGGACGGAATTTTAAATCGGGCGCAGGATGCAGTGGTAACGATTCTGACCGAAGGGCCCAAAGCCGGAATGAATCGGTTTAACGAAAAAATTATTAATTAAGGCTAAATGTTAACATTTAAATGGAGGAGAGGATGAATTATTTACCGTTAATTTGTGCACTGGTGGGGGCCGCAGGGGTGCTGTTTTCGATCATCATTGCGGTTATGGTTAAAAGCGCGCCGGCCGGAAGTGAAAAAATGCAGGAAATTGCCAATGCGATTAAGGAAGGCGCCATCGCCTATCTGAATCGACAGCTGAAAAGCATGGGCATTGCCGGAGTGATCATTTTTGCAATCATTATTTTTACGCTGGGCGGAAAAACTGCCATCGGTTTCTTGCTCGGAGCCGTCGCCTCTTTTATGGCGGGATATATCGGCATGCGCGTGTCGGTAATTGCCAACGTGCGTACGGCGGAAGCCGCCAAAGGAGGTCTGGCCAAAGGGCTGGCCATGGCCTTTAAAGGCGGTTCGGTGACCGGGATGATCGTTGCCGGTCTGGCGCTGACGGCTGTGGCCGGCTACTATGCGATTTTGATCTCAACGGGCACCGCCAGCAGAGATGCGGTCATCGCCTTGGTGGCCCTCGGTTTCGGCGGAAGCCTTATTTCGATTTTTGCTCGACTGGGCGGCGGCATTTTTACCAAAGGCGCCGATGTCGGCGCCGACCTGGTAGGCAAGGTCGAAGCCGGAATTCCCGAAGACGACCCCCGCAACCCGGCGACCATTGCCGATAACGTCGGCGATAATGTGGGCGACTGTGCTGGAATGGCAGCCGACCTCTTCGAAACTTACGCCGTCACCGCGGTTGCGGCCATGCTGCTGGGCAACCTTATTTTCCCGCAAATTCCCATTGCCACGGAATTCCCGCTGGTGCTGGGCGCCATTTCAATCGTCGCATCCATGATCGCGGTCTTCTTTGTTCGACTGGGCAGTGGCGGGTATATTATGGGCGCCCTTTACAAGGGGATGTTTGGCTCTGCCATCCTGGCGGCTATTGCATTTTTCTTTGCCACCCGGCAGCTAATGGGCGGAATTCCTGAAATTCCGATGTTGTCGATTTATTATTCCACCCTGGTGGGCCTGGTGCTGACCGTTTTGATCGTTATCATCACGGAATATTACACCGGGATTTACGGACCGGTTAAGGCGGTGGCCAATGCCTCGACGACCGGACACGGCACCAATATTATCGCCGGCCTGGGCGTCAGCATGCAGTCCACGGCCGCACCGGTGCTGGCTATCTGTGCTGCGATCGGGATTGCCCACTATTTTGCGGGACTTTACGGCATTGCCATGGCCGCCATGTCCATGCTCTCTATGACCGGGATGGTGATCGCCATCGATGCCTATGGTCCGATTACCGACAATGCCGGCGGTATTGCTGAAATGGCGGAAATGGATGAAAGCGTGCGCGCGGTCACCGACCCGCTGGATGCGGTCGGCAATACCACCAAAGCTGTCACCAAAGGCTATGCCATCGGTTCCGCCGGTCTGGCTGCTCTGGTGCTGTTTGCCGCCTACACCCAGGAGTTTAGATTACATGGCGGCGGCGCGGAATTGAGTTTTGATCTGAGTAATGTCAAGGTGATCATCGGCCTGTTTATCGGCGGACTTCTGCCCTATCTGTTTGCCTCGATTGCCATGAACGCCGTCGGTAAAGCCGGCGGAGCCGTGGTGGATGAGGTCCGGCGCCAGTTCCGTGAAATTCCAGGAATTATGGAAGGCACGGCCAAACCGGATTACGGCGCATGCGTGGATATCGTCACCAAGTTCGCTTTAAAAGAAATGCTGCTACCGGCGCTGCTGCCGGTTGTCGCACCGGTGCTGGTCGGTTTTCTGCTGGGCAAAA
Source organism: uncultured Desulfobacterales bacterium (assembly GCA_947259495.1). GTDB lineage: Bacteria > Desulfobacterota > Desulfobacteria > Desulfobacterales > JAHEIW01 > JAHEIW01. Next base: position 39,640 of record CAMYLV010000015.1, on the reverse strand, counting down.
TTGCGCTGGGCGGACTGCTGATCGGCAGTATTATCACCGGCGTATTTGTTGCCATTTCCATGACCACCGGTGGAGCGGCCTGGGACAATGCCAAAAAATACATTGAAGACGGTCACCTGGGCGGCAAAGGAAGCGACGCACACAAGGCGGCGGTTACCGGCGATACCGTCGGCGATCCCTACAAGGATACCGCCGGACCCGCTGTGAACCCCATGATTAAGATCCTCAATGTTGTGGCGTTGCTGTTGGTGCCGTTTTTACTGTAAAATATGCTGGAATTTAACGCATGCTAACCCCAAAAGGGTTGGCGCCTGTCGGCGCCAACCCTTTTCTATTGATTGTTGACCAAAGGTATGCTATGAAATTTATTAGAAATGATATAATCTGCCAGTATTGCCAAAAGCGGCCTCAAATTGAGGTTGCTGTTTAAATTAAGCGGTTAGCGGTGTAAAAATGACAGAAAAAAAAGACAAACAGAGCGGACAATCCGACAAAGCGCCCATGCGCACATTTCAGGTGGGAGACCTTGCTGTCTATCCGGCACATGGCGTCGGCGAAATCATGGCGATTGAAAGCCGTGTCGTCAACGGGGAAAAACACGATTTTTATATCATGAAGGTCATTGAAAACGGCATGACCATCATGATACCCACCAACAATGTCGAATCGGTGGGACTTAGAGACGTAATTCCCAAAAAAGAGGTTGCCAAGGTTTATGCGGTGATGAAATCCAAAAAAGAAGCCAACACCGAAAACCAGAACTGGAATCGCCGCTACCGCGAGTACATGGACAAAATTAAAACCGGCTCGCTCTATGACGTCGCCGAAGTTTTCAGGGATCTGTTCCTGTTGAAACTCAACAAAGATCTCTCCTTTGGTGAGCGTAAACTTTACGATACCGCCCAGATTCTGCTGGTCAGAGAGCTTTCGACCGCCAAAAAAACGGACGAAGAAACCATACTGACCGAAATCGAATCTCTTTTTGTGGTCGATAAAGCCGAAAATTAACCCACCTTTGCTTGCCCAAATTCATGCCTGCCAACGGTGCCATTACGCTTCGGGTCAAACCATCCGATGAAGGTCAACGGTTGGATGTGTTCGTGTGCTCACAGCTTGCGGGTCATACGCGTACTTTTGCTGCCGGGTTGATCGGCAAACAGCATCTTTGCGTAAATGGTCAACCGAAAAAGCCCGGCTACCGGGTCAAATCCGGCGATACGATTTCAGGCGTCATCCCTGCGCCGGTTCCAATCGAACTCAAAGCCGAGCCTATTTCCCTTGATATTCTGTATGAAGACGATTTTATCGTGGTGGTCAACAAGCAGCCGGGGTTGGTGGTGCATCCGGCCCCGGGGCATGACGGTGGAACACTGGTCAATGGCCTGCTTTATCACTGTACGGATCTGGGGGGCATCGGCGGTCGCCTGCGGCCGGGCATCGTCCACCGGTTGGACAAAGATACCTCCGGCACCCTGGTGGTTGCCAAAAACGACCGCGCACACACCCATTTATCCCGCCAGTTTAAAGCCCGCCGGGTCCAAAAAGAATATCTGGCCCTGGTCCACGGGCTCGTAAAATCAGCATGCGGGACGATTAAACTGCCCATCGGCCGCCATCCGGTGGATCGCAAACGGATGTCCACTGTCAGCCCCGGGGGTCGAACGGCAGAAACGCACTGGATGGTAGATGATCAATTTCAGGGGTTTACACTTTTGGCAGTGACGTTAAAAACCGGACGAACCCACCAGATTCGGGTCCATTGTGCAGCCATGCAGCATCCAATTGTGGGGGATAAGGTTTATCGACCCCGCAAACTGGAAAAAACGATTGCCAGAGACCGCAACCAGTCCGAAACGATCCTGCAGGTCTTAAAATCGGCAAAGCGCCAGATGTTGCACGCCTGGCGGCTGGGCTTTACCCATCCGCACTCCGGTGAATGGATGTTGTTTGAATCTCCGCTGCCGCAGGATATGGCACAACTCATCAAAAAAATACGGAAAGCTGGGTTATAAGGTTCCGAGGTTCTGGGTCCATAATTTTGGTTGCGGGCCTATTCTTGCAGACTACTCATCTTTTACGGCTGCTGTTTAACCTTTGAACCTTTGAACGCTGAACGTGGAACCTTTTAAGCTTTAGCGATAAGATACGCCAGATATGCCACATAGCAGCTCAGTAGAAGGGCACCGCCTTTGCGGTCGACGGTATAGGTTCGGCGCATCAGCAGCCAGGGCAAGAAACTGGTGAACAGCATCACCAGATAATCGATCCACAGTCCACTTTCAAAAAAACCGCCGGGAATCGGAATCGGTCGCACCAGGGATGCGGCCCCCAGCACGCTCATAATATTGAAGACGTTGCTGCCCACCAGGTTACCGATACTGATGTCCATTTCGCCCCGCATGGCGGCAACCACTGATGTGGCCAGCTCGGGCAAGGAGGTGCCGAAGGCGACAATGGTCAGGCCGATGAATTTTTCACTGACCCCCAATTCGGTCATAATATAAACGGCGCTTTCCACCACCATCTGCGCGCCGCCCACCACACCGGCAATACCGACGACCACCAGCAAAATCTGTTTAGGCCTGGAAGCGATATAGCCGATTTCTTCCAATTCAGACTTGATCGCGGCGGCCACTTCGCCGCCGGCCGCATCCCGGGTTTCCTTTTTGGCCAGGTAGTAGTTGATGAAGGTGTAGGCAATAATGCCGGCGAAAAGGGTGGCGCCTTCAATGCGGCCCAGTGTGCTGTTTAAAGAAAGCACCAGTAAATAAAGTGAAACACCCAGCATGATCGGTATATCGCGCCGGATCACCGCCGGATCGCTTTTGATCGGATTAAACAGCGCCGACAGTCCAAGGACCAGGGCGATGTTGCAGATATTGCTGCCCACCACATTGCCGACCGCAATCATGCTTTTGCCCTTAATGGAGGAAATCAGACTGACCACTAATTCGGGCGCCGAAGTACCGAAAGCCACCACGGTTAAACCGATGACAATTGGTGTCACACCCAGGCTGCGCGCGAGGCTGGAAGAGCCTTTAACGAGCCACTCGGCACCGAAGTAAAGCAGCACGAATCCGATCAGACAGAGCATAACATACAGCAACATAATTTTTGACTCCTTTCAAAACCGCTGGTCGTTTACCGCTGCTATCAGACGCCACACGCGATCGAGCTGCGATCGGCAATAGCAATAAGCCATTAGAGAAATCAAATGTACCAAATTTTGCGCTGGGATCATAGGCGAGAGCCGTTCAAGTGTCAAGGATATATCGTATATCACGCAAACTTTTGATTTTATAATAAAATAAATAATTTCCAAATTTCACAGAAGATGCGTACGGCTGCAAATTTTCATTTATCGACTGAAATTATTGAATAATATTAAATTTACCGACGATATGCCGAATATCGGGTATAGCCTTTAGACCCTCTTAACATATAATTTTCCTTGCATTTATAGGATGCTTTTTATAATTTATAGGTTGTTTTCCGCATCAGAACACCAGTTTTAAGGAGGAGGACAGAAAAAAGTATTTCTATCGCTGAAATTATTGGTCTGAAAGGAGGTGAAGCACCGGACATTTTCAGGTTGAGTCAATTTAAGTGAAAAATAGTTTAATTGTATTGATGCTCAGTTGGGGATGTTTGTTTGCAATTCATTTAAACCCAGAAAGAAGGAGGCTAACAAGATGAGCAACGGAAATAGCAGGACCCCCGTGCTGCAAAACGAAGATTGGTGGGCCTGTTTCATCGGCTGGTTTATCCTGCTGCTGGCGCTATGGGGCGTGTTGCCGGCTACCCCCAAGATTGCCAAGTGGACCAGCCTGACAGCGGCCTTCCCCAAGGGGTGGTCGACCCTGGGGACATCTATCGCTCTGTGCATCACCATGGGGATTCTAACGTTTATCGGCGGCATTTTCATGAAATATGATTTGAAGAATTACATACCGGGCTTTATTGTTCTCTTTGCCCTTACCTTTGTTTCCATGGTCATATCCAAACAGGCCTTTATCAGCAAGTGGGGCATCTCCTATGTGTTATTTGCCCTGGCCTTCGGCCTGATCATCAGCAACATATTCAAAGTGCCGAAAGTGCTTAAAGCCGCCGGCCAGACCGAGTTTTTTGTTAAAATCGGCCTGGTCTGCATGGGTGCCACCATCATGTTTTCGGTGGTCCTTAAAGCCGGTGTTTTCGGCGTGCTGCAGGCCGTGCTGGTGGCCACTGCCGTCTGGTTTGGGACCTACTGGATCTGCCGCAAATTTAAGGTATCGGAAAAATTCAGCAGCATTATCGCCACGGCCAACGCCATCTGCGGGGTTTCAGCCAGTATTGCCGCCGGCGGCGCGGTCCAGGGAGACCCCAAGGAAGTCAGCTACATGGTTGCCTGGGTCCTGGTCTGTGCGGTGGTCTTGATCCTGGTGATGCCGCCCATTGCCGCATGGCTTGATCTGCCCACGAATCAGGGAGGTGCCTGGCTCGGGGGGGTTATCGACAACACCGGAGCGGTGATTGCCGCCGGGGAGATCCTGCGCGATAAGGCCGGCAATCCGAGCAAATCGGCAGTTGAAGCAGCGGCCATGGTCAAGATGGCCCAGAATGTAATGATCGGCCTGGTGGCCTTTTTGATGGCCATCTGGGCGACCATGTCGCTGGAGAAAAAAGAGGGCGTTGAGGCGCCCGGGTTGAGCGAAGTCTGGTTTCGTTTTCCCAAATTCGTCGTCGGATTTATGGTGGCTTCTCTGGTGGTCTCCTTCATCATCGAGCCCTCGATGGGCAAAAAAGCGGCCAAGGCCGTCTCCAAAGCCTGCAAGAGCTATCGCAGCTGGTTTTTTGCCCTGTGCTTTGTGGCCATCGGACTGGAAACCGATTTTAAAGAGCTGGTTACGGTCGGCGGCGGCCGGCCGGCGATTGCCTACTGGATATCGCAGACCGCAAACGCCGTCTGGACTTTGTTTATTTCCTGGATTCTGTGGTCGGGCACTTTTATCACACCGCCGATTCTACCCGACTAAATATTGTATTTTAATACGGAAGGCGCTCTCTGGTTAGAGCGCCTTCTTTTTGTTTCTCCCCTCAAAATCATTTACCCTATACCATTAACGGCCTATTCAAAAGCACCAAACCATTTTTTCCGATTTGACAAGTCGGACCTTCTGATTTTCACCGCCTTCCATAATAATTTTACAGATAAATGGAATTGCGGTATAGGTGGTTGTAGAAAAAAAACATATGCCTACCGCAACGTTTTTTTAACAACCTCTATAAAGATTGAGTCCCAAAATCACTTACTCGAAGGAAACCGCTCCATGGAAAAACATAAAATGATCCTGATGGCGGAAGAAAAAATGGCCCGGGAAGTCACCCTGGGCGTGATCGTTACCCGGCCGCTGACGGTCTGGCATTATATTATTCCGGGGATGTTCATCATCGACTTTCTGCGACGTGGCAGCGCCCTGCGAAAGTATACCGACCATTTCATGTTTCCAAGAAAACTGGCCGTCGATGCCGCTCAGGCCCTTGCTCAGGGCGAGGATCAAGTCGATGTGTTCGAACACACTGAAAACGAAACGAGGGCGTGGTTAAATTCACTTGATTTATATACTCCGGGGCTGTTGCAGGCTCAGATGGGCGCCATTAAATTGCTCGTCGACCATTACGGCAAGCTGCTAAAGGAAGAGGGTTACAGCGTTTATGCCTTGATGAAAGCGGCCTATCAAAACCGGGAAAATCTGCGGGATTTTTTTGACGAATTGACGGCTGCGGAAGCCGAAGTGGACCGCGAGCTGCTTGCAAAAACGGGTGAAAGCGATAAACTTAAAGCCAAAATTTTAGCGGAACAGAATCAGCTTGAGGAAAGAAGGGGAAAGATTATCGAAGAAGTCTTTTAGTTTCCTTCTTTGAAATGGCTATTTTTTCGCTGGGCAGTGTTTTTTACACAGAATACGGCATGGCGCATAGCGCATAGGGCAAAGCGTTCGAAATACGATGTTTTATTAGTGAAAGTTGCAGGAGTAATTTTGACTGAGGATTATAACAGGAAGTTTAAGATCATAATCGACAGGGAGCATTCGATGGCCCGGGGATTGGCGCTTTCTTTAATCAGACCAAAACCGCTGACGGTTTGGGAAATCATGATTCCGGTCATCTTTATCCTGAATTACGTGAAACTGAAGCATTCCAGAGAGATTTTTATCCAAAACCAGATGTTTACCAAGAAACTGGCGCTGGACGCCGCCCTGGACATGAAGAAAAGAGACGCCTCCAAAGAAACGGTTATGGCGCAAATTGAGTCTAAGACGAAAGAACTGGTGGCTTCCATCCCGGGCGGTATTTACTCAGATGATATTCGACGGCAGCAGCTGGGTGAAATTGATTTGCTGATTGATCATTATAGCCACCTGTTAAATGCGCCCGGCACGGAATACGCCTCGCTGGTGACCCATGCCTACCAGACCGCTGCCGAATATTCATCGTTTTTAGAAGCGCTGCAAACGGCTGAAAAGGCGGTCATGAGTGCCGCACACCGGACCCTTGGCAGTCAGGCCGATACTGAAACGGCCGCCAAAATAGAATCGATCACAGAAAGCATGCGAGCAGCAGAAATGAACAACCTATATTCTCCCGAATCCCAGCCCTAAGATGCTGAAGCCCAACGAACACGATCATATTTATCGACACGCCTATGTACCGGAGCATCTTATTGAATATGTAACTGCGGTCTCCAGCGCCAAGCCGTATTATTTTCAGGACTATCTTTGCTATTTCCATCGAAACCATCTCATTTTTATCGGATATCCGCTGGCAGACAACCCCGCCGAGATCTCACGGGTTTATTCGGCTGCCTGTGAACGGTTCAATCCGCATTCGATCATGCTGGTGGCCGGTGACCTGTCCGGGCTGCCGGAAGGCAATGAAATCCAGCCGGCGGATCGATATTATCGGCTTAATTTGCCCGTAAAATCGCTGAATCCGGATGTGGCCTACATGGTGCGGCGCGCTGAAAGGGAACTGAAGATCAAGGTCGGCCGGTTTGGCAGCGAGCACAAAAAAATCATTAAAGATTTTATTGGGCGACAGGATTTATCCGCTGCGCAGGTCCATATCTTTAAGCGTGTCCCCACCTATATGAAACGTTCAAAAACAGCGCATTTGCTTGAGGCACGCCAGTCGGGTCGGCTGGTTGCATTTTCCATCGTTGATATGGGATCGGCGCGCTATGCGTTTTATCAGTTTAATTTTCGAGCTGCAAAGATGGCGGTGCCGGGTGCCTCCGATTTCCTGTTTAACGAAATGGTTCGACTGGCGCAAACCGAGGGCAAACAGGCGATTAACCTGGGGCTGGGCGTTCACCCCGGCATCCGACGCTTCAAGGAAAAATGGGGCGGACAGGCATTTTTAGAACACCGTTCGGTCCTCATACAGCGGAAGCAAACGATTGATATTGGGCAGTTGTCCAGGAAGCTGTAAGTTCAAGGTTCAAAGGTTAGATAACAGAAAACAGAGGTCAGATGTCAGAGGACAGATGAAAAACGGAATACAATGCAGCTCGCTAGTCGAGGCTGGCAACTGCCTTCAGAGACCTGAACCCAGAACCCTGAACCTTTGAACCTCTGAACCTGAAATTTACGTGTAAATTTCATTTGCTTCCGCCATGCGGATTTTTTGGGTGATCTCTTTTACTTTTTGAAACCATTGCCTGCGTTCCTTTTTAGTCCCTTTGCGCATGGTGGTAATGGCCGCCTGAATAACGTTTTCTTCCATTTTTTGAACGTTGCTTAAAAAGGTCAGGTATTGACCTTTGGAAGGGTATATCTCATTAATTATTCCGGCATATGTTGATTGCTTTGACCTGAAAAGATCCCGGTAATGTTGGATGAGCAACTCAATTTCAGACAATTGCCGGCGCCTGATTTTTTCGGTGTAAAACCCTTTCTTTTCTTTGTTTAGAACATCTTTGGTCTTGATTTCAATTTGGCGGTATTCCCAGGCTGGGTCCTTGCCCTGGAAAATATTTCTCGCAGCTTCAAACGCAAGCTGTTTGGTATAAAGCATATTTTTGCGGGTAAAGCGCACATTCTTTCTGTATTTCAAAATGTTGTACAGATAAACGGGCAGCAGAATGATTTTCCAGTTCAAGGCTACTTTTTTATCATCCAGAAGTAACTTTGTGATGTGGTTGGCCTGGCGAACCTCATGCTTCCATATGATGCGATAGTTTTTCATGTGAAAGAAAAAAAGACCGCTATTTTATGTTTATGAGAAATTTTACCACTAAATCATGAAAGAGCGAAAACACGAAAAATAATATATTAAATTTCGTGCCTCTGAATTTTCGTGTTTTCGTGGTTATGTTTTTATATATGCCCTCAAGCGGCACATCAATCAGTTTTTTGGGTAACAGGTTTGCTTTTATAACGGTAATGTTTATCGTATTCTACTCCAATAGTTATCACTTTAAGAGGTAATCAATTCGGACAAACCACCATGAAGCCATACGACTTTGAAGGCAAACATGTTTTGATCACCGGAGCCAGCGGCGGCCTTGGTTCTGCGCTGGTTAAATTGCTGGCTGACAGTGGGGCGCGGCTGGTGCTCACATCTCGATCTGAAAAGGCTTTAAACGAACTGATTTCAAAATTGCCGCGCAAGAAAAATGCACTCGCCATTACCGCCGATCTGTCCAGGCCCGGTGAGGCTGCAAAGCTGGCGCAGCAAGCGATATCGGCTCTCGGCCATATCGATGTTCTGGTCAACAATGCCGGTGTCGGATATTTTGCCCTGATGGAAGAGGCGACCGAAGAAAACATTCGCCATCTTTTTGAAGTCAATACCGTTTCGCCCCTGATGTTGATTAAAACCCTGCTGCCGGAGATACAAAAAAGAGGCAGCGGCCGGCTGGTCAATATTTTATCCTGCGCCGGACGGGTGCCGATTCCAACCGTGGGGGTCTATGGCGGCAGCAAGTCGGCGCTGGCCGTCATGACCAACACCATGCGTCTGGAACTTGAGCCCAAGGGTATTGATGTTATCAATATTTATCCGGGTACGGTGGCAACCGCTTTTGAAGAGCATGCCTTTCGGGAAGAAGAACGTCCGGGACTCTGTCAGAAAGACATTTGCGGTGAACCCCGTTTCCGTATTGCACAAAAAGTCTTTGAAGCTGCCGCCGGTCCCCCGGGCGAAGTCTGGCTGGAACGTGCCGGTAAATGGTATTCAACGGCGGCTCTTATCTGGCCGCACTATGTGGAGCGGCGCCTGGCGTCCTTCCGGGAGCAGGTGATTGAAAAAAAATCGCTGAAAAAGAAACCCTGGCGCCTCTTCCAGGTGGAATCGGCGATTGCCTGTAATTTAAAGTGTGTCATGTGCCCCTGGCGAGAGATCGCCAAGAAAGCAGAAAACCACGGTATAATGACCCCGGCGGTTTGGGCGGCGATCCGGCCATATCTAAATCGGGTGCAATCGGTTGATTTTACCGGCGGCGGGGAACCCCTGCTGCAGCCCCACCTGGCGGAGTGGATTGCAGATGCCACGCAGGCCGGGTGTGAAACCGGCTTTTTATCCAACGGACTGCTGCTTAAAGAAGACAAATTAAAAATGATTCTGGATGCCGGTATTAAATGGATATGCACCTCCATGGATGGCGCCACTGCGGAGATGTACAATGAAATCCGAGTTGGATCCAATTTTGATCGGGTCTGTGAAAATGTGGCCAATATTGCCAGGCTGCGCAGTGGCAGCGTTCCCAAAACCATGATCAATTTTGTTTTGATGGACATGAACGCTCACCAGATGGAAGAAATTGTGCAGCTGGCTGCGCGTCTGGGGGTGGATCAGGTAAACTTCAAACAATGCGATGTTATTCGTGGCAAAGAGGGAAAAGGATTTGGACTTTTTGCTTCCGAGGAAACCAGGGAAATCCGTCAGTTGCAAAAATCGTTGGATAAAGCCCGCCGCCTGGCCAAGAAATTAAACATCCGGACCACCGCCTTTGCGTTCACACCGCAGGAATTGGCCGTCTGCGAGCAGGATCCGCGGGATTCACTGTTTATCCGGTATGATGGTACTGTGGCACCCTGCATTAACCTGGCGCTCGGCGGGCCGACGACCTTTTTAGGCAAAGAAGTGAGCATGCCCTCGGTGCATTACGGTAGACTCCCGGGCGATGATCTGATGGATTTATGGGAGACTGAGAGCTGTCAGTTTTACCGGAAGAAATTTCAGGAAAGGGTTGCAAAATACGATAACCTCATTATGAACAGCATGCTTGGAGGGGGAGGCGGGAATCGCTCAAAGGTATTGAAGGACGCCCGGAAAGCGATGCCGGATCCGCCGAGGGGGTGTAATGTGTGTCACTACCTCTATGATATTTAAGGTTTCAAGGTTCAGGGTTCAAAGGTTCAGAGGTTAGATAACAGAAGACAGATGTCAGTGGACAGATGACAGAAGCAAATCGGAGGGGAAGACAGCCATCTAAGGATGCGGGAAAACAGTAATCAAAGACTGAAAACCAAAACTCTGAACCCTTGAACGTTGAACCTTGACTTAGATGCCGGGATTGCATCCCGGGGCGCGGACCATTAAAACCGGAACGCAGGCGGAACGCAAAACCCGGTCGGCGACACTTCCCATTACCCAACGGCTGATCCCCGAGCGTCCATGGCTGGCAATGATGATGAGGTCCACCCCGTTTTTTTCAGCCCAAAGAGCGAGGGCATCAGCCACATTGCCATGCAAAACTTCATAGCTGAGCACCGCGCCTTCAAGGCGGGTGCTTGCCACCATCTTTTTTAAATAAGCTTCGGCAGCTTGCTTGTGCTGTCCTTGCAGCTGCTGACGCTCCTTTTCGCTAAATCCGAATTCACCTCTGGCCGGTACGCTGGCCGGCAATTGAACCGGATTAACCACGCGGGCAAACACCACGTTTGTAATTTTACATCCGGTCGTAATTGCTTCAACATGCGGCATGACGCACTCCGCCAGTTCAGAACCATCCAACGGGACCATGATTTTGTTGTACATGCATTTTTTCCTTAGTTAGAACCTTTGAACCGATAAGCTCTGAACGCCTCATTTTTGAACCCAGAACCCCGAACCTCTGAACCCAAGGAAGTTAGACCATCCCTTTGAAGGCCATAAAGGTAAGTGAAAGGATTCCGGCGGTAACCAGGGCGATGGCAGTGTCCTGCAGCGGCCTGGGTACCCGGGCTAAAAGGATGCGCTCGCGCACGCCGGCAAACAGGATTAAGGCCAGGCCGAATCCGACGGCATAGCTGAAAGAGGCAACCAGCGCCTGCAGGAAATTATACTCTTCATTAATGTTGATCAGACAGACGCCCATGACGGCACAGTTGGTCGTGATCAGCGGTAAAAAAATACCCAGACCGGCATACAAAGCGGGAATGCTTTTTTTAAGAAACATTTCGACAAACTGCACCAAAGAGGCAATCACCAGGATAAACGCGACGGTACGCAGGTATTCAAGACCCAGTTTCTGCAGAAAATAGGTGTTGGTAACCCAGGTGATCACCCCGGCCATCACCAGCACGAATACAACTGCCATGGCCATGCCGACGGCGGTTTCCATTTTCTTGGATGTTCCCAGAAACGGGCAGTTGCCCAGAAACTGGGCCAGCAAAATATTGTTTATCAGGATGCAGCTGATTGCCAGAACGATTAAATCGCCCATTGGGATCTCCTATTTTTTACCCACCAGATTCATCAAACAGAGCATCAAGCCCAGAGCGACAAAAGCGCCGGGCGCTTCGACCATGAATGAAAACGGCTGATATGACGGCCCGAAAACCTGGATCGGTTTTTCCCAGATCGTCAAATCACCGGTGCCAAGCAGTTCGCGCACAGCCGCCAGGGCGCTCAGAGACAGGGTAAACCCGATCCCGATCCCCAGCCCGTCCAGCAGGGATCTAAACATACCGTTTTTAGATGCAAAGGCCTCGGAACGGCCCAGCACAATGCAGTTGACGACAATGAGCGGGATAAAAATTCCCAGTTTAAGGAAAAGCGGATAGGCAAAGGCCTGCATCACCAGTTCCACAACGGTCACAAAGGTAGCGATAATGATAATAAAGCAGGCGATCCTGACCTTGGCCGGGATGACTTTGCGCAGCATCGATACCAGCACATTGGAACACACCAGCACAAATGTGGTCGCTACACCCATGCCGATTCCGTTTTCAACGGACTTGGTTACGGCCAGAACCGGGCACAGACCGAGGACTAAACGAAACGGCGGAACTTCATCCCACAAGCCTTTGGTAAATTCCTGTACAATTGATCGGGCCATCCATCACTCCTATTTATTAAATTCTTTAAGTTTTTCAGTGAGCTGGGGCTTTAATTTTTCATATATTTGCAAGGCATCATTCGTTGCGGAGCACACCGCCCGGGATGTGATCGTGGCGCCGCTGATGGCATTGATGCTGCCGCCGTCGCCGGTGACTTTAACCGGCCCTTTCAATGGCAGTTCTCTGAATTGCGCCACGAAGCTTGGATCGGTTTTGGCTTTGGCGCCCATGCCCGGTGTTTCGCCATGAGTGGTTACCCCCACACCCATTATCTGGTTGTCTGTGACATCGATGCCAACCATCAACCCTACATCGCCGCCATACCCTTTGCCGGATGTTTCAAAGGTGACGGCGCGCGGCGCCCCATCCATAACGCCCACAAAGAAGGTGCGCTCCATGTCACCGTCTTTCAGCTGAAACCGATCGACGATGGGGTCATTGGTCGCCTCTTCCAGGATGGACCGAATGGCCGGTCCCTTTACAAATTCAAGGACCTGGTTTTCAATGCGGTCTTTGGTGTTGTCCCGGATGGCAGCCAGCACCCACCCGGATAAAGTGGCCAGAATTGTTAGAACGAGCAGCATTTTTATCATATCACGCATCTTATTCAACCTTTCCAAGTGCCTGGGGTCTGATTTTATCCAGCAGCGGGCTAATCAGGTTGATGACCAGGATGGCTAAGATAACCCCATCCACCCAGGCGCCGATATTACGGATCAGCACGGTCATCATACCGCCGGCGGCGCCGTAAATCAGCATGGGAACGAAATTGACGGGCGAAGATGAATCCTCGGTGGCCAGGAAAAAAGCGCCGATTAACGTGTAACCGGTTAACAGATGAAAGGCCGGCGGGGCAAATCGAGCCGGGTCGAACAGGTTAAACACAAAAGCAGTCGCAAAAATGCCGGCCAGGAACGTAAGGGATATTTCCCAGCGGATAAACCCCCGCAGCATCAGATAAATCCCGCCGATCAAAAGTCCCAGACCAAAGGCCGAGCCGATCCCACCCAGCTGCTTGCCCATCAGAAGATCCAATAAGCTGAATGCATCAAGCGAGGCGGCACCAAAATACTTTACGGCCGCCAATGGATAAATGGTCGCAAATTCAAGGTCGTAATTTAACAGGGCGGCGTCAAAATCGAACAGGCTTCGCCAGGAGAGCATCATCATCGCCAGTGCCAGCGCCACCGGATGAAAGGCATTGCTGCCGATACCCCCAAATATTTGCTTGCCGATGACGATCACAATAAACGTTCCGGTAATCACCGCCCACCAGGGCATGGTGGCCGGGACGAGCATGCCAAACAACATTCCCAACCAGGCGGCATTTCCGTCGCCAATGGTGATGGTTCTTTTGGTCACCAGGTTAACGACCAGCTCCCAGAGGATGGCTGTGGAAATCGACAGGCAAACCACACCGAAGGCCGGCATGCCATAATAGTAGAAGCCCAGCAGAAGAGCCGGCAGAGCGGCCAGCATGGTGTGGTAGCTGCGCTCGGTTACAGTGCGGCCGCTGTGAAAGAACGGGGCATGAGATACGATCAGTTTTTTTTGTCTCAGGGGTGTTTGCTGCTCAAGCACGTCTCTTTTCTCAAGCATTCGCTGCCTCCGGCGTTTTAGCGCGCTCCAGCTCGTATTTTGCCAACTTGATGTATTGGAAAATCGGGATTTTGGAAACGCATACATAGCTGCAAAGGCCGCATTCAATACACGAATACAGATCGTAATTGTCAGTGGCCTCTTCATATTGGTTTGCTTCCAGAAATCGCACCAGCATGTTTACCTGTATTTTAGCCGGGCATATCCGTATGCATTCACCGCAGTTGATGCAGGGATAATCGGAAACATAGGCGGCCTTATCCCGATCCAGCACGATGACGGCATCGGTGTCCGGCTGAACCGGGTGATCCAGCGTATAAACTGCTGATCCGGTCATGGGTCCGCCGAGAATGATGCGGTCAAATTCGTTTACCGTTTCACCATAGGCCTCCAGGATATTTCGGATGGGTGTGCCGATGCAGGTTTCAATGATTCTGTAGGTTCCGTCCTTTTTAATAAACGTTAATGTTTTAGATGTCGGGATCCGTCCGGATTCGAATGCACTGCCGATCGAAATCACCGCCTCGGCACTGAAAAAGCAGACGCCCAGATCTTCGCAGGTCTTGCCGGCCGGTACCACCTGTCCCAGAACATCTTTCATCACCATGTGCGGCAGGGCTGCCGGGTAACGGGTTATCACTCCTGCGACCCGGGCGCCGATGTGGCCATACCCCTGCACGGATTCACCGGCGGTGTATATGATAATGTCCTGCACAGCGGTAACTTCTTTTAAGATTTGAATGCCTTTCTTGAGGTCCTTCAAGCGGGATTGGGCAATATACTGGTTGGTATCGACCATCGGATCCGGATCCAGACCTCTGATGACGATGGTTTTGATGTCGCCGTTTGAATTCGCAAGCACATCCAGGGGAGGGGCTCCCGGGGCGCCAACCAGATAGTCGCACAGCAGCTCAAAAGACGGCGTTTGAATTTTTTGTTGGAACGTGTCGTCCAACGTTTCGGTGTCATCCCGGGCTATGGTGATGGCAATGTAGCCTTTTCCGAAATCGCCCGTATACGGAGAGAGGGCGGATATCCTGCCGCTGATCGGTGAAATGACATAAGACTTCTCATCCGGAAAAAGCGCCAATTTTTGACCGGCCTTGACCGCATCGCCGATTCCCGGTACCGACGGT
Organism: uncultured Desulfobacterales bacterium; assembly: GCA_947259495.1. Taxonomy (GTDB): domain Bacteria; phylum Desulfobacterota; class Desulfobacteria; order Desulfobacterales; family JAHEIW01; genus JAHEIW01. The sequence goes on along the minus strand of CAMYLV010000015.1, from coordinate 24,600 downwards.
ATATTATAGGCAGCGTTGTTTGGGTGGTGCAGGGTAATGCTTCTGGGGACCGGTAGCTTTTCGGTTTCCGGAAGGTGAGCAGGGAGGGTTTCATAATTAACTTGCGGTGTTGATAAACCCAAAAATGCTTTTTTGATCATGATTCAACCTTTTTCAGTCAGCCAGATACAGCGCTCGATCGTGTTAGGATTATCGCTCAAATACCATTCTAAAGGGCATGACAGCCGGTGCACTCAATCGGTCCGGCTTCAAAATCCTTGTGGCAGTTGATACACTGCAGATGGAATGCATCGGCGCGTTTGGGCATCTCTTCGTCTCCCTCGTCCAGCTCGTGACATTCGCTGCAGGATTGGGCATCTGCATACTCATCCTCAGATAAGGTATGGTGACAGTCACCACAGGAAAGTCCATAGCCCGACACAGCGGCGTGGATTTTATGATTAAACAGGACGTTGCCCGCCGCAACATTGAACATCAGGCGCAGGGGTTCAGGCGGTGCCTGCAACGGAAAGGCAGCGTAACTGATCACACCGATGACCAACAAGCATACGGCCAATGCACCTGCCAGCTTCAATTCTTTTTTTGAGAACATTTTGTTTCCATATCTGTTTTGCGTTGCCTGTCAAATTCCCGCCCGAAAACCATGCACCGACTACCATAATGTTGTCTGGCTTTCAAGATATTTTTGGTAAAGTATGAACAAAGCTAATTATAAAATTTTTAAATAGTTATGCCCGATCAAAATAAAAATCTTTTTTTACCACCGATTGATAATATCATGCCCCCTGCGCCTGGCAACTTCATCCTGTAGCTGGTGAAAGCGTTGCCCGACGACAATTATCACCTTGGACATGACTTTGTAGCCTAACTGCGCGTCCTCTTCGAACAATTCTAGAAGGCGGTTTCTCGGAATCCGCACAGTTTTGCAGCTTCGAGAAGCGCAATAGGCAGAAAGGCGGTATTTATGGGGCGGGACCAGACTTGACCAGCCAAAAGGCATCCCCTCCGACAGGGTCGAGATGGTGTTTTCCGGCAGCGCCGGGCCCTCCGGCATATCCCAGACCAGGTTCACCTGGCCTTCGAGCACAAGCCAAAAATATTCAGGGGCTTCTCCGGCAGCAAAGATGGCTCCACCGCGTTTAAATTTAGCGACTTCGCAACAATCCTGTATGGCCGCTAATTGATCGTCATCCAGTTCGGCAAAAGCGTCAACATCTTCCAAAAAATCGAGACTGACCATAAAAGCCCCCTTTTGCAATTGAATATTGTCGATTGAAAATTGAATATTTAAGAAATGGTATCATTTACTAAAATAATTTGATCTTTATAATGGTGGAGCGCAGCGACCTCCGAAAATATTCATTATTCGATATTCAATATTCAATGACCTAAGATATAGTCTTCTTGAACTTCGCCCCCCAGGATATGTTCTTTAAAAACCCGCCGCATTTTGTCGGGCGTCATTTCTTGATAAATGACCGGCTCGCTGCTGCCGATTTCGACCGTAATATTGGGTTCATTTTTACAATGACCGATACATCCGGAGCTGGCAACCTCAATATCCCGCCGATCGGAGCCGGAAATTTCCTCCACCAGGGCACCCATCACCTGACGGGCGCCGGCGGCTATTCCGCAGGTCGACATGTGAACGGTAATTTTAACCTTTGACACCGGCGCAACAGAGGTGGATTCCTGCAATTGATCAAAATGCCGGCTGGCAATTGCGGCCACATTCGTCATGAACATAAGTCCCATGCGGGGATCTTTATCGAAACATTCCAGGAGGTGATCTTTTTTAATCTGCAGGATTTTGCAGGTTTTGGTGGCACTATAGGCGGAAAGCGCATACTTGAAGGGCGGCACAAAGCTTGACCACCCCAGCGTCTGAGGAGCGGTGATCGCAAAGACGGTGTTTTGTTCTGAAGTGGGGCGGCCCGGCAAATCAAATCTTAGGTCCACCTGACCATCGGTTACCAGCCAGATCCGATCGGCATCTTCACCTTCGGCAAACAATCTTTCTCCATAAAGGTAATGCTTTTCCCGTCCCCCTTTACTCGCAGCCTTTAACTGGTCCTGACTGAACCCCTTAAAGATGTCGACCTTTTCTAAAAAATTCAGACCACCCATAAGGTCCTCCTCGTTCCGTGTGCTATGTTGTAAGATATCTGTTACTTTGGAAGCTTTACTGAACTTTTTTATGCCGTATCTATAGTTTCAGGTGTTCCGCCGGAGGCGGATTCAGGTGTCAGAAATCTGGCTGCTGGCTCCCCGCTGCTGTCTGCACAATACCTGTAATGCATAACCCGTAACTCGCAACACTAACCTCTGAACCCTTGAACCCTGAACCTTTGAACCGGGTGACTAACACCTGAAACCTTTTTTAGGCTGCTTCACTTTTTGTGTGCTTGGCCTTCGGCTGCGCGGCATTGCTTGCAGCCGCGTCCGGGTCATAACACGTCAGACAGCACGACAGGCAGCGGTTGCTTTCGCCTGAGGCGGAATCCTCTGTAAGTACTTGATCTACTTCAATAAAAGAGTATATCCGTTCTTTAACCGGCAGCTCCGGCATCGGCGCTCTGGGATTTTTAACAATCCCGTCCACCTGATCAAATAGGGTTTCGGCGATCAGATCATTGTTTAATTCATTTTCCTGAGCCATAATCTTTTGTCCCAGAACATACTGGTGAATGGAGCGGGCGGCCCGTCGTCCCCCGCCAATCGCTGATACCACCAGAGACGGGCCGGTGGCGGCATCTCCGGCGGCAAACAAATACGGGATGTTGGATTGCAGCGTCTCAGGATTTACTTCGATGGTATTCCAGCGGGTGGTATTCAGATCTGCCAGGCGTTTCTGAGTGCGCTCGGTAAATGAAACATCGGGGGATTGACCGATGGCGGTAATGACCATGTCGGTTTGCAGCAGGGTTTCGGAACCTTCGATGGGCACCGGCCGACGCCTGCCGCTGGCGTCGGGTTCTCCGAGCTCCATCTTTAAATATTCAAGATGGGTCGCATGACTGTCTTCATCGCCGATGACTTTCACCGGAGCGGCCAGAAACACAAATTCGACCCCTTCGTGTTCAGCCGCATCGATTTCGACCTCGTTGGCAGGCATCTCTCCGCGGGTACGACGATAAACAATATATACTTTTTCAGCGCCTAAGCGAATGAGATTGCGGGTACAGTCGATGGCCGTATTGCCGCCGCCGATAATCGCTGCCGTTTGGCCGATGGGAAGCTTTTCGCCGCCGGCCAGCCGGGAAAGGAAATCAATTCCGGTATAGCAGCCTTTGAGATCTTCTCCCTCTACGCGCAGGCTGGCATCTTTCCAGGCGCCGATACCCAGAAAGATGGCATCGAACCCGGATGCTACCAGTGAACTTAAGTCGAAATCATAGCCGAATTTCACATTGGTGTGAAAATCGACCCCCAGATCCAGGATAGTTTGGATTTCCCAGTCCAGAACCTGTTTGGGCAGGCGATACTCCGGAATACCATACCGCAACATGCCCCCCAGTTTTGGCATGGCTTCAAAAATATTGACCTGATGGCCCAGCCGCCGGAGGAAATACGCGCAGGTTAATCCAGCCGGTCCACCGCCGATAACGGCGACGCGTTTGCGCGTCTCAGGGGCCGTCGGGATGGGCAGCCGCTCTTCGGAATTCATCTCATAATCAGCGACAAAGCGCTTCAATTGATTGATAGACACGGGTTCATCCTCGATTCCCCGACGGCAGTTCGTTTCGCAGGGATGCGGGCACACCCGACCGCAGGACAACAGAAACGGATTTCGTTCCCGGATGGTATTGACAGCGCCTTCGTAGTCTCCTTCTCGAATCTGGGCGATATACTGGGGAATGTCGATTTCGGCGGGACAGGTCTGGCGACAGGGCGCCAGGCGATCACTACTGCAATTAAAGTGCATCAGGCGCTCAGACATGGTTTTGACCTTCATGACATATTTGGGGCAGACTGTTTCGCAGGCGCCACAACCCACACAATTTTCTGCCACCACCACCGGATAACCTTGCGGCCCCATTTTCAGGGCATTGAACTGACATGCATCAATGCAATCACCCAGTCCAATGCATCCAACCGCACATGCCCGCTGGCCGCCGGATAAAACCGCCTGGGCCCGGCAGGTATTGACGCCGAGGTAGACAAATTTATCGGCAGCGCGCACACCGCCGCTGCAAGGGTTGTAGGATTTGGGGGACTCGGCCAGGCCAACCTCCACTCCCATAACTTCAGCGGCTTTGGTAGCCGATTCCGGACCACCAACGATGCAAACGCTGGGATCTGCCTCACCTGCCACGACAGCGACAGCTGCGGCGGAACAGCCGGCGTAACCGCATCCGCCGCAATTGGCGCCCGCAAAACAGGCTTCCACGCGGGCAATCCGTGGATCTTCGTATACGTAAAAGATGCGGGATGCCGCTGTTAAAATCCCGGCGCAAACAACCCCCAATCCCAGCATGAAAAAAATACTCGCAATCATCGCATCTCCTTGCCATTTCATTGGCTATATAAGGTCGCAAGTATTTCAGACCAGCGACCGATAAGTTCGATATTCGTGACGCCCGGGCAGAACCGGTTCCATCAAAAAAGGCTTTTAAGTATCATTTAAGGGTACTATTTTCAAGTAAGATTCCCTATTTTTTTCAATATAATCCATTTTCTCGCTGGTCGGGCTGGGCGTTTCAAACAAGGTTCGAGGTTCAAAGGTTCAGAATTCAGGGTTCAAAGTTTCTGGGTCACGGGGTGCGGGGTGTTTGTTACGAGTTGCGTTTTGCGGGTTGCGCGATGCGAGTTGCGGGCGTCGGAAAAAATAAGGACTGAGTGCTGAGGACTAAGTTTAGAAGAGAGAAGCCAGTAACCAGCAGCCGGTAGCGAGCAGCTCGCAGCCAGCTGCCTTCTGGTCGCCAACCTCTGAACCTCTGAACGCTGAACCTCTGAACCAGTTGACCGACACCTGTCACCATATTTGTGAACGCTGCGGATAAAAATGCTGGTTTTACGACTCTTGATTACAAATACCGCAGATATTGCAGGTTTCAACCCGGCAAGCCGGAGAGGGCCGGGCGCTTATGGCGCGCAGGAATTCTTGCTGCAAATAGGACTTTTTAATTCCTTGATCAATAAAATCCCAGGGGAGCCGCTCATTGAGGTCACGTTCCCGCAGGACATAAAAATCCGGGTTGACGGACACGGCTTTGAGGGTTCGGGCCCAGTTGCCCTTATAGGTGTGCGCTAGAGAAAGGATTTCGGCGACTTTGCGATCACCCCGTGAAAAAAGCGCCTGTATATAGGCCCAGCGCGGTATGTCCGAATGGACCCGCAGATTGGGGATTTTCTTCAGTTCAGTTTTAATTTTTTTTATTTTTCTTTTCAAAGCACCGGTTTCGGCCATGGCCACCCATTGAAAAGGGGTAACGGGCTTGGGTACAAAACAGTTTAAACTGATGGTGATTTCACCGATCCGTTTTTGGGATCGGCTGGCCTTTAAGAAACGATGCTTGATTTGTTTGCTTAAACGAATGATGGCTTCGACGTCAGCGGTGGTCTCGGTGGGCAGCCCAATCATAAAATACAATTTTAAGTTCGGGATGCCGTTAGCCACCAGGGCATCGGCGGCGGCCAGGATCGCATCTTCGGTTATGCCCTTATTGATGACCTTTCGCATGCGCTCGGAGCCGGCGTCCGGAGCAATTGTTGCGGTTTTAACGTTGCTGTGTTTAAGAATCGACAACAATTCCGGAGACAACCCGTCGGCCCGCAGGGAACTGAACGATATTCGGATGTCTTTATCCAGGTATTGACCGCACAAATCAGCCAGCCCCGGAAGATCGGAAACCGCAGCCCCCACCAGACCGATGCGGTTCGATTGTGAGATTCCCTGATCTATATTTTCGGCCAGCGCTGAAATCGGTCTGAAACGCGGGGGGCGATAAACAAATCCGGCCGCGCAGAAGCGGCAGCCGTGGGGGCAACCTCTGGCAACCTCGATCAAATGGGTCCGGTCAAAGGCGGTATCAGGGGTTAGAATGGCACTGCAGCTGGCCGTGTCTGCCAGATCCTTGAGGTAAACACGGTTGACACTCGTTGGGACTGCCTCCAGGGGGTTAAAGGCTGCGATGGTCCCGTCGCGCTGATAATCGACACCGTAAAATGCCGGGACATAAGCACCCGGGACCTCGCCGGCAATTTTCTTAAGCATTGCGCGCCGTTTGTTCGCGGGGTCGAATACGTCGAGGAAGCGGGGCAGTATAGCTTCGGCTTCACCGATGAGAAAGCAGTCAAAAAAAGCAGCAATCGGCTCCGGATTTAAAATACTGGCGACACCACCGGCGATCAATAGCGGATGCCGATCACCCCTTTGGTCGGCTCTCAAGGGCAGACCGATATTGTCAAGAATTGAAAGAATATGGGGGTAATCGTTTTCAAACGACAGCGAAAAAGCGATAACATCGGTATCTAAAAGGCGTTTTCCGGATTCAAGGGTTTTGATGATGGGTGGTTGTTTGCGGGATGGTTCCGGCAGGAATGCACGCTCACAAACGACATGCTCATAATCATTTAGCAGACGATAGACACTTTGAAAACCCAGATTGGACATGCCCACATGATATCGATTCGGATAGACCAGCGCAAAGCGAACGCGTCCGTCCCAGGATTTGTGGATGGCGCCGATTTCAGCATCATGCGGGTGCTTTGTGGAATTTAGGGGCCTCGATGCCATGGGTGTGTCCGTTGTCCGTCTCCGGTGGCATGTGATGTAAATCGATATTGATTTGAGACAACCTTGCCTGCGGTTTTTCCCACACCAGGAGCTTTTGTTACGACCTATGTGGACCATAAGGATTGAACAAGCTTAACATGCGGCATTTTGACGCACAGTCAACGTTTAATCTGTCGCCTTTAAAAAAGGTTCCAGTTTGCCGCTGAAAAACCGATTGCCGGGCGGTGCAACGGCTCAACTTAAGCTTTCGTCAGCTCCCGCTCAAATCAATTGACAGCATTTGACCTTCACCATCAACGGACAACGGATATTGGAGGCCTAATCGGCCTTGCGCCTCAAAAAAGTCGGTACGTCCAGCTCGGTATCATCCGCTGCCAGACCCTGGTGACCCCGGTAAACGGCTCCGCCGGATTCTCCCACGGCCTTTTGCTGGCGGATAAATGTGGGTTCCTCGTAATCAATTATGTCTCTTTCCAGATCTCCAGGTGTAATATCCCGGATTTTGCCCCTTAACGGCAGCTCAACCGCTTTGTCCGGTCTCTGAATTTCCTGTTCGGTACCGATGCCGGTTGCGATAACGGTAACGCGCATCTCATCGTTGAGGCCGTCATCGATAGAGGTGCCCCAGAATATGTCGGCATCATCACCGACTTCGTTGTGAATACGTTCGGAGGCTTCGGCCACCTCTTCAAATTCCATATCGCTGGTGCTGGTAATGTTCATCAGCACGCCCTTGGCTCCACCAATGGGGAGGTCTTCCAGCAACGGATGCGACATGGCTCTTTCGGCGGCTTCCACCGCGCGGTTTTCTCCGGAAGAAATCCCGATACCCATAATGGCCAATCCGGCTTTGGACATGGTGGTTCTGACGTCCGCAAAATCCAGATTGACCAGTCCGGGCATCATAATCAGATCGGTGATGCCTTTGACCGAATGCAACAGGATTTCGTCGGCTTTCAAAAACATATCCGTAAGCTTTGCCTTTTTGGGTGCCAGACCTCTCAGTCGATCGTTGGGTATGCTAATGGCCGTGTCTACGACTCTTTTCAGGCTATCGATACCATCTTCAGCCAGCATGGTTCGCTTTTTGCCCTCAAACCCAAACGGTTTGGTCACCACTGCCACCGTCAGGGCACCTAAATCTTTGCAGATTTCTGCAATTACCGGGGCAGCGCCGGTTCCCGTGCCGCCTCCGAAGCCGGCGGTGATAAATACCATGTGACTGTTGGCCAGCGCATTGCGCAGCGCCTCTTCACTTTCAAGAGCGGCGTCGCGACCGATCTGGGGGTTTGCGCCGGCACCAAGCCCTTCGGTGAGTTGTTCGCCCATCTGAATTTTGACCGGCGCCATGGACATTTCAAGAGCCTGGCTGTCGGTATTGGCAGCAATGAATTTAACCCCCTGCAAATGTGATGCGATCATATTATTGATGGCGTTACCGCCCGCACCGCCGACTCCAATCACCTTAATTTTTGCTGATTTTTCTTGGTCCACATAGGTAAACATTGTTTTCCTCCTAGTAAAATTCGGTTTTGGTTAGTTTCCAGTTGTTTATGTAAAAGCCCAAGACGCAAAAGGCTGTGAATAAATTTTGAAATCTGTATCCCGAATTTTAAACCACATCGTTGAACCAGCGTTTCATGCGGGTCATAATGCGGTTAAAAATATTTTTATCCCGAATTCTGAATTTGCTTGAATCCTGGTTGCGCGCACCGTAAAGCACCAGCCCCACGCCGGTGGCGTACATGGGATTGTTGACGACATCTACCAGACCGGTGATGGCCCGTGGTTTTCCGATCCGGCAGGGGAGATCGAGAATCGATTCGGCAATTTCATTAACGCCCTCTAAAAGCGCTGTCCCACCGGTAATGACGACACCGGATGGAATCATGTTTTCCATGCCCGAACGCACGATTTCCCGCTGCACCAGCTGAAAAATTTCCTCCATGCGGGGCTCAAGAACTTCACCCAGGATCTGGCGGGATAGCATACGAGGCTTGCGGCCGCCCATGCCGGGCACTTCGATGGTTTCATCGGCACTGATATTTTGTGCCACGCAGCTGCCGTATTTCTTTTTGATTTTTTCAGCTTCGGCATGCGGTGCGCGCAGCCCAATAGCGATGTCATTGGTCAGGTTGTTGCCACCCAGCGCCAGGACAAAGGTGTGCTTGATGTTGTTCTGGGAAAAGATAGCCAGATCCGTGGTGCCGCCGCCAAGATCCAGCAGGGCCACGCCCAGCTCTTTTTCTTCATCGGTCAGCACAGCCTCGCCAGAGGCCAACGATTCCAGAACAATATCGCAGACATCCAGGCCGGATCGGTTGGCGCATTTAACGATGTTGTGGGCCGATGCCACCGCTCCGGTGACAATGTGAATCTTGGCCTCCAGCCGCACACCGGCCATTCCCACAGGGTTTTGGATGCCACGCTCATCATCGACCATATATTCTTGCGGCAAAACGTGAATCACCTCACGGTCCATCGGTATGGCAACCGCCCGGGCGGCATCGATAACCCGGTCGACATCCTGCTCGCCGATTTCATTGCCCTTGACCGCAACGATTCCGCGGCTGTTGAAGCCGGTGATGTGACCGCCGGCAATACCGGCATAGACCGCAGAAATCTCGCAACCGGCCATCAGTTCTGCTTCTTCCACAGCCTTTTTTATGGATTCCACGGTCGATTCGATATTGACCACCACCCCTTTGCGCAAACCGACTGAGGGGTTGGTGCCTATGCCGATGATGTTGGCCGAGTCTCCGGATACTTCGCCGACAACCGAACAAATTTTGGTGGTTCCGATATCAAGGCCGACTATTACATCTCCCTGCATTTCATACCTCCTTGTGGTCCCCGCTCTGAATGACGGGATTGACCACGATGCGGTTAACATTGTTGAGATCAATGCGATTGAATTCCGGAAAACTGCGCTGTTGTTTGCCATAGGTCAGAATATCCGTGAACATACGAAATTTTAGCGGGTAATTGTGATACCCCAGCACAACGGTTTGCATTTGTTTAAATACTTTGAGGGTAATTCCGATTTCCCGATCCACCAGTATTTGCTTGATCTGACGGTTGGAAAGGATACCGCGCACCTGTTTGCCCATTAGCAGCACCTGCATCACAGCCTCAAATGGCCTGTTTAGCGACCCTTTCGATTGTGAATGCCGCAGAGGGGCAGCCGGCTGCTGCAAGGCAACGGCCGCTGATTTGACGCCCCTGCTGATGTCGCTTAACTCTAATCCGCTGACCAGCGGCAAATTGGCAGGATCTGCAGCGGTCCATTCCTTGAAAACCTGGCCTTTTTCGTTTATGAGGTATTTGCGATCCAGTTTGACAATGGCCAGCGGCACATGTTCCCGAATCCTGATGTGAAGTCCGGAGGGGATCTCGCGCCGGACTTCGGCCTTCGCAATCCAGGGATGCGCCAGCAGACGCCTACGGGCCATTGCCAGATTGACCGACAGAATATTTTCCCCTTTTTTTATGCTGGCCAACGCGATGATTTTTGCATGGCTCAGACGCTGCCCGCCTTCTATTTTCAGGCGATGGGCTTTGAAATAGTCACACTGTGTGATGACATCGTGAACGAACACAAACAAACAGCTGGTCGCCAACAATCCGGCAACACCGGCGACGACGTAAAAACCGATTGCCAGCCGGCGCAAAAACGCAAATTGGCGCTTTCTTTTGGTGCCTTTACGGTAGTTTTTGAGTGGCTTTTTGCGACCGAACACGAATCACCTCGCTAAGTTATGATCGCTGCGCTTAAAGACCGTTTCCCCTGCAGGGAAACTTGAAGAGCGCTTTGCTTCAGGAGCACTTCGTTTCAGGCGTGTTATCGCCTCCAACCTCAAGCCCTGCTGTGCAGGGCGCTCCTCAAGGCCCAACGGGCCGCTCTTTTTTTTATTTCTTGAGAAACATTTCGCCGACCTTCCATACATCTCCCGCCCCCAGGGTCAGCAATACATCACCCGGTTGCAGGGTTGTCTTCAAACAGGAAAGAGCCGCTTTAAACCCATCGGCGTATATGACTTCTTTGTGGCCGTGGGCTTTGATTTCCTCACAGAGTTTTTTGGAGCTCACACCCTCGATTTTTTTTTCGCTGGCGGCGTATATCGGCATCACCACCAGAACGTCGGATTGGTAGAATGCCCGGCTGAATTCATCGAAAAGGGCCTGGGTGCGACTGTATCGATGGGGTTGAAACACGACCACCTTGCGTCGATCCGGCCAGTTTTCTTCAATGGCTTCCAGAGTGACTTTGATCTCTGTCGGATGGTGTCCGTAGTCATCAATGATAGTGACACCATTGGTTTCGCCTTTGATTTCCAATCGCCGCTGAACCCCTTCAACGGTTTCCAGGGCGGTTTTAATCTGATCAAAGCCAACATCGAGCTCCACACCGACAGCAATACTGGCCGTGGCATTATAGACATTGTGTATTCCGGGCAAATTCAGATCGATCATGCCCATTTTCTGGCCGCGGTGGTAAACGTTAAAGCGGCTTTTTTGCTGACTGAATTCCACGTCCCGGATCTGAAAGTCCGCCTGAGAGCTCATCCCGTAGGTGGTATAGCGTTTTTTCAACTGGGGTATCACTTCTTGAATCGGCTCATCGTCCAGGCACAATACCGCCAGGCCGTAAAACGGTATGCGGTCCAGGAAGTTTAAAAACACGGCTTTAATCGCGTCCAGATCCGCGTAGAAATCCAGGTGCTCTTTGTCGATATTGGTTACCACGGCGATGGTGGGCGCAAATTTTAAAAAAGAGCCGTCGCTTTCATCTGCTTCGGCTACGATAAAGTCGCCTTGACCCAGCACGGCATTGGAGCCGATATTTTTTAATTTGCCGCCGATCACCACCGTAGGGTCCAGGCCGCCCTGGGCCAGCACCGAGGCTACAATCGAGGTGGTGGAGGTCTTACCGTGAGCGCCGGCAATCGCGATGCTATATTTTAAACGCATCAGCTCGGCCAGCATTTCAGCGCGCGGGATGACCGGAATCGATGCCTGACTGGCCGTCCGGATTTCCGGGTTGTCCGTATCAATGGCCGAGGAAACAACCACCACATCGGCTCCTTTGATATTCTCGGACGCATGCCCCTTATAAATAGTGCCGCCCAGTTCTTTTAAACGGGCGGTAATATCGGAGCTTTGCAGGTCCGAGCCCGACACTTTGTAGCCCAGGTTCAGCAGTAATTCAGCAATACCGCTCATGCCGATGCCGCCGATGCCTACAAAATGTATGTGGTATTTTTTTAAATACATAATTTTGGGTTTTCGTTATTGGGCAATGAGTGTTGATTACATGCTTACTAAGTGTTCGCTTTCGCCAGGGTATATCACTCTTTACCCAAAATTATTTTATAGCAGTCATCCACGATGCGTTTGGCTGCATCGGGATGACCCAGCCGGCCGGCCTTTATGGCCATTGCCTCGAGGGCTTGCGGGTGCGATGCATAGTATTCGATTTTCTGCGCCAGGGCGCCGGCGTCGATATCTTTTTCATGAACCATTTCAGCGGCACCCTTGTCCGCCAGTGTGGCGGCATTTAATGTCTGATGGTCATCGGCCGCAAAAGGGAAGGGGATAAAAATGACCGCCTTTCCCACAGCCGTCACCTCGGCGACCGTTGTGGCGCCCGCCCGGCATATGATCAGGTCCGCCTGTTTGTACAGCGGGCCCATATGCCTGAAAAATGACTGAACTTTGGCCGCAACGTTTTCACGCCGATAGGCTGCGCCGACCATCTGTTCGTCGGCTGTGCCGGTTTGATGAATAAAGTACAGCCCTTCTTTCTGTGTTAAATGGCCGAGGGCTTCGACCACGCTTGCGTTGATGCTGTGCGCGCCCTGACTTCCGCCGATGATCAGCACACAAAATTTTTTGAGTCCGGGGGCAGCCCCATCACCGTTATGATTGTTTAAAAGTTCGTTGCGCACCGGATTGCCTGTTAGCCTTATTTTATGCGGCGCAAAGCGTGCTTTGGTGTCATCAAACGACACGTAAATTCGATAGGCAAACCGCGCTAAAATCCGGTTGGTAATTCCCGGTAAAATATTTTGTTCATGCAGCACAATTTTGGTGCGCATTAGCCATGCGCCCAACACCACAGGGCCCGCCGAATAGCTGCCGAGTCCCACCGTGAGATCCGGCCGGTAGACTTTTAAGATGCGCAATGCTTCGATAACCCCTTTGGGTATTTTCAGTGCCGATTTGGCCTGATTCCATATACCGCGGCCTTTGATGCCCTCGGCGGTAACGGATTCAAGCCTGAAATCCGTCTGGCTCAAGACCGAGCGCTCCAGCGGATTACCGGTGCTGATAAATACAACTGTATTTTTTTTATTGCGCTTCATAAACTCCTGGGCGATTGCCAGCCCCGGAAACAAATGGCCGCCGGTGCCCCCGCCGGCGATCACAATGCGAAGGGCTTTGCCTGCGGAATTACTTGATCGATTGTCGCCCATTTCTTTAACCCTTCGCATGTAACCTAATACTTGCGTGCCGCGCTGATATTCATCATTATGCCGATGGAGGCCATATTGATCAGGAGCGACGTTCCCCCGTAGCTCAACAGGGGCAGGGTGAGACCCTTGGTGGGCAACAGCCCGAGGGCCACGCCCATGTTGACCACTATTTGAAGTCCCATTGCGATCGTCAGACCCACCGCCAGATAAGCACCGAACAAATCCGGGGCGCTGCGCGCAATGGCGATTCCGCGGACAACAATCCAGGCATAAAGCCCGATGATGATCACAACACCCAGCAGCCCCAGCTCCTCGCCGATGACCGAAAAAATAAAATCCGTATGCGGTTCCGGTAGATAAAAAAGTTTCTGATAGCCTTTGCCGATACCGGTACCCCACAGGCCGCCGGTCCCGAATGCCATCAGAGAATGCACGATCTGATAGCCCTCGTCGCTTGAGTTTTCCCATGGATTGAGGAATCCCAGAATGCGTTTTGCGCGATATTCAGCATTAATTAACAAAAGATAGGCCCCCGGTAAAACGACGAGCATCGTTGCAAAAAGCTGCGAAAATCGAACACCGCCGATAAACAACATGATCCAGGTCAGCGCTCCCAGAATAAAAACAGTGCCAAAATCCGGCTGGACGAAGATAAGCGCTACAAAGACACCCAACACCAGGATATGCGGCAAAAAGCCGATTGAAAAATTTTTGATCTGATCTGCTTTTTTTTCCATGGAATAAGCCAGATAGATGACCAATGCGATGCGGGCAAATTCAGACGGCTGAAACGAAAAACTGCCCAGCCGCATCCAGCGGGTGGAACCACCGGCGGTCAGCCCCAGATCGGTAAACTGAATAATCGCCAGAAGCCCCAGGGAAAGCCCGACCAGCGGATAGGCCAGCACGCGATAATACCGATACGGAAAATGTCGTCCAGCCACGAGCACGATCACACCTGCCAAAGCGAACAGGGCCTGTTTTTTTAAGAAAAAAAAGTCGCTGCCGAATTTTTTAAGCGCCACGGCCGAACTGGCGCTATACACCATTACGATTCCGGCGCCCACCAGGAAAAGAACCGGAAAAAGGAGCTGTACGTCATAAGAAGCGGTTTGCGTATGGTGTTGTTTTTTAGCCATTGTTCGAAAATTTAGAATTGTGTCGCACGCAAAGCCGCAAAGATCGCGAAGGGAAAAATTTTGTCCTGCAATTTTTCAATTAATCTTAGCGCCTTGGCGTCTTTGCGTGAGGCCATCATTTCTTTCTTTCCCCTATTCAGTCTCTTCCTGTCGCCATTTTCTTAACTTCCTCGACCGCACACCGGAAATCATCTCCCCGTTCGGCATAGCTGCTGTACCAGTCAAAACTCGCACAACCCGGTGATAAAAGGACCACCTCTTCCGGATTTGCATCCTGAAAAGCCGTTGCCACGGCCTGCTGCATCGAAGCCGCGACCTTTGTCGGCTTCAACTGGCCGAGGGCTTTTCTGATGGGGTCGGCCGCTTCGCCCATAACAATGAGCTCTTTGACATGTTTGCCCATATGGTCTTTGAGCGCACTGAAGTTGCTGCCCTTGTCACGGCCGCCCATCAGCAGTAAAACCGGCTTTGAAAAGCAGTCCAGCGCTCTGAGCACACCGTCCACGTTGGTGGCTTTGGAGTCATTGTAAAAACGAACTCGGTTAATGGTGGCCACGTGTTCGAGCCGGTGGGCCAGACCTTTGAATTGGTCCAGTGTGTTCTGAATCCCTTCTACGGTCCCGCCGGCCGCCAATGCCGCCAGACTGGCGGCGCACACGTTTTCATAATTATGCCGCCCCATAAGAGCGGTTTTTGTTATGTCCAATATGTCCTGATTGCGGAATTCGGGTTGCATCGGTTTTAACTTATCCAGTTTCAGGATGATGCGCTTTCCGTTTAAGGTCGCGCCTTGTTCGTTTGCCTGTAATAACGGGAAAAACAGCCGCTGGCATTCAATATTCGCTGTTTTGGCACGAATGAGTGGGTCCGAGCCATAGAGGACAGCAATGTCGCCGGCTTGCTGGTTTTTGAAAATTCGGATTTTGGAATCCGCGTAGGTATCAAAATCCGGGTAACGATCCAGATGGTCCGCCGTAATATTCAGCAGGATGCTGATTTTCGGCCGGAAACAATCAATGGTGTCGAGCTGAAAGCTGCTGATTTCCGCCGCAACGAGCTGCTCTTTTTGACCGCTGCTGACATATTCGATCAGCGGGTTGCCGATATTGCCGCCCACAAAAGTCGGGATGCCGGAATTTTGCAACATTTGCCCCAGAAGCTCAGTGGTTGTGGTTTTGCCGTTTGTACCGGTCACGGCAATAATGGGCGCCTGGATAAATCTTGCGGCCAACTCAACCTCACCAATTACCTCAACCCCTCGGGATCGGGCCTGTGCAATAGGCGCGATGGTGTGGGAAACGCCCGGGCTGACGACAATAAGATCCGCTTTTTGAAAAATTGAGCTGCGATGGGATCCCAGCTCGACATCAATTCTCATAGCGCGCAGCTTTCCGACCGTATCACCCAGCGCTGTCTCATCAGCGATATCGGCGGCCACTATCCGCGCACCCTGTTGATGCAGGAAGCGGGCGACCGCAAGTCCGGTGCGGCCAAGGCCGACAACAACGATATTTTTATCTTTTAATCTCATATTTAATGGGTTCAATTGGTTTTATTTGTTTAATTGGTTAGATAATCAGATTAGCGACAACCAATTAAACCAATGTAACTAATCAAACAAATGAAACGTTTTTACCTGAGCTTGAGCGTACTCATCGCTATCAGCGCCAGTGCAATTGCAATTATCCAGAAGCGGACGATGACTTTCGGTTCCGGCCAGCCCTTCAGCTCAAAGTGGTGGTGCAGCGGGGCCATTCTGAAAATTCGGCGACCGCTGGTCATCTTGAAAAAGCTGACCTGAAAAATAACCGACAAAGCTTCGATCACAAAAAGGCCGCCGACCAGCATCAGCAGAATTTCCTGCTTGGTGATGACGGCAATGGTGCCCAGGGCTGCGCCCAGCGAAAGTGAGCCGACATCTCCCATAAAGATCTGTGCCGGGTAAGCGTTGAACCATAAAAAACCCATGCCGGCGCCGGCCAGGGTGCCGCAAATGATAGCCACTTCGCCGCTTCCGGCCACGTAATTAATCTGCAGGTAATCTGATATTTTGATGTGGCCGGCAACATAGGCAAAGATCATATACGTGGCGGCGGCAATGATCACCGGCCCGATGGCCAGGCCGTCCAGGCCGTCGGTCAGGTTGACGGCATTGGAGGCGGCCACAATTACGAAAGCCGCGAATATAATATATCCCCAGCCAAGGTCCGGTGAGAGCTTCTTTAAAAACGGTATGGTGACCTGGGTGGAAAAATCCGGGCTGGCGTAAACCAGCAAACCGACGATGAGCGCCAGAGCAAATTGCAGCCCGAGTTTTTTTCGAACCGACAGGCCCTTGCTGCGTTTTTTAACCTGCATCAGATAGTCGTCCACAAAGCCCACTAGGCCATAGCCGGTAATGACAAACAGCATAATCCACACGAAATAATTGGTCAGATCACTCCACAAAAGTGTTGACACCACGCTTGAAAATACAATCAACAAGCCACCCATGGTGGGCGTGCCGGCCTTTGACAAATGGCTTTCAGGGCCGTCGTCCCGGATGTATTGCTGCACCTGCAGGCCGCTGAGTTTACGAATGATCCACGGCCCGAGCAGAAAACAGATAAAAAACGCCGTCAAACTGGCATAAATGGTCCGAAACGTAATGTAGCGAAATACGTTAAAAACCGACAGCGTCGTGTGTAGCGGATATAGAAGGTGATAGAGCATTTGTTTATGTCTTAATAATTACCTTTTTGCTTTTTGTGACAAATCTGCAATTTTCAATTTTCAATATTATTTTGAGTGCTACCCGCCCGCCTCGCCCGTCCGCCGCAATCTGCATATGCTTGAGAGCGGGACAGTCAACAGCGATGGCGGGCAGGCAGCAGCAGCCTACCTCGGTTAGTTATTCGTTATTCATGGGAGCGGCTTAAAGTCGCGAAAATTCTTCCCATCACAAATAACCAATAACCAATAACTAATAACGTTAATCCTCAGGATTAACGCCGGCCCAACTTTTGAGACCTTTGACAACTGTGTCCATCCGGGCTCCCCGGGATCCTTTGATGAGAACCCAATCGCCGGGCTTCAGCGTTTGCTTGAGTGTATCGAGGAGCTCATCCCGGGTTCCGGTAAATATATCAGCGTGTTTCATTTTGGCGTTTATGGCTCCAGCCACCACGGCGTTTGCAAATTCTCCGTTTATCAATAGCTTGTCGATATTGGCTGCCGCCGCCCATGCGCCAACCTGTTTGTGCAACGCTTCAGCCTGGGCGCCCAGTTCCAGCATGTCTCCGGCGACAAACAGGCTGCGGCTATTGCGCCGTAAGGTCCTCAGGGTCGTAATGGCGGCTTTCATCGATTCCGGATTGGCATTATAGGTGTCATCGATGATATGGATGCCGTTTTCAGTTTGGAATATATCCATGCGGCCCCAGGCCGGTTGAAAGGCCTCCAGGCCTGCTTTTATTTCTTGGGCCGGCACTTTCAGTAAGTTGCCCACGGCGGCCGCGGCCAGTGCATTGAGAACCATAAAATGCCCCGGTACGCTCAGGTCCACCGTCAGGCGCTCGTTCGGCAAATGCAGGCTAAAGGAAATGCCGCTGGTCTTTTCAGTTACCGCACTGGCCCGGATCCCGGCGTTTTTGGACAGTCCAAATAAAAGCACGTCCTTGTCGGTGCGGCGTGCCATCTGATATACTCTGCGGTCATCGGCGTTCAGAACGGCTTTGCCTCCGGCTTTAAGATGTTTGATCAGCTGTTCCTTTTCGCGCATGACGCCATCCAATGAACCCAGGCCTTCAAGGTGTGCCGGGCCGATATTGGTGATCACCCCGATATCCGGAGCGCAGATTTGGGCCAATCGTGCTATTTCGCCGGGGCTGTTGGTGCCCAGCTCGACCACCGCCTGCTCATATTCGCGTGTCAGTCTGAGCAGGGTCAGGGGCACACCGATCTGATTGTTATAATTGCTGATGGTCGCCAGGGTGTTGTATTTTTGCGCAACCACCTGAGCGGTCATCTGGCGGGTTGTGGTCTTGCCGTTTGAGCCGGTAATTGCAGCTACGGGCACATCGGTTCGTGAACGGTGAAAAGCTGCCAGATCACCCAGAGCACGGGTGGTATCGGCTACTGCCACACAGGCGATCTGCTGGGCCTGCCATTCGGCGATCGGCAAGTCCGTTATTTTTTCACGGTTGACAATCAGGCCGCCGACACCCTGTTGAACCACATCATTTGCAAACATATGCCCGTCATGAACATCACCGACAATAGCCACAAACATATCGCGGGGCGATATGCCGCGCGAATCAATGCCGATGTTTTCAAACCCTTGCATTTGGTCTCCACACACCAATTCACCGCCGGTGGCTTGCAGGATTTCAGATAATATCCATGGTAAAGTTTGTCCGTCGACCATTGTCCGTTGTCCGTTGCTGGAGCTCTGCTATCTGACTACTGAAAGCGCTTCAGCAACATTTCGTTTTGCGATCACCTAAAGAGGCCGTATTCGAAATTTGTGAGCATCGATGCGCTACGAGCACTGACTGCTGACCATTGACGACTGACCACTGACAGCAGATAACGCATTTCTGGCCTCGTGTCTGTCATCAAAGGCAATGGTTGTCGACCCCAGTATTTGATAGGTTTCATGACCCTTTCCGGCAATCAGCACTGTATCGCCGGGATTGGAAACCTGTATTCCCAGTTGGATGGCCTGTTTGCGGTCTGCCTTGACCACATGGCCTTTATGTTTGAACCCGTTGCTCAGATCAGCCGGTCGGTATTGCCGACCCCTGGCTTTTTGAGCACCTTCAAGGATGTGATTGATGATCGCGATCGGATCTTCTGTGCGCGGGTTGTCTGATGTGATGACCGCCAGATCGCAGAGGCGTGCAGCGATTTCACCCATCAGCGGTCGTTTTTCTTTATCTCTGTCACCGCCGCAGCCAAACACACAGATGATCCTGTCTTTCATCACCGCTTTGAGTGCCATGATGACATTTTCCAGCGCATCAGGTGTATGGGCATAATCCACGTACACATACCGCCCGGCATTGTTTTCAATGGATTCCAGGCGTCCCGGAATGGTTGAAACAGCCTCGATTCCGGACCTCAAATCCGCGTTTGAAAGTTCCAGGGCTGCTCCTACACCGGCTGCGCACAGGATATTTTCAAGGTTGTGCTTGCCGACCAAGCGGGATTTAAAATTAAATTTGCCGCCCGGCGTCTCCAGTTCGCCCTCGATGCTGCTGTGTCCACAATGTGTTTTCCGGGCACGAACAGTATTGTTTGGCTCTAAACCGGTTGTAATGACCGGAACGTTCACCATTTGAGCCAGCTCTTTGCCGCTGGCGTTGCTGCAATTAATTACGGCAACTGCTTGCGCGCTCTTCGGACCCGCAACCAGATATTCGGTGAAAAGTCGCTGCTTGCTGAGCCAGTAAGATTGCATGTCGCCATGAAAATCGAGATGATCCTGGCTCAGGTTGATAAACACCGCCACATCAAACCAGCAGCGTCTGATGCGCTGCAGGTCAATGGCGTGCGATGAGGCTTCCAACACCACATGACTGACCTCGGAGTGCAGCATATCGCTTAAAATTCGTTGCAGGTCCAGCGATTCGGGCGTGGTAATCGGGTTGTCGAACGTTTTGTCTGCATATCGATAATTAATGGTCCCGATGACGCCAACCGTCAAGCCGGCCTGCCGCAGGATGCTTTCTACCAGATAGGCGGTGGTGGTTTTACCGTTGGTGCCGGTAATGCCGATAACCGTCAACCGCTTCGATGGGTTGTCATAAAAGTGAGCAGCGATGTCGGCCAACGCTTGCCGGGAATCGGCAACCCGCACGTTGGGCGTTTCGCTGTTGACCTGCTTTTGCGAGATGATGGCAACCGCACCTCTTTCAATCGCATCTTTGATGAAATCATGGCCATCTGCAGAATGCCCGGCAATGGCCACAAACAACCCGCCGGGTTGGACTTCCCGGGAACGGTAATGAACCGATTCGATCTGCGGATCGATGTCCTTGTCAGCACCCGTGTGCTCGACAGATAATGGCTTGACAGCCTTAAGCAGATCCGACAGTTTCACCCTCTGGCCTCGATTCTATGGGAAGTTGCAAATTGTTTTACGCCGCCTTCAGGCGGAATGTTCAGATAATTTAAGGTTTCGCGGGCGATTCTGCGAAATACCGGTGCTGCAACCGTTCCGCCGTAATATTTTCCCTGGGGTTCATCGATGATAACCACAATCGCCAGCCTGGGTTTCTCAGCCGGGGTAAATCCGACAAAAGAGGCGATATAGTTGCTTTTTGAATAGGTCCCGCTCTCATCCAGTTTGCGGGCGGTGCCGGTTTTGCCGCAAACCGTATAGCCTTCAAGGGCGGCATTGACGCCGGTGCCGCCTTCGGTGATGACGGTCTTCATAATGGCTCTGACCGTGCGGGCGGTTTTGCGAGAGATAACCCGCCTTGCCTTTTGCGGCTGAAACTGCTTCAGGAGCTCATGGTTTTGATCGGTAATGGCCTGCACAAAATAAGGCTTCATTAAAACACCGTCGTTGGCAATAGCGGAAGTCGCCGTGATCAGCTGCAGGGCCGATACGGCTACACCATAGCCAAATGCAATGGCGGCGGTATCTACGGTGGTCCAGCGTTTGTAAGGTGCCAGGCTGCCGGCGGTTTCACCGGGCGAATCGATCCCGGTTTTGACACCGAAGCCAAACTTGCGATACATCGTGTAAAGCTTTTTGCGGCCAAGCTTCTCGCTGACCTTTACCGCGCCGATATTGCTGGAATATTTTATAATTTGTTGCAAAGACAGCCAGCCGTGCTTTTTGATGTCATGGACGACATTGCGGCCTATTTTATAGGCGCCGTTTTCACAGAAAAAGATATCGTGCGCTTTAACATTGCCGGATTCGATGGCCGCTGCAGCGCTGAATATTTTCATGGTTGAGCCCGGTTCAAACGGATCCGTGATGGCACGGTTGCGCCACAGCTCCTTGTTAAAATCCATGTAGGCGTTCGGGTTAAAAAACGGCGCATGCGCCATCGCCAGAATCGCGCCGGTATGGGGTTCCATTACGATTGCCATGCCGGAACGGGCCGAATATTCGTTAACCGATTCTTCCAGAGCACTTTCGGCGATATACTGAATGGCGCGATCGATGGTCAGGATGATATTATGCCCGGTGTTGAGGTCAGCCGCTGTTTGCCTCTCATTGAAAACTTTACCTAAAGCGTCTTTGTAAACCATCTGGTTGCTGTCGGTTCCCCGCAGGTAGAGATCATAAGAAAATTCAATTCCCTCCAGCCCATAACCATCAAGGCCCGTGAAGCCCAGGGCCTGGGATGCCAGCGTTTTATTGGGGTAGAAACGGTTGCGCTCGGGTACGAATTCGATGCCCGCCAGTTCTAAAGCTTGTACAGCAGCGGTTTCTTTTGGATTGGCCTGGCGCTTGATCCAGACAAACGGACTTTTGGACTTGATTTTTTTTAGTATTTTGCGGCGATCCGTTTTTAATATTTTTGACAGTTTTTTGGCCGTGCCCTGGGGTTGCGCTATACGGGATGGCCGTGCGGCAATCGAGGTGACGTCGATGGTGACGGCCATCTCTCTTAAATTGCGGTCATACACGGTACCGCGCTTGCCGATTGATTTCAGTGATTTTTCATACTGACTCGAGGCTATTTCGGCCAACCACGGACTGCGGTATACCTGCAGGTGCACTGCCTTGGCGCCAATAACCGCAAACAGGGCGATGAAAACCAATCCGACCAAAAAAACCCGCAATTTCATGTATTTATTAGTCATCGTTACAGCGTTTTAATCACTTAGTTTTTCACAGTAAGGCTTTTTATAAGCACGAAATATCTTACGCATTTTTCGTGTTTCGGTTCTTTCGTGCTTTCGTGGTAAATTCATTTTTATTGTTTCTACCTATCTGAGTCACGGAATGATGATCAGCTGTTTGCTTGTCGGCGCTATCAACCCGAGCTGCTGTTTGGCAATTTTGGCAATCCGTTTGGGTGATTTGAGGCGCGCCAGTTCGATTTTCAAGCTATCCTGATGCGTCACCAACCGTTGCTGATTGACCTCCAGTTCGGAAATCTCATATCGAGCCTGTATGCATTGAACGCGGCACCAGGTGTAAAAAAGAAGTTCAGCCATAAAAAGACCCATAATGACAAGACTTGCCGCCAGTATTTTTGGGTTGCGTGTCTTTTTTTTTCTGCGTTTCACAGGTTTTTTTATCTTGTCTGTGCTCATCTGCGTTTATCTGTGTGCTAACCTAATCCGTGTAATCTGCGGATAATTTTTAATCTGTGGAGCGCTTCGAGCCTTTAGCTGAGATTTAGCCTCTTGGCTAAAGTTTTTCCGCCGCCCTCAGACGGGTGCTGCGGGCCATGGGATTATATGCTACTTCCTCATCGCCCGGTCGCACCACTTTTTTTGTCAACGAGCGCATCACCGGCTTTTTGCCGCAAACACATTCAGGCAGCTTGGGCGGGCAGATGCAGCCTTTTTCCATCGCTTTGATATGTTGCTTGACAATCCGATCTTCCAGCGAATGAAAAGCCAAAACACACAGCCGGCCCTCCGGGTTCAGCCAGTCAGCCACCCCGGCCATGAAACTACTGAGCACTTCAAGTTCTCTGTTAACCGCGATTCGCAGTGCCATAAAAACCCGTGTGGCCGGGTGGATGCGCTGCGTTGCAGTTTTGGAGCGGGGGATCGCGGCGCAAACAATCTGGGCCAGTTGCCGGCTGGTCTGGATTTTTTTCTGCCGGCGCTTTTTAACAATGCTGCGGGCAATCTGTTTAGACCAGCGTTCTTCACCCAGGGTTTTAAAAATTTTTCGAAGCGCGTCCTCTGCCAAATTGTTTATCAGATCACCGGCATGGGTTGCGGAGCGTCTGTCCATCCGCATATCCAGCGGTTCATCTTTCTGGAAACTGAATCCTCTGCCGCTGTTTTCTAGCTGATGCTGCGACACTCCGAGGTCGAGCAAAATGCCGTCTATGGCATTTATTTTTACCTGTGATAAAAACCGGGGCAGATGTTGGAAATTGCCGTGGAAGAGGCGGATATTCGATGAATAGGATTGTAGGGCTTTTTGGGCGTTTGTGATGGCGTCAATATCCTGGTCGATTCCAATCAGCAACCCATCCGGCTGAATGCGCTCACATATGGCTTTGGCATGGCCCGATCCACCCAGAGTGCAGTCAGTGTAGGTTTTGCCCGGCCGGCAGTTCAGATAATGGATGGCTTCGTTGAGCATTACAGGGATGTGTCGATACGCCATAGATTTAGAGTCCTAATTTGGCAATTTCGTTTCTGACCTCCTCCTTTTTAAAGTCTTTTTCCAATGCAATGTTTTCCTGTTCCCACTTCTGGCGGGCCCAGATTTCAAAATGCTCGAGGACACCCACCAGCACGATTTCCTTATTGAAATCTGCGTACTGTCTTAAGCTTTGCGGGACGAGAATGCGGTCCTGTTTATCGCAGCTGCATTCGAAGGCCCCCCCGATGAACACCCGCCTGAATCGGCGCATGTTCTCACTGGTTTCCGCCAGCGATAGAATCTTGTTTTCCAGATTTCGCCATTCTTTGAACGGATACGCCACCAGGCAGTTGTCCATACGGGAGATCATCACCCCATCGCCTTCCTTCGACTTGATAAACTGCCGAAATCGGGCTGGTATGATCAGTCGACCTTTATTGTCGATCGTATGAAACGAGCTGCCTCGGAACATCATTTTCCATCCTATTCCACTTTAATCCACTGTATAACCAATTTAATTATATATTTGGGTTAGTGTCAAGAAAAAAATTCAACAAATAATTTAATTTTTATAATAATTAGTAAAACTTAAAAAGTCTACTGGAACTTAAAAATAGGGTGGATAAATGTGGAGTGATTTTAAAAATTTTACGGTAAATTGGAGATAATAGATTGTTTATTTGGGATCTGGTCGCGGCGTTAGCTAATTTTTTAGTTAAGTTCTTGTAATTATTTGTACTTTATGCTTTTCCGCCGGTATTTGAACATTTGCAGACAGTACAGGGAAGATGGATTTCGCGTCAATTATATGTCGCTCCGGGCCGATCGGTGAGATGATTGCGGTAGTTTTTAAACAAAAAGTTTTTGTAAATTGTAAGATTACCGAGGTTTTTCAGGTGTGTATCTTCATAACACGCTATAATTTATACGAAATATAACCATCCCGCTTTAAGTGGCTTTCGACAACAG
>CAMYLV010000014.1 GCA_947259495.1 uncultured Desulfobacterales bacterium | reverse complement strand
CGTTTATCCGCATAACATTCAACAAAAAGCGCAAAATAACTTTAGTGGCTTGGTCCGAGCGCATTGCCGGGTCGAGTTGAATATTAACTTTGGCCGAATAGCTGCCTGGCTTTTTGTCTGCTGATGCCAGTGCATTTAAAAAAAATTCCTTTTGCGTGCCGATTGTCAGCCCTGCTTCTTTGAGGTTTTGGGCCAGATTGCGCGCATATTTGGGATATCCTCTGACGGGTTTCAGCCATAAATGCCTGGCCGGCGCCGGTCTGCCTCTTTTACCCGGCAGGCGAATTTCTTCAAAAACCAAACGTGCCACCGTTTTTTCATCCGGGTTTAAAATGCGATACGGCCTTGATCGGGATTGGACTTCAACGAGCCTCAAAAGGGCGCGTTTTTTTATAATCGGCACCAACTGTTTTTTTAATTCACCGTCCGGGAAATCCCAGATCCGTCCGGGAAATCCCAGATGAAAACAGGTGTCCTGTTGAATTCTGCGGTATGCAATATTTCGCTTTTTGTCAGTTTACGCAAAAACAGCTTGTTTCCGGACGAATGCAAAATGAGTGATTTATTAAACAAGCGCCAGTCGAACGTATCGTAAATCGTAAACCGCTCGGCAACAGTGGGCTCCTTTTTGATGGTGTATTGATCGGCCAAATGGCGAATGGATTGTTTTTCATCATGGCCGTCCGGCAAGTTGAATTTCAGGTTGTTGATCATTATCTGATTCTTTAGATAGATTTTTTTTGGACAAATCCCAGAGACGAATTCTGGAAATGACAGATGATGGCTGCAAACATCTCAGCCTCATTGTGACAGGTATGCGTATAAACCTGCGTGTTTCTTTTATAGTGGTTGTCAAAAAAACGTTTCGATATCAAAACGTTTTTTTCTACAACCACTTATGCCGCAATTTCGCCATTCGGAACATTAATATGAAAAGCGGTATAAATCCGGCCTCACAGACGATGAAACCGCTTTTAGACCTTGCCTTTATGCTTTGATTGCTTACCGATGAGCTCAATAAACATTTCTTGTGCGGCGCGCCGTTTTTGGCCTTTGCGTGGGCGTCGTTTTACGTATTTGCCGTCAGACCGCATATCCCAGGCCGAGCAGTTGTCGTTTTCGTAAACTTGCAAGCTCTGCTCCAACTCCAGTTTTAGTGTGGGGTCGGTAACGGGCATGATGGTTTCCATGCGCCGGTTAAGGTTACGCCGCATCCAGTCGGCTGAACCGATGAAGAACTCCGGGTCACCGCCGTTTTCAAAACGATAGATCCGTGAGTGTTCCAAAAAGCGGCCGAGGGTACTGTAAACCCGAATGGTTTCGGATAGCCCCGGGACCCCCGCGCGCAGGCAGCATAGCCCGCGGATATTCAGGCTGATGGGCACGCCGGCTTGACTGGCAAGGTAAAGCTCGCGAATCATGTCTGCATCCTGGAGTTGATTCATTTTAGTGTGAATGCCTGAGGGACGGCCTGCCTGGTGGTGCTGGATTTCGCGGCGGATCAAATCGGTGAAGCTCTCGCGCAAATTGTAGGGAGCGACCATCAGCCTGCCGTAGCCGGGAGACGGCGTGGCACTTGTCAGCTCATTGAACAAAGCCGCAACATTAGACCCCAGTTCCGGTTCACAGCTTAAAATGCCCATGTCTTCATAAATTCGGGCCGTGACGGTGTGATAGTTTCCCGTTCCTACGTGGACATAGCGGCGAATGCCGTCCTTCTCTTCACGGACGACGAGGGCCAATTTTACGTGGGTCTTCAGTCGCTCTACACCATAGGCAACGTGTGCTCCCTCCCGCTCCAGCTGCCTGCCCCAGGCGATGTTCGGTGCCTCATCGAAGCGCGCGGTAATCTCCACCAATACCGCTACCTGCTTGCCCTGGTGTGCCGCTTCCATCAGCGCCTGAATGATCGGCGAATCACTGCTGGTGCGATAGATGGTTAGCTTGATGGCCAGCACCTGTGGGTCAACCGCCGCACTTTGCAGAAAATGCAGTACGGAACTGTCAAAGCTGTGGTAAGGGTGGTGCAACAAAATATCGCCCCGGCGAATCTCGGCGAATATGTCTTCAGAATCGCCGGGATCCAGTTGTCGCAGACGGGGATGGGTCACAGGACGATGGGGAGGATCGCGCAGTTCCGGATAACCCTCCACCTGGAACTTCATCAAGTCCGCCAGGCTCATCAAACCCTTCACGGGTTCCAGTTCACTTGGATCCGCCTCGAGTTGTTTGCAGATCCAGCGCTGCAGCTTTTTCGGCATGTCAGCACTCACCTGAAGGCGTGTTACACCGGCAAATTTTCGGGCCGTCAGCTCTTCCGTTACCATGCCGATGAGCCGCCCCGGAATAATATCGGCTTCAGGGTCTTCCAAAATTGTCCGCTCCCACGGGTCATCCTTGGCGACGCGGGTTACGCGGAAAAAATAACACTTAAGGCCGGCTGCCCCGGGAAATATCAGATTGAGGTTGGACGCGATCACCTGCTCCAACGGTACAAAACCGGTGCTGTCGGGCAGAGGCACCCAGCGCGGGCGGTTTGCCGGAACCTTGATGCGCACGAAGCGGTTGCGCTTCTTTTTGATTTCCTTAACCTCCACCGCGAGGTTCAACCCCAGGTTGCTGATAAAAGGAAAGGGGTGTGAAACGTCCACGGCAAGCGGCGTCAGGATGGGCTCCACCGATTTGAGGAAATAGCGCTGCATCTGCTTCTGCTGTTTGTCACTTAGCTCCGTATATTCCTGGATGGGTATTCCGGCTGCTGCCAAAGCGGGTCGAAGCTTATGGGTCACCAGACGGGAAACCAGGCGAGCCTGTTTATGCAATTCTTCTCGGCAAGCTTGCAATTCCTTTTCGGCGCTGAGCCCGTCGGGGGACAGTTTCTTTTTATTTTTGCGTTTTCTTTTCTCTATCTTGCGTTTGAGCCCACCCATACGTTTCATCGCAAACTCGTCATACAGCATGCCCATGATGCCGGCGAACTTGACACGTTCAAGCAGGGGCAAATTTGGATCTTCCGCAAGCGCGAGCACGCGACGTGCAAAGCTCAGCCAGCTTAACTCACGGTTGATGATCGTTTTTGGCGAATCAACATCGATTTTTTCCAGTTTTTCCGCGGTTGTTGATGCCTTTCCGGTGGGACCATCTTTGGCTGCAGAAATGCCGGTTAACCGGCCTTCCTTGGCAAGCAACGCTTCTTTGTGCTGATGCTCCTGAGGACTCATGATTTTTTTTCTCTCCGTTACCACAATTGTTGGTGGGCTTATTTCTTTAATTGACAAAGCAGGAAATATCGAATTGACAAGAACGCGCACTTGATGAACTGGCGAGACAAAAAAAGCGTATTGTGGATCGACTTCAGAATTGTCGCAGGTTGTGAAATCAGATATTTCCCACGAACCAATTCTTTATAAAAGATAGTCGGATGGAATGTCAACCCAAATAAAACTTAACCTCTGATAACCTTTTAATATTTAATCCTTTTTGAGCATGTTTATTTTTGTGTCCGGACGCACAACTGTAAATATATAAAAATGAAATTATCTTTTAATCGAAGCCTTTCAGCCGCTGGATTTTATGGCCTGTGCCACATCGGCTATGCGTGAGGCGGAAAACGGGCCGGAGATATGCAAACGAATTCTTCAAGAAGCCGACATCAAAATCGATATTATTGACGACAAAAGAGAGGCGCAGTTTATTTTTGAGAACAAAAGTGCAGATATTTTCGGTGGAAACGATGCTTACCTGTATGTAGACATCGGCGGGGGTAGCACGGAAATTACCCTGTTTTCACAGGGCCGAATCATTACATCGGGTTCATTTAACATCGGAACCATACGATTGCTGGAGGGCCTGGTATCAAAGGCGTATTGGAAAAAGATGAGACAGTGGCTGAAAAACTATACCGCTCCCTTCACTTCCATGGCGGCGATTGGAAGCGGCGGAAATATCAATAAGGTATTTCGTCTGGGAAACTGCAAAAACGGTAAACCGCTTTCGGAGAACAAGATGATGAAAGTGCGCCGGTTCTTAAAGCATTTTACAGTTGAGCAACGCATCAAGGAGTTAGCTTTACGGCCGGATCGAGCCGACGTCATTATTCCGGCCTTGGATATCTATCTTAAGATTATGAAATGGGCCGGTATCCGTAAAATCTACGTTCCTCAAGTCGGCTTAGCCGATGGTATCGTTCACATCTTGTATGATAAAAATAAAGCGTCGCAGCCTGAAATCCTTAACAGCAACACAAAACAGAATTAGGTAAATCGATGTTTGTAAGCTGGTCGTTACGTATTACCTTGAATTTTGCATATGAAAACCTCCGACTCGTGCAAAGTTCAGGTATTATTTCCCGATTTTAAAAAATACAGAATCGTAAATTTAGAGAAAGGCGTTTAATTTCAATTGATCTTCTTTTAAGCGTTTGTCCGGCACGATTTTTACTGATTGGAGATGAAATTTGACACGGAGCTTTTTAATATTCTCATTTTTTTGGCCTCTCAATTTGGAAACACTGCGCGGATGAACGTGCAGGGCAACTGCATCCCCGTTCGGATTTTCCGATTTTATTGCCGACATAGCCAAATCCAAAAAAATTTCTGAATAAACCAGATGTCCGAAAGCCGGATGATAGGGTCCGGCTAAAATAGCCGAACCGTCTGTAAAATCTTCAGTTGCCTGCAGGCCCATCCGGATCACCGGAATGTTTTCGTTTTTAAAAAACAGGTACAGATCCTTTACCTGGCTCACCGCGTCCGCGAGGCACAGGGGAACATAAGCGCCTTTTTTGTACCAGGCATCCAAGGGGCTGTCGGCCAGAACCACCGTCGGATAGATGCGGATAAAATCCGGTTTCAGATGGGCGACCATTCGGGCGGAGGCGTGCACGCGTTTAGTGTTATCACCCGGCAGGCCTACCATCAGCTGCACCCCCACTTCATAATCAAATTCCTTAAGAAGCTGCACCCCTTTGATGGTATCTGCGGCGGTGTGGCCGCGGTTGCTACGCTGCAGCACGTGGTTGCTCATGGATTGAACACCCAGCTCGATTGTGGATACCGGAAAATCTTTAATCGACGCCAACCGTTGACGGTTGATGGTATCCGGCCGGGTTGAAAAACGAATGCCGTGCGCCTGGCCTGCGGTTACATATTCAGCTGCTTCAGCCAGCAAACGTTTTATGGTCGGCGTTCGAATTCCAAGAAAATTTCCACCAAAAAAAGCAATCTGGACGTAGCGTCTTTGTTTGTGGCGAAATCTTAAAAAAGTTTCGATTTGATGGCGAACATCTTTGCTTGCCGGCGTTGAATGCGCGCCGGTAATGGAAGACTGGTTGCAAAATACACATTGGTGAGGGCAGCCGGCGTGGGGGAGGAAAACCGGAACGATAAAAGGTTTATAAGAGTCGGGTTTTACCGTCAAATCGTTATCCCAGAAGCTTGCTGTTCGACGATTCAAGGAGCGCTTTGCTCAAGGAACATTTCACTTTAAGAGCGTTTTGCTTGAGGAGCGATTCACTTGAAGAGCATCCCGCTTTCAGCGGGATTTTAGGCTTTTGGTTTGAGTGATGAAGCATTAATTGGAGTATCCGCTTTCGTTTTTTTTAGCGGATTTTGTTTATTGCCTAAAGCCCGTCAGGGCGCTCCTAAAAGCCCGAAGGGCTGCTCTTTGAGTCCTGCCAACTGCGGGATGGTCATGGAGATTCTTTTTCAAGAATCTCCAATGCTTTGCGGGCCGCATCCTGTTCGGCTGTTTTTTTGTTTTTGCCAATGCCCTGTGCTTCAATTTCAAAAAACTTTACGGACACCCCGAATGTTTTATCGTGATCCGGACCCTTTTCACTGACGACCTGATAGTTCGGTATAGTGCCATGTTTTTCCTGAACCCTTTCCTGCAGACGGCTTTTGTAGTCATAACTGTCGCTCGCCGAATGAACCTGATCGAGAATGGGTACAAAATTGTTTTCGATGATGTTAAAGGTGACTTTAAAACCGCTGTCCAGATAAAGAGCAGCGATTAACGCTTCATAGGCACCTGATAAGATTGAATTTTTTTCCATGCCATTGGTTTGAATTTCACCTTTACCCAGTTGCAGAAAAGATCCCAGGTCTATGGCGCGCGCCATGGCAGCCAGCTGGGTCTCATTGACCAAATTGGCCCGGGTTCTGGAAAGGTCACCCTCTTTCAAATGCGGATAGCGCTCCATCAAAATATGGCCGACGATGAGGTTTAACACTGCGTCGCCGAGAAACTCGAGGCGCTCATTGTCCCGCAGATCTGACTCCGGCTGTTCATTGACATAGGAGCTATGTCTCAAGGCTTCTGCGAGCAGCTCTTTTGATTGAAATTGATAGCCCAGTTTTTGTTCGATATCCAGCGAGTTTGCGGTATCCATAAACAGTCCTGCGCTAAAATGATTTTAGATTTGACGGGCATCAACAAGAGGATCCACGCTGCTGTCGGGGGTGAGGTTCCATTTGGTGCCGGCCGCTTTTATCCAACGCTTATGATCGGGCACCCATTAATACTTCATAAATATTAAAGGGAATAAACAAATTTCCTTTTCCGGATCCCATTTGAACGTCCGGTGTTAACGAACCGTGAAAATCTGTTCCCCCGGTCATCAAAAGGCCATATTGTTTTGAGAGTTGCGCATACCGCTTTATCTGTTCGGCGGTGTGCTGCGGATAATACACTTCAATTGCGCCCATTCCGATGTCAATTAAATTTTGAATGAGCACTTCCAGTTGACGTTTATCTGCAACATCCAGCAGGCCCGGGTGCGCCAGTGCCGCGACGCCCCCGGCACCGCGGATCATTTTAATCGCATCTTCACATCCAATGCGCTCCTTGTTGACATATGCGGGCCGTTCGGTTCCCAAAAATTTTTTGAAGGCTTCATCAATGGACGCTACAAAGCCCTTTTTTACCATTGTATCGGCGATATGAGGTCTGCCGATCTGGCCTTGGCCCGCAAGCTGCCGGACGTCTTCCAATGAGATCGGGAAGCCCAGTTCATTCAGACGCCTGACAATCTTAGGATTGCGGTTTTTTCTGGCTTCCTGAAGTTTCTTGAGCCTTTGATTTAAGACCGGATCGTCAAGGTGGATGCCATACCCCAGAATATGAAAACTGCCGGGGCCTTGTAAAAACGGGGGATGGGCCGCACTGATCTCGACGCCGGATAAAAAATGTAAAGAAGGGGGTATGCCGGTCCGCAGGGCCTCCCTGGATCCATCTATTGAGTCATGATCCGTTATGGCGATTGCGGCGAGATTGAGCTTGTGGGCGTGGTCGAGGATTGCAGCTGGTGTCAGGGAGCCATCTGAGGCGGTTGAGTGTATATGAAGATCTATCCCCAGATGGTTGTTATAATCCAAGAGCCTTTTCTAACGCCTCCTCTTTGGATTTACAGTCAATACACTGAGTCGTAACCGGCCGAGCCTTCAGCCTTTTTAACGAGATATCTTCGCCGCAGGATTCGCAAATACCGTAGGTGTCATTTTCCAGACGGCCGATGGCCGCTTTGATTTTCTTAATCAATTTATGTTCTCTATCCCGTATTCGCAGCATAAAATTGCGGTCGGCTTCAAGTGCGGCACGATCGGTGGGATCCGGAAAATTTTCTTTCGGTACGGTCATACCGGACACTGTATCTCCGGCCTGGTTCAAAAGTTCTTCCAGCCAATCTGTGAGCAATTTTTTAAAATATTCTTTATCTTTCTTTTTCATACGCAAACCCCTAGTCTTTCCCGTACGTATAAGAACTTCCAAAAAGTGGTTTCATTAGCACAACTCAATTTGCCTGTAAAGCATTAATTGTGTTTCTCCAGGTTTTTACCGATTATAGCATCTTGGCGCATCGGCGACAACATATGATCAAAACTAATAAATGCACAATTAAGGTGATATCGGTCTCGCGACGCGAAAACTTTAGGTATTTTAGTGGCTTATCTCATATCTGCACCTCATATTATGTATATGGCGCTTTTGGGTTATGCTGTTTTATTTAGAAACTTTTCAAGCTGCTTCATGTTGCTGACATTGTAAGTTTTTGCAGGATAATCAGATGGTAAGATCTTTTTTGCCAAGCCGGCAAGGACCCTTCCCGGACCGACCTCCACGAAGGTTTCAATTTTTTGATCCATCAGTTTGCCCATGGCATCAAACCATTTTACCGGGCTGCACAGCTGCCGCTGCATGCACGCTCTGATATTATCTGCTTTAGCGGAAACATCGCCAGTCACATTTAAAACCACGGATTTTTCAGGAGGATTAAAATTTATTTTCGACAGAACTGCATTGAGCTCTTTTTCGGCGCCACTTATAAGTTCACTGTGCCAGGCACCACTGACTTTCAGCGGTATGCATTTGGCGCCCTTTTGGGTGGCAAGCGCGGAGACTTTTTCAACGGGTTCCGGTGAGCCGGTGATGACGATCTGCAGTTCGCTATTGTGGTTGGCAACCGACACAATGCCCTGCGGTTGAACTTCGGCGACAAGACGATCGACATCAGCAATGGGAAGCCCGACAATGGCATGCATTGCACCCTTGTTTTTAATGGATTCCCGATGCATGAGCTCGCCCCTTTTATGCACCAGCTTGAAGGTGTCTTCAGCGGATATAACGTCGGCGGCATTTAAAGCGCTGTATTCTCCCAGACTGTGGCCGGCACAAAAATCATAAGCGATCCCTTCTTTTTTTAAAACCGCCAGACACGCCAGGTTAACGGTTGTGACGGCCGGCTGCAGATTGACCGTTTGGGTCAGCTCTTCCATGGGGCCTTTGAAACAAAGGTTCGCGACGTGCATCTTGACCGTTTCTTCGGCCATGTCAAAAATTTCACGCACAAAGTCGTATTCCTGATAAAATTCTGCGCCCATGCCCACGCTCTGTGAGCCCTGACCGGGAAAAAGAAACGCTGTTTTGCTCATAATAAATCCTCCGGATTTAATAGTCATCCAATTTAAACAATTTTCTAACCGAATCGATGTAAAAGGACTTATTCTCATGCATGCCGTTACGTTTCAAAAACTGGGTCGGGTCGTGCAAAATTTTGTTGATGAGCGAATCGGCCATTTTACGAATGGCTTTGGCCTCCTGCTCAGAGATCATGCTTGCCTGCAGGGTTTTTTTAAGTTCCGCTTCAGCAATAGCGGTCATTTTGTTTCGCAAAGCGATAATGGTCGGAACAACATCCAAACTTTCATACCACTCCCGGAACCCAATGACGGCCTCATCAACAATGCGTTCGCCTTTAATCGCTTCTTTTTGGCGGTCTTCGATGTTTTCATCTATGATTCCTTTTAAGTCATCGATGTCATAGACATAGGAGTTGGAAAGGCGATTGATATCCGGGTCGATGTCCCGGGGCACAGCGATGTCGATAAAAAATAAGGGTCGATTTTTTCGTTTGCGAATCACGCCTTTGACCTGATCGGGTCGAATCACATAATCGGGTGCTCCGGTCGAACTGATAATGATATCGACTGTTTTTAAACTTTCCGGAATTTCTTCGAATCCAATAGCCTGACCGTTGAATTGCTTGGCCAGTGCAACACCATTTTCGAATGTCCGGTTGGCAACCCATACTTGATCTACCTTGCCGCGGATTAGGTGCTCAACCGCCAATTCAGCCATTTCTCCGGCGCCGATGAGCAACACTTTTTTGGCTTCCAGCACGCCGAAAATTTTGCGGGCGAGCTCTACGGCGGCATAGCTGATGGAGACGGCCCGATCGCCGATGCCGGTTTCGGAACGAATCTTTTTGGCGACAAAAAAGGTGCGGTGCAACAGGCGATTTAAAATGACACCGGAGGTTTTTTCTTCTATAGCGGTTCGGTAGGCCTCTTTTATCTGACCCAGAATCTGGGGCTCGCCCACAATCATTGAATCCAGACTCGCGGCGACGCGAAACACGTGCCGCACCGCCTCATTGCCTTCATGGACATAGAGGGAACCTTCAAATTGTTCCAGCGGGATTTTATTGAATTCGGCGATAAAGCCTTTGGTCTCTGCCACCGCCCGGGCGCTATCGTCTGTAACCACTAAAACTTCCACCCGGTTGCAGGTTGAAAAAAGCAATGCTTCCTTGATGAACGTTTTTCGCATCAGTGAATGCAGGGCAGATTTCGACTGGTCCTCTGAAAAGGCGATACACTCCCGCAGCTCAATCGGGGCGGTGTTATGATTTATGCCCAGTAATACGATATCCAACATAACTTTATTAATTTAGGGATTTAGTCGCTTAATTGTTGCAAAACTTTTTACACCACGAAGACACAAAGTTCACAAAGGACGATAATCTGATTTTTTAAATGCTTTTCTTTGTGTGCTTCGTGCGCTTTGTGCCTTTGTGGTTTTAACAAATGTTTGGTGGCACTAAAACCGTGTAAACGTTTCATGATGCCCTTCCATAAAAAGATTGACACCCAGAAAAGTAAATATCAGCACCACAAAGCCGATGATGGCCATGATGGCTGAGCGTCGCCCCCGCCACCCAACTGTCAGCCTTTCATGAAGCAAAACGGCATAAAACAACCAGGTGATTCCGGCCCAGACTTCTTTGGGGTCCCAGCTCCAGAACCGGCCCCAAACCGCCTTGGCATAGACAAAGCCGGTGATTAGTCCCAGGGTGAGCATGGCAAAGCCCACCACGATGCAGACATATCCGATGTTGTCCAGCATTTCCAAAGACGGTAGGCGTTTAAAAAAGAATCGATGTTTCTTTGTTTTGATTTCATTTTCTTGAAGCAAATACAAGATCCCCAGACCGCAGGCAAGGGCAAACCCGGCTTCACCGATGAAAATGACGGATACATGACTCACCAGCCAAAAGCTTTTGAAAATTTTGGTTGCCGCAGCCGGCTCATTGGGAAGCTGTGACACGGTGATCATAATACCGGTCAGGATCGGCGCTGCAAATATTCCCAGAATTTTTAAATTAAATTTAAACTGTATGCCCAAAAATACGCCGGCGATTGCCCAGCCGGCAAAAGACAGCGTTTCATGCATATTGCTGACCGGCAAATGTCCGCCCTTGATAAAACCGTAAACGATGGTCAGGGTGTGGAATAAGAACCCGATCAGCAGCAGAAAAAAACCGGTGCGTTGCAGATAGTCCTTTTGAATAAATAGATATGCAAAATAGCCGACCGTACTCAGCAGGTACAGTAAAATGCTAACGAGGATTATCGATTCCATTCAAACTCCACTTTTATTTTTTACCGGCAAACGGGCACAATCCATTTCAGCTGCAATACCTGAAATTTGCACGAGCCCTCCAGAGGCGGACAAGTCGGAGGCTTTCATATGCAAGGAGGCGCACCTTAATATTAAAAAATCAGATGCGTCATCCAACGGAACGGGACATTTAAGGGCGAGTCTATAGTGAACTATGCCTCGGCCTTAATAATCCGCCTGAGGCGGACCGATGGAAGCCTCCGGTTCGCCCATCGGGTGAAAATTAATGAGATAAAATAATTTTCAACCATTAAACGTGATCGGTATTTTAGTCTACCTCGCTGATTTGCTTAACCAGATGTTTTTAAAATTATTTACAACTTCTCATTAATTTCCATGCAAGATTCAGGTAATAGATCTTCGATGTTAAAACCTTCTCCCAATATTTCATAAAGCAGGGCATTGATCTGTTTGGTTTTGTCCGCTTTGATCAGCCCGACGAGATCGCTGTCGATCAATTGATTAAATACGGCTTTATGCGCCTCGGGCTCATGGGCCTGGCTTAACAGTTTGTCGCGAATGGCTCCCATTAAACACAGAAAATCGGCATATTCTTTGCCGAACTGTGTTTCCAGGTTGCGGCGCAATCGTTTTGCCAGGGCCGGGCTTTTGCCCGAGGTGGAAATCGTTATCACCAGATCTCCGCGGCGCACAATTGCCGGAAGGATAAAATTACAAACCTCGGGTCGGTCGGTGATATTACACAGGGTGTTGACGCGTTCGGCATCAATGCTGACCTGCCGATTTAAGCGTTCATCATCTGTGGCTCCGATGACCAGAAACATCTTGTTTAAATCATCGCTCTGGTAAGAGCGCTCTTTTAATTGGATCGATCCCGTTGCGGCCAGTTTTTTCAGCTGGGGAGCTGGATCGGGGCTGACAACCGTCACCCGGGCGCCGCATTTCAGCAGGGTTGTAACCTTGCGGGTGCCCACGGTACCGCCACCGACAACCAAACAATTGCGGTTTTTGATATCCAGATTTATAGGATAGTACTTCATAGTTTGTTGAATTTGTTTTATTGGTCTTATTGGTTTGATTGGTTATGAAGAAAATCTATTTTATCCCGCTCAATGTGCACACGGATAAGAACAAATTAAACCAATTAAACGAATCTAACCAATTCAACGGACTTCCAATTGCATCAGGTCCTCTGCCAAAACCAAATGACCGGCGTAGCTCTGGCGGCATTCAGCCGCGATGTCTGCTTTTTCACATTCCGGATAAAAGTGGGTTAAGACCAGATTGCCAACGCCGGCTTTGGTCGCCAATTCTCCTGCCAGCGAAGGCGTCAGGTGGCCGGGTGCCCGCAATTTGTCCGGAAGCGCACACTCACAGATTAACAAATCCGTATCTTTTGCAAGATCGATGATGGTTTCAC
Source organism: uncultured Desulfobacterales bacterium (assembly GCA_947259495.1). Classification (GTDB taxonomy): domain Bacteria; phylum Desulfobacterota; class Desulfobacteria; order Desulfobacterales; family JAHEIW01; genus JAHEIW01. Next base: position 77,611 of record CAMYLV010000014.1, on the reverse strand, counting down.
TGTAGTCTGTGTCCCCGGTGTAAACCGCGGAAAACCCATCAGAGCTGGTAATACGGAAGGCAATGCTTTCTTCGTTATGCTTTACCGGAGCGGTGTATACGGAAAAATCCTCAAATGTAATCGCATCGGCATTTTTGTTGTCGAATTCGATGATCTCCAGCAGTCCGGGGGCCAGTTCAATCCAGTGGCCGTAGACGTTTTTCAATCCCTCATAAAAATTCAGCAAACCACGGCCACCGGCAACTGTCAGGGGAATTTTTCGTCGACTGCCGTCCGGGTATTTGGTGGCAAAAATAAGCGGAACAAATTCGCCCGTGTGGTCGGGATGAAAATGGCTGTAAAAAACATGGGATAAATCGAAAATGGTGGTCCGGGCTTCCAGGAGCCGCCGCATGGTGCCCGGTCCGCTATCAAACAATATTTTTGAGGCCCCGACCTGCATCAGAACCGAACACGAACTGCGCGTCAAAGACGGCACGCAGGTCCCCGAACCTAAAATCGTCACAGTTATGCCTGGATTATTTTTCATCATGTTTTATCCACCGGTTATGATTGTAATCATGCCTATTAGGGATGGAAACTACTTGGGCTCGGCTCTCCGTGCCGTCCTCCCAATAATCCAGGACAGCAGTTTTTTATCATCCCGCGTATCCACGCGATCTTTCAGGTCATGGAGTGCAATTTCTGCTCTGGCCATGTTTTTATGGCCACCGGCATTGCCCAGCATTCCGAACCCCTCTTTGGCGACCTTGCCGGCGTTTTTGCGAATGCCGTCATTGCGGAAGATGATCGTTAATTTTTTATCACAGGTACCGGACACGATACTCCAGGTAACGGTATTTACACGCATAAAAAAATCGGCAATCAGCACGCAAATATCCGGATTAACTACCTGGCCTAAATGGGCGTAGACTTTGCCTTTCCGCTGGCGCATGTTTTGCAAAGCGATTGTGAAATATTTTAAATAATCAAATCGCAGGTCAGCCTGTTCGATTTTGCGGGCCAAATGGATATTGGCGTATCGAAATAAATACTGAAATGCGCGCACATCCTCAATTTGCGTTCGCCCCTTAAAATCATTGGTGTCGGTTTTGATGCCGTGATACAAACCGGTCGCCAGCTTGACTGACGGCTTTATTTTGGCCGCACGTAAATATTCGGTCATAATGGTAGCCGTGGCGCCGTAATGGGGTCGGATATCCACAAACGGGGCTTTGCACCCCGAATCCGGGTGGTGGTCGATAATGGCAGTCGGTTGGAGATTTGTCATAAATTCATTATGATCCGGCTGGGAGTCTACGATGACCACCCGGTTGAATTGATTCACTTTAATCTCAGCGAACGGAGTCAGGTTCACCCCCAGCAGCCGAATCATGGCCAGATTATCCGGCCGATTGATGATGTTGATATTTGAAATCGTGACATTGGGCACCTTGCGCCACAGCAGGCGACGAACAGCCATTGCACTGGCGATGGCATCCGGATCGGCATTAATCACAATCAGCACCTGATTGCCACCGGAGAATTGATCGATAAAACGGCGTAATTTTTTGGGACCAGATTGGCTCATAAGAAATTGATATCCTATAATAAACGTAAGGATATTACGACGGGTGAATTTAGATTACAATAGGATTTTCAAAAATCAGCACCCAAAAGAAAAGCCCGGCTCCAAAAGAGCCGGGCGGGTTCCACTTATATCTGCAATTATATCGTCTTGAACACGATTATATCTCCTTCGGCTTCGGCTCTGACGCGGGCGCCCTCCGGAATCTTACCTTCAAGGATCTCCAAAGACAATGGGTTTTCAATATATTGCTGGATCACGCGCTTCAAGGGCCGTGCGCCAAAGACCGGATCGTAACCCTGTTTGGCGATCAGCTCTTTCGAGCCATCTGATAATATAAGCTCGATTTTCCTGTCAGCAAGACGCCGGCTCAGTCGGCTCATCTGGATGTCCACAATCTTAAGGATTTCTGCGGCTGTCAAGCTCTGGAATATGATAATTTCATCGATGCGGTTTAAAAATTCCGGCCGAAAACTGGCCCGTAGAGCCTCGGTTACGCGCTTTTCCATTTCTTCCCGGTTGGATGTGGCCAGTTCCTGAACCCACTGACTGCCCACGTTGGATGTCATGATGACGATCGTATTTTTGAAATCAACTGTGCGACCATGACCGTCGGTCATGCGCCCGTCATCCAAAATTTGTAGCATGATATTAAAGACTTCCGGGTGCGCTTTTTCAATTTCATCAAACAAGACCACCGAATAGGGCCGACGGCGGACCGCTTCGGTCAGGTATCCGCCTTCTTCATAGCCTACATACCCGGGCGGCGCGCCGATCAGACGGGCAACGGAATGCTTTTCCATGTACTCGGACATGTCGATGCGAATGATGGCCTGTTCACTGTCAAAAATAAATTCAGCCAGTGCCTTTGCCAGTTCGGTTTTACCGACACCGGTGGGACCCATGAAAATAAACGACCCAATCGGCCGGTTGGGGTCCTGCAGCCCGGAGCGGGCCCGCCGCACGGCATTGGATACCGCCGCCACCGCTTCGTCCTGGCCGATCACCCGCCGGTGAAGCCGCTTTTCCATATGTACGAGTTTATCGCGTTCACCTTCAAGCATTTTGCTGACCGGAATACCGGTCCAACGGGACACAACGTCAGCCACATCCTCGTCATCGACTTCTTCTTTGAGCATTTTGCTGGACTGCTGAAGCTCGGAAAGTTTTTGATTGGCTTCTTCCAGCTGTTTTTCAAGTTCCAGGGCTTTGCCGTATCTCAGCTCAGCCACTTTGGCCAGATCGCCCTCTCTCTCGGCCAGCTGGGCCTCAGTGCTTAACTGCTCTTGCTTTTCCTTTATTTTACGAATCGCCTGAATCAGATCCTTTTCATTTTGCCAGTGGCCTTTCATTTTTGTCAGCTCGTCATTCATATCGGCCAGCTCGCTTTCCAGTTTCTGCAGCCGTTCTTTGGAAGCCGGGTCTTTTTCTTTTTTTAAGGCCTGGCGCTCGATTTCGGCCTGGGTAATTCTACGCTGGACCTCATCGATTTCGGCCGGCATGCTGTCGATTTCGATCCTCAGTTTGGAAGCACACTCATCAATTAGGTCGATGGCCTTATCCGGCAAAAAACGATCGGCAATATAGCGGTTCGAAAGGGTGGCGGCAGCCACAATTGCCGAATCCTGAATGCGAACACCGTGATGAACCTCGTATTTTTCTTTCAGACCCCGCAAGATCGAGATGGTGTCTTCCACCGAGGGTTCCTTGACGAGAACCGGTTGAAACCGGCGCTCCAGGGCGGCATCTTTTTCAATGTATTTACGATATTCGTTCAGCGTGGTGGCGCCAACGCAACGCAGCGTACCCCGGGCCAGTGCAGGTTTGAGCATATTGGATGCATCCACGGCACCTTCGGCGGCACCGGCGCCCACAACGGTGTGAAGCTCATCGATAAATAGAATAATCTCGCCTTCGGCACCTTCGACCTCTTTTAAGACGGCTTTGAGGCGATCTTCAAATTCACCCCGATATTTGGCGCCGGCAATCAGCGCCCCCATATCAAGGGCGACCACACGGCGATTTTTGAGGGTTTCGGAAACATCCCCTTCCACAATTCGCCGAGCCAGGCCCTCAATGATGGCGGTTTTGCCGACACCGGGCTCGCCGATCAAAACCGGGTTGTTCTTCGTTCGCCTGGATAGCACCTGAACAATGCGCCGGATTTCCTCATCCCGGCCGATAACCGGATCCAATTTGCCCAGACGGGCCAGATCCGTCAGGTCACGGCTGAATTTTTCCAGGGCCTGATATTTGTCTTCCGGATTGGGATCGGTTATGCGTTGTTTTCCTCTTATTTCCTTTAAAACATGCAATATTGAATCCCTTGCGACACCCGCGCGGGCTAAAATTTTTGCCGCTTCACCGGCTTTTTCTTCGGAAATAGCCAAAAGAATATGCTCGATGCTGACATATTCGTCCTTCATTTTGGTGGCTTCGGTAAAGGCCTGCTCCAATATCGCTTTGGTCCTGGACGAAAGATAGACCTCTGTAGTTGCGCTGCCGCTAATCCTGGGAAGGCTGTCAACAGCAGCCCTTGCTTTCTGTGCGATTTCACCCGGAGAAGCCCCCAGTTTGCGCAGCATGGCACCGGCAATCCCGTCGCTTTCGTCGAGCATCGCGGCCAGCAGGTGTTCGGGTTCTATCTGCTGGTTATTGTGCTGTGACGCCAGAGACTGGGCATTTTGTATAAGCTCTTGAGATTTTATTGTAAATTTATCGAAACGCATTTGTTTACCATCCTCCTTTGAATGCAGGTCGGGTACTGCTTCCCATAATTTATTAGAAAATAGTCACATTACTTTAAATGTCAATATATAAAAAGTAATGAATCTTAAATCCGGAAAACCCGGCCAGCGCTGGAGTTGCCATTTACCCTATTATACTCGAATTGCTAAAATATCCAACACTTTAAATTGTTCATTCAGCTCATATTCCAGCCATGAAAAGAATGCGCCAGGCGCAGACTTTCATAAAGGGCAATGCCAACGGCCGTGGAAAGGTTTAGTGATCTGATGTCATGGGTGATGGGAATGTGATAAGTTGCATCCGCATACCTGCTCAGGATATTTTCTGGCAATCCCCATGTTTCGGAGCCAAATACCAGAAATAAACGCGACGCCGGCGGTATGGTCCAGAAAGGTTTCGCTCCGGTTTTTGAAAAGACGGCTACCTCCTGTGGCCGGGGAGCGAGTGTTGAATGCAGACACTCAAAATCGTCCCAAACCTGGAGTTTGACGTGTTGCCAATAGTCCAAACCCGCCCGCTTGACGTGCTTGCTGTCCAGCGAAAACCCCAGGGGTTTGATCAGATGCAGATAGGATCCGGTGGCCACGCAGGTGCGGCCGATGTTGCCGGTGTTCCAGTGGATCTCCGGTGATACCAGAACAACGTGACGCTCAAGGGTGCCGTTCCCTTCATTTGGTAAGTTTTGAGTCACTTTTATGCTTTCAAAATGGGCTGTAAAATACTGGTTTCAGGTGTCAGATTTCAGTTAACAGATGACAGATAACAGAATACAGATAATGTGTAACATCCTGCGGCTTTTGGCCTCTGTCTTCTGTCGTCTGATCTCGACTCGGCTGAGCTCGTCGCAGGCTGTCCTTTGAGACCCTGACACCTGAAACCTAATATACAAACCCTGAAACCTATTGGTTTTATATCCGCTTACCGCAATGTGGGCAAAACTTAAAGTCTCGATGGAGGGCTTTTCCGCAACTCCTGCACGTCCTGGACCCCTCCTTTTGTTGCTGTTTGAAATCCGGCCCGAGCCCGTGGACGGTCTGCTCACAGCGGTCGCACACGATGAACGGTTCGCCCTTTTTGATCCTGAATATTGGAATAAAAAACAGGCTCAGATACTGGTCCACACGCTGATAGGTCGCCTGATTCAACCCGCACACCGGACATCGGCGCGGATTTTGATCCAAGACCTTTTTTTTAGGTGAAACACCGGCAATGAAAATCATGATTCAAACAGTGCCTGGAGTAATGGAGTCTTGGAGTCGTGGAGTAGTGTCTAAAAATTGATGCACATGGAATACAGATATATTTCCAGTATTCCGATACTCCTTTACGCCAATTTTTTATTATGACAATCAGAATGTGCTTGGCTACAGATAATTTCTCTTATTTGCAGATCAAAAAATGGAAATGGTATCATAGCTAAAATTGGTGAATGCCCGAACTTTGAAAGGAACTACAGTTAATTTACAAGATGTGCATTTCGCAAACTTTTCGGAAATGATGGCCGTAGATGGCAAAGGTAATGGCCAATGGCAGCAGTTCAGGACGTTTGCGCATGGTCCACAATAAGAGCTTCCAGTACTGGAAACGCTCCTTGCCAAAGATGCCCAGACGGATGCAGGATCGTAAAAACGCCATGAGGTCATGAATGTTGAACGGCAGATTCGTTTTAGGGGCCTTGTACTCTTTCAGGAAGGTCCGCACCCGTTCATAATATATTTTGGGCGAATAAATGTGTTCCATTATGTTTTTATACCCGTCGCTCAATGCCTTGAGGTCCATGCGCGGAATGATATTGGTCGTGCCGTCGGTATTGCACGAGATCAGACCGGCCAGGCGGCCCTCCTGTTTCAACCGCTTATAAAGCCGCGTGCCGGGAGGGGCATTCAGCAAGCCGACCATGGCGGTTACAATGCCGCTTTTCTGGATAAAGTCAATTTGGCGTTGAAAAATGGAGGGTGTGTCGCTGTCGAAACCAACGATAAAACCGCCCTGTACCTGCAGGCCTGTTCGCTGAATTCGTTTTACGCTTTCAACCAGATCGCGGTTTTTATTCTGCTTCTTATTGCATTCCGCAAGGCCCTCCTCGGCCGGGGTCTCGATTCCGATAAAGACCGAATCGAACCCGGCCGCCACCATCATCTCCATTAAAGACCGATCATCTGCCAGATTGACCGACGCTTCGGTGTTGAAACGAATGTACTTTTTATCTTTCTGCCATTCAATCAGCGCGGGCAGAAGTTCGACTTGAAGATATTTTTTATTGCCGATAAAGTTGTCATCGACAAAAAATATCTGCCCCCGCCAACCCAGGCCGAAAAGGTTGTTCAGCTCGGTCATAATTTGTGCGGCAGTCTTAATGCGGACCCGGCGCCCAAGCAACGCCGTGATATTGCAGAAGTCACAATTAAACGGGCAGCCGCGGGAAAACTGAATACTCATTGCAGCGTAGCGTTTAAGGTCGATCAGACTCCATAACGGCGGCGGGGTTTGGCTCAGGTCGGCAAATTCAGTTGTTTGATACAAACGCTGAGGGCAATCGCGTTCCAGATCGCGCAGAAAAGACGGCAGCGTCAGCTCGGCTTCGTTCAACACAAAATGATCGACCGCCTCAAACGCCGCATGTTCATCTGTAAAAAGCGGTCCGCCGGCGATGATCTGCAGACCGGCGCTTTTGCAACGCGTAATAGTCTCGCGAGCGGATTCCCGCTGTACGGCCATAGCGCTGATAAAAACGCTGTCAGCCCATGCCATGTCTTTTTCAGTCAGACGGGTTACATTGAGGTCGATCAGCCGCTTCGGCCAGTCAGCGGGCAGCATGGCCGCCACCGTCAGCAGACCCAACGGCGGAAAGGCTGCTTTTTTGTGAATAAACTTTAAGGCGTGCTTAAAACTCCAGAATGTGTCTGGAAAGGACGGGTATAGGAGCAGTGTTTTCATGAATCTTCTTCTTGATTACCTGAATTTTGCTCGCATCTCCGGTTTGCAACCGTCTTTTAATGTCAATGGTAGCCTCTGAATTTAAAGGCCTGTAACGGGACCATGCTATGATGCGTCTTGAAATGATTCAAACAGATCCAGATCATCAAATAACAGCTCTTTTGACGAATTGTTATTCTTGCCATATATTTCTATGACGGATTCGGCAATCACATCGGCATAGGTGCTGATGGGGTAGAGATTATCGGTCCGTAGTGCGGTTACCAGGGCTTCCTTTCCTTCCGAGATCGCATTTTTGATAGTTTTACCCTCGTATGTTTCAGTGCACAGCAGGGTAAAATCGCCCCGGGCAATTGTGCTGATTTCAAGCTTTTTTATGTTGCCGGCAACAACTGCGTATTCCTGAATGGTCAACTCACTTGTCTTTTCGTCGCGCGAAATAAAATAGCGTTGTTTCATGATTCTCCATCCCGGTCTAGTAAAAAGGCAGAGCCCTTTCCGACTCTGCCTTTTTTGTTTATAAAATAGGCAGCGACAATTAAATTCGCTTAACGTTGACTGCCTGTTTTCCTCTCTGGGTCTGCTTTGTTTCAAATGACACCGGGTCATCGGCTCGCAAGGTAAAAAAACCGTGGTCTACTATCCCGGATTTGTGTACAAAGATATCACCCTCTTCGTCGGATTCGATAAAACCATATCCTTTTTTTTCGTTATACCATTTGATACGACCTTCTGCCATAGGCGAAATCCTCCTTAGCTTTCTGTATCTGTACGATTTTCTTGGGTGGTGGCTTCCAAAAAGGCAAAGAAGGCCCAAATCAGACATTATAATAAATTGAAAATTTGTCTAAGCTTGAATCGAAGATTAATCCCAGAAAGTGTACAAAAGTGACATTTTCAAACAACTTAAGTTTAATCTTAGTATCATTAAACCGTTTTCTCCACAAGCTTTATATTTTCACCGCTCTTTAACAACCACTAGATAGGGGTTGTCAAAAAAACGTTCCGGTATTCCAACATTTCTTTCTACAACCCCTTATGCCGCCCTTCCGTCTTCCGGAACATTATTATGGAAAACGGTATAACCGCGTGCGACATGCTATTGCTGCCCGTTGAATAGCGTCGTTGTAAATGAGGAAATAAACCATTGGCTGGACTCATCGTTTCATTATGGTGATCTGGCTGGTTAACAATCTTTTGAATTAGATTGCTGTGAGAAGGTGTTGATTTAGTCCGTGAAATGATTATATGATATTGTATTTCACCAATGCGGTTAATCGACTGCCTGAATTTATTTTCAAAAGGGGTTTTTAATGGAAATCAGTCAAAAGGTAGAAAACGGGATTGTTTTTCTGGCCTTTAATGGTCGTTTGGATGGGTCATCTGCGACGGAAGCTGAACAGGCCGTTAAAAGCATCCTGGAAGGTGAAAATAATCGGCTCCTTTTCGACTTCGCGAAGCTTGAATATCTAAGCAGTGCCGGCCTGCGGGTGGTTTTAGGTGCTGCCAAAGAAATAAAACGCCGAGACGGTAAATTTGTTCTGTGCGCCCTCAATGCCTATGTGAAAGAAGTGTTTGAGGTCAGCGGATTCGGTGCAATTATTCCTATTACGGATTCTGTTGAAGCGGGCATTAAAGAAGTGAGTTAGTACATCAAAGAAATGAGTTAGTATCAGATCGGCAGCCTTACCTTTTTGAAACAATCCCTTAAGTTGTATGTTATGAGAATATGCTGAAGGAATAGCGGATGCCAGAAAACAGCCGGGAAAATGAATCTTTACTGCTTGTAGACGATAACCCAACCAATCTGCAGGTCCTCTATCAGACCCTTGAAACCACCGGGTGTAAGCTTCTGGTGGCTAAAAACGGCGAAACAGCGCTGTCCATCGCTCAAAAGGCCTCGCCGGATTTGATCCTGCTGGACATCATGATGCCCGGAATCGATGGCTTTGAAGTCTGTCGCCGTCTGAAAGCGGACCCCGCCACGGCCAACATCCCTGTCATTTTTCTATCGGCGCTCACCGATACCAAAGACAAAGTCCAGGGACTTCAGCTGGGAGCGGTTGACTATGTTTCCAAGCCGTTTCAGCCGGACGAAGTGATTGCGCGGGTAGACACCCACCTGACCATTCATCGACTCAAACGCGAAGTCGAAGAGAAAAAGGATGCGCTCGAAGATGAACTCGAGGTCGTCTCCGTCGTCCAGCGCCGGCTGTTGCCCAAGGGTCTGCCCGAAATAGCAGGCTTAAAGCTTGCCGTACATTACGAAACCAGTCTGTATGCCGGCGGTGACTATTACGACCTTGTTCAAATGACGGACGATCAGTGGGGTTTTCTGGTGGCCGATGCCGAGGGGCACAGTGCACCGGCAGCGGTGATGATGGCCATGACCTGCGCGCTTTTCCGATCCTACCCGCAACCCCCCACCGAGCCCGGCGAGCTGTTGTATTTTCTCAACGAGCATCTGTGTAAAGTCGCTGACCCCAGCTTTGTCACCGCTTTATATGTTGTCTACGACGCCAGCCGCCGCACCCTGAAGATTGCACGCGCCGGCCATCCGCCGCCGATGATCTACCAGTCTGCTGAGAAAAAAGCGATCGAGTATGCCTGCAGCGGCGTGTTCCCCTTGGGAATTGATCCCTACGAGCAGGTGCCGGTGACCGAAGCCGAGCTGCACGCAGGTGATCGCATTCTGATGTACACCGATGGGATTACCGAACGCTTTAATACGAATGGGGAGACATACGGGGAAGAACGGCTGTTGCGGCAGCTTGAAGCCGGCGGTGATCTTCAGCCCCAGGAACTGCTCACCGAAATCATGAAGGATGTAAATAATTTTGCCAACGGGCGTCCGGCCGATGATGACCAGGCGCTGCTGCTGGGTATCGTTCAGTAGGTACTTGAAGCCATCTCATTAGAGCACCTTTGGAACTTTTTTTCTCTGTCTTCGAAGATGAACTGCTAATTTTGAGATAGCTTATAGAGTGAGAATGTCGAAGTGTTGATGACCAAAGACCTTCTTACTTCTGCATTCCTTGTTCGATATTCGATATTCAAAGAAACATGAGCTCGATTAACGCCCTAACCCACTCAACCGGCAAGCCGGCTAACCCTCTCTGGCGATTTTTTCCAACTCACCGACCAGTTTGGCGATACCCTCGAAGTCAAAGTCCTCGGCGAATTGAATGCATTGATCACTGAATGCTTCAAATACGTTGGATTTTGATTTTAGTTCCTGCGCAATTGATTTGATCTGGGTGACGTCACCCAGATCAACAGGGTCTTTGAGCAGACCGGCCGCTTCCTTTGCCAGCTGCGGGGAGATGGCCGCCAATTCGTCTTTCGACGGTGCAGCGGTTGTTTTTCCTGGTGCGGGGCCTAATGATTCAACCGCTTTGAGTGCCCGATTGATGGCTGTTTCCAGGTTTTCGAATATTCGGCCGAGCTGCTTTTTGGATGCTGCCGGCTTTTGATCCCCTTTGATCAGTTTTTCAAAATCCACTGCGGCGGCCTGCAGCTCGGTAGCCGCCAGATTTCCGGCCAGGCCCTTGATATTGTGAACCAGGCTGTGGGCCTGTTTTAAATCTCCGGCAGCCAGCGCATCCCGGATTTCGGCAGCAACTTCGGTGTATGTGACACCAAAATCCAGCAGCAGTTTGCGGTAAAGTTTTTGATTGCCCTGCAGCCGGTTGAGTCCTTCGGCCAGCTCAAAACCCGGCAGACTGTCGGGCAATTCATGGGTGTCTGCTCTGTGCTCACCTGCAGCCGTCCGGGGGGTCGCAACATCCGCGGGCTCAACCGTTGCGCGCTCGTCTGACGACCGGATCCATTTCTGCAATGCGGCAAACAGCTGATCCGGATCAATGGGCTTGGTGACATGGCCGTTCATGCCGGCCTGCAGGCTTTTTTCTTCATCACCGGCCATGGCGTGCGCCGTCATGGCTATGATCGGAATTCGATCTTTACCTTTTTTCCGCATTCCGCCTTCCCACTTCCGAATTGCTTTAGTAGCGGCATACCCATCCATAACCGGCATCTGGATGTCCATAAGGATAGCATCATATGGGTTTTCTTTGACCATATTGACCGCCTGCTGGCCGTCATCGGCCAGGCCGACGATCAGGCCTGCACCCGCGAGAATTTCTTTGGCCACCTGCTGGTTAATTTCGTTGTCTTCCACCAGCAGTATTTTGGCTCCCTTGATCAGCGCTAACGCTTCAACTTCTTCCTGGTCCTGCATAATGCGTAACGTATCAGGCACTTCGTCACCTTGCGCCTGTATGATGGTGTCAAAAAGCACCGAGGGGCTGACCGGTTTGAGCAGAAAACCATCCAGGCCTACCTGTTCGGCTTTTCGCATCACCTCTTCACGTCCGTAGGCGGTCACCATAACAATATGGGGAACATGGCTCAGCCCGGAATGTTCCTTGATACGCTTGGAGGCTTCGATACCGTCGATTCCCGGCATTTTCCAGTCCATGATGACCATTTCAAAAGGTTTGCTTTTGTCGGCCTTTTCAATTTCGGTAATGCCCTCCTGACCGCCGGCCGCCAGTGTGACTTTAAACGAAAATGATTCCAGCAAATCGCGCAAAATTTCTCTGGAGGTGGGATTATCATCTACTACTAAAACCTTCATGCCGCGCAGATCACGTTCCGGAGCGAAGCGTTTTTTCACATCTTCCCGCCCTGAACCGAAAGAAGCTGTAAAGCTAAAGGTACTGCCCCGGCCGGGCTCGCTGTCCACCCAGATTTCTCCGCCCATCATATTTGCCAGTTTTTTACTGATGGCCAACCCCAGTCCGGTGCCGCCGTATTTGCGGGTGGTGGAGGTGTCGGCCTGGGTGAACGACTGAAACAGTTTGCCGGTCTGCTCTTCGGTAAGGCCGATGCCGGTGTCTCTGACCGCAAACTTTAATGTGACCCGGTCTTCCTCTTGACTGACCAATTCGGTGGAAACGACAATTTCCCCCGTATCGGTAAACTTGACCGCATTGTTGGATAAATTTATCAGCACCTGGCCTAATCGCAAGGGGTCGCCGACTAAAAAGCGCGGCACATTCTGGTCGGTGGCGAAAAGCACTTCGAGGTTTTCTTTTTCCTGGGCTTTTACACTGATCAGATTGCCCAGATTATCCAGGACATCATCCAGATTAAAATCCACCGATTCCATGTCCATTTTGCCGGCTTCGATTTTGGAAAAATCCAGAATGTCATTAATAATGCCCAGCAGTGAATTGGCCGAAGACTGGATCTTGTTCAGGTAATCCTGCTGCTTGGGGGTCAGCGTGGTTTTCAGCGCCAGGTGGGTCATGCCAATGACCGCATTCATGGGGGTGCGGATTTCGTGGCTCATGTTGGCTAAAAAATCACCTTTGGCCATGTTGGCCTCAACCGCGGCGTGTTTGGCCTCGATAAGCTCATTTTCCATGCGCTTACGTTCGGTAATATCGTTTAGAATGACGATATTGCCTACCTGCCGGCCATTTGGATCATGAAAAGGTGCTGTATTGAGCTGCACATCGAGGGCGTCGCCACTCTTTGTCAGTCGTTGGGTCTCAAAAAACATCGACTCATCTCCGGCTGCCAGCATTTTTTTGATGGCTGCTTGGGTTTCGGCCTCCAGTTCAGGCGGCACGAAATCGATTTTTTTGCCCAGTATCGCTTCACGCGACCATCCAAAAGTTCGTTCAAATGCGGGATTAATATAGATCGCCTTGCCTTCCATATCATAAACAACGACAGATTCCGGCAGTCTCTCCAGCAGCATGCGATGCCGAGCTTCGCTTTCTTTCAGCTTTTTTTCAACTTCCTTACGCGCGGTGATATCCTCTTGAACGCCTACGAAATGGGTGATGATGCCATCCTCGTTAAAAATCGGCGATATGGATGCACTGACCCAGATTTCTTTACCGGACTTGTTTTTATTTATCAGTTCTCCTTTCCAGATTTTTCCGGATGCAATGGTTTCCCACAGTTGCCGGTAGGTCGATTCGGAAACTTTTCCTGATTTCAAAATTTTCGGATTTTGCTTTAGGGCTTCGGCAGCGGTGTAACCGGTCAGTTTGGTAAATGTTGGGTTCACGTATTCAATTATGCCCTTTCGATCTGTGATCAAAACAGAAGCCGGGCTTTGCTCCAAAGCCTCCGTTAATTTTGACAGGTCGGCGGTACGTTCTGCGACCAGTTCTTCGAGGTGATCACGATGCTTTTTGAGCTCCGCTTCTGATGCTTTCAGGGCGGACTCCGCCTGGTCGATGGAGCTGATCATTTCGTTGAACGACTGCGCCAGGCTGCCGAGTTCGTCATTGGATTTTATTTCAATCCGGTAATCGAGCTCACCGGTCTGTTTGATATGATCGGTTCCCACGTTGAGCATTTTTAAGGGCTTAATCACAAAACTCTGCAGGCCCATCATTGTCAGCACGCTGAGCAGCAAAAGCGCAACAAATAGCGCCGCTAAGATTTTTAAAACAAATACCCGGATCACTTTGTTGATTTCGGCAGCCGGAACGATGGCGGCCAGCTTCCACTCCATCAGCGGCGAGGTATAATAAAATGCATAGCGTTTTTGGTCATCCTTTTCGAAGATGGTAATCCCATCGACATTGGTATAAATATCTTCGAACAGTTGGGGATCAGTAGATTTTAAACTGGTAAACAATGCCGATTGATCTGGCCCCGCCAGAATGGTGCCTTTTTTATCGGCCAGCACAACATGGCCGTTATAGTCGAGTTTGATATTCGCGATATATTGGGTGAGTTCTTTCAGGGTGATTGAAGTGCCTACAACCCCGTATAGAGTTCCCGCGGGATCAAGCATGGCTTTCACGAATCCGATGCTGACATCGGGTGTGGTTACCGAGCGAAACGGCGGTGTTCGCACAACCGTTGCGGGATTTTCTTTCGCCTCAACGTACCAGGGCCGGGTTCTGGGGTCATAGCGGGTGGGACGGGCGCGTTTGTGGGAACGAACGAAGCTGCCGTTTTCACGTCCCATGTAAACTGAATGGACATAAGGGTGGGTTGTGCGGTACCCGTTGAATATCGAAATGATACGCTGCTCCGGCTCCCCGTAATTATATTCAAAGGATTTTTCGTCGGCATCCAGAAAGGATGTAAAATTTTCATCTTCGCGGGAGCGCACAAATTCGTTTTGGGCAATGGCCTCTAAATCATGCTCAATGCCCTTGATTAAACGGGACAGCCCGAAATCGATGTGTTTCAGCTGTTCGCGGTAATTTCTGGCAATTCTCTCGATTGTGATATCTTTTAACGCCGATGACAGAAAGCTGCCGATCACCAGCATAATAAAAAAAGCCGCACCGGCATAAAGCAGCAATAATTTATATTTAAGCTTCATTGCGTTTTCCCAGAAACAGATTTATCCTTATGCTAAAATTTGAAGTGCTCATTTTTTATTTAAATTGAGCGATTGTCGAGGTCGAAGATCCGCCTTCGGAGGACTGTAGATCCGCCTCTGGAGGATTGCCGTAGCTACAAGGCAGATGTTGTTTCGCTATAGTTGACTATGCGGGACAGCATCTAACGCAGTAGATGCGGTAAGATCGGCAATCCCGAAGGGTTTCAAATTTTAAAAAATAAAAACGATAGAATACCTTGGAACAAATATAGAATTTCTATTTTAAAATTTGGAACGCTCAATTTAAATTATTTTTGGGTCAGTATTTCAACCCCAGTCCAATCATCCGGGACCCCGTTGACCATATAGTTGGCGGAGCGTTTGAGATAGATGCGGGCGGCGCGATCTTCAGGATGTTTTTCCAGCACCTGGTTAAACTTGACGCTGGCCTCGGAAAATTTGCGGTCATAATACAAACATAAACCCTGTTCAAAATTCTCTTTTGTCTGTTCTTTCAATTCAATGACTGACGGCGGATCGCCGTCAAAGACCTCATGCACCGAAACCGGGTCCTTTTTGCCTTTTACCTGAACCTTATCGACGAAACGATGTTTGTATTGGTCGGGATCTTTAAACTGCGACAGGGTTGGCTCACTGATGCTGATCGAGGAGCCATATACGCGCGTCAAACCTTCTAGGCGCGATGCCAGATTGACCGCATCGGCCACCACCGTTCCCTGCATGCGCTCTGCGTGGCCGATGATGCCGAGCATCAGATCGCCAATGTGCAGCCCCACCCCAATGCCGATGGGCTGAAACCCATTTTGCTGGCGGTCTTGATTATATTCTGCTACCGCCACGTGCATGGCAATCGCTGCCTGGACGGCGTCATCGGTTGATTCCGGAAAAAGCGCCATCATGCCGTCACCCTGGAAGTTGTCGATAAACCCTCGGTGGGCGTTGATCACCGGGCTGACCCGATTTAAAAAGGCATTGATAAAATTAAAGCTTTCCTGAGCCGACATCTCTTCTGAAATGGTGGTCCAACCCCGGATATCGGAGAACATCACAGTCATCTGCTGTGCAATTTGATCCCCTAATTCAACCTCTAAAATGCTTTCCTTCTTCAATAGGCCTAAAAACTCCCGCGGGACAAAGCGTTCGTAGGCCGTGTTTAATTCAGCCAGCTGGGCCGTGCGTTTTTTGACGCGTTCTTCTAAAAGATCGTTGGCCTCCAGCAACTCTTCATTTTTTTCATCCAGGGCTTGTTTAAGCCGATAAACGGTCAGGTGAGTATTGACTCTGGCAATGACCTCATCGGGCTGAAACGGCTTGGTAACATAATCCACCGCACCCAGATCCAGTCCATGAACCTTGTCTGTGGTGTCTGTCAGGGCCGAAAGAAAAATAACCGGTATCTCCGCAGTGGCCGGGTCGGCTTTTAATTGGCGGCAGACTTCATAGCCATCGATTTCCGGCATCATGATGTCCAGCAAAATTAGATTCGGGTGGGCCTTGCCGGCAATCGAAAGCGCTGTTTTGCCGTCTTTGGCAATCAGCAGTTTATAGCCGCGGCCGTCAAGGGTTTCAAACAGCAGTTGAAGATTGGTGGGATTGTCGTCCACCAGCAGGATGGCTTCTGCTGCGCTATTATCTGGCATCATGAGTCATACTTTCCTGTTCAGGGAAACCTGGTGTCGAGTAAAGGTTTATCGTCGATATTTATTCCGCTTGCCAAGACGGTTTCTAAGATGCAATTTCTTTAAGACCTTCTTCAACAGTATCTTTAACGGGAATCATGGCGGTAAAACCGCTGACTTCAAAAATTTCATAAACGTATTCTTTCAGGGCGGCTAACGCCACCTTGCCATCTCTGCGTCTGATTTCCTTGGCAGCCCCCAGAATAACCCGCAACCCGCCACTGCTGAGGTACTCCAACGAACTTAAGTCAAAAAGCAACCGGTTTTGCTCTCCCTCCAGTGCTTTTTTAATTTCCTCTTCGGCAAGCGGTGCACTAGAGGCGTCCAGGCGGCCATCGATCGTAATGATTAAAACTCCGTTCTCCATTCTGTTGTGAATCTCCATTTTCGACTCCTTTAATTCTTGAATTAAAATCTATCATTATTTAAGTATCTTGTACTTTTTCCGAAAATCATTGTCAATATGCGATTAGAGGCTCAGGGCGCTGATAATGATTTTAAACTGCTGATCTTTGATGGCGGCCTGCAGGCCTTTTTCGTCACTTTCGGCCACCTGCAAACAGCAGCTGCGGATTGTGGAATTCGGAAAAGGCGAACTGATGGCGCGTTTTTATTGGCTGGTAGAATTGCCGGGGTTAATCTAATATCTTAAAGCCCTGTTCTTTAAAATGCTTGTCAAATCCAAATACGTTTTCAAGTTCGTAATGGCGCATGGTTGTAAAGCTAACACAATCGACGAGGCTTAATTTATTTTAGCCCAAACTGAGCCAGAGTTCAAAAGCCCTCTTATGACTTGGCTCATGCACCCATAAGATATCTACAAGTCCTAAAATGTCGCCGGAGTAAAGATAGGCCGCTTCAAAACCCAAACGGCTCTGAAGCAGAGCCAACGTCTCAATGATAATGTAATTTGTCGTATGAAGATAACCCTCTTCATTCAATAGGGAAATCCATAAGTTCTTTGCCGGTTTTGCATCCTAATGAGAACCAATCGTGCCCCGAGACGAATCGACAAAAAAAGTAATTATTTTAGATAAATATCCTATTCTCTGATCTTGGTTTGTTGAGGCTCTTTTTTTCCATTTATCCTTGACAGAAATGGGCAAGTCGTTTATAACGACCCCTTTGGTTTGATCCTTAAAAATTTGACCGAATGCGTATTATGATCGGGCCTGCAGGAGTTTTTATGGGAAACAGTCTGAAAGGACTTATCGAAAAGAAAAAAAAGGACATCATCCGGCATTGGTTTGAAGCCACCATTCAAACCTATGCGCCCGATACCGCTCAATTTTATAAAGGCCAAAAAGACGAATTCGCCAACCCGGTCGGTAACACCACATCTGAAGGCATCCCCTTTTTACTCGATCAATTGCTCAACGATTTTGATTCAGAAGCGATCAAATCCCATTTGGATCCCATTATCCGTATCCGCGCCGTGCAGAATTTTACCCCGTCTCAGGCCACGGCCTTTATTCTCAAATTAAAAGAGATCCTCAGGGACTGCCTGTCAGACGAACTCCAGGATGCTGCCCGGCTGAAAGAATTGTTGGCCTTTGAATCCAGAATTGATCAACTGAGCCTGATGGCTTTTGACCTTTATATGAACTGCAGGGAAAAAATTTACGAGATTGCCGCAAACGAGACGCGCAACCAGACCTTTCGGGCCTTTAAGCGGGCCGGTTTAATTGTAGAGCCCTCAGAACGGTCCCGCAAGGTCAAGGGCGTTAAACCATAATCTTCGCAACCCGGCCACGGGTTTGCCGGCAGCACCGGCAGCCCGGAGCCCTACAGTGAGGTGCTGTTCAATGAATTTAAGGTACATCGTTCCGCTGATTGCCGTTATCCTTCTTTTTTTGATTTCCTATCTGGGCGCCCAGGTGTCAGGACTGCAATATCTTTTGGGTGTCGTTGTTCCCTACCTGGCGATTATCACATTTGTGCTGGGATTTGCCTATCGCGTGATCAACTGGTCACGGTCGCCGGTGCCCTTCAGTATCCCCACCACGGGCGGTCAGCAAAAATCTCTGCCCTGGATTCAACATTCCAAGTTTGATAGCCCGGCAAACGGCTGGCAGATCGTCGTGCGGATGGCGCTGGAAATATTCACCTTTCGGTCCCTGTTCAGAAACACCCGCATGAAGTTAACCCAGGGCGGCCGATTGTCCTACCAGCTCGAAATTTTTTTGTGGGTGGGCGCGCTGGCCTTCCATTATGCTTTTCTGGTGGTACTCATTCGCCATCTGCGGTTTTTTACCGAGCCGGTGCCGTTTTTCGTTCAACTTGTTGAAAATGTCGACAGTTTCTTCCGGGTTGAGATCATTTATCCGGCTTTTAAATTTGGAGTGCCCGGGGTTTATCTTTCGGGCTTTGTTCTGCTGGCTGCTGTCAGCTACCTGTTTTTCAGACGGCTTTTTGTGCGCCAGGTCAAATATATTTCGATTGCATCGGATTATTTTCCACTGTTTCTGATTTTCGGAATCGCCCTCAGCGGTATCCTCATGCGCTATTTCGCCAAGATTGATGTGACTGCCGCCAAAGAACTGACCCTGGGATTGATCACTTTCCGGCCCAACATTCCGGAAGGGGTCAGCGCCATATTTTTTGTGCACGTCTTTTTGGTCAGTATTTTTATTGCCTATTTTCCATTTAGCAAATTGATGCACCTCGGCGGTGTTTTTTTAAGCCCGACGCGCAACATGCCCACCGACACCCGTGCCCGACGGCACGTTAATCCCTGGAATTACCCGGTGCCGGTGCATACCTACGATGAGTATGAGGACGAATTCAGGGAGAAAATGGTGGAAGTCGGATTGCCGGTTGAAAAAATGCCGGAGCCCGCAGCGGCGAAAACGCCGGCCTCAGAGCCTGAGCAAGCAGAGGAAAAGGAGTAAACTATGGCAGATGAAACACCCAAACCGGAAGAACTCATACAGATCGATCACCGCCCGCCGAAAACGGACTGGATGGACGTTCCGGTTGATATCCGCAAAGGCATGTACTGCTATGCCTCAAATCCCAAAAGTGTCGAATATCTCGGTCTTCCCAATGCCAGACAGTGGAACCCGCTGGACGAAGACTGGCAGCTTCCGGAAAACTGGCAGGAAATTATCCATGAAGGTTTTAAGGAACGGTTGGAAAAATTTCGATCGTTCCGGGTATTTATGGATATCTGTGTGCGCTGCGGGGCCTGTGCCGATAAATGTCATTATTTCATCGGAACCGGTGATCCCAAAAACATGCCGGTGCTGAGGGCTGAACTGCTAAGATCTGTTTACCGCAACGACTTTACCCGCATGGGCAAAATTCTGGGCAAAATAAACGGGGCGCGGCCCATGAGCTTAGATGTGCTCAAAGAGTGGTGGTACTACCTGTTTCAATGCTCCGAATGCCGGCGCTGTTCGGTGTTTTGCCCCTATGGCATCGATACGGCCGAGATCACCATTATGGGCCGGGAACTGCTGAACCTGCTGGGACTCAACATTGACTGGATTGCCACCCCGGTGGCCAACTGTTACCGCACCGGCAACCATCTGGGGATCCAGCCCCACGCCTTTAAAGATATGCTCGATTTTTTTGTGGAAGACATCGAAGAAATCACCGGCGTTCAGGTGGACTGCAATATCAACAAAAAGGGCGCCGACATTCTTTTTATTACTCCCTCGGGAGATGTGTTTGCCGATCCGGGCACTTACACCGCCATGGGGTACTTGATGCTGTTTCATTATCTCAAGGAGAAATACGGGCTTGACGTGACCTGGAGCACCTATGGTTCCGAGGGCGGCAACTTCGGATTTTTTACCTCGCACGAGACCATGAAACGGCTCAACTCCAAGATGTATGCCGAAGCCAAACGCCTGGGGGTCAAGTGGATCCTGGGCGGCGAATGCGGCCACATGTGGCGGGTCATCAACCAGTACATGGACACCATGAACGGGCCGACCGATTTTCTGGAAGAGCCGGTTTCACCGATTACCGGTACCAAGTTCGAGAATGCCAGATCCAATCGGATGGTGCACATCGCCGAGTTTGTTGCCGATTTGATCAAACACGGCAAACTCGAACTGGATCCCAGCCGCAACGATCACTTAAAAGTAACCTTCCATGACTCCTGTAATCCGTCCCGGGGCATGGGAATCTTTGACGAACCGCGCTACGTCATTGAAAGCGTTTGCAATCATTTTTATGAAATGCCGGCCAACACCATCCGCGAAAATACCTTCTGCTGCGGCAGCGGCGCGGGTCTGAATGCCGGTGAAAACATGGAATTGCGTCTGACCGGCGGTTTGCCGCGCGCCAACGCGGTTAAACACGTTCATGAAAAACACGGCGTGAACATGCTGGCCTGTATCTGTGCCATTGACCGGGCCGCACTGCCACCCCTGATGGAATACTGGGTGCCGGAAGTGGATGTCACCGGGTTGCATGAAATGGTGGCCAATGCCCTGATTATGCCCGGGGAGAACGAACGCTCCACCGATCTGCGGGGCGAGGACATCCCGGGTCGCGAGGTCGTCGAAGAAGAATCAGACATTGAGTCGGAGGAACAAGCTGATGAAAAGTAAAGCACTGATTGTGACGGGAGTGGTCATATTTTTTCTCATCGTTTTGTTTCCCTTCTGGTACATGCGCGGAAAAGCCGCCCCTGTGCCGGAGGTGGAATTGACACCCAAGGCCAAAGCAGCTCAAAAATGTGTGCGCTCTACCGAATACATGAAAGCCGAGCATATGCAGCTGCTGGACGTCTGGCGGGATGCTGTGGTGCGCGAAGGCAAACGAATCTATGTCAATCCCGAAGGCAAAGAATTTAATATGAGTCTGAGCAACACCTGTTTGGACTGTCATTCCAATAAAGCCGAATTTTGTGACCGCTGTCACAATTATGCTTCAGTCAGGCCTTACTGCTGGAGTTGCCATATTGAAAACCCGAAGGAGAAGAGCTAATGGATAGCAGCCGAAGACGCATTTTACGATTATTTGGAATTTCTGCCTTGGCGCTAACCACCCGGCCGGTTTTAAATGCATTTGCCAAAGAGGAGCAGACAACCGGGGCTGAAGTCGTCATTAAAGAAGGGGCCAAATCGCTGAAGGCCAGACAGTGGGCCATGGTTATCGATACCCGTAAATTCGAATCTGAGGCGGATCTGGAGCCCCTGATTGAAGCCTGCCACAAGATTCACAATGTTCCGGCTTTGCAGAACAAAAACCATGAAATCAAATGGCTCTGGGGGACGCATTACCACAATGCTTTTCCGGGCAAGGCGGCACGTTTTTTGGCCGAAAAGGTTGAGCATCGCCCCTTTCTGGTTTTGTGCAACCATTGTGAGAATCCGCCCTGCGTGCGGGCCTGTCCGACCAAAGCAACGTGGAAACGCGAAGCCGACGGCATCGTGTTTATGGATTTTCACCGCTGCATCGGATGCCGCTTCTGCATGGCGGCCTGCCCGTTCGGTGCCCGCAGTTTTAACTACCGGGATCCGCGACCCTTTATTAAGGAAACCAACAATAAATTTCCGACGCGTATGAAAGGTGTGGTCGAAAAATGTAATTTTTGTGCCGAACGTCTGGCGGTCGGTCAATTACCGGCCTGTGTGGAGGTCTCCAACGGCGCCCTGGCTTTCGGGGATTTGTACGATCCTGCGTCGGAAGTTCGCGAACTGATCCGAACCCATTACACCATTCGTCGCAAACAAATTCTGGGCACCGAGCCCAGTGTTTATTACATCGTGTGAGGTGAATAATGCTTGAATTAGCACTTAAAGGCGGCAAAAAATATTATGGCTGGATGACCTTTTTAATGGTCTTTGTTGGTATCGGTTTTCTGCTGTATTTAAAACAGCTCGATTTTGGACTGGGGATCACCGGCCTGAGCCGGGATACGTCCTGGGGTTTTTATATTGCCAACTTTACCTTTCTAGTGGGTGTGGCCGCCGGAGGGGTGATGGTGGTGCTGCCCTATTATCTGCATGATTACAAAGCATTCGGCAAGGTCACCATCCTGGGCGAATTTTTGGCCATTTCTTCGGTTCTGATGTGTGTGACCTTTATCCTGGTTGATTTAGGCCAGCCCACGCGGATTTTTAATGTCTTTTTGTATCCAACGCCTAACTCCGTGCTGTTCTGGGATACCATCGTTTTAAACGGCTATCTGATTTTAAACATCATTATCGGCTGGAACGTGCTGGAGGCCGAACGCAACGGCGTGCATTACCAGAAATGGTTGAAACCGCTAATCTACCTGTCCATTCCCTGGGCCATCAGCATCCACACCGTGACCGCTTACCTGTACTGCGGTCTGCCGGGCAGGGGCTTCTGGATGACCGCCATTCTGGCGCCGCGCTTTTTGTCTTCGGCTTTTGCGGCCGGTCCGGCACTGCTGATTTTGTGCTGCCTGATCATCCGGCGGGTAAGCAATTTTGACCCCGGCCGGGAACAGATTCAATCTCTGGCCAAAATCGTGGCCTATGCGATTTGCGTCAATGTGTTCTTCTTTTTGTGTGAAGTATTTGTGGCCTTTTACAGCCAGATTCCGGAACACATGGATCACATCAAATACCTGTTTGTCGGCCTGCACGGCCATACGGCCTACGTACCCTGGATGTGGGCCTCATTTATCCTGATGATTATCGGTATTATTCTGACCGTCATACCGACCAGCCGTAAAAATGAAGGCGTACTGGCCGTTGCCTGCGTGGTTATCTTCCTGGGAACCTGGATTGACAAGGGGCTGGGAATGATCGCCGGCGGGTTCACCCCATCACCATTACATGAAGTCAATGAGTATATTCCTTCTCTGCCGGAAATCGGAATTGCACTGGGGGTGTGGGCCATGGGGTTTTTTGTGCTGACCGCGTTGTTTAAAATTGCGGTTTCGGTCAAGGAAGAAACCCGCAGCTAAAAATATCACTGACGCGCTGACGCGTTATTCCATTAAAATTTATGATAAAGGGGCTTTCAATATTCAATACATTACATTGAAGGCCCCCTTTTTTTGTATCAAAGACGGGGTCAAATCTTGAATTGTGAATAATTATTGACATTTTAACTTGGCTTAAATAATTAGCTAAAATATGGCTAGATCCTGGCGGATAGAATATGAAGGGGCTTTTTATCATCTGTTATCCCGCGGCAACGAGAAAAGAGACATTTTTATAGATGACGACGATCGGCGCATGTTTTTGGATACGCTTGGCGAGATGGCTGATCGTTTCGCGATCGACATGTTTGCCTATGTTTTAATGAACAATCACTATCATCTTCTAATCAGGACGCAACATGGCAATTTAGCCAAAGCGATGCATTGGTTTGGGGTTACGTACACTACTCGTTTTAATTATCGGCACAGCAGGAGTGGACATCTATTTCAAGGTCGTTACAAAAGCATCTTAGTGCAAAATGATGCCTATATGCTGCAGCTTTCTTGTTATATTCATCGCAATCCATTAAGGGGCGAAATTGTCAAACGACTGGCGGACTATCCCTGGAGCAGCTACCGGGCGTATGCATATGGAAGGAATGTACCCGCCTGGTTATCAACCGAACTGATCTTAGCGCAATTTGCAGGTGAAGGAAAAGAGCAGCACCGATTATACCGCGAGAAAGTCCAGCGCTATTCCAAAGAAGAAAAGCAACTGTGGGAGGATTTTCGGCATGGCTGTTTTTTAGGATCAAAGAAATTTGTCGCGCAGATACACAAAAGCCATTTACCGGAGAAGCCTCACGATGAAATTCCAGGGCAAAAGCAATTAGCAGATCGTATGGATCCTCCCATTATTTTGCGTAAGGCCGCTAAGATGCTAAACTGCGATCTGAAACGCATATTAAAACCTGGTCGTCTATCGGGATTGGAAAAAGATCAGCGGGACGCGCTCATCTATTTGATTTGGAAGACAGGACGGTTGACGAATGCAAGGATTGGCGCGCTTTTTGGATTGACATATTCATCGGTCAGCCACAGTGTTAAAGCTGCTAAAGCAAAGCTAAAAAAAGACACGAAATTAAGAGCTAAATTTGATGCAATGAATTCACAATTCAAGATTTGACCCCGTCTTTAAGTTTAAGCGTCGAATTTATTCCTGCGGATAGGGGGCATGCCGGGTGATTTCACCTTCAACCAGGTAAACAACCTGTTCGGCGATATTTTTTGCGTTATCAGTCTGGCGCTATTAAGGTCATAAGGTCAGACTAGGACTAGAAAGCGGCTCTATTTGGCAATCATGGCCCGCATCATGTCGCCGGCATTTTCGGCGTGATCGGCGATGGAACCGATAATTTCCGTTAAGCGGATTAAATGATATACGGCCACAGGGTCCTCTATCGCGTTAAAGATTTTTTCTTTGACGGTATCTTCGAGTTTATCTGCTTCGTGTTCATGCTGACGCAGGGTGCGAATCATATCTTTAACCACAATCCGCTGCTCCTCTGCAAAATTTGAAAAGTATTTACGGGCTTCGGCCACCATTTTGCTCAACTCTTCGATGGGATCCGTGACCGCTTCCACCAGAATCATAAAATCTTTTTCGAGTACTTCCGGAATGCCGGCAGCGGCCCGGAAAGACAACCAGTCAAGGCCCTCTTCCACGGCATCTATCACTTTGTCCTGTTCTCTTAAATATCGGAACAGCTCGAACTTATCCACCGGCAGCAGGGTGCCCTTGGGCAGATGTCCCCGGATACGGCGCTTGACAGCATCGGCTTCGCTTTCGAGCTTATCGATATCTTTTCTAAAATGTTCAAAGTCTTCGCATCTATCTTCGATGATACACTCGATGGCCCTTTGAAAAACCCAGGCGCATTCTTTCACCATTTCGGCATGTTCCTGCACGCCATCAAAGGGCGAGGTGACAAACATTGAAATAAAGGGTATGCGCATAACTTTCTCCTTTAGATAAAGAGCTGAAGGATTTTAAAAATTACGATGCTGGTGATGGCTGCAGCCGGTACGGTTAAAACCCAGTACAGGATAATTTCAAATATAATTCTAAAATTAACGGCCTCGATCCCGCGTGCTAGGCCGACTCCCATGACACCACCCACGGCCGCATGGGTGGTTGACACCGGCAACCCCATTTTAGACGCTACCATCACGGTTGTGGCGGCGGCAAAATCCACCGAAAAACCGCGGGTATTGGTCAGGGTGGTAATTTTTTTGCCAATGGTGTCCATTACGCGGTGTCCGGCCATGCCAATGCCGCAGGCAATACCAATGCCACCGAAAAAAAGCAGAAAAATCGGGACCGGGACCTTGGTCCCCACGCTGCCGGTTTTAACCAGAAAATAAATGACCGCCAGCGGTCCGATGGCATTGGCCACGTCGTTGGCACCCTGGGCTAAGGCCACGTAGCAGGAAGTGCCGATCTGAATTTTGCGAAAGACCTCTTCTTCCCCGCTCTGATTCCTCTTTTTTATATATTTGCGCAAGATTTTGACAGCCACGAATCCCAGTACGAGCGCCAAGACCAGGGCAACCAGAAGCGCGAGGGGTGTTCCGATCGCCAGCCTCTTGCCGAGCGGTGTCTTGAATAAAAAAGATAAGATCACAACAAAAAGAGCGATGCTGATGAAATAAGGCGCCAGCTTAAGGGCTTGGGCGAAAGGATCCTCTTTGGACAAAATAAATTTGACGATGGTTTTAAACATCAAAAAGGCGATGACCATGGCAAAAACCGGAGAAATCACCCAGCTCAATATGACCGCACCGAGTTTGCCCCAGTTGATTACCGAAAATCCACCGGCCATGATACCAAAACCGATCATCGCGCCCACAATTGAATGGGTTGTGGACACCGGCAGTGATTTCCAGGTCGCAAAAGACACCCACAAAGCGGCAGCCAAAAGGGCGGATAGAGCGCCAATCAGCGCCAGATGAGGATCAGCAAGGATGTCTGTTGAGACAATGCCTTTACGGATGGTTTTGGTGACATGTGAGCCGATAAAAACAGCGCCGACAATATTTAAAATACCGGCAATAAATATGGCCTGACGAATGGTGATGGCTTTGGCGCCAACTGCTGATGCCATTGAATTGGCCACGTCATTGGCGCCAATATTCCAGGCCATATAAAACCCGAAAATATAACCGATGATCAGTACGTAAGATTCAGATCCCATGTGCTTGTTTTATAAGAAAACCACTATAATCACTATAAATTTTAGTTGATTACCATTTTTGTATGGCTGGATTAAAAATCAGAGTCGAGAATCTACCTGAGAGGTGAAATGGTTGGCGAGGCAATAACACGTTGGATGGGGGAAATCAATGATAAACCGAAGATTTGAGCAAAGATTTTGTCTGGAAATTTTTATGTATATTTCTATGTGGTTAAGAAGTTTATTGGCCTCGCTTTCAGTGTGAACAGCTACTTTTTCCCTTTTCGAAAGTTTTAAGAACATAGAAACCCATTACGGATCGTTAAGGCTTGACAAACGTGTATAGAAAGGTTAAATGAATATATGTTCATATATTCAAGGAGTGGAAATGGGATCTGCAAAAGCCAAATGTTTAGACGGGGATGACTGCCAGGTTCGCGTGATCCATCTGGACCGCGTCGAGCAGGCGCGCAGGGAAACCGTATCAGCGAAAGAAATTGAACGTCTGTCCTCGATTTATAAGATCCTGGGTGATCCCAGCCGTCTGAAAATCGTTATGGCGCTCAAAAATGTGGAAATGTGCGTCTGTGACCTGGCTGCATTTTTAGGGCTGACCGAGTCGGCTGTGTCACACCAATTACGGCGCTTCCGCGATCTGGCCCTGGTCAAAAGCCGCCGCGACGGTCAGGTGATCTATTATTCGCTGGATGATGAGCACGTGGCGGAGTTGTTGAATGTAGGGCTGGAGCACGTCTCAGAGTAATTTTTCGATGCCTAAACAGGCCTTTTTCCGATATGCTGTGTTCTCCGCGGGAAATAGAGCATAGCGCAAAGTGTTTTGATTACATAAAAAGGTATAAGAACTTGAATTTTATTATCGATATTTTACTGGCTACATGGGATTTACTGGTTGACGCTTCGGTTTACATTTTGTTCGGGTTGTTGGTGGCCGGG
The DNA here is from genome assembly GCA_947259495.1 of uncultured Desulfobacterales bacterium. Lineage (GTDB taxonomy): Bacteria > Desulfobacterota > Desulfobacteria > Desulfobacterales > JAHEIW01 > JAHEIW01. The sequence goes on along the minus strand of CAMYLV010000014.1, from coordinate 50,256 downwards.
CTTTTGCGGGTTTTTTTAAATCCCAGTTCGATTGCCAAACACCTGGGACAGGGTCGCTTTAAATCCGTCCTGAAATCCGCTTTTTTTGGCATTCCGATTCCGTTGTGATCATGCGGCGTGCTGCCCGCAGCCGTGTCGCTGCGCAAACAGGGCGCCAACAATGGCGCCACCACCGCATTTTTGATTTCAACCCCCGAATCCGGGGTGGATTCCATTTCGATCACCTATGCCCTTTTGGATCCCATCATGACCGTCGCGCGTCCGGTGGTGGCTTTTATTACCGCGGCGGTTGCCGGCATTACCGAAAACCTTTTGGGTCCGAAAAGCGAAACGACCCGCATCACCCCGGATCTGAACTGCCCGGTGGATGGCTGCTGCGACGGAGAAAACTGTTCGCCTGAAGAGCATCGCCGGCATCACACCTTTGGGGAGAAGCTTGCCGCCGGTATGCGCTTCGCCGTCGATGATCTCTGGGATGATCTGGCTGGCTGGTTTATGATTGGAATGATATTGGCCGGGTTGATTACAGTGCTGATCCCGCCGGATATGTTCGGTAAATATCTGGGCTCCGGTCTTCCGGCCATGCTGATCATGCTGGCGGTCGGTATCCCATTATATATTTGTGCAACGGCCTCAACACCCATTGCCGCGGCCCTGATTCTTAAAGGCGTCAGCCCCGGTGCAGCTCTGGTTTTCCTTTTAGCCGGGCCGGCCACCAATATCGCCTCCTTAACGGTCTTGACCGGTGTGCTGGGCAAGCGGGCCACCGCCATCTACCTGGCATCCATTGCGGTCTGTGCCGTTGGTTTTGGTTTAATCGTTGATCAGGTATATGCATCGTTAGGGATATCGGCCCAGGCAGTAGTGGGCCAGGCTTCAGAAATTGTGCCGCATTGGGTGGGGGTGATCGGTGCGCTGATGATTCTGGCGATGTCGGTTAAACCCATCTGGAATGCGCTGTGGGCGCGCTTCAAACCGGCACCAAAGCAGGAAGAGACCATATCTGAGACTGAAAAAACGCTGGCTGAACCGCTGCCGGTGGTGTCCGATTGTTGCCCCAACTGCGATGGCTCTTCCGATTCGCGCCGTAACTGATCATTCTTTATCACACCCGCTCCCTTCGGTCGCTCGAGACGCAGAGGGCGCAGAGGGCGCAGAGCGTTTTTTATTTTTCGGTTTCCTCTGAGAGGCAGGAAACCGAAAACCCATCAGCCCCTACGGGGCAAATCAGGTATCGGTAATACGTATCTTTATGTTGCATTTTACAAATATATATGATCGGCACATTGTTGTACCGCCCTAGTAAGCTTAACTTGCTGTCATTAAATGTAACCCAACTTTTCATTTATTTTCATGCAAGATTTAAGTTTTTCTTGACAATTTAATCTGAAAGGTTAATTATTCCAAGTTTTATAATGGTGAAAAAGCGGATTATTTTCAAGGAGGCTAATTCGATGTATGCGGTAGTGACTTCAGGCGGTAAACAGTATAAAGTTGAAGAAGGTGAAACGCTCAGGGTTGAAAAGATTACAGGTGAGATCGGCAGCCCGGTGACGTTTGACCAGGTATTGTTGATTTCCGACGGCGCCGATGTCAATATCGGCCAACCGGTGCTGACCGATGCGACGGTTGAGGGGCATATTGTTGAACAGGGTAAAGCTAAAAAAATTATTGTTTTCAAGTATAAGCGCCGCAAGCGTTATCGCCGCAAGCAAGGGCATCGCCAGCAATACACGGCCGTTAAAATCGACAGCATCAAAGCCAAGGGGGTAAAGGCCCGCAAAAAAGTCGAACCTGAAAGCGAAGCCCAAAAGCCTGTCGCCGAAAAAGAGAAGCCCCGGGAGAGTAGAGCAACAGCTGAAGGGAAAGCTGCTGAGACCCCGAAAGCCGAAGTAAAGAAAAAAGAAGCCCAAAAGCCTGAGGCCAAAGCGGCCGCCAAACCCAAAGCCAAAAAGGCAGAAACCAAGCCCGCGGCCAAAAAGGCGGCAAGCAAGCCGACTGCCAAAAAAACAGTCGCCTCGAAAACGACGGCCAAGAAAAAGGCAGAAAATAAAACCAAATAGAGGCTAAATGGCCCCATGGTTTTTGGGGAATTTAATTTGTAAGGAGTTTTAACCATGGCTCATAAGAAAGCAGCAGGAAGTTCCAAAAACGGACGCGACAGCAACGCGCAACGGCGCGGTGTGAAGCGATATGGCGGCCAAAAGGTAAAAGCCGGCAATATTCTCATACGCCAGCTGGGGACCCGGATCCATCCGGGTGATAACGTCGGCATGGGCAAGGACTATACGCTTTTTGCCAAGATCGACGGTGTCGTTGCCTATGAAAGAGTCGGCCGGTCACGCAAAAAAGTCAGTGTACATGCCGAGTGAAATTTTTTGATGAAGCACTGATCACCGTGCAATCCGGTGACGGCGGGCGTGGATGCGTCAGTTTGCGGCGTGAAAAATATGTTCCGCGCGGCGGCCCGGATGGCGGTGACGGCGGGAAAGGCGGAGATGTCATTCTAAAAAGCTCATTGCACCGCCGCACCCTCTATCCATTTCAATTCAAACGCCAGTTTAAAGCCAAAAATGGCGCCCACGGCCAGGGCAAGCAAAAGACCGGCAAAAACGGCCCGGATCTGATCATCGAAATTCCACCCGGCACCCTGGTCAAAGACGCCGCCACCGGCGAGGTTTTAAACGACTTTGTCACCGCTGGCGAAACGTATACGGTCGTTCAAGGCGGCCGGGGCGGCCTCGGTAATGCGCGCTTCAAGACATCGACCAATCGAACCCCCCGTTATGCCCAACCCGGTGAAGCGGGACTAATCCGCCAGCTTAAACTGGAACTCAAGCTTTTGGCCGATGTGGGCATCATTGGACTGCCCAATGCCGGCAAATCCACGCTGATCAGCGTGATTTCATCAGCCTCCCCTAAAATTGCGAACTACCCGTTTACCACCCTGACACCAACACTTGGCGTTGTCGAAACCGATTGGGGCGATCCATTTGTGGTTGCCGATATCCCCGGCTTAATTGAAGGCGCCCATCAAGGGGCCGGTCTCGGCACCCAATTTCTGCGGCATATTGAGCGAACCCGCATTTTAATACATCTGATCGATGCCGGGGCCATTGATCCGGAACATCCCCGCGATCATTTTAAAACCGTCAACCTGGAATTGAAATCTTTCAATCCGCAGCTGACCCAAAAGCCTCAAATCGTGGCGCTCAACAAAATGGATTTGCCGGGCACATCCAAGGCGGCAGAGGCCTTTGCCGCTGCGCTGGATCCGCAACCGGTCATTTTGATTTCGGCTAAAGAAAACCAGGGGGTCAAGCGCTTGATTTCGCGAACTATCGAACTGCTGGATAAATAAAGCGAATAATAACCCCTCAAGCAAGTGTTTGATTCGTGCTTGATGGATATGGTATTGAAATAATATGCGCATTGGATTATTCGGCGGCACGTTTAACCCCATCCATCGGGGGCATCTGCGGGCTGCGTCGGAAGTAATAAAAATTTTTAACCTGGATCATATTTTTTTAATTCCAGCCGCGTTGCCTCCCCATAAAACACCTGTTACGGTGGTAAGTGCCGATGATCGCCTTGAGATGATCAAACTGGCGATTAGCGGTATTTCCGGAATAACCGTGTCGGATGTTGAATTACAACGCAGCGGACCGTCGTATACGATTGATACGGTTTGCCATTTTAAAGGTACCTATCCGGCTGACGCGCTGATTTATCTGATTATGGGCCTGGATGCCTTCCTCGAAATCGACTCCTGGAAATCTTACCTGGAATTGCTCGAGCAAATTCCGATGATCGTCATGGCCCGTCCGCATGAGCGGCGTCAAAGCACGCAACAGGGCTGGAAAATCCTTGAAGATTACTTTAAGTCTAAAATTTCGGTGGATTACCGGTTTTCAGGTTCTCAAAACTGCTTTATATCAGCGGGCATGCAGCCTGTTCATATCTGTGACGTCAAGGCGCTGAACATTTCTTCGACGAAAATCCGGCAAGAAGTGAAGCAAAAACAAACCATCGAAAATTGGGTCCCCACCGAAGTGGCAGAATATATAAAACACAAAGGACTTTATAAATGAGCAAAGACGCGGTTGCTGCGCTTGACCTGTTCATAGAAGCGGTGACGAAAAAGAAAGCACTAAATTTAGTTGTCCTGGATGTCCAAAATCTGACGTCCATCGCGGATGTATTTATGATCTGCAGCGGGCGATCGAACCGCCAGGTAAACGCAATTGCGGACGCAATTGTTGACCATTTAAAAAAGCATAAAATCAAACCCCTCAGTGTTGAAGGCACCGGCGAGGGCCATTGGGTGTTGCTGGATTACGGTGATGTGGTCATCCACGTATTTTACGAGCCGGTTCGTGAATTTTTTGATCTTGAAGGGCTCTGGGTCGATGCCAAACGAATTGAGACCCCCGCGCTAAAGAAGTTGCAAAACTCAAATAATTAGTACTGAGTAAGGTATATTTGTGTCTGATACCCTGAAACCCTATTCCATGGTCACCGATTTTGTCACCGGCAAAGAGATTCCCAATGTCGGTGCTGAGGAAAACAGGCAGATGGTGGAGAGATTTTTGGTCAATGAAAAAGGTTATGCAAAAGAAGATATTGAAGTTGATGTGGACATTGAAATAAGCGTTGCCGGCCAATCTTACTGCTCGCAAATTGATCTGGTTGTCAGCGTTGACGGCGGCGCCATCCGATTCATGGCCTTTAAATGTGCGGCGGCTTCTCTGGGATCGCGGGAGAGAGAAATACTGGCTGCTGCCAGGCTTTTGGGGGAAAACCAGATTCCGCTGAGTGTCGTATCTGACGGCCGCACGGCGATCCTACTGGATACGGTTTCCGGCCGCAAGCGGGGTGAGGGGCTGGATGCGATACCCTCAAAGGAACAGGCACAAGAGCAATTAAACAAACTGATTGAGCAACCTTTTCCCGCAGAAAAACGAGAGCGCGAAGGCTTAATATTTCGATCCTACGACAGCATGAATGTCAATGTGGGCAGAAATATAAAATAGGGCGCAAGGCTCAAGGTGCAAGATATCAAGATGATTTATACCGCTTGTCATAATAATGTTCCGAGACAAAGGATGACGGCATAAGTGTTGTAGCAAAAAAACGTCCCGCAATCGGAACGTTTTTTTAACAACCACTATAAGGGTTAAACCCTGGCGCCATTGACCAGAATGGGCTCTGATTCAATTTGCTGATAGGCTTGAATTAATCTGGTTGCAAACGCGATGTTTGCATCGGAGTCGCCTTGAAAATTAATACCGCTTTTGAAATTTCCGTCTTTATTCTTGACGGAAAAAACAACCCTTCCGATGATTCTTGTCATATTATCTTCCAGATCAACGAATAATAAATAGATATTTTTTTCTTGTATCATCTGGGCTGTTTCCAGCAGAATGCCATTTTGACTGATGTCCAAGGCAATTCCCATATTCTGGTTGACCAGAACACCATTCTTATCCATACAGTCATAGGCAATCGGGTTAAACACTTTGATTCTGGGAAATTTTCGGCGGTCAAGTTTTTTCATGGTATAAATATCGGTTATCTAACATAAATCTTAAACATTTTTTTTCATTTTCGTGTTTTTATAAGTTTTATAAGACGGTGCTATTGGTTTGAGTAATAGAGAATTATTGGAGAGATAATTCGATATAGAACAGTTAAACAAGTGAAATTGGCTTTAAAATATCAGATTTTGTTTGATAACAAGGCGCGAAAGGGGTCAAAAGCGGAGCGGACATGTTAGTACGTGAGCATTTTGAGCCCTTTTGCAACACAGTTATAGAGCAAAATATGGCATTTTAAGGCCAATTTAGAGGCCGGCAACCTCCTTGCTACAATGCTTGCAAATCTTAGCCCTCTTTTTGATAATCTCCGCACAAAAGGGACATTCCCGGGTATAAAATCGCTCATGAATTTTTGTAATGGCGTCTTCGATCTTTTTTTGCAGAATTTTATTTCCGAACTGTACATTTCGGATTGGATCGATGGCCTCCAGTTCACCGATGTCTCCGATCATTTCCGCTGCTTTGACTCTGACGCGCATCGGCTCTGTTATGTCAAGCAGGATCGTGAGAACCTGGGGGCCGTCCTTTCTGACATAGCAATCTGCCAGGAGTGAAAATCCTTTTTTAGTTGCCTCTTTTAAGGCTTCCTGCTCGGCCAGCACCTGGTCGTCGATGACCTGACCGCGCCCCCCCATGCTGCTGAATACCGGCAGGATTTCAAACGTTTCAGTCCCCGGATAGTTCATGCAACGATAGGATGCGTTCTGGGCATAGTTCTCTTTCATCTGATTCCAGCCCTGCTCGTAACACGTACATTGGTCGTTAAAGCAGATATACAGATAGGGGGTTCCCCAACCGAGCCCATCGCCCACGGTAACCGGAGGGACTTCCCATAGGTTCATTTCTTTACCGCAATGCGGGCAGCTGGGTTTCTCGCGGGTGAGGATCATTTCCAGCACCTGTTCTTTGGTTTCAAACGCCATTGCGTATTCTCCTTTTTTGAGCGTAGGGCGAACGTACGTTTAGTGGTCATCTGCCAATAAATGTCGTTAAGGTAAGCTGCTTATTCGAAATGTCAACCAGTCCGAATCGGCAAAGGCATCGGACAGCTAAAGATGAGATTCGGCTTGCAATTTTATTAATAATAATATTTCTGTTTAATAGGTTGCAGCTCAGATGCTTTCAGTGAAAACCCTAAAACCGAGGCAGGTTTTATTATGACACACTCAGAGATGGTTTATCGCGAACAACCGCCGCCACCACCCGATTATTATCGGTTGTTTGAAACCACCGGCTGGAATCACACCTATCAAGCGAGTTCAAAGGAGCTTTACCGGGCAATTGCTGACAGCTGGTATGTGCTGTCGGTCTATGACGATGATCGTCTGGTCGGCTTCGGGCGCATTCTTTCCGATGGCGTTTTGTATGCCCTGATCTGTGACCTGATTGTCAATCCCGCCTGCCAGGGGCAGGGCATTGGCAGCACGCTGCTGAATAAATTGATCGAACATTGCCGCTTGCAGGACATCCGGGTTATCTGGTTGTTTGCGGCCAAAGGTAAAAGTTCTTTTTATAAAAAATTCGGTTTTCTCGAACGTCCGGTGGATTCACCGGGCATGCAGTTGCTGACAACCGCCAACCGTTTGTCCGTATCCCCCTGATCAAGTGTCCGGGCAAATGCTGTTCGTTCATAGAAAAAGGAGGAGCTCATGCCTTACAACCTGGAAATTGATGATCGTATCAGAAAGATTGTAAGCCGCTGGAAAAATAGCGACGCTAAAAAGATGTTCGGAGGTGTCTGTCACCTGCTGGACGGGAACATGGTCTGCGGGGTTTACAAGGATTACCTTATTCTGCGATTGGGAGAAAAGGCGGCCACCGAAGCATTAAAAAAAGCGCATACCAAGCCCTTTGATATTACCGGCAAACCGATGAAAGGCTGGGTGATGCTTGAAAGCCAGGGTTTTAAAAGCGATGATCAACTCATATCCTGGCTGAATAAGGCCAAAGACTTTGTCAAAACGCTGCCTTCCAAATGAACTTCATTGAACAAATTCCGGAGATTGGCCCGTTGTTTGAAGAATCAAACTATATCGACGTCAAGACCATCGAAGGCAACACATCCTTGCGCCAGTTTGCGGCATCAATGTTGTCTTACTATCCCTGGTGGGTTTTGCTGCTCTACCGTATTCGCGCCGTTTTGGTCAAGATACTGGGTTTGGTTGAACATCAGGCGCCGGAAGTCTTGCCGCATTTGAAGGCCGCAGATATATCGTTTGCGGTGGGTGATCTTGTAACTTTCTTCACCGTGCGGTTGGCAAAAGAAAAGCGATATTGGGTCGGCGAAACACCGGAGGATAAGCACCTGAGCGCCTATTTTGGGGTCTTCGTCGAACCCCTGGCGGTAAACCGCAAGCGGTTTCATGTGGCCACGATCGTGCATTACAAACACTGGACCGGACCGGTGTATTTCAATATTATCCGGCCGTTTCATCATCTGGTGGTCAGCCGAATGATGCGGGCCGGTGTGGCCGACAGCTAATTAAGTATATCGGAAATATGATTGCTTTAAAAAACGTCCTATCAGCACAGGCGCTTCATATTTCAAACTTCGGCCCTGGTTTAATTGACCACTGGCGTTTATTTATAGCCTAAAAGGTTGATTCAGATATGTGAATTGGGTGTTAATAATTGATGTGAATACAACTTGTTCGTCTGGCAAGATTGTTGTCAGGCTTTTCGACGAAATTTTTTGGTCTATTTTATCGCACGAATCAATACGCCCTCTGTTTTGGGTGAGCTGTTAAATCCCGTTTTAGCAACCAGCTCGGGGGTTTTGAACCCAACCTTTTGAAGCATTGCCAGGAAATCCTTTCCCGGTATTGCCCCGCCCTCTCACTGAGCCCAGCTTTTAATTATTTTATTTTTTTCCGTGGGCAATTCACCGATTAGAATTTCGTCTGCGACCATCAGGCGTCCACCTGATTTTAAAACGCGGTAGATCTCACCAAAGGCCCTGGTTTTGTCGGGGATAAGGTTTAAGGCCCCATTTGAGGTTACAACGTCAAAGACTTCATCTGCAAAGGGCAGGTTTTCAACCGATCCTTCCTCAAAGCGGACATTTTTTAAATCCGTCATCGAAAGATTCTTTTGAGCCCGCTTAAGCATTGCAGGGGTTATATCGATCCCCGTCACTTTTCCCGAAGGGCCCGTCCGCATCGCTGAAAAAAGCGCGTCGACGCCGGCTCCGCAGCCCACATCCAGCACAGCATCCCCTGCATTTATGGGTCCTAAGGTGAAGGGATTGCCCACGCCGCAATATGAAGCGGCAACTTCCGCCGGTAACGCCTGCAGGAGTTCAGGATCATATTTTAAAGCCATCAGTCCCTCATGGCCCGTGGGATATCTAAACAGGCCACCAGGGTTTTTAGCGGCTTTGGAATATGTTTTCCTAATCGTTTTTTGAATCCATTTTTTGTCTTTAGTCGTAAATTGAATTTCCATACGTTTACCCCTTTTTAACAAAGACGGATTATTGCAGGCCTGCCTTGATTGCCGCCTCCAGTTTTTTTTTGGAAACGTCGGTCCCTTCTACAACAATTTCATCGCCTACCATAACCGCAGGCGCAACCGGCAGATCGAGTTCAAAATATTCATCGGTCATATACTCGTCTTTTGGCTTTTCGATCGTTTCAATCTCGATGTCGTATTTTTCACCCAGCCTGGGCATCATTTTTTTAAAGTGCTTTCATGGCTTTCCATTGGGCAGGTTCATGAAAAATCTGATTTTCAGCATGATCATCTCCTTTTAAGACTTGAATTTGCATTAAAATTAATGAGACGCTTTAATAACCTTAATAATAGCAGTCTAAGCAAGTCAGCGAAGTAGACTAATAAATTATCAAATAAAATGGATAAAAATCTTTTTATCTCATCAATTTTCACCCTTTGGGCGAGCCTCCGACTCGTGCAAATTCAAGTACTTTTTTTATTGAGTTTTCTTAATTTCTGCCATGTGGATTAAAAATTGTTCGGCGGGCACAAAATCCACCAGGCGCAGATCGCGCTGTTCTTTTCCCTGAGGGTCTAAAAACACAACTGTGGGCACACCTTTGACTCCATATTGCCGTAGTAAACTTTCGTGAATCGGATTGCCTTTGCGGGTTAAGTCAACCTTAATCATGGTAAAATTGCTTTTCGCCTGTTTGATGATTTCAGGATCATGAAACGTGACTTCATCCAGCTCGCGGCAGGGGGCGCACCAGTCGGCATAGAAATCCATGATGACCGGTTTTTGCAATCTTTGTGCTTCCGCCAATACCTGCTCTGAGTAGGGATGCCAGGTCACGCCGGGGCCTCGCATTACCCATGAACCGATAAGAAAAGTCGCTATGATCAGGCCTACGATGGCTGCAGCGGTTCTAAGCCACTCGAACCCCCGGAACCCGGCCCGAGTCCTGTCGATCCAGCCCAGGTGCAATGCCGCAGCTAAAGCGACGGCTGCCAGTAAGAAAATCTTTGCAGTTTCAGGTAACAACGGCTGAATAAAATAAGCAGCCATGCCCACCAGAATCCAACCCAAAAGCTTCGTGACCCACAGCATCCATTCACCGGAACGCGGAAGTTTGTTCAGTTGTCCGGAAAACAGGGCCAGAAAAAAGAGAGGTAAGCCCAGGCCGAGGCTCAAGGTAAAGAAGATTAAAAACGCGATCCATATGCTTCCGATGGTGGCGACCCAGGTGAGCAATCCCAAAATGAACGGGCCGATACACGCCGAGGCTACCACGCCCAATGTCAGGCCCATGAAGAGGCTTCCAAAATAACCGGTGTAAGTCCTTGAAGCCATCTTTGATAAAGCGTATGGAAGGCGTATTTCCCAGAGTCCAAAGAGACTGGTGGCAAAAAAGATCAAGACGGCAGCCACCAGAGCGAGCACCATCGGGTGTTGCAGTAAACTCCCCAGCAGTCCACCGGTCAGGGCTGCAATCACCCCGAGCACCGAGTTGGTGAGCGCAAGTCCGCCGATATAACAGGTCCCGTGAAGCATCAGCTTTCGCTGGCTCTCAGAGCGCTGACCGCCGAATAAGGAAACCGTAATTGGAATTAAAGGATAGATACACGGTGTCAGGTTCAGGGCGATTCCGCCGGCAAAGATGCCCAGAAGCGTCCAGATCATCCCCCAGCCCTGCAGGGGCCTTGACTGTTGGGGTGTTAGCGATACCTCAGAAAGCCCGGCCGGGGTGCTGTCAACGGGAAGACCCCTGGCATGCCATTCCGGATAACCCATGGGGTCACGCAAGACGTTTTTATAACCCAGCGTCACGGCCACCCGGGCCGCCGAGTCGCTGCGGACTCATGCCAGCCCCGCTCAGTAAAACACGATGAAACGATTCTTATCCGGCCCCAAAAATTTTCCCAGTGCACCTTTATTGCGCCAGCGCGACAACCAGGTCGGCTCGATCGGAAAATTGAGGGCGCCCTTGATGTGTCCGGTTCGGTATTCCCATTCCTGGCGGGTGTCCACAAGAAGGGTTTTTCCAGGATCTTTTTTATAGCGATCCCATAATTTATCGGTGTCTATAATCCGGTAATCGCCCTGCTTGGCCTCGGTCAGCACATCCTGCCAGGTGGCTGTTTTGGGAACAACCTCCTGATTCGCGTGCAAGAGGGAACCCACGGTTAACGCTACGGCTGCCAGCGCCAGCAAAGCTTTTCTTAAACCGCTCATCGGTCAAGCTTTCCTTTTGTCCCTATGGACAATCTTTTTTGAAAGTTACGATCACGCGCGTTCGTTTGAGCAGTAAATATTTATTGCTGCTCAGCTTGCTTCGTTAACAGCGATCGGAAACCCCATGGCCTGCAAGTCCTGAATCCCTTCTTCAAGGCGGATGGCCTTGAACCCCCGGGCACGCAGCATTTCCACAGCCTGAATGGATAAAACGCAATATGGACCCCGACAGTAGGCCACGATGTCCTGATCGCGAGGCAAATCCGCCAGGCCCAGCTGCAGCTCTTTAAGGGGGATGGATAAGGCTCCGGGAATGTGCCCGGCATTGTACTCTACCCTCGGGCGGACATCCAAAACCGTCACGGCGCCTTCCCGCAGGAGCCTCAGAAGTTTTTTGCAATCCACCGGCTCCATCCCTTCTCTGCCCCCCAAGAAACGGCGTTTGATCTGCTCAACTTCGGCCAATCTGCTTTCAGCCAGCAACCGCATGGACCGAAAAAACTCACAGACGTTTTGATCGGCAAGCCTGTAAATGACATACAGGCCTTCTTTGTCAGCCTCCACCAGACGGGATGCCCGCAGGACCTGCAGATGCTGGGATGCATTGGCAAATGTCAGGCTGGACTCTTTGGCCAAAACCTCGACGCTTCGCGGGCCCTGGCACAGCAGATCCAAAAGCTCCAGTCGCTTCGGACTGGAAACGGCCTTTCCGATTCGTGCAAACTGTTCATAAATGGCATCTTTAAACGCTCGGTTTGGATTTTTCATACCTTTTCCTCAATTATTCAATAGATTAATTGAATATTAAAATAAGTTTATTTTTTTGTCAAATAAAAAAAACAGGCAGAGGAAATGGGTCATATCCTCTGCCTGCTATTTTTGTATTTAATATTGCCAAAGCTGACGGCCTGGCTCACAGTGCTGTTTGACATGAATTTGAAGCTAATGCCGAGAATTGAGTCGGCCAAAGTAGCTTCTGCGATTACCTTCAAACAGAACAATCTGTAGACCAAACACAAAATAGATGACGTCCCGTACCAGTGTCACTTTGGTAGAGCTTGAATATCCGCTCTGGCCGGCGGAAAAGCAGCCGCAATCAAATTCATGGCCGCGAATCAGATTGATGGTTAATGCTGCCATAAAGGCCAGGAGCAGACCGTTAATGACGATTGCAGCCGAGCGCGGATAAACACCAATGATCAGGGCCAGGCCGGCAATAAGTTCCAGGAACGGGATTATGATGGCAATCAGATTGATGAATACATGCGGAAAAAGATCATAGCCGTAAACAATTTTGGCAAAATCCGCAGGTGATAAAATCTTATGGAGACTTGCATAAATAAAGATGAGTCCCAGAATCCAACGGGCCGCCAGTTCGATCCAGCTGTTTTTTATTATGGATTGTCCTAAATTACTCAATCGGATATCCCTCCGCTTCCCAACCCGGGAAGCCGTCAATAAAAATCCGTACGTCACTGAACCCGACATCTGAGAGCAACCGGGCCAGATGATGGCTGTCTTCGCAGGTTCGGCCTGAGCAATAGGTAACGATGGATTGATCAGGTGGGTATTGATTCAGGAAAGATTCAATCTGTTCATTAAATTGGCCCACTGGCAATGATATGGCTCCCGGGATGTGTCCGCTTTCATAGTCATCCCTTGAACGCGCGTCCACAAAAAGCGTATCGCCGTTATCAAATATTTTTCTGGCATCCGGTATCCAGTCGATTTCCGAAATGCGATAATCATCGTCATTGGTGGCATTGGCAGTAATGACGCCTTTGGCTGTGTCCCACTGTCCCACCAGGGCAATACCTTTTGGCGAAAGATAGTTAACCACCAAAGCCAGTGTCACCGCAACACCCACCAGAATGATAATTTCTTTAACCGTTTTGCGATAAACCATTCAGCTAATTCCATTTGGGTTGTGATTAAACTGCTGCTTAAATGTTTAATGAATAATTCCTCTTGTAAAATAATAGCCAACATTGTGTAGAAGTGATTTTAGAGCCTCATATCATGTTCGAGAGCAAGACGTAAACCGATTCAAAAACGGAGTATACACGTTAGTATTCGAGTATTTTGAATCGGTTTATAACGCAGCTATCGCGCATTAGATGAGGTTATTAAATCACTTCTGGATGAAGGTGCCGTTTTTGAGCTGCTGCAGCGTCTGTTCAATTTCCGACTGCGTATTCATCACAAACGGTCCATAGCGTGCTATGGGCTCGTTTAAAGGTTGGCCTGAAACCAGCAGAAATCGCATGCCTTGATCCATAGCCCGGGCCGATATCAGATCCCCATCACCAAAGACTACCAGGCGCGGCTGGCCAACCGCGGGTTCCTGTTCGCTTTCGTCTGGGCCAAATACACCCTCACCCTCGAAAACATAGGCTATGGCGGCGTGCCCGCTGGCAATCGGCTGTGAAAAAGAGGTGTTTGGTGGAACCGAGACGTCCAGATAGATCGGTTCGGCTGCAATCTCTTTTACCGGGCCGGAGACACCGTTTATTTCACCGGCGATCACCCTAATTTTAACGCCATCTTGGATCTGAACCTTCGGTATCTGATCGGATGCTATATTCTGATAGCGCGGGGCGGTCATCTTGAGTTTGGCCGGAAGGTTGACCCACAGCTGAAAGCCCTTCATTTCGCCATCAATTTGTTGAGGCATTTCCTCGTGCAGGATGCCCCGGCCGGACGTCATCCATTGGACATCACCGTCTGTGATGGTTCCTGAATTACCAATGCTGTCTTTATGGTTTACACGCCCCTCAATCATGTAAGTGACGGTTTCAATTCCGCGATGCGGATGCATGGGAAACCCCTTCATATAATCCGCAGGGTTGCTGGATCCAAAATGATCAAACAATAAAAATGGATCGACATGATCCAGTTCAGCGGTGGCAATGCTCCTTTTAAGCCTCACCCCGGCGCCTTCGAGCACCGGCCTGGGCTCTATGATGCGGGCCACTTTTCTGACTTGCAGTGTCATGTTATTCTCCTTACAGAATGTATATAATCTGCGCTTATCAGCAGCAGCGAATTTTTTTCAGCCTGGACGCGTCATTAAGCGCTTTTTGTATTGCGGCTAAGCGGTTAATTTTGACGCAATTTTGGCCACGTGTTTGCCCTGGAAGCGTGCGGCTTCTAATTCGTTTTCACTGGGCATTCGCGAGCCATCCCCGCCGGCAATCGTCGATGCGCCATATGGGGACCCACCGGTAATCTCATCGACTCGCATCTGACCCTGAAAGGCATACGGCAGGCCGACCACCACAAACCCGTGGTGCAGCAAGGTGACATGAAATGTTAGAATGGTCGATTCCTGGCCGCCATGCTGGGTGGCGCTGCAGGTAAAAACGCTGCCGACCTTTCCCACCAGAGAACCTTTTGCCCACAGCTGTCCGGTGGCATCCAAAAATTGACGCATTTGTCCGCACATATTGCCAAAGCGCGTCGGCGTGCCGAATATAACGGCATCGGCCTGGGCCAGCTCATCCACAGAACATTCGGCTATGTGAGAAAATGATTTTTGGGCATCGACAGCGCCCATTTTTTCAAGAACTTCCGGCGGCAAGGTCTCCGGGACCCGCCGAATGTCGACTTCAGCTCCGGCCACCTTTTTTGCGCCTGCGGCAACGGCCTCGGCCATTTTATAGACATGCCCGTATGTGGAATAAAAAACAATCAGTACTTTCATGGTCAAATTCTCCTGTTTGCGGTCTATGGTTTATTTTTTAATCCTAATTTTTTGCATAATTTGCTCAATTTTTTCTGTTCACTTGCGTTGAGAACCGCCATCTCAGATACAATCATTCCGGCATGGCGTGGAAATATGCCACTGATCAGTTTATTCCCCTGAGTCGTAAGATGGACAATATAGTAGCGCCTGTCAACTTTATGGCGTTTGAGGATCGACAAGGCAGGGATCACTTTCACATGGATTGACCTCTACAGTGACATGAACGATTTCATCATAATCAGCGAGTAGTTTTTTATAGTGGTCGGGTGATTTGGGGTAATGGGTAACGATGGATACAATCGCCGACAGGTGGTGGGTGCCCACCCGCCACACATGCAGATCCGCAACCCGGTTGTCCGAATCCGCCTCGATCAGTGATCGAATTTCGGCGATGGCCTCCGGGTTGACATCACGGTCCAGCAGCACCTTCCCGGAATCCACCAACAATCCGTAGGCCCAGCGAGAAATAATCAGGGCACCGACAATGCCCATAATCGGATCCATCCAGATCCATCCGAAGGCTTTGCCGGTAAATAAGGCAATGATGGCCAACAGGGACGTAAGAGCATCTGCCAGTACGTGAAAATAGGCGGCTCTTAAGTTGTGGTCACGAAATTTCTTCGTATGTCCATGGTCGTGGGCTTGATGTTCATGGTGATGTTGGTGTTTTCCCTGCAGCAAAAAAGCGCTGATTACATTGACCGCCAAACCGACGAATGCCACTATAATGGCCTCATTGAAGCGAATGGGCAGGGGAGAAACCAGCCGCTGAATGGACTCAACGCCGATGAGCAATGCAATGACGGCCAGCACGACCGCGCTGGTAAAGCCCCCCAGCACACCTACTTTTCCGGTCCCAAAACTGTAATTGGGGTTATCCGAATGTTTACGCGCATAAAAATAGGCAAAGGCCGTGATGCTCAGCGCCACCGCATGGGTTCCCATGTGCCAGCCATCAGCCAGTAGGGCCATGGAGCCAAACATATAGCCGGCAATTATTTCAATGATCATCATGGACAGCGTCAGCACAATAACCCGGCGGGTATTGCGTTCCCCGTGGCCGTCTTCGATATTATAGCGGTGGCGGTGTTGCCATTTTTGCAGCGTATGGATATGCATGTAGGTTCCTTCAACAAAATTATAATTTATAAGCGATGCTGGAACCGGCAAAAATTTAGTTCTATCGTGCCATACAATTTATATACCATCACGCTTTTATTTCAAGGCTTAGAGGAGAATTCAGAACCAGTTTCTCATTAATTTTCATGCAAGATTCAGGTATTAACCGCTGATTTTAAAGTGGGGCTGAAAAAGAGAAGATCACGGCTGAAGAGTGTCCAGATAGAGGGTCAGATTCTGCCCGCAGGCGTTCAAGACGTCGCGGCTTTGGGCATTCTTTGCCAGGCTGCGGCAACCGGCCAGAGATGCTACGATAAATGTGGCGCAATCCATGGCATTAATAGTTGATTTTACCGTTCCATTGGTCTGACCTGCGCGCAACGCCCATGCAAAACCCTCTCGCCATAATTCATAGACCTGCTTTAGGCGCTGCCGGAAGCCATCGTCAATGGGTGACATCTCCAGACAGAGGTTGTTCAACGGGCATCCCAGCAAAACATCTTCATCTGAAAGGCTTTTGCCGGCCACATTTATTAGACCTTTCAAGCCGTCAATCGGGTCGCTGGCTTCCTCCAGCGGGCGCAGCCAGAACTGCAAAACAGCTTCTTTGATCAGCTCCTCGACAACTGCAAACCCTAAAGCCTGTTTGTCTGGGAAATAGTGATACAGTGCCCCCTTGGTAACGTCTGATCTAGTAAGAATTGAGTTGAGACTGGCCGCCTGAAAGCCCTGAAGATGGATTTCCTGAAAAGCTGATTCCAAAATTTTTTGCCGTGTTGGATTGCTTTTTATCATACCGACCAGTATGCATTATTAATTGAGAATGTCAACGAAAAATTAATGGGCAAACATATCGTCTAGGTGTCCGCAGTTATTAAAGTATAAAATATAATTCCAGGTATTTATAAATTAAGTATCTGGAAATGAAAATTTGATTTACAGGGGGGCTGGCCATTTTTTTGCTTGACATATTTTTTTAATTATACATACTGGTTGGTATGTAATCAAGCACAAAGACCCCTATTCGTCATAAGGAGGCTATCTGATGAAACTCGAAGACCACCCAACCGTAAAGCGCTATCGAGAGCAAGCGGAAGCAATATCGGCCACAAAAGCGCCGAATACTCTCGATGCCGAATGGCTAAAGCAGCAGGTTCTGGAAGCCGGCGCCGATGATGTCGGACTGGTTGAAATCAATCGTCCTGAATTAGGCGAATATCAGGCAGACATCCTGGAAATTTTTCCGCACACCCAAACACTGGTAAGTTTTGTCCGTCGACTGAATCCGGAAAATATCCGTTGTATATCCCAGGCTGTAAGAGATCTTGAATTTATAAGAACCCAGAAAGAAGCTGATGGGATTGCACGCAAGGTCACCCAGGTTCTGGCCCAAAAGGGTGTCGGCGCACTGAATTACGCCTGCGGATTTCCAATGGACCTGGATAAATGGCCGGGCAAGATGTGGCCGGTTTCGCACAAGCCGATTGCGGTGGCCGCAGGCCTGGGGCATTTAGGAAACAACCGGAATCTACTTCATCCGCGATTTGGAAATTTTATTTTGTTGGATACGGTTCTGGTTGACCGCGAGGCCACGGCATACGACAGCCCATTAGACTACAATCCTTGTATTGAATGCAAGCTGTGCGCGGCTGTTTGCCCGGTCGGTGCGGTTGGCAACGATGGTAATTTCCAATTTTCAAATTGCTTCACCCATAATTACCGCGAGCGTCTGGGAGGATTTGCAGACTGGGTGGAAAATATCGTGACCAGCAAAACGGTCCGCGACTACCGCAAGAAAGTGGCCGACCCGGAAACCGTCTCTATGTGGCAGAGCTTAAGCTACGGAATTTGTAACAAGTCCTCCTATTGCCTGGCGGCTTGTCCGGCCGGCGATGAACGCATCGGGCTATACCTGGCCGATCGTCAGGCTTATATGAAACAGGTTGTCAAACCGTTGCAAAACAATACGGAAAGTGTTTTTGTTATTCCCGGCTCTGACGCGGAAGCCCATGTTGCCAAACGTTATCCCCATAAAACGATCAGACGTGTTGGAAACGGCCTGCGGCCCAACTCCGCTCAAAATTTTCTTGCCAGTTTGCCGGTGGTATTTCAAAGGAATCAATCAGAGGGACTGGATGTAACCTATCATTTTACATTTACCGGTGAGGATAATTGCGAGGCAACCGTAATCATTCGAAACAAGACCCTGGAAGTTAAAGCGGGCCATGTCGATACTGCTGATCTGCATGTTACTGCAGATACGCGCACGTGGCTGGATTTTTTGGCCAAGGAGAAGAATTTGCTATGGGCGTTGTTGAGCCGCAAGATTCGAATAAAGGGTTCACCAAAGCTGATGATGGCGTTTGCAAAGTGCTTCCCTTCATAATGAGCCCTTTTTTGAGACCCTTTCTTTTTCGAGATTGAGGAGAAACCCCGGTCCGCTAAAAAACCTTGCCTTCCTAGTATTCGTATGTAATCCTTCTTAAAAATTTGAATTTGGAGCAGAATCTAAAAATGGATATAAAGAAATGGGTTAAAATTGCCGGGCTTTATGTTGTAATGGGTCTGTTCGTGTTGAACCCGTTGGTGCTGGCCGAAAGTCAAAATGGCGCTGAAGATTTTTTAAAGGCCAAACTGGCTGCCGTATTTGAGGTTTTGCAAAATAAAGATCTTGAGGAACAAACAAAGCAAAGCCAGATCGAAGAAATCGTTACCCCCATGTTTGATTTTCCGCTCATGGCCAAATTATCTCTGGGCAGAAAACACTGGCCGGGCCTGACCACGGAAAATAAAGATCGCTTTACAGAACTTTTTATTAAACGCCTGCGGCGGTCATACCTCAATAAACTCACCGCTTATACCGATGAAAAGATCATTTATGGGTCGGCGGTTGCGGTCAAAAATAAAATCCACATCCCCACCGATCTGGTTTCAACCGGTAAGAAAATATCCATGTTATATAAGCTTTATGCGTCAAAGAGCGGGTGGCGGATATATGATATTGAGATTCAGGGTGTCAGCATTATTCGAAGCTACCGCTCTCAATTTGCCGAGATTTTAAAAAATGGGACCTTTGACGACCTACTTGAGAAACTGGAAAAACCGATTGCCAACTGAAAACCCCTGCCCACCGAGTTAGGCTGCTTAGATGACAACGCGCCATTCTCTGACAATGCGTCTTTACGACAGCGTTATTCTCCAACGCCCGGGAATTGTCATACTTTGTTTACTGGCAATTGTTATTTTTCTGGGCTATCAGGCAAAGAACTTTAAGCTCGATGCGTCCAACGAAACGCTGATTATCGAGACCGATGAAGACTTGCTATATTCGCGGCTGATTAAATCGCGCTATGGAGGGCACGATTATTTATTGCTGACCTATTCCCCAACAGCCGATTTGTTCTCAGATGAGGCCCTGAAAAAACTGACCCGGCTGCGGGATGAATTAAAGCGGTTAAACAGGGTGACTTCAGTGGTTTCCATATTGGATGCCCCCTTGTTGGAAAGTCCTCCGGTGCCGGTTAAGGAACTCACCACCAGCATCCAAACCCTTGAATCTCCTACCGTAGATCGAAATCTGGCCACAATCGAGTTTAAAAACAGTCCTCTTTACCAAAATCTGCTTGTCAGCCCCGATCTCAAGACCACCGGTCTTCAGGTTAAATTCCCGGTCGACGAAGTCTATCAGGGCTTATTGACGCGTTTTGGCAATTTATCGAATTCAAAAAGGTCAAAGCGCAACTCCAAAAGCATCGAGAAAAGCGAAGGCAAATCCGACATGAGGATATAGCCGCTATCCGGGCCATTATGGACAACTACCGTCAGGATGCCGAGCTCTTCCTGGGCGGCATCAGCGTCATATCAGACGATCTAATCAGTTTTGTTAAGCAAGACCTGAAGGTATTCGGCATCGGAGTCGCATTTTTTCTCGTCGTTACCTTGAGCATCATTTTTAGAAAAATTCGCTGGGTCTTATTGCCGATGCTATGCTGTGTTTTTGCAACCATTTCAATGATGGGACTGCTGGGGATGTTTGGCTGGAAGGTCACGGTTATTTCTTCTAATTTTATATCATTACAGCTGATCATTACCATGGCGATTACGATCCATTTGATCGTACGCTACCAGGATCTTTTGTTGAATAAACCTGAAGCTGATCAGCGCCAACTGATTCTTGAAACCGTCCGCTTAATGCTGACGCCCTGCCTGTATGCCGCATTTACGACGATCGCCGGATTCAGTTCGCTGCTGCTCTGCGATATCCTGCCCGTCAGAACCTTTGGCTGGATGATGAGTGCCGGTATCGTTGTTTCTCTGATTGTGACATTTTTATTCTTTCCGGCCGGGCTTATGTTGCTGGGCAAAGAAGCTCCGCAGGTCATAAAGACCAAAAGGTTCTCTTTTACATCATTTTTAGGCCGGTTTACCGAAGCGCATGGTAGGTTGATCCTCATCGGCAGCTGCCTCATTCTAATTATGAACGTCCTCGGCATGACCAGACTCGTCGTTGAAAACAGCTTTATTAATTACTTCAAAGATACCACCGAAATTTATCGGGGTCTGAAAGTCATTGACGAAAAACTGGGTGGCACCACCCCATTGGATGTCATTGTCGAAATCGATGGGCCTGATACACCAATCGCAGTGGCTGCGGATAAAACCGAAGAACCCGGCGGTGAAGAATTTGAGAAGTTTGATGAGTTCGAAGAAGGCAATGATGAAAAATATTGGTTTACCGCCGACCGAATGGCTCAGGCGACTAAAATCCATGATTACCTTGACAGCCTGCCGGAGATCGGCAAAGTCCTGTCGCTGGCAACGATGCTGAAGATGGCTGCAAAATTAAACAACGGCCAACCGTTGGACAATTTTCAGCTGGCGCTGGTATACAGCGAACTGCCTCAAAAATTTAAGCGCATCATATTAAAACCCTATGTATCTCCCCAACATAATCAGCTACGATATTCTATCCGTGTCAAGGATTCCGAAAAATCATTGAGACGTGACGCCCTGTTGAAAAAGATCCGGCACGACCTGGTCAACAAACTGGGACTAAAGGAAGAGAAGGTCCATTTGGCCGGTATGCTGGTGCTCTATAATAATATGCTGCAGAGCTTGTTTGAGTCCCAGATTCTCACCCTGGGAGTGGTCCTCCTGGCGCTTTTGGGTATGTTCCTGATTCTGTTTCGATCGTTGAAACTGGCGCTGATCGCCCTCGCACCCAATCTGCTGGCGATTTCAGTGGTGCTGGGTGTTATGGGATGGCTGAAAATTCCCCTGGACATGATGACCATTACCATAGCTGCCATCAGCATCGGGATTGCAGTGGATAACACGATTCACTACATTTACCGATTCAGACACGAGTTTCAGTCTGAAACCGGCTATATTAAGACCGCTCTCCAATGTCACGGCAGCATTGGCCGCGCCATGTACTACACATCACTGACGATTATTATCGGTTTCTCGATACTGGCCCTGTCCAATTTTATTCCCAGCATATATTTCGGTCTGCTGACGGCATTGGCTATGTTCATTGCCCTATTGGCTGCCCTGACGCTGCTGCCGCAGTTGATTGTCACCTTTAAGCCCTTCGGACCCGATAAATCGGTAATCCGGACCTAATCTGCTGTTCGGCCAGATAGGCCGAACAAAGTCGTCTGCGGATATCTGCGCAAAACTGCGGTTTGAATAAAAATAGCCAAGGTGCAATTATGCCATATTTGATGGAAGATGATCCGGAGGTGGCCCGGATTATTCGGGACGAAGAATCCAGAGTTGAAAACACGCTGGACCTGATTGCGGCTGAAAATCATGCACCCCTGTCTGTTCTGGAAGCTCAGGGTTCGATTTTCAGTCTCAAAGCGGCAGAAGGATTCCCGGGCAATCGGTTTCACGCCGGCTGCCGGCATGCCGACGCGCTGGAAAGCCTTGCCGTTTCCAGAGCCAAACGTCTGTTCGGAGCCGAACATGCCAATGTTCAGCCGCACAGCGGGGTTTCAGCCAACCTGGCGGTCTATTTTTCCGTGCTCGATGTGGGTGATCGCATCCTGTCGATGAAATTATCCCACGGGGGGCACCTGTCCCATGGTGATGCTGCCTCAATGACCAGCCGCTGTTTTGACTTTCAGCATTACGGGCTCAATCTTAAAACCGAACAAATTGACTATGACGAAATCGAAGATCTTGCTAAAAGTTTCGGACCTCGCATGATCGTCGCCGGTGCCAGCTCATACCCCCGTTTGATCGATTATGAAAAAATGGCTGAAATTGCACAGTCGGTTTCGGCTGTCTTGCTGGTCGACATGGCCCACATTGCAGGTCTGGTGGCCGCAAAAGTCATCCCCAGTCCGGTTCCCCTTGCCGATTTTGTGACCTTTACCACTTACAAAACCTTACGCGGGGGGCGTGGCGGCGTTATTTTGTGCAGGCAAAAACACACCGACCGTATTAACAGGGCCATATTCCCCGGTGGTCAAGGGACCCCTTCGCTCAATTTAATCGCTGCCAAGGCGGTCTGCTTCCATCTGGGCTTGACAGAGGATTTTGTTGAACTTCAAAAGAAAACGTTAAATAATGCGGCTTGTTTTGCCGCTGAATTTGAACGTCTGGGGTATCGAATTGTTTCCGGTGGGACCGAAAACCATCTGGTGTTGATCGATCTGCGATCCAAAGGGCTAACCGGAGCGCGTGCTGAAAAAACACTGGAGTCGGTGGGAATTATTGTCAACCGCAATGTTATCCCTGCTGATCCGGAAAGACCGGAGGTCAGCAGCGGCATCCGAATGGGTAGTCCGGCGATTACGTCCAGAGGCATGCAGGAACCAGAGGCGCGACAGATTGCCCGCATGATGGACAAGTCGATGTCCAATATTGAAAGTACGCAGATCCTGAACCAGGTGGCGCAAGACGTTCGAAACCTTTGTAAGCAATTTCCAGTTCAACAATAATTTTTACCTAAATTGAGCGTTTCAAATTTTATATAATTTCTTGTGTTTTCATCCATTGTTCCTTATAAAGCAGCATTCCAATAACCTTGTTAGCAATAAAAACTGCATATTGTTCAATTGGGGATTTCCAATTATTTTCCAGGTATGAAAGCGTTTCGGGAGGGTTGTATGGATAACAAGAGCCTAAAAGATGCCTTTGCCACACTTTCAACCCCTTTAATTACCGATGCATGTGTGCGACTGGGCGTTTTCATGCGGGTGGCGCCCATTGGGATCAAACCGCTGGTGCCGGGCTGGCGGATGGCCGGGCGTGTACTGCCGGTCAGGCACTCCGGGAGTGTGGATATTTTTCTGGAAGTCATGGCCAATGCGGCTGCCGGCGATATCCTGACGATCGACAATGCCGCCAGGAAGCATGAGGGCTGCATCGGGGATTTGACCGTTTTGGAGGCGCAAGCAGTGGGTCTGGGGGGCATTGCGGTCTGGGGGTTTCACCGTGATACGTCGCAGCTTATTCAGATCGGCTTTCCCGTTTTTACTTACGGTGCTTTTCCGGTGGGACCCAAGCGCGCCTACCCGCGGGGATCGGATGCCCTCACGACCGCCAGGTTCGGTGATTTTAAAGTAACGGCCGATGATGTCGTTTTCGGCGATGATGATGGGGTGGTTTTCGCATTGCTACAGGATCTCGAAGACATCATTTCTGTGGCCCGCACAATTGCGGAAATTGAACAAAGCCAGGCTGAAAATATCAAAAATGGAAAAACCCTGTCGCAGCAATTTAAGTTTGATGAATACGTAAAAAAGCGCAGCAAAAATCCGACTTATAGCTTTCGGGAGCATCTGAAGAAAATCGGCGCCGCCATCGAAGTCTAAACTCACCGCAAAGGCGCAGAGTTCGCAGAGATAATTTTTTCTTGGCCAGATTTCCTGAGAGGGAAAATCAGGCCAAACAATCTGCCTGCGGCAGCAAATCAAATTATGAAATGGGTGTTAATGGATTTTTAGGCTTCAGTATCAGTGACCATTGTTTTAGGAGATAAAACCTTGCCCGTAGGGCTGAGGTTTTTAGTTTTTCGCCCTCTCAGCGAAAAACTAAAAGATATTTCACTCTGCGCCCTTTGCGTCTTTGCGGTGAATAATTAAGGGTATTTATGATGACCCAATTCATAGACTTAGGCCATGTGATCAAAAATGGTATGGTGACGTACACCGGATTGCCCGGCCCGATTATCAGCGACCATATGACCCGAGATGATTCTGAATCCCATTATTCGGGTGGTACGACATTTCAGATCGGGAAAATCGAAATGGTGGCCAATACCGGGACTTACATCGATGCGCCATTTCACCGTTATGAAAAGGGAATCGATTTGTCCGGGCTTAAAATGGCGTCGGTCGCAAATCTGGATGGTATTGTGTTTCGTGTAGATCACGAAAAAAGGTCCATTCATCGGGACCTTTTCGAAGGAAATGATATAAAAGGCAAAGCAGTCCTTATCAATACCGGCTGGGACCGGCACTGGAGAACCGATGCGTATTTTGAAAACCATCCCTTCCTTTCCCGAAATGCAGCTGAATACCTGAAATCCGCAGGCGCCAGACTGGTGGGCATTGACTCGCTCAACATCGACGACACCGCTGACGGATCCCGACCGGCGCATTCCATCTTGCTGCAGGCCAATATTCCGATTGTTGAACATATGTGTCATCTGGATCAATTGCCGGATCAAGGTTTTAAGTTTTTTGCGGTGCCGGCCCCGGTAAAGGGGATGGGGTCGTTTCCGGTGCGCGCGTTTGCGATTGTTGATTAATTGACCTGGCCTCACGCAAAGCCGGAACAAAGGTTCAACGTTCAGAGGTTCAAAGGCTGATTAACGCTGAAAAAGCATGAAGGGAATGTGAAAGTAAAAGATCCAGTAGCCAACTTGCAGCTCGTCCAGTCGATTTAAGGCAATAACCCTGAACCCAGAACGCTGAACCTGAATGTTGGCACCTGAAAACGACTGAAAATTAATAACTGACGTCATAAGAATTTTTTTGCCTAAAACATGAACCCAACGTCTGTATTTGAGGAAACCTACAAGAACTATTTGACCCGGATTGCCGAACTGGACTTTGCACGGATTGCCGAACGGCTCGGGGCTGAAATGAGTGGTGCTGAATTGATCATTCCCTTTTTCGGGAATCCCCACCGAGTATCCACTCAGGGACTCAGCGATCCTTCCGGCAACCGGCCTGACTTTTCAGTAAGTGTCGTGCTGTTTAAATATCTGCTGTTGTGCCCGGACGTCGATCCCATTGAAGATGACTGGGTCTCCTTCAAGGATTTTAAGGACGCGGCACCGTTCGCCGGGTCATTTGTTAATTATACCGAAGCTCCGCTGGCCAAATATTTTTCAGGGCGGCTGAAATACCTGGAAGAGGCCTGCAGAGGAAACCATGGTCATCCACCTGCCTCAACTTTCTCCTATGACCTGAGCATGCAGTTCAATGCGTTGCCGAAAATTCCGGTTTTGATGCTTTTCAATGATACCGATGAGGAATTTGCAGCCCGCTGTGCGGTGCTGTTTGAAAGACGGGCTGAAAAGTACCTGGATATGGAATGCCTGGCCATGGTGGGGATGCAGCTGTCTGAACGTTTATACCGCTTTCCATAATACCTGAATCTTGCATGAAAATTAATGCGAAGTTGAGAATGAATTTTCACCGCTTTCCATAATAATTTTTCGAATGATGGAAGTGCGGCATAAGGGGTTGTAGAAAAAAACGTTTGAATACCACAATGTTTTTTTGACAACCCCTATAATATCACAGAATCTTCGGATGCGCCTGTCCATCTTCAACCTTGAAATTCTCCGGGCAGTGTGCCAACTATTCCCAGTCCAGCAGCCGCTGTTGGCCTTCCAGTTTGCGGATGTGGGTCAGGTCCTGACTGACCTCCAGGCACCCCCGGTAATAACCACTCGTATCCCGCACGGCAAAATAGCGGATGTAGATGAATTTGCCGCCCAGTTCAATCCAGAATTCGGCCGTGTCCCGTGAACCGGACTTGAAGGCATCCAGGATCTGGTTGACCAGATGGACGCTTTTGGGCGGGTGGCAGTTGCGGACCTCGCGGCCGATGATCGCGGGACTGCGGGGAAAAATCCGCTCCGGCCCTTCCGAATAGTAGGCCACCCGGTCGTTTTCATCGACAAAGGTTAAGTCCACCGGCAGGTGGGTGAGCATCAGGTTGATCTGCTCCAGGGTCATGTGTCCGGTGTCCAGACCCAGGGCCCCGGCCACATCCTGCACGACCGCTTCGGGTTCGGGCGGTGCCTCCGCGGGCTGCTGGATGATATTTTCGGGCCAGCCCGAATCCGGAACGACCCAGGCAAAACCGATATCGGCCTCACCCTCCTTGACTTTGACCCACTCCGGATCGGATAGCATATCCAGGCTGGCGGGAAACAGGATGTGCTCTTCCTTGTAGATCATATCCCGAATCGCCTGTATGGCTTCTTTCAGCGGTGCTATGGTGCCCTCTGGATCGGATTTGGCAAACGCCTCCCGGGCTTGCTTGAGGCTGGCGCGGATATCATCGTGGATCGACCACATCACCTGAGAGGGCCCGGTAAAATGGTGGGCTTCCAGCATCGGAAAAAGCTGATTCTCCTTACGGGTATAATGGGTATCGACATCGCATAAGCGTTCAATAAGAGACTTTAGTGCCTGGCTGTTTTCTGTGAAGGCCTCGGGTTTGGGAGGGTGTCCGACGCGCCCCAGGAGCATGCTGGTCTCGCTCATGATCTTTTCAGAAGCGCGGTTTTCCTTCATGAAGGTGTGAATCGGATGCCCCATCGGGGGCTCCGGTAGGTCCTGCTCCTCGAGCGCCTCTTTAAATATTTCAACATGGACGTCGCACAGGCGCTTGATTTCTTCAGCGGGCAGGCCCTCGTCCATCAGGGCTTGCTCCATCTTGGCGATCTCTGTTGCTTGTACACCCTTGACCAACTCGCTGAATCTTTGTTTGAGGACCGCCATGTCTTCGCCCGCATGCAGAGCTTTGATAATTTCCTTGAGCGCCGCCTGCTTCTCCACCGGGTCGCTGATAACGCTGCCGGCCCCGTCGGATGTCGATTCATCCGGTGTTGCGGCTTTGCCCGCTTGTCGGTCTATTTCCTTTGTCAGGGCTGCTAAGATATCGTCAAGGTCCAGCCCACCGATACCGGCGATTTTGCCGAGGGTGGCTACCTTGCCGATGGTTTTGCGCATAATCGGATTCTTGAGGCCCTTAAATTTGGGAGACAAGTTGATCAAAAAATCTTCCAAAAAAGGGTATTCTTTCAACAGATCGTCGATTTTGGTGTTGGCGCTAATTTCCATGACGAAATCTCCTTCCCAGGATTTCTTTGGTTGGTTATTTTGAAAAAAGCATAGAGAAGATTCTGTTATAAGTCAAATATGTGCTGTCTTCAAATATAAAAAAATAATTCCTTGACAGGCGTGAAACCCGAGTACAATATTTATGCGCCCATGGTGGCCCAATCAGAACCGGGACAGGCATTCATAAAAAAACTTGGGCAACTAAATAATAACGGCCTAAGTTGAGCGATTGTCGAGGTTGCCGTAGCTGCAAGGAAGATTCCGTTCCACTATAGTTGCCTATGCGGGACAGTATCTGACGCCGTAGATGCGGTAAGATCGGCAATCCTGTAAGGTTCCAAATTTTAAAAATATAGATCGATAGAATTCATTGAATATAAAACAAAATGACTCCTTTTTAAAATTTGGAACGCCCAATTTGGGAACGGCCTAAGTTGAGAATCCCAGCACGGCAGTCAATAAAACTATAAAATAAGCAGTTGACAAGATTTTATTCGGTTTTGTAGTATGACACTGCGTGGTAATCCTGATCAGGTGCTGAATATGCCTGTGAACCTGAAGGCACTTTTAATTCACGCTCATAGCCGATTAGCCCCTGTTCCTATCAGATTGTTATTTGATGCTATTCATAATTAGAAACCCGAATCGCTGACGCTCATTTACAGCCCCTATTTCGCCACGCGCACATGAATTCAAATCTTCTTTTCATTGCCACATCTCGCAGTCCAAAGGCCTGCTTGTATTTTTGAAAACTTATTGTGCCTTAAGGGAGGATAAGCTTGGGAAAAGATTTTCAACCAACCTCAAGAAATGCCCCTTCTGAAGAGAACCCTTCCAAAACATCAAGGGCCAAACGGTTTGGTGCCACCTTTATTCTTTCGTTTGTGATTCTGTTTGTAGTATGGATCATATTCTCCGGCAGATTCGATGGATTTCACATCACCTTGGGCCTCATATCCAGTGCCATCGTGGCCGCCTTTTCGGGCGATCTGATGTTTACCTCACACGAGCCCCGGGGCATATTCAGGCTGTGGATTCGGCTGTTCGCATACATCCCCTGGCTGATTTACCAGATATTTTTAGCAAACCTACACGTCATGTATCTGGTGTTCCATCCTAAGATGATGGAACTCATCAACCCACAGATCATCGAGTTTGATAGTGAGTTAAAAAGCGATTACGCGCGTACGACTTTTGCCAACTCCATCACCCTGACCCCCGGTACGATTACCGTGAATGTGACGGTGCTGGGTCGGTTTTCGGTTCATTGCATTGACGACAAATCCGGTCAAGCCCTTCCAGGTGACATGGAATCAAAAATAGTCAAGGTCTTCCCAGAATAAGCAAATAATGGACACCGTATTCTATTACAGTGGCTTCTACCTGAGCCTGATTATGTTGCTGTCCCTTTACCGGGCGATTTTCGGTCCGACCGTTCTGGATCGCCTCATCGGCGTGAATGCCATCGGCAGTAAAACAACTGTCCTGCTGGTACTGGTCGGTTTGATCTACGGTCGGGTGGACATGTTTGTTGATATCGCACTGGCGTATGCATTGCTGAACTTTATTGCCGTGCTGGCGGCTTCACGTTATTTCCAGAAAAAAAGGGGCTTATTTGAGGAAAAACCACCTGTTTGATCATCAAACAAGGCGGTAAGGCGGCAAGGAGGCAGAATCAATGAAAATTATTGTGATGATTCTTTTGTTCAGCGGTCTGGCTTTTTTTACGGGCGGCTCTATCGGTATTCTGCGATTGCCCGATTTTTACTCCCGGCTGCATCCGGCCGGAAAACTGGATACCGCCGGTCAGTTGCTGACGTTGTCGGCGATTGCCGTGTTTGTGCTTCAAGATTTCTCTTTACATAATTTTTTAACGGCAACCAAGATCGTTTTAATCGTTATTATCGTTTATATCACCAGCCCGACAGCCACGCATGCCATTGTGGACGCCGGGGTGCGGGCCGGTCTCAAACCCTGGACAAAGGAAGATCAATCATGATCTGGCAGATTGAACTCGTGGTTTTATTGATCGTTATCATTTGCGGCATCGGCGCCATCACGGTCAAAGACCTGCTGGGAGCCGCCATACTTTTCGGCGCCTACAGCTTTATGATGTGCCTGCTGTGGGCCATCATGGGGGCGGTCGATGTGGCTTTTACCGAAGCTTCCGTTGGTGCCGGCATCAGCACCGTGCTTTTCGTTGCGACGGTTTTTCGCACCTCAAGGAGGACAAAAGATTGAAGACACTGGCCATATTCATTGTGCTTCTGTTCGGGGGTCTTCTGATTTATTGTACTCTGGACTTTCCTTCCTGGGGTGATCCGCAGGCACCGGCCAGTATGCATGTGTCGCCCCGTTATATCGAACGCACCATGGAGGAAACCTCGGTCCCCAATATTGTCACGGCCGTACTGGCGGATTACCGGGGATACGATACGATGTTTGAAACCATTGTCATTTTTTCCGCCGGCGTTGCCTGCCTCTTCCTGCTGCGGATTTTCAAACGGATTGAACCCGAAACGCAGCTGTATCGACACATTCCCACCGGGATCACCCTTCGTATCGCAAAAGGGGCCGAGCCCCCCCGGGAGTCCAGGGAATTTGAGAGAATCGATCTGATGTGGGTCCCTTATGATTTGATTATCAAAACCAGCGCGCGTCTCATCGTTCCATTCAGCCAGATATTTGCCCTGTATGTCATTGCCCACGGTCATCACAGTCCGGGCGGCGGATTTCAGGGCGGCGTCATCCTGGGCGCTTCGATAATTTTGTTTGCCATATCCCACAACCTGCGATCGAGTTTTACCCGCATCAGTGAAAAGTTTGCCGTTCTGCTTTGTGGTCTTGGGGTTTTCATCTATGCTGGAACCGGGGCCTTGAGTATCTTTTTGGGATCAAACTATCTGGATTATGGCGCATTATCAAAGATTTTCGGCGTGGACCCGGTCACGGCAAGATCCCATGGGATCTTAATGGTGGAAATTGGAGTCGGTATCTGTGTGATGGCGGTCATGGTCCATCTTTACTATAACCTGGCTTCGGCAGGTAGGCATGACGAGGGATTATAAAGGTGAACGAGCTGATCTCGATTATCATGTCCAAGTTAAATTACTGGATCTACATTGTGCTGATGATGATCGGCCTGTATGCCATGATTGCCAAGAAAAACCTGGTGAAAAAAATTATCGGGATGAACATACTTCAAACCGCTGTCATTTTATTCTTTATATCTCTGGGTGCCAAAAATAAGGCCACCATACCCATTATCATACACGGCCATGCAGCTGAAAGCCACGCTATCCAGGCGACAGATTATATTAATCCGCTGCCGCATGTGCTGATGCTTACCGCGATTGTCGTAGCCGTGGCAACCCTGGGGGTCGCACTGGCACTCGTGATTAAGGTATTCCAACAATACCAAACGCTTGAAGAGGATGAAATTCTGGCCCAGCTGAAGGATGAATGATTCATGGAGGACAGGGGATGATAACCAAAGAAGATTTAAAACAAATCGTCATGCTGACTTACCTGACGGATCCCATGCTGGATAATTTAGCTCAAATTATCGATATTTTGAAATTCGATCGCGACGAAATACTATTCCGAGAGAATGATCCCGCTGAACGATTCTACATGATGAGATCGGGCAATGTACTGCTGGAGCAAAGAATTTCCGACAAGGTTACAGCATGCATTGGGTCCATTAAACCCGGGTATTCTTTCGGCTGGTCGGCAATGAGCGAGGACGGTTTATATACCGTCGATGCCGTCTGCGTGGAGCCATCTGAAATTTACTCTTTTAAAAGAGACAGGATACAAAAACTTTTTGGGCAGGATCCGGAGATGGGATTGCGCATGTACCAGCGACTTTTGGTGATCATTAAAAAGCGACTCGATTATCGCACGGGTCAGTTTCGACAGGCAATTCAGAATCATCCGGACATGCAGAATTTGTTCAGCACGTGATATCGATGTGATGAAGATATGAGCCACCAGTTACCAGCCATTATTGTTGTCCTTCCGCTTGTCGTGTCTTTTTTCATATTTTTTTCGGGGTGGTGGGTGCAGCGGGCTGGCTTTCCCCTGGCAATCGGCGCTCTGATCTGCTGCGTTTTGCTTTCCATTGGTATTCTTAAGTCGGTGACTACCGGAGGTGCCATCCATTACTGGCTGGGAGGCTGGGAGCCCCCGTGGGGTATCGAATACTATGTGGACCACCTCAATGCCTTTATGCTGGTACTGGTATCCTCGCTTTGCCTGTTTACCGCCATTTACGCCAAAAGAACCGTCGAAGCCGAGATGCCGGGGTCTGTCGCACTGTTCTGGTGTCTTTACCTCCTGCTGAATACCGGAATCCTGGGAATCATTGTTACCGGAGATCTGTTTAATCTTTTTGTGCTGCTGGAGGTTGCATCCCTTACCGGATATTCGCTGGTCGCCATTGGTAAAGGACGCGCAAGGTTTGCCAGCATAAGGTATCTGATCATTGGAACCATCGGCGCCAGCTTTTATCTGATCGGTATCGGCTATCTGTATATCATGACGGGATCGCTAAACATGGCAGATCTGCGCATGATTCTTCCGCCTCTGTATGAGACCAAAGTCATTCAAGCCGCTTTCGTATTTATCTTTATCGGATTCGGAATTAAAATCGCCCTGTTTCCTCTGCACACCTGGCAGCCGGATGCCTATACCTATGCCCCTTCGGCGGTGAGCGTGATCATATCCACGGCGGTGGCCAAAACATCCGTCTATGCGCTCATCCGGGTGATCTTCTCGGTTTTCACTCTGGATTTTATCAAAGGCTTTCTGCCGGTATTCGACATTCTGTGCTGGATGGCCGCCATCGCCATGATCGCCGGATCCATCTTTGCCATCGTTCAAAATAATTTCAAGAAAATGCTGGCCTATTCGAGCATTGCTAATGTCGGATATATCGTGTTGGCCATCGGTTTGGCGCCGTTTTGCACGCAGGGTTTAAGCCCGGCACTGATACATATATTGAATCATGCCGTGATCAAAGCCTGTATGTTCATGGCTGCCTGTGCGTTTATTTATAAATTCGATTTATGGGATATTCGAAAATTTGCAGGTCTCGGCCGGCGAATGCCTTTCACCTGTTTTGCGCTTTTGTTAGCCATTCTGGCGATGATTGGAATGCCGCCCAGTGCGGGGTTTGTCACCAAATGGTATCTTATTCTGGCAATACTCGATGCCCAAAAGTACCCGTTCCTTATTTTTATCTTTGTCAGCACTCTGCTGATGATCGTCTACTTTTGGCGATTGATTGAGATCATTTATATACGCACAACACCGGTTAGCAACCCATCGGATCTCCAGATTGCCGAGGCCCCGTTGAGCATGCTGATCCCGAGTCTTATTTTTGGGGGCCTAACGTTTGCGGTCGGTATTGTTTGGATGACCGGAATCATCACGCCTGTTCTTGATGCAGTAAATTCAACATTCGGTTTGGGGTCCCGATGACGGAAATGGTACCATCCATTAAGCCGTTGCTGGCCGTTATCTGTCCGATGATTGCGGCGCCTGGAATTTTTTTACTGCGCAAACATGCCAATATCCGGGAAGGCACCACCATCCTTGCCGCGGTAATTCAATTTGCGATTATTATCTCAATGGCACCGGCCATCTTGGAAGGGGGTTTCCTTACCTTCCGTATCATCGATATCGGAGCCGGCATCGAGCTGGGATATCGGGTGGATGCATTCGGCCTGATTTTTGCCATCACCTCTTCTTTCCTGTGGATACTGGTTTCGCTGTATTCCATCGGCTACATGCGATCATTAGAAGAACATGCTCAAACGCGCTATTATTTTATGTTTGCCCTGGCCATTTTTTCTGCGGTCAGTATTGCCCTGTCTGAAAATCTGGTTACTTTTTATATTTTTTATGCAGCCCTTACCCTGTCAACCTATTGGCTGGTGGCGCATCATGAAGACAAAGAAGCATTCGCCGCCACCCGCAAATACCTCGTATATTTGCTCTCCTCGGGCTGGTTTCTGTTTGCGGCGGTGGTGCTGACATACGCGATTACCGGAACGACACGCTTTGCCGATGGGGGGATTTTAGGCTCTGCTTCAGCTTCCGGATCGACCCTCATTGTATTGTTCGTTCTTTTCGCTTTGGGCTCCATAAAAGCGGCCTGGATGCCTTTTCATTCCTGGCTTCCCAGTGCGATGGTGGCGCCAACCCCGGTGCTTCCCAGTGCGATGGTGGCGCCAACCCCGGTCAGCGCATTGTTGCACGCCGTCGCAGTTGTCAAAGCGGGGGTGTTCGGATTTGTCAGAATTGTATGTCATGTGTTTGGAATCGAGTTGATCGGCGAACTCGGCATCGGCCTTTGGCTGGGAGCCGTTGCCTCCATAACGATGATCCTGGGGTCATTTTTTGCCATCGGCGAAGACAATCTGAAGCGTCGGCTGGCATACTCCACGATCAGTCAATTGTCGTATATTCTTTTCGGTGTGGCCCTGTTGAGTCCTTTCGGCATCAAGGGCGCCATGGTCCACATTCCGTTTCATGGATTTATGAAAATCACCCTCTTTCTCTGCGCCGGGGCTATCATGGTGGTAACCGGCAAAAAAGAAATCAGCCAAATGGCCGGCGTCGGCAAACAAATGCCGGTGACCATGCTGGCGTTTACCATTGGTGCCCTCGGTATGTGCGGGGCACCGCCCGTGTCCGGTTTCATCAGCAAATGGTTTCTCGGCTTAGGAACCATCCAGGCCGGAGCTATTATTTTTCTGATCGTCATCCTGGCCAGTTCTTTGCTGGATGTTGTCTATTTTTTTCCGATCGTTAAAACCGCCTTTTTCGATACCCCCGCCGAAGCTTCCGTGGCCGACGGCGGTAAAATTCGATTTCTGGAAATGGAAAGACCCTTGTATCTCTTCATGATCGTGCCCCTGGCGCTGACGGCCCTTTTTTCAGTGATTTTCTTCTTCTTCCCGGATGCATTTCATCTGCTGGGTCTGGCTGAAATGGCTGTTAAAAATCTATTTTAATACAACTTCTCATTAATTTTCATGCAAGATTGAAGTAATCACATGAGAGGCTTAAATGGGAAAGATTGAAAAAAAAGGAGAAGCATTCGTCTACAGACAGGATGATGGGGAAATTACGGCACGATTCAATAATGTCGTGGAAAAAATGGTCCTCGTGCACGAAGGCAGTCCGGCTTATAAAAAGGTGTTCTACCTTCTGGTTTTGGCCGGCGTGCTTTACCTGGCATTTATTTTTCATTAAGGACATCCGCTATGAAAACGCAACGTGAAATTACACTTTTGGACTCACCCAAAAATAGAGCCAGAGTCAGGAAATACTTTTATATTTCATTGCTCATACTTCTGGTCATTGAGTTTTTCACTCCCAAACATGGCCATTTTCCATGGGAGGAGGCCTACGGGTTTTACGCGGTTTACGGATTTATCGGTTGCGTCAGCTTAATATTTATCGCCAAGGGGCTGCGGTGGCTGGTGAAACGAAAGGAAGATTACTATGATTAAAACGGTGCCGCCGGCTGCGATTCTCATCGCCGGAGCGCTTCTGGTTCCTTTTTTAAAGGGGAGACTCAAAAAGGCTTATCTGCTCGTGCTGCCGACCCTTGCTTTCCTGAATCTGCTCTATATGCCCGCAGGTAGGTACTGGATTGTCGAATTTCTCAGTTATGATCTGATTTTCGGCAGGGTCGACAAGCTGAGCATGGCTTTTGGCTATGTGTTCGTTCTGATCACCTTCATCGGCATCCTTTATGCGCTGAATATCAAGGATGATTCTCAGCACATGGCCAGTTTGATGTACGCCGGTGGCGCCTTGGGGGTCACTTTTGCCGGAGATCTTTTCTCGCTTTACATATTCTGGGAAATATTGGCGATTGCTTCGGTGTTTTTAATCCTGGCGCGCAAAATTTCAACATCTTCCGCCGCCGCTTTCCGGTATTTTACCTGGCATTTTTTCGGTGGTCTATGTTTGCTGGCCGGAATCATTCTATATGTGATGAATCGCGGCACCCCGGAATTTGCTTATATCGGCCTGAACGATGGGGCGTCCATTCTTATTTTTACCGGATTTTGTTTGAATGCAGCCGTTTTTCCGCTGCACGCCTGGCTGCCGGACGCCTATCCCCGGGCCACCGTCACCGGTGCCGTATTTATGAGTGCCCTGACCACCAAAAGCGCTGTTTATATTCTGGCACGAACCTTTCCGGGCACCGAGCTGTTAATCTGGGCCGGCGCCTTTATGACCTGTTTTCCCATCTTCTACGCGGTTATTGTGAATGATATACGACGTGTGCTGGCCTACAGCCTCATCAATCAGGTGGGCTTTATGGTATGCGGAATCGGGATCGGAACCCAGCTGGCTATAAACGGGGTGGTCGCCCATGCCTTCAGCCACATCATCTACAAGGCGTTGCTGTTTATGTCAACGGGGGCGGTGCTTCATATGACCGGCAGAATCCGGGCAACCGATCTCGGTGGGCTTCATAAAACCATGCCATTCACGGCAATCTGCTGCATGATCGGGGCTGCTTCCATTTCGGCGTTCCCGCTTTTCAGTGGATTTGTCAGCAAGTCGATGACGGTTGCCGCTGCCGCCGAAGAGCATCTGACCATCATCTGGCTTATGCTGATGTTCGCCTCCGCAGGTGTTTTCCATCATGCTGGAATCAAAGTTCCTTTTTTTGTTTTTTTCGGCCACGATTCCGGCATTCGCGCTAAAGAACCGCCGATCAATATGCGCCTTGCCATGGGAATCGCTGCCTTTATCTGTATTTTTTTGGGGATCTATCCGCAACCGCTTTATCGCATTTTACCGCATGCTGTTCATTATGTGCCTTATACGGCTTTTCACGTTGTCGGCATGCTCCAGTTGCTGATGTTCGGTGCGCTGGCCTTTACCGTGCTGGTTCTTTCCGGATATTATCCGCCGGAAATGCGTGCGGTGAATTTAGACACCGACTGGTTTGCACGTGTTGCGGGCAGAAAATTCATCTGGTTTTGCAATTCACCCCTCAAGCGGATCGGCGTCTTCATCAAGGGCTGTGTCTCCCGGATAGTCGGTCAGTTGAAAACTGTTCCCGATCGCTCCGTGATTCTGGAAAATGGGACCGACAGCTTTTTCCATTCCGGACTGACGTCCTTACCGAACCTGTTGTTTGTCTGGGGCAGGCACCTGAGAACCGAAATCAAACAATTATCCTGGAATTTGGCCTATATTTTGATGCCCTTCTTTGCCCTGCTGGCCCTTATGCTGCTCTGGTTATCGTAATATGATGCATTATATTCTTCTTCAAATCGTAGCGGTTCCGCTGGTTGCTTCATGGGCGGCATTTCTGATTCGACCGCGTAAAAACCGAAGGCCCGCCTGGATCGCTGTAGCTGCGCTTTGCTATACGATGCTGCTGCTGGTGCTGGCCGGCTTGCAAATCTATGAAGGAAAAATTCTACACGAGCAATATGTTATCGGCCCGCAGGTCAGCTTTAATCTTCTGGCTGACGGTCTGAGCCTGCCGGTGGCTTTGATCATCAATTTAATCTGTTTGGCGCTGGCGCTTTATTCGATCCACTATGTTGAGCATCGAATCGAGCTGATTTACGGCGACATCGACGATAAAACTTATGGCATCTATTATCGTCGCTTTTTCATGCTGTATTTATATTTTCCCACCGGATTTATGGGCGTCGCCTTTGCCACCAACACATTGGCGGTCTATTTCTTTTTAGAGTTGCTTACCATCATACCGCTTTATTTCATCATGGCCCAGTTCGGCTACTCGGATTTTATAACCCGATACAAAGTCGCGCTGATGTGTCTTTACTGGGGCATTGCCGGAGCCACTTTTTTTCTTATCGGAATTATCTGGGGCTATATCCAGATCGGCAGTTTCGAGATTGGTCAGATCCACAATCTTTCCGGAAATCCATTCGTTTTATGGATCGCGGTGGTCATTCTGGTAGGGCTGGCTACCAAACTGGCGATTATTCCGCTACATGTATGGATGCCCTGGGTTCACGCCGAGCACCCCACATGTATTGCCGGGTTGCTGGCAATTTACGCCAATATTGCCGCCTATGTGGCTGTACGCGTTCTGATCCTTCCTTTGCGGCTGGATCTTTACCCACTATCATTACCGCTCATGATATTCGCTTTGTTGACCATGGTATATGGCGCTTTGCTCACCCTGGCGCAGACCGACGCCAAACGGTTTTGCGCCTGCTCAACGATCAGCCAGATATCTTATTCGGTTTTCGGCATTGCCGCTATGACCGCCTGGGGTATACAGGGCGGGATGTTCTATTTTCTGAGCCACATACTCGGTAAAGCCATCCTGTTCTCAACCGCTGGCATACTGGTATATCAGCTTGAAACCCGCAACCTGAAAAATATGGGTGGTTTGTGGCCGCGGATGCCGCTGACCGCCGTTTTATGGCTCTCGGCGTCGCTTATTCTTTCCGCGCTTCCACCCACCAGCGGCTTTGTCGGCAAATGGCTTCTTTTTACCGGCGCCTTCAAAGGTTTCAATTCAAATCCACTCGGGTTGCTGGTGACGATCGCGGCAATCATGTCAACGCTGTTGACGCTGGTTTATACGTTTTTAACCGGCATTCGTATTTTTTTCGGTCAGCAGAAAACCCATGACCTTGAGCACCCGGCCACCGACCCGCCGCTGACCATGAGCCTACCGCTTCTGGCACTTGCCGGCGTGGCTTTTGCGATGGGAATATTTCCCAAGCCGCTTCTCAGACTGCTCGATTCTGTTATTGGAACTTTTTAGGGTTTAGTTTTTTGTTGACACTGTTTGTGAAATTTAAATAATAATAATCTATCTTCAGCGATTTTTTGAGTTGATTTTCATTTTCCTACCTGAAATTGTGAGTTGTTTTCTTTCTACCGATGCTTTCATGTTATTCCGAATGCGCGATTCAAAAATTATCAAACTCAAGAATCGCTCTCAATTGGAACCTTTCCAGCTTGAGTTTGCTCCTCATGATCCATGGACAGGTCGCCAGACGATAAGAACTGCAGACGAACCATGATCGCAAACTTATAACAAGGAGGGACCGAACCATGCCAGTCAAATTTAATCAGTATTGGTCCGTTGACTTTGATAAAACCAGGGAATACGAAAAGTTTATCATCCGTAAATTCATCCCCGGAATGAATAAACTGGGGCTTCATATCGTCGCCGGCTGGACGGTTCTGATTGGCGGGTACAGTGATATATTTTTAGAAGGCATCAGCAATGATCTGCACCTTCTTGAAAAGGCGCTGCGAGACAAAAAATACAGGGAGCTGAACGACGCCTTGCAAAACTACGTCCGGAATTACAAAACCAAAGTTCTGGTCGGCACTGGAAAAAAAGATGATTATTCGAAGGACGTCAAAGCCAATACGATTAAATTTAACCAGGCGTGGAATATTATCAGTAAAACTAAAGATCAATATGAAGAATATGTCATCCAGACCTTCTATCCCTGTCTAGAAGATCTGGGTATTAGAGTGGCCAGCGAATGGGAGGTTTTTATCGGAGAAGGGCCGCGGATTTTGTGCGAGGGCCGGGCCCAGGATATTGATACCAACACCTTGATCGGCAATCTCAGGAGTGAGAAGTTCCAAAAAGCCAAACACGGTCTGAGGCAATTTATTGAAAATTACGAGAGCCGCATTTTCATCTTTCACATTCAAAAGATTGTCGGTTACAAATCCGCCAGCTACGAGATGATCTCCGTTTAAAAAGCGGTATAAAAATTCATCGCCTTAAATAATAAAAAAAGCCCATGATTTAAAATAATGATTCAAAATCATGGGCTTTTAAAGTTTAACTTATTTGGAATGGTTGAACTGTCTAAACCAAGCTTGCCTTATTGCCCTTGCTCTGCTTCGTAGCGCTGCTCGATCATCAGCGCCGGTTTGAGCAGCACCGAGACCACGAAAATCCCCAGAGCCAGGATGCCGAGCGTAATGCTGACCTCCACCCAGCTGGGCGCATAGTCGACCACTTCCCCCAGTGGTGAAGGAACCAGACCGGGCACAATCAGGCCGATGCCTTTTTCGATCCAGATGCCCAAAAAGAGCAGCATACAGGCCGGCACCAGTACTTTCGGATTGTTTTTGCCCGGGTTAAACGCCATTGTCAGGGTGCCGATGACGTTCATGACGATCGCGGTCCAGATCCACGGGACCAGGGCCGTATGGCCTTTGAGGCCGAAATACAGGTAAATGGCCGGCTGGCTGTGATGGGTGGGCAGGTAAAATTCCTTGAACACCTCGGAAAAGAGCATGATCAGGTTGATAATGGCGGCAACGACGCTGATGCGCCGGATTTTATTAAAGACCTGCTCCTCGACCCGAAAAGACGTCGTGGTTTGAATGATCACCAGTACAACAATGATCAGGGCCGGACCGGCTGCAAAGGCGGATGCC
This sequence comes from uncultured Desulfobacterales bacterium, assembly GCA_947259495.1. GTDB lineage: Bacteria > Desulfobacterota > Desulfobacteria > Desulfobacterales > JAHEIW01 > JAHEIW01. Next base: position 10,368 of record CAMYLV010000014.1, on the reverse strand, counting down.
AGAAAGCGGGGGCCCATCAGGGGATTGTTCCAGAAGGGCCGGGCGGGCAGCCCCTGATACAAAAAGGCCGTCACCAGGTGGATGCCAAAAGCCCAGAAGATGGAGATAAAAACCAAGGGCAGATACAATTTTTCATTGGGTTTGCGGTGGTAATAATGGCAGTACAGGATATAGGCCGGCACCAGCAGGTTCAAAACCAGGTAGCCGTTTAACACCAGTACATCCCAGGTGAGCAGCGATGTCGGCCAGTTAAACAATCCGATGATCGGCATCATGTGCCACGCGTTCCAGGGGGCGCCCAGATCCACAAAAACAAACATCAAACACATCACCAAAGCGCCGATGGCGACGACCTCTCCGATGATAACCACCTTGTGCAGGTCTTTATCCTTGAAGATATAAGACGGCAAAATGATCATTACCGCGGCTGCGGCCACGCCGACCAAAAAAGTGAAATTGGCGATATAAAATCCCCAGCTGACGATATCCGACATGTTGGTGGCGGCTAAACCAACGTTTATTTGAACAAAGTAGGCATAAACGCCCAGCACCATCAAAGCGGCCAGAATGCACAGATAGATCTGGTAGACCAGACCGCCGGATAGGCTCCATACGGTGGTATCTTTAAAGAAGGAGACAAATTCCTTCATCGTTTCTATTTTTTTCATAACGGCTCTCTCACAATGTGTTAACCATATGGTTTTTATTTACCTAAAACTGATTTCAAAATTACAGATCATGTTCGAGGGCAAGGCGCAAGCCGGTTTAAAAACGGAGCGTACACGATAGTACGCGAGTATTTTGAACCGGTTTGTAACACAGCCATCGGGCATTAGATGTGGTTTTGAAAACAGTTTTAATCGACGAAATACCAGAACTTGGGGTCAGTCCCTAAATCCTCTTTCCATCGGAAAACTTTTTTGTGCTTGAGTACAAACCGGATTTCGCTGTCAGGGTCTAAAAGATTTCCGAACACCCGTGCGCCGGTGGGGCAGGCTTCAACGCAGGCGGGCAGCCTGCCGGATCTGCTTCTTTGCACACAGAAGGTGCATTTTTCCATCTGCCCCCGGCCGCGCATGCGGTTGCCCAGGTAGTGCTGCTTTTTGGTCATGTCTTGTTTGGGCACGACCGGGTCGTTCCAGTTGAACCGGCGCCCGTAATAGGGGCAGGCCGCGATACAATAGCGGCAGCCGATGCACCAGTCATAATCGACCACCACGATTCCGTCCGGTTCCTGCCAGGTGGCCTTGGTGGGACAGGCTTTGACACAGGGGGCGTTTTGACAGTGGTAGCACTGTACCCCCATGTAAAAATGATCTTCAACCGGCACTTTGTGGAAGAATTTGGCGTTGCCAACCTCCGGGCTCATCTGGCCGTGTTCCATCTCAAAAATACGGATATATTGCATGTCGGATTTGCGATCGAGGTTGTTCTCCTTGACGCAGGCCGCCACACATTCCATATACCCCTCACAGCGCGTAACGTTAAAGGCATAGCCGAAGAGGACGCCGTCGATGGGCGCTGCGGAGCTCATCTGGATGTTGACCCCGTTTCTGATTTTGGCCAGGCGTTCGAGGCGCTGGACGGTCTCATCTTTTTCCTCCGGGGTCATGAGGCGGTAATGTTTCTTGAAGTATTCCTTCCAGCGCAACGAAAGCTCCTCTTTGGAGCCCAGCGTGCCGCTGCATCCAGTGAGCATGGCGGCACCACCGAAAGCGGCGACTCTGGCGGCGCCTTTGAGGAATTCTCGTCGGTCACGCTGCCGGTTGTGTTGACAATTTTGTTTATCCGGCTTCTGACAGATTTTATTTTTGCGGGGATCCATGCTCTTTCCCTATTTGCTTTTGCTTAAAGGCGGTGAATAGGTTGCCGGCCACCGCTTTTCAAAGCGTGGCGAGTGGGGGTTGTGACAGGCTGTGCAGTTTTGAACCACCCGCTGGCCGGCCCAGTTAGCGATGCGTTTGCCGTGGGCGCCGCCCACCCAGTCTTTTTTCTGCCGGAAATGGCACTGTCCGCACATCTGGTAACTGTGATCCATATCGACCTTCATGCCCTGCTCGGTCACCAAATAATCACGCTCATCTTTTTTGTGACAGGTAAAACAGGACAGGGGCCGATCCTCACTGCCGTGCGCGAGGGCGATCTTGCCATGGGCCATTTCAGCGGATCGAGGAATCTGGACAGGTTGATTGTTGTGACATTTGCTGCAACTGAAACGCTCCAGTTTGTCCTTGCGGGCTTCGGTGTAGAAAAGCTTCCCGCGGTATCTTTCGCTGACCGGCACGGTTTTGACTGCAAGCGGCAGGACCGCTTCGACATGCGTGGCATCATCGAATGGGGCCGTCGCATTTTTGTAAGTTTCAACGACGCCGCCCTCTGCAGAATATGCAGCTTCTGTCGGCAAAATCAGCAGCAGTGCCGGCAATATCCCTCGGAGGCAATTTTTAAATTTTTGTGTGTTCATATCAACCCTGATGGCTTAGGATTTCGGTTTTCTTTCAAACAGCGGCGCATTGGATTCAGGCACATGACACTGCCGGCAATTTCCCCGTGACGGATGCTCCACCCGGATGGCAGCAACGGTGCCCGGTCCCACATGACAGGCCACACAATCGCCTCTCATCTGAAGCTCATGGGGAATGGGTGGCGGCGCTCCCGGCAAGGAGGTCCGCCCCAGGCGCGGCGGTGCGACGCTCATCCAATCGGTTTCGACAAACAGTTGGGCCTCGGTCACGGTAATGTGACATTGCCGGCAGGCCTCCTGCTCCGGATGCGGCGTGATCGGCGTATTTTTTTTAAGCTCTGCAGTCCAACCGCCCCGGGCGTGACAGGTCAGGCACTCGATCGGGGCCAGATCCGGCTCCTCGACCTTGTGGGGAATAAACGGCGGTGATCCGGGATACTGTCTGCGGGAGTAATATTCACTGAGCGTGCGTCCGGTCGAGGTGCCTTCCAGATAATCCCTGGATATCTGGTCATAGCTTGCAAATACCGCCTGGCCCTTATCGTCAAAGTCCATGTTCTGGGTGTCCGCAACCGACGCTTCCATTTCCTCCGGCTCGGATGAAAGGGCCGTTAACACGATCAATGGAAGCGCCAGAATGCAGAGCCCGGCAAAAATCAGAAAAACCTTTCCCACTTTCTGCTTTGGATTTTCCATTATACTTTCTCCAGTTTGACAGCGCATTTTTTATAATCCGGCTGTTTGGATATGGGACAAAAGGCATCCAAAGTGACCTCGTTGATTAAATAGCTTTCATCAAAGAAAGGAACGAACACCATCCCCCTGGGCGGGCGTCCGCGGCCGTTGATACTGGCTTTCATGATCACCGATCCCCGGCGAGAGGAGACCTTGACCTTGTTGCCGCTGTTAATCCCCATGCGGGTGGCGTCGTCGGGATTGATTTCCACATAGGCTTCAGGGGCCGCCCGGTGCAGGACCGGCACGCGGCGGGTCATCGAGCCCGTGTGCCAGTGTTCCAGGATGCGACCGGTATTGAGCCAGAGGGGGTATTCGCTGTCGGGCGACTCTGCTGCCGGTTCGTAAGGTCTGAGCCAGATCCAGGCTCTGCGATCCGGTTTGCCGTAGAAATCAAAATCCTCACCCTCGGCGGCCGGGTCATATTTGGCGTGGTAACGCCATTTGGTCTCCAATCCGTTGACAAAGGGCCATTGCAGCCCCGAATTTGCTTTAAGCTCTTTATAAGGCGCCATGCGGTGCTTGGGGGTGTCGTGAAACTGGATATACTCATTCCAGATGTCTTCGATATAGGTTTCCTCGGACCAGGGGAACTGTTTCTCAAAGCCCATGCGCCGGGCCACCTCTATGATTTGCCAGGTATTGCTCATGCAATCACCCGGCATGGGAACGATTTGATCATTGTGTTGGGTGCGCCGCTCGGAATTGCCGAAAAATCCTTCGCGCTCGATCCACAGCGCGGATGGCAGCACCACATCCGCCACATCGTAGGTAGGGGTCGGATATATCTCGGATACCACCAGGAAGCGTCCATCCTTTTCGGCGCCGTTTCGGTAGCGGTTCAAGTTGGGCATGGTGACCATGGGATTGGTGACCTGTATCCACATAAAGCGGATATCGCCGCGATCCAGGGCCCGGAACATTTCAACCGTATGATAGGTGGGTTTGGGATCGATATTTTCCACCGGCACATCCCAGATCTTGGCCGCCATCTTGCGGGCGCCTTCTTTCATGACCACGCCGTGGGGCAGCTTATGGGTCAGGGTGCCGACTTCACGCACCGTCCCGCAGGCGCTGGGTTGTCCGGTCAATGAAAAGGGGCCGTTGCCCGGTTGGGAAATTTTGCCCACCAGCAAATGGCAGTTGTAAACCAAGTTGTTGATCCAGGTCCCCCGGGTGTGCTGATTCATACCCATGCACCAGTAAGAGACGACCTTTTTGTCCGGATCTCCGAAAAGCGCTGCCAGATATTTAATGTCTTTGGCAGGCACGCCGGAGATTTTTTCAACTTTTTCGGGCGTATAATCTGCCAGGAACGCTTTGTAGGTTTCCCAGTCCACGGTTTCGGCCTTGTCCTTGAATTTGAAATGATCCTGGGTGCCGTAGCCGATGTTGGTTTTGCCTTTATGAAAAGAGACATGCTTATTGACAAAATCCCAGTTGACCCAGTCATTGCGGATGATTTCATAACAGATGGCATTGGCCACCGCCAGGTCGGTCTGGGGATTGAAAATGATCGATTTGTCCGCTGCCTGGCTGGTGCGGGTGGTGCGGGTAGCCAAATCGATAATCGTTACGTTGTTTTTACTCTTCCGATTGGCCAGCATTCTGGAGAAGAGCACCGGATGCATTTCAGCCATATTGTTGCCCCAGGTGATGAAAACATCGGCATGATCGAGGTCGTCGTAGCAACCCATGGGCTCGTCCAACCCAAAGGTGGTTAAAAACCCGGTTACCGCACTGGCCATACAAAGGCGCGCATTGGCTTCCAGATTGTTGGTGCCGATACACCCCTTGAACAACTTGGAAGACACATAACCGTCGGTAATCGACCATTGCCCGGATCCATACATGGCCACGGCGTCTTTCCCGTGGCTCTTGATGGTTTCCTGCATTTTGCTGGCCACCAGGTCGAGGGCTTCCTTAAGGGGCGTTTCGACCAGTTTGCCGTTTTTGCGGACCAATGCCTTATTGACTCTATCCTTGCCATAAAGGATCTGGACAGAATGATAGCCTTTGACGCAGCACAGCCCCTTGTTGACTGTACAATTGGGATCGCCTTTGACGGCTACGGCGCGGTCGCCGGAAACACCGACCAGAAGACCGCATCCAGTGCCGCAAAACCGGCAGGGCGTCTTTTTCCATTCGATTGCTCCTGAATCGGCGTTTTTCCAGGCACCGAAACTGATTCCCGGAAACAATACCGCAGCAGTCGTGACGGCGCTCTGCAAAGCTGCGGATTTTATGAAATCTCTTCTGGTAAAGTCCATTTGCCTGCTCCTTTTGTGTGTCCGCTATTCATCTGTATGGCCAAACGTCATGCCTAAAGACTCCAATGATTTCAAAGCCTTAAGTTTTTCCTGTAATTTTTTTTCGGTTTCTTCATCGGGTGTGTCGGTGACCAGGATTAAAACGGCTTGATTTTCAGCCGGTGTGACCTCGCAGAAATCCAGGGCGGCAAGATCATTGAGCAGCTGCTCTTTTGACCCCGATACTGGATATGCCAGATAGCTGAATACCGGCATGGATGCTCCTTATTTAAAAAGTGTGGTTTGGGTCTTCATCGAGACCCGCTTAATACTGGCAGGTGGTTGATCAACAAAACGATTTACCCCTGAGGGTGTTTTAACAAATTTTTCAATTATTTATAGAAAACGCAGAATATTCGTTAGGCGTATCGTTTTATGAAATTGCGAGCTGTTTTTAGGTTTAAAAAGGTCTTTTTTAGGGTTCATCGATATGTAACAACATCACCCGGAAATAAAATTGACTTAAGTCAAGCATTTCATACTAATCAACGATGAAATAAAAAATAAATATTAGAAAAGCAAAGGGAGGCCATTTTTATTGATCACTGCGGAATTCTAACCCATGTAAAGCCTCAGCAGCAGATTCACCGCCAAAAGACCAAACAATGACGGCAGGAGCATGACCCGGATTTGTGCGCCCGGGTCGGGCAGTAATTTATTGAGCGTCATGAAGCCGCGGCTGATCCCCAGATACAGCCCGGCCAGCAGTACAACGCCTTGAATGACGGGTATCCAATCCGGTATGAGCGCTTTAAAGTGAGCGTCGGCGGTACCCAAAAGGTCCCACCCCAGGCCCAGTGGATCGGAAAATACCGAGATGATATAGCCGTAGTTGACCATGATGGTCGGCAGGCTGAAGGCAATCCAGGCAAAAATCCCAATCGGTATGAGAATATAGGCAAGCCGCAGTATCAATATGCGGCTGTCTATTTTAACGCCCGCTAGGCGGCGCGCGCCTTTTGCCACCAGGATAAAGACACCCGGAACGATCAGCAAAGCTGAGCTCCAGATTACGGACAGGTATATGAGGAAGGCGCTGATCTGTTTGCTTTCGGTCACATTGGCGGCATCTTTGATAAACCCCCACGGTCCCAACATGACGATGCTGAAGGCCACAGCGACCACCAGCATGATGATCACGTTAAAAACTTCATCATAGCCTTTGAGGTTTCTGTCGTCGCCAAACGGCCGGATGAAAACACCCACATTGTCTTTGGGGCAGCTTTTGATGCACTCGGTGCACAGCCCGCAGGCGTTGTTGCGGGCCATGTTCCCGACATACTGGTTCCAGGGGCAGGCCCACCCCCCGGACCCGCCCGTCAAACAGGATTTGTCCTTATGTTTGATACATACTTTAGGATCGATGGAGCGGACCTCGGTCATGGAGGCCATGGAATAGGTGCCCAAAAATCCGCCCACCGGGCACAGGTACAGGCAAAAAACCCGATGCCGGAAGATAAACGTCATCAGCAGTGTGCCGGCTAAAATCGCTAAAAATAGAATGGCCGTTGCCAATGGACGGGTGATTAAAATCATGCCGAATGAAATTAAGGTCAGAAAGAGAATATTCTGCAGCCACACATTGCGCATGATTTTGGGCCAGTCTTTCTGAAGGCCCAGATAGCGATGATGCAGCCTGCGGAACGGCTGCTTCAGGTACTTGACTGCCGTCAGGCTCATGCGGGACAGCCATTCGGCAGGGGCCGGTAACGGACACATAAAGCACCACAGCCTTCCACCGAGCGGCACCAGAATTGCTTTTAATACGAACCACCAGAGGATCCAGACAAAGACAATGGCGATATTACGATTGCCCACCGGGCTGCCCCACAGGCTGCTGAGAATAAACAGATAAAAAACGATAAAATTAAATACGATAAACCAAAATTGGAAGCTGCGCTGCATCACTAGCTTTTTGAAGCGTGGAAACTTTTCCAAAACATTGATGCGCTTCAGCTTACCAGCACCCAGCGGTCCCTTGTAGCCAACCCAGACAAATATTGCAAAGACCAGCCATACGGATAGCGCGATGAAAAAATGATATGGCGTGTTGGGTTTGACGATCAGCTCACCTGTCATGAAGGGATGCAAATTTCCGCAAGTTTCGGTGCAGCGGAAGATGAACTTACCCGCGCGGTGGGCCACAAACATAACCGAGGATACGCGCTGCCAGTCGGCGATCAGGTGTCCCTTTTCGTCTTGCCGGGCATTTCGCTTGAAGGTAACGCCTTTGCGGGCAATGAGATCAATGGGGTAGCCGTCCAGCTGAAAACCGTGGGTGACATCTTCGGTATAAAACCGCAAACTGACAGGATCGCCTTTGTTTACCATAATGCGTGCCGGCGTATAACCGAATCTTCTGGCGTTGATATCGATGTGGTGCGTTCGCGCCGTTTTTGGCAGCAGGGAGATTCCAAGAGGAACCAACACGGCCAGTTCAAAACCGAAGATTATGAGAATAAGCGCTTTTTTTTTGCTCATTTTTTAACGGCATTGTTTTTGGAGAGAAAGAAGGAATTTACAGCTAAGAGAAGGATGAACGCTGTAAACCTTGAAGTGATTGCGAAGGCCAATACCCATCAGGCATTCGGACGGGCTGTTTCATCTTTGACAACCAGCTTGCCTTCCATATGATGATGGACATTTCCACAGAAGACATTGCACCTAAAAATAAAGGTGCCGGTTCGGTCGGCTTTAAACGATACATAAGCCGTTTTGCCCGGCTGAATGGCCTTTGCAATGTAAATACCGTAAGCCTTCAGACTGAATCCGTGCGTCACATCGGCACTGCGCAGCTTGAGCATCACTTGATCACCTTTGGATACCTCAATCACCGGCTTTGCCGCCGGACCTTCATCCTGCCAGAGAGAAATAATATCATTGGCCTGGACTTCTCCCAACACCCAGCCTTTTTGTGCATGTCCGGTGAGGGTGAATTCTTGGGTGCCGGAATCCAACGCATCGGGCTCCAGATAGCGGTCATAGGCCCGGATGCCAAACGGCAGGCCCACAATGACTAAAATAAGAAAGAAAAGATATATCAAATCCCGTTTTTTAGTTTCTTTTGTCACTAAATTATGTTTAGCCTCCTTTGGCGCCTATGTTGATTTTAATTTTATAATAATATTATGGGTCTTAAAGCCTTGACTTAAGTCAAGATGGCTGCTTTTTGCTCCAATAAAAAAGGCAGCATCACGAATGAGCTGCCTTTTCCAACCAAGGATTAAAAATTGTGCAAATATAGCCTGTTACCAGGATATAAAGCGGACGTTGACAAGGGCGCCGATCAGCAGATACAATCCCGCCGCCACAGCCGCAAACCCGAACACATAATAAATCACCCGTTGAGGCGTCATGGCCTCAGGGACCAAAACGCCGTCCAGCTCGCCGCTTTGCTCGAGCCGCGCAATCCAGGCCGGCCTTTCGTGCCGGGCATCTTCTAGATTCACACTGCCTTCAAACATGGCTCGGTCCATCGGGAAATTATGGCGGCGCAGATGGCCAACAAAAAAGTGGATCAGAAAAACGTGCGCCATGGCCAAAATGGCCTCGATGCGGTGCACCCAGAGCGCTACGTTTAATCCCCATCCGGGCATAATCCGGCTGGCCGCAATTTGGTAGGTCAAAAGAAGCCCGGTGCCGCCCAATATGATCATTCCCCAAAAAACAGCCCAGTAGTCAAATTTTTCCCAATAGCCCCAGCGATCAAAATGCGGCGCTTTTTTGATGCCAAAAAACCAGGCGATGTGCTGGAAAAAGTCCTTGGCATCCTTGGGACTGAATAAAAGCGAGTCCGGACCGCGGAGGCTGGACGGGAACTTTCGCCAGTTAACCTTAAACAACAAATAAATGATATGCAGGGCTAACCCGCAGAGCATGATGATTCCTACATAGATGTGGACGGTACGGGCTGCTTCGTAGCCGCCGAACACATAGCCTAAGTTTCTGCCCCATGAAGTTTCGACAAACATGCGCGCCAGTCCGGTGGCACCCTGTATCAGAAAGGCGAGTATTAAAAACAAATGAAAAATCCGCTGCAGGGGCGTAAACCACTGTCGGGTTCAATGGTCTTTTTCTCCTTTGTTTTCTTTTTAACAAACAATTCTCGAATGCCCCACAGAAGGGTATGCGGCAAAAACAGTACAAAGGTACCCACCGCAATCACAACCATAATCCAAAAGGCCCAGGCCAATATCGGAAATTCGTCGAAGGTTTTCGCCAGGGCCGGATTGGGTGCGTGCACCACATAAGCGGCATAAGACGCGGTAGCGCCTTCATGGCATTTAGCACACACATAAGCATGACGCCTGATTGGATTTAACGGGGACCAGTAAAAATTAATACTGGCGATCGGCTCAGCGCCGTGGCATTGGCGACAGGTCAGATTGGCACGCGTGGTGTGGATGTCCAAAGCAGCCGCCGGGTGGCAATCTGCACATTGACGACCCGCGTAAAAACGGATTCCCTGGTGGGAATCCGCCAGGTGGGTGCGGCTGCGTACTTTGGCTATCGTTGGGCTGTAGGGAAAGATCCCTTCGCGGATATTGGGCACACCGATCAGGGGTCGCTGATGACGCGGCCTGACTTCATACTCCTCATAATAGCCGGTGCTGGCCTCGTAGGCTTTGTAGCGCCGGATGGCCGCGGCGACCTCTTCCTGAGCAGATGCTGTAATGCCGCAGAGCATCAGTCCTAAAAAGAGGACGCCTGCAAGCCATAATTGCGATGGGCGGATGCGGTCCATTTAACGTCTCCTTCAATTCACCTTATTGGTAAGGCACCGAATCAATCTGTTCGCCTACCGGTTTCGGCCGTTTCGTCAGCAGATCGTAAGTTTCCTGCAGTTCTTGTAAATCCGCA